>CAWILI010000014.1:0-22147 GCA_963836825.1 uncultured Actinomycetota bacterium
TCCCGCACCTCGCGATCCGAGAGCATGACGGTCGTGAGCTCGGAAACACCACCCTTGGCGATGAAGACCCGCGTGGGGCCATTGATCCAGATCTCCTCGACGTCGGGGTCGTCGAAGAACGGCTGCAGCGGCCCGTACCCGGTGAGCGATGCGACGACATCGCGTGCGGTGCCGTGCTCGTCGCCGAGACCCGCATGCGCACCCGTGAGTGCACGCTCGCTGTAGCGCCGTACTTCTTCGCGCGCATAGCGCGCAGTCACGGTGTCGTTGCCCGCCAGGTCGACGCCATCGCGGAGGACGCGGGTGCGCACTCGCTCGGCGATGGTGCGCACGGGATCGGACATGCCTCCATCATGCGGTGAAGCGGATGACCCGTCCCGAAGTTATCCACAGCGCTGCGATCGCCGCGGTCCGACCACTCGCTCATCCGGAGACGAGCGGTGCCCGCGTGTCGCCGCGGACTTGCGGCCCCGGGATTCGCATCGCGGCTACATTCGGCTCATCGGTACCGACGCCGTACGGCGGAATGGAGTGTGGCCCATGAGTCCGCTCGAGTTGGATGCACTCATCGATCGGGTCGTGGCCGAGGAATCCGCGACGCTCCACGAATCGTTCCTCGACGGCGCGGAGTTCGCGGTCACGCGCATGGACTCGCCGCGCCACCGAAGGCTGCATCGTCTCGAGTGTGCGGTGATGGACCAGTACCTCGACCGCGCCGCCCTGTGGACGGATGCCCGTCGCGCCCGCCTTGCGGCCGACTCCCGCTACCGACCTGCGCTGCCGACCCTGTTCACGCGGGAGTCCGCGCGACAGCTCACCGACGTGCGGAGTTGCCGGGTCTGCTGGCCGAACCTCCAGGGCCGCGAGCCCGCGCCGTTGCGCAGGCTGCGCGCCCGCGGCCTGCGAGCGACGCACGCGGGTCGGATCCTCTCGACCGCTGCAGGCGAGTCGCTCGGTTCCATCGCCCGCGTGTCGGCCCGCACCGGCCCAGACCTCTTCGGCCGGCCGGTCGACGCGATCGAGGTCACGACGTCGTCACGCGTGTTCGCGTACGCGCCGATGGAGGACGTGTTCCTCTGGAACCTGCCGCCCGACGCCGAGGTGATCGAGCGCAAGTTCCGGCTGTTCCAGCTCCTGGGCGCCGACCTCGCACCCGCAGGGTGAGCCACGGCGGCTTAGACTGATCGCGCACTCGCGGGAGTGGTGAAATCGGCAGACACGCAGGATTTAGGTTCCTGTGCCTTCGGGCGTGTGGGTTCAAGTCCCACCTTCCGCACTCGGCAGAAGTTCCGAGCAGATTCTCGGGTTCGAGGGTCGATGGCGGGCCTATGCTGATGCCGCAGCCTGGGTCGTGAGGGTCCGGGGTGTCGACGAAGACGCCGGCAGACTCGTTGACCCCACGTACCGGCGCATGATCATCTGCTGCTCTTCAGCTGCGACACCGACGTCTCTTCAGCGAGCATCAGCGAGCCGTGATCAGATCCAGGGCGCCCGCCAGCCGCCGTGCTCGGCGACGAGCGCCTCGGCCTCGGCCGGCCCCCACGTTCCGGGCGCATACGTGTGGATCGGCGGCGGGTTGTCGACCAGCGGCTGCATGACCCGCCACGCCGCCTCGATGGTGTCCTGCCGACCGAACCGGGCGCGGCGGCCCTTGAGGGCGGCCAGCAGGAGGACCTCGTACGGGGTGGGTCCCTCGCCGCCTTCGGTCGCGAACTCCATGTCGAGCGAGACGAGGCTCGGCTTCGAGGCATCCGCTCGTTGCGCATTGAGCAGAATTCGCACGCCGGTCGACGGATCGAGCCGCATCACCAACTGATCGGGCTGGCTGTCGGCGTCGCGCAACCCGAAGCCGAGGTTCGGCTGCGGCTTGAAGACCAGCCGCACCTCGGTCTGGGTGTCGGGCAGCAGCTTGCCCGTGCGGATGAAGAACGGCACGCCCGACCAACGCCAGTTCTCGACCTCGAGGCGCAGGGCGCAGTAGGTCTCGGTTTCGGAGTCGGCGGCGACGCCGTCGATCTCGCGATACCCCTCGAATTGGCCGCGAACGTAGTGCTGCGGGTCTGCATCGCGCGTCGCGCGGTACAGCAGCGTCTGCATCTCCTTGATCGTGTCGAGGTCGCCGTGCACCGGCGCCTCCATCGCGACCGCCGCGAACACCTGCATGAGGTGGTTGACGACGACGTCGCGCAGCGCCCCGACCGGATCGTAGAAGTGGCCGCGGTCGGAGACGCCGAAGTCCTCGGCCATCGTGATCTGCACGCAGTCGACGTAGTTGCGGTTCCACACCGGCTCGAGCATCGTGTTCGCGAACCGCAGGTACAGGATCTCCTCGAGGCCCATCTTGCCGAGGTAGTGGTCGATCCTGAAGATCTGCGACTCGTCGATGTGCTGGTGCAGGTCGGCGGCGAGCGCACGGGCCGACTCGAGGTCGTGGCCGAACGGCTTCTCGATGACGACCCGGGCGTGGTCGGTGAGGCCGGCATCGGCGAGGGCCTTCACCACCGTCGCGAACAGGCCCGGTGGGATCTCGAGGTAGAACACCGGGCTCTTCGCGCCGGCCATCGCCGCACCGACTCGCGAGTAGGTGGCGTCGTCGGCGAAGTCGCCCTGCACATAACTGAGCCGCGCGGCGAAGCGTGCGAACACCGCCTCGTCGAGCTGTTCCCCCGTGCCGACGATCGACGTGCGGGCACGCTCGACGAGCTGGTCGATCGTCCAGTCATCCACGGCGACCCCGACGACGGGGCAGTCGAGCAATCCACGTTGCTCGAGCCGGTAGAGCGACCGGAAGGTCATCACCCTCGCCAGGTCGCCGGTGATGCCGAACACCACGAGCACATCGGCGTCAGGGTCTGCGGCTCCGTTCTCCACCACGTCTGCTCCTTCGTTCTCGTGCCGTATCGGCGGACGTGCGGTGCGCCGCGAACGCGGCACTGCGCCTGGTCAGGTCGCGCGACGCCCCTTGCGGATCACGGGGTCGACGACCCCTGACCCGTGGTCGAGCTGGTAGTCGAGGTTCATCGCCGCGTTGATGAGCGAGAGATGGCTGAACGCCTGCGGGAAGTTGCCGAGCTGCTCCCCGGTGAGCCCGATCTCCTCGGCGTAGAGCCCGAGGTGGTTCGCGTAGGTCAGCATCTTCTCGAAGGTGAGCTGGGCCTCCTCGAGGTAACCCGAACGGGCGAGCGCGTCGACGTACCAGAACGAGCAGAGCGTGAATGTGCCCTCTGCACCGCGCAGCCCGTCGGGCGATGCGCTCGGGTTGTAGCGGTAGACGAGGCTGTCCGAGACGAGCTCGGTGTCCATGGCCGCAAGCGTCGAGAGCCACATCGGGTCGCGCGGGGCGATGAACCCCATGAGCGGCATCAGCAGCAGCGACGCGTCGAGCACGTCGGTGCCCTGGTGCTGCACGAACGCGCCGCGCTCGGCAGTCCCACCCGTCGGTCATGATCTCCTCGTAGATCGCGTCGCGCTGCTCGACCCAGCGCTCGATCGCCGCGGGGCGACCGCGAAGCCGGGCGAGTCGGACGCCGCGATCGAGCGCCACCCAGCACATGAAGCGGCCGTACGTGAAGTTCTGCCGGCCTCCGCGCGTCTCCCAGATGCCCTCGTCGGGCTGGTCCCAGTTGTCGCAGACCCAGTCGAGCATCTCGCTGATCTTGGTCCAGCCCGCATGCGGAAGCTGCAGTCCATGCGTGTCGGCGAGGTGGATGGAGTCCATCGCCTCGCCGTAGATGTCGAGCTGCAACTGGTCGGCAGCACCGTTGCCGATGCGCACGGGCCGTGACCCCCGATAGCCGTCGAAATCCTCGAGGCTCTCTTCGACGAGGTCGGAGGAGCCGTCGACGCGGTACATGATCTTCAAGCGGGCCGGAGCCCTCGCCCACGGCTTCGTGCACGCGCTCCATCAGCCACTCGACGAAGGCCTCGGCCTCTGCGGTGTAACCGAGTCCGAGCAGCGAGTAGACCGAGAAGGATGCGTCGCGGATCCACGTGTAGCGGTAGTCCCAGTTGCGCTCGCCGCCGACCTGCTCGGGCAGGCCCGCCGTCGGCGCGGCCACGAGCGCACCGGTCGGGGCGTAGGTCATGAGCTTGAGCGTCATCGCCGAGCGGCCGACCATCTCGCGCCAGCGCCCCCGGTAGGTCGAGCGATTGTTCCAGTCCCGCCAGAATCGGGTGGTCTCGAGGAGCATGGCGTTCATCTCGTCGTGAGAGATACGCCTCGGCTCGGCACCACCGGTCTCGAGCATGATCCCGGTCATCTCGCCGGCGTTCAGGCTGCCCGTCACGCGCAGCCCGTCGGCTGTCAGCTTCGATCTGACCCGCGCGCTGGGTGCCGTGGAGCACCGGATCGCCGACGCGATGCACGGTGAGCGATTGGTCGTCGGAGACGAACATCGCGCCGTGGCCGTCGGAGGGCACGATGCGGTGCGAGGCTCGCCCGTAGGCGAATCTCGGCTGGATCTCGGCCTTGAACGACATCGTGCCGCGCACCACGCGAAGCATCCGCACCAGTCGGTGACGGTCGGTCGCCTCGTCTCCGGCGATCGGCATGAAGTCGATCAACTCGCCCACACCGGCCTCGGTCATGAAGCGGGTCATGAGGATCGCCGTGTTCGGCAGGTAGAGCTGACGCGTGACGTAGTCGTCGGTGTCGGGTCGCACGCTGCAGTACCCGCCGCGCTCAGCGTCGACCAGCGACCCGAACACGCTGGGCGAGTCGAAGCGCGGCGCGCAGAACCAGTCGATCGTGCCGTTCGTATCGATGAGCGCCGCGGTCTGCAGGTCACCGATCAGATCCATGATCCGCGATGTTCGGGTAGTCATCCCCCATGAGCGTCCCCCATCCCCCGCACCATCGTGGCACGGTGATGGGGCGTTGTCAGGATTGTTCGCTCAGTGTTTGGCTCCGCGGTGGTCGACGGGCTCGCGGAACACGGCCGAGGACTGCGTGAGCTGCTTGGCTGCGGCATCCGGTGCAAGCGCCGCCAGCTCGTCGAGATCGGGCTTCTCGGGAGTGAACAGCCAGATCTGGAACAGCTCGTCGAGCTGATCGTCGGGAACGTCGGAGATTCCCTTGACGAGCGCGATGAACTCGTCGGTGGTGACGTGCCCGCCCGCCTGGGTGGCGACCCAGTCCTGCAGGATCTGGAAGAAGTCGTCGTCACCCACCGTGAGCCGCAACGCCTGCAGCGTCATCGCTCCGCGGAAGTAGACGGCGAAGTCGAACAGGGCATCGGGCCCGGGGTCACCGATGGTGACGGTCCAGATCGGGTCGCTGGCCGGGAAGACGCTGTCGTAGAAGTCGAAGATCTGCTGGACGGTTCCCAGGCCCTCGGCGTCGCTCCACAACCACTCGGCGTACGTCGCGAATCCCTCGTTGAGCCAGATGTGCTGCCACTGCTCGACCGCGAGGTCGTCACCCACCCATTGGTGGGCGATCTCGTGCACGAAGACGCTGTCACCGCTGAAGGTGTCGGTGAAGAACCACCGTGAGTAGACCGGGCGGGTCTGCGTCTCGAGGGCGAAACCCAGTTCGTTCAGATCGTCGACCACGCCGCCCGCGGTCGCGAACGGGTACGGCCCGAAGGTGCCCTCGAGGAACTCGATGATCTCGGGCTGGCGGTCCATCGACTGCTGAGCGATCGCTCCGAGCGGAGTGGGCGCATCGGCCTGAGTGGCGACGATCCAGTCGTTGGGATTCGGCGCGCTCCCCGGCGGCGAGCCCGGCACCGTCCAGCCGTCGAATTCGTCGGCGTCGTCCTCGAACGAGGTCGAGCCGTCGCCGGTCGAGACGACGACATCGTCGACGACCACTCCGTTGAACTGGAACAGGTCATCGCTGGCATAGCTGATCGAGACCTCGACGTCGCTGCCCGCGTACGCCGACAGGTCGACCGCCCACTGCTCGTAGCCGTTGCTCGCGCCACTCGCAGCCCACCATTCGCCGGTCGAGCCTTCTGGAGCGCAGCCGCCCGCAGCCTGCGACTGGTAGTGCCGCAGGAAGGGATGCAGCGAGAACCAGAACGGGCACACGAAGCCCGTGCCCTGGGTGGTGTGTCCGTTGAGGTCGGGAAGGGTCGTCCAGTCGCCTTGACCGGCCGTTCGGGCCTCGACGAAGGCGAAGTCCCAGTTGAGCTCGGTCTCGCGGTTGATCCAGAAGGACAGCTCGGCCCCCTGCGCGGGCACGCTGATCGTTCGGCTCAGGCGCTTGTACGACGTGTCAGCGACCTGCGACCACGCGAACTGCTCGCCGCTGCGAGCGGCGAACGGTTCGACGAGGTCGGAGTCCAGGGCATCCCAGAATCGCAGCCCGTCGGCCATGTAGGCGTCGATGTCGTACTCGCCGATGGCCATCATGGCCAGGTAGGACGCCATCGGCTCGACGGCGTTCCAGGTCCAGGTGGTCAAGCCCTTCTTGGTGCGCTGGGACTCGAGGGCACCGTTCGAGATGGCCTCGAGGCCCTCGGGGACGGTGATGGCGATCGTGTACGACGCCTTGTCGATCGGGTGGTCGTTGACCGGGAACCAGGTGTCTGCGACGTGGGGCTGGCCCAAGGCGAGCGCGCCGTCGTCGGTGTGGAAGAAGCCCGAGCCGTCGGGCAGGGTCTGCGGAACGCCGTCGTAGCGGATGACGGCGGTGAACGTGCTGCCGTCGTCGATGCCCCGTCGCGGAGTGACGGTGAGCTCGTCGCCGTCGCGGCTCCAATCGGACGGCCGCCCGTCGACCCTGATCGACCGAACCGTCAGCCCGTCGAGGTCGAGGTTGAAGCTCGAGAGGTTCTGTGTCGCCGATGCGGAGACGGTCGCGGTGCCGGTCAGGACATCGGTCTTCGGATCGTAGGCGACCTCCAACCCGTAGTGGTCGACGTCGTAGCCGCCGTTGCCGTCGAGTGGGAAGTACGGGTCGCCGACCCCCGGCGCGCCGGGGGTGTAGTCGACTTGAGCCTGGGCCGTTCCGGGCGCGACCGCCAACGCGGCGGCCGTCGCGACGACCAATGCTGTCTTGAAGCCGAACGATGTCGGGGCAAGGGAGACGGTCATGGCTTCCTCCGATGTTGCTCACGCACACGCAGGTGCATTCTGATCGGTGATGTGCCTTTCGGACGCCATTCAATGGTGGCGCACGATGCCGTCGCGCACAATCGGCAACGGCTCCCCCGCGGCATCCGCCCGCGCTTCTCGAGCAGTGCGTCACATACCGGGACGACCGGTGCAGTCGGCGCTCGCGCCGGTGTCGGCCCCCTCGGCATACCCGGTCGAGCCCGGCGGGCGCCGCGGATGCGGCACCCACCGGGCTCGACGAGACGTCGAGGTCAGGCGTGGTCAGCGGCCTCGGCCTTGGACCGCCTTCTCGTCGTCGAGTTCGCCCACGATCGCGGCGATCGTGGCCGTCGACGGACGCTCCTCCCGTGCGACCTCGGCCTGCTCGTCGGGAGAGAGGTGGTCGTCGACGCTCATGGTCGTCTCGTCGAACGGCTGCTCCCCCGCGAGCACGCCGCGCAGCTGCTCGCGGTCGAGCTGCTTCGTCCAGGTGCCGACGAGCAGGGTCGCAACGGCGTTGCCGGTGAAGTTCGTGAGCGCGCGCGCCTCGGACATGAACCGGTCGATGCCGACGATCACGCCGACGCCGTCGACGAGGTCGGGCCGGTGCGCCTGCAGGCCGCCCGCCAGGGTGGCGAGGCCGGCGCCGGTGACGCCCGCCGCGCCCTTCGACGCGACCATCATGAACAGCAGCAGCCCGATCTGCTCCCCGAGCGACAGGGGCGTGCCCATTGCGCTCGCGATGAACAGGGAGGCCATCGTGAGGTAGATCGCCGTGCCGTCGAGGTTGAACGAGTACCCGGTCGGGATGGTGATGCCGGCCACGGGCTTCGAGACGCCCGCGTGCTCCATCTTCGCGATGAGGCGCGGCAGCACGACCTCGCTCGACGAGGTCGAGACGATGAGCAGGTACTCACGGCCGAGGTACTTCATCATCCTGAAGATGTTGACCCGCGTGACCGCCCAGAGCAGCGACCCGAGCACCACCACGATGAAGAGCGCGCACGTGATGTAGAAGGCGACCATGAGCGTGCCGAGCGCGAAGACCGCGCCGATGCCCGTGTTGCCGACGACCGCGGCGATGGCGCCGAACGCGCCGATCGGCGCGACCCACATGATCATCGCGAGGATGCGGAACACGAGCGCCTGGATCTGGCGGATCGCGCCCAGGATCGGCGTGCCCTTCGTGCCCATCTTCTGCAGCGCGAAGCCCACGAGCAGTGCGACGAACAGCACCTGCAGGATGTTGCCGTCGACGAGCGACGACAGCAGTGACGTCGGGATGATGCCGAGGATGAACTCGCTCGTGGTGTGCGACTCGGTCGCGCCCGCGTCGTAGGTGGCGTTCGCGATGTTCAGCCCCTCGCCCGGGTGGATGAGGTTGCCCACGACGAGGCCGATGCCGAGCGCGAACGTCGACATGACCATGAAGTACAGCCAGCGCGAGGCCGCCGACCTTGCCGACGGTCGCCGCCTTCGCGATCGATCCGACACCGAGCGCGATCGTGCAGAAGATGATCGGGGCGATCATCATCTTGATCAGCATCACGAACGCATCGCCGATCGGCTTCAGGCCGACGGCGAACTCGGGCGCCGCGAGCCCCACGGTGATGCCCGCGAGCACGGCGACGATCACCGCGATGTAGAGGTAGTGCGAGGAGTCGATCCTCCGCCTGGGCTTCGTGCCCGAGGTGTGAGACTGGAGCGCCATTGCCGTCCCTGCTTCCTTGGTCGGTCATCGCCGCGGTCGGCGAATCGGGGTATCGCCCAAGGATGCGGCGGCCGATGCCGCGGCGATCCGGTTGTGTTCATAGTGTTCGCACCGCGCCTCGATCCGCGTGCCTAGGCTGATGACGAGCAGCGTTGCGAGGTGAGGCAGATGGCGTGGATCCGGGGATGGAGCATCGCCGCGAAGCTCTTCGCGCTGCAACTCGTCGCGATCGTCCTGCTCGCCGTGATCGCCGTCGCCTGGATCTGGGCCGACGCCCGCGCCGACGTCGAGCGCGATGCCGCCGCGAAGACGCTCGCCGTGGCGCAGACGATCGCGGTCGACCCGTTCGTCGACGAGGCGCTCGCGACCGAAGACCCGACGACCGAGCTGCAGCCGTACGCCGTCGACGATCATGGACAGGGCCGGCGTGGACTTCATCACGATCATGGCGCCCGACCGCATCCGCTACACGCACGCCGACCCCGACCAGATCGGCCGCGAGTTCCTCGGCAACATCGACCGGGCGCTCGCCGGCGACGCCTTCACCGAGACCTACACCGGCACGCTCGGGCCGTCGGTGCGCGCCGTCGTCCCGATCGAGGACGCCGGCGGCGAGGTGATCGCGCTCGTCTCGGCCGGCATCACCGGTCTCGAACACGCAGGTCGCGCTCGGCGGTCGCATCGCCACGGTGATCTGGGCGGCGGTCGCGATGATCGCGCTCGGCGCACTCGGCGCCTGGCTCCTCAGCCGGTACCTGCGCCGCGTCACGTGGGGCCGCGGCGCCGAGGAGATGAGTCGCATGTTCTCGTACTACGAGGGCGTGCTGCACTCGATCGGCGAGGGACTCGTGCTGCAGGACCGCTCGAATGCGGTGGTGCTCTACAACGACCGGGCTGCCGAACTGCTCGGGCTGCCACGGCGACCGGCGAACGACACCACGGCGGTGCCGCTCACGTCGCTCGACCTGTCGCCTGCCGTCGCCGACGTGCTGGGCCGCTCCGACGCCGCCGTCGACGAGATCGCCATCACGCCGACCCACGTGCTCGTGATCGACCGCGACGTGATCGTGTCGCGCGAACGGGGTCGCGGCGACGGCCGCGTCGGCACGGTCACGACGCTGCGCGACCACACCGAACTGCAGGAGCTCACCGGCGAGCTCGAGACCATGACGACGCTCTCCGACGCGCTGCGCTCGCAGGCCCACGAGTTCGCCAACCGGCTGCACACGATCATCGCGCTGATCGAGCTCGATCGGCCGGCCGATGCCGCAGCCCTCGCGAGCTCCGAGCTCGCATTGAGCCAGGCCCTCGCCGACCGGCTGCTCTCGGCGGTCGAGGAACCGGTGCTGCTCGCGCTGCTGCTCGGCAAGGCCGCGCAGGCGAGCGAACGCGGCATCGAGTTCGACATCGACCTGCCCGATCGGCTCGAGGCGACATCCGTGCCCGCGCGCGACCTGATCACGATCGTCGGCAACCTCATCGACAACGCGCTCGACGCGGCCGCCGCCACGCCTGCGCCGACCGTGCATGTCGCGGTCGAGGCGACGGATGCCACGCTCCGCATCGCCGTGCGCGACAGCGGCGCCGGCCCGCGCGACGGCGACCGCGTGTTCGACCTCGGCGTCACGACGAAGGCGGCGACCGGCCACGGCATCGGACTCGCGCTCGTGCGGCAGACCGTGACCCGCCTCGGCGGGAGCATCCGGGTGGTGGGCTCGATGTTCGAGGTGACGCTGCCGATCGCGCGCGGCCGCCGTACCCGTGGCCGAGGCGGTCGCCGATGAGTGACGCGATCCGCGTGCTGGTTGTCGAGGACGAACCGATCACCGCCGAGGCGCACGCCGCCTATGTCGAACGCGTCGACGGCTTCGAGGTCGCGGGCATCGCACATGCCGGCCACGAGGCGATCCGGATGCTTCGGGAGGCTCGCGACGGTCGCATCGCGCCCATCGACCTCATCCTCCTCGACGTGAACCTGCCCGACACGACCGGCATCGAGCTCTGCCGGTCGCTGCGCGCGGCGGGCATCGAGATCGACGTCATCGCCGTCACGGCCGTGCGCGACGCCGCCGTCGTGCGGTCGGCGGTGTCGCTCGGCATCGTGCAGTACCTCATCAAGCCGTTCGGCTTCGCCGCCTTCGCCGAGAAGCTCGCCGCCTACCGCGACTACCACGCACGCGTCGGCTCAGCAGTGGTCACCGACCAGCAGGAGGTGGATGCCTCGTTCGCCGCGCTGCGCACCTCGTCGGGCGCCGACCTGCCGAAGGGGCTCACACGCGAGACGCTCGACCGCGTGCGCGCCGCGGTTCGGGATGCCGCGACTGGGGCGGTCGGCGGCCGAGGTCGCGGCATCGCGCGCACCCGCCTTCTCGTCGTCGAGCTCGCCCACGATCGCGGCGATCGTGGCCGTCGACGGACGCTCCTCGCGGGCGACCTCGGCCTGCTCGTCGGGAGAGAGGTGGTCGTCGACGCTCATGGTCGTCTCGTCGAACGGCTTCTCCCCGGCGAGCACGCCGCGCAGCTGCTCGCGGTCGAGCTGCTTCGTCCAGGTGCCGACGAGCAGCGTCGCCACGGCGTTGCCGGTGAAGTTCGTGAGCGCGCGCGCCTCGGACATGAACCGGTCGATGCCGACGATCACGCCGACGCCGTCGACGAGGTCGGGCCGGTGCGCCTGCAGGCCGCCCGCGAGGGTCGCGAGGCCGGCGCCGGTGACGCCCGCCGCGCCCTTCGACGCGACCATCATGAACAGCAGCAGCCCGATCTGCTCGCCGAGCGAGAGGGGCGTGCCCATCGCGCTCGCGATGAACAGCGAGGCCATCGTGAGGTAGATCGCCGTGCCGTCGAGGTTGAACGAGTAGCCCGTCGGGATCGTGATGCCGGCGACCGGCTTCGAGACGCCCGCGTGCTCCATCTTCGCGATGAGGCGCGGCAGCACGACCTCGCTCGACGAGGTCGAGACGATGAGCAGGTACTCACGGCCGAGGTACTTCATCATGCGGAAGATGTTGACCCGCGTGACCGCCCAGAGCAGCGACCCGAGCACGACCACGATGAAGAGCGCGCAGGTGATGTAGAAGGCGACCATGAGCGTGCCGAGCGCGAAGATCGCGCCGATGCCCGTGTTGCCGACGACCGCGGCGATGGCGCCGAACGCGCCGATCGGCGCGACCCACATGATCATCGCGAGGATGCGGAACACGAGCGCCTGGATCTGGCGGATCGCGCCCAGGATCGGCGTGCCCTTCGTGCCCATCTTCTGCAGCGCGAAGCCCACGAGCAGCGCGACGAACAGCACCTGCAGGATGTTGCCGTCGACGAGCGACGACAGCAGCGACGTCGGGATGATGCCGAGGATGAACTCGCTCGTGGTGTGCGACTCGGTCGCGCCGGCGTCGTAGGTGGCGTTCGCGATGTTCAGGCCCTCGCCCGGGTGGATGAGGTTGCCCACGACGAGGCCGATGCCGAGCGCGAACGTCGACATGACCATGAAGTAGAGCAGCGCGAGGCCGCCGACCTTGCCGACCGTCGCGGCCTTGGCGATCGATCCGACGCCGAGCACGATCGTGCAGAAGATGATCGGGGCGATCATCATCTTGATGAGCATCACGAACGCATCGCCGATCGGCTTCAGGCCGACGGCGAACTCGGGCGCCGCGAGCCCCACGGTGATGCCCGCGAGCACGGCGACGATCACCGCGATGTAGAGGTAGTGCGAGGAGTCGATCCTCCGCCGGGGCTTCGTGCCCGCGGTGTGAGACTGGAGCGCCATTGCCGTCCCTGCTTCCTTGGTCGGTCATCGCCGCGGTCGGCGAATCGGGGTATCGCCCAAGGATGCGGCGGCCGATGCCGCGGGATCCGGTTGTGTTCATAGTGTTCGCACCGCGCGTCGATCCGCGTGCCTAGGCTGATGACGAGCAGCGTTGCGAGGTGAGGCAGATGGCGTGGATCCGGGGATGGAGCATCGCCGCGAAGCTCTTCGCGCTGCAACTCGTCGCGATCGTCCTCCTCGCCGTGATCGCCGTCGCCTGGATCTGGGCCGACGCCCGCGCCGACGTCGAGCGCGATGCCGCCGCGAAGACGCTCGCCGTGGCACAGACGATCGCGGTCGACCCGTTCGTCGACGAGGCGCTCGCGACCGACGACCCGACGACCGAGCTGCAGCCCTACGCGGTCGAGATCATGGACGCGAGGCCGGCGTGGACTTCATCACGATCATGGCGCCCGACCGCATCCGCTACACGCACGCCGACCCCGACCAGATCGGACGCGAGTTCCTCGGCAACATCGACCGGGCGCTCGCCGGCGACGCCTTCACCGAGACCTACACGGGCACGCTCGGGCCGTCGGTGCGCGCGGTCGTACCGATCGAGGACGCCGGCGGCGAGGTGATCGCGCTCGTCTCGGCGGGCATCACCGTCTCGAACACGCAGGTCGCCCTCGGCGGTCGCATCGCCACGGTGATCTGGGCGGCCGTCGCGATGATCGCGCTCGGCGCGCTCGGCGCGTGGCTCCTCAGCCGGTACCTGCGCCGCGTCACGTGGGGCCGCGGCGCCGAGGAGATGAGCCGCATGTTCTCGTACTACGAGGGCGTGCTGCACTCGATCGGCGAGGGCCTCGTGCTGCAGGACCGCTCGAATGCGGTCGTGCTCTACAACGACCGCGCTGCCGAACTGCTCGGGCTGCCACGGCGACCGGCGAACGACACCACGGCGGTGCCGCTCACGTCGCTCGACCTGCCGTCCTGCCGTCGCCGACGTGCTGGGCCGTTCCGACGCCGCCGTCGACGAGATCGCCATCACGCCGACCCACGTGCTCGTGATCGACCGCGACGTGATCGTGTCGCGCGAACGGGGTCGCGGCGACGGCCGCGTCGGCACGGTCACGACGCTGCGCGACCACACCGAGCTGCAGGAGCTCACCGGCGAGCTCGAGACCATGACGACGCTCTCCGACGCGCTGCGCTCGCAGGCCCACGAGTTCGCCAACCGGCTGCACACGATCATCGCCCTGATCGAGCTCGATCGGCCGGCCGATGCCGCAGCCCTCGCGAGCTCCGAGCTCGCCTTGAGCCAGGCCCTCGCCGACCGGCTGCTCTCGGCGGTCGAGGAGCCGGTGCTGCTCGCGCTGCTGCTCGGCAAGGCCGCGCAGGCGAGCGAACGCGGCATCGAGTTCGACATCGACCTGCCCGATCGGCTCGAGGCGACATCCGTGCCCGCGCGCGACCTGATCACGATCGTCGGCAACCTCATCGACAACGCGCTCGACGCGGCCGCCGCCACGCCTGCGCCGACCGTGCACGTCGCGGTCGAGGCGACGGATGCCACGCTGCGCATCGCCGTGCGCGACAGCGGCGCCGGCCCGCGCGACGGCGACCGCGTGTTCGACCTCGGCGTCACGACGAAGGCAGGCGACCGGCCACGGCATCGGGCTCGCGCTCGTGCGCCAGACCGTGACCCGCCTCGGCGGGAGCATCCGGGTGGTGGGCTCGACGTTCGAGGTGACGCTGCCCGATCGCGCAGGCCGCCGTACCCGTGGCCGAGGCGGTCGCCGATGAGTGACGCGATCCGCGTGCTGGTGGTCGAGGACGAACCGATCACGGCCGAGGCGCACGCCGCCTACGTCGGACGCGTCGACGGCTTCGAGGTCGCGGGCATCGCGCACGCCGGCCACGAGGCGATCCGGATGCTGCGCGAGGCTCGCGACGGTCGCATCGCGCCCATCGACCTCATCCTCCTCGACGTGAACCTGCCCGACACCACCGGCATCGAGCTCTGCCGGTCGCTGCGCGCGGCGGGCATCGAGATCGACGTCATCGCCGTCACGGCCGTGCGCGACGCCGCCGTCGTGCGGTCGGCGGTGTCGCTCGGCATCGTGCAGTACCTCATCAAGCCGTTCGGCTTCGCCGCCTTCGCCGAGAAGCTCGCCGCCTACCGCGACTACCACGCACGCGTCGGCTCAGCGGTGGTCACCGACCAGCAGGAGGTGGATGCCTCGTTCGCCGCCCTGCGCACCTCGTCGGGCGCCGACCTGCCGAAGGGGCTCACGCGCGAGACGCTCGACCGGGTGCGCGCCGCGGTTCGGGATGCCGCGACTGGGGCGATGTCGGCGGCCGAGGTCGCCGCATCGCTCGACCTCTCGCGTGTCACGGCGCGCCGCTATCTCGAGCACCTCGCCGACACCGGCGTCGTCGAGCGCTCGGCGCGCTACGGCACACCGGGCCGCCCCGAGGTCGAGTACCGCCGGAGGTAGCGGATGCGTTCGTACGCCTCGAATCGTGCGCAACGCAAGCCACTGCCCGACGCCGCGATGCCGAGGTACCTTCGTGACGTTCAGCAGGTGTCGCAAGAAAGGGAGGCCCGATCATGACCGACTTCGTCGACCCGCGCGAGGAGCCGTTGATGTTCGACCGTGATCCCCGTGATCTTCGTGATCGCGATGCTGGGCTCGACCCGGGTGTGAACGAGGACCTGATCGACTCGGCCGAGGCCGACCGCCTGGCCGCGGAGCACCGCGCCGAGCGAGGCCGGTGACGACGAGGCTGACGACGAGGGCGACGCGATGGGCGACACCCAGCCCGTCGACAACCTCGAATAGGACTACCGCGAATCGCGCGAAGCCTCGCGCCGGTCAGGGCCGCGGCGGCCCTGACCGCACGCCGTTCGCGCGAGTACTCGGCGACCCGTTCGGCCGGCACATTCCAGTCGGCCTCGAGCCACCACGTGACGCCCGCCTCGGCCCACGGCCGCACGACCGCGGCATCGGCTTCGGCGTCGGTGCCGCTCGTCGTGCCCTCCTGCGTGATGTCGAACGGCCGGTCGCCGAGACCCGAGCCGCTCGCGCTCGTCGCGGATCCACGCGATCGCCTCGGCGGCGATCTCGGGCGTGTAGGTGCGCTGCTGCTCGAGCGGGTCGACGCCGGAGGCGTTCGGCGGGGCGTAGTTCGGAATCCACCCGTCGTACCGGGCGACCCGCCGCATCGACTTCATGCGCGGCCAGACGCCCACGACCCACGTGGGGATGCGCGGCTGCTGCACGATCGGCCGGGCGGCAGCATCGTGTCGGTGCGCTTGGCCCGGTAGTGGGCGCCCTCGTACTCGAACGGCTCGACCCTGCCAGAGCTGCTGCATCATCTCGAGCCCCTCGTCGAGCAGCTCGGCGCGCACCTTGCGGCCGGGGTCGTCCTCGAAGATCCAGAACCGCTGCTCGAACTCTGCGGCACGCCGAGCCCGGCCGACAGGATGACCCGACCCGTTCGAGAGCCGGTCGACGGTCATCGTCTGCCCGGCCAGCTCCCACGGGCGGCGTCGCGGCACCGGCGTGAGCATCGTGCCGAGCCGGATGCGCTCGGTGACCATTGCGGCCGCAGCGAGCGTCGCCCACGGATCGGTCGCCCAGATGCCCTCCCACACGAAGAAGCCGTCCCATCCGGATGCCTCGGCGAGGGGTGCGAGCTCGACCGCGAGTTCGGGGTCGGTGCCGGTGAAGATGAACCCGTGCTCCATGCGGCCGACGCTATCGCCTGGCCACCGACAGCCACGTCGACCTGCGGCGTCGGATGCCGCGGAAGTCGGCCCCCGTCATCCGCTCGGATGATTCTTTGGCCCGCACCCGGTGCGGCGCGCAATCGCTGGGTAGACTGCACGACACCACGCCGCCTGATGACCCGGCGTCCGCCGCGTCCGACGACACTGGAGCCCCCCGTGATCCACACCGCACTCATCCCGTTCCTCGACCCGGAGTCGATCATCGCCGCAGGCCGGGCCGTGGGCGCTGCTGGTGGTGTGCTTCATCGTGTTCGCCGAGACCGGCCTGCTCGTGGGCTTCCTGCTCCCGGGCGACACGCTGCTCGTCATCTCGGGCCTGCTGTCGAATCCCGAGGTCGTGCCGCCGAACGGCGTGTTCGGGGTGAGCGTCTGGTGGGTGGCCCTGCTCATCGGCTTGGCGGCATTCCTCGGCGGCGAGGTCGGCTACGAGATCGGCCATCGCGGCGGCCCGAAGGTCTTCGAGCGCAAGGAGAGCGGGCTCTTCAGCGTCAAGAACGTCGAGCGCACGAACGCGTTCTTCGAGCGGTTCGGCGGGATCACGATCATCCTCGCCCGCTTCGTGCCGATCGTGCGCACGTTCGCGCCCGTCGCCGCGGGCGTCGGCCACATGCCCCGCGGCAAGTACACGCTCTACAACCTCATCGGCGCGGTGCTCTGGGGCTTCGGCCTCACGATGTTCGGCTACCTCGTGAGCTTCATCCCGCCGGTCGCCGACCTCGTGCGCGACTACATCGACGTCATCCTGCTCATCGCGGTGGGCGGCACCGCCCTCATCACCGCCTGGCACTACTTCAGCGAGCGGCACAAGGCGAAGAAGGCCGCCGCGGCCGGCGAAGACGTCGTCACCGACCACGACGAGGCCGAGCACCTCGTGCTCGACCCCGAGGTGTTCGAGCGCGGTCCCGAAGAGCGCTGACGATCGCACATCCACGCCCTGCGGGCGTCAGAGGTCGGCGGTACACTCGGCCGCATGAGCTTCCTCTACGAGGAGAAAGCCTCTGCCTCCCCCTTCGTCGACGTGATCTGGCACACCGTCGACACGAGCGACGGCACCTACCTGGCGGCGGCCGACGCCTGCTGGGACATGATCTTCACGCGCATGCCAGATGGGTCGCGCGTGCTGCTCAGCGGCCCCTCGTCCGAGCCCACGGCGGTGCCCTACTGGGCGGGCAACCGCAACGTGGGCGTGCGATTCACGCAGGGCACGTACTTCACCCATGTCGAGCCGCGCTCGATGTTCGACCGCACCGTGGCGCTGTCGATGCCCGACTCCGGGCACTTCGAGCTCGCCGATCTCATCTGGCCGATGCCCGACTACGCGACGGTCGACGACCTCCTCGCCGAGTTCGACGCGCACGGCCTCCTCGCCCACGACGCCGTCATCGAGGCGGCGCTTCACGGCGAGGGTCCGCCCGTGTCGTCGCGCACGGTCGAGCGCCACTTCACGCGCATCACCGGGCGGAGCCCGCGACAGGTCCGGCAGATCGCCCGCGCTCGCGAGGCCGCCGCGCAGCTGCGCACCGGCGAGGCGATCGCGGATGTCGCGTACGAGCTCGGCTACGCCGACCAGTCGCACCTCACCCGCGACGTGAAGCGCCTCACGGGATACACCCCGGCCGCAGTCGAAGCGCCGCGACGAACCGGTCTGATCCGCGTCCTCGCCCGGCCGGCGGCCGTGTCGCTCCGGTTCAAGACGGCGCACGCGGCATCCGCTTCACTCGATGTGCACCCTCGAGAGGACGGAACCGACATGGACATCACCCCATACACGATCGCGATCTCCGACGCCGAGCTCGCCGACCTGCAGTCGCGGCTCGAACGCACGCGATGGCCCGCGGCGCTCACCGACGGGTGGGAGCGCGGCACGCCCGTGCCGTACGCCCAGCGGCTGGTGGAGTACTGGCGCACGGGCTACGACTGGCGAGCGGAGGAGGCGAGGCTCAATCGCCTGCCGCAGTTCCTCGTCGAGATCGACGGCCAGCCGATCCACGGGCTGCACGTGCGCTCGACGGATGACGCGGCGGTGCCCCTGCTGCTCGTGCACGGCTACCCGTCGTCGTTCGTCGAGTTCGCCGGGATCGCGGCACGAGCTCGCCGAGCGCCCCGGCGTCGCCGACGGGGTCGGACCGGCGCCGGCGTTCCACGTCGTCGCACCGTCGATCCCGGGCTTCGGGTTCTCGACGCCGCTCACGAGTCACGGCTGGGACATCGCACGGACGGCCCGCGCCTTCGACGAGATCATGCAGGCGCTCGGCTACGACCGCTACGCCGTGTTCGGCGAGGACGTCGGCGCCGGCATCAGCGAACAGCTGTGCCTCGACGCCGGCGACCGCGTGCTCGGCTCCATCGCCGCGACCGACCCCGGCTCGATCGCGACCCAGTACACGCCGCCCACCGACCACCTCACCGACGAGGAGCGCGAGCACCACGAGCGACTCAAGGACGCGCGCACCGAGGACTTCGGCTACCTCGCCCTGCAGACGACCCGTCCGCTCAGCGTCGCCTACGGCCTCACCGACTCCCCGGTCGCGCAGGCGACGTGGATCGTCGAGAAGTTCCAGGAGTGGACCGACCCCGACCGCACGCTGCCCGAGGATGCCGTCGAGCTCGACGCGCTGCTCACGCTGATCACGGTGTCGTGGTTCGGCCGGGCGGGCGACGGCGCCGCGAACATGCTCTACGAGGCCGCGCACGCCCAGGCCGCCTGGGGTCGCAGCCACGACCGCCCGCAGGGCATCGCCGCGTTCGGCGACGAGCCGCTCATGCGCCGCATCCTCGATCCCGACGGGCACCTCGCGTTCTGGAGCGAGCACCGGCACGGCGGGCACTTCCCGGCGATGGAGGCGCCCGACGACCTCGTCGGCGACATCCGGGCGTACTTCGCCCGCCTGCTCACCGTGTGACGGCCGGTCACGGGTGCTGCGGCTGCTCCTGCTCGGCGCGGCCCGCCGGCTCGAGCTGGAACGTGGAGTGCGCGACGTCGAAGTGGTCGGCGAGACATCCGCCGAGCTCGTCGAGCAGGGCACCCGTGCCGCCGGATTCGAAGACCGACGGCTCGACCTCGACGTGGGCGCTGAACACCGGTGAACCCGAGGTGATCTGCCAGACGTGCACGTCGTGCACCGCGACGACACCGGCGGTGCCGAGGAGGTGCTCGCGGATCTCGGCGACGTCGGTGTCGGCCGGGCGCCGACTCGAAGAGCACGTGCATCACGTCGCGCAGCAGCGTCACCGCTCGCGGCACGATGAGCACGGCGATCGCGATCGAGGCGATCGGGTCGGCGGCGTCGAAGCCGGTGGTGACGATCACGACGGCCGCGATGATCACGAGCGCCGAGCCGATGAGGTCGCCGAGCACCTCGAGGTAGGCGCCGCGCAGGTTGATCGAGTCCTTCGCGCCGCCGCGCAGCACGAGCGCCGCGGCGACATTCGCGAGCAGTCCGAGCACGGCGACGACGAGCATCGGCACGCCCTGCACCTCATGCGCGTCGCCCTCGGAACCGGTGATGAGGCGTCCGACGGCCGCGACGGCCACCGACACCGCGACGACGATGAGGATCACGCCGTTCACGAGGGCGCCGAGCACCTCGGCGCGCCGGTACCCGTAGGTCTGCCGGTCGGTCGCCGGTCGCGCCGCGACCATCGCCGCGACGAGTGCGACGACGAGGCCGATGAGGTCGCTCGCCATGTGACCCGCGTCGGCCAGCAGCGCGAGCGACCCGCTCAGGATGCCGCCGACGACCTGCACCACGAGGAACGCGCCGATGATCGCGATCGCCGCCCAGAGCCGGGTGCGGTTCGTCGCCCCGTGGGCGTGTGCGTGATCGTGCGAGTGTGCCATGTCCCTTCAAGCGTAGGCGCGGATGCCGCGTGCGCGCCGTGTTGGGAATGAGTCGCGTTCTCACGTGGTCAGGGCGCTGCCGCTGAATCAGCCGAGGCCGGTGCGGAACCCCTCCCGCCAGCTCGGGTACTGCAGCTCCCAGCCGAGCTCGCGCTTGGCCTTCGCATTCGACGACCCGCGGATCTTGGTCATGAGCGACACGCCGTGCTCGCCGATGAGCGGCCGGGCGACCCAGCGCGGGCACATGCCTCGGCGGCTTCGCTCCGATGATTCGGGCGAGCTCCGGCAGCCATTCGGACACCGGGGCCGGGTCGTCGTCGACGATGTTGTAGACGCCGGGTGCGCCGCGCGTCACGGCGAGCGCGGTGGCGGATGCCGCGTCGTCGATGTGGCAGAACGACCACACCCCCGCGCCGTCGCCCGACGAGCGGGAGCTTGCCGCGCCTTCACCATCTCGAGCAGCTCGCCGCCCCGGCCGATGACGTTGCCCGGCCCGTAGAGCCCGCCGTACCGCAGCGCGAGGCCGCCGGCATCCGTCGTCGCCTGCTCGACGTAGCGGATCGCGGCGATGGTCTGACGCGACGCCGCCGTCGGCGTCGGGTCGATCGGGTCGTCCTCCGTCTTGACCGGGCCGCCGCTGCGCTCGTTCGGCCAGCCGGTGAAGCTCTGCGCCACGAACCGCCCGACGCCCGCCTCGCGAGCCGCGGCGAGCAGGTTGTCGGTGCCGCGCGTGCGCAGGGCGTTCGTGCCGGCGAACTGCTCGTCGAAGTGCTTGAGGTCGGGCGCGACGCCGCCGAGCGCGCTGAGCTCGTGCACGATCGCGTCGGGTCGGGCGTCGAGCACGGCGGTGCGCACCGATGCCGCGTCGAGGCCGTCCATGACGACGCCGCGCGCCCCGGCCGCCTCGATCGCGGCGAGGTGCTCGGCGCTGCGCGACGTGCCGACGACCTCGTGGCCCGCGGCCACGAGCACCGGCACCAACCTGGATCCCACGGCGCCCGAGGCGCCGGCGATGAGAGACTCGCATGTGAATCGTCCCCTTCCGTCTCTCACCCCCTCCGACGGATGAGCGCCCCCTCCTGTGACACCCCGGCACCGAATCGCCGTGTGCCATGCTCGGAGCATGCCCGCCTCGACCGCGGAGCTCGGCGAACTCCGCCCGCTCATGTTCTCGATCGCCTATCGCATGCTCGGCAGCGTGACCGAGGCCGAGGACGTCGTGCAGGACGCCTACCTGCGACTGCACGAGCGATCGCTCGCCGGCGACGTCATCGAACGACCCGAGGCGTACGCGTCGACCGTCGCCACCCGCCTCGCGATCGACGCGCTGCGGTCGGCGCGACGCAACCGCGAGATCTACACCGGTACCTGGCTGCCCGAGCCGCTCCCCGACGACGACGCCGATCCCGCCCACCGCATCGAACGCGATGAGACGCTCTCGTTCGCCTTCCTCGCGGTGCTCGAGCGGCTCGGCCCGGTCGAGCGCGCGGTGTTCCTGCTGCGCGAGGTCTTCGACGTCGACTACGCCGACATCGCCGCGATCGTCGAACGCGACGAGGCCGCGTGCCGGCAGATCATGCACCGGGCACGCGCCCGCATCGCCGACGGTCGACCGCGTTTCGATGCGGATGCCTCGCGCGACGCCGCGCTCGCTCGACTCGTTCTTCGCCGCACTCGAGGCCGGAGATGTCGACGGTCTCGCGGGCGTGCTCGCCGACGACGTGGTGTTCTACGGGGACGGCGGCGGCAAGGCGCCCGCGGTGCGACATCCGCTGCTCGGTGCCGTCGCGGTCGCGAGGTTCCTCGCCGGGCTCGTGCGACGCGGCGAGGGCATGGGCGTGCACCTCGACCGCACCTCGGCGAACGGCGAAGCCGCCCTTCGGGTCAGCGCACCCGACGGCGCGACCCTGAGCGTGCTGATGGTGCATGTCGACGGCGGCCGGGTGTCGGTCGTCGGCAACCAGCTGAATCCCGAGAAGCTGCGCCACCTCGGCCCGGTCGGCGATCTCA
>CAWILI010000015.1:0-44716 GCA_963836825.1 uncultured Actinomycetota bacterium
CGGCGATGGTGGGCGGCACGGCCTCGACGTCGCCGGCGATCTGCACCGCGACGACAGGGGAGCCCGGCTCGATGCGTGCCAGGGCGCGGAGGTCGGCGAGTCCGGGCCCGGGTGCGCGCTCGGCGTCGCCGCCGTTGCGCAGCACCCGCACGATCGAGCGCATCTCGGCGAGGGTGCGCGACGCCTCGCGCTCGATCGTGCGCAGGGCTGCTGCGGCCGCATCGGGGTTCGTCGCCGCGACCGCCGTGCCCGCCTGCGCCTGGATCGCGATCGCCGAGACGTGGTGCGCCACCGTGTCGTGCAGGTCGCGCGCGAGCTGCTCGCGTTCGACGAGCTTGACGCGATCGAGCTCGCGCGCGCGGGCGCCGGCGCGCCAGCGGAACGCCACCCCGAGGGTGACGGTGGCGACGAGCACTCCCAGTCCGCCGATGACGTCGCCGGCCGTCGTCGACCCGAGCACGAACGACACCGTCGACGACACCACGAGGATCGCCGCGGCGCCGACCCATGCGCGACCGGTGCCCCAACGGAACACCGCGTACACGAGGATCAGGAAGTACGCCGTCGTGACGAGCTGCGGGTCGTCGCCGGTCGCGGCGGCGAACACCCAGCCGACGCCGAAGGCGATCGCGAGCATCAGGAACGGTCGGGTGCGGCGCCACAGCAGTGTCGGCACGAGAGCGATCAGCATCGCCGCCCAGAGCCACCGCCACGGGACATCCGATCGCGTCGCCGCCTCGAACAGCGCGAGCAGCGGAATCACCGCCACCAGCGCCCAGTCGCGCCAGACCCGCCGTGGCGGTGGCGGCGACGCCGCCGGCGCGTGCCACAGCGAGCTCAGCAGGCGCGTCATGCCCTCATGATAGGGGCGCACGAGCCGCAGCGGATCGGCCGGAAGCGCGTGACCCACGGTTCGATCGCGCCGCTCGGCGGCGGATCACGACCTCGGCCACGGCGAGGTTGATCACCCATCCCGCGCCCATGAGCACCGCGTGCACGGCCTCGCCGGGCGCCCCGAACACGAGGGTCCACGGCAGGAAGGTGAACACCTGGGTTCCGGCGCCGAGGCCGATCGCGTAGGCACGGGTCATCCACGCGCCGTGCGTCGAGACGTCGCCGCGACGGATCGCGACGAAGGCGACGACGATGGCGGCCGCCATCGCGCTGCCGAACACGAGCCGCTCCACGAACAGGGCGACCCCGTTGATCGCGGGCATGGCGTAGAACAGCGTCATCCACAGCGCCGAGAGCGCCGAGAGCAGGCCGGCGGGCGCCACGATGCGTCCGGCGATGCGGTGCCAGCGACGCCGACGCAGCGACGGCACGAACTGCAGGGCGCCCAGCACGAGGAAGACGCTCGACGCGACGATGTGCACCACGACGGGAACCGGCGAGTCGAAGAACCTCGCGTTCTCGTCGGTCACCGGCCCGCCGCTCGTCAACGACGTGAGGCGGAACGCTCCCGCCGCGATCGGCACGAGGCTCAGCAGGATGAGGCCGGTGGCAGCGAGCCAGCCGGAACGCGGCTTCGCGGTCGGCCGGCTGGAAGCGCGGCCTGGCGCATCGGGGCCGGCAGGCGGGTGGCGGATGCTTCGGTCATGTCTCGATGCTCGCGAATCGCGGCCTGCGCGACATCGGGTATGCGGCTCGAATCGCCTCGTACTTTCGGCCGAGTCCGAGCGGCGACGTGACGCCCTCCAGCGGGAGTGGCTGCGGTTGTGCGCGGGTGGATCAGGCCTGAGTCACCAGTGGAATCCACCGAAGTGACGTCCATGATTGCTGTGGAGATGGTCGGGGTGGATCTCCGCGATGCGGACGCGGGGTCCTCTTCGCGCATGGATGAGCGCATAGCCGGACAGGATGAGCATGACCCATGCCGGCGCCACCGCGTCGAGGCGAGCGAGCATGCTGAAGACGAGTCCGACGGCTGTGGCGGTGACGCCCAGCACGACCTGACAGAAGATGATCACCTCGGTGTCGTTCTCCTGTCCGAGGTTCAGATACATCCACGTCGACCGCGTGCTCGAAGTCGCCGCCCCACCAGCTGCTGCAAAGACGATGACGACGCCGCTCAGAATCGGCAGCGCTTCAGCACCGCTGTAGTCCGCGATGAGCGCTGCAACTGCTGCGCAGACACCGAGGGCCGCGGCCGTCAGCAGCAGTCCGCGAATCGTCGCCTTGTGTCGACTCAACGTCCACAGCGCGGTGAACAGCAGACTCCCGATCGCCGTGACCGCGACGATGTAGTGAAGGGCGTCGGATTTCTGCCCATGCAAGGTAGCGCCGTGGACACTGTAGAAGCTCGTTCCCAGGGCGATGGAGAGGAAGAGCACCTGGGTGATCAGGAACTCCCGAACCCAGGGGTACTTCCGGTCGGGTCGAGCCCGCAACGCAGTGAGGATGCCGACCGGGTTCGTTCTCTGATTGCCGGACCGGATCCGGTCGGGCGAATGCGAAGCAGGGAGAGCGCTGCGACGACCATCGCGGTGATTCCACCCAGAGGAGAGCGATGTGGGCGTCCCTCCCATTGGGGTCCAGGAAGAACATTCCCAGGACAACGGTGATCGCCAGAGTCAGTACCGCGCCACCTGTACTCTGCACGACGCTGAGTGTCGACTTCTCCGACGATGCAAGCGCAGAAGACATCACCTCCACCACGGCGATCGATGCGATGCCCGACAACAGGCCCACAACAGCGGCGACCACCCAGAGTGCGTTCAGCCACACGGGGCTCACCAACAGGATCCCAACCCCAGTGATCGCGAACACGGTCGCGATCAGGGCCAGAATCAGCGCGAGTGACCTCGTCAACGGACCGCAGACCCAACACGCGAGGCGCCACGACCACCCCGAGCAGGTTGGCGGCGATGTAGGTGGGGAAGATCAGCGCAGCTGCGAAGGCACTCCCGCCGAATGCGAGGCAGATGAACGGGAGCACCACAGCTGCGGCGGTCAGGTGATTCGCGACCGCAAAGCTCACACTCTCGGTGGCCGCGGCGACGAAATTCCGCCGACCAGCTGGCGCGCTCATCACAGCACCAAGCTATTGGTTACCCGTCGGCTTTCCACAAGATCTGACGTATCGGCCCGTCTTGGGACTTCGACTCGACGAACGTCATATGACTCTTGGACGATCCGCTCGAGCACTGGCAGTTCGACATCGCTGAGCCGCCGGATGTAGACGCAGTATCCCGTGGTGGAGTGCTTGCCCAATTTCGCCAGAAGTTCCGAGTGGCGGGCCGTGCCATCCATCAGGTAGATGGTCAGTTTGCCTTTTCTCGGATAGAAGCCGATCGTGTGACCGTCGCCTTCGCGGCCGCTGTCGTACTGGTAGTGGTATGTGCCGAACCCGATCGTGCCGACATTCCACAGCGTCGGCTCCTGCCCGCTGATCCGCTGCATCATTTCGATCAGCGTCTCGCTGTCCTTGACCGTCTGCTCGTCATCGAGCGAAGCGAGGTAGCCGTCGACTGAGCGGTCGTCGTGGTCGGTCATTCCATTCCCAATCGTCTCTGCCCCAGGAGGAAGTCGATCCCTGGACGCTACTCCATCGCGAATGGGACCGCAGAAGTCCGCAAGCCGTGGGCATGTGGAACGGCGCCGCGAGCGAACTCGACGGCGCCGTCTCCACTTCGGATGGCGGAATCTCAGGCTGCGGTGAGCGGCCCGATCTCGAGCACCGTCGACCCGTCGGCGCAGACCGGGATCTGCGCGGTGCCGACGACGCCGGGGCCCGCGCCGTCTGACGTGACGTACGCCCGCAGGTGGTCGGCCGTCATCGCCTCGCAGCCCCACGCTGCAGGGTCAGGCGCCGTGCCGAGCACGATGGCGGCGTCGCCGTTCGCGAGCACGAACGGCTCGCTCATGTCGCCGACCGTCCACGACGAGCCGATCCGGGTTCCGTCGGCCGACTCCACGATGAGACCGGGCCATCCCCACATCGAGCACGGGGTGTCGGTCGTATTCGTGAACACCAGCTCGAATCCCGAGGCCCCGACGACCGACAGATCTGGCCGGGAGATGAACTCGAGGGTCAGCTGCTCGTCCTGGCACTTGGCCGGGAGCGGCTCCGGTTCCTCGGGAGGCGTGACCTCGCCCGGGTGCGCCGTGGAGCGGCCATCAGCGGTCCGAGCCAGAGCGTCCAGGTTCCATCCGTGCAGACCGGAGATCTGGACGTCGTCGACGATTCCGCCACCGGCTCCATCCGAGGAGATGTAGGCCCGCAGGTGGTCGGACGTCGCCTCTGCACAACCCGACGACGGACGGGAGGTGCCGCCGTGCCTTCTGCGACGGCCTGGCCGCCGTTCGGGGGCAGGACCACCAGCGTGCTCGTCGATCCGGACGCGAGCGCCCAGGTCAGGGTCTGCGCCATCGGCGCCCTCCGCGACCAGGCCGGGCCACCCGTCGAACGAGCACGGTTGCGGCCCGACGTTCGTGAAGACGAGGTCGAACCCGAGGGCCTCAGGGGTCGATCAGGTCGGGGCGGTCCCGGTAGTCCATGGCGAGTTGCCAGTCCTCGCAGTGGGCCGGGCCCGCCTGCCAGGCGTGATCGTCCTTATTGGCCTGAGAGGTCGCCGGCCCGCTTCCCGGGTCCGCCGCCGTCGTGGCCGCGGAGATCGTGCTCGCCTCGGCAGCCAGGACCTCGCTGGCTCGCCGCGGTTGCGGACGGCACGGCGATGTGGTCGAGCCCACCCGCGTCGGCCGCGCCCGCAACCATCGCCGATCCCCCCGGCGAGCGTCGCCGTCAACGCCACCCCGGCGATCGCCCGAAACACCACACTCTTGGTGTTCATATCCTTCCCTTCTGAGTCACCCGATGAGGCGACTCGGGGTGGACGCTAGCATATGGGCAGGTATCTTCCTATAGGGCGTGCGGATATCTTCCTATAGGCCGCGAGGATATCTTCCTATACTTCTGGACGATACCTTCATATGCTGTGTGCATGCCACGCAGACGGGAAGGGCGATTGGTCGACCTCGAGGTCGACATCCTCGGCGCAGGCATCGAGCTCCAGGCCGAGGAAGACGACTTCTACGGCTTCGCACTCGCGAAGCGCCTCGCGGGCCGCGCCGGGGCCACCGCGCTCACCGCGCATGGCACCCTCTACAAGGCGCTCAGCCGCCTCGCCGAACGCGGCCTCGTCGAGTCCGAATGGGAGGACCCGAGCCTCGCCGCAGCAGAGGGCCGCCCTCGACGGCGGCTCTACCGGGTGACCGGCGCGGGCGCGGTCGCCTATCGGGCCGAGACCGAGCAGCGCACCGTGCTCGCACCGAGCCCGAGATCGGCGTTCGCTTGAGCGCCGTCACACTCGGGCCCGACGGCGCGGTCGAGCTCGAGGCATCCGCTCGCATTGCGACACCGGGCGGCGGGGCGCGTGGACGCAGCGGTACTCGCCTGGTGCCGGTGGTACACCGCCGACCTGCCCGACGAGGTCGCGGCCGAGCGCCGGGCCGAACTCGCCTCCGACCTCTTCGAGGAACGCGAGCACTCGGTCGCCCGTGCGACGGCGTCGATCCTCGGCAGGGCAGTTCGAGGCATCCCGGCCGACCTCGCCTGGCGTGGCGCGCGACTGCGCCGTGCCGCGGTCGGTGCACCGAGGGGCACGTTCCCGCTCGCGATGCCGGCGCTCGCACACCTCGCTGCGCTCGCGCTCGTCGGCTGGGGCGGATTCATCGTCTGGCGCATCGCGCGCAGCGTGCTCATCGGTGACTGGCACGGCGCGGCGGATGTCGCCGAGCTGTCGGTCGCCGGCCTCGTCCTGGCGCTCGTCGGGTGGTGGCTGCTCGTGGTTGCGCGCCGACGCGCGTTCGCCGGGCTCGTACTCGCGGTCGCGGCGTACCTGCTCATCCGCTTCGGCACCTACGCGCTCATGGAGACGAGCGTGAGCTTCACGGAGTTCTTCTCGACCTCGACCGCGCAGATGGTGCTCCTGAACCGGGTCGCGACCGGCGCGGCAGTGCTCTTCTTCCTCTCGATGGCCGCATGGTGGACATCACCGAACGCCGCCGTCGAGTCGGACGAGGCGTCGTGATGAATGTCAGACGCCTGGCTGCTCCTCTCGCGATGGGCGGCATCGCGGTCTGCGCCGCCGCCGTCGCGCTCACCGTCGCCGGCGCGTTCGGGATGCCCTTCTTCGAGCCGCCGCGTCCTGAGGTGGCGGCGGCCGACGCGACCGCTCGACCTCGACGCAGACGAGGCGGACGGGTCGACCGTCGACGTTCCGACCACCGAGCTGTTCGACTCCGAGCTCCTGTCGAACGAGGACCGCTCGGAGTACATGGGCCGCGAGCAGGTCATCGCCGAGTGCATGGCCGAGCAGGGCGTGGAGTACCTGCCCGCCGCACCCTGGCTGAACCAGGATGCGCAGCCGCGCGGGCTGAGCTTCGAGCAGTCGATCATGTGGCTCAACGCGTTCTACGGCGAGGCGCGCGAGGACTGGTCGGTGCCCGCTTCCGATTGGAGACGGCGAGGATGCCTCGGCGTGGGGGATCACGCTGTGGCGGCCGCCCGAGCGGCCGGGACCCCGCTCTCCGCGCCCGTGCCCGAGCCAGACCCGAACGCGCTGACCGAAGAGGAGGAGCTGGCGTTGTTCCACGAGGCGATCGAGTCGTGCATGGCCGACAAGGGCTTCGGTGCGTTCGACGACGGCACGAGGTGCCTGGTGGGACGCCATGTACGGCGACGCGGGCACCGGTGCCGCGTACCGCTGGGAGGACGCGGGATGCTCGGGCTACGCAACCCACGTCACGGGCAACGACAACATGCATTGACGGCGCGGCCGCGGATGATGCTCGAGCCGCGAAGTACGCGTTCGCCCGTTCCGGCTGCAGTCAGTTCTTCTTCAGCTCCTCGGCGAGCATCACGAGGATGCCGCTGGGACCGCGCACGTAGGTGAGCTTGTAGACGTCCTCATAGGTCGCCACGCCGCGAAGCGGATGGCAGCCGTGCCTCGCGGCGATCTCGAGGGCCTCGTCGATGTCGTCGACGGAGAACGCGACGCGGTGCATGCCGATCTCGTTGGGACGAGTGGGCTTCGTCTCGATCGCTTCGGGATGGATGTACTCGAAGAGCTCGAGGCGACCGTGACCGTCTGGTGTCTGCGAGCATCGCGATGTTGGCGTGGTTGCCGTCGAGGCCGACGGCAGTGTCGGTCCACTCGCCACTGACCGTGTCACGGCCGACGACCGTGAGACCGAGGTCGGTGAAGAAGGCGATCGTTGCTTCGAGGTCGCGAACGGCGATGCCGACGTTCTCAAGTTTGATGGCCATGCGTTGCATGCTACCGAGCCGGGAGAGGCCCGGCACTTCTCGGCCGAGACACGACCCGGTCACGTTTCGGCGAGGCGGCCGCCACTGCCGCCCGCGCGGACGTAGACTGCGGAAATGGAGGCCCCGGCCAGCACGACCCTGGTCGTCGTCGGAGATGCGGCGACGAGTGCCATCCATGCGCTCGAGGGCTTCGCCAACGTTCAGGCGGCCTCGCTGCCCGATGCGACCGACGCCGAGGTGGCGCGCTGGTCGGCCACCTCTGCCGCGCCCTACGTCGTGCACGATCACGATCCGCTCGGGCACGTCGCGGCCGCGTGGGTCGAGTTCTTCGACGACCAGTCGACGTACGGAGTGCTCGAGCTCGAGATCGAGCGCGCCCTCGACGCGGCGGTGCGCCACGACTTCAGCGTGCCCGACTACTACGTCGTGATCCACCCCGAGGTGCTGCCCGTGACCTGGAAGCACTGGTGGCTCGGCGTGCTCTCGAGCGCATCGCCGAGCCGGGTCATCCCGTGGCCGTCGGCCGACGAATCGCTCGCCGAACTGTTGCGGCGCCTGCCGACGGCGCGCGCGTGGCCCGAGGTCGACGCGTGGCTGCCGAAGGTCAGGGGTGCGATCCCCGACCGCGTCGGGCTGCCGGGCGCGGGCTGAGCCCGCGCGGGCGGCTTCAACGGGAATCGCCGAGCGCCTCCGCATACACCTTCAGCCGGCGGAGCATCCGCTCGCTCTCGCGCGCGTAGCGCCCGACGATGGTCGAGCGCACGAGCTTGAGCCGCCGGGGGATGCCGAGCTCGATCGTGCGCGTGACCCGCGCACCGACCGCATTCGCCGAGACCGACATCGTCACGGTGCTCGCGATCGTGCCGAGACTGCGGGGTCGAAGGGTCATCGGCTGCCGGAACGCGACCACGTCGGGCCGGGCCAGGGCGATCACGACGCCGTGCCGCACGCCGGTGCGGCTGTGCTCGACGTAGGTGGTGCCGACCGCGACGGGTGGCGGCGAGATCTCGCTCGTGCCCTCGTAGTCGCCGGCCGACGGCAGCCAGCGGCCGTAGTCGTGCAGGTCGGCGATGAGGTCGAACACCACCTCGGGGGATGCCGCGATGTCGACCTGCCGTTCGATCGTCGTCATGGCTCCAGCCTCCCACCCGCCGCCGCCCGGGCGTAGCGCTCGGAGTAGACGAGCAGCAGTTCGCGCAGCTCGGCCGGCGACTCGACCGTGAAGTCCATGTTCAGCATGCCGATGTAGGCGGCGACCGTGTCGAGGCTGTCGGCGCCCGTCACGAGCACCGAGGTGTGGTCGTCGACGGACTCGACCACGCCCACCGTCGGGTTGATGCGATCGAGCACGGCCTCGGCCGGGGCGTCGATGCGCAGCCGCGCGTGCACGTTCCAGCCGCTCGCCGCGATCGAGCGCATCGCGAACACGGTGTAGTCGCCGCTCGGAACCGGCACGGGCGAGAACCGGCGACGGGTCGGCATCTTCGGCTCGATCCAATCGGCGCGCACCGTGACCCAATCACCGGACTCGGGCTCTCGGGCGACGAGGTACCAGCGCCGCTGCCAGCTCAGCAGGCGGTAGGGCTCCACGAGACGGGAGGTGCCGCGGTCGAGGAAGCGGAACCACTCGACGTCGCGGATCGCGGTGGCGATCGCCGCGAGCACCTGGGGGTCGACCTCGGGGTCGGGCGCATCGGTGCCGATGTTCTCGGGCGCGCGGTCGACGGTGTTCACGAGCGCGTCGACGGTCGGGCGCAGGTGCGACGGCAGCACCTGCTCGAGCTTCGCGAGTGCACGCGCGCTCGAGAGTTCGATGCCGGCGATCCCCGTGGCCGCCTGCAGGCCGACGGCCACGGCGACGGCCTCCTCGTCGTCGAGCAGCAGGGGCGGCAGCCGGCCGCCGGCGCCGAGCCGGTAGCCGCCCGCGGCCCCGCGCGTGCCGTCGACCGGGTACCCGAGTTCGCGCAGGCGGTCGATGTCGGTGCGGATCGTGCGGGGCGAGACCCCCAACCGCTCGGCGAGCTCGGAGCCCGTCCAGTCGGGTCGCGTCTGCATCAACGAGAGCATCGCGAGCAGTCGCGCAGCCGTGTCGGACATGCCGTCAATTCTGCCCGCCGGTTGCACGCGCATGCGGGCCGAATCTCGTAGACGCCGGGCCGAGCTCCGTTGTATAATCAACGATGATGGATTTTAGAAACTGACGCCGCGCGGCGACCAGGGTCAGCCATCAGGGCGACACGATCGAAGGAGATCAGCCATGTCCGAACAGAGCCTCTACGAACGACTCGGTGGCGTGTTCGCCATCGCCGCCGTCGTCGATCACTTCAGCGACGCCGTCGTGCAGAACCCGATCGTCGGCCAGCAGTCGAAGAACCCGGCCCTCCGGGAGTGGCACACCCAGAACCTGGGCAGGCTTCCCGGCCTGAAGTTCATGCGCACCCTCTGGGTGTGCAACGTTGCGGGCGGGCCGTTCGAGTACACGCCCACCGTGCCGGGAAGCACGGTGCTCGGCCTCGAAGAGGCGCATCGCAAGCTGCGCATCTCGCCCGACGAGTTCGACGAGGTGGCGGCCGAACTGGGTCGCACCCTCGACGCCGTCGGCGTGCCCGAGCAGGAGAAGGGCGAGGTGCTCGCCGCCTTCGCCGCGCACAAGGGCGAGGTGACCGAGGGCTACACGAGCTGAGCGCGGGTTCGGATCTCGATCGACGGAGTTTCCGATATTAGGAACTGAACACTCCTAATTGCCTCGTACCGTCGAAGACATGACGAACACCACCACCGCACCCAGCACCGACATCCGTCCCTTCCGCGTCGACGTGCCGCAGGCCGACCTCGACGACCTGATGGACCGCCTCGCCCGTACGCGGCTCCCGCAGCCCGCGCCCGGCGACGACTGGTCGTACGGCACCCCGAACGCCTACCTTCGCGACGCGGTCGAGACCTGGCGCACGAGCTACGACTGGCGCGCCGAAGAGGCCCGCATCAACGCCGTGCCGCACTTCATCACCGAGATCGACGGCCAGCCGATCCACTTCATCCACGTGCGCTCGCCGCACCCCGGTGCGACGCCGCTGATCCTGGCGCACACCTACCCCGGGTCATCCGTCGACTACCTCGACATGATCGCGCCGCTCGTCGACCCGGTCGCGTACGGCGGGCGGGCCGAGGACGCGTTCGACGTCGTGGTTCCGGATGCCCCGGGCTACGGCTTCTCGAACCCGGTCATCGAGGCCGGCTGGGCGATGCCCCGAGTCGCCCGCGCCTACGACGAGCTGATGCACCGGCTCGGCTACTCGGAGTACGGCATCCACGGGTCCGACAACGGCGCGCTCGTCGCCCGCGAGCTCGGGCTGCAGAACCCCGAGGGCTTCCTCGGCCTGCACGTGCTGCAGCTGTTCTCGTTCCCGTCGGGCGACCCGAGCGAGTTCGAGCGCCTCGAACCGCAGGACTACGCGGGCCTCGAGCACATGCAGTGGTTCCAGTCGGTGGGCGGCTACAACACCATGAACGCGAGCCGGCCCCAGACCATCGCGGTCGGGCTGAGCGACTCGCCGGTCGCGCTGCTCGCCTACAGCGAGCTGTTCAACTCGTTCGGCAACGGCACCGCGCTCGTGCCGCTCGAGAAGATCCTCACCGAGGTGAGCGTGAACTGGTTCGCGAACGCCCCGGCGGGCATGAGCCGCAGCTACCTCGAGAACGCCCGCGCCGAGGCCGAGCCGCAGGTGAACGCAGCGCCCACCGGGGTCGCGGTCTTCAAGGACGACTTCCAGACCATCAAGGTGTTCGCCGAGCGCGACAACTCCAACATCGTGCACTGGAGCCGCTTCGACGAGGGCGGTCACTACGCGGCGCTCGAGGTGCCCGACGCCGTGGTCGGCGACATCCGCGCGTTCTTCGCCGGGCTGCGCGGCTGATCGCCGCCGGGCGAAAGCGAACGGATGCCGCGAGCGACGGCTCGCGGCATCCGTTCGCGCCTGCGCAACAGTGCGCAGGCGCCTGCTACTTGCGGTGCGTGGCGTCGGTCACGTCGTTGCCGACGCGGCCTGCGACCTTCGCCTTCTTGTCGGCTCGCTTCTCCTTGAGCGTCTTCGAGGCTGCGGTCTTGCTGGACGACTTCTTCGGTGACTTGTCTGACACGGGTGACGTCCTCTGATCGGGAGCCTGGGCGGCCCCGTGCCGCAACCCTAGTGCCGGTCGCTGTGAATCATCAGTCGTCGAACGCGACCGCCCGCACCGGCGCGCCGTCGTCGCCGAGCCGCAGCGGGAAGATCCCGACGCTCACCCGGGCGGGCAGGCCGTCGAGACCCGTGAGGTTCTCGACGATGAGCCCGTCGCCGCCGAGCACGACGGCGTGCACCGGGAACTCCGTCGTGCCCTCGGCCGCCGTCGGGTCGGGGCTCAGCGTGTCGACGCCGAGCACGCGCATGCCGCGCCGCACGAGCTCGCGCGCGGCCTCGGCGTCGAGTGCCGGATGCCGCAACGCCCGCGGGGTGCCGAAGTGCTTCGCCCAGCCGGTGTCGATCACGACGATCGCCGGCACGCGCTCGGGGAGCGGCACGTCGGCCTCGAGCTCGGCGAGCCCGTAGATCGCGCCGTCGCCGAGCCCCGCGACGTGCAGCACGAGCGCCTCGCCGACGAGTTCGTCGAGCGACACGTGATCCATCGTGCGACCGCCGGCGACCGTGTGCGCGGGCGCGTCGACGTGGGTGCCCGTGTGCGACCCGAGCTCGAGCCGGGTGACGGCCGCGCCGTCGCGCTCGAACTCGAGCGCGGGCTCGAGGTGCACCGCGGGGTCGCCCGGGTACACCTGCATGCCGCTCGACGATCGGATGACTGAGGTCACGCATTCGGCGCGGGCTCCGCTGCGACATCCGTGAGGTGTCGGCTCTCGAGCTTCGGGTGCTTCGACCGCTCGCGCCACGCGAGCAGCAGGTAGAGCACGAACGTGAGCGCGAAGGCGGGGATCGTGGCGCCGATGGGTGTCGGCCACACGTACGTCCAGAGGTAGACCGCGACCGCGCCGACCACCCACGACCCGATCGCCGCCCAGTTCACGCCGGCCAGGTACCAGTAACGGCCGCCGCGCGCGCTCAGGATGTCGGGCGTGTACGCGCCGCGCTTGACGATGTAGTAGTCGGCGATCATGATCGCGAACACCGGCGCGAACAGCGCGCCGATGAGCACCAGGAACGTCGTGAACTGGTTCAGCAGCCCGAAGAAGGTCGCGCCGATGATCGAGATCAGGCCGAGGATCAGCGCGGTCGGCAGGAACTTCACGCGCGTGCCCGGGATCGCGTTCACGACCGACGTGACCATGCCGTAGACCACCATCGTGTTCGTCGCCATGACCGAGATGAAGATCACGACCGCGAGCGGCCAGCCGAAGGGCTCGACGATCGTCACCGGGTCGAACGGGATCGCCTCGCCGCCGGAGAGCACGACGTACGAGATCGCGGTCGCGCCGAGCGACATCGAGATGATCGTCGAGAGGCTGTAGCCGACGCCCGAGCCGATGATGCCGGCCCGGCTCGACTTCGCGAAGCGGTTGAAGTCGGCCGAGAGCACGGTCCACGAGATCGCGGTGGCGATGACCACGTCGAGCACGAGGATCGGCGTGTAGCCGATGGACTCGTCGACCGGGATCGCCTGGAACTCGGCCGGCGTGAACGTCGTGAACGCGGTGATGAAGATGTACGCCATGATCGCGAGCATGACCGCGGCGAGCCACGGCTCGATGCGCGCGATGCCCTCGTGGCCGAAGATCGCGAGGATCACGACGATCGTCTGGCAGACGACCGCCCACAGCACGGGCATCGAGACTCCGGTGACGGAGGCCACGAGGAAGTCGAGCGCGATGCCGGCGAGCATCGCCTGCACCCAGCTCCAGCCCATGAGGATGATCACGTTCGCCGAGACCGGCAGGAGGCTGCCGCGGGTGCCGAAGGGCCCGCGGGTGAGCGCCATCGTCGGCAGGCCGGTGCGCGTGCCGATATTGCCGATCGACACGAGCACGAGCGCGCCGATGAGCGTGCCGACGATGATCAGCAGGATGGCGAGTCCGTAGTCGATGCCGGGCACGAACAGCGTGCCGGTCAGCAGCGTGGTGACCACGAGGTTCGCGGCGAGCCAGATCATGCCGATCCGCAGCAGTGAGAGTCCGCCGACGACGGGTCCGGCGTCGTCGGAGTTGCGTTCGAGACGTTGTTCGAGGCGGGTGTAGAGCGACATTGCTGTTCTCCTCGGTGAGGGTGGGGGCGGTCAGGCCGCGCCGTCGGCGGGCATGGGGGAGAGGTGTTCGTGCACGGCCACGAGGCCGTCGCCGTCGGCGCGGAACACGATGGTCTCGCGCTCGCGGTAGGACTCGCCGCCGTCGGGCGTCTCGACGCTGGTGTCGACCGAGTGCGAGAACACCGCGCCGCCGGGGAACGACTGCACGTGCCGGTCGGACGACGTGCACGACACGACGCGCCAGCCGCCCTCGACCCATTCGGCCCAGAGCCGCTCGTAGGCGGCGCGGTCGTCGAGCCGCGCGGGCTCGGAGTGGAACACGAACGACGCGTCGGGGGCGAACGCCGCGAAGTAGCGGTCGCCGTCGGTCGCGGCGAAGGCGTCGACGATGGCGGATGCCGCCGCCTCGACCTGGTCGCGGGAGGGGGTTTCGGGGGATGACATCTCGTGGCTCCTTCGCCGGGGATGGGGATCGGGTGTGCGGGTTCGGGCTGGGGTTCGGGCTGGGGGCGCTCAGTCGCGCGGCGCCATCGCGCTGATGAGCTCGTAGGCCACGTGGCTCGCGGCGACGGCGGTGACCTGCGCGTGGTCGTAGGCGGGTGCGACCTCGACGATGTCGGCGCCGACGATGCGCCGGTCGGCGAGGGCGCGGAGGATGCGCAGCAGTTCGCGGCTCGTGAGCCCGCCGGCCTCGGGGGTGCCGGTGCCCGGCGCGTGCGACGGGTCGAGCACGTCGATGTCGATCGAGATGTAGAGCGGCGCATCGCCGATGCGGGCTCGAATGCGCTCGATCGCCGCCGGCAGGCCGTGCTCCTCGATGAACTCGCTCGAGACGATCGAGAAGCCGAGCCGCTCGTCGTCCTCGAGGTCGCTCTTCGCGTAGAGCGGGCCGCGGATGCCGACGTGCATGCTCGCCGTGAGGTCGATGAGCCCCTCCTCGGACGCGCGGCGGAACGGCGTGCCGTGCGTGGTCGGCGCGCCGAAGTAGGTGTCCCACGTGTCGAGGTGCGCATCGAAGTGCAGCACGGCGACGGGCCCGTGCTTGCGGTTCACGGCGCGCAGCAGGGGGAGCGCGATCGTGTGGTCGCCGCCGATGACGACGAGCCGGTCGGCCTGCTCGCCGAGCGCGACCGCGCCCTCCTCGATCTGGCGCACCGCCTCGGCGATGTCGAACGGGTTGGCGACCAGGTCGCCCGCGTCGGCCACCTGCTGGGCGCCGAACGGGAACACGTCCTGCGCGGGGTTGTACGGGCGCAGCAACCTCGAGGCCTCGCGCACGTGGGCGGGACCGAATCGGGCGCCCGGCCGGTAGCTCACCCCGCTGTCGAAGGGCACGCCCGCGATCGCGATGTCGGCCGCGCCGACCTCGTCGAGCCGCGGGAGCCGGGCGAAGGTGGCGATGCCGGCGAAGCGCGGCACGACGCTGGCGTCGACCGGGCCGCGGATGTCGCGACGCTGGGTGGCGGCGGTGTCGTGCGCATCGCCGGGGTTCGAGGTGGGTTGCATATTACGAAACTTTCAGTACCATTGAGACAACTTGCAGCCACTGTATGCCTGCCCGCCCGCGTCCGTCAAGGGAGTGTCCCGCCATGCGTCCCATCCATCCGTCGGCGGATGCCGCCGGCACCCCCATCGGCGCGAAGCTGCGCAGCACCCGCATGGCGCAGGGGCTCACGCTCGCGCAGGTCGCCGAATCGACCGGCCTGAGCAAGGGCTTCCTCAGCCGTGTCGAACGCGACGAGACCTCACCGAGCGTCGCCACCCTCGTGCAGCTCTGCCAGGTGCTGTCGCTCCCGGTCGGCGCGCTCTTCGCCGAGCCCGAGATCCAGCGCATCACGCTCGCCGAGGCCCCGCACATCAACCTCGGCGGGGTCGGCGCGACCGAGTTGCTCATGTCCCCGCGGGGCGAGGAGCGCGTGCAGCTGCTGCGCTCGTCGCTCGAGCCCGGCGCGCACGGCGGCCACGACCTCTACACCGTGAACTGCGACGTCGAGGTGCTCCACGTGATCTCCGGGGTCGTCACCGTGCGCTTCGCCGACCGGTCGGTGCGCCTCGACGCCGGTGACGCACTCACCTTTCCGGGTCGCGAACCGCACACCTGGCAGGTCGACGACGAGCAGGGCGCCGAGGTCTGCTGGGTGCTCTCCCCGGCACCCTGGAGCGGTTCGGCGTAGCCGGATCTCGCGCTCAGGCCGAGGGCAGCGTCGTCGCCCGGATCGTCAGCACGACGAACTCCGCGCGGCTTCATCGGCGCGAAGCCGACGAGCACGACGCTCACGTCGCCGCGCGTCGCGCTGCTGCTGCGTCACGGTGTCGCGATCGCATCGCACGAAATAGGCGTCGCGGTCCGTGCGCCCCTGGAAGGCGCCCGCCCGGAACAGGTCGTGCAGGAACGCTCCGACCGACTCGCGAATCTCGACGCCACAGCGGTTCGTCGTTCGGTTCGAACTGCGTCCACTGCAGGCCCCGCTCGATGCTCTCCTCGAGGAACAGCGCGGTGCGACGCACCGGCACGTACTTCCACTCGCTCGCCGCGACGTCGGCGCCGGCGAGGGTGCGCGCGCCCCAGACGACCGGCCGTCGTCGCCCGGGGAACATGCGCAGCGTGCTGATGCCGGCGCTGTTGAGCGACTCCGCGTCGTCGCTGGTCGAGCGTCGAACTCGAGGCCGTCGGCTCCGCGGATCTCGGCGTCGAGGCCGGCGGGCGCGCTCCACACGCCCTCGGCGGCGTCGGTGCGGGCGATGACGCCGGCGACCGCGCCGGCAGGCGAGAACGCGCCGGCGGCGGCGCCCTGCGCGGGGTCGGTTCGGCGGAGCCGAGGGAGGTAGAGCGCGGCGTTCGCGCTCGAGGTGCCGACCGCCGACTCGAGGCCCTCGGCCAGTGCCGCCTCGATCGCGGCGACGTCGGTCCACCCCGGCGGCGGATCGACGAGCAGCATCGCGCGCCGACGCTCGCAGTAGGCGGCCGCCTCGGCGACGGTGTCGCGGGCGTCCTCGCGGTCGGCGGTCTCCGCCGGCAGCACCACCAGGTTGACGAGGTCGACGCTCGTCGAGCGCGGCGAGGCCGGCCCGAACGGCCGCGGTGCCCGCGTCGTCGACGCCGACCGCCACGGCGGTCGCGCCGCCGTTCTCGAAGAAGCTCCGCAGCGCGCTGCCCAGTGGGCGGGCCTGCATGCTGTCGAAGATCGCGTCCTCGTCGGTTCCCCAGCCGTCGATCGTCGACGTGGTCGGTTCGTCGAGCGGGCCGCCCGGAGCGAGCCCCACGAACGCGGCAGATCGACGTGCCGACGCCCTCGATCGGTCGGTTCATCGGGCCCGCCTCCTCGTGCGGAGCGCCGGCGGCGCACCCGGATCCTCGGTGCGAGCCTCCTCCCACCGGTCACCAGCGTCAAGGTCGAGCACCGCAGACCGTCGCAACGCGGTACCATATGTGAAAGTCGACATTCATATATGAAAGTGTGCTGAAATGACCGAACTCGTCGAACGTGGTGCCGCTCGCACCACCTGGATCAGATCGCGGATGCCGCTGCTCGCCGCCGCCCGTCGCGAATTCGCCGACCGCCAGCCGTTCGCGGGCCGCCGCGTCGGCATGTCACTGCACGTCGAGCCGAAGACCGCCGTGCTGCTCGAGGTGCTCGCCGCAGGCGGCGCCGAGGTGGTGGCCACCGGCAACCACGGCTCGACGCAGGACGACATCGTCGCGTACCTCCGCGCGTCGGGCATGACCGTGTTCGGTCGCCGCGACGACACGCTCGCCGAGCACGAGGCGAACGTCGCCGCCGTCGTGGCATCTCGACCCGACATCCTGCTCGACAACGGCGCCGACCTCGCGGCCGGCGTGATCGCCGCGGGCGCCGCGGGTTCCGTGGTCGGCGGCACCGAAGAGACCACCAGCGGCGGCATCCGCCTGCGTTCCGAACTCGCGGGGCAGGTGACGTTCCCGACGATCGTCATCAACGACAGCCCGCTGAAGGCGATCGGCGAGAATCGTCACGGCGTCGGCCAGTCGGTCGTCGAGAGCATCATGCGCATCACGAACCTGATGATCCCGGGCCGGCGGTTCGTCGTGGCGGGCTACGGCTGGTGCGGCCGCGGGATCGCACAGTACCTGCGCGCGTTCGGCGGTCGCGTGGCCGTGGCCGAGATCGATGAGATCAAGGCGTTCGAGGCCGCGCTCGACGGCTACCGGGTCGACGAGCTGGGCAACCTCGCGGAGTGGGGTGAGTTCTTCATCACCGCCACGGGGCATCCGGGCATCATCACCGAGGACGTCTTCGAGCGCATGCCGAGCGGAGCCGTGCTGGCGAACGCCGGGCACTTCCCGTGGGAGATCGACACGGCCGCGCTCTACGCCGCCGCCACCGCCGTCACCGAGCTCGACGTCGCGATCGAGCAGATCGACCTTCCCGACGGGCGCGAGCTCATCCTGCTGGCGGGCGGTCGAATGGTGAACCTCGCCGGCCGCGAGCCGAAGGGCAACTCGCTCGAGGCGATGGACCTCGGGTTCCTCCTGCAGTCGCTGTCGCTCGAGCGCGTCGCGACGGCATCCGACTCGCTCGCGCCGGGGCCGCAGCCCGTGCCCGACGACCTCGAACGCGAGATCGCCCGTCGCTTCGTGCGCGCGCTCGGCGCCGACCGCTGATGGGTGCGAACGACTACGCGGCGCCCGCGCTCGACAAGGCACTCGACATCCTCGAACTGCTCGCCGACGAGGCCGACGGACTGACCCAGACCGGCATCGCCGAGGCGGTCGGCCGCAACGTCAGCCAGATCTACCGCGTGCTGGCCACCCTCGAGCGGCGGGGCTACGTCAGCCGCGACGACCGGTCGGGCCGGTACCTGCTGTCGATGGCGTTGTTCGACCTGGCGCATCGGCACCCCCCGCTGCGGGGGCTCGTGCAGCTGGCGGCCGGTCCGATGCGCGCGCTCGCCGACGAGATCCGGCAGTCGTGCAACCTGAGCGTCGACGACGCCGGCGCGGTGCGCATCATCGCGCAGGCGGAGTCTCCGGCCGACTTCGGCTATCACGTGCGCGTCGGTGCGCGCTTCCCGATCGAGACGACCGCGACGGGTGCGGTGCTGAGCGCGGGCACGGATGCCGCGACGTCGACCCTGCGCGACGACGAGGCCGCGCAGCTCGCCGAGGGGTACCTCACCCGCGCCGATCGGCTGCAGGCCGGCATCACCGACGTGGTCGCGGCGGTCACCGACCGCACCGGCGCCACGGTCGCGGCCGTGACGGTGCCGTACATCGGCACGTCGTACAGCGCGGTCGGCCTCGACGAGGTCGTCGCCGCGGCGAGGGCCACGGCGGCGGTCATCTCCGCCCGGCTCGGCGGCGGCGTCCGCTGAACGCGGGCGATCGTGGCCAAACGCCGATCAGTCGGCCGGTATCGGCGGCATCGGCGGCGCAGGCGCAACCGGTGACGCCGCGGCGTCGAGCACGCCGCGCGCGAGCATCGTCGACCCGGCGACCGCCGCGGGCATCGTGACGATCGCGCCGAGCGGCACGAGGAAGCAGAGCTGGGTGGCGACGCCGAACCCGAGCAGCTGGGCGTGGCTGCCGCGCAGCAGCGCGGCACGGTCGGCACCCGAGATGCCGCGGGCATCGAACGCCCGCGAGGTGAGCTCGCGGGCGAGCAGCCGGCCCGACGCGATGACGCCGAGCACCGGCGCGGCGACCCCGCCGACGACCGGGATGAAGCCGACCAGCGCGACCACCAGCGCGGCGACGATGCCGAGGCCGACGAGCCCCGCGGCATCCGCGGCGCCCCTCCAGAACCCGGCACCCTGCTCGGGCACCTCGCCGCCGAGGTCGAGCTCGACCGCGCGCCAGATGCGCTCGTAGAACGGATCGCCGACCGCGAGCGTGAGCGCCGTGAAGGTGATGGCCGCGAGCATGACCGCACCGGTGATCGTGACGAACGCGATCAGGTACCGCAGCGCGTTCGCCCAGAACTCGTCCCAGCCGTCGGCGAACGGGGTCGCCCATTCGACGATGCCGATGAGGTTGACGCCGAGCGCGATGAGCGCGGCGGCCATGACCGCGAACACGATCGCCGCCGGCACGAGCCCGAGCGCCATCGCCCCGGGGCGTCGGCGCCAGAAGCCGAAGCCGCGAGCGAGCAGCCCCACCCCTGAAGCGAACCGCTTGATCACCGCACCAGCCTAATTGCGCCCCGGGTCGGCGCACGGGGCATCCGTTCAGCTCGCGTGCATAGGGTGGACGGCATGGTGCTCGCCCTCATCCGCCACGGACAGACCGACTGGAACCTCGCCGCCCGCATGCAGGGCCGCACCGACATCCCGCTCAACGACACCGGTCGTGCGCAGGCGCGAGCCGCGGCATCCGTGTTCGCCGCCGAGCCGTGGCACGCGGTCGTGAGCTCGCCGCTCGGCCGCGCACGCGAGACCGCCGCGATCCTCGCCGAGCACCTCGACGTGCCGCTCGGCGCCGCCTACGACGAACTCATCGAGCAGGAGTTCGGCGAGGCCGAGGGCACGCTCGTCTCCGAACTCGACGCCCGCTGGCCCGACCGCGACTTCGCCGGCAAGGAGCCCGACCACGAGGTCGGCGAGCGCGGCGTGCGCGGCCTCGAGCGCGTCGCCCGCGACCACGACGGCAAGCGCGTGCTCGTCGTCGCGCACGGCACGCTCATCCGCCACACGCTCGCGGCGATCACCGGGCACGACCCGCGTCACTACCCGCGGCTCGACAACCTCTCGTGGTCGCACGTGCGATCGAACCCGTCGGCCGCGTCGACGGGTTCTCCTGCGTCGACGGATGCCGCGTGGCAGGTGCTCACCGTCGCCGGCGTCGAGTTCGCCGACGTGCTCGTCGACCTCGAGCGCGCGGGCGAGCTGCAGCCCGCGAGCTGAGCGCTCAGCGCGCGACTCGCGCCGCTGCGCCCGCTCGAGCCCGTCGAGCACGATGTCGAGGCCGAACTCGAACTCGAACTGGTCGTCGCACCACCCGAGCGTCGAGTCGGGGTCGGTGTGCGCGACGACCGCGAGCATGCTCGCGAGGTGCGGCACGAACTCGGCGAGCTGAGCCATCTCATCGCCGCCGCTCGAGGCGTTGTCGTCGCCGAGCTCCTGCGTGAACCCGAACATGCGGCTGCCGAGCGCGTGCATCGAGTGGTGGATGAGGTCGTACGAGAACCCGCCTGAGCGCAGCGTGCCGACGACCGAGTCGACGTAGCGCGCCTGGGCGAGACCGAGGCCGGCGCGGGTGTCCATGACGGCGGGGGCCCACGGATGTCGCAGCATGACCGTGCGCGCCCCGAGGATGCGTGCGCGCAGGGAGGCCTTCCACGCGTCATCGGACTCGGCGACCTCGAAGCCGCCGACGACCTGCTCGATCTCGCGGAAGACCAGGTCGACGACCCCGTCGAGGATCGCCTCCTTGTTGGCCACGTGGTAGTAGAGCGACATGGCCTCGACGCCGACCTGCTCGGCGAGCCTTCGGATCGTGAGCGACGCGATGCCGCTCGTGTCGGCCAGGTCGAGGGCGGTCTGCAGCACGCGTTCGCGCGTGAGGGGCGTGCGGGGCGCGGGCCCCTGCGCTGCGCCCTGCTCGGCGATCGACGACATCGGCTGCCTCCCTCGTCTCAACGGTACAGGCGACCCCTCGCGGCCGACCTCATTTCGAGATTTCTTCGAGAACCTCTCGACATCTCGCGTGATACCGCGCTATCTTACAGTGTAAGACTTACAACGTAAGGCAAGGGGATGCAGTGATGGAGACCGAACAGCAGCAGGGCACGCAGCAGCAGGGCACGCGGATGCGTGCCGCCGTCGCCTACCGATTCGGTGGCCCCGAGGCGGTGCGCGTCGAGCAGCGGCCGACGCCGACGCCGAAGGCCGACGAGCTGCTCGTCCGCGTGCACGCCAGCACCGTGAGCATCGCCGACCACCGCATGCGCAGCCGCGACCTGCCCGAGGGGCTCGGGTTCCTCGTGCCCATCTCGCTCGGCGTGTTCCGTCCGCGCAAGCCGGTCCTCGGCATGGACGTCGCGGGCGTGGTCGTCGCCGTCGGCGACGAGGTCACGGGGTTCGCGCCCGGCGACGAGGTCATCGCGATGCCCGGCTCGGTGTTCGGCGGGCACGCCGAGTACGCCCGGGTGCCGCAGTCCAAGGCCATCGCCCACAAGCCGGCGAGCCTCGACATGCAGCAGTCGGTCGCGCTCGTGTTCGGCGGGCACACCGCGCTCGCCTACCTCGACAAGGCCGGCGTGGGGCCGGGCGACGAGGTGCTCGTCAACGGAGCGTCAGGGGCGGTCGGCACCGCCGCCGTGCAGCTCGCGAAGCAGCGCGGCGCGCGGGTCACCGCCGTGTGCGGCCCGCGCAACGTCGAGCTCGTGCGCTCGCTCGGCGCCGATCGCGTCATCGACTACACGACCGACGACTTCACGAAGAACGGCGAGACCTACGACGCCATCCTCGACTGCGTCGGCAATGCGCCGTTCGACCGGGTCGCCGACTCGATCACGCCCGGCGGTGCGCTGCTGCTCGTCGTCACGAACCTGCGCAGCATGCTGCGGGCCTCGCGCGACAGCCGTCGCAGCGGCAAGCTCGTGACGATGTCGGGCGCGCCCGTCTCGCACGACCGGTTCGCCGAGCTGTCGCGGCTCGCCGACGCCGGCGCGCTGCGGCCGGTCATCGACCGCACCTACGACCTCGACGACATCGTCGAGGCGCACCGCTACGTCGACACCGGGCACAAGACGGGCAGCGTCGTGCTGCGCATCGCCGTAGCGAGGCCACGAGAACGACGAACGGATGCCGCGGGCCGAAGCCCGCGGCATCCGTCATGCGTCGCCTTCGGAGCGCAGCGTCAGCCGCGCACCTTCACGTCGACCCACACGAGCCGGTGGTCGCTCGACGGGAACGGGAACATGCCCGTGAGCGCCGACAGCGGGTCGGCCTGCACCGGCCAGAACACGCCGGCGTCGCGCACGCGCAGGTCGCTCGACGGCAGCACGTAGTCGGCGCGCAGGTTGCCCGGCGCCGGGTTGTCGTTGAAGTCGGCGGTGTCGAGCGCCGGGTCGCCCCGGTGCGTGAGGTTCGCGCCGCCCTGCAGCACCGCGGCCTCGGCCGCACCCGCGGAGGTCGGCTGCGGGTCGGTGATGCGCGGGTGGTCGAGCAGCTGGTCGATCGCCTGGGCGACCGAGTCGCCGTCGAGCGGGTCGGCGTTCTGGTCGCCGAGGATCACGAACGACTCGCCCGGCTTGAGGCCGCCCGTGGCCCTCGTCGTCGTAGATGTAGCGCGATGTGGTGCCGGGCGTGACGTAGTCGGCCCAGAAGCGGATCTCGTCGTGGTTGCGCTTGCCGTTGCGGTCTTCGAGCGCCGTCGAACGTGGGCGGCGTCGGGTGCGACACGAGCGCGTGCACGGTGCGGCCGTTCACGTCGATCGGCACGTCCCAGTGCGACTTGCTCGAGAGGCGGAACACGGCGAGCTCTTCGGCCGAGTACCAGTCGGCCGGCGCCGCGGTGTTCGGGTCGTCGGGCAGCAGCGCGCCGGGCATGTCCTTCCACAGGAAGTTCTGGAACGTGCGCACCGCGTCGACGTCGATCGGGTACTTCGAGAGCACGGCCATGCCGAACTGGCCCTCGAACGCGCCGAAGCCGAAGGCGTCGTCGCCGTAGCCGGGCGCGCCGGGCGTGGTGACGATCGCGCCGTTGTTGTTCAGGTCGAAGCCGCTCGCGATGCCGGTGTTCGACGGTGCGACGTACGCGTAGGGGTACACGACCGGGTCGGCGCCGCCCTGCGACACCTCGAGGTAGTTCGCGCGGAACAGGTCGGCCGCCTCGCCCTCGTCGTCGAAGTCGAACTCGTTCAGCAGCACGACGTCGGGGTTCGCGCGCTGGATGATCTCGGCGACGGTCTTCGCCTGGGCGTTCGTGGTGGTGCTGAGGTCGGTGACGAGCTGGCCCGCGACGTTGCGGTTGAGCGACAGGTTGTAGGTCGCGACGCGCAGCTCGGTGGTGCCGGCGCCGGCGGGCGGTGCGGCCATCGCGGCGCCGGCGCCGACGGTGGCTGCGGCGAGCACGCCGACCGCGGTGGCGGTCAGCGCGGTGGTGATGCGGTGTTTCGTGGACATGCGCTCTCCTTCGTAGGCGGCGGATTCACCCAACACGGTAGGCCACCGCGGTGACGAGCGGAAGAACCTCAGGTGAGCGGATGCCGCGACTCGGCGTCGCCCGCGACCCCGTCGAGTGCGCCCACCAGGTCGGCGTAGAGGTCGTCGACGTGCTCGAGCCCGACCGAGAGCCGCACGAGCCCCTCGGGGATGGTCGGCGCCTCGGCCGGCCACCGCCGGCGGCGTTCGAAGGTCGACTCGACGCCGCCGAGGCTCGTCGCGTGGATCCACAGCCGGGTGCGACCCACGAGCGCGTCGGCCGGGGCCGCCCCGCCGCGCAGCACGATCGAGATGATCGCGCCGAAGCCGGGGTAGCGCACCTCCTCGAGGGCGGGGTGGTCGGCGAGGCGCGCGACGAGCTCGGCCGCCGTGGCCTGTGCGCGTTCCATGCGCACGGGCAGCGTGCGCAGGCCGCGCAGCGCGAGGAAGGCCTCGAGTGCTGAGGGGATCGCGCCGCCGAGCGAGCGGCGGGTCGTGATCGCGTCGGCGTGGGCGGGGTCGGCGGCGACCACCGCGCCCATGACGACGTCGCTGTGACCCGAGATGTACTTCGTCGCCGAGTGCACGACGAGGTCGACGCCGTCGGCGAGGGGCTGCTGCAGCAGGGGAGTCGCGAACGTGTTGTCGACGGCCACGAGCGCGCCGTGCGCGTGCGCGGCCGCGGTCACGCGCGGGGATGTCGGCGATCTCGAGCGCCGGGTTCGTCGGCGACTCGAACCAGAGCATCGCGGCGCCGGCGCAGGCGTGCGGCCACGGCCGCCGTGTCGGTGATGTCGACGTACTCGACCTCGATGCGGCCGGCCGCCGCCCGGTCGTCGAGCTGCATCACCGTGCCGGTGTACGAGTGCCGGGGCGCCACGACCCGCCCGCCGGTCGGCACCAGGTCGAGCACCGCCGAGACCGCGGCGATGCCCGACGCGAACGCGACGCACCGCCCGCCCTCGAGCGCGCCGAGCGTGTCTTCGAACGCGGTCCACGACGGGTTGCCGTAGCGCCCGTACTCGAGTCGCCGCCGCCGACGTACGTCGATGCGAGGTGCACCGGCACGTTGAGGGGCTGGTCGGGCGTGTGCGCCGGTCGCCCGGCGACGATCGCGACGGTCTCGGGTCGCAGCTCGGCCGGGTGCGTCGTGGGGTCGGTCATGGCGGGTCCTTCGGGGGAGTGGCGCGGCACGGGACATCCGTTCGCCCCGTCAGGATACGCGGCACGACGAAGGGCGCGGAGCGTGTGCTCCGCGCCCTTTCGGGTCAGGCAGGTCGGTCAGCTCGCGGTCGCCGGGGCGACGGCGTGCTCGACCGCCCAGGTGAGCGCGTACTCGGCGATCTCCTCCCAGCCGTCCTGGCTGACGAGGCGGTGCGTGCGGCCCGGGAACTCGCGGTAGTCGATCGTCGCGGGGCTGCCGGTCGAGCGGTACTTCTTCGACGATCGCGCGGCCGATGGCCGGCGGCACGACGTGGTCGATCTCGCCGGTGATGACGAGCAGCGGGGCGCGATCGGCGCGGGCGAAGTCGACGTGGCTCTGCGCCGCCCTTCTCGTTGAACGCCGCGGCGACGCCCTCGAAGAACACCCGGTTGTAGGAGTTCACGGCGTACTCGTCCCACAGGCGATCGGATGCCTCGCGGCTGAGGTCGTTGCCGAACGTGAAGTGGAAGTGCGACTTCGAGAGGGGCTTGGCGCCGTTCTTGTCGAACGGGTTCGAGAGGATCGGCGTGCCGGTCCAGAGCGTCGAGAGGGGGAGGGTCGAGATGCCGGCGGGCTGGCCCGGGGCGACGCCCACGTAGGCGACGCCGAGGTCGCGGTCGGCGAGCATCTGGGTGAGCAGCCCGCCGAACGAGTGGCCCATGATGATCGGCTTCTCGGGGAGGGCGCGGATGATGCGCTCGTAGTGGTCGGCGATCTGCTTGAGGCCGATGCCCTTGAGCGCCTCGGGGTTCGAGCGGATGTCGGCGACCTCGCGGTCGTCGATGCCGGGCCAGCCGGGGACGATCACCTGGTGGCCGCGAGCACGGAAGTACTCGGCCCAGGTGTTCCAGCTCTTCGGGGTCATCCAGAGGCCGTGGACGAGGACGATGGGGGTCTTGGTCGTGGTGGTCATGGTTCCTGCTCCTTGGGTGGTGTGTCGTTCGCTTCGCTGATGAAGTAGAACGATCGTTCTGTCTTGTTATTCCCAGACTGTACGCGCACGAGCGGAACGAATGTCAAGCAAAAAGAGAAAGATCGTTCTATCATTTTCGGTATGGCAACTCGAACCACACCCAGCGGCGCCTCCGCGGCGCGCGAACGACTGCTGCAGACGGCGACCGAGCTCTTCTATCGCGAGGGCATCCACTCGGTCGGCGTCGACCGCATCATCGCCGCGGCCGGCGTGACCCGCGCCACGTTCTACCGGCACTTCCCGAGCAAGGAGGACCTCGTCGAGGCGTACCTCGGCGTCGAGGATGCGACCATCCGCGGCGCGTTCGACGCGGCGCACGCCGCGACCGACGACCCCGACGAGCTCGTCGGCCTCGTCATCGAGGGGCTCGCCGACGACGTCGCCCGCCTGCACACGCGCGGATGCCCCTTCATCAACGCGGCGGCCGAGTACCCCGACGCCGACAGCCCCGTGCGCCAGGCCATCGGCGAGCACCGCGAATGGTTCCGCGGCGAGCTCGAGGTCGATGCTCGACGCGGCGGGGGCCGACGACCCCGCGACATCCGCCGCGCAGCTCGTGCTGCTTCGCGACGCCGCCATGGTCGGGGGCTACCTCGACGGCTGGGAGCGCGTGCGCCCCGCCTTCGTCGGCGCCGCGACCCGCGCGGCCGGGCTCACTCGGTAGCGCGCGCCGCGCCTCCCGCGCCCGGCACCATGTGCAACTGAGGAGATTGGGCGCCATGGGTCGCTCACGCGGGGGATGGCGCCCATTCTCCTGAGTTGCGCACGCGGCACGCACCCGGCGCCGCACTCGGCTCGGCCGCACTCGGCGCGGCCGCGAGTGGCGTGACCCCCGTTGTGGGGAGTCGCGACTATCCTCGGGGTATGAGCCGCACCGTCTGGACCGTCATCGGCGTCGTCGTCGCCGTGATCATCGCGTGGTTCCTCGTCGACGTGCTGTTCAGCCTGCTCTGGTTCATCGGCAAGCTCGCGATCGTCGCCGTGGTCGCGGTCATCGTGTTCCTGGTGCTTCGGTCGGCGGTGGGACGCCCGCGATCGCAGGACTCGATCGAACGCTGATGCGCCCATGATCACCGAGTTCGAGGTCGAGCGGGCAGGCGGCGTGCTGCACGCCTACGACTCCGGGGCCGATGCCGCGGGGCCGTTCACCCTCGTGTGGCACCACGGCTCCCCGCAGACGGGCGCGCCACTCGACCCGGTGCTGAGCGCGGCCGCGGCGCGGGGCATCCGTGTCGTGTCCTACGGCCGACCGAGCTATGGCGGATCGACCGCCCGGCCCGGCCGTGACGTCGCCTCGGCCTCGGCCGACGTCGTGGCGATCGCCGATGCGCTCGGCCTCGACCGGCTCGCCATGATGGGCGCCTCGGGCGGCGGGCCGCACGCGCTCGCGCCGGCCGCGCTCGCGCCCGAACGGGTCGCGGGCGTCGTCACCCTCGGCGGCCCGGCCCCGTTCACCGAGCAGTTCGACTGGTTCGCCGGCATGGCGGCGCCCGCCGCGCTGCGCGCCGCGCGCGACGGGCGGGTGGCTCGCGCCGCGTTCGCCGAGCACGACGAGTTCGATCCCGAGCAGTTCGTCGCGGCCGACTATGCAGCACTCGAGGGCGACTGGGCGTCGCTCGGTGCCGATGTCGCGCGCTCCGAGGCGTTCGGCCCCGGCGGACTCGTCGACGACGACGTCGCCCTGGCCGCGCCATGGGGGTTCGAGCTCGGCGACGTGCGAGCGCCCGTGCTCGTGGTGCAGGGCGGCGACGACCGGGTGATCCCGCCGTCGCACGGCGAGTGGCTCGCGCGGCGAATCCCCGGCGCCGAGCTCTGGTTGCGCCCCGCCGACGGGCACATCTCGGTGCTCGACGCGGTGCCCGACGCGCTCGACTGGCTGCTCGCCCACGCGTGACGCGGGGCGGACGCGGCCGGCGTTCCTTGCATGTGGCGATCTGGGTGTGTACGGGGTTGACGCGAGCCGATCGACGTGTTCGCATGGCCGGGTGGGAACAGTCTCGAACGTCGAAGCCCCCGCGCTGATCGACGACGAGCAGCTCGAGGAGTTCGAGCGCGAACTCGTCGGGCGCGTGCGCGGGCGCGTGCTCGAGATCGGCGCGGGCGAGGGCGAGAACTTCGGCGCGTTCGATCCGAGCGTGCTGTGGTTGGGCCTCGAGCCCGACCGCGAGCGTCGCGCCGAGCTCGCGACCCGGGCCCGCGAGTGGGGCCACACGGCGGCACCGCTCGACGCGGTCGCCGAGTCGATTCCGCTGCCCGACGACTCGGTCGATGCGGTCGTCGGCACCTACGTGCTCTGCTCGGTGACCGATCAGGCCACCGCCCTCGCCGAGGTGCGCCGGGTGCTCATCCCCGGCGGGCAGGCCGTCTTCATCGACCACGTCGTCGCCCCGCCGCGCACGCTGAAGCGGGCCATCCAGCGGGTGGCGACCCCGATCTCCTCGCGCTGCTGCCATGGCTGCCACTGGGACCGCGACACGTTCGCCGCACTCACCGATGCGGGCTTCGAGCCGGCCGACGTACGCCGCGTGCGGGTGCGCTCGATGCCGTTCGGCCCCGTGCCGACACTGCTGTTCGACGGGCGCGCTCCCAGCGAGTGAGCCCGCGAGCCAGCTCGCGCTGGTGCTGCGCCGGCGGGCCTGCGCAGCTCAGGAGAATGGGCGCCATGCCCCGCCTGAGCGGCCCATCGCGCCCATTCTCCTGAGTTGCGCCGCGCGCCTCACCCGTCGAGCGCATCGAGCGCGTCGCGAGCGTCGTCGGCCGCACGCCGCGCGGCCGTCGCCGAACGGGCCGCGCGGTCACGGTCGCGTGCGACGGTGCGCAGTTCGCGCTCGACCTCGGCGAGTTCGTCTTCGGCCCGCCGAAGCTGCGCCTCGAGCTCGTCGCGGGCGGCGGTGCGCTCGTCGGTCGAGCGTTGCAGCTCGGCGACGCGTGCGTCGAGTTCGGTGAACTGCTCGGATGCCTCGTCGGCGAGCTGCTCGGCCTCCTCGGCCGCACGTGCCGCGCGGTCGCGGGCCTGCGCGGCCTCCCTCGCGGCGCGCTCCGCGCGCGACTCGCGAGCGGCCCCGGCGTCGTCGCCACCGCCGCGCGCACCGGATGCACCGCGCCCGCGCGCCGCCGCGGCCGGCGCCCGCCCGGCCCCGAACCCGAGCCCGGGACATCCGCCCCCGCATCGTCGACCTCGCCGGCGACCGCGCCCTCGAGATCGACCTCGAGGCCGACGGCCTCGAGCCCCCGCACGAGGCGGCCGCTGCGCACCGCGGCCGAGGCGGCGACATCCGACATCGCAGCCTGCAGGGTCTGCGCGACCGCGTCGAGCACCGGGCCGCGCACCGGATTGCCGAGCTCTTCGGCGAGCTCGGCGGCCTCGTGGGCCACCGCCGACACGAGCTGCCGGCGCTGCTTGGCCAGCTGTGCGAGCTGGGCCGCGTCGAGGTCGTCTTGCGCGGCGCGCAGTTCGGCGCCGAGTTCGAGCACCGCGTCGAGCTCGGACGGACGATGGCGCACGAGCTGATTGACGAGCCAGGCGGGCGGCGACGGCCGCTTGAGGTCTTGGATGCGCGCGGCGAGATCGCGATCATCGCCGCGCGCAGCCCGGCCGCGCTCATTGCGCGCCGCGGTGAACTCATCGGGGAGGAGGCCGTAGAGCTCCGCCGCGATCGCGGTGAGCGCGTCGCCGGGCATGCAGACCATCCTGTCGGAAATCGCGCGCCGACGCAGAGCGCGGTGCCGACGTCCGGCGTGTCGCGGGCGTCGCCGCAGCGGGGCTGTCGCACGTCGCGGGTACGCGATCTAATGGGGGAATGCGACTCGTCGTGCTCACCGGTGCCGGCATCTCGGCCGAGAGCGGGGTGCCCACGTTCCGCGACGCGGGCGGGCTGTGGGAGGGCCATCGCGTCGAAGACGTCGCGACCCCCGAGGCGTTCGAGCGCGACCCCGACACCGTGCAGCGCTTCTACGACGCGCGACGCCACGCCGTGGCGCTCACCGAGCCGAACCCCGCGCATCTCGCCCTCGCGCGGCTCGAGTCCGTGCTCGGCGACGACCTGCTCATCGTCACCCAGAACATCGACGACCTGCACGAGCGGGCCGGCTCGCACCGCGTGCTGCACATGCACGGCGAGCTCGGGTCGGCGCTCTGCGCCGCATGCGGCGCGCGCTCGCCGGTGCGGGCGAACCTCGTCGAGCGGCCCGCGTGCCCCGAATGCGGCGAACGGATGCTCCGCCCCGATGTCGTGTGGTTCGGCGAGGTGCCCTACGAGCTCGACCGCATCGACGAGGCGCTGCTCGCGTGCGACGAGTTCGCGGCCATCGGCACCTCGGGCGCGGTGTATCCCGCCGCCGGGTTCGTGATGGTCGCGGCCGAGCGCGGCGCCCGCACGATCGAGCTCAACCTCGCCGCGAGCGAGATCACGCCGCTCTTCGACGAGGTGCGGCACGGGCCCGCGAGCCTCGTCGTGCCCGCGTGGGTCGACGAGCTGCATCGCCGGCTGATCGGCGCCGCGCCGGCCTCAGCCGAGCCCGAGGCGGTCGAGCAGGGCGTGCAGCACGGGTCGCTGCCCCTTGGTGAGCAGCTCGCGCGCCTCCTCGAGCGGAACCCAGCGGGCCTCGTCGACCTCGGGGAACGACTGTCGCCGGCCCGAGCGCGGCGGCCACTCGAGCTCGAACAGGTTGCTGTCGACGGCTTCGATCTCGAAGTCGGGTGCGGCCCCCGCGAAGACGTGCACGCGCTTGCCGCTCGAGTACCGGAACCCGCCGAGGTCGAGCAACTCGACGTCGGGGGCCGGCGTGCCGATCTCCTCGGCGAACTCCCGGCGTGCCGCCGCGAGTGGATCCTCGGACTCGGCTGCGTACTCGCCCTTCGGGATCGTCCAGGCGCCCTCGTGCTTGGCCGCCCAGAACGGGCCGCCCATGTGCGCGATGAACACCTCGAGGTCGGGTGCGCCGCGGTAGAGCAGCACCCCGGCGCTCGTCACCGGCATCGCACGCCGCCTTGCCGCGACAGCGCTCGCCCGGTAGCGTGGAGACGCACGCCCGACGCATCCGACGCTGCCGGTCACCCGCGTCGCACGCGACATTCGCGAAGGAGTCACCCATGGCACGCATCGTACTCATCGGGGGTCACGGCAAGGTCGCGCTGCGACTCGAACGCCTGCTCGCCGAGCGCGGCGACGAGGTCGAGGCGATCATCCGCAATCCCGAGCACGCTGCCGACGTCGCCGCAACCGGGGCGACGCCCGTGGTGGCCGACATCGAGACGCTCGACGTCGACGGCCTCGCCGACCTGTTCCGCGGGCGCGACGCGATCGTCTGGTCGGCGGGCGCCGGCGGCGGCGACCCCGCGCGCACCTGGGCGGTCGACCGCGACGCCGCGATCCGCAGCATGACGGCGGCAGCGCAGGCGGGGGTGTCGCGCTACGTGATGGTCTCGTACTTCGGCTCGCCCGACCATTCGGTGCCCGAGTCGAACCCGTTCCACGCCTATGCCGAGGCGAAGGCCGCGGCCGACGAGCACCTCGCGACCACCACGCTCGACTGGACGATCCTCGGGCCGAGCTCGCTCAACCTCGCTCCGCCGACGGGAATGATCGACACCGGGGCATCCGAGAGTCGCACCGTCAGCCGTGCCGACGTGGCGGCGGTCGCCGCTGCGGTACTGCAGAATCCCGCGACCATCGGTCGAACGATCCGCTTCAACACGGGCAAGACGCCGATCGCCGAGGCGCTCGGCTGAGGTCGCGCACGCCGCTCAGCGCCGCGCCGCTCAGCGCCGCCGGTCAGCGCTCGGGGCGACGACGCACGAGCGACCAGCCCGCGGCGAGCAGCAGCACGCCGCCGACCGCGCAGATCAGCCCGATGATCGACCACAGCACCGTTTCGATCGTCACTGCACACCTCCCACGTCAGTGGTCCCATTCTGCACGGTCTGCGGGTGGCGGGCCAGCGGCGGCTCGATGACGTCAAGGCGTTGACGAACGTCGCGACCGCCGCCCACGCTGGACGCATGACGAACAACGAAGCGACGAACGACGCGACGAACGACGACGACCTGGCACGCGGTCGTCCACTCGAGCCGCGAGAGGGCGACCAACGGCCGCCCGCGACCGATGACGACACCGACGGCGGGCTCGAGCGCGGCGACGATCCGAACGATCTCGACGCCGACAACGCGGTCGAGGAGGACATGATCGAGACGGTCGACCCCGACAACGCACCCGCCTGACGACGCGCCCTCCCGAGCACGGCCCGCAGGTCGACGAGGACGACCTTAGGTGAGGCACACCTCAGGAAAAAGTCCACGTGATCTGCGCAAACCGTCCCGCGGGGTACTGCAGGATCGACGCACGCGGGGCTACCATCCCACGATACACGTACGGTCGAAACCGCCTCTGGAGGTCACCATGAGCATGACGCTCGACGATCTGCCCGCCGTCTCCGAGTGTTCCGTTTCCGGATGCTCCTACAACGACCATTCCCACTGCCACGCGGCAGCCGTCACGATCGCCGGGTCCGTCGGCGACGCCGAGTGCGTGACCTTCATTCCGCTCAGCAGCAAGGGCGGACTCGACAAGGTGCTCACCCACGTGGGCGCGTGCCAGCGCGGTGAGTGCATCCACAACGCGAACCTCGAGTGCACGGCGGCATCGGTGCGCATCGGCCCGGGCGCCGACAGCGCCGACTGCCTCACCTACGAGGTGAGCTGACACCGATCCCGACCGAAGCGCACTCGACTCTGCCGACACACGCGTCGGTAGAGTCGAGTCATGTCCGAGGTTTCCGCGATCGACGAGTCCGAGTGGGCGATGTGGGCCGACTTCGTGCTCGTGCATCGCGAGCTCGCGCGCGAACTCGATCGTCGGCTCATGAGTGACGCGGGCCTCTCGCAGGCCGACTACACCGTCCTGCTCACGCTCTTCCAGGCCGACGACCGGCGTCTGCGCCCCGGGCGTGCTGGCCGACGCGATCGGGTGGGAGAAGAGCCGCCTCTCGCACCAGCTCACGCGCATGGCCGCGCGCGGGCTCGTCGAGCGCGTCGAGTGCGACACCGATGCGCGGGGCTCGCTCGCCGGCCTCACCCGCGACGGCCGGCGCGCACTGCTCGGCGCCATGCGCGACCACGCGTCCGCCATCCGCACGCACTTCCTCGACGTGCTCACCGCCGAAGAGAAGGCGGCGATCGCGAGCGGGTCGGCGCGTCTGCTCGAGCGGTTGCGCGAGCACCGCGGCGTCGACCAGGCCGCCGCGAGCTGATCTCCGGCGCACCGCTCCCGCGTCTGCGGATGCCGCGCGGTGCCGCTCTAGGGTCATCCCATGGTCTTCCGACGCGCACGTCGAGACGCCGGGCCCACGTCGGCTGCCGGTGTTCGGCCCGCGGTGCCCGTCGCCGGCACCGAGCGCCCGAGCGCCGGCGGCCCGATCTGGAACGACCGGCTGGGGCGCTGGGCGATCCGCAGCCTGCAGGTCGTGCTCGTGCTCGCCCTCGGTGCGCTCGCCGTGTGGGCACTCGTGCAGGTCAAGCTGCTCGTGATCCCCGTGCTCATCGCGCTCATCCTCGCGGCCGCCGCGAGCCCGCTCATCGGATGGCTTGCGCCGTTTCATGCCGCCGATCCTCGCCGCGTGGGTGACCCTGCTCGGCGGCATCATCGTGCTCGGCGGCATCATCACGGCGATCGTGTTCGCCGTGCGCAACCAGTGGGCGTCGCTCGCCGAATCGGCGACCGAGGGCTTCGACGACCTGCTCGACTGGGTCGAGACGCTGCCGATCCCGATCGACCCGCAGCAGGTCGAGGATGCGCGCGACTCGATCATCGACTTCCTGACCAGCGCCGAGTTCGGCAGGAGCGCCGTCGCGGGCGTATCCGCGGCTGCCGAGGTGATCACGGGCGCCCTGCTGCTGCTCGTGGTGCTGTTCTTCTTCCTCAAGGACGGCGACCGCATCTGGGCGTTCTTCATGCGCCCGTTCACCGGCGCGCACCTCGAGCGCGGGCAGCGCGTCGGCGTCACGAGCGTCAAGGTGCTGGGCGGATACGTGCGCGGCACCGCGATCATCGCGTTCGTCGACGCCGCGTTCATCGGCATCGGCCTGGCGATCCTGCAGGTGCCGCTCGCGCTGCCCCTCGCCGTCATCGTGTTCCTGGGCGCGTTCATCCCGATCGTCGGCGCCACGGTCGCGGGGATCCTCGCGGCCCTCGTCGCCCTGGTCGCGAACGGCCCGGTCGTGGCGCTCATCGTCGTGGCGATCGTCATCGTGGTGCAGGAGATCGAGGGCGACTTCCTGCAGCCGGTCGTGATGGCGCAGTCGCTGAAGCTGCATCCGCTCGTCATCCTCATCGCGTTGACGGCCGGAACCATCCTCGCGGGCATCGTGGGTGCCGTGCTCGCGGTGCCGCTCGCCGCGGTCGGCTGGGCGATCATCAAGGTGTGGGACGCGCCCGATCCCTCGATCGACGAACGCAAGCCGTTGCGCTTCAGGCGTCGTCGCGTGGCCGATGCGACGAGCAGCGGCGCGGCCCTTCCGGCCGACTCGGCGGGCGGAACGCCCGTCGCCTGACGCCCGGTCGCCGTCGGCGCCGACGCGCCGCCGCGGCGCATTCTGCTCTGAGCGGATCGACCTGTCGGTCGCGGCGGCCGACGGTTAGCCTCTCGTCATGGGTGACGTCGTCGAGTTCTCGCGGGCGGCAGGCCCGCGCCGGTCCAAGCCGCTGTGGCGCGATGTGCTCGGCGAGGTGCTGCGCGGTGAGCGCCTCGACCAGCAGCGCATCCTCACCGAGGTCGCCGCCACGGCGGGTGTCTCGCCGCAGTACCTCTCCGAGATCGAGCGCGGCCGCAAGGAGCCGTCGAGCGAGATCCTCGGGTCGGTGGCCGACGCCCTCGGCCTCGACCTGTTCGACGTCGTGCACCGCGTGAGCGAGCGGCTCGGTGCCCGGCTCGACGACGAGCGACGCGAGGCCGAGCGTCGCGAACGGCTCGCGGTCGAGACGTCGCTGGCGTTCCGGCTCGACGCCGGGTCGCGGCATCCGCTCGCTGCATTCGAATCGGATGCCTCGGGCGCGGGCCGCTCGGCCGACACGTTCCTGTTGGCAGCCTGAGCCCTGCTCGCGGCCTGAGCGTCGGCGCCGCGCGCCAGCGGCACCCCGCGCGATCAGGCCGCGGGTGCCTGCGCGATGCGCACGGTGTTGCCCGACGGGTCGCGGAACGCGCAGTCGCGCGGGCCCCAGCCCTGGTCCATGGGCTCTTGGAGCACCTCGGCGCCCCATTCACGCACGCGCTCGAAGGTCGCGTCGACGTCGTCGGAGCGGAACACGTACAGGGGCAGCACGCCCTTGGTGAGCAGCTCTTGAAGTGCGTCGCCGTCGGCCTGCGAGCGGCCGGCATGGGGCACCGAGAGCACGAGGCCGAGTCCGGGCTGCGCATCGCTGCCGAGCGTGACCCAGCGGAAGCCTCCTGAGGCGACGTCGTTCTGCACATCGAGCCCGAGCGCGTCGCGGTAGAAGGGGATCGACTCGTCGACGTCGTTGACGGTGATGTTGAGGTACTGGAGTGCGATGGTCATGGCGATGACGCTACGCCGCGGCCCCTCCGGTCGCTTCTCCGATCCTGCTCGATGCGTCGCGGGCAGGGCGCGTCTGCATCTTCGCGACGAAGGGGGGCATGGCCTCGACCGCGTCGTGCTCGCGACTGCGGTATGCCGTCGGTGACTCGCCGACGATCTCGGTGAACCGCGAGCTGAAGGAGCCGAGTGACGTACAGCCGACGGCCATGCACGCGTCGGTGACGCTCGTGCCGACCCGCAGCAACGCCATCGCGCGTTCGATGCGGCGGGTCATGAGGTAGCTGTAGGGCGTCTCGCCATAGGCCGCGCGGAACTGCCGCGAGAAGTGCGCGGGCGACATGAGCGCCTTCGCGGCCATCGTCGGCACGTCGAGCGGCTTCGCGTACTCGCGGTCGATCAGGTCGCGTGCGCGGCGCAGGTGAGCGAGCGTCTCGAGCTCCTGCGGGGTCATATTCCGACGGTAGCACCGGGCGCCGACGTCATGCCTGCGCCGTGAGCACGTGGTCGGCGAGGCCGTAGGCCACGGCCGCCGGGGCCGGCAGGATCAGGTCGCGATCGGTGTCGTGGCGCAGCGCCTCGACCGAGCGCCCGGTGTCTGCCGCCAGCGCGGCCTCGAGCTCGGCGCGCACCCGCACGACCTCGTCGGCGTGGATGATGAGGTCGGGAACCGTGCCGCGCCCCTGGGTCGACGGCTGGTGCAGCGTCACCGTGCTGTGCGGCAGCATCGCGCGCTGCCCCTTGGCCCCGCCCGCCAGCAGCACGGCGGCCGGCCCGCCGGCCTGCCCGACGCACGTGGTCGCGACATCCGGCCTGATGTGCTGCATCGTGTCGTACACCGCGAGCGCCGCGCCCGGCGAACCGCCGGGGGAGTTCAGGTACAGGCTGATCGGGGTCTCGCTCGACTCCGACGCGAGGTGCAGGAACTGGGCGATGAGCACGTTCGCGACGCCGTCGTCGATCTCGGTGCCGAGGTAGACGATGCGCTCCGACAGCAGGCGGCTGTAGACGTCGAGCGAGCGCTCGCTGTTGCCGCGCTTCTCGACGACGTAGGGGATCGTGTAACTGCTCATGCCGGCACCCGCAATCCGGCGGCCGCGTGGGCGGGACTCGGGTAGAGCTCGTCGAAGTCGTCGACGACGCGGTCGATGAAGCCGTAGTCGACGGCCTGCTCGGCCGTGTACCAGCGGTCGCGCAGCGAGTCCTGCGTGATGCGCTCGATCGGCTGGCCGGTGAGCTCGGCGGTGATGCCGAGCACGACATCGCGCGTGTAGCGCAGGTCGTCGGCCTGCAGTTCGACGTCGACGGCGGTGCCGCCGATGCCCGCCGAGCCCTGGTGCATGAGCACGCGGGCGTGCGGCAGCGCGAGCCGCTTGCCGGGCGTGCCCGCGGTGAGCAGGAACTGCCCGGCGCTCGCCGCCCACCCGATCGCGACGGTCGCCACGTCGTTCGGGATCGCCCGCATCACGTCCATGATCGCGAGCATGGCGGGCACCGAGCCGCCGGGCGAGTTGATGAAGAAGCGGATGTCCCGGCGCGGGTCGTCGGCGGCGAGCGTGAGCAGCTGCGCGATGAGGCGGTTGCCGCCCGCCTGGTCGAGCTCGTCGCCGAGCACGATCACGCGCTCATGGAAGAGGCGACGGGTGAGCTCGGCGTCGATCGGGTGGATCGGTGGGGTCTCGTGATCGGTCATGACCCCAGCCTGCGCGGGCGGTCGGCCGCGCGGGGCGGATGCCGCTCACGGCAGCACTGCCCAGAGCAGCGTCGAGCGCAGAGCGGAGCGCGGGTCAGCCCGCGTGGGCGAGGATCGGGCCCTCGCTGAACTGGCACGAGGTCGCCGTGAGGCGCATGTCGGGGTCGAGCCTCGTGAGCACGGCGCCCGCGATCGCGTAGAGCTGCTCGAGCTGCTCGGGGGTGAGCACGTCGAGCACGGTCTCGCGCACGGTCTCGACGTGCCCGGGCGCGGCCTCGGCGATGAGCTGCATTCCGGCCTCGGTGATCGTGGCGTTCGTCGCGCGGCGGTCGGTGGGGCAGGGGAATCGTTCGATGAGCCCGCGCTCCTCGAGTCGGCGGGCGACATGCGAGAGTCGCGGCAGCGTCGCGTTCGTGCGCGATGCGAGCTCGGTCATGCGCATGGTGCGCTCTGGAGCATCGGCGATCGCCATCAGCGCGCCGTACTCGAAATGCGTGAGCCCGGCGTCGCGCAGCAGCTGCGCGTCGAGGGCACCGGGCAGCAGTTCCGCGAGCGCGACGAGGCGCACCCAGGCGGCGGATTCCTCGGTGTTCAGCCACTTCGTTTCACTGGTCATGCGACCCAGTCTACCGCATTAGTTGACGCGACAACCGAAGTGCTGTACGGTAATAGTTGTCGGAACAAGTAATCGCATCGAGACCCGATGCGGAGAGGAAGTCATGACGACTGTCAGCATCATCGGAAACGGCAACATGGGCTCAGCGATCGGCGGCATCGTCGCGGCGGCAGGCCACACGGTCGAGTACGTCAACCGCGACACCGCAGACATCAACGGCGAGATCGTCGTGCTCGCCGTGGCGCACCCCTCGGTCGCCGAGATCCTCGAGACGCGGGGCGAGCAGCTCGCCGGCAAGATCGTCGTCGACATCACGAACCCCCTGAACTTCGAGACCTTCGACTCGCTCGTCGCTCCCGGCCGACGGCTCGAAGGCCGGCGAGATCGCCGCCGCGCTGCCGAACTCGCGCGTGCTCAAGGCCTTCAACACCAACTTCGCCGCGACCCTCGCGTCGAAGCAGGTCGGCAGCAACCCCACCACCGTGCTCGTCGCCGGTGACGACGTCGACGCCAAGAACACCCTCATCGACATCGTGCGCGCCGGTGGCGTGGCCGCCGTCGACGCCGGTTCGCTCAAGCGCGCCCGTGAGCTCGAGGCCGTCGGCTTCCTGCAGCTCACGCTCGCGGTGCAGGAGAAGATCCAGTGGACGGGTGGCTTCGCGGTCGCCGCGTAACCACTCAGGCGGTGCCGCGCAGGTACCGTAACTGCGCACGAACGGATGCCTCGGCTGCGAATCGCACCGAGGCATCCGTGTCTGCGTAGACGACGTCGGTGACCTGCTCGGTCGTGGCGTCGTCGCCGAGCGCGCGCAGCGCGGCACGCACCTGGTCGAGTCGCTCGGCCCGATGCGCGAGGTACGCGTCGCAGATCGCCGCGAGGTCGGGCAGCACCGGGCCGTGTCCGGTGAGCGCCACCACGGGGCCGGGCGTGGCGAGTGCCCGCAGCCGGCGCGAGCGACTCGAGGTAGGGGCCGAGGGCTCCGTCGGGGTCGGCGATGATCGTGGTGCCGCGGCCGAGGATCGTGTCGCCGGTGAGCACCGAGCCGATCGCCGCGCCGCCCGCCTCCGCGGGGCTGCCGAGCGGCGTGTCGCCGGGCAGCGCGAAGCACACCGAGTCGGCCGTGTGCCCGGGCGTCGCGACGACCTCGATGGCGAGCCCGGCGGCCTCGATGCGCTCACCGTCGACGAGCGGGTCGCCGCCGATGCAGAGCGCCACGTCGATGGCGCGCACCGGGGCATCCGTCATGCGCGCGAACTCGGCGAGCGACTCGGTGTGGTCGAGGTGGTTGTGCGTGACGAGCACGAGCTCGACGCGCCCGAAGCCCGCGAGACGGGCGAGGTGCCCGGCGTCGGACGGTCCGGGGTCGACGACGACGACGCTCTCGGACCCGGGCGCGCGCAGCACGAACGTGTTCGTGCCGTCGAGGGTCATGGGTCCGGCGTTCGGCGCGAGCACGACCCGCGCCAGGGTCGTGGCCTGCACGCCGGGCAGGTCGGGGTCGCTCATGCCCGCAGTGTATCCGCCGCCGGTGCGCCGGTGTCGCGCCGGGCCTAGGCTGAAGTCCATGGCCGCCAACGCAACGCCCCCGTCGATCGACGGTGCGGGCTGGGCCGCAACGGTCGTGCTGCTGCGCGACGGCGAACGCGGTGTCGAGGTGCTGCTGGCCGAGCGGCCGAGCGGCCGGGGCTCGTTCGCGGGCGCGTGGGTGTTTCCGGGCGGTGTCGTCGAGCCGGCCGATGTCGCGGGCGATGAGATCAGCGGAATCGAGGCCGCCCGCCGAGCGGCCGTGCGCGAGACCCGAGAAGAGGTCGGCCTCGAGGTCGAGGTCGACGAGCTCGTGCCGATCGCCGTGTGGACGCCGCCGCAGGGTTCGCCGAAACCGCTCACCACGACGTTCTTCGCCGTGCGCGTGCCCGACGGCGAGCTCGTGCTCGCACCCGACGAGGTCGTCGCGGCCGAGTGGGTGCGGCCGGGCGACGCGCTCGAGCGTCACGCGGCCGGCACCATGCTGCTGTGGCCGCCCACGTGGGTCACGCTGCACGGCTTCAGGCACGCGGCATCCGTCGACGAGGCGCTCGCCGAGCTCGCCGACGGCGACGTGCACGACTTCCGGGCACGGCGCGACGAGGCTCGCCGCATGGTGCTCTGGCAGGAGGACGCCGAGTACGACCCCGCCGCAGTCCCGGCCGGCGACGCCGGCCCCCGCCACCGACTCGTGATGGACTCACTGCCGTGGGTCTATCTCGACAGCGTACTGATCCGTGGTTGACGTCACCGTCGTCGGCAGCGGGCCCAACGGGCTCGTCGCGGCCGTCATCGCCGCCCGCGCCGGGCTCAGCGTGCGCGTGCTCGAAGCCGCGCCGACGATCGGCGGGGGCGTTCGCACCGCCGAGCTCACGCTGCCGGGGTTCCGCCACGACGTGTGCTCGGCGGTGCACCCGGCGGGGCTCGCGTCGCCGGTGTTCCGCAAGCTCGGCCTGCTCGACGGCCCGCACGCGCCCGAGTGGATCGTGCCCGAGGCGTCGTACGCGCATCCGCTGCCCGGCGGGCGGGCGGGCATCGCGTGGCGCGACCTCGACCGCACGGTCGAGGGGCTCGGTGCCGACGGGCCCGCGTGGCGGCGCCTCATCGCTCCGCTGCTCGCGCGGCAGCGCGGCGTCGTCGACTTCACGGGCGGGCAGCTGCTGCGCGTGCCGCGCGACCCGATCGCGGCGTTCCGCTTCGGTCTTCGTGCGCTCGAGCAGGGCTCGGGCGCCTGGAACGCGCGGTTCTCGGGCGATGTCGCCCCCGCGCTCTTCACCGGCGTCGCGGCACATGCCGCGGGCGGCATGCCCTCGCTCGCCACGGCCGGCGCCGCACTGCTGCTCGCGATGCACGCGCACGGCGTGGGCTGGGGATCTCCCCAAGGGCGGATCGCAGGCGATCGCCGACGCGCTCGCCGCCGAACTCGTCGAGCGCGGAGGTCGAGATCGTGACGGATGCCCCGGTCGACACCCTCGACGCCGTCACGGCCGATTCGCGCGCGGTGCTGCTCGACACGTCGCCCGACCTGCTGCTGACCGCCGACCTGCCGCCGCGCTACGAGCGGGCGCTGCGCCGCTACCGCTACGGCACGGGGGTCGCGAAGGTCGACTTCGCGCTCTCGGGGCCGGTGCCGTGGGCGAACCCCGCCGTCGCGCTCGCCCCGACCGTGCACGTCGGCGGCAGCCGCCGTGAGATGGCCGCAGCAGAGAATGCGGTGGTCCGCGGCATGCAGCCCGGACTGAACCCCACGATCGCGGGCGGCGGGGCCCCGCGGCATCCGTATGTGCTCGTCACCCAGCCGAGCGTCGTCGACCCGACGCGCGCGCCCGCCGGCAAGCACGTGCTGTGGGCCTACACGCACGTGCCCGCCGGTTCGACGCAGGACGCGACCGAGGCCGTGACCGCCGCGATCGAGCGGTTCGCACCGGGGTTCCGCGACGTGGTGCTCGCCTCGGCGGCGAGCTCGGCCGCCGAGATCGGGGCGTACAACCGCAACTACGTCGGCGGCGACATCTACGCCGGCGCGCTCTCGATGGTGCAGTTCGTGAAGCGCCCGGTGGTGTCGACGGCGCCGTGGCGCACCCCGGTCGAGGGCGTGTACCTCTGCTCGAGCGCGACGCCGCCCGGCCCGTCGGTGCACGGCATGAACGGGTGGTGGGCCGCGAAGCTCGCGCTGCGCGAGCGCTTCGGCGTAGCGTGAGGGCGTGGACTGGGTCGGCTGGTTCGACGCGCACGACTACGAGATCGCCCGGCAGATCGTGCAGCGCGGGGTGGGGGCGCTCGCGTTCGTCGCGTTCCTGTCGACGCTGAACCAGTTCCGTCCGCTGCTCGGCGAGCACGGACTGCTGCCGGTGCCCGACCTGCTGCGGCGCGCGTCACGGCTGCGCGGACCGACCGTGTTCCGCTGGGGCTACACCGATCGGCGGCTCGTCGCGCTCGCGATCAGCGGCATGGTGCTCGCCGCGTCGGTCGTCGTCGGCCTGCCGCAGCTCGGCCCGCCATGGGTGCCGATGCTCGTGTTCCTCGCGCTCTGGATCGGCTACCTGTCGATCGTGAACGTCGGCCAGACGTTCTACGGCTTCGGCTGGGAGATGCTGCTCTGCGAGGCGCTGTTCACCGTGGCGTTCCTCGGCTCGAACGACCAGCCGCCGCCGATCACGATCGTCGTCGCCATCTGGTGGCTGGTGTTCCGCCTCGAGTTCGGCGCCGGCATGATCAAGATCCGCGGCGGCCGCGAGTGGCGCGACCTGACCGCGCTCATGTACCACCACGAGACGCAGCCGATGCCGAACCCGTTCAGCCGGCAGGCGCACCTGCTGCCGAAGTGGTTCCACCGCGGCGAGGTGCTCGGCAACCACTTCGCGCAGCTCATCGTGCCGTTCTTGCTGTTCGTGCCGGGACCGGTCGGATCGGCGGCCGCGACGATCGTGATCCTCACGCAGCTCTGGCTGATCGTCACGGGCAACTTCGCGTGGCTCAACTGGATCACCGTGGTGCTCGCGGCCGCGGCGATCTCGGATCCGGTCTGGCACGCCGTCATCCCGGCCATTCCGGCAGACCTCGGCACCGACACCACGACGACGCCGCTGTGGTGGGTGATCGTCGTGCTCGGGGCATCCGGTCTGATTCTCGTGCTCAGCTGGTGGCCGATCCGGAACCTGTTCTCGCGACGCCAGCTCATGAACGCGAGCTTCAACCGGTACATGCTCGTCAACGCATACGGCGCGTTCGGCACGGTCACCAAGCGGCGCATCGAGATCGTCGTCGCGGGCACGCTCGACGCCGCGCCCGACGATGACGCCGACTGGCGCGAGTACGGATTCAAGGGCAAGCCCGGCGACCTGCGAGCCCTGCCGCGGCAGTGGGCGCCGTACCACCTGCGGCTCGACTGGCTGATGTGGTTCCTGCCGCTCGGGCGCATGTGGGAACCCTGGTTCGAGACGTTCCTCGGGCGACTGCTGCAAGCGGATGTCCCGACGCTGAAGCTGCTCGCGCACGATCCGTTCGACGGGGTCGCGCCGACGCTGGGTGCGTGCGCGGGCGTACCACTACCGCTTCGCGACGCGCGCCGAGCACCGCGCGACGGGCGACCGGTGGGTGCGCACGCTCGAGGGCGAGGTGATCGGGCCGGCGACGCTGCGGTGACGTCGGTTCGCGGATTCGCGCGTCGTACGGCATGGGCGGGCCACGCGCAAGCCCCCGGGGCCAGAAAGGGCACTCGGATAGTCTGAATTCACGCATGAGTCAGTCGGTGCGGCGTGCGCAGAACCCGCGCACAAGACATCAGGAGTTGACCATGAACGATCCGCGACTTGCGGACCACACGCCCACGCCCGACCACCATCGACAACGCTACGACTTCCGCGAGCGCATCGGCTCCGGGGGGATGGCCGACGTCTATCGGGCGCGTGACACCGAACTCGGCCGCGATGTCGCGGTGAAGGTGTTCCGCGCCGACGACGACACCGTGGCTGATCTCCAGCGCCGCGAGCGCGAGATCCGGCTGCTGAGCCGGTTCAACCATCCGGGGCTCGTGGGCGTCCACGACGCGGGTACGCTCCTGCACGAAGGACAGCCGCGCCGGTACGTCGTCATGGAGTACGTCGAGGGCCGGTCGCTCGCGCACCGTCTCGCGCGGGGTCCGATGCTGCCACGCCAGGTCGCAGACGTCGGCGCGCAGATGGCCGACGCGCTCAGCTACGTGCACGGCCACGCCATCGTGCACCGCGACGTGAAGCCCGAGAACATCCTCGTCACCGACGCGCCCACGCTCGGCTACACGCTCATGGCCAAGCTCGCCGACTTCGGCGTGGCGCAGTTCATCGACGGATCCCGCCTCACGAGCGACGGGGCCATCATGGGCACCGCGGCGTACATCTCGCCCGAGCAGGCGCGCGGCCAAGAGGTGGGCACGCCGAGCGACGTGTACTCCCTCGGACTCGTCCTGCTCGAGGCGCTCCGCGGCGAGCGGGAGTACACCGGCAGCGCGATCGAGGCGGCCCTCGCTCGTCTGCATCGCCCGCCGAGCATCCCCGACGACCTGCCCGAGCAGTGGCAGGTGCTGCTTGCGGCGATGACCGCCGACGATCCCGCGGCGCGTCCCACGGCCCACGACGTCGCTGCAACGATGCGCGACATCATCCGCGGCATGATCATCGACGGGTCGCGGCAAGCACGGGGCGCGACGCGCGTGCGCGGCGGGCACGACGAGGTCGCGCTCGTCAGCCCCGTCACCAGCTCGCACCGCGGCCGTCGTGAGCTCCGCGGTCGGCAGTCTCGGCATCGCCGTCGCGCTCGCCGTCGGAGCCGCCACCGGTCTCATCGCGCGCTGATCCGGCGCCGGCCGGCGCTACTCGATCGGCGTCGCCGGCTCTCGACCTCGCGGTGCTCGATGTCGTCGACGTGGGCGGCGGGCATCGCGATGGCGGCGACGATCGTGACGGTGGCCGTGACCAGCACCGCGATGAAGACCGCGGTCGAGGCCCAATGGATGGCCACGGGGGAGTGCTCGCCGAGGCCCGATCGGGCGATCACGCCGTTCGCGACCGCACCGAAGATCGCGACGCCCACCGCGCTGCCGAGCGAGCGCAGGAACATGTTCGCCCCGGTGACCACGCCGCGCTCGGCCCACGGCACCGACGACTGGGCGGCGATGAGCGTGGGCGACGCGACGAGGCCGAGCCCGAGGCCGACGATGAAGCAGGCGATCGCCGTGGTCCAGACGTTCGGCGCGAACGATGCCGCGAGCAGGGCGGAGGCACCCATGACGGTGATCGTCAGCCCGATGAGCGCGGTGCGGCGGAACCCGATGCGCAGGAACAGCCGACCCGCGTTCGAGGCGGCGATCGGCCAGCCCAGGGTGAGCGCGGCCACCGCGAGACCCGAGACGATGGGAGAGGCATCCGTCGTCGCCTCGAGGAACGTCGGCACGTACGAGGTGAGGCCGATGAGCACACCGCCGACCCCGAGCGAGACCAGCGAGGTCGTGACGATGAGCCGACGCGAGAACACCCACAGCGGCAGCACCGGCTCGGCCGC
>CAWILI010000016.1:0-371672 GCA_963836825.1 uncultured Actinomycetota bacterium
CACCGGATACTTCCACCAGGCGTGTGCGCCGTCGCCGGTGAGCCCGGACCACTCCTCGCGCGTGAGCCGCGGCGCGAGGCGCGCGAGATCGATGAGCTGCATGAAACGCATGGTGTTCGTGCGCATGCCGCCAGTGGCGTGCAGCAGCAGGTGGCAGAAGAGGGCGGCGTTGCTTGCATAGGTGTTCGTGCCGGGATGCGCGTCGCGTGGCCAAACGCGCGCCGTGATGTCGACCAGCGAGATCGGCAGGGGCTCCGCGATCGCCAGATGCAGCTCGATTCGAAAGTGGTTGTCCACGTGTTCGCCGAAGATATTCGGCAGGGCCTGATCGACGGGGTCGAAGACGGTGTGACGTCGGGTGGCATAACTCTGCCGGTAGCCCACCGACTGCAATGTCTCGGCGAGTGCCGCCGCCTTCTCGGGTGCGACGAGGAGGTCGATGTCGCTCATGGGGCGCACACCATCCCCGTGCACACCGAGCGCGAGGAGCGCGGAGCCCTTGAGCGGCACGATGGCGATGCCGCGCGCTCGCGTGGCATCGTGCAGGCGCGCGAGTATTTCCCGGGCGCGCGCTTCGCGCAGGCGCATGTGCCGCTGCTGCTCGCCGAGGAACTTCACCCAGGAATCCGGACCGCGCCAGCGCAGCCGCCCCGCGAGCATTCCCGCGAGGCCGTGCATGACACAGACCGAGCGGGCGATGCCCCACTCGAAGTCGTTCCAGTCGGGGGCCGCTTCCTCTGGCGCCCCGAGCTCGCGCACGAACCGATCGGTGACCGCGACCAGCGCCGCCTGGATGGTGGCGAAGGGTGGCAGGTCTGGATGTACGTCGCTCATCGGCTGGACATCGAGATCATCTGCTCGCGGGCACGACGTGCGGTGCCGAGAAGCTCCGCCGCCCGGGCTGGATTCGCGGCCTCGAGGCGGAAGGCCTCGACCTCGTTGCGCAGCCACTGGTCGGCGAGCTTGTAGTAGTCCTTGCCGCGCCGGCCGGCGATCACGTAGTCGCGATCGGACGCCTCCGCCCACGCGATGCGGCAAGTCGCACGCGCTCGCGCACCTTGTCGAAGTAGCCCGTGCCCTTGATCGGATAGGACACCGTGGTGAAGAAGATGTCCGGGATTGCGTCGGCCTTGACGTGTTCGACGGTGGCCTCGATGTCTTCGAGCTCCTCGCCTTCGTAGCCCCACATGAGGAACATGCCGACCTGGATGCCGTGCTGCGTGCGCGAGCTGCGCAGGCGTGGCGCACCTGCTCGACCTGTCACGCCGCGCTGCATGGCGTCGAGGATGCGCTGGCTGCCGCTCTCCGAGCCGATCCAGATGCGATAGCAGCCGAGCTCGCGCAGCAGCGCGCGCGGCGTCTTCGTTCTGCAGCCGGTCGGCGCGCGTGATGGTCTCGAACGGACGATGGATGCCGCGCCGCTTGCAGCTCGGCGGTGTAGCTGTGCGAGCCAGGGGTGGCTGATGGTGAACACGTCGTCGGCGTACCAGACCTGGTCGGGATGCGTAACGCTCGACGATCCACTGCAGCTCGTCGGCCACGTTCGCCGGGCTGCGCCGCCGGTGCGTGAAGCCGTACACCGCGTGCGAGCACCAGTTGCACTTGATACGGGCAGCCGCGCGCGGTGATGAGGTTGATGCTGCTGGCGCCGTGATGGGTCTTCCAGGCGTCGAGGTACAGCTGGTGATCGATGGCCTCGCGATCGGGCCAGGGCAGGCGTCGAGGTCCGGAATCTTGGCGCGCTCGGCGGTGCGCACGATGCGCGCCGGTCTCGTCGCGGAACGCGATGCCGCGCACTGCGTGCAGGCGGTGCGGGCCGCGATCGCGCGCAGCGCCGGCAGCAGCTCGGCGAGCGTGAGCTCGCCTTCGCCGATGACGATGACGTCGGCGCCGGCGTCGAGGTATTCGGCGGTGTAGTTGGCGCTCTCCGGCCCGCCGAGCACCACCGTCCAGCCGATGCAGCTTGCGCGGCGCGCACGATCGCGAGCACCGAGCGGCGCGTCATGAGGTTGGTGTAGATGCCGACCACGCCGCCGGGCGTCGCCGCGAAGCGCTCGCTGCAGCGTCGGCGCGCTCGCGCGAACGTGCTGTCGAAGACCTCGACGCGAGAACCCGCGCGCTTCAGGTATGCCGAGAGGTAGAGCAGGCCGAGCGGCGGATACGGCTTCATGATCTGCCGCTCCTTCTCGTCCTCGGCGAGGAAGTAGCCGTGGGTGAGCAGGAGGTCGGCCATGGGCGACTCAGCCGAGAGCCGACGCGCGAGCCGCCAGCGACGTCGCGGCGATGGCGTCGTCCCGTGGTCGCTGGCGGAAGTCGCGCCTCGTTCGCGCATGAGCTCGTCCCAGCGCTGCCGCGACCTCGGCGAGTCGCGGATGCGTGACCTGGTCGTGCAGCAGGTTGCGCACCGCGCGGTAGAACTCCGAGCGGTAGGTGCCGTGAGAACATCATCTCGAGATCGTTGCTTTCCTGCCAGTGCGTCTTGTCGCCGAGCTGCTCCTTCACGAGCTCGTAGAACTTCGTGCCGGGCAGTGGATAGGACGACGCTCACGCCGACGTCGTCGGGCCGCGCCTCCTCGATCAGCCGGCGCGTCGCGAGAATGTCGTCGAGTTCCTCGCCGAGGTAGCCGAGCTGCAGGAAGAACCCGACGCGGATGCCCTGCGTCGCCCAGCAGGCGCGCGCGCGGCGAATGTTCTCGCGACGCGTCGTGCCCTTGTTCATGGCGTCGAGGATCTTCTGGCTGCCGCTTTCGGCGCCGATCCAGACTTCGCGGCAGCCCGCGTCGCGCAGCGCCTCGGCCATGCGCGCGCTCACGAGATCGGCGCGCAACTGGATGGTGAAGGGCACGCCGCCGCCGCCTGCCGCGAGCGCGGCGGCGAACTCGTTCACCCAGTCGACCTGAATCCGAAGATGTCGTCGGCGAACCAGATGTGGTCGGGCCGATAGTGGCGCTTCGAGGTGCATCATTTCCGCGGCCACGTCGCGCGGCCGGGCGTTGCAGGTACTGGTTGCCCCAGATGGGCTTCGCGCACCAGTTGCAGCGGAACGAGCAGCCGCGCGAGGCGGCCATGTTCAGGCTGAAGTAGCCGTGCGCGCGCCGCCAGACGCGCCGGTATTTCTCGATGTCGACGAGATCCCAGGCGGGCAGCGCCGCGAGCGTGGGTTCGGGCAGCGGCGCCGCGGCCTCGCGAGCGCAGCGTGCCCGCCGCGCGTCGCGTGACTGACATCGGGCAGGCCGGCGGCCGAGCGTCGGCGTCGGCGCAGCTGCGGCGTCGTCGTCGAGCCGGTCGACGAGCGCCACGAGCGCGCGCGAGCGCTTCGCCGTGCAGCACGGCGTCGGCGCCCGCGGCTAGGTATTCGTCCGGCGCATCCGAGGCGTCGGAGCCCGCGGCGATGATGCGCGCGCCGCGCGCGCGCGCCAGCCGAGCATCTCGCAGGCAGCGCGTCGCGCATGCGGCCGAGGCACATCTTGCTCAGGAAGTTGAAGTTGTCCTCGTAGAACAGCACGAGCTGCGGCTTGAGCACGTCGAGCTGGCGCTCGAAGCGCGTCGAGATCCTCGGCCAGCATGGCGTCGAACAACGACACCTCGTGCCCGGCCGCGCGCAGCATGGAGGCGACCTGCAGCGTGGCCAGCGGCGGATAGGGCTTGGCGCGCTCCTGTTGCTTCTGGTCGAAGCGCAGGAAATACGAATGGCAGACCAGTATGGAAAGCATGCTTAAGTCCGTTTCCCCTTGGTTACTCGTCCATCAGTGGACAAGCGGTCGGCACGTCGAACATGCCGGCCCGAAGGGTGAGTCGCTCCGCGCGGGAATACGGTTCCCAGCGTCGGCGACTATTTCGCCCAGGATCAATTGCACGCGGAATTTGACCGCTGGATGGTCTCAGCTTTCGCCACTTGCCCGGCAGGCGCCGACCAGGGTTCCGATGTAGGCGATTGCGAAGGGATTGTCAGAGGAATCGCACGCGCCGCGGAACAAACGCAGAGCCGGCTCATTAGATAGGAGACACCCACATCGGAGAAAACTCATGTCATTCCTGGATCATCGTCGATTCGGTTCTGTTGATGCGGCGCGCCGTACTTTTCTGGGAGTGAGCGGGCTGGGGCTGTCTGGTGCAGCGGTGGCGTTGCTCGCCGGGCGCGATAGCACTGGCCGCAGCGGCCGAGGCGACGCCAATCCCGCCAATGACGTCGCGATCCTCAACACCGCACTCGCCGCCGAGCTCGAAGCCATCGCGGCCTATGGCGTCGGCGCCGGCAGCGGACTGCTGAAGGGCCCGGTGCTGGCACTGGCCACGACATTCCAGGGCCATCACAAACAACACGCCGACGTGCTCGCCGGGACGGTCGCGAAGCTCGGCGGCAACGCCGGCCGACGCCAAGGCGAACTACAACTTTCCCGGTCGAGACGCTGAAGACCCAGAACGACGTGCTGCGATTCGCGGCCGGACTCGAGAAGGGCGCGGTCAGCGCCTATCTCGGCGCGGTGCCGCTGTTCAAGGATCGCGAGCTCGCCAAGGCGGCCGCCAGCATTCTCGGCGACGAAGCCATGCACTGGGCGGTGTTGCGCCAGGCGCTGGGCGAGGAACCGGTGCCCGCAGCTTTTGTTTCGTAACGGACGCCGCCGCTTCGAAAGCGTTGATTCCGAGCATGGCCGGCAGGCCTGATAAAGTGCCGCCCATGCTGGGCATTCATCACTACTGGCTGTTCATCGCCACCGCGGTCATCCTCGTCATCACGCCGGGGCAGGACACCTTCTTCATTCTCGGCCGCAGCCTGGCGGGCGGGCGCTCCGCCGGAATCGCCGCCGCGCTCGGCATCACCGCCGGCAGCGTCGTTGCACACCTTCGCGGCGGCGCTCGGACTGTCGGCGCTGCTCGCGACGTCGCCATACGCGTTCATGGCGGTGAAGTTCGCGGGCGCGGCCTATCTCATCTACATCGGCGTCCGCGCGCTTGCTGACGCGCGCGAGCGGCCTGCCGGGCGACGACGCGCCCGTCGCGCGATGACGGCCGCTGGTCCGCGTTCCGCCAGGGCATCGTCTCCAACCTGCTGAATCCCAAGGTGGCGCTGTTCTTCCTGGCGCTCATGCCGCAGTTCATCGAGGCCGACAGCACGCACAAGGTCGGCGCGTTCCTGGCGCTCGGGCTTGACGTTCGTGTCGCTGGGCGTGGTCTGGTGCCTGGTGCTGGCGATCGCGCGCCGCGAAACTGCGCGGCGCGTTCCTGCGCCGGCCGTCCATGGCCAACGTGCTCAACAAGGTCGCGGGCGCCATGTTCATCGCGCTGGGCTTGAGGCTCGCCACCGCGCGCCAATAACTCAGGCATGGCGAGCCAGCTCAAGGACCAGTTCGGCGAGAGCGCGCCGCGCGCCATCGCGCGGCATGATCCGCGCGGTGCACGCCGGAGTTTCCGCACGATGCGTTCCTGCGCGATGCGCTCGCGGGTTACGGCGCCGCTGTCGCTCACCGGCCGCGGCTTTCAGATCGCCGCGGCGCTGCGCAAACACCTGCCGCGCGGAATATCCGCGCGGCGGTCGACGATCCTGCTGGCGTCGGCGTCGCAGCCGCACGAGCATCGTGCCTCGGGCGGCATGGCGGCGTTTCTCTACATGCCGCACCTGTTCTTCGTGGCGCAGCACGGGCTGGATCATTTCGAGGACTCGATGCGCGCGCAGCACGCGTTGACCCAGCGTTCACCGCGGAATACAGCATCCGCGCCTTTCTCGAGAAACATCCCGAGGCGCACGCTGGCGCGACTGCGCGAATGGACGCGCGGATCCGAGCCACCACGTGCGCCGGCTGGTGTCCGAAGGCACCCGGCCGCGCCTGCCGTGGGCGCCGCGGCTGCGCGCCTTCCAGAAAGATCCGCGCCCGGTGCTCGAGCTGCTGGAGCTGCTCAAGGACGATCCGGAGCTGTACGTGCGCCGCTCGGTGGCTAACAACCTCAACGACATCGGCAAGGATCACCCGGCGCTGCTCGACCGCGGTCGCGAAACGCTGGCTGCGCGGCGCCAGCGCCGGAACGGCGCTGGATCGTGGGGCATGCGTTGCGTTCCGCCGTGAAACGTGCCGACGCTGGCGCGCTCGGCGCGCTGGGTTTCGGCGGCAAGGCGGAGGTCGTCGATGCGCGAGGTGCGATCACGCCGGCGCGCCCGAAGATCGGCGGCAGCGTCACGATCTCGTTCACGCTCGTGAACCAGGGCACGCAGCGCGTCAGCGCGTCATGGCCGATCTGGTGGTGCATTTCGTCAAGGCGCGCGGCACGGGCGCGAAAACCTTCAAGCTCAAGGCGGTCGATCTGCCCGCGCGCGGCCGCGTGACGCTGCCAAGAAGATCGGGCTGAAGCAGCTCACGACGCGCAAGCACTATCCCGGGCGTGCACCGCGTCGAGGCACTGCTCAATGGGCGGCGACGCAGGCTCGGCATCTTTTCGCTGCGCGCCTGAGCTGGCCAGCGCTGCGCTGCTCAACGCTGCGCCGCGCGCAACAGTCTGCACGCAGCTGTGCGCGGATGACGTCGGCGAGCTGCGGATCGAGCGGGCCCTGGATGCCGCGCTGGCGCTGCGTCAGATGCGCCACCGGATCGCCGCCGTTCTGGAACACGTAGTGCTCGAAGACCTTTTCGCCAGATTTCGCGCTTGTCCGGCGGCAGGGATTTCACCGCCATGATGGCGTGCAGCAGCGCTTCGAACGGTGAGCCCTGCCACGGCGGCGTTTCGTCCCACCAGTAGTTCACCAGCACGTTGAAGCGCTCGCGCGACTCGACGTGGTGCCACCACATGTAGGGCATGAACAGCGCGTCGCCGGGTTCGAGCTCGGCGAACTGCGCGGTGGCGAGCGCGTCGCGGAATCGCGGGAATCGCTCGAAGTCCGGCTGGTCGAGCCGCACCATGCTGATGGGCTGGCCGGCCAGCGTGAACTCGAGCGGCCCGACGTACAGGTTGACCAGCTGCTCGGGCGGAAACAGCGTGAAGCGCCGGCGCCCGGCGACCACGCAGGCGATGTTGTTCGAGATGTCGTAGTGCGTCTGCACCGTGACGCGGTTGCCGATCCACACGCGCGGCACGACCGAGGCGTCGACCAGCGGCAGCGTGTTGTCGCGCGTGAAGCCCGGCATGCTGGCCGGCGTGGGCACGGCGCCGACGTACATCGCCTGCGGGTGCGGGCTCGTCGAGCAGCGCCAGCAGGCGGTCGAGCGATGCGACGATGCGCTGCGGCCGGCGCTCGAAATTGAGGCCGGTCAGTTCGTCGTTGTAGAAGAAACGTCCGCCGATCGCCGGGTCGCCGAACATGGTGTCGGCCGACGCGCCGGTGTCGAAGCCGCGCAGGTAGTTAGCCATGGCCGGGGCGATTCGCGGCCGGCGCGCACCGCGGGCCAGTCGGCGCACCAGCTCCGCGCAGCACCGCGGGCTGCAGCGGACGGCAGGATCTCGTCGCGGAACTGCGCGGCGCTGACGTCGCGCCATTCGCGGATGGGTGTGGGTTCGGGGTTCGACATGGGGTCGCAGCTTAATGCAGCAGCCCCAGCGCGTCAGACAGTGGCGTCTTACCGGAGTTTCAGCGCTGCCACGACGCGCGACGAGGCGCGCTCGCCGAACATGCTCACTTCGTTGCGGCGGTAGTCGATGACCAGCCGGTCGAGCACGCCGAGCATGTCCATGCCGATGAGCATCGCGGGTTCCTGGTCGAGGCCCCAGAGCTTGAACACGTGGAAGTCGGCGAAGATGACTTCGAGATTCGTGAGCGTCATGTCGCCGATGCGTGGCTTCCTTGATTTCCTGCACGTCGCCGTCGGCGATGTCGGGCGTGGCGCCATGCACCACGGCGTTGACCGGCTCGCGCTTGCGCTGGCCCTTGTTCATCGCGTTCTGCAGCGCGAGGTTGCCGAGCGTGCGCTCGGCGCCGGTATCGATGACGGCCTTGGCCTTGATGCGCCGGCCGACGCGCACGTCGAGGATCATGAGTCCGTTGACGTTGCGCTGCGGCGCGCGCGGTCACCATGCTGTAGTGAGGCCGGCGGCCATTCGACTCGAGCACGCTCACGCGGTCGCGCTTGAAGTCGACGTCGATGCGCTGATCGTGGAAACCCGGCGACGCCGAGGATGCCGTCGGCATTGCCCATGATGGACGTGAAGATCACCGGCAGGTTCTGGTTCTCGAACTTGAGCGCGCCGATCTCGATGCTGTCGACGGCGACGGTGGGCACTTCGGCCGCGCCGGTGACGCCGTTGAGCATGACGTTGCGGCCCACGGAATGCGTGAGGTCCGAGCGCTCGCGCGAGGTGCGGCGCGAGCGTCGAGCGGCTCGCGCCAGTGTCGATGACGAAACGGAACGGGCCTTTGCCGTTGACCATGACGTGCGTCATCACGCGGCCGATGCGATCGAGGCGCGTGGGCGCGGCAAACAAAGGTTCGGGATCGGCGAGCGCGCCCGACAGATCTTCGGGCGTGCCGGGAGCGCGCGGCGGATATGTTCGGTTCGGCGAACAGGGAACGGGAGACAAGACCGCCTCCCAGCGCCAGCAGCGCCTGCAGGGCAAAGCGACGGTTTGTCGGCGACTCCCTCATGTCAAACAACGCTACGCCTGATTTGCGGTGAAGGAAACTCGCGTCGCGCCAAAACGTGCGCGCCGCACGGTGACATGTCCCAGTTCAGGCGCTGGCTGGGGTTGCTTATGGAATAGGAGGGGTCCGGCAGGGCGTAGAACGCATTACGTAAGGACTCGCCCCAGCCGTCGCGGATGACTTTGAAATAGGCGTCTTCGGGGCCGATGCTCCGATGCAACGAAATCTGCAGCGCATCGCGGCGCACGATGGCCAGGTCGAGCGGCATGCCCACCGACAGGTTCGAGCGGATGGTCGAATCCATGGAAATCAGCGCGCACTTGGCCGACCGCCGCCAGCGGCGTTTCCGCCTTGACCACGCGATCGATGATGGGTTTGCCGTACTTGGACTCGCCAATCTGGAAATAGCGCGTGTCCGCGGTGGTCTCGATGAAGTTGCCGGCCGAATACACATGGAACAGGCGCGGCGGCTTCGCCGCCGATCTGGCCGCCGATGATGAACGTGGGATTGAACTCGATGCCGTGTTCCTTGAGCGGCATCGGCATCGCGATGATAGACGTCGCGCACCGCGTCACCGACCAGGCGCGCCGCATCGGACATGGTGCGCGTGGTGAGCAGGCTGGCCTTGGCGCTGCTTGACGCGTTCGCGCAGCAGGCCGGTGACCGACTGGCTGATGGCGAGATTGCCGGCGGACAGCAGCACGATGACGCGCTCGCCCGGCATCTCGAAAAACGTCATCTTCCGGAAAGTGCTGACGTGATCGACGCCGGCGTTGGTGCGCGAGTCCGACAGGAACACCAGGCCTTCATCGACCTGGACGCCGACGCAATACGTCATCGAATCTCCCGAGTTTGCGCAGGCGCATCCTACCAGACGCCTGAGGGACGTTCGACGTAGCGCGGTCCGCGAGGGCCCCGTTCAGTGGTGCAGCTGGTACTCGTTGCCGCCGAGGTCGTTCATGGTCGCCGTGTCGAAGCGGCGGCCGACGCCCGAGAACGTGGAGCGCGCCACGTAGATCTCGGCGCCCTGCGGAAGCTTCGTACGAACCGCGCGTGCCGCCGATGGTGCTGTTGACGATGTGCACGCGCGCCTGGCGCGCGATGATGCCGACGCCGCCGGCGCGGATGCGCGCATTGCTGATGTAGAGGTCGCAGCCCTTCTCGGCGATGACGGCATCGCCGGTGAACTCGATGGTCTCGCCATCGATGCGCATGAGCCGGTCGCCCTGGCAGATGATGGGATCGGTGCGGCGTTCGACATTGGCGGCGACGGCCTCGGCATCGGGCGTGCACTCCGCGCGCGTGGCCGGTCCTTCACGCGTGATGCTGTAGCCCGGACCTTCGATGCGTGCGTGGCCGTGGCTGCCGGCGTCGCTGCGCTGCGCCGCGCGTGATGCTGTAGCCCGGACCCTCGGCCAGCGACTCGCCCGAGCCGCGCGACCGCGGCGACGGTCTCGGTAGTTTGACTGGCCGCGGCCGTCGCGCGGCTCGCGGCGTCTCGCCGGGGCGGCAGTGTCGCGACTGGCGCGGGCGCCGGCGTCGCGCGGCGTTGTGCTGCGCGGCTTTCGCGCGGCAGCGGCGCGGCCATCAGGTCTTCGAGGCGCAGCTTGCACCGTCGCCGGTGGTGGTATCGCGCACCGTGAACACGCCGGCGGCTTCGTCGGTGGAGACGATTTCGAGCGCGGGATTGCGCGCCAGCGCCGCCTTGGCCCAGTCGATTTCGCGCACCGGCTTCTTGTTTGCCGCAGGCGGCGAGCACGGACCAGTGGCAGGCAAGCGAGCGATCGGGACGCGATCGGGTGTTCATGGCCAGAATCGTAGGCGCTTGCGCGGCATCTGCAAGTAGCTATTTCTAGTAGAGTCTCGCGCCCGTGACACCGCGAACTCGATACGCCTACTGTGAGCAACAACTGACACGCCTCCGCGAGTCGGGCGCGCTGCGCGGTCTTCGAGGCGGCGGCCGCCCGAACTGCGCGACGCCTTGCCGCGCGTGCTGGCCGCCAGCGACTTCGTCTGCGAGCGCCTGGCGCGCGATGCCCGACGCTGGCCCTGTCCAAGTGGCTGATCGACGAGGCGGCGCTCGCCCGCGCGCTGGCGCGCCGGCGAGATGGCGCAGCGGCTCGAGGCGGCGCGTGGCCGGCGAACCGGACCTGGCCGGATTCATGGCGGCGCTGCGGCGCCAGCGCGAGCGCGAGATGGTGCGCATCGCCTGGCGCGACCTGGCGGGCTGGGCGCCGCTCGCCGAGACGCTGGCCGACACCAGCGCCTTTGCCGATGCGGCCATCGAGGCGGCCGTGGACTACGCCGACCAGGATCTGGCGCGCATGTACGGCGAGCCGCGCAGCGCTGGCCGGCGAGCGCGCAGCCGCTCATCGTGCTCGGCATGGGCAAGCTCGGCGGCGGCGAGCTCAATTTCTCCTCCGACATCGATCTCATCTTCGTCTTCCCGGAAAAGGGCGACGACCTCGGGCGCCCGCAGCATCGACAACGAGGATTTCTTCACGCGCCTCGGCCGGCTGGTGATCCGCATGCTGGGCGAGCGCACCGCCGAGGGCTTCGTGTTCCGCGTCGACATGCGGCTGCGGCCCTTCGGCGACAGCGGGCCGCTGACCGTGAGCGGCGCGTTCCTCGACAACTACCTGCAGACCCACGGCCGCGACTGGGAGCGTTACGCCTGGATCAAGGCGCGCGCCATCACCGGCGTCGACGGCCTACAAGCTCGATCCAGGCCGAAAGCGTGCGGCCGTTCGTCTACCGCCGTTACCTCGACTTCGGCGTGTTCGAAGCGCTGCGCGAGATGAAGGCGCTGATCGAGAAGGAAGTCGCGCGGCGCGACCTGGCCGATCACGTGAAGCTCGGGCCCGGGCGGCATCCGCGAGATCGAATTCATCGTGCAGGCGTTCCAGCTGATTCGCGGCGGCCAGGACCGGCGCATGCAGACGCACGTCGCTGCTGGCGGTGCTGCCGCAGCTCGCCGGCGGCAAGCTGCTGCCGGCGCGCGTCGCGCAGGAGCTCGAGGCGGCCTATCGTGTTCCTGCGCCGCCTCGAGAACCGGCTGCAGATGCTCGCCGACGCAGCAGACGCACACGCATGCCCGCGGACGCGCTGACCCGCGAACGCATCGCGCATCGCCATGGGCTTCGCCGACTGGGAGGCCTGCGCCGCCGAGCTCGACGCTGCATCGCGCGCGCGTCACGCGCGCGTTCCAGGAAGTCATGTTCGCGCGCAACGAGGCGGCGCCGGCCGAGATGCCGGGCGTGAATGGCATCGTCGAAGCGTGGCTGCGCGGCGCCGACGGCGCCGCAGCTCGCCGCCGCGCTCGCGGCGCGCGGCTTCGCCGAGGCCGCGCAGGCGGCCGCAGCTGCTGCATCGAATTCCGCGGCGCAGCGCGCATGCGCCGGCTCGATGCGCCGGGGCGCGCGCGGCTGGATACGCTGCTGCCGCGGCTGCTGGCGGCCATCGCGGACGTGACGGACTGGCGCGAGTCGTCGCAGGTCGACGTGCTGCGCCGCGTGCTCAAGGTGCTCGAGGCCATCGGCTCGCGCTCGGCGTATTTCGCGCTGCTCAACGAAAATCGCGCAGGTGCGCCGCAAGCTCGTGGAGCTCGCCGCGCTGCGGCGAATTCCTCGCCGCGCAGATCGCCTCGCATCCGCTGCTGCTCGACGAGTTGCTGGACGAGTCCGCCGGCGGGCTGCCGCCGCCGCGCGCCGAGCTCGAAGCCGAAGTCGACCGCGCGGCTCGCGCACTCGCCGAGGACGAGCCCGAGCGCCAGGTGGAAGTGCTGCGCCAGTTCCAGCGCGCCGCGATCTTCCGCGTGGCCATGGCCGACCTCACCGGAAAGATTCCGCTGATGCGCGTCAGCGACTACCTCACCGAGATCGCCGAGATCATCGTCGAGCAGGCCATGCGGCTCGCCTGGGGGCAGATGACCGCGCAGTTCGGCGTGCCGCAGTACGAACAACCGCGACGGCGCCGGGCGTCGCGCCGTGAAGATCTGCGCCGTGGGTTACGGGAAGTTAGGCGGCAACGAGCTCGGTTACGCCTCGGACCTCGACCTGGTGTTCCTGCACGACTCGGGCTCCGGGCAGGCCGAGACCGACGCGGCGAAGCCGGTCGACAACCAGGTGTTCTTCATCCGCTTCGCGCAGCGCGTGATGCACCTGCTGACCATGCATTCGGCCGCCGGCCGGCTCTACGAAGTCGACGTGCGGCTGCGCCCCTCGGGCAAGGGCGGCATGCTGATCACGCGCATCGGCGCGTTCGTCGAATACCAGGAAAAGGAAGCCTGGACCTGGGAGCACCAGGCGCTGCTGCATGCGCGCGCGGTGGCCGGGGATCCGCGGCCTGCGCGCCGAATTCGAGCGCGTGCGCGTCGACATGCTCATGCGCTGCGTGCGGCGCGACACGCTGCGCGACGAAGTGCGCAACATGCGCGAGCGCATGCGCAAGCGAACTGTCGCGCGCGCGACCGGGCTCGGGCAAGTTCGACATCAAGCAGGATGCGGGCGGCACCGCCGACATCGAGTTCCTGGCGCAGTACTGGGCGCTGCTGCACGCCGGCACCCATCCGCCGGTGGTGATGTTCGCCGACACCATCCGCCAGCTCGAATCGGTGGCCTCCGCCGACCTGGTGCCCGCAGGCCACCGTGGACGTGCTCACCGACGCCTATCGAAGGTATCGCGAGCGCGCCCACCACCTGTCGCTCGGAACAGGCCGAACCCGTCGTGCCGGCCGAGGAATTCGCGGACGACCGCGCCGCGGTGACCGCCATCTGGAACGCGACGATGGGATGCGATGCGACGCCGGACGCCCCTATAATCCGCCGCCATGCCAGCCACCAAACCGCTCATCCAGCCCAACGCGCAGAACGAATACAAGGTGGATGCCAGCGATCTGCCGCTCGCGTGCCCGATGCCGCGAGATGTATCTGTGGAACTCGCATCCGCGCGTCTATCTGCCGATCGAGCAGACCGGCTGGGCGAAGTGCCCGTACTGCGGCGCCGAGTACACGCTCACGAAGTGAGCGGCTACCGGCGAGCTTTAACGTCGTCGAAGCGGCGTCGTACGTTTATGAACAAAGCGGCTGGCGAACGCTTTTTATGGTGAGCGACGAAATGGGAATTGTATGTCGTCTGAGATCCACGTTCGTTGTGTGCGATGCTACCGTAGGCTATGGCTTCCGCGAGAAGCTGCGTTCTCGGATGAGCGTGTTCTGCTCGCTGAGTTGGCATGAGCCACGCGCGTTCGGTGGCCGCGCCCGCTGCAGACCCGCGCAGGAGCCTGCTGGCGTCGATCACGTGACGGAGTCGGCGTTGAGGGCGTCCGCCGCAAGACCGGCTTCGAGTTCCATGTGGTCGATACGCCGGCGGGCCAGGGGCCCGTTCTCGAGGGCAGGAGTTCCGGACGGTAAGCTGGTAGATAGCTTCGATTTCGGTTCTCGTCGACCGAGTCGCTGCGATAGAAAAAGTCGGGCTCACGCCTTTTGACTTTGACCGCGAGGTTACCGAAGCGACCGAGCGTGCGCAGACACAGGCGCAGGAGCGCGGCGAGGTGTTCCTGCACGGGCGTCCGCGACGGCGCCGAGTGGGAGATCGTGATCGTCACCGAAGGCCGGAATGTTCAGCCTGCGCGCGTGGAATCCGGTCGCGGAAGTGGATTCGCTGGCGCCCTACAGTGAGAACCTCGCGAAGCTCAAGGCCGTCATCGACCTGCTCGTGCACAACTACGGGCGCTACCGGATGGGGTTCTGAATTCAGCCGAACGGCTTGTCGAGCGACGGCGGCGGCGTCGAGAACCAGATCGGCTTCTCCGCGCCCATGTGGAAGCAGTCCTCGAGCCGGATGCCGAACTTGCCGGGTAGATAGATGCCCGGGCTCGTTGCTGAAACACATGCCGGGCGCGAGCGGCGTCGGTCTCGCCGTGCACCAGGTTCACGGGCTCGTGGCCGTCGAGGCCGATGCCGTGGCCGGTGCGATGCGAGAGGCCGGGCAGCTTGTAGCCCGGGCCGTAGCCCCATTTCTCGTATTGCGCGCGCACCGCGTCGTCGACCGCGCCGGCGGGCACGCCGACGCGCGCGGTTTCGATCGCGATCTGCTGGCCGTCGCGCATCTGCTGCCACACCTTGCGCTGCTCGGCCGTCGCCTCGCCGAACACGAAGGTGCGCGAGATGTCGGACTGGTAGCCCTCGACGCGTGCAGCCGCAGTCCATGAGCACGACTTCGCCGTCGCGCACCGCCTGCGGCTTGCCCGAGCCATGTGGATAGGCGCTGGCTTCGCCGAGCAGGATCAGCGCGAATTCGGGCGTGGCGCCGAGCGCTGCGTGCGCGCGCGTTCATCATCGCGCCGATGTCGGCCGGCGTCATGCCGCGCTCGATGCGCGGCGCCGACGTGGCGATAGGCGGCGATGGTGATGTCGGCGGCCTTCTGCATGAGCGCGAGTTCGGCGGCGCGACTTGATCATGCGGCAGCCGCGCACCACCGGCGCGCCGTTCACGGATCTCGCACGTCGCGGCATCGCGCGCATGCAGGCCGTCGACCGCGAAGAAGCGCACGGTCTCTTCGATCGCCGACCGGGCGCCGTGACCTTGCGGTCGCGCAGGATGCCGGCGACGGTGGCGAGCGGATCCTCGTCCTCGTTCCACACGCGCACTTCGGCGGGAACTCGAGGCTCTCGCGCACCGAGGGTTCTTCGAAATGCGGCGTGACGATGGCGATGTCGCCGTCGCGCGGCAGGACGGCGGCGGTGAGGCGCTCGCTGCGCCACCATTGCACGCCGGTGAAATACACCAGCGATGCGCCAGGCTCGATGAGCAGCGCGCCGATGCCGTGCTTGCCCATGAGCGCTGCGCGCCTTGTCGATGCGCGCGAGGTATTCGTCGCGGCGCGATGGGTTTGACGTCGCCGGTCATCGGCTTGAGCGCCGGCGCCGGCGGCCTGCGCGAACAAGCGACGCGGGCGCAAGCGCCGCCAGGGCCGCGGCCGCGCCCGCCATCGACAGCGACGTCGCGTCTGTTCGATGCGTCATCCGCTGCTCAGTACGGCTTGTAGGACTTCTCTTCGACGATGGTCGAGCCGAGCAAGGTATTGATGCGCTTCTTGATCGCCGCGCGTTCGTCGTTGGTGACGTACACCGCGCGCGCCAGCTCGATGAACTTCTCGGCCGAAGCGCCTGGCGCGTTCCTCGTCGCGGATGTCGTCTTCGATGACCCACAGCGCTTCGTTCACGCGCGTGAGGTTCGCTTCTTCGGCGCCCGAGGTCGACGGCGGCGGCGCCGGAGTCCTGCCAGGTTTTCTCGAGCAGCGCGAGTTCGTGTTTGACGTTGGCGACCTTGGCGGCGTCGCTCATGCGCGCGGCCTTGATGCGCAGGATGGTGATCTTGTCGAGCATCTCGCCGGGGCTGACGGGAACCAGGATGTCTTTCATGTGTCTTTCATCGGCTTTGGAGGCCGAAGGCTAGCAGTTCATCGAGCTTGCGCGTGACGGCCGGTCACTTCGATGAGCTCCATGACGCCGGGCACTTCGATCTTGCGTGGTCCAGGGCAGCTCGGCCGCGGGCTTGCCGAGGAATTTGCGCGCCGCCGCATCGTAGGCATCCACGCACCAGCGCCGCGACAGATAGGGCCCGCTGCGCTCGGGATTGGTCGCGGCATACAGGCCGATGACCGGCGTGTCCACCATGGTCGCCATGTGCGCGGGACCCGAGTCCGGCGTCAGCAGCACGCGTGGCGCGCGCCAGCAGCGCCAGCAGCTGCGGCAGCGTGTCCTTGCCGACCTGGTCGATGAGCGGCACGCGCGCATGCCTGGCGATGGCCTCCGCCATCTCGCGTTCGACGGCGCCGGGCCCGCCGCACAGGATCACCCGCATGCCGTGTTTGTCGCACCGCGTAGTCGGCCACCGCGGCATAACGTTCCGGCAGCCAGTTGCGTGCGCGATGGCTGGAGCAGGCGCTGATCACCAGCGTGCGGCTGTGGGTCGGGGATCAGGTGCGCGGCGTAGGCGAGCGCGGCGGCGGCAGCGGGAATGTCCCAGCGCGGTGGCCTGCGCGCGATACCCGAGCGCATCGGCGAATCCCAGGAAGCTGTCGAGCACGTGCTCGCGCGTGCGCGGCGCGATGCGCCGATTGGTGAACAGCCACTGCAGCTCGCGCGCGCGCGGCTTGTCGAAGCCCAGCTTGATAGGCGCCGGGATGCAGGCCGCGGCGGCGCTGGCGCGGATCGACAGTTGCAGGTGCAGCAGCAGGTCGAACGCGCCGCGCCGTTGCATCTCGGTTCGCAGCCGGCTGTAACGCGGACAGGCCGGCGCCCTTGTCCACGGTGATAAGCTCCACATCCGGAATGAGGCTCATCAACTTCGCTTCGAGTTTGCCGATCACCCACGTGAAGCGTGTGCGCGGCCATGCGTCCTGCAGCGTGCGCAGCAGCGGCACCACGTGGCAGGTATCGCCGATGGCGGAGAGGCGCAGCAGGCAGACTTTTTCCGGAATGCATCGCATGCGCATCCATGGTGAGTGAATGAAGCGCCACTGGCCGGTGGGAGCGGAAGTCAGCGAAGCCGCCATCGATGGCGGCCGGATGCTATACGACACCCTGCGCACGAGCAATTTCTCGGCGGAGTTCTTCGAGCCGGAATACTGGCGCAGACACGATGCCATCGAAGGCACGGCGCGCGGCCGCGGCACCACCTGGTTCATCCGCAGCCGGCGACAGCAGCTTCGTGCTGCGCCACTACCGGCGCGGCGGCCTGATGGCAAAAATTTCAAAGGACGCGTTATCTGTGGCAGCGGCGAATCGGAGACCCGCTCGTTCGCCGAGTGGTATCTCACCTATCACCTGCATCGCGCCGGCCTGCCGGTGCCCGCGCCCATCGCGGCGCGTTATCGGCGCACGGGCATGTTCTACCGCGCCGATCTCATCACCCAGCGCATCGAGAACAGCGAGTCGCTGGCGGCGCGGCTGCTCGAAGGGGCCGCTGTCGCTCACGCAGTGGATCGCCGTCGGCCGCTGCATCCGGCGCTTCCACGACGCCGGCGTGTATCACGCCGATCTCAACGCGCACAACATCCTGCTGACGCCCGAGCAGGTCTACCTCATCGACTTCGATCGCGGCAGTTGCGCAAGCGCGGCTGGTGGGCGGACACGACGCTGGTGCGCCTGTACCGCTCGCTCGAGAAGGTGACGCTGCTGGCCGCGCCGGAGAGTTTCACCGACGAGGACTGGCACTCGCTGCTCGCCGGTTACCGCGAATCCGCGGGCCTGCCGCAAGCCTCGCTCGACCTGAAGCTGCGCGATGCGCTTCGTCTACATCTGCATCGCCTATCTGATCTCGCCGCTGTGGATCGGCGCGCTGGCGCTGCGCGGCTTCCGCGATCGCAGCCACTGGCAGGGTTTCTCGCAGCGCTTCGGGCTCGGGCACGAAGGTGCGCGGCCGGCGCAGCATCTGGGTGCACGCGGTGTCGGTGGGCGAGGTGCAGGCCGTCCGTGCCGCTGGTCGAAGCGCTGCTCGAAGCGCTTCCCGACAGTTCCGCTGGTGCTGACCACGGTCACCGCCACCGGGCGCGCGCGCGCGCGCAGGCCATGTTCGGAGCACGCGTCGACGTGCGCTACGTGCCCATCGACCTGCCAGGCTCGGTGCGGCGCTTCTTCCAGCGCGTGAAGCCGCGGCTGGCGGTGATCCTCGAAACCGAGATCTGGCCGAACCTCTATCACCGCTGCGGCCGGCTGGGCGTGCCGCTGGTGCTGGCCAGCGCGCGCATCTCGCCGCGCTCGGTGAACAGTTATCGGCGGCTGGTCGGGCTGTTTCGCGAGACCCTGTCGCACGGCATCTTCATCGCCGCGCAGAGCGAGCGAGGACGCGGAGCGATTCCGTCTCCATCGGCGCGAGTCCCGAGCGCACGCACGTGGTCGGCAACATCAAGTTCGATTTCGGCCATGCCGCCCGACATCGAGGCGCAGCGGCGCACGAACTGCGGCGCCTGCTGGGCGTGCACCGGCCGGTGTGGGTGGCGGGCAGCACGCACGCGAAGGAAGAAGACGTGCTGATCGCCGCGCATCGGCTGGTGCGCGAGCGCTTCTGCGCAGGCGCTGCTGGTGCTGGTGCCGCGCCATCCGCCGCGTTTCGCCGAGGTGGCCGCGTCGCTGCGCGACGCAGGGCGTGCGTTTCGTGACGCCGCACCAGCGGCGCGCCGTACCGCCGGAACACGCGAGGTGTTCCTGGTCGACACGCTCGGCGAACTGCCGCCGTTCTACGCCGCCGGCGACGTGGCGTTCGTCGGCGGCAGCCTGGTGCCCATCGGCGGCCACAACCTGCTCGAGCCCGCGGCGCTCGGCCTGCCGATCGCTGGCGGGGCCGCACAACTTCAATTCCGCGGACATCGCGCAGCATGCTGGTCGAGCGCGGCGCGGTGCGCATCGTGCACGACGCGCCGGCGCTCGCCGCGGTCGTGGGCGAGTTGCTGGCCGATCCCGCCGCGCGCACCACCATGGGCGCGAGCGGCCGGAAGGCGGTCGAGGACAATCGCGGCGCGGTGGCGCGCCTGATGGCAGTTCCTCGAACCGCTGCTGCCCTGAAGCCGTTACTCGAGCTGACTGCGTGCGGCGCGCGGCGGCGGTGACGGTCGGCGGATTCGCCGGCGGCGGCGGCGTCTCGAGCCAGCGCGTTCACGTCTTCGAGCGCCTTGCGGTCGAGGATGCCGGCGGCCTGCTTGAGCCGCAGCACGTTGAGCATGTAGTCGTAGCGGCTGCGCGAGTAGCGGTCTGCGCGCCGCACCAGCGTGCTGGCGCGCGGCGAGCACGTCGACCGCGGTGCGCGTGCCGACGTCATAGCCGGCTTCGGTGGCGCGCAGCGCGGTCGCCGACGACTCCAGCGCCTGCTTGAGCGCCTGCACGCGCGAGATTTCCGACATGCACGCCGAGATAGGCATCGCGCGCGGTGCGCTCGGTTTCGCGCGACACGCGCTCGAGGCGCTGCTTGGCGGCCTGCCAGCGGTACGACGACTGCTTCACGCGCGAATGCGTGCCGCCGCTCGACCAGATGGGCACGGTGCACCTGCAGGCTGATGGACTTGTCGGTGTCGCTGTCCGTGCGCTGGGAGCGGCGCCGCCGCCCGGGAAGCCGCGGCCGGGATCGGATCGAAAGTCTGCGATGTCGGCGCGTCTCGAAGTGCGACTTGCCGACCACGAGATCGACCTGCGGCAGGTGACCGCCGAACGCGACGCGCACGTCGTCGCGCGCGATGTCGGCGCCGAGCCGGCTCGAGGTCAGCGCCAGGTTCTGCTCCATCGAAGCTTCGACCCACTTCTGCGGATCGGCGGGCTCGGGCATCGGCAGCGGCATGGTGGCGCGCGGCGTGGCGAGCACCGGCGTACTGCATGTCGGTGATCTCGCGCAGCAATTCCTGCGCGGTGGCGAGCTGGCGCTTGGCGGCGATCAGGTCCGCGGCGGCGGTGTCGCGCGCGGCGCGCGCTTCCTGCACGTCGGTGATGGCGATGAGGCCCACTTCGAAGCGCTTGTCGGCCTGCTCGAGCTGGCGCGAGATGGCATCGAGCGACGCCTGCTGCGCCTGCACGTTGTCCTGCGCGGCGAGCACGTCGAAGTAGCGCGTGGAGACGCGCAGCGCGAGGTCCTGCTGCGCCACGCCGTAGTCGGCATCCGCCTGCGCGGCGATGCGCGCCGGCCTGCTTGAGCCCGACCAGCTGGCCCCAGTTGAAGATGCTCTGGCGTGAGCTGCAGGCCCCAGCGGTCGGTTTCGGGCTCGGACGACTGCCGACCTGCGCCTGCTGCTGGATGACGAGCGGCGAGCTCGGATCGTCCGGGATCGGTGGGACGAGTCGCGGGAACAGGCTGTTGCTGCGATGCCTTCGTCCTCGCTCTTGGTCCAGCTGGCCGCCGATCTGCGGCAGGTACGCGGCCCAGGCCTGCGGGCGCGGCTTCGCGCGTGGCCTTGCGCGTGAATTCGGCTTCGCGGACCAGCGGATCGTTGACGACGGCCTGGTCGAAAATGGTGAGCAGGTCTTCGCTCGAAGCGGTGACGGAGACCAGGCATCCCAGCCCCAGGGCGAGTAAACGGCGCATTAATAAGAGTCCTCTTTAGTGTTGTAGTTCACTATATCACCTGCCCCTGGGGCGAAGGCAATGGTCATGCGAACGAACTTAGACGATTCAGTACTGGGGAACGGTTGCATCCACCGCCTGACTCCAGGCGGAAATTCCGCCCGGCGAGGTTGGCGACGTTCGTAAATCCTTGGTTCGCCAGAAAATGCGCCACCCGCATGGATCGTCCGCCCGCATGGCACATGACGATCGTCTCCGCGTCGCGCGAAAACTCCCCAAGCCGTGCCGGAACCTGGTTCATGGGCACATGTACGACGTCCGGAATGCTCGCAAGTTGCAGTTCCCAGTCTTCGCGCACGTCGAGGACCAGCGGGTTCTCGCCGCGATCGCGCCGTGCCTTGAGTTCTTCGACCGAAATTTCGCGGACCATGGCATGTCCGGCGCGTCTCAGAACTGAAAGGGTTCGGGCCGCGGCGCGTTGTCGAGCGCGTCGATCGGCGGTCTCGAACAGTCCGATGCTGGTCCAGGCGGTTTCCGCGGTGCGGGTCACCAGCAGTGCCTCCTGCGGCAGGCTCGGCGCCGACCACGACGAACAGCTTGCCACCCACGGCCAACGCGCGAGCGAAACGTTCGTCGTACAGGGGCAGGGCGCCACATACCGCAATGAGCGCATAGCCCTTGCCGATATCCAAGTTGAAAGTGTCACCCGTGACCACCTCGACCTGTCCGAATCCGGCGCGCTTGAGATTGCGCTGCGCCGCCGCGGCGAGCTCGGCGTCGAATTTCGATGGCGCGCACGCTGGCGCCCATGGCCGAAAGGCACGCCGGCACGAACCCGGTGCCGCAGCCGACCACCAGCGCGCGCATTCCGGGCTGCGGCGTCCAGCGCCTGCAGGAGGCGTCCGACAATTTTCGGCGCGAGCATGTGCTGGCCCGGCGCGCAGCGGGATGTCGGTGTCGGCGAACGCGAGTTCCGGCGTAGCGTTCGGGCACGAAAAATTCGCGCGGCGTGCGGCGCATGGCGTCGAGCACGCGTTCGTCGAGCACGTCCCACGCGCGTACCTGCTGCGTGATCATCTGGGCGCGCGCGAACTCGGTCTGCATGAATCTCTCCGTGACTGGGATGCTACTTATTCTGCCCGAAACGCGCGTCCCGAAGGGCCTCGTTTCGTCGCGGAACCAGTCGTCACATCGCTTATTTTTATGGTTAATGTCGAATGAGGCGGCTGCCGCGCTCGGACTAATCTGCCTTGCGGGCAAGGATGCCCCGCACAAAACGATGCACTAATAACAACAGGATTACGCTGTCGGGATGTCGATTCTTGGGTTGATCTGCGTGCTGCTCGCACTCGTGGCGACGCTGCTCTTCGTGCTGTTCCTGTTTCAGCGGCGCGATCTGCGGGCGGTCTCCGAGTTGTCGCTCGACGGTTCAGCGCGCGATCAGCGGCGAACGCCTGCCGCAGCGCATCGAAATCGATCCCGAGCACGAGGCGCAGCTCGACGTGCAGGCGCTCGGCGTGTCGGTCAACCAGCTGCTGCTGCGCGCCGCGCGCACCACGGGCCGCGAAAAGTCCGGGCCCGAAACTGTTCACCGAGCTCGGCGAGCGCATCCACGAAGCGGTGCTCGTGCATCGCGACGTGATCCTCTACGCCAACAGCCAGTTCGCGAGCTTCGTCGGCGTCGATCGCGTCGATCTCATCGACCGCACGCTTGGCGGACCTGGTCGCGCCCGAATACGCCGAGCTGGTCGCCGAGAACCTGCGCCGCCGCCTCGCGGGCGCGCACGGCGCCGAGCGCTTCGAAGTGGAGATGGTCGGGCTGCAGGGCCAGGTGAGCCTGCTCGAACTAACTACCGCGCAGATCGACTTCGAGGGCGCGCCGGCGCTGCTGGTGACCGGCGTCGAAGTCATTCCGACGCAGAAGCTGCGCGCCCTCGCCAGCGGCAAGATCGACGAGAAGGAAGCCGCGGCGCGCGCCGCGCTGGTGGCGCCGCCGCTGCCACCGCCGCCGCCGCCGAGCCGCCGCTGCAGGTGTTCGCGCATGCAGTCGCTGGCCGAGGCCATCGTCACCACCGACCTCGAAGGCCGCCTGGTCTACCTGAATCCCGCCGCCGAGAAGTTGCTGGGCGTGGCGCGCGCGCAGGCCGTCGGGCCGGCTGCTCGAGGAAATCGTCGGGCTCGTCGACCAGAACGACCGCAAGCTGCTCGCCGACCCGGTCAAGGAAGCGGTCGGCGGCGGCAACGGCAATCCGCACAATCTGACGCGCCGCGCGGTGCTGCTCGGCAAGGCCTCGGGGGAGGAGCGCGCCATCGAGCTCGCCGCATCGCCGTTGCGCGATGACGACGGCGAACTCGTCGGCGCGGTCGTGCTGCTGCACGACGTCACCGAGCTGCGCGGCCTGCATCGGCAGATGTCGTACCAGGCGACGCACGATGCGCTCACCGGCCTCGTGAACCGGCGCGAGTTCGAGCGGCGTCTCGAGGAAGCCGCGGAAGCCGCGCGGCGCGGCGAGGCCACGCACATGTTGTGTTACCTCGACCTCGACCGCTTCAAGATCGTCAACGACACCAGCGGCCACCTGGCCGGCGACAGCATGTTGCGCGAGGTCGCCAAGCTGCTGCGCGAAGCGGTGCGCGACTCGGACACCGTCGCGCGCCTGGGCGGCGACGAATTCGGCATGCTGCTGGTGGGCTGTCCGCTCGACAAGGCGCGGCAGATCGCCGACGACGTGTGCCGCTCGATCGCCGCGTACCGCTTCGTGTGGCACGACCGCGTGTTCAACATCGGCGTGTCCATCGGCCTCATCGAGATCGGCCGCGAAGCCGGCACGGTCGAGCAGCTGCTGGCGGCCGCGGATTCGGCCTGCTACGTCGCGAAGAAGGAAGGCGCCGGCCGCGTGTCGGTGTACTCGGCGCGCGACGAGGCGCTGGCGCGCAGCACCGGCGAGATCGAGTGGCTGCAGAAGCTGCAGGCGCGCGCTCAAGGAAGAACGCTTCACGCTCTACTACCAGCCCATCGTCGCGGCCTACGGCGGCGACACCGAAGGGCCGTCGATGGAAGTGCTGCTGCGCATGCTCGACGAGACCGGCGCAGGAGATTCAGCCCGCTGCGAATTCGTGCACGGCCGCGGAGCGTTACCGGCTGATGGCCTCGGTGGATCGCTGGGTGGTGCAGACCACGCTGTCGGCGCTGTCGCGCAATGCCTTCCAGCTCGCGCGCGATCGCAGCGTGGCCATCAACATCTCCGGGCAGACGCTCGGCGATCCGCAGTTCCTCGAGTTCGTGGTCGAGTGCCTCGACAGCACCGGCGTCGCGCCCGACCAGGTGTGCTTCGAGATCGCCGAGAGCGCGGTGATCGGCAACCTCGAGCACGCGCGCCGCTTCGTCGGCGTGCTGCACGGCATGGGCTGCAAGTTCACCATCGACGATTTCGGCTCGGGCGTGGGCTCGTTCTCCAGCCTCAAGAACCTGCCGCTCGACTACCTGAAGCTCGACGGCTCGTTCATGCGCAACCTGGCGCGCGATTCGGTGAGCCAGACCATGGTGACCGCCATGATCAAGCTCGCGCGCACGCTCAATTTCAAGATCATCGCCGAGCAGGTGGAAGACAACGCCGCGCTCGAAGCCGCCCGCAAGATGGGCGTGGATTACGTACAGGGTTTCGTGATCGCGCGGCCGGCAAAGCTCGCGCTCGCGGCCTGATAACGGCAAACTAACTAGAGATGATTCGGGGATTCTCGATGTCAGTCGCACAAAGCCAAAGCAGCGCGCCGTGCCGATTCCGCGGCGAACATCCCACCGTGGCGCGTCCCGCGTCGCGGATGCCGCTCGTGAGCGGCGTGAGCCGACGCCGGGCCGGCGCATGTGTGCGCGACACGCAGCGCGGCCTGCGCGCCAGCAGCCGCCCGCGGCTGCGCGATTCGCGCGGCCGGCGGCCGGCATCGAGCAACTCGCCGCGGCGCAGAACTCCTAGGTCGCAGCCAGCGCGGCTGATCTCGGCAAATAATCCCGCCCGCAGTACGCGAGGGGCGGAATGAAGCTTGCGACTGCCATACAAGGATGCGTGCTGCGGCCGTGGGTGCCGGCCGACAAGCCGAGCCTCATCGCCAACGCGAACAATCGCAACGTCTGGCGGAATCTCGCCGACGTCTTTCCGCATCCCTACACCGACGCCGATGCCGACGCGCTGGTTTCGATCGCTGGCCAGCCCGGGCCGCAGCATCCATTTCGCCATCGAACTCGACGGTGCCGCCGTCGGTGGCATCGGTGCCAGGTCGGGCGAAGGAATCTTCGTGCGCACGGCTCACTTCGGTTACTGGCTCGGCGAGCCGTACTGGGGGACAGGGCATCGTCACCGCCGCCGGCACATGCGCTGCTCGAGCATCTGAAAGCCGACGCTCGCTTCGCGCGCCTGGAGGCGCCGGTGTTCGAGTGGAATCCGTCGTCGATGCGCGTGCTCGAGAAACTCGGATTCGAGCGCGTCGCCCTGTTGCGCAAGAGTGTCACGCAAGGATGGCCAGCTCATCGACAGCGTGCTGTACACCTGTCTGTTGAACGTTGAAGGAGGCGTACATGCTGAAGACATACCACGGCAGCTGTCATTGCGGCGCGGTGCGTTTCGAAGCCGACATCGACCTCGCGCAGGGCACGAACAAGTGCAACTGCTCGCATCTGCACCAAGACGCGCAACTGGAACGCCATCATCAAGCCCGACGCGTTTCGCCTGATCGTCGGGCGAAGATGCGCGTCAGCGACTACCGGTTCGGCAGCAAGCAGGGCGCGCACCTGTTCTGCAAGACCTGCGGCGTGCGCACCTTCGAGCGCGGCCACGTCAAGGAGATCGGCGGCGACTACGTGTCGATCAAGGTCGCCAGCCTCGATGACGTCGATCTCAGCGAACTGATCGAAGCGCCGGTGCGCTATGCGAACGGCCGCGACAACAAGTGGTGGGAGCCGCCGGCCGAGACGCGCCACCTTTGACAGCGTCACCAGTGATCGAGGAGTTACAAAAATGAAAAGAGTCACGGGCATCGGCGGAATCTTCATCAAGTCGGCCGATCCGCGAGCGCCTGCGCGAGTGGTACCAGAAGCACCTCGGCATCGACGTCGAGGCCTGGGGCGGCACGGCTTTCCGCTGGGCGGGCCCGCACAACCCGGACGGCATCGGCACCACGGTGTGGAGCATCTTCGAGGCTCGTCCAACTACTTCGAGCCGAGCACGGCGCCGTTCATGGTGAACTACCGCGTCGACGAACCTGCACGCGCTGATCGCGGCGCTGCGCGACGAAGGCTGCCAGGTCATGGACAAGATGGACGAGTCCGAATACGGCAAGTTCGGCTGGGTCGTCGATCCCGACGGCAACAAGATCGAACTGTGGGAACCGCCGGCGGGGCAGTGAGAACGTCGAAGGTCGCATGTGTCACGTCGACGGCATTCTCGACTGAATTCCTGCGCTTTGGCGGCGCTGTGCCGCCCTGCGATCGGCGTCGCGGCCGCGGCCGACAAATTGCGCCGCACACCCACGCAGGCGCTGGGGCCCTTCTATCCACTCGAGAAGCCGCTCGACGCCGATGCGGATCTGACGCTGGTCAAGGGCAGCAATGGAGCGCGCCGCGGGACAGGTGGTTCACGTCATGGGGCGGGTGCTCAACACCGCGGGCGAGCCCGTGACGGGTGCGCGCATCGAGATCTGGCAGGCGAACTCGCACGGGCGCTATACACATCCCAGCGACGACAACCCGGCGCCGCTCGATCCGAATTTCGAGGGCTACGCGAACCTGGTCACCGATGCGCGAGGGCCGCTATCGCTTCAAGACCATCAAGCCCGGCGCGCTTATCCGGCCGGCGGAGGCATGCGGCCGCCGCACATCCATTTCGACGTGGCCGGAAGAACGAACCGCCTGGTCACGCAGATGTATTTTCCGGGCGAACAGCTCATCGAGAACGACTCCGTCGTCGGCATGCGCCGAGGACAACGCGCAGGCTGCTGATCGCCGACGTGGGCCCGCCGACGCCGGATCTGGAGCCAGACTCCATTGCTCGCGAACTGGAACATCGTCGCTCGAGAACGGCTTAGAGCTGGCCTTCGATCGAGTCCGCCAGCCATTGTTCGGTTGGGCCGGCCACTCCAGCGCTTCTCGACACTGCCGTCGCGCGCCAGCAGGAAGGTGATCGGAAAGAACTTGCCAGCCTGGTAGTAGTCGGCGGCGTGTGTCCAGCCTGCGGTGGTTCCGGTCGAGCGGATGCGCGCGCAGGAACGGCTCGACGACTTCGCGATCTTCCAGCGATAGATAGACGACCACGAGCCCGCGATCGGCGTATCGCGCCTGCATGGCCGACAGCATCGGCATCTCGTGCCGGCAGGGGGCACACCACGTGGCCCAGAAATTCACCAGCACCACCTTGCCCCTGCAGATCGAAGATCGAGCCCGGCTTGGCCCGACGCTGTGCGTCCACGTCAGTTCGGGCGCCGCGCGCCGCAGGCTGGGCATCAGCATCGTCAGCGGCGTCGAGCGGCCGTCGGCGCGGAAGCAGCGAGTGCCGCCGAAGGTGGCAACCCCAGGCCCGCCGCCGGAATGCCCGAGAGCGCGACGAGCGGGCGGTCGACGAGAGCGGAACCACGCCGACGGTCGCGAGCAAAAAGAGCAGCCGCGGCCAGCATAAAAGGCGGGCGCACGAAACCAGAGTTGTTCGACCCCGAGCCGTCCGGCCAGATGCAGGCCGGCGACGACGGCGGCAAATTGCCGCCGCGAGCAACGCGGCACTGCGGCGCCGAGGCGAACCGCGCGGGCGCTGTCGCGAAGGCGCGTGCCGCGGCGAACCGCCACCGGCCTCGGCGGCAGCCAATGCTGCCAGCGCGACCGCGAGGCCACCATGAAAAGAGCGGAGGGGTCACCATGCGGCGCACATACTCGCAGCGCGGTGCGCGCGGGGAAGTAGGCTGACTGGCCATGCCAGCTCGCGCGCCGGCTGACAAGTCCAGGTCCCGCCGATCAGGTCGATCCTGCCGATCACCCGAACCATGCCGCGCGGGCCCGGCTCGCGCCGCGTTTCGAAGCCGAAGGATTCCAGGCTCGCGATCACGCGATCCGGCGACAGCCGCAGCTTGCGATAGCTGCTGACCTGCGTCTCCCAGGCGTCGCCGGCGCGCTCGTGCAGGATGTCGTGCACCACCACGGTGTCTTCTTCGTATTCGAGGAAACAGGTGAGGATGCGGCGTTCGTCGCTGCGCACCGGAATGAAGCGCGCTCGTCTTCGCAGCGGCTCGCTGTAGTCGCGGAACGAGAGCACGAAGTGGCCGCCGGGCGCGAGCGCCTCGGGGACTTCCTGCACCAGGAAATCGACGTTGGTGTGTTCGGGCAGGTGCGTGAGCGTGTCGCCCATGCAGAGCACCGCCGCGGCCTTCTCCTTGAGGTGCGGACGAAACGACAGCAGGTCGTCCTGCACGATGGTCGACGGGCAGGTCGCCGGCGAGCCGCTCGAGCTCGCTGCAGCAGTTGCGTCGAGCTGTCGATGGCGATCACGCGCGCGCCGGCGCGCGCCAGCGGAAGGCAGTGCATGCCGAAGCCCGCGCCGAGATCGACGACCAGCGCGCCGGCGGGCAGCGCCAGGTTCAGCGCGTCGATTCCGCGCTTGCCGGCTGTCGAGCGCGGCTTCGGCGCTACCCGACATCCAGGCGTACACCGGCGAGAGCACTGTTCGTAATGTGTCGGCGACGCGGTCATGGGCTGGTGGCTCTGCCGCTCGCCTGCGGGCTCTGCGCGCGCGCGATGCCGAGCTTTTTCATGCGATGGCGCAGCGTCGCGGGCTTCATGCCGAGCTTGAGCGCGGCGCCTGATTGCCTTCGATGACCCAGTGCGTGGCATTGAGCACGCGCAGGATGTGTTCGCGCTGCACGTGTGCAGCCCGGTGTTTTCGGTGTCGTCGAAGATCGACGGCGGCTGCGCGCCGTCGGACGCGGTGTCATGCCCGCGGCCGCCGCGATGAGCGCGGCGCGCTCCGTCGGGCGAGCGCCGCCAGAAGTTCCGGCGGGATCTTGAGCACCGGCGCGGTATTCAGGACGAGCGCGCGTTCGACGAGGTTCTCCAGCTCGCGCACGTTGCCCGGCCAGGGATAACGCGCTCAGCGCGGCCAGCGTGTCGGGGTCCACGCCGTCGACCCGCCGGCCCACGCGCGGCGCGTATTTCTGCGCGAAGAATCTGCACCAGCGGCGGAATGTCGTCGGGCGCGCGCGCAGCGGCGGCAGCTCGATCGGAAAGACGTTGAGCCGGTAATACAGGTCTTCGCGAAACCTGCCTTCGCGCACGGCCTTGCGCAGATCGCGATTGGTCGTGACGATGATGCGTACGTCGATACGCTCCTGCAGTGCCGGCAGCAGCTCGGCCTGCGCATCGGGCGCAAGCTCGGCGATTTCGTCGAGCAGGATCGTCCCGCCGCTCGCGAGGTCGAGCGCGCCTTCACCGTCGGCAAACAACTCGAGCGTGCGCAGGCGCGAGGGCCGCGCCGCGCAGTCGAACTTTATGAAGGCGCTGTCGGTCCGGCGGCTTGCCGCATGGATGGCGCGCGCGAAAAGCTCCTTGCCGGTGCCGGTCTCGCCGCTGATGAGCACGGTCGCGTCCGTGGGCGCGACGCGGCTCACGTCTCGAGGGCGCGCAGGAGCGCCGGGCTCGTGCCGATGATCTCGCCCTGGTCGTGCAGATGGCGATGCCGCGCGAGCAACCCGGCGCGCTCGAGTTCCATGCGGCTCTCGCTGGCCCGCCGCAGTTGTTCGGCGCGCAGGCGCTGCAGCTCGCCGGAGGCGCGACCCGCCAGGATTTCGCAGATCATTCGCTGGTGCGGCGTCAACTGGCAGCGCATCCTGGCCGAAGGCGCACAGGTGACCCAGAACCGCTCCATCGCCGCCGGTGAGCGGCACGCCGTAAGTAGCCCCGATAGTCCCGCGAGGAGTGCGGAATCTTTCCCGTGCCGGACTCGTGATGCACGATCTCGCCACGTAGCACGGCCGCGCAGGGTGTGCCCGCAAGGGCATATTCGTAGTTAGGCTGGGGGGCGCCGTCGGCGAAAACGGCGAGCGTGCGCACGCGCGCCTGGATCGACCGCGTGGCTGATCAGCGATGTCGGATGCCTTGAGCGCCGCGAAAGCACGCGCCAGCGTCGCGTGACAGCCCTCGCCGCGCGCGCGCGAAGCCGACGCCGCGAGTTCGAGCAATCCGTCGAGTGTGTCGGTCCCTGGCATTCCCTGCGACACCGGTAGTTAGAGAGTCGCGAGTATAGGCGAGGCACGCTGCGGCGCGCATCCAGTAGCGGGACACTGCGGCGCCAACGCGGTGCGCGCAGGGGTTGGTCTGACTATTCGTAGCGCAAGGCGCCGGCAGGCTGCTGTCGCGCCACCGCGTAGCTGTGCGCGCTGACGGTCATGAGGGCGATGATTAGGGCGGTCAGCGAGGCGATTGGCAGCCCCCACCAGCCAAACGGCACGCGATACACGAAACCCTCCAGCCAGCGGCGCCGTGTTCTCGCTGGTGCTACCGGCGGCCTAACTACTCGTCGAGCGTGAGCGCGCCGCCGCCGAAGACCGCCAGCACCGCGAGCATGAATCCCCACAGCACATGCTGCGCGAGCGCGGCCTCGATAGCCGTCGCTGCCGAGCACGTGCCAGTAGGAGACCACCGCGAGCGCGTTGACGGCAAACAGCCCGAGCGCGCCGACGCGCGTGAACAAGCCGAGCACCAGCAGCATCGGGAAGAACAGCTCACCGAAGGTGCCAAGCAGCGCGGCGAAGGTCGGGTGGCAGCAGCGGCACCTGGTATTCGCTGCGGAACAGCTCGAGCGTCACGTCCCAGTGTGGTGAGCTTGAGCCAGCCGGACTTCAGGAACTGCCAGCTCACCCACAGCCGCGTGCCCAGCAGCAGCCAGCGAGCGCAGGTGAGTCGAGGGCGCGCTCGAGCTGGGCATGCCGGTCGAACGACCTGCGCAGGCTGTTCATCGGAGTCCTCCCGTGTTTGTTAGTGCGGGAGACCGGGCCGGCGCCCGGATATTTCGCCTTGCTGGAATCTGTTGTCAAATCGCGACCGATGGCATCGCCGCAACCGTGATGGCGCAGCGCAACGATTGGAATGAGTCACGCGAATCAAGTACTTAATGGCGTCGCGGCTGACGACTGGATTTGTGTGGGGTCGTTGCCACGCAGCGCACGCAATTTGGGTCAGTCCGGACTGTGCGCACATGCGGCCAGAAATTGCGCGGGACGATTGCACCAAATTGCGGCTACTTTCGGCCGCATCGGCGTCTTGGGAGGCGAAAGCGATGCAACTGTCGCAAATGTGGCGCGAGCATCTGCAGGCGGGCTGTCCGCCGGAAATGCGCGGGCTGAACATCGCCGGCACCGCGGCGCGCGAACTCGATGCGGAGATCACCGCCTGCGTCAGTGCCTGCGTGACGCATTCGCTGAAGATGGATTCGCGCATCGAGCGACGTCTGCACGACATCGCGCATGCGCTCGAAGCACGTCGAAGCCGGCGTCACCCGAAGTGGCCGCCTACTGCATCGCGCCTCAACAAGCTGGTGAGCGCGGTGCTGGTCAACGCCGGCCCGGCGCCGGATGACGCGCAGCGATGGCCGACGGACGGCCGCCAGCACGCGATACGGCGCAGCGTCGCAGTGCGGCCCGGCAGTGCGGTCGCCGCTGGATGCGAGCATGGGGGCTGCCCCCATGCTCCTACTTCGGTTCGAACTTCAGCGACACGCCGTTCATGCAGTAACGCTGCCCGGTGGGCTGCGGGCCGTCGTTGAACACGTGGCCCAGATGGCCGCCGCAATTCTTGCAGTGCACTTCCACGCGCGTCATGCCGTGCGTGCGAGTCGGTGGTGGTGGCCACGGCATCCGGCAGCGGCCGGAAGAAGCTCGGCCAGCCCGAGCCGCTCTCGTACTTGGTGCTCGATTCGAACAGCGGCTGGCCGCAGGCGGCGCAGTGATACAGGCCGGTGCGCTTCTCGTAGTTCAGCGGGCTGGTGCCGGCGCGTTCCGTGCCGTGCTCGCGCAGCACGCGGAACTGGTCGGCGGTCAGCAGTTCGCGCCACTCGGTCTCGGATTTCTCGACCGGAAACTTTTCGTCCGCCATTGCGATGCTCCTTGGGTTTGCCTACTGGGACCGGCGATATGGGGAGATATTTCCAGGCGCCAGAACGAAAAAGGGGACGCGCCCGTTGAAGTGCGGCCCCGTTCGTGCTAGTGAAACGCGGCCTCCGGCCGCTCCATTACAGCAGCGGCACCAGCAACAGCGCGACGATGTTGATGATCTTGATCAGCGGGTTGATGGCCGGGCCCGCGGTGTCCTTGTAGGGATCGCCGACGGTGTCGCCGGTGACCGAAGCCTTGTGCGCCTCGGAGCCCTTGCCGCCGAAGTGGCCTTCCTCGATGTACTTCTTGGCGTTGTCCCAGGCGCCGCCGCCGGTGCACATGGAGATGGCGACGAACAGGCCGGTGACGATGGTGCCGATCAGCAGGCCGCCGAGCGCGCTGATGCCGGCGCCCGGACCCATGAGCCAGTTCATGCCGAAGGCGATGACCACCGGGATCAGGATGGGCAGCAGCGAGGGAATGATCATTTCCTTGATCGCCGCCTTGGTGAGCAGGTCCACCGCGCGTGCCGTACTCGGGCTTGGCCGTGCCTTCCATGATTCCCTTGATCTCGCGGAACTGGCGGCGCACTTCGTCACCACCGAGCCCGCGGCGCGACCCACGGCTTCCATGGCCATGGCGCCGAACAGATAGGGCACGAGGCCGCCGATGAACAGGAGCAATACGTAGTGTTTTTGTAACCTACTCGTTCGGTTACGGTCGCTATACTAAACAGGTCTGCCTCGACTTTATGAGTTCTCCTTTGACTATCCCGATACGAAAAAGATCAGGCACACGGTTTCCTTGGAAGCCAGATCCAGAAAAGCGGTGACTCCCGCTGCCAGCATCAGCTTCACACCACAGTATTCTCAGGGCCGAGCCGCTGATCGGGGGTATCGTCCGGAAAAGGGTTTCCCCAGGAGTGGACATGCAGATCCACAGGCCGGGAAGGACCCATTGTCCCTTGACGTCGAGAGTTGTTCCCTTAAATGAGGCTGGGGGGCGCTCCAGGATGCCGCGAATTTTTCCCCTCTTGAATAAGGAGAATATGACCTCGGAGGATTCTCCGGGTTTTCGTATCCACGATTTGCGCGTCTTTCAGGAGGAGACTTTGGGCGAAGGTGATCACGGGTGTTCCCGTTATCAGTAAGAAAATGAGACAGGACTTGAGAATTTCGAAGCGAATAGATCGCCGTTTGAAGAATGACGGTACGAAGAGGAGAGCGCTAAAACCATCCGTTAAAAAACACCGTTGGGGATCTGCGCACGACCCATTCGTTCAGTTCCACTTGGAATAGATCTATCAAAATCGTCTGCTGAAGAGAGGAGTTTTTCGAATGGTATGAGAATTTACTCCCATTTTTAAACACGGCCGGAGGCTGTCCGGTTGCTGTTTCGGCTTCAGGGGCGAGATGCCGCCCATGTGCGTGACGGCGCCGCGCACGTAGTCGATGAGCTGGTCGCGGATGAGGTCCTTGAAGTCCCACACGGTGTTGAAGATCTCGCCGATCGCGAGCGGCGTCGTCGTGTGCTGGCGCACGAGGCGGAGCGCCTCCTGGTTCTCGGCCGGGGTGCAGTCCTCGAGCCAGAACAGGTCGTACGGCTCGAGCGACTTGCCGAGCTTGGCCGCCTGGATCGGCGTCATGCGGTGGTGACCGTCGTGCAGCAGCGGGAGGTCGGGGCCGAACTCGTTGCGGACCGCCTCGAAGACGGCGGGGAGGTGGCTGCAGGTACGAGCGGGTGTCCCAGTCCTCCTCGGCGGGCTTCGCGCCGCGCTGGGCCGGCTCGTGGTCGTAGCGCACGCCGGCGTCGGTCGAGTGTCGGCGTCTGCGAGGCGATGCCGTAGATGGACTTCAGCCCGGGAACGCCGGTCTGCACGCGGATGGAGCGGTAGCCCTGCTCCAGGTGCGAGCGGATCGAGTCGAAGAGTCTCGGGCAGCTCCTTGCCCGAGGCGTGGCCGTAGGCCATCAGTCCCGTGCGGCTGGCGCCGCCGAGCAGCTGGTACACCGGCATGCCGGCCGCCTTGCCCTTGATGTCCCACAGCGCCATGTCGACGGCCGCGATCGACGCCATCGTCACCGGGCCGCGGCGCCAGTACGCGCTGCGGTAGAGGAACTGCCAGGTGTCCTCGATGCGGCTCGCGTCGCTGCCGATCAGCAGGGGGACGACGTGGTCCTTGAGGTAGCTCACGACGGCGAGTTCGCGACCGTTCAGCGTGGCGTCGCCGAGGCCGGTGAGGCCGTCGTCGGTCGTCAGCTTCAGCGTCACGAAGTTGCGGTCAGGGCTCGTGACGATGACCTCGGCCTTGGTGATCTTCATGGGTCAGGACTCTTTCTTGTCGTGGTTGGGAGAGGTGTCGGGGTTGTCGGCGGCTTCGGTCGACGGCGACGTCGTCGGTCGTGAGCCCGTCGAGGTCGGTCGCGTGGCGGCCGGCGGCGAACGCGGCGGTCGAGAGGCCCGGCTCGACGACGGGCTGGTTGCGACGGCGCTCCTCGATCTCGGCGACGATCTCGCGGTGGCGCTTGTCGGTGAGCGGGTAGAAGAACATGATGAGCACGGCGAGGCCGGCGGCCACGGCCGGCATCAGGCCGGCGGCGGCGCGGATGCCCCACTCGGCCTCGACCGACTGCGTCTCGACGCCGGCGACGTAGCCGCCGATCGCGAGGGCGTAGGCGGCGAGCGCGCCGCCGACGGCCTGGCCGGTCTTGCGGGTGAACGAGAAGAGGGCGTAGATGATGCCCTCGGCGCGAACGCCGGTCTTCCACTCGCCGTACTCGACCGTGTCGGCCTCGAGCGCCCACACGAGCATGTTGACGAGGACGAGTCCGACGTAGCAGAGCACGAGACCCGAGAACGCGAGCCACACCACGCTCGGCGGGGCGAGGAAGACGACGAGGCCGCCGACCACCATGATCAGCGCCGCCGCCGATGTAGCCGGTGCGCTTGCCGAACCGGCGCACGATGGTCGGCACGACGACCGCGAGGCCGAAGGTGAGCACGATCTGGATGATCGAGAGCACGGCGTACAGCGGCAGCGCGTGCAGCACGTCGCGCAGGTAGTACAGCTGCACGGTGCTGAGCGCGAGCATGCCGGTGAGGAACACGAACGAGCTGAGGCACAGCAGCAGCAGCGGCTTGTTGCTCTTCAGGATCGCGAAGCTCTGCTTCATCGACACCTTGGCGACGTCGCGCTTCACGGTCTCTTTCGCGGTGAAGAACGTGAACATGTAGAGCGCGAAGCCGACGACGACGAACCCGAGGGTCATGCACGTGAAGAGCGACTGCAGGTCGCGATCGGGCGTGATGAGCGGGGCGACGAAGATGCCGAGGCCCGCGCCGACGACCATCGCGCCGATGGTTCGGGCGCTCGCGAGCTTGGCGCGCTCGCCCGAGTTGCGGGTCATCGCGCCGGCGAGCGAGCCGTAGGGGATGTTGACGAGGCTGTAGGCCAGGCCGAGTGCCGCGTAGGTCAGGTAGGCGTAGAGCAGCATGCCGCTCTCGCCGATCTGCGGGATCGAGAACGTCGCGACGCTGAGCAGCAGCAGCGGCAGCGAGCCGAAGAGGATGAACGGCCGGAACTTGCCGAAGCGCTTGCTGTACGTGCGGTCGACGATGCGACCGGCGAACACGTCGGCGAACGCGTCGAAGACGCGCACGACGAGCAGCAGCGTGCCGGCCGCGGCCGCCGAGATGCCCGCGACATCGGTGTAGTAGATGAGCAGGAACATCGTGGCCGTGGTGAAGGCCAGGTTGTTCGCCGCGTCGCCGGCGCCGTAGCCGACGATGCTCAGCTTGGTGAGCTTCTTCTCGGTGCCGACGTTCGGCGTTGCGGTGGTGGTGCTGTCTGACATGAACTGGGCTCCTTTACCCTGTGCCGGCTCGCGGCTACTTCTTCAGCCCGGTCCAGCGGGCGCGCAGCGCATGCGCCGCCGCCTTGGGCTTGCGGTCGCGGGTGAACACGCCCTTCTTGTTGCCGTCGACGCGGGCGAACCCGTTCTTGGTCTGGAAGTCGGCGAAGTTCCACACCTGCTCGCCGATCATCGCCTCGACCCGGTCGTGCACGCGGTGGTACATGTCGAGGAAGCTCGTCTGGTACTCCTCGGTGAACGGGGTGTCGTAGATCGAGTGGTAGCCGGCGACCGTGTCGGCGCCGTACTCGGTCATGATCAGCGGGCGGGCGAACTTCTGCTGCCAGCCGAGGAGCTCGGCCTCGAGCTTCTGCTCGGCGGCGGCGAGGTCGCCCGAGTCGACGTACCAGCCGTAGTAGCGGTTCAGGCAGATGACGTCGAACAGGTCGGCGATGAGGTCGGCCTCGTGGTTCGAGAACATGACGTTCACGAAGGTCACCGGGCGCGTCGGGTCGAGCTCGCGGGTGAGGTCCACGAGCGGCTCGAAGTACTCGCGCGCACCCGGCTCGTTCGAGGCCGGCTCGTTGGTGATCGACCACATGACCACGCTCGGGTGGTTCTTGTCGCGGTCGATGAGCTCGCGGATCGCCTGGGCGTGCGTGGCCTGCGTGTCGTCGTTGATGTTCTCGGGGGCGAAGGTCGAGCTTCGTCTGGCCGCCGAAGATGCCGCCGCCCATCGCGAGGTTGAGCCCGACGGCGCCGACCTCGTCGATGACGACGATGCCGTGGCGGTCGGCGAACTCCATGACCTCTTCGGCGTAGGGGTAGTGCGAGGTGCGGAACGAGTTCGCGCCGATCCAGTCCATGAGCTGGAAGTCGTGCACGAGGTAGGCGTTGTCGTGGCCCTTGCCGCGCACCGCGCTGTCTTCGTGCTTGCCGAAGCCGGTGAAGTAGAAGGGCTCGCCGTTGATGAGGAACTGCATGCCGCGCACCTCGATGGTGCGCACGCCGACCGGCAGCGAGTACTCGTCGACGACCTCGCCGCCGACCAGCGGCCTGCGCCGTCAGCGTGTAGAGGTAGGCCGCGCCGGGCTGCCAGAGCTTCACGTCGTCGACGCGCACGACGCCGGCGACGCCGTCGGCCGAGCCGACCTCGGTGCCCTCGGCGTCGCGCACGGTCACCCGCACGGAGTCGGCGCCGGTGGTCTCGACGTCGAAGCCGATGACTCCGGTCGAGCCGTCGACATCGGTCGTGACCGTGAGGTCGGTCACGCGCACGGCGGGTGCGCTGTAGAGCCACACCGAGCGGGCGAGGCCCGCGTAGTTGTAGAAGTCGTGCAGGTACTCCTGCTTGCGGCCGCCGTCGTCGGTGACGGTGATGCTGCCCGGCGGGATCGTGATGTTGGTGAGCTCGTTGTTGACGCCCACCGTGAGGCGGAACTCCTGGCCCGCGGTCACCAGCTCGGTGATGTCGGCCTCGAACGGCGTGTAGCCGCCGACGTGCTCGGCCACCTTGGTGTCGTTCACGTAGACGACGCCCTCGTGGGTCGCCGCGTCGAGTCGCACGAAGACGCGCTCGCCGGCCCAGCCGCGCGGCACGCGGACGGTGCGCTGGTACCAGACCCAGCCGACGTGGTCGCGGATCGCCGCGTCGGCGAAGAGGTCGTTGTAGCTCGCGGGCACGGCGGCCTCGAGGGTCGTGTCGAGCGGGGCCCGCCACAGCGTGTGGGGGGTGCCGGGGTCGACCGCGAACTTCCAGAGTCCGTCGAGGTTGACGAGCTCACGGGTCGGGCTGGTCTGGGGCTTCAGCATGAGTGGCCTTTCTGTCGCGCCGTTGCGAAATGTCGCTTCACTGCGCCTGCACTGTCGATCGACGGATGCACCGGGGACCGGATATGACACCAGTGAAGCATGTTCCGACAATTTTGGCAACCGATTGCCAACCTTCGCAGGAATCAGATGAACGCCGAGTCGTGGCGTCGCGTCAGCCGGGACGGCAGCGCGACCCCGGGGCGTCAGGCCGCTTCGAACTCGCCTGCTGCGCGAGCCACGGCCGCGACGACCGCCGGGTCCTCGAGCAGCTCGGAGTCGACGAGGCGCAGCAGTTCGACGACGGCGCGCTCGCCCGACTCGGACGCCGCTGCGGCGAGCGCATCGCCGGCGCGATCGGCCGGGAGCCGCCCGTCGCGAGCTGCGGCGACCCAGGCGCCGAGCACCCGCACCGACGCCTCGCCATCGCGGCCGGCTGCACGCTCGGCACGCAGCACCGGGGCGATGCGCACGCGCAGCTTCGTCGTGCCGTCCTGGCCGATCTGGCCGAGCAGGTGCTGGATGCGGGCGTTGTCGAACCGGTCGAGCAGTGCGGCGCGGTAGGCGTCGAGATCGAGGCCCTCGGCCGGCAGGTGCCGCACCGCCTCGGCCCAGAACTGCTCGACCCACGAGCGCACCTCGGGGTCGCCGACGGCCTCGGCGACGGTGCGGTGCCCGCGGGCCGCGCCCGCGTAGGCGAGCAGCGTGTGCGATCCGTTGAGCAGCCACAGCTTGCGGCGCTCGAAGGGGTCGATGTCGTCGACGAAGCGGGCGCCGGCCTTCTCCCAGGCGGGACGCCCGGAGCGGAACTCGCCACTCAGCACCCAGTCGTGGAACGGCTCGGTGACCACCGGGGAGCGATCGCGCCAGCCGGTGGCCGCGGCCACTGCAGCGACATCCGCCGGCGTGGTCTTCGGGGTGATGCGGTCGATCGAGGTCGACACGAACGTCACGTGCTCGGCGAGGTGCTCGCGGGTCGCCGTCGCCGAGGCGAGCTCGGCGAGCTCGAACAGCGCCGATCGGGTGAGCTCGCCGTTCTCGGGCAGGTTGTCGCACGAGACGATCGCGAGCGCACCGGCGCCCGCGCGACGACGGGCCTCGACTCCGGCGAGAAGACGGGCGAGGGCGGTGCGCGGTGCGTCGGAGAGGTCGAACTGCGCCGCGTCGAGGTTGCGCCGCAGCCATTCGACGTCTGCGGCGACCGCCGGGTTCGCGAGGTCGGGTCGCCCATCGGCGTCGAGCGCGTACCCGGCCTCGGTGACCGTGAGGGTCACGAGGGCGGTGTCGGGAGCGGCGACGTGCTCGACGAGGCGGTCGACGCGAGCGCCGTCGACGGCCTCGGAGATGGCGTCGATCACCGTGACCGAGTCACCGTCGACCGAGCGCTCGATCAGCGAGTAGAGGCCGTCTTGGGCGGCGATCTCTTCGGCGGCCTGGGGACTGCGACCCGTGAACGCCGCGATGCCCCACTCGTTCGCCTCGTCGGCGACATCGGTGTACCAGGCCTGGTGCGCGCGGTGGAATGCCCCCAGCCCGAGGTGCGCGATGCGCACGGGTGCGGGCTCGGATGCCGTGCCGGTGCGTGCCGCGAGGTTGCGCCGGTTCAGCTCGACGCCGTCGGCGGCCGGCACGTCGGCGGCGCCGGCCGCGGCCGGTCGTGGGTGAGTCGCTCACAGCTTGAACACCTTTCGGGGAATCGCGTCGACCAGGTCGACGGCGATGCGCTCGGCGGCGGCGGGCGACACGCGGCCCTCGCGCACGAGACGCGCGAGGAACGCCGAGTCGAGGCGGCGCGCCATGTCGTGACGCGCCGGGATGGAGAGGAAGGCACGGGTGTCGTCGATGAAGCCCGAGCCGCGGTAGAAGCCGGCGGTCTCGGTGACGGCCGCGCGGAAGCGCAGGATGGCGTCGGGTGCGTCGAGGAACCACCACGGCGCGCCGATGTACACGCTCGGGTAGAACCCCGCGAGCGGCGCGACCTCGCGCGAGTAGATGGTCTCGTCGATGCCGAACAGCACGAGGTGCAGGCCGGGCTCGAGCCCGTGCTTCTCGAGCAGGGGGCGGATGTTCGCGGTGTACGTCGTCGTGAACGGGATGTCGTGGCCGGTGTCGGGCCCGAGCCGGTCGAACGTCGAGCTCGAGTGGTTGCGGAAGACGCCCGGGTGCACGGTCATGACGAGCCCGTCGCGCGCGCTCATGCCCGCCATGCGCAGCAGCATGTTGCCGCTGAACTCGCGGGCGCCGGCGGCGTCGAGGTCGCCGGCGACGGCGCGTCGGAACAGCGCGGATGCCTCGTCGTCGGTCAGGTCGACGGTGTACGGCTCGCGCACCCCGTGGTCGGCCGAGACGGCGCCGTGCGCGATGAAGTGCGCCCGGCGGGCCTCGAGCGCGGCGAGGTAGCCGGCGAAGTCGTCGGGCGCGGTGCCGTTCGACTCGGTGAGCCGTTCGATGCGCTCGGTGAAGCCGGGGGCGGTCGGGTCGAGGTAGCCGTCGGGCCGGAACGTCGGGAGCACGCGCCCCGTGAACGACGGGTCGGCGGCGAGCGCGGCGTGCACCGCGAGGTCGTCCATGGGGTCGTCGGTGGTGGCGAGCACCTCGATGCCGAAGCGCTCGAAGAGGGCGCGCGGGCGGTATGCCGGGTCTCCGAGGCGAGCGGCGATCTGGTCGTAGACGGCATCGGCCGTCTCTGCCGAGGGCTCGACGTCGATGTCGAAGAGCGTCGAGAGCTCGTGCGTCAGCCAGTAACCCGATGCGGTGCCCGCGTAGAGGTGCCAGTGGCTCGCGAAGGTGCGCCAGGCCTCACGGGGATCGGACGGCCCGCTGCGCCCGACTCCGAGCGTGGAGAGGTCGACGCCCGCGGCGTGCAGCAGGCGCGTGACGTAGTGGTCGTACGTGATGAACAGGTCGGCCGGGTCGGAGAACGGCTCGTCATCGAGCAGGAGCGACGGGGCGACGTGCCCGTGCGGCGAGATGATCGGCAGCTGCGCCACCGATTCGTAGAGCCCGCGGGCGATGTCGCGGGTGGCCGGATCTGTCGGGAACAGCCGGTCGGGATCGAGATGCAGCTTCGTTGACACAACCTCCATGATGGTCTGATGCGACGATTTTGTCAACCGGTTGCCAAACATTGCACCCGGCGTGATGAGGTGCTCGGGTCGCGGCGCGGGAGTGCGTCGCTGCCTGACGGCGCGATCGCGGATCGGCCGCGCGCTGAGCGTCGGGCGGCGTCAGCTCACCGTGCCGGCGTCAGCGCTCGCCGTCGGGCACGTGGTGCCCGGTCGAGCCGCGCACCACGAGCTCGGTCGGCAGCAGCGCCTCGACGTCCACGCGACGCCCGTCGGCGTGCGGCGAGACCCGGCTGAGCAGGTATCGCACCGCACGCTCGCCCGCCTCGGTGAGCGGCGCCCGCACGGTGGTGAGCGCCGGCGCGGTGAAGTCGCTGCCGAAGATGTCGTCGAAGCCGGCGATGCTGAGCTTCGACGGCACGGCGATGCCGCGTTCCTGCGCGCCCCTCAGCAGGCCGATCGCCATGAGGTCGTTGAACGCGACGACCGCGGTCACCCCCGAGGCGACGACGCGGGAGATCGCGGCGGCCCCGCCGTCGAGCGTCGGCACGCCGGGCCCGATCTCGACGATCGTCATGCCCTGCTTCGGCGCGGCGGCGAGCAGCGCCTCCCAGCGTCGCCCGCTCACCCACGACGTCTCGGGACCCGACAGGTACGCGATCGAGCGGTGCCCGAGCTCGGCGAGGTGGGCGACGAGCTGGTCGACGCCGCGCTCGACGTCGGGAAGGATGCCGGTCACGCCCTCGAGTGCGCGATTGATCACGACGACCGGCTTGCGCGCGGCGATCTGCTTGATCTGCGCGTCGCCGAGGCGGCTCGTCGCGAGCACGAGGCCGTCGACCGAGGGCATCACCCGTTCGATCGCGGTCGCCTCGCGCTCACCCGACTCCTGCGACTCGGCGACGACGAGGGTGTACCCGGCGTCGGCAGCGGCGCGCTCGGCCCCGCGCACGATGCCGAAGATCACCGGGTTCGTGATGTCGGCGACGAAGAGGCCCAGCGTGTTCGTGCGACCGGTCGGGAGCGCGCGGGCGATCGGATTGACCCGGTAGTTCAGCTCTTTCGCCGCCGCCTGGATGCGCTCTTCGGTCTTGACGTTGATGCGGCCGGGCTGGCTGAGCGCCCGCGACACCGTCGAGGGGTTCACCCCTGCGAGCTTCGCGATGTCGTAGATCGTGGGCGCCGAACCGCCGCGGGAGCGCTTCGATTCGCGGGCCACCCGCTCGGGTTGCTCGTCACTCATCTCGGCTCACCTCCTCGGCGTCTTCGGGGCGCCGATCGTTTCGGCCGCCGATATCAACGTCCACGCTAGCGTGCACGCGGCTCGGAGCAACGGAGTGCCACGATGTTGTCGTAGCAGGTCTGCAGTTCGTCGGACATGTCGGGGCGCGGCTCAGGCTGCGCCGGCGGCTCCGAGTTCGCCGGTGTCGGAGCCGATGACGGGTTCGACGTCGTCGTGGCGACCCGCGAGCACGTCAGCGAACGCGATCGGACGACCGAGCGTCTGCGAGAGGTACACGGCCCGCACGAGTGCGAGCGCGTCGGTGGCCTGCGCCGCGGTCACACCGGGCTCGCGGCCGGTGTCGATCGCCTCGATGAGGTCCTCGTATTGACGCAGGTGGCCGTTGAAGAGCTCGGTGACCGGCGGGGCGCCCGGCAGGTCATGCTCGGTGACCTCGCGCGCGGCCTGGTTGCCGAGCCCGCCATAGCCGCGCGGCATGCCGGCAGGGTGGGCGTCGTCGGCGTGGAAGTACTCGAGCAGGCCGTTCTGCAGGAACGCGGATCCGGTCGAGCCGTGCACCTGCAGTCGGGTGGAGTTCTCGGGGAACGCGTCGGTCGTCGCGAGGAGCGTGGCCACCGCACCGCTCTCGAAGCGGATGACGGATGCCGCGACATCCTCGACCTCGATGCGCTCGTGCACGAGCGCCGAGGCGTACCCGAACACCTCGACCGGGCGGCCGAGCAGGTGGAGGAGCAGGTCGACGGTGTGCACGCCCTGGTTCATGAGCGCACCGCCGCCGTCGAATGCCCACGTGCCGCGCCAGTCGCCGGAGTCGTAGTACTCCTGGCTGCGCCACCACGCCACCGTGGCGGTGGCGGAGGTGACACGGCCGAAGCGACCCGACTCGATCGCGCGCTTGACCGCGACGACGGCGGGCGCGAAGCGGTTCTGGCTGACGACGGTGACGACGATGCCCGACGCGGCAGCCCGCTCGGCGAGCGCGACCATGCGACGTGCGCGGTCGAGGCGCACGTCGATGGGCTTCTCGATCACGACGTGCTTGCCGGCGTCGACTGCGGCCTCGGCGATCTCGACGTGCGAGCCGCTCGGCGTGGTGACGACGACGAGGTCGATCGCCGGGTCGACGAGCACCGTCTCGAGCGAGTCTGCGACAGCGGGCGCGTCGCCCTCGAGTTCGACCTGGACGTAGCGGGCGAGCTCGCGGGCGGAATCGAGGGTCCGACTGACGATCGACACGAGTCTCAGTCCGGGGTGCGCGACGGCGACCCGGGCGTGCGCACGTCCGATGACGCCCGCTCCCACGACGGCGACGCCGAGCTGCGCGCTCACGCCGCGCTCGACTCTCGTTCGTCGAGCTTGCCCTCGGCGTGAGTCGGGCTCGAGCGCGGCGAAGCCGGAAGGATCCCGGGCAACCGGATGCGATGGCGTCACGGCGATTCACTCCACTTCTCAGGGGTTCACTTCATCGGGAACCCCGAGTCAGTCGATGAGGGGGCCTCGAAGACAAGGACACCACACGTTCGTTGGATACGCAACCGATTGCCAATTCGTACGATGGTCGAGCGATCGGAGACGGCGAAGAGCCGGAATCGATCGAGTTGGCAACCGATTGACAAATCCTCGAGGAACGGCTGCAATGGGACCAGCGCACACGAGTCGCGGCTGCGCCGCCGCGGGGCGTCGCACGATGACGCACAACTCCTGATGGAGCCGCCCGTTTGCTAGCGTGGAGCCGGTAGGCGCGCCAGTCGCCGCCCCCTCCAATCGCCCCGCTCGCGATGCGCGCACCCATCGTTCTCGAGAACAACCCATCAGAGGAGCCCCCCATGGCGGATTCACCGCTCGCAGCAGCCAACATCGGCGTCGTCGGACTCGCGGTCATGGGGTCGAACCTCGCCCGCAACCTCGCGAGCCGCGAAGGCAACACCGTCGCCGTGTTCAACCGCTCCCCCGAGCGCACGCGCACGCTCGTCGACGAGCACCCCGAGGCCGGGTTCGTCGCCTCCGAGAGCTACGACGAGTTCGTCGCCTCACTCGCGAAGCCCCGCACCGCGATCATCATGGTGCAGGCCGGCAAGGGCACCGACGCGGTCATCTCCGAGCTCGCCGCGCGCTTCGAGCCGGGCGACATCATCGTCGACGGCGGCAACGCGAACTTCCACGACACCATCCGCCGCGAGAAGCGACATCTCCCCCAGCGGCATCCACTTCGTCGGCGCCGGCATCTCGGGCGGCGAGGAGGGCGCGCTCAACGGCCCCTCGATCATGCCCGGCGGATCGAAGCAGTCCTACGAGACGCTCGGCCCGATCCTCTCGTCGATCGCCGCGATCGCCGAGGGCGAGCCGTGCGTCACCCACGTCGGCACCGACGGCGCCGGCCACTTCGTGAAGATGGTGCACAACGGCATCGAGTACGCCGACATGCAGCTCATCGCCGAGGCGTACGACCTCATCCGCCAGGGCACCGGCAAGAGCCCGGCCGAGATCGCCGACATCTTCGCCGAGTGGAACACCGGCGAGCTCGAGAGCTACCTCATCGAGATCACGGCCGAGGTGCTGCGCCAGGTCGACGCCGCCACCGGCCAGCCGCTCGTCGACGTCATCCTCGACGAGGCCGGCGCCAAGGGCACCGGCGCGTGGACCGTGCAGAACGCGCTCGACCTCGGCGTGCCGGCCTCGGGCATCGCCGAGGCCGTCTTCGCCCGCAGCCTCTCGTCGAAGCGGGCGCAGCGCGAGGCATCCGTCGACCTGCCCGGCCCCTCGACCGCCTGGACCGTCGAGGCCGCCGACGCCGACGCCTTCATCGAAGACGTGCGCAAGGCGCTCTACGCCTCGAAGATCATCGCCTACTCGCAGGGCTTCGACGAGATCATCGCCGGTGCCGAGCAGTTCGGGTGGGACGTCAAGAAGGGCGACATCGCCAAGATCTGGCGGGCCGGCTGCATCATCCGCGCCCGGTTCCTGAACCGCATCGCCGAGGCCTACGCCGAAGACCCGGGCCTGGTCGCCCTCGTGGTCGCGCCGTACTTCCGTGATGCCGTCGCGGGTGCGCAGGAGAGCTGGCGTCGTGTCGTCGCAGTGTCCGCCGCGTCGGGCATCCCGACCCCCGCGTTCTCGTCGTCGCTCGCCTACTACGACGGCCTTCGCGCACCGCGCCTGCCCGCCGCACTCGTGCAGGGCCAGCGCGACTTCTTCGGCGCGCACACGTACAAGCGCGTCGACAAGCCGGGCGTCTTCCACACGCTGTGGTCGGGCGACCGCTCCGAGATCGAGACCACGCCGTCCTCGCACTGAGCCAGAGGTCCGCGAGCGTCGCGGCAGCGCGTCGGTCATGATTGAGACATGAGCGAACCGGCGCGCGGCCTCGACGACGAGCCCCACGACGACCGCCCGGTCTACGGAGAGCGGCGGCGACGGGCCCTGCGCATCACGGTGCTCGTCGCACTCGGTGCGCTCGTGCTGCCGCTCATGCTGTCGGCATACGGCGTCGCCCGGTCGGCGGCCGATCGCGCCTGCGCGATCTACGTCGACCGGTTCGACACCGACGCGGCCGGGTTCCGGGTGTCGTTCGAACTGTTCGGCGACGGCGGACCCGGCTGGGAGTGTTCCGCCGTGTCGGCCGGCGGGGTCGCGACACCGCTCGCGAATCTCGGCATGCTGCCGTCGGCCCCGCGCCCTATCGCCCCCGACGAACGCGGCACCTGAGCCGGGTCATCCGTCACCGCGTCGCCGGCCGACGGCGTCGCACGCCGTCACGCCTCGGGCAGGAACACCCGCTTGTACTTGCGACCGTCGGCGAGTTCGACGGTTCGCGCCTCGAGCAGCCCGCGGTTGACGCGCTGGTAGATGGCCTGCGGCGTGACGCCGAGCTGCCGCGCCGCCTCGGAGACCGAGAGCCCGGGCAGGTCGGTCGGCACGCTCGACGGGCGTTCGCGCTTGCGCTTGCGACTCGCCTCGTGCCGGGCCGCGATCGCCTCGTCGTCGCCCGACCACCGGTACTTCGCCGCCGAGGGGCTGAGCCCCGCGGCTTCGGCGACGTCGTCCCAGGTCGCGCCCGCGTCGACCGCCTCGCGAACGGCGGCGAGCGATGCCGGGTCGGCTTCGAGGGCGGTGACGAGCGAGCGGATGCCCCGGAGCCGGTCGAGCGGCGTCGCGTCGGTCGCCCCCGCGCGTGGCCGTCGGCGTCGAGCGCGTCGAGCGCCATGAGCTCTGCGAGCGCCCGTGGCCGCCTCGGCCGAGAGGAATCCCATGCTCACCCGTTCAGCAGGCTGTTGCGCACCTCGCGACGCAGCACCTTGCCGATGAGCGAGCGCGGCAGGTCGTCGGCCTGCACGACGCGCTTGGGCACCTTGTAGGCGGCGAGTTCGTCGCGGGCGAACCCTCGGATCGCCGCCTCGTCGAAGGTCGCCCCGTCTCGCAGCACGACGACGGCGACGACCTGCTCGCCCGAGTGCTCGTCGGGAAGACCGACGACGGCGGCGTCGTCGATGTCGGGGTGCGCGCGCAGCGCCTCCTCGACCTCGCTCGGGCCGACGTTGAACCCGCCGGTGATGATGAGTTCCTTGATGCGGTCGACGATGCGCACGAAGCCCTCGGCGTCGATCGAGACGATGTCGCCGGTGCGGAACCACGGCGTGCCGCCGTCGGGGTCGGCGACGAACACCGCCTCGGTCTCTTCGGGCTTCTTCCAGTACCCCGAGAACACCTGCGGGCCGCGCACGACCAGCTCGCCCTCGGTTCCGGGCGCCACGTCGGTCATCGGGTCGTCGGGGTCGACCACGCGCGCCTCGGTCGAGGGCAGCGGCAGGCCGACGGTGCCCGCCTTGCGGGTCGGCGCCACGGGATTCGCCATGAGCACGGGCGAGCACTCGGACAGCCCGTAGCCCTCGACGAGGTACCCGCCGCTCGCGGCCTCCCACGGCTCGACGACCTCGGCCGAGAGCGGCATCGCCCCCGAGATCGCGATGTGGATGCCGTCGAGCGACACGCCTTCTGCGGCCGCGGCCTTCGTGAGCCGGTCGTAGATCGGCGGCACGGCCGGCAGGAACGTCGCCGGATGCTTCTTCACGACCTTGAGCACGAGGTCGGGGTCGAACTTCGGGAACAGCACGAGCCGAGCACCCATGCTCATCGCGAAGGTGAGGCACAGGGTGAGCCCGTAGGCGTGGAACATCGGGAGCACCGCGTAGACCACGGACGTGCCGCGCGGCACGTCGGGCACCCAGGCGCGCGCCTGCGCGGCGTTCACGAGCAGGTTCGCGTGCGTGAGCGTGGCGCCCTTGGGGCTGCCGGTCGTGCCGCTCGTGTACTGGATGAGCGCGACGTCGTCGGCGGTCGGCGCGATGATGTGCGGGTCGATCGCCGCGGATGCCGCGAGCTCGTGCCAGGGCAGCGTTCCACGCACCTTCGTGGTCAGCGCGGCGCGCGACTCGCGCGCCTTGGCCACGGGCAACCGCAGCATGGCGCGCATCATGAACGGCATCGCACGGGTGACATCGACCGAGATGACGTGCGGCACCGCGACATCCGATGGGAACGCCTGGATGGTCTCGACGACCTTGTTCCACGCGATGACGACCTTGGCGCCGTGGTCCTCGAACTGGTGACGCAGCTCGCGCGGCGTGTAGAGGGGGTTGTGTTCGACGACGATCGCGCCGAGCCGCAGCACGGCGTAGAACGCGACGATGTGCTGCGGGCAGTTCGGCAGCACGAGCGCGACGGTGTCGCCCTTCTGCACGCCGAGCAGGCGCAGCCCCTCGGCGACGCGCTCGATCTCGGCGCCGAGCTCGGCGTAGGTCGTGGTGCGCTCGAAGAACTCGAGCGCGACGTTGTCGGGGTACTGCTCGACCGACGCGCGGATGAGGTCGTACAGCGAGCCCTCGGCGTCGTCGACGTCGTGGGGCACGCCCTCGGCGTAGCTTGCGAGCCAGGGCCGGGGGGTCGTGATCGCCATCGCGGTCGCTCCTACGCCGCGCCGTCGAACATGCTCGTCACCGAGCCGTCTTCGAACACCTCGTGGATGGCCCGCCCCAGCAGCGGCGCGATCGGCAGCACCGTGAGCCGGTCCCAGCGCTTCTCGTCGGGGATCGGCAGGGTGTCGGTGACGACGACGCGGTCGATGAAGTCGGACTGCAGGATCTGGGTCGCGGGGCTCGAGAACACGGCGTGCGTGGCCGCGACGACGACGCCGAGCGCGCCGGCGGCCTTCAGCGCCTCGGCGGCCTTGACGATCGTGCGGCCGGTGTCGATGAGGTCGTCGACGAGCAGGCACACCCGGCCCTCGACGGTGCCGACGATCTCGTGCACCGAGACCTGGTTCGGCACGAGCGGGTCGCGGCGCTTGTGGATGATGGCGAGGGGCACGCCGAGCTTGTCGCTCCAGATGTCGGCGACGCGCACGCGGCCCATGTCGGGCGAGACGACCGTGAGGGTCGACGGGTCGAGCGAGTTCTTGAACTCCTCGAGCAGCACGGGCATCGCGAAGAGGTGGTCGACGGGGCCGTCGAAGAAGCCCTGGATCTGGGCGGCGTGCAGGTCGATCGACATGATGCGGTCGGCGCCCGCGGCCTTGAAGAGGTCGGCGACGAGGCGCGCGGAGATCGGCTCGCGGCCGCGGCCCTTCTTGTCTTGCCGGGCGTAGGGGTAGAACGGCGCGACCACGGTGATGCGCTTGGCCGAGGCCCGCTTCAGCGCGTCGATCATGATGAGCTGCTCCATGAGCCACTCGTTGATCGGCGAGGTGTGCGACTGGATCACGAACGCGTCGGAGCCGCGCACGCTCTCGTCGTATCGCGCGTAGATCTCGCCGTTGGCGAAGGTGCGCGCGTCGGTCGGAACGAGCTCTGATCCGAGCTCCTCGGCGATCTGGGCGGCGAGCGCGGGGTGCGCGCGGCCGGATACCAGCACGAGGCGCTTCGATCCGGTGGTCTCGATTCCCGACATGTGGTGTGTCCTCTCAACCCGCGTGAGCCGGTGCGTCAGTCGGTGGCTGCGTCGTGCGATGCAGGGCCGGATGCCTCGTCGCCGGCGTCGGCTGCCTGGGCCGCCGCGGTGCCGGGTCGGTGCGTCTGGACCCATCCCTCGATGTTGCGTTGCGGGGCCACGTTCACGGCGAGCGCGCCCGCTGGGACGTCTTTTCGGACGACGGTGCCGGCACCCGTGTAGGCCCCGTCGCCAATCCTAACGGGCGCGACGAACACGCCGTGCGAACCGGTGCGCACGTGCGACCCGATCTCGGAATGGTGCTTCTTCACGCCGTCGTAGTTGGCGAAGATCGATCCGGCGCCGATGTTCGACTGCTCGCCGATCGGTGGCGTCGCCGACGTACGAGAGGTGCGGCACCTTGCTGCCCTCGCCGATCTTCGCGTTCTTCGTCTCGACGAACGCGCCGATCTTGCCGTCGGCGCCGAGCACGGTGCCGGGCCGCAGGTACGAGAACGGGCCGACGGATGCCCCGGCGCCGACCACCGCGAGGGTGCCGTCGGTGCGCTTCACCTCGGCGTTCCGGCCGATCTCGCAGTCGACGAGCGTCGTGTCGGGGCCGACGATCGCGCCGGTCTCGATGAGGGTGGCGCCCTTCAGCTGCGTGCCCGGGCGAATGGTGACGTCGGGCTCGATGCGCACGGTGAGGTCGATCCACGTGGTCGTGGGGTCTTCGATCGTCACGCCGTTGAGCTGCCAGCCGCGCACGATGAGGGCGTTGAGCCGTGCGGAGGTCTCGGCGAGCTGGGCGCGGTCGTTGATGCCCGCGACGAGCCACGGCTCGGAGACCGGCACGGCCTCGACCTCGGAACCTGCGGCACGCAGCAGCCCGATGACGTCGGTGAGGTACTTCTCGCCCTGGGCGTTGTCGGTCGTGAGGTTCGCGAGCTGGTCGCGCAGCGCGGCCGCCCCGAACGCGTAGATGCCGGCGTTGATCTCGGCGATGCGGCGCTCGTCGTCGCTCGCGTCCTTCTGCTCGACGATGCGGTCGAACCGGCCCGTGATGTCGCGCACGACGCGGCCGTAGCCCGAGGGGTCGTCGTAGATCGCCGAGAGCACCGAGGCCTGCGGCCGCGTCGGCGCGGTGCTGCTCGAGGAAGGCGGCGAGGGTGTCGGCGTTCAGCAGCGGCACGTCGCCGTTCAGCACGAGCACCTCGCCGTCGAAGTCGGCCGGGAGGGCCGCGATGGCCTGCTCGACGGCGCGACCCGTGCCGGGGATCTCGTCTTGGTCGACGATGACGGTGCCCGGAAGCTCGGCCTCGACCGCGGCGGCCACCAGGTCGCGCTCGTGGCGCACGACGGCGACGACGTGCGCGGCGTCGAGCGTGCGCGCCGTGGCGAGCACGTGCGCGACGATGGGCGCGCCCGCGAGCGGGTGCAGCAGCTTGGGCGTCGCGGACTTCATGCGGGTGCCCTGTCCGGCGGCGAGCACGATGATGGCGAGGTTGTTGTCCATGCTCCGCCGCCAGGACTCGAACCTGGACCTAACAGCTCCAAAGGCTGTCGTGCTGCCATTACACCACGGCGGACCACTCGATCCGTTCGGGTGGATCAAGCGCCCTCCAGTCTGCCAGACGCGGGAGGGACATCCGATTCGCGGGGTTGGTGCAGCGGATCTTGATAGGTGACTGAATAGTCACGTATTCTGGTGGCGATGGATGACGACGACGCGGTGTTCAAGGCGCTCGCCGACCCGACCCGGCGGCGGCTGCTCGACCACCTCTTCGAGCACGACGGAGCGCGCCTGACCGACCTCGAGGCGCTCGCCGAGATGACGCGGTTCGGCGTGATGAAGCACCTTCGGGTGCTCGAAGACGCCGGGCTCGTGGTCACGCGGCGCTCGGGGCGCGAGAAGCTGCACCACCTGAACGTCGTGCCGATCCGCCTCATCCACGACCGGTGGATCGACAAGTACCGGGCCGGGCCGGCCGCGTACCTCGCCGATCTCAAGCGAGAACTGGAGCAGGAGCAATGAACGACAACTCGACGCAGGTCTACCACGTGTTCATCCGCGCGACGGCAGAGGACATCTGGCAGGCGATCGTGAGCCCCGAACGCACCGCGCAGTACTTCTACGGAACCGCGATCGAGGTCACGCCCGAGGCGGTCACCTCGCGCGGGTCCGACGGCGAGATCACCAGCACCGACGCCGTGCTCGAGTTCGATCCGCCCAGGCGGCTCGTGCAGGAGTGGCGGTCCGCCTACGATCCCGACCTCGCCGACGAGCCCGTGAGCCGGGTGACCTGGCAGATCGAGCCGCGCGGCGACGGCCTCTGCCTGCTCACGCTCACGCACGACCGGCTCGAGGCGTCGCCGAAGACCGCCGCCGACGTGGGCGGGCCGGGGTGGATGTACGTGCTGAGCTCGATGAAGACGCTGCTCGAGACGGGCTCGGGCCTGCCGTCGGCGGGCTGAGCGGGGCGGCGTGCCCGCAGGTCGTGCCGGTGCCGGGATAATGGCGGCATGACCGATGCTGACGAGGTCGACCGCATTGTCGACGACTGGGAGCGCGAGCGACCAGACCTCGACTTCGCGCCCCTGCAGGTGCTCTCGCGCGTCGCGCGGCTCTCGAAGCACCTCGACCGCGCACGGCGCGAGGCGTTCGCGCGGTCGGAGCTCGAGGCGTCGGAGTTCGACGTGCTCTCGGCTCTTCGACGTGCGGGCGCGCCGTACCGGCTCTCCCCCAAGCAACTCCTGCAGCAGACGCTCGTGTCGAGCGGCACGATGACGAACCGCATCGACCGGCTCGTCGAGCGCGGGCTCGTGTCGCGGCAGACCGATCCGAACGACGGGCGCGGCATCCTCGTCGAGATGCGGCCGGCCGGGCTCACCCGGGTCGATGCCGCGATCACCCGACTCGTCGACGCGGAGTCGGTGCTGCTGCGCAGCCTGCCGGCGGCCGAGCAGAAGCGGCTCGCCGACCTGCTGCGCAAGCTGAGCCTCGGGTTCGACTGAGCGGCCCGCGGCCAGCCGAGTGCCGAGCCGCGATCGCTCGGCTTGGGTAGGAGCCACTCGGCTCTCCGACCGAACCATCGAACATATGTTCGATTTCTGGTAGACTCGGGGTATGAGCGATGAACCCTCGAAGGCCAGATCAGCTGGTGTTTCCGAGGGTCTGTTCGCGGGTGTCGGCGGCGGTTCGTGAGCACGACGTGCTCGACGATCGGTCGCCGTATGCGATCGCGCAGGACGGGCTGTCCGAGCTGGTCGCGGCGTCGGTGCAGGCGCAGCGGGTCGAGGCGATGAACGCCGCGTTGCGGGTCGATGTGCTCTTCCTCACCGTGCGCTACGCGGTGCGCAGCGCCGAGGCATTCGTCGCCGCATCCCTGTCGCCCGAGCGGCGGCGCGAGATGGCCCACCGCAGCGTGACCGCCGAGCTGGCGACGGCGCTGCACGTGCCCGAGCGCACGATGGCAGCGCCAGCTCGATGAGGCGACCGCGTTGTCGACGCCGCTCCCGGCGACGCTGTCGGCGCTGCGCGACGGGGCGATCACGATGCCGCATGCGCGGGTCATCGTCGAGCAGACGAGCGACCTCGGCGACGATGACCGCTGACGCGTGCGCGCGGCTCGATGAGCTGCTCGCCGAGCTCTCGACGTCGAACACCGCCGCCACGGTGCGCCGCAAGGCCCGCAGCTCTGCGGGAAGAGGTCGATGACCGAGACGCTCGCCGAGCGGCAGCGCGCGGCGCGCGCGAAGCGGCGGGTCGAGTTCGAGGCCGCCGCCGACGGCATGGCGTGGCTGCACGCGTTCCTGCCCGCCGATGACGCCGCGCTGATCTTCGACCGGCTCGATCGGGTCGCCCGAGCCGAACGTGAGGGCGCACCGTCGCCGACCCGGGCAGCGACAACTCGATCAGCGCCGAAACGCGCGGCGCCGACCGCACGGCCACCGATCGACTCCTCGACGAACAGCGCACGGCCGACCAGGTGCGCGCCGACGCCGCGCGCGACCTGCTGCTCTACGGCACCCTCGACTCCGGGTCGGCGCTGGCCGACGCCGTCGCGCGGGTGCGTCCGACGCGTGCACGTGACCGTTCCGGTGCTCACCCTCATCGGCGAGTCCGACGTCTCCCGGCCTGCTCGACGGGTACGGCCCGATCGACGCCGACACGGCGCGGCGGCTCGCCGCGCGGGCACCATCGTTCACCCGCATCCTGACCCACCCGGTGTCGGGCACGGTGCTCGACGTCGACCGCCGCGAGCTACCGGCCGCCGGCCGATCTCGCGAGGTGGCTCGAGGTGCGCGACGGCACGTGCCGGTTCCCCGGCTGCAACCGTGCCGCGCGACGCTGCGACATCGACCACACCGTCGACTGGCACGACGGCGGTCGCACCGCCTTCGACAACCTCGCCCACCTCTGCGCGCCGCACCACCACCTCAAGCACGAGACCTCATGGTCAGTTCGCCAGATCGGTGCGAGGATTCGCTCGAGTGGACGTCGCCGGCCGGCCGCAGACACCTGACGCACCCGGCGCATCCGATATCCCGATCGACCGCCACCGTTCTGAAGCCGCGATCCCATTCGGTCGGCGGCGATCATCCATGCGCCCGACCGCTTGCGCGTGCCCTCGGCAGCGAAAGCCGAGACCCGCATCGGTGACCCCGCCTACCGGCGCAGCACCTTGCGCGCGAGCCAGTTGCCGAAGAACTGCACGACCTGCACGAACAGCACGATGAGGATGACCGCCGCCCACGTGATCACCGGCTCGAACTGCCGGTAGCCGTAGACCAGCGCGAAGTTGCCGAGGCCGCCGCCGCCGATGTAGCCGGCGACCGCGGTCATGTCGATGATGGCGACGATGACGAACGTGTAGCCGAGGATCAGCGGGCCGAGCGCCTCGGGGAGCACGACCGTGCGCAGGATCCGCAGCGGGCCCGCGCCCATGGAACGGGCCGCCTCGATGACGCCCGGCGCAACGGTGAGCAGGTTCTGCTCGACGATGCGCCCGATCGCGAACGAGGCGGCGAGCGAGAGCGCGAAGATGAGGGCGTTGTTGCCGATTCCGGTGCCGACGACGAGCCGCGCGAGCGGCTGCACGGCCGGAATGAAGATGATGAACGGGATCGGCCGGAAGAAGTTGATGACGACGTTGACGACGTTGAACACCGCCTTGTTCTCGATCAGGCTGCCCGGCCTGGTCGTGTAGAGCACGACGCCGATGACCAGGCCGAGGATCCCGCCGAAGAACAGCGTGAGCGCCACCATGTAGAGCGTCTCGGCGGCGGCGATCCAGAACTCGCTGCCGAGTTCGAACAGGCGATCCATCACGCCACCTCCGTCACTTCGACGCGTTCGGCGATTCGGGCGAGCGCGGCGTCGGTCGCGTCATCCGTGCCCCTGATCGCGAGCGTGAGGTGCCCGAACGCGCGCCCCTGGATGTCGTTGATGCCGCCGTAGACCAGTTCGAACTCGAGCCCCGCATTCGCGAGCTCGAGGAAGACGGCGGCCTGCGAGGCGTCGCCGTCGCGGAATGAGATCGTGACGATGCGACCCGTGTGGCGCTCGCGCAGCACGTCGAGCTCGGCCGGCGACGGGATGCCCTTGACGACCGTCGACACGAACCGCTGCGACGAGGGGACCTGCGGATTCGAGAAGACGTCGAACACGTCGCCGTTCTCGACGACGCGGCCGCCGTCCATGACGGCGACCTTCGTCGCGATCGACTGGATGACCTCCATCTCGTGCGTGATGACGATCATCGTGATGCCGAACTCCCGGTTCGCGCGCTTCAGCAGCGCGAGCACCTCCTGGGTCGTCTCGGGGTCGAGCGCACTGGTCGCCTCGTCGGCGAGCAGGATCTGCGGTGAGGTCGCGAGCGCCCGGGCGATGCCGACGCGCTGCTTCTGGCCGCCCGAGAGCTGGTCGGGATAGCTTCGCGCCTTGTCGGTGAGACCGACGAACTCGAGCAGCTCGTCGACGCGGGCGGCGATCTCGGCCTTCGGCCGCCCGGCGACGGTGAGGGGGTAGGCGACGTTCTTCCAGACCGTCTTCGAGTTGAAGAGGTTGAACTGCTGGAAGATCATGCCGATGCCGAGACGCATGTCGCGCAGCCGGCGCTCGGGCGTGCTCGTGATGTCGGTGCCGTCGACGACGATGCTGCCCGACGTCGCGGGCTCGAGCGCATTGACCAGTCGCACGAGCGTCGACTTGCCGGCGCCCGAGTAGCCGATGATGCCGTAGACGTCACCGGCCTCGATGTCGAGCGAGACGCCGTCGACGGCGACGATCGGGTCGCCGCCCTTCTCGGGCGACGGGTACGTCTTCGTGACGTCACGGAGCGCGACGAGCGCCATGCTGAATCTCCTCCGGACCGAACGGTCCTCTGGAACGCGCATCGGGCGGCGGGACCGTTCCGGTCGCCACCGCCCGTGCTGCGTACTGGTTGGAACGAGCCGATCAGCCCTTGGCGGCCTCGGTGTCGGACTCGACCTTGGCGAGCGACTCCTCGAGGTCGGCGACCGGGGTCTTCAGCGCGACCGCGGTGTTGCCCGAGGACTCGAGGAGCCCGGCCTGCACGTCCTCGTCGGTCTGGAAGATCTCGACGAGCTTCAGGTAGGTCTCGTTGTCCTGGTCGTCGGCGCGGGTCGCGAAGATGTTGACGTAGGGCAGCGCGTTCGGGTCGCTCGGGTCGTCCTGCGCGATGGCGTCGTCGAAGCTGAGGCCGGCGTCCTCGACGAAGTCGTTGTTGATGATCGCCGCGGCCAGGTCGGGCAGCGAGGTCGGGGTCAGCGACGCCTCGAGGGCGGTGACCTTCACCTTCGACTTCGCCTCGTCGATGTCGGCGAGGTCGCTGAAGATCGTGCCGCCGCTCTTCAGCTCGATGAGGCCGGCCGACTGCAGCACGAGCAGGCCGCGGGCCTGGTTCGACGCGTCGTTCGGCACGGCGACGGTCTCGCCCTCGGGGATGTCCTCGACCGAGTCGTACTTCTGCGAGTAGAGGCCGAGCGGGTAGATCGCGGTCGAGCCGATCGGCGCGAGGTCTTCGCCGGCCGACACGTTGTAGTCGGCGAGGTACACGATGTGCTGGAACTGGTTGAGGTCGAGCTCGCCCTCGGTCGTCGCGGGGTTCGGCTGCGCGTAGTCGGCGAAGTCCACGATCTCGATCGTGATGCCCTCTTCGGCGGCGGCCTCTTCGAACGCGGCCCACTGCGGGTCGCCCTTGCCGACGACGCCGATCTTCACGACCTCGCCCGAGGCGTCGCCACCCGCGGCGGGTGTCGCGCAGGCGGCGAGCCCGAAGAGCAGCGGCGCCGCGACGAGTGCGGCGATGACCTTGGAGCGCTGTGACATGTGAGTGGGTTCCCTTTCGCGTTTCGGCGCGCCGCGATCGAGTGCTGATGAGCAGATGGAGACATGGCTCCGCCACTGTTCGTGACAGTGGGAGGGCGACGATGCCGCGAGCGCGGGCGCATCTCCACGTTAGGCGAAGATTCTTTCCTCACCGGACGCGACGGTCACAGTCCGTCACAGATCCTGCGACGCTATGCCTCGAGGAGTTCAGATACTTCGAGCCAGCGGGTTTCGAGATCGGCGACGGATGCCTCGAGCCGCGCCAGTTCGTCGCCGAGCGCCCCGAGCCCCACGTAGTCGGACTGGTCGTGGCGCGCGAGCTTCTCGTGCTGTGCGGCGATCTCGGACTGCAGCCGTTCGAGCTTGCGGTCGATCGAACTGAGCTCCTTCTCGGCCGCGCGGCGGTCGGCACCGCCGAGTTGCACGCTCGCCGCGGCCGACGCCGGCTGGCCGGCGGACGCACTCTCGGCGGCCGCCACGCCGCGCCGCGTCGACGCCCCTGCGCAGCTCGAGGTACTGCTCGACGCCGCGCGGCAGGTCGCGCAGGTGCCCGTCGATGATCGCGAGCTGCCGGTCGGTGACCCGCTCGATGAGGTAGCGGTCGTGCGAGACGACGAGCAGGGTGCCGGGCCACGAGTCGAGCAGGTCCTCGATCGCCGCGAGCATGTCGGTGTCGAGGTCGTTGGTCGGCTCGTCGAGGATGAGCACGTTCGGTTCCTGCAACAGGATCAGCAGCAGCTGCAGCCGCCGCTTCTGCCCTCCCGAGAGGTTCTTCACGGGCGTCGAGAGCTGCGCGTTCGAGAAGCCCAGCCGCTCGAGCAGCTGCCCGGGCGTGAGCTCGACCGCCTTCGACCCCTCGCCGACGGCGTAGCTCGTGCGCTGCTCGGCGACGACGGCGCTCACCCGCTGTTCGCTCCACTCGGTGAGCTCGGCGAGCTCTTGGCTGAGGGTGGCGATCTTGACGGTCTTGCCGCGCTTCACCCGCCCGGTCGTGGGCTGCACCGCACCGGTCACGAGCCCGAGCAGCGTCGACTTGCCGGCGCCGTTCACGCCGAGGATGCCGGTGCGCTCCCCGGGGGCGATGCGCCACTCGAGCTCGTGCAGCACGGTCTTCGTCGCCGGCGTGCCGGGCGCGGCATCTGCCACCGGGCCGTGCTCCGACTGCGTCGGGTAGGCGACCGAGACGTCGAGCAGGTCGACGACGTCCTTTCCGAGCCGCGAGACCGCGAGCCGGTTGAGCTCGACCGGATTCCGCACGGGCGGTTCGTTCTCGATGAGCTCGTTCGCCGCGTCGATGCGGAACTTCGGCTTCGAGGTGCGCGCCGGCGCGCCCCGGCGCAGCCACGCGAGCTCTTTGCGCATGAGGTTCTGCCGCTTCGACTCGGATGCCGCGGCCATGCGATCGCGTTCGACCCGCTGCAGCACGTAGGCCGCGTACCCGCCCTCGAACGGCTCGACGATGCCGTCGTGCACCTCCCACGTGGCCGTGCAGACCTCGTCGAGGAACCACCGGTCGTGGGTGACGACCACGAGCGCGCCCGCGTTCGCCGCCCACCGCGCCTTCAGGTGCGCCGCGAGCCACGCGATGCCCTCGACGTCGAGGTGGTTGGTGGGCTCGTCGAGGAACACCACGTCCCAGTCGCCGACGAGCAGCGCCGCGAGCCCGACTCGTCGCCGCTGCCCACCCGAGAGGCTCACGATCTGGGCCTGCCACGGGACATCCGCAAGCAGGCCGGCGATGACGTCGCGCACCCTCGCGTCGCCCGCCCACACGTGCTCCTCGATGCCGCCGACGACCGCCTCGGCGACCGTCTGGCCGGGATCGACGACGTCGGCCTGGTCGAGCATGCCGATGCGGATGCCGCGACGCAGCGTCACCCGTCCGCCGTCGGGTTCGAGACGACCCGCGAGCAGCTTCAGCAGGGTCGACTTGCCGTCGCCGTTGCGGCCGACGACACCGATGCGGTCGCCCTCGTCGATGCCGAGGGTGACCTCGTCGAAGACGGTGCGCGTCGGGAACTCGAGGTGCAGGCGCTCGGCGCCGAGGAGGTGTGCCATGTCCTGACGAGCCTAGTCGCCGCGATGCGCGACCGCGGCTGGCCGAAAGCGCTCGCGAGGCTCGGTGAACTCAGCTGCTCAGCACGCGCGCCCCGTGCACCGGACCGTGCACGTGCACCGCGGTGAGGCGCGCCGCCGAAAGCGCGACCTGCAGCTCGATCGCCGTGTCGGCGCCGTCGACGAGGAACGCGATCGTCGGCCCCGATCCCGACACGATCCCCGCGAGCGCTCCGTGCAGCTCGCCGAGCTCGAGGATGCCGCCGAGTCCGGGCGCGAGGCCGATCGCCGCGGCCTGCAGGTCGTTGTGCAGCGCATCGGCGAGCAGCCTCGGATCGCCCGCCCGCAACGCCTGCAGCACCCTCGCGTCGACGGCCGGTGCCGCGCTGCCCGGGTCGAGGTCGGGAAAGCCCTCGCGCCGCCGGTCGAGCTCGCGGTAGACGCCGGGCGTCGAGAGCCCGAACTCGGCGACCGCGAGCACCCAGTGGAACGAGCCCGTGGCGAGCGCGGGGCTCAGCCGGTCGCCGCGCCCGGTGCCGATCGCGGTTCCGCCGGTGAGGGCGAACGGCACGTCGGCGCCGAGCTTCGCGGCGAGCGCGTGCAGCTCTTCTTTCGGCAGCCCGGTGCCCCACAGCGCGTCGCACGCCACGAGCGTGGCCGCGGCATCGGCCGAGCCGCCGCCCATGCCGCCCGCGATCGGCACGTTCTTCTCGATCTCGAGTCGCACCCCGCCGGGCACCCCGACCGTGCGCGCGAGCAGCTTCGCCGCCTTGATCGCGAGGTTCGACCCGTCGGTCACGAGGCCCGAGGTGTCGATCGATCCGCCGAAGCTGACGCTGAACTCGTCGTCGCTCCATGCGCGCACGTCTTCGTAGAGCGAGACCGCCTGGTAGGCGGTGGCGACGTCGTGGTATCCGTCGGGCTGCACCGCACCGACGCGCATGAACAGGTTGATCTTGCCGGGCGCCCGCACGTGCACTGCCTCGTCGGCCCAGGCGATCGTCATGGCTCCACGCTATCCCACGGGTCGGCGCCGAAGCCGGAGCGTCAGCCGACGGCCTTCAGCCACTCGCGCATGCGCGACTTGACCTCCGTGAGACGTGCGTCGTCGGGCATGCGCCCCCACACGAGCCCGATCGACGCCTTGCCGCCGGGCCGGTCGCTCGATGAGGCGAGCACGAACTCGCCGCCGTCGAGCGGGAACCGGGCTGTGGCGTTCTTCGCCTCGAGGTTGAGCGCGAGCGGCTCGATGCCGAGCTCGCCGCCCACGACCGCGGCCAGTGCGCGCAGCGCCTCGGTCTTCTCGAGCGCGACCGTGCGGGTGACGCTCGCCTCGTACGTGCCGTCCTGCCGTTGACCGGGGCTGCGGATGCCCCGTGCCTGTTCGTAGGCGACGGTGATGTTCTGGCTCCACCACGGGTCGACCTGATGCTCGCGTACGAGCCACGAGGCGATGTCGCGGTGCTTCCAGCCGGTCGCCTCGGCCGCATCGAGCAGGGCGAACCACTCATCGCGACCCTGCCCCGTGGCCTCGCGGACGGCGTCGTCGCCGACGTTCTTCTCGCTCGCCCCGACCGGTTTCGTCATACGCTCACGCTAGCGCGGACGCATCTGCGACGGCGAGGAACGCCGCGGCGCCGAGTGGACCGTGGCACCGATCATCAGGCGATCGGTCGCGCCACGAAATAGGCATTGAACGGGTCGTCCTCCAGATCCACGATGTCCACCGTGCCGAAGCCCGCTTCGCGAATCATCCGCTCGGCGAGCTGCACGCCCCACGCCGTGCCGAGGCCCGCGCCACCCTGACCGAGCGACACCGACATGCAGTGCACGGTCGAGAAGGCATAGAGGAACGCCGCCCACGGCAGCGATGCGTTCTGAGCCGGGTCGCTGTCGGCCTTGAGGTCCACCATGAGGAACGTTCCATCGGAGCGCAGGGCGCGATGCACCGCGGCGAGCGTCTCGGCGGGCCGAGCGAGGTCATGGATGACGTCGAACGCGGTGACGAGATCGAACTCCCCCTCGGCGTCCCACGTCGCGATGTCCAGCACCTCGAAGCGAGCATTCGACAGCCCCCAGGCCTCGGCCTCGGCTCGACCGGTGTCGATCGCCGCGTCCGAGAAGTCGAAGCCCGTGAAGCGGCTGCGCGGATACGCCCGCGCGAGCAGGTTGATCGCATGGCCCGCGCCGCAGCCGATGTCCGCAACGTCGGCGCCGGCCACGAGCCGTTCCTCGACCCCCGCAACGGGGATGATGACCTCGACGAGGGAGACGTCGTTCACCGCGGCGCTCTCCTCCGCCTGCCATGCGTTGAACATGGGGTATTCGTCGTAGCCGAGTCCGCCGCCCGAGGCCACCTTCTCGACGACCTTTCTGGTGGCCTCGCCCATGAGCGTCAGGTAACGCGCCATCCTCGCCAGGTTGTCCACGCCCGTGCCCGTGAGGAACGGGATGTACTCGTCGCCGAGGTGGTACCGACCCGAATCCTCGACCACGATGCCGGCGGTCAGCAGGCCGTTGAGGATCTCGCGTACGTAGCGCTCGTCGAGCCCCGCCGCGTCCGCCACCTGCTGCGACGTGGCCGGCGGCAGGTCGCGCAGCGCGTCGAGGAGGCCGGCTTGGAACGCGATGCTCAGCAGCACACCCACCGCGGAGTCGTTCACGATCCGCAGGACGTGGTCGACGGCCGCCGCCCGAGGCGTCCTCTGATGCCTCGGGCGCTGGAGTCTCGTCGATTGCCGTCTCGTCGATCGCCGTTTCGGCGATTGCCGTTTCGGCGATTGCCGTTTCGATGGACATGGTGTCCCCCTCTCGAGACGCGGGGATCGTTCCCCGTCGCCTCGACGCTAGGGTGACGCGCGATCCACCGGCATCGGCCGGACGGTGCAGTCTCAGCGGGCGGATGGTCCGTGCGGTGCATCCACGCGCACCGGTTCGAGCCCTGCTCGCGCGCCCATGCCGCGGCCGCGGTGCGGGATGAGACGCCGATCTTGGTGAAGATGTTCGCGAGATGCCGGCGCACGGTCGCCTCACTCAGGAAGAGCGCGTCGGCGGTCGCGCGGTTGCTCGCGCCGCCGAGCACGAGGGCGAGAACCTGCGCCTCGCGCGGGGTGAGCGGGCCGACCCCTCGTGCGCCGGCGGCGGCCTCGAGCCGGGCGACATCGGACGTCGCGCCGAGGCGGCGGAAGATCGCGAGCGCCGTCGCGGCGTCGGCGGCAGCCTCCTCCCGCCTGTCGAGGGCCCGCTCCGCCCTCGCGAGCACCTCGTGCGCCCGGGCGAGCCCGTACTGCAGATGCTGGCTGCGGTACAGGTCCGCGGCCGCCCGCGCGGCGTCCGCGGCGGCGTCAGGGCGAGCCGCGTGCAGTTCGATGAGCGCTCGCGCATGCCACGCCCAGGCCTGCGCCCCTGCGGCGCCGAGCCTGCCGGCGTCGGCGGAGAGCTCTGCGGCGAATCCACGCGCCGCCTCGTGCTGCCCGGCGTCGAGCGCGAGCTCGACCGCGGGCAGCAGGAGCGCCAACCGCTGCACGGGGGGCCGTGACGCGATCGCGGCGCGGAGGGCGTCGACGGCCTCGGACCGCCGGCCTTCGGCTGCGGCGAGCAGCGCCGGCCCGGGCTCGGGGTCGACGCCCGCCCGGAGTGCGCGTGCGTAGGCCTCGGCGGCCTCGTCGCGTCGGCCGCGCAGGCGCAGCACATGCCCGAGCTCGGCGAAGCCGTGGCCCGCCACCCAGGTGTCGGTGTCGGCGATCGAGCTGCTCGCCGGTCCCAACTCGGCGGCGGCCTCGTCCCATCGCCCCTCCGCGACGAGCAACTCGAGCCGGTGCACGCGCACGATCCCGGCGTACGAGAACGTCTGCGAGAGCTCGGCGCTCCAGGCGTCGAGCGCGTCGGTCCAGGCGCGCATGCGGCCGAAGTCGCCGATCTGCCCGGTCAGGTGGATGACCGTGCAGTAGATGTCGCCGCCCCAGAACGGATCGACTTCTCCGGCGACGACCGGCAGCATCGCCTCGTCGAGGAGGTCGAATCCGGCATCGCCGTCGCCGCGCAGGATCTTCGCCTGCGCGGCGAGCACGAGGGCGAACGCGCCGAGCGCCCGGGAACCATAGGTCCGTTCCATTCCGCGCAGCACCGATGCTGCCGCCTCGGCATCGTCGGGCATCCCCGTGTCGTCGGTGACCAGCATGGCGGTGACGTACCGCAGGTAGCCGTGCTCGGGGCCCACCGGGAGTGCGGCCAGGAGTCGGCGGGCCTTCGCATACCATCCGGCGTGGATGGCGAGGTCGCCGCGCAGCGCCCACTGGAGCCCGAGCCGCAGGGCCACCATCGCCGCCTCGCGATTGCGCCCCGCGTCCTCGAGCCGATGCACCAGCTCCTCGCCCGTCGCAATCGACGCGGGCGTGTCCCCGAGCCACCATGCGCAGCGGGATTCCCGATCGACGTCTTCGGCCGACGATGGCCGCACGGTTCCCGACGCGGGCGTAGGCCACGCGCGCGGCCGCCCAGTCGCGGCGCTCGTAGGCGAGCCGCGCGCGTGCGAGCTGGGTCTCATCGGCGTTCGCCCGAGATGCGTCCACGGCCCCTCCTGTCAGCCCCCAGAGTATTCCCGTGAGGCACCGATCGGTCGGGTCGCAGAGCGGGCGCTCACGCGAGCGGGCCGGCTCGCGCGATGCGCAGGAAGTCGCCCACGGTGAGCTGCTCGCCGCGGGTCTCGGGATCGATGCCGGCCTGCGCGAGCACCGCGGTCGCCGTGGACGACGACCCGCCGAGCACCTTCGAGAGGGCCTGCCGCAGCATCTTGCGGCGCTGCTGGAACGCGGCATCGACGAGCGCGAACGTGGCGACGCGCTCGGCCTCGGTTCCGGGGACATCCGCCCGTTCGAAGCCGACGAGCACCGAGTCGACGTTCGGCACCGGCCAGAACACCATGCGCGACACCTGGCCGGCGATGCGCCAGCGGCCGTACCAGGCCGCCTTCACGCTCGGCCCGCCGTAGACCTTCGAGCCCGGTTCGGCGGCGAGGCGGTGCCCGACCTCGGCCTGCACCATGACGATGCCCGACTGCAGCGACGGGAAGTGCTCGAGCAGGTGCAGCAGCACCGGCACCGACACGTTGTACGGCAGGTTCGCGACGAGCCGCACCGGTGCGCCCGGCAACTCGGTGACGCGCAGCGCGTCGGCGTGCACGACCGTGAGCTCGGTGCCGGGCTGCATGATGCGCACCGTGTGCGGCAGCTGCTCGGCGAGGCGGCCGTCGATCTCGACGGCGACGACGGATGCCCCGGCCTCGAGCAGTCCGAGCGTCAGCGAGCCGAGCCCGGGGCCGATCTCGAGCACGGTCTCACCGCGCTCGACGCCCGCGGTCTGCACGATGCGCCGCACGGTGTTGGCGTCGTGCACGAAGTTCTGCCCGAGCTTCTTCGTGGGCGTGACATCGAGCAGCTGGGCGAGGTCGCGGATCTCGGCGGGCCCGAGCAGGCGCGGCGTCGCGACGGCGCCGTTGCCCTCAGCCTCATGCCGGTGCGCGTTCACGCCGCACCCCGCTCGTCAATCCCCCGCACGGGCTTCATCCTGCCACGACCCGTAGACGGCCACCGTGTTCGACGCGAGCTGCGCGCAGAACTCGTCGAGGTCGACGCCGCGCACCTCGGCCATGAACCGGGCGGTGTGCGGCACCAGGTAGGGCGCGTTCGGGCGGCCGCGCAGCGGCGCGGGCGTGAGGTACGGCGCATCGGTCTCGACGAGGATGCGGTCGGCCGGCAGCACCCGCAGCGCCTCGCGCAGGTTCTCGGCGTTCTTGAACGTGATGTTGCCGGCGAACGAGCAGTACCAGCCCTCGTCGGCCGCGAGCCGCGCGAGGCTCTCGTCGCCCGAGAAGCAGTGGAACACGGTGCGCTCGGGGGCCGTCACGCGGCGCAGCGTCGCGACGACGTCGTCGTGCGCGTCGCGATCGTGGATCTGCAGCGCGAGCCCGTGCCGCTTGGCGATGTCGATGTGCGCCTCGAACGCCCGGAACTGCGCCGGTCGCCCGGCCTCGTCGGTGCGGTAGAAGTCGAGGCCGGTCTCGCCGATCGCACGAACGCGCGGCCGGGCGGCCAGTTCGTCGATGACCGCGAGGGCGTCGTCGAGCGCACCGGATGCCTCGAGCTCGGGCGCCTCGTTGGGGTGCAGCGCGACCGCGGCGAGCAGGCGCGGTTCGCGCGCCGCCACGTCGGCCGACCAGCGGCTCGTGGCGACATCGGTGCCGACCTGCACGGCACCCGCGACGCCGACCGACGCAGCGCGCTCGAGGTGCTCGTGCACGTCGAGCGGCAGGGCGCCGTCGGCGATCTCGAGGTGCGTGTGGTTGTCGTACACCGGCACGGCGAGCGGCTCGGGCGCGGGCGGGTACTCGACCGCCCGGCCCCCGTCGGCGCGGGTGCGCAGGTGCTGGGGCGCGTCGGTCACGCCCGGCTCACTCGGCGACCTCGACGCGCGGGAACAGCGCCTCGAGCGGCGCGACCTGCGTGCCGACCGTCCACTCGTTCGCGCGGTCGATGCGCTGCTGCTCGACGGTGCCGGGTGCGCCGAGCGCGGTCCAGAGCTTCGCCGTCGCGACCGGCAGCACCGGCGAGAGCAGCACGGCGAGGGTTCCGAGGCCGTGGTACGCGGTGGCGAGCACCGTCTCGAGGCGCTCGCGCTTCGCCGGGTCCTTCGCGAGCGTCCACGGCTCCTCGATCGTGAGGTAGCCGTTGAGCGCGTCGACGAGTTCCCATGCGGCCCCGATCGCGTCGTGGATCGCGACGCGGCCGATGGCCGACCACGAGGCATCGGTCGCGCGCTGCTCGACCGCACCGATCTCGAGGTCGGCGGCAGACCGCTCGCCGGCCGACGGCACGGCGCCCTCGCAGTAGCGCGTGATCATCGCGATCACGCGCGAGGCGAGGTTGCCGAAGCCGTTGGCGAGTTCGGCCTGGTAGCGGGCCGACAGGTCTTCCCACGAGAACGAGCCGTCCTGCCCGAACGCGATCGCGCGCAGGAAGTAGTAGCGGAACGCGTCGGAACCGAAGGTCTCGGTGATCTGCTCGGGCGCGATGCCGGTGAGCTTCGACTTCGACATCTTCTCGCCGCCGACGAGCAGCCAGCCGTGCCCGAAGATGCCCCGCGGAACCTCGAGGCCCGCAGCCAGGAGCATCGCCGGCCAGATGACGGCGTGGAAGCGCAGGATGTCTTTGCCGACGAGGTGCTGCGCCGGCCAGCGGCGCGCGAACTGCTCGTCGTCGTCGCCGTAGCCGACGGCGGTGATGTAGTTGAGCAGCGCGTCGAACCACACGTACACGACGTGGCTCTCGTCCCACGGCACCTTGACGCCCCAGTCGAACGTCGAGCGCGAGATCGACAGGTCGGCGAGGCCCGACCGCACGAACGAGACGACCTCGTTGCGCGCCGAGTCGGGCTGCACGAAGTCGGGGCGCTCGTCGTAGAGCGCGAGCAGCTTGTCGGCGAACGCCGACATGCGGAAGAAGTAGTTCTTCTCGTGCAGCAGCTCGACCGGCTTCGAGTGGATCGCGCAGACGAGCTGCCCCTCGTACTCGCCGGTGCCCTGCACGAGCTCGGACTGCTGCTTGTACTCCTCGCAGCCGACGCAGTAGTAGCCCTCGTACTCGCCCGTGTAGATGTGGCCGTCGTCGTAGAGCTTCTGCAGGAACTTCTGCACGTTGCGCTCGTGCCGCTCGTCGGTCGTGCGGATGAAGTCGTCGTTCGCGATGTCGACCGTGGCGAGCAGCGGCTTCCATGCCTCGTCGACGAGCTTGTCGGCCCACTCCTTCGGCGTCACGCCGTTGGCGGTCGCGGTGCGCAGGATCTTCTGGCCGTGCTCGTCGGTGCCCGTGAGCATCCACGTGTCGTCGCCGGCCTGGCGGTGCCAGCGCGCGAGCACGTCGGCAGCCACCTCGGTGTAGGCGTGCCCGATGTGGGGCACGTCATTCACGTAGAAAATGGGCGTGGTGATGTAGAACGAGGAGCCGTCGGCCATACGTGCAATCTTATGGGCGAGCGGATGACCCTACTCGACCGATGACTGCGCTGCCGCCTTGCGCTCCCGCTCCTCGCGGTGCCGGCGCCGCACGCTGCCGTCGCCGATCGCCGGCGGTACGGCCTCCTCCACGTTGAGATGCGCATGCGGCGTCGGCACGCCGAGCGTGACGTCCTGCTCCTTGATCGCAGGCTCCTTGACCTTCTGCCCCGGGTAGTCGACGACCCGCAGCCCGAGCACGATCTTGCCCGGCGCCTCACGACGGTCGAGCGCCCGGTACGCGTCGGCGATCGAGTCGAGCGGGAACACGTCGGCGATGGGCAGGCGCACGCGACGCGCGGCCACGAGTGCGGCGACCCGGCCGAGCGCGACGACGTCGGCGGGGTAGAGCTCGACCGCCGCCGAGCCCCGCACCGCCTCCCAGTCGAGGATCGTGAGGATCCGCGATGCGCGGCACGCCGAGCTTGATGGCCTCGTGCGTCTGCCCGCCGAGGAAGTCGAGGAACGCGCTCACCGGGCGACCGCCCGCCGGGTGGTTCGGGTCGTCGCCCAGCACCCGCACGCGATCGGCGAGGCCGGGGCCGTACGCCATCGGGATCACGCCGAACTGCCGCAGGAAGTCGAATCGCATCTCGGCGCACGTGCCGATCACGGTCGCGCCCCGCATGCGGGCGAACTGTGCGGCGAGGCATCCGACCCCGCCGGCAGCGGCCGTGATGACGATCTCGTCGCTCGGGCCGAGCGCAAGACCCTCGATCGCCGTCCACGCCGTGGTGCCGGCGACGTAGAGCGACCCGGCCACCTCCCACGTCAGCGACGGCGGCTTGGGCAGCAGTTGCCGCTCGGGAACCGCGACATAGGTCGCCTGCGCGCCGCGGTCGACGTATCCCATGACCTCGTCGCCACGCGCGAACTGCTGCACGCCGGGCCCGACCGCGACCACGACGCCCGCGAGGTCGCGACCCTGCGGCGACGGGAAGTCGACCGGCCACCGCTCGGGGTGGTCGCCGCGCCGGATCGCGCTCTCGACGGGGTTCAACCCGGTCGCGAACACCTCGACGAGCACCTCGCCCTCACCCGGTTCGGGCGTGGGCACCTCGACGACCTCGAGCACGTCTGGATCGCCGAACTCCGCGAATCGGACTGCGTGGGTTCGAAGCGTGTGTTCCATGCCGCACCTCCACCGTTGTGCGTTCGGTGTCAGTGCCATTCTCCGCCAGATGCGCGCGGAAAGGACAGGGGTTTGTGCCCCGTCCGGGGGTCGTGCTACCGGGCGCGGCGGGCGGCGAGCGCCGCTTCGTACAGGTCGCGCCTGCCGAGGCCGGTCTCGCCGGCGACGAGCGCGGCGGCGTCCTTCAGCCGGGTTCCGGATGCCGCGAGCTCGAGCACCCGCCCGAGGGCGCCCTCGGGGTCGGCCGCGACGGCGTCGGCACCACCGACGACGATCACGATCTCGCCGCGCACTCCGCCCTCGGCCCACTCGGCGAGCTCGCCGAGCGGGCCGCGGCGCACCTCCTCGTGCAGCTTCGTGAGCTCACGGCACACGGCGGCGGGCCGGGCGGCCCCGAAGCCCTCGGCGAGCGCGGCGAGGCTCGCCGCGAGCCGCGACGGCCCCTCGAAGAACAGCAGGGTGCGTCGGTCGCCCGCGAGCTCGGCGATGCGGCGGGCGCGATCGCCGGCCTTGCGCGGCAGGAACCCCTCGAACGCGAAGCGGTCGGTGGGCAGGCCCGACACGGCGAGCGCGGTGACGACCGCCGACGGGCCGGGTATGACGGTGACCTCGACGCCTGCCGCGGCGGCGGCCGCGACGAGCGGGAACCCGGGGTCGGAGACCGTCGGCATGCCCGCGTCGCTCAGCACGAGCAGGTCGGTCTCGCGGGCGAGCTCGACGAGTTCGCCGGCCTTCTGCCGCTCGTTGTGCTCGTGCAGCGCGATGAGGCGCGGCCGGTTGGCGATGCCGAGCCCGGCGAGCAGGCGCTGCGTGACGCGGGTGTCCTCGGATGCCACGACCGTGGCCGCCTCGAGCGCTTCGCGCAGTCGCGCCGACGCGTCGCCGAGGTTGCCGATGGGCGTCGCCGCGAGGATGATCATGGACTCAAGCATGGCACCCCGATCTCGCACCGCTCCCGGGGGCCGACTCGTTTAGGGTTGGGCGCATGGGAGTGGAGTCGGGCACGGCCGGCGTGCGCGACGAGCACGCCGACGCGGCATCCGACGATCTCGAACCCGGCGTCGAACGCGACGCCGACGTGACACCTCGACCGAGCCCGAGCCCGAGCCGCGCGGATCGACGGCTCGACGACTGGTGGGGTCGCCTGCTCGCGACGCCGCGGCGACGGGCGCTCTGGTACTGGGGCGGGCCGATCCTCGTCACCCTCGTCGCCGCGGTGCTGCGGTTCTGGAACCTCGGCCATCCGCAGTCGATCGTCTTCGACGAGACGTACTACGTGAAGGACGCCTGGACGCTCCTGCAGAACGGCTACGAGTCGGCGTGGCCCGAGGGCGCGAACGAGGACTTCGCCGCGGGCGACCCGAACACGTTCAGCGATGACCCGACGTACGTCGTGCATCCGCCGCTCGGCAAGTGGCTGATCTCACTCGGCATGGCCGCGTTCGGCGCCGGCGACGCCTTCTGGTGGCGCGCGACGACGGCACTCGCGGGTACGCTCGCCGTGCTGCTCATCACGCTCGTCGCCCGCCGCCTCTTCGCGTCGACGGTCCTCGCGGTCATCGCCGGCCTGCTGCTCGCCATCGACGGCAACGCGATCGTCATGTCGCGCGTCGCCCTGCTCGACACCTGGCTCATGCTCTTCGCGCTGCTCGGGTTCTGGTTCGTGCTGCTCGACCGCGATCGAACGCGTCACGCGCTCGAGTCGCGCCTCGACGCATCGCGCGCAGCGGGACTCGAACCCTCCTACGGCCCGGCCCTGTGGGGGCGTCCATGGGTGATCGCCGCCGGCGTGGCCTTCGGTGCCGCGTGCTCGGTGAAGTGGTCGGGCCTGTGGTTCCTCGCCGCCTTCGGCATCTACCTCGTGGCGGTCGACGCGCTCGCCCGCCGCCGCGCGGGCGTGCCCTTCTGGCTCACGGGCGCCCTGCTGAAGCAGGCGCCGATCACCTTCGTGCTGCTGGTGCCGATCGCGGTGGCGGTCTACCTCGCCTCGTGGACGGGATGGTTCGTCACCGACGGCGGCTACTACCGGCACTGGGCCGAAGAGACCGGCAGCGCGGCGACGGGGTGGTTGTCGTGGGTGCCGCTCCCCCTGCAGAACCTGTGGCACTACCACGAGTCGGCGTACGGCTACCACGTCGGCGTGCACGCCCCGCATCCGTGGCAGTCGAACCCGCTCACGTGGCTCCTCATGGTGCGGCCGGTCAACATGTACTTCGCGTCGACCGACGACGGCTCGGGCGGCTGCGGAGCCGACACGTGCTGGTCGTCGATCCTCGAGGTCGGCAACCCGCTCATCTGGTGGGCTGCGGCCGCGGCATCCGTCTACCTCGTCTACCGGCTGGTGCGCTACCGCGAGTGGCAGGTCGGCGCCATTCTCATGGGGCTCGCGGCCGGGTACCTGCCGTGGCTCATGTACCTGAACCGCACGGTGTTCCAGTTCTACTCGATCGCGTTCCAGCCGTACACGGTGCTCGCCCTCGTCTTCGTGATCGGGCTCGTGCTCGGGCGGCGCGACGACGTGCAGTGGCGGCGTGTGCGCGGCTTGGCGGTCGTCGGCATCTTCCTCGGCTTCACGGTGCTCGTGTCGGCCTTCTTCTACCCCGTGTGGACCGGGGTGCCGCTCACCCCGATGTTCCGGCAGCTGCACTTCTGGCTGCCGAGCTGGGGATGATCGCGCGCGGGCTCGTGCCCCGCCTGCTGCCCGGGCTCGCCGTCGCAGCCGGGGCGGCACTGCTCGCGTGGCTCGTGCACCTCGCCCTGCCCGCCGTGCCGCTGCTCACGGCCGCGGTCGCGCTCGGCATCGTCGTCGGACAGGTGCCCGCCCTGCGGCCGACCCTCGGCGGCGCGCTCGCGCCCGGCCTGCGCTTCGCCGCCCGCAGCCTGCTGCGCGCGGGCATCGTGCTGCTGGGCCTGAAGCTGAGCCTCGTCGACATCGCGGGGCTCGGCTGGGTCACCATCGCGACGACCGTGGCCGTGGTCGTGCTGACGTTCGTGGGCACCCTCGGCCTCGGCCGCGCGCTCGGGCTGCCCGGGCACCAGCCGGTGCTCGTCGCGAGCGGGTTCGCGATCTGCGGCGCCTCGGCCATCGGCGCGATGGGCGCGACGGTGCGCGCCCGCGACGACGAGCAGGCGGTGCCGGTCGCGCTCGTCACCCTGTGCGGCACCCTCGCGATCGCGGTGCTGCCCGCGTTGTGGCATCCGCTCGGTCTCTCGGCGACCGGATTCGGGCACTGGGTCGGCGCCGGCGTGCACGACGTCGGCCAGGTCGTCGCGACCGCGCAGATCGCCGGCACCGCCGCGCTCGCCGTCGCCGTCGTCGTCAAGCTCACGCGCGTGCTCATGCTCGCGCCGATGGTCGCGATCACCGCGGCGGTCGAGCGGCGAAGGGCGGCGGATGTCGCGGGCCCGCGTCCGGCGATCGTGCCGTTGTTCGTGGTGGGGTTCCTGGTCGCGGTGCTCGTGAACACGTTCGTGCCGCTGCCCGAGTGGGTGCTCACGGGCGCCGATATCGTGCAGACCGCGCTGCTCGCGATGGCGCTGTTCGCGCTCGGGGCGTCGATCCGCGTGGCCGCGCTCGTGCGCACCGGGTGGCGCGCGCTCGTGGTCGGGCTCACGTCGTGGGTGCTCGTCGCGGCGCTCGCCTACGGCGCCGTGCTGCTCGGCTGACGCCCGCCGCATCGGTCGGGGACCTCAGTCGACGACGAGCACGAGCTTGCCGCGCACCGCGCCCGATTCGAAGTCGGCGAGCGCCTGCGACGCCTGCGCGAGCGGGTACGTGCGATCGACCACCGGGGTCACCTCGCCGGCCTCGATGCGGCGCGTGAGCTCGGCGAGGTCGTCGCCGTTGCGACGGGCCGCGAGCGGGCGCAGCTGCTGCGAGACGAACGGATTCATGAGCGAGGCACGGATGATGCGACCGAACGGGCCGAACACCGTGCCGCCCGTGCCCGACGAGAGCACGAGCGTGCCGCGCGGCGTGAGGGCGCGACGGATGCGGCCGAGCGAACGGTCGGCGACGAGATCGAACACCGCGTCGTACCGGCCCGTCGCCTCGGTGAAGTCGTCGCGGGTGTAGTCGATCACGTGGTCGGCGCCGATCGCCCGCACGTGCTCGGCCTTCGCGCCGCGGCAGACGCCGGTCACCTCGGCGCCCATCGCCTTGGCGAGCTGCACGGCGAATCCGCCGACGCCGCCCGATGCCCCGTTCACGAGCACGTGCCGGCCCGGGCCGACGTCGGCGAGGCGCCAGCCCTGCAGCGCGGTCGTCGCCGACACCGGCACGGCGGCCGCGTGGATCACGTCGAGGTTCGCGGGTCGTCGGGCGACGAAGCCCTCGGCGACGGCCACGAGCTCGGCGTAGCCGCCCTGGTCGGACTCGGCGTACACCGGGTCGCCCACGCGGAACCTCGTCACGGCCGGTCCCACCGCTTCGACGACGCCCGCGACGTCGCGCCCGATCGTCGGCCGCTTCGGACGCCGCAGGCCGAACGCGAGGCGCACGGCGCGCGGCTCGCCCCGCATGATGAGGGCGTCGCCCGCGCTCACGGCGACGGCCTGCACCCGGATGAGCACCTCGTCGGCCGACGGGGTCGGCGCATCGACCTCGGCGAGCGCGAGCACCTCGGGACCGCCGTAGCGGTGCTGCACGATCGCCCTCATGACGCGCCTCGGGCGTCTCGAGCGCCGCGGGCGCCATCGCGACGACGACGTTGCCGGCCTTGTGCCCGCCGTCGACCCGGCGGTGCGCCTCGGCGATCTCGTCGAACGGCACGATGCGGTCGATGACCGGCACGATCGCACCCGACTCGACGAGCTCGCCGATGAGCGCGAGGTCGGCCGACTTCTCGGCGAGGCCGTGCAGTCCGGTGAACAGGATGCCTGCGCGCCGCCCGGTCTCGGTCGACCTCGCGTGCCTCGCCCGCAGCAGCACCGGCAGCGCCGGCACGGTCGAGAGGTAGATGCCGTCGGGCGTGAGCGCCGGTCGGCACTCGCGGAACGAGCGCTTGCCGACGGCGTCGAAGATCACGTCGTAGCGGTCGCGCACCTCGGTGAAGTCCTCGCGCGTGTAGTCGATCACCTGGTCGGCGCCGAGCGAGCGGACGAGGTCGACGTGGTCGGTGCTGCACACCCCGACCACGGTGGCGCCGAGGTGCTTCGCGAACTGCACCGCGGCGGACCCCACGGTGCCCGACGCGCCGTTGACGAGCACGGTCTGCCCGGCGCGCACGCGGCCGCCGTCGCGCAGGAACGGGATCGACGTGAAGAATCCATCGAGCATCGCGACGGCACTCGCCGCGTCGAGACCGTCGGGGATTCGCGCGACCAGGCCGTCTTCGGCGATGCGCACGCGTTCGGCGTGCGCACCCGGCGAGGGCGCGAGCGTGCCGTACACGCGGTCGCCCGGCGCGAAGGCGGTGACGGCCGACCCCACGCGCTCGACCACGCCGGCGAAGTCGTAGCCGAGCACCGCGTGCTTCGGCCGCGTGAGCCCGAAGTACAGCCGCGCGAACGCCGGCCGTCCGAGCCGGTTCACGGCGTCGGTCGAGCCGACGGTCGCCGCCTCGACGCGCACGAGCAGGTCGCGCTCGGTGATGACGGGTTCGTCGACCTCGCGGATGCGCACCACATCGGGCCCGCCGTACCGTTCGACCACTGCTGCCCTCATGATGCCGTCTCCTCGCTTGCCGTCGTTTCGTTCGGGGTACTGGAACACCGCGTCGAGCGGGACCCCGAACACCCGCGCGATCTGGAAGGCCATCTCGAGCGAGGGCGAGTACCGCCCCTGCTCGATGGCGATGACGGTCTGGCGCGTCACGCCGAGGCGCTCGGCGAGTTCGGCCTGGGTCATCTCGCCGTTGCGGAACCGCAGCGCGCGGATGTCGTTGGTGACCTGCGTCGGCTTCACCACGTCGGCATTCCCCGCCGGTAGACGATGAGCTTCGTGACGCTCGAGAGGATCGCCGAGAGCACGAAGCAGACGTAGATCACGTTCGCGATCCAGAACGTGTCGGCGTCGACGAAGGCGAGCACGAGGGCGCCGAGTGCACCGATCACGATGAAGACGCTGCCGACCCGCTCGCCGAGCCGGTCGATCTCCTTGTCGCGCACGTCGCTCTTGTAGCTCTCGCTCGGCACGATGATCTCGATGATGATGCGGGCGATGATCGAGGCCACGATCGCGCCGCCGATGGTCCAGAGCATGACGGGCACGTAGTCGATCTCGTCGACCGGCGTGCCGGCGAGGAACTCGGGCAGCACCCGGGACAGGTAGAACGAGTAGCCGGCGATGGCGACGGCGAGGTAGATCCAGGTGCCCTTCTCCTCGTACGACGTCGTGCGCTCCCGCTTGGCTTCGCGCGTCATGCCGTGCACTCCCGTCGACCAGCGCGCCGGCGCGGGCTCGGGCTCGGCCGCAGCGGCCCGTCGCGATCGGATCGCCCGGATGCCGCCGACGGCCAGCCAGCGCGATGAGCACGATCTCGCCGATGAACGTGAACTGGGCGACCGAGACGGTGACCTCGGGCGCCACGACCCGCAGCACGCCGTCGGCGAGGTAGCCGGCGCCGGCCAGCAGCACGAGCCAGCCCACGACGGTCGCGAACACGCCCGAGCGGGCGACGAGCAGCCACCCGACGACCGCCAGGTGCACGCCGAACACGAGCAGCCCGGTGTTCCATGCGCTGTCGAAGCCCTCGAATCGCAGCAGCACCGCCGTGTCGCGGTCGGCGATCGCGAGATCGGATGCCTCACCTGCGCCCGTCGCGATGCGTCGCGCGTCGACGAGCATGGCGATCGCCCCGAGGAACACCGCGGCGTAGACGAGGCGGAAGGCCGCGGCGAGCGCCGCGCCGCCCGGCCGCTCGCCTCGGAGCACGCCCCAGAGCCCCCACGCCACGACGATGTCGAGCACGGCGACGCCGACGAGCGCGAGCACGCCCCAGCCGAAGGCCGGTGCGGCCGCGGCGAGCGCATCGGATGCACCGACGTCGCTTGCCGGCGCGCCGGAACGCGCCTGGCCGATGAGGCCGAACCCGACCGCGGCCAGCACGGCCATCATCGCCAGCCCGCCGGCGGCCGCGAACCACGCCGCCGGACCCGACCTCTCGAGCCACTCGTCGATCCATCCGGACCACGCTCCCATGTCAAAGATTGTTTACTCGCTCAATGTAAAGCGTCCTCGACATGATGTCAATGTTTTTTGACATAGGTTCCTCGAGCCGGCCGACGTGGGGCGCCGCGCCCCTCGCGTCGACCTAGTGGCTGCCGTCGACGAACTTCAGGCCGACGACGCAGCCGACGAGCCCGACGAGGAGGGCGAGCTTCACCCACGAGACATCCGTATCGCCCGTGATCATCGCCCAGATCACCGTGAGCGCCGCGCCGATGCCGACCCACACCGCGTACGCGGTGCCGGTGGAGATGTCGCGCATCGCCCACGCGAGGCCGCCCATCGAGAGGGCGAGCGCGCCGAAGAAGATGACCGACGGCCAGAGCTTCGTGAAGCCCTCGGACTTGCCGAGCGCGGTGGCCCAGACGGCCTCGAGCACGCCCGAGACGATGAGGATGACCCATGCCATGACTGTTCACTCCCTGAGTGCCAGTCTTGTCGCGTTCCGGGTACTGGGTTCCCTCGTCCGGGGCCGCGTGTCCTGCGACCGACTCCTCAGGCTAGCAATCGCGCCTGCTCAGGCACTGTGCACGAGCGCGAAGTGCTCGACGACCGGGAACGGCTCGTAGAACCCGTGCAGCAGCTCGCGCCACTGCCGGTACTGCGCCGAACCGCGGAAGCCGACCTCGTGCGCCTCGACGCTCTCCCAGTGCACGAGCAGCAGGTACTCGTTCGGCGTCTCGATCGACCGTGACAGGCGCAGGTCGACGAACCCGGGCATGCCCGCGATGATCGCCTTCGCCTCGGCGAACGCGGCTTCGAAGTCGGCCTCGCGGCCGGGGACGACGGGGAGGATGGCGTGCTCGAGGATCACGCGAACCCACCCTACCGGCGACACGATGGACGCATGGATGACAACGCGGCCTCATCGTGATCGACGTGCAGCAAGGCGTTCGCCGACCCTGTTTGGGGTGAGCGCGACAACCCCGATGCCGAGGCGAACGTCGGTCGGCTCGTCGACGCGTGGTCGCGGACCGGGCGGCCGATCGTGCTCGTGCGCCACGACTCCGTCGAGGCCGGGCTCGCCGCTCGCCACGGGCGACGCCCGGCAACGCGTTCAAGGACGTCGTGGCCGACGTCGCGCACCGAGCTCCTGGTCACGAAGCACGTGAACTCGGCGTTCTACGGCGACCCCGACCTGCACGGGTGGCTCGCCGCACGCGGCATCCGACAGCTCGTGATCTGCGGCATCCAGACGAACCAGTGCGTTGAAACGACCGCACGCATGGCCGGCAACCTCGGGTACGACGTGACCGTGCCGCTCGACGCGACGCACACGTTCGACCTCGAAGGGCCGGGCGGGCTGCGCCTCACCGCGGGCGAGCTCGCCCGCGCGACCGCGGTCAACCTCGAGGGCGGCGGCTTCGCGCGGTGCGCTCGACGGCGGAGGTCGTCGCCCGCTAGCGTTCGGTGATGCGCCCTACCGCAGTCGTCCGCTTCCTCCTGCCCGGAATCGTCGCCGGCCTCGCCTGGGTCGTGAGCGACTGGTTCGCCCGGCTGGCCTTCGCCTCGCCCGGACTGCTCACGCGCACGTTCCTGCGCGCGCTCGCGCCCGACACCATGTCGGTGGGCGCCGAGGCGCAGGGGCCCGCGGGCGCGCTCATCGTGCTCGCCTGGGCGATCGGCGTCGGCGCCGCCTACCTGCTCGTGACGACGCTGCTGCGCCCGCTCACCGGGCGCGCCGGCTTCGCCGCCGCCTGGTTCGCCGCGGTCATGGCCGCCGCGCTCGTCGCCGGCGTCGCCGCGGTCGCGGCGGCCGTCGCCGCCGTCGCCGATCCGTTCGCGCGGGCGCAGGTGTCCTCCGAGTTCCTCGCCGTCGCGGCGCACTGGGGGCTCGTGTGGGGCTGGTTGCCGGCGATCGCCACCGTTCTCGCAGGGCGAGCGGATGTCCCGGCGACGGCGACCTCGCCACCGGAGCGCTTCGCCCTCGTCCTCGCCTGCGCCCCGCGCCCCCGCCCGCGGTCGTGTGGTCGGCGTCGGTGATCGCGCTCGCCGCGGCCCTCGTGACGGTCGTCGCGATCGAGCCGATCGCCGTCGCAGCCTGGCACGGCGCGCTCCAAGCGCAGGAACCCGCGCCCGCGCCGGTGCCGACCGCCACCCCCGTGCCCGAGGTCGCGCCCGGCGAATGGCAGGTCGACCCGCTCTGGTGCACCGACAACCAGCTCGAGTTCGCGGCATCCGAACCCGATGCCGCGGCCGGCAGCCGCGGCATGCGCGTCGTCGCCACCAACGTGAGCGGGGCGACGTGCGTGCTCGAGGGCTACCCCGACGTCGCGTTCAGCGACCCCGTCACGAGCGCACTCGACGTGCGCATCGAGCACGGCTCGGCGATGGGCGGCGACGACGCCGGCCCGGTGCGCCTCGAGCTCGCCGCCGGCGACTCGGCGACCGCGACGATCGCCTGGCGGGCGATGGCGGCGAGCGACCAGGAGCCCGCCGGCTGGCTGCACCTGGCGCCCTACCACGGCGGAATCCGGCAGATGCTCCAGGTCGAGACCGACATCACCGGCGGCGAGGTCGTCGTCGGAGCCTGGGCGGCGGCACCCGCCGCGGCCGGGTGAGCGCTCCGTGCCGCGGCATCCGTTGCCCTTCGTTACAGCGCGAACCGGATGCCCCTGCCCGGCGCAGTAGCGTGAACCCATGGCAGATCGCGAATACGGCTTCAAGACCCGCGCCATCCACGCGGGCAACATCCCCGACACCGTGACCGGCGCTCGCGCGCTGCCGATCTACCAGTCGAGCGCCTTCGTCTTCGACGACACGGCCGACGCCGCGGCCCGCTTCGCCCTGCAGAAGTACGGCAACATCTACTCCCGCCTCGCCAACCCCACGGTCGCGAGCTTCGAGGAGCGCATCGCGAGCCTCGAGGGCGGCCTCGGCGCCGTCGCCACCGCGAGCGGGCTGAGCGCGCAGTACATCACCTTCGCGAGCCTCGCCGGCTCGGGCGACCACATCGTCGCGAGCGCGAACCTCTACGGCGGCTCGATCACGCAGCTCGACGTGACCCTGCGCCGCTTCGGCGTCGAGACCACGTTCGTGCAGTCCGCGAACGCCGGACGACTACGCCGCGGCGATCACCGACAAGACCAAGGCTGCTCTTCGTCGAGACGATCGCGAACCCGTCGGGCGAGATCGCCGACCTCGAGGCGCTCGCCGACGTCGCGCACGCCGCACGGCATCCCGCTCATCGTCGACTCGACGATCCCGACGCCGTACCTGAACCGCCCCATCGAGTGGGGCGCCGACATCGTCATGCACTCGGCGACGAAGTTCCTCGGCGGGCACGGCACCACCCTCGGCGGCGTCGTCGTCGAGTCGGGCCGCTTCGACTGGCACACCGACAAGTTCCCGCTGTTCGGCCAGCCGGTGCCGCAGCTACGGCGGCCTCAAGTGGTCGGGCAACTTCGGCGAGTACGCGTTCCTCACGCGCCTGCGCGCCGAGCAGCTGCGCGACATCGGGCCGGCGCTCGCGCCGCACTCGGCGTTCCTGCTCGCGCAGGGCGTCGAGACCCTGCCCTACCGCATCCAGGCGCACCTCGACAACGCCCGCGCGGTCGCCGAGTGGCTCGAGGCCGACCCGCGCATCGAGCGCGTGTGATGGGCGGGCCTGCCGAACCACCCGCACCACGACCGGGCGAAGAAGTACCTGCCCAAGGGCCCCGGCTCGGTCTTCAGCTTCGAGGTCAAGGGCGGCCGCGCCGTCGGCCAGACGCTCATCGAGTCGGTCAACCTCGCCTCGCACCTCGCCAACATCGGCGACGCGAAGACGCTCATCATCCACCCCGCGTCGACGACGCACGCGCAGCTCACCGAGCAGCAGCTCGTCGACGCGGGCGTGCTTCCCGGCGTCGTGCGCATTAGCGTGGGCATCGAAGACGTCGAAGACATCATCGACGACCTCGATCAGGCCCTCACGGCCGCGACAGGAGCAGCACGATGACGATCACGGATGGCGCGACGACGGCGATCGACGAGACGGCCGCGGCAGCGGCATCCGATGACCTCGAGACCGTGCGCCTCGTCAACGGCCTGTCGTGCGAGCTGCCGGCGAACTCGCCCCTCGCGAAGCTGCTGCACTCGCAGCGCACCTGGGTCGGGCCCGACGCCAAGGAGCGCCGCGCAGATCCTGCGCGAGGCGAAGTCGGTCGCGATCGTCGGCGCCTCGCCGAACCCGGCACGCTCGAGCTACTTCGTCGAGCACCTACCTGCAGCAGTCGAGCGACTTCCGCGCTGTACTTCGTCAACCCGAACGCGACCGAGATCCTCGGCGAACCGGTCTACAAGAGCCTCGCCGACCTGCCCGAGGTGCCCGACATCGTCGACGTGTTCCGCCGCGGCAGCGACATCCCGAGCGTCATCGACGAGGTGGTCGCCATCGGCGCGAAGACCATCTGGGTGCAGCTCGGCATCTGGAACGAGGAGGCCGCCTACTACGGCGAGCAGCAGGGCCTCACCGTGGTCATGGACCGCTGCATCAAGGTCGAGCACGCCCGGTTCAACGGCGGGCTGCACCTGCTCGGCTTCGACACCGGCCAGATCACCGCGCGCAAGACGCTGCGCTGACCCGTCAGGCCGGACCGACGAGCCAAGGATCGACGTCTGGCTCTTGCGCTCGCCGCCGCCGGCGGGTGTCATCGAGGGATGCCAGACGACCTCGAGTTCTCCGACGACACGGCACGACTCGACCGCGCCCGCATCCACGCTTGGCTCGCCGAGGAGTCGTACTGGGCGAAAGGGCGCCCTCGGACGACACAGGATGCCGCGATCGACGCCTCGCTGAACTTCGGCGTGTACGACGCGAAGACCGGCGAGCAGCTCGCCTACGCACGAGTCGTGACCGATCGCGCGACGTTCGCCTGGCTCTGCGACGTCTTCGTCTCGAGCGACGAACGCGGTCGGGGCGTCGGCGTCGCACTCGTCGAGGGCGTGGTGGCTGCCCTCGAGCCCCTCGGACTGAAGCGCATCCTGCTCGCGACCGGCGATGCGCACGGACTCTACGAGAAGTTCGGATTCCGAGCGCTCGGGCGCCCACAGGACTGGATGGAACGGCCGAGCTCGCTCCGAAGGGGCTGACGAAGCACCCGAGGCCGCTCAGCCGGCGCGACGCTCGCGCTCGTCGGTGTCGCGCCCGTAGGCCATCATGAGGAAGCTCGTGCCATCGGGTCGCTCGAACGTGTACTCGCGGTCGTGGAGACGCGCGAACCCGAAGCGCTCGTAGAGGCGCTGCGCGGCGAGCATGTCGGGTCCGGTGTTCAAGACGACGCGCGGGATGCCGCGGAGGCGCGCGAGCAGCAGCACATGCCCCACGAGCAGCGCGCCGATTCCGCGCCGGCGCGCGCTCGGACGCGACGCCCAGGAACCGGAAGTCCAGCTCGCCGTCGCGCGCCAGCGGCGAGATCGCCCGCCCGGCGCGCGGGGTCGACGTCGTGCCCAGAAGCATGCCGCTCGCGGCATCCGTCGCCACCCAGACCTGGTGGTCGCGCGCCCGCTCGGCCACTGCCGCGATCTCGGCGCGGTAGCCCTCGGTCAGTGGGAAGTCATCGGCATAGGCCGACTCGGCGAGCGCAGAGACCTCTGCAGCCTCGTCGTCGCGCATGAGCCGGACGCGCACGTCGGCGCGCTGCTGCAGCGGGAAGCGGTAGACGACGCTCTCGACGCCGCCCGCTGAGGCGAGATGATCCCGCGAGGGATCGCGCTCGAATCCGATGCGCTCGTACAGCGCCTGCGCACGCAGGTTGTCGGTCCCGGTGTCGAGCACGAGCGCCTCGGCGCCCCACTCGAGCGCTGTCTCGAGGCTCGCCCGCATGAGGGCTTCGCCGAGCCCGGTGCCCTGCACGTCGGGCTCCACGGCGAGGAGCCGGACCTCCGCCTCGCCCGGAGCCGCGACGCGAGCGTACGGCGTCCCCGCCCGGAGCACGCTCGATGTGCCCACGACGCGGTTCACCTGCCGTGCGACGAGCACGGCACCGGATGCCGCCCGACCCGCGGTGTCACGCTCGAGTGCGCGCCGTTCGGCGTCCTGCGGGCAGGTGGCCGTACGGTCCGGCGGCGAAGGCGCGGTCGACGAGGTCGGCCTCGGCGGCGGCCTCGGAGGGCACGACGGGACTGATTCCGGGCAGGATCGAAGAGAGGGTCGCGCGCATCATCGAGATTCACCCTATGCCCGTGATTCCGCTCTCCCGGCTGGATCTGCTGACGGCGAACGGCGGCAGCACGGCACTCCCGCGTCGATGCTCACGCCCTCCGCATGTAGGCCCGCACCGTGAGCGGGGCGAACACGGCGACGACGGCGACCGAACCGAGCAGCGCGAACCACGACCTCGACGCCGGCGGTACCGGTCATCGTGAGAGTCGCGCGCCGCGGTCACGAGATGCGACACGGGGTTGATCGGCGACCAGCCACGCGAGCCAGGCGGGCAGTGTCGCGACGGGCACGAACGCGTTCGAGAGGAAGGTGAGCGGGAACAGGATCATGAGCGAGATGCCCTGCACCGCCCCGGCCGAGCGGGCGATCACGCCGAAGAACGCGAAGATCCAGCTGAGCGACCAGGCCGACACGATGACGAGCACCGTCGCGAGCCCCACGCCCATCGCGCCGCCCTCGGGGCGATAGCCCATCACGAAGGCCGGTGGCGAACGTGACGAAGGCGGCGATCGCGTAGCGCACGGTGTCGGCGAGCAGGGCACCGGCGAGCGGCGCGACCCGCGCGATCGGCAGCGAGCGGAACCGGTCGAACACGCCTTTCGCCATGTCCTCGCGGAGCTGGACCCCGGTGACGACCGAGGTCATGATCACCGTCTGCACGAGGATGCCGGGCACGATGAACGGCAGGTAGTCCTCGGGGGTCCCGGCGATCGCACCGCCGAAGATGTACGTGAACATCACCGTGAGCAGCGACCGGCTGGAAGGTCACGTCGAAGAGCTGCTCGGGCGTGCGCTTGATCTTGAGGAGCCCCCGCCAGGCCATCGCCGACGAGTTCGACAGGGTCTGGCGAAGGCTCACGCGTGTTGCGCAGGTCTCGGGCGGCGCCGGGAGTGATGACGGCGGTCATGCGAGGTTCCCTTCGATCGACGACGGATGCCCCGGCGTCGACCGCATCGGAATCGAGGGGTTCGACCGGCTCGCCGGTTTCGACACCGTGACCCGTGAGCGCGAGGAACGCCTCGTCGAGCGTCGGCTTCGAGACGCTCAGTTCGGCGAGGCGGATGCCGGCCTCGCGGAGCGTCACGAGCAGCTCGGTGACCCGATCGGGGTTGTGCATGGGCGCGGTCAGCCGACCTGCCTCGTGCGAGACGACCGGGCCGATGCCGAGCACCCGCTCGACGGCGACCGTGGCATCGTCGAGGTCGGCGGGGTCGAGCAGGCGCAGCTGCAGGCTCGACTCGCCGACCGATGCCTTCAGGTCATCGGGCGTTCCCTCGGCGACGACGCGCCCGCGATCGATGACGGCGATGCGGTCCGCCAGCTGGTCGGCCTCGTCGAGGTACTGGGTCGTGAGCAGCACGGTCGATCCCGTTGCGACGAGGCGGCGGATCGTGTTCCACATCTGCGTGCGGGTGCGCGGGTCGAGCCCGGTCGTGGGCTCGTCGAGGAAGATGAGCGGCGGCTGGGCGATCAGGCTCGCGGCGAGGTCGAGACGGCGGCGCATGCCGCCGGAGTACTGGGTCACCGGCTTGGTCGCGGCATCCGACAACCCGAACTCCTCGAGGAGCTCGCCGGCCTTGCGCTTCGCCGCGCCCCGACCGAGGCCCTGCAGTCGTGAGAACAGCACGAGGTTCTCGACGCCCGACAGCGCCTCGTCGAGCGAGGCGTACTGGCCGGTGAGGCCGATCAGCTGGCGGACGATCTGGGGCTCGCGCACGACGTCGTGGCCGAAGACGCGGGCGTCGCCGGTGTCGGGCCGCAGGAGGGTCGCGAGCATCGCGATCGTCGTGGTCTTGCCCGCGCCGTTCGGGCCGAGCACCCCGTAGATCGATCCGGTCGCGACCTGCAGGTCGACGCCGTCGACGGCACGGGTGCGATCGAAGGTCTTGACCAGGCCGTCGGCCTCGACGGCCCATCCGGAGCTGGGATCGCGGGACATCTGGATTCCTGTTCGTGTTGATCTGTGCGTCGTGTCGATCGCGGCGGCCGGTCAGAGCTGCTGGAGGCGGGCGATGAGCGCCGAGCGGTCGACTCCCGCGTAGGCGAGTGCGCGCGGGACGGTGCCGAGCTCGGCGCGAAGGACGCCCACCAGGGCGTCGGCGACTGCGAGCCGCTCGCGCTCCGCTCGTGCCCGGTCGCGGTGCGCTCGGAAGTCGGCCCGGCGCAGCGCGTCGCGGATCGACGATCCCCACCGCGGTCGCGAGCTGCGGGTCGCGTGCAGCCGCTCGTCGGCGACCGGCTCGATTCCCGCGGCGCGCAACGCACGCTCGCGTTCGCCGCTCAGCGCGGCGTCGATGGCGGCGTGGTCGAGACCGAACTCGGCGAGCGCGGCAGCTGCCGGGTCATCCGTCGCCGCGATCGACAGCAGCAGGTGCTCGGCCTCGACCTGCGACGCGCCACGGCGCACCGCTTCGTCGATCGACCGCTCCACCACCTGCTTCAGCGTCGCGCCGAGGCGCTCGTCGTCTGGTGCGTACTCAGCCATTTCGTCTCCTCAGCTCGATGCCCGCGATCTCGAGGCGGCGGTGGTGCTTCTTGTGCACCGCCTGCCGGGTGACGCCGAGCGCCTCGGCAACCTGGTTCCAGCTCCAGCCGGCGCGCATCGCACGCTCGACGGCCGCGTCTTCGAGGCGGTCGGCGAGTTCGCGCAGCGCGACGACGGCGGCGAGGTCGTCGGCTTCCGCACCGGTGGGTTCCGGGATGATCGGGGTCATGTAAGCAACATACGTTGCTTATCCGTGCTTGTCAACTTGAGTTGCTTATGCGATGGCTTCCGCTTCAGCCCGCCGTCGCGGTCGCGGCCGATGGCTGAGGCCGGTCAGGCCGCGGCCGGCGAGTGCGGCATCGGGAGGGCCTGAGCCGGGAAGTCCTGCCTCAGCGCCGACTCGACGATCGCGAGCGAATCGTACCCGTCGAGCGCCGCCCCCACCTCGGCCACCCGCTCCCGCATCGCGGCGTCGTCGAGCACCGCTTCGACCGCAGCCAGGATCTGCGCGGGCTTCGGCCGTTCGGTGCGCAGGTTGCGCGCGACACCGGCGGCCTCGAGTCGCACGTTCACGTCGTTCTTGCCCTCGCGAGTGCCCGCGACGACCATCGGCACACGGTGGCTGAGCGCCAGCATCGCGCTGCCGTGCCCGCCGTTCGTGACGAACACGTCGGTGCGCCCGAACATCTCGCCGAACGGGATGTAGTCGGCGATGACGACGTCGTCGCGAATGAAGCGTCGCCTGATGGCCTCCGTGCCGATCCCGCCGGTGACCGCGACGACGAGCCGCCCGTGTCCTTCGAGGGCGAGGAGCGTCGGTTGGATGAGCTTCGACGGGTCCCGATTGTCGATCGTGCCCTGCGAGACGACGACGAGCCGCCCGGGCCACGTCCGAATCCTCGGATCCAACTCCGCCTGCTCGCCGTTCGATGCCGGCAACAGCGCTCCCACGTACTCGACGTTGCGCAGCGGCACCCGCCTGGGGAAGTCGGTCTCGGGGATGCCGGCCTGGAACACCCGGTCGGTCGAGTCGTCGAGCGTCGCGAAGAGCTGGCGTGCCGTGATCGGAGGAAGACCGCGATGCGGTGCGGGCCGCGTTGAGCGACCCCAGACCCTGTCTGGTGGATCGGCGCACCAACGACCAGATGGCGCGATCGCGCAGGCCGCCGATCGGTCCGCGCTTCGGCCGCAGCCCGAAGAACGGCGGCGGGATGTCGGGGTCGGGCGTCGCGTCGGGCCCCGGGTTCACCGCATAGGTCTTCACGGGCAGGGTCGGTCCGAGAATCGACATCGCGAGGAACGCCGCGTCGCCGATGAGCAGCTCGAACGGGAACGTGCGTCGCAACTGCCGGATGTCGGCGACATGGTCGGCCACCGGTGCCACGAAGACCTTGTCGAAGTCGAACGCCAGCCGCTTCAGTCCGCGGAGCCGAGCGCGCTCGGGGAAGAGATCGCCGATGTTCTCGTCGGTCACCGCAACGGCCCGATCGAACGGAAACACGGTGACGCCGAGCGGTTCGACCCGGGGCGCGAGGCCGGGCGCGATGTACCACGCCACTCGTGGCCGAGGGCCACCAGTCGCTCGGCGATCGAGGTCAGGGGGCCGACGTGACCCGCGAACGGCATGGTCGCGATGAGGATCTTCATGACGCACGCTCCGATACTCGGCATGCACTCGGGTTCGCCCAGGTCCATCGCGGATCGGGTGGCCCGCGACGTCGGCATTCATTGAGCAATGCTCACATACTACGCGCGCCGCGCCGACGCTGCAGTCGCGCGCGCACGAGCGGGCTCACGCACGATCCTGCGATGCGACGCCGGATGCGTGCGCGATCTGCGGCGTACCCTTGAAGCGTGACAGCGTTCGTCTCTGCCCTCGATCTCTTCTCGATCGGGATCGGCCCGTCGAGTTCGCACACCGTCGGCCCGATGCGGGCCGCGCGTGCGTTCGTCGAGGGGCTCGATGCCGACGGCACGCTCGAACGTGTCACGCGCATCTCGTGCTCGCTCTACGGGTCCCTCGGCGCCACGGGCCTCGGCCATGGCACGCCCGACGCCGTCGTCGCGGGTCTCGCCGGCCTCGAACCGCACGACTGCAACCCAGACGACGTGCGCGGAGCCTGGCTGCGCCTCGGCGACGCGGGCGCCGAGGTTCGCCTGTTGGGTCGCCACCCGGTGCGGATGTCGCAGTCCGATGTCTCCCTCGAGCCGCGCACGCGCCTTCCCGGGCACCCGAACGCCATGACCCTGCAGGCCTGGGGCGACGACGACGCACTCCCCTTCGCCGAAGAGACGTACTACTCGGTCGGCGGCGGGTTCATCCGCCGCGAGGGCGACGCTCCCGAGCAGTCCGAGGCGCTGCGGCATCCATTGCCGTACTCGAACGCAGCCGAACTGCTCGAGCTCTGCGACGAGCACGGCGTCTCGCTCTGCGATGTCGCCCGGTTCAACGAGGTCGCCGTGCACGGCGAGCAGGGCATCGACGCAGGGCTCGACGCCATCTGGGCCGCCATGGCCGACGTGCGTCACGCACGGGCTCGCCACCGAGGGCACCCTGCCCGGTGGATTGCGCGTGAAGCGTCGCGCGCCCGAGGTTCGCCGGCGGCTCGAGGAGTACGACCGCGACGAGCACCTCCGCGACACCTCGACCGAGTGGCTGCACGCGTTCGCGCTCGCCGTGAACGAAGAGAACGCCTCGGGCGGGCGCGTGGTCACCGCGCCGACGAACGGCGCAGCCGGCATCCTCCCCGCCGTCGGGCCACTACTACCTGCGTTTCGTGCCCGGCGCCGATGCCGCGGGCATCCGCCGATTCCTGCTCACCGCCTCGGCGATCGCCTCGCTCGTGAAGAAGAACGCGTCGATCTCAGGCGCAGAGGGCGGATGCCAGGCCGAGGTCGGCTCGGCCTGCGCGATGGCGGCCGGCGCCCTCTGCGCCGTGCTCGGCGGAACGCCCGCGCAGATCGAGAATGCGGCCGAGATCGCCATGGAGCACCACCTCGGCCTCACCTGCGACCCCGTCGCCGGCCTGGTGCAGGTGCCCTGCATCGAGCGCAACGCGATCGCCGCGTCGACCGCGGTCTCGGCTGCGCGACTCGCGCTGCACGGCGACGGCACGCACCTCGTCTCGCTCGACACCGTCATCGAGACGATGCGCCAGACCGGCCTCGACATGATGACGAAGTACAAGGAGACGAGCGAGGGCGGCCTCGCGGTGAACGTCATCGAATGCTGACGGTCGCGATACGGTGACGGCATGACCGGCCGGCTGACGTGGCTCGATCTCGCGCGCGGATTCGCGGTGATCTCGATGATCGTCGCGCACACGAGCCCGTGGGGCGGGCATCCTGAACGCCAGCGAGTACCTGACGGCGCCGTGGTTCGCGATGCTCATCGGGATCTCGCTGCTCGCTCGCATGGGAGAAGGCCGGAGGGTGGGTCGTCTTCGTGTTCGGCAACGTCGCCCGCGGCCTGTTGTTGATCCTCCTGGGTGAATGGCTGCAGCGGCAGTACGGCCAGATCGACATCGTGCTCCAGACGCTGGGGCTGCTGATCATCGTCCTCGCTCCGATCGTCGCGCTCGTGGGAAGCCGGCCCGCCGTCTGGGCCGGGCTGGGCCTGGTCATGGCGCTCGTGAGTCCACTGGTCGATGGACGCGACCCGCGAGTGGCTCGCGGGCGGGCAGGCGACCTGGTGGCTCGGCTCGGCTCCTCGAGCTGTCCGTCGCCGGTGGGCACTACCGGGTGTCGTCCTTCATCGCGATCTGCGGATTCGGGATGGCAGCGGTTCCGCTGGCTTCTTCGCAGGCCGGCTGTCGCCGGGATGCGGGGCGCCCTCGACCGCCGCCGGGCTCCTGATCGGCGCAGCAGCGTCCTACGCGATCGGGCGGCTGGGTCCGTGGGGCGCCGACGCCTACTCGGGGACGACATTCGAGATCGTCGGCGCCGCGCTGCTGAGCCTGTCCGCAACGTGGGTGTGCGCGTGGCTGGTCGCCGCGGCTGGGGCGGCAACGGGTGCGGACATGGCTCGGCGCCGTCGTCGACACCGGCCGCATGGCACTGACCGCCTACACCGTGCAGGTGCTCGCGTTGGCACTGATCGTGCAATGGGTCCTCGGCGGCGGCAGCGACGACCACTGGGCGATCATGCTCGGGGTGATCGCGCTGTGCCTCGGATTCTGCTGGGCGTGGCTGAAGGTGTTCGACATCGGGCCGCTCGAATGGGTCCTGCGCCTCCCGGCTCGAGCGACTGACCGCGACGACCGTCGCGATCGAAGCACGTCACCTGACGCGCCCCGGTTCGCGCGCGTGTCCCCCGATCGGGCCTCTCGTGCAGACGCCGTCCTTCTGGCACGCTGTGCTGATGGACAACCCTGCAGCCCCCGCCCCCGACCCGAGCTCCCTCGACCTGCTGTGGGGCGCCGGCCTCATCGGCCTCATCATCGGCCTCGTGATCTACCTGGCCGTGCTCGCGCCTCATGCTCTGGATCGGCTACCTCATCATCAAGGCCGCCGTGCGCAACGGGCTGCGCGAGCACACGCTGTGGCTCGAGAGCCGGCGGGGCCCGCTGCGGTAGTCGGCAGCGCGCGCTGTCGCCGGCGTCGCGTCAGCAGGCGCAGCTGATGACGCCGATCGCACCCGTCGGCAGCGGCGCACCGCCGAGCCCCGCCGCAGCGACGTTCGTCAGCGCATCGGCCGGGCGCTGCATCACGCCGTCGTCGGTGTCGTAGGCGAACCCCTCGCGCACCCAGTACTCGAACCCGCCGAGCATCTCCTTCACCGGGTAGCCGAGCCGCGCGAACTCGAGCGCGGCGCGTGTCGCACCGTTGCAGCCGGGGCCCCAGCAGTAGACGACCACGGGCGTCCCCGCGGGGATGCGCCCGCGGCGCCTCGTCGGCGATGCGCCGACCCGGCAGGTGCATCGCACCGGGCACGTGCCCCTGCGCCCACGATGCGTCGCTGCGGGTGTCGACCACGATGAACCCGGGCTCTTCGGCCGCGAGCGCGGCCGCGACATCCGACACATCGGACTCGAACGCGAGCCGCCCGCGGAAGTGCGCGATCGCCTCGTCGGCGGTCGCGACATGCGCGAAGAGCGAGGGAACCGTGTGTGTCGTCGTGGCGTCGGTCATGCCCACAGCCTGCCAGCAGGATCGCGCCCGGCGACCCTCAGATCACGCCGACGGGGCGCGAGATCCGGCCAGTGTCGGCCGATGCGCCGGAGTCAGGCCGACGCGAAGAACTCGCTCACGGCGGCCCCGAGCGCGGCGAGGTCGTCGACGTGCGCGAGTTCGCGCGCCGAGTGCATCGACAGCAGCGGCACACCCACGTCGACGGTGCGGATGCCGAGGCGCGTCGCCGCGAGCGGCCCGATCGTCGACCCGCACGGGATCGCGTTGTTCGAGACGAACGCCTGGGTCGCCACCCCGGCGCGTCGGCACACGTCGGCCCAGAGGGCGCTGCCCACCGCGTCGCTCGCGTACTTCTGGTTCGAGTTGAGCTTCAGCAGCGGGCCGCCGCCGAGCACCGGGCGGTTGGCGGGGTCGTGCCGTTCGGAGTAGTTCGGGTGCACCGCGTGCCCTGCGTCGGAGGAGAGGATCCACGACGCCGCGAAGGCCCGCCGCCGGTCGATCTCGCCGGCGCCGAGCGCCGCCGACACGCGCACGAGCACGTCTTCGAGCACCGGGCCGCTCGCGCCCGAGCGGGACTCGGATCCGAGCTCCTCGTGGTCGAACGCGGCGAGCACGCTGACGTGTGCGGCGTCGTCGGGCGCGGCGAGCAACGCGACGAGTCCGGCGTACACCGAGCTCAGGTTGTCCATGCGCCCGGCGGCGAAGAACGCGTCGGCGAGGCCGAAGCGCGCCGGCGCGTGCGTGTCGGCGAGCAGCAGGTCGTGACCGACGACGTCGCCCGACTCGATGCCGGCCTCGCGAAGCGCGACGGCGAGCACGTCGGCATCTGCATCGAGGTCGACCGCCGCACCCCAGATCGGCTGCGTGTGCCGCTGCTTGTCGAGGGTGAGCCCCTTGCTGTTCACCTCGCGGTCGAGGTGGATCGCGAGCTGCGGGATGCGCAGCATCGGACCGGTGCGAACGAGGTGCGTCGCACCGTCGGCGGTGACCACGCGCCCGGCGAGCTCGAGCTCGCGATCGAGCCAGGAGTTCAGCAGCGGCCCGCCGTACACCTCGACTCCGGCCTGCAGCAGCCCCTCGGAGTTCGACGTGGGATTGGGCTTCAGCTTGAACGACGGCGAATCGGTGTGCGCGCCGAGGATGCGGAACGGCGTCGCGACGCCGGCATCGGCCGGCTGCACCCACGCGATGACGGCGCCATCGCGCACGACGACGCGGCGCCCGGGGGTCGCCGGCCACTCGTCGGCCTCGTCGAGCAGCTCGAATCCGGCCTCCCCGAGGCGCCGGGCGACCTCTGCGGCCGCGTGGTACGACGTCGGGGAGGCTTGGATGAACGCGGCGAAGTCGGCGATGTACGCATCGGTGTCGAGGGCAGGCATGCCTCCATCCAACACCGGTCGACACCCTCGCGCGAAACCGCAGCGCTCAGGCGAACCGCACGACCGCCTGCAGTCGCGAGCGAACCTCCATGACCTCGGTGCCGCCGAGATGGGGCGAACCGGGCAGCCCCTCGCGCAGGGCGCTCGCGAGCCGTGACCGCCGCACGAGCGCCACCGCCGCGCCGCGCACGCTGCCGCCGAGCTCGAGCGGCTCGTCGGCGTGATCGTCGGGCACGACCACGACGAGCGCCGTCGGCTTCACGCGTGCCGCCCGCCCGATGGCCTTCGCGCGCGCGGCGAGCGCGCGGATCGGACGCTCGCCGTCGAGCACCTCGCCCACGAGCTCGCCGCGCTTCAACGCCACCGGCCCGCCCCAGTCCTCGGACTGGATCGCGTACAGCCCGGTCGGCCCGAGCACGAGGTGGTCGAGCTTGGGCGGCTGGCCGCGTCCGGCCGCATCGGTGGCCAGGTCGTGCCAGATCGTGTACGCGATGCCGAGGGTCGCGAGCGAGCGCGCGGTCGCCTCCTCGGCGAGCGCGTCGGCGAGCACATGACGGATGTCGCGGGGCGCGCTTCGCACGAGCGCCGGGTCGTAGGGGTCGTCGAGCGTGACGCCGCGCCCCGCCCACTCGCGCACGAGCGACAGGTAGGTCTCACGCGACAGCCCGCCGGGATGCCCGTACGACCGGGCCTGCGGCCGCGAATCGCGGCGCGGCTTCGGCGCGGCCGGCGCCCATGGCCTCGTGCGTCTGGCCCGGAAGCGGCGGTGCGGCCGCCGCGGTCGAACGCCGCGCGGGCCTCGACGGTGCCCACGAGCTCCCACGCGAGCTGCACCGCGTGGAAGCGCTCGGGGTCGCCGCCCGTGTCGGGGTGGGCGCTGCGCAGGGCGCGCCGGTACGCGAGACGCAGCGTCGCGGCATCCGCGTCGGCGCGAACGCCGAGCACCTCGTACGGTGAGTCGGAGAGCGGACTGTCGGGCATGGGCTCGCTTTCGATATGCGTCCATGAGAATACCGCCGCCGGCAGGGGAATCACCGAGTCGTGGCGCTCACGCTCGCGACGATTCCTCAGGGATAGACTCCGTGCAGGCCCGCAGGGCCGCCGAGGGAGGCCGTGATGGTGGTCGAGGTCAACTACTGGGCCGTGGTCGTCGCGACGCTGTCGACGATGGTCGTCGGGTCGATCTGGTACACGCCGAAGGTGTTCGGCAACTACTGGATGCGCGTCGCGAAGGTCGACAACACGGGCGATCGCAACGCGGTCGCGCCGATCCTCATGACCCTCGTCGTGAGCTTCATCTCGGCGTGGGTGCTCGCGCTCGCGACGCAGGTCGCCTGGGAGTCGCTCGGCGGCAACTACCTCGTCATGGCCATCACGACCGGGCTCATGCTGTGGGCGGGCTTCACCGCCGCGCGCTTCATCACGCACGATGCGTTCGAGGGGCGCCCGGCCGGGCTCACCATCCTCAACATCGCGCACGAGCTCGTCACCGTGCTCGTGATGGCGCTCATCATCGGCGTGTGGCCGCCGGCCGGCACGGTCTGACGTCCTGAGTGCACACCACCGAGCGGATGACCCTCCCGGTCACTCGCTCGGCAGCAGCAGCATCCCGTCGTCGATGAGCGCCCGCGCTGCGGGCAGCAGTTCGGCCGCGAGCGCCGCCTCGTCGACCTCGAGCAACTGCGCGAGCGCGCCGATGATCGCCCCGACCGCGAGTTCGCCGTCGCAGGCGCCGACGAGCGCGGCGAGGCCCGTGTCGAGCGCCACGGTGCGGCCGAAGCCGCCGCCCTGACGCAGCAGCATCGCCGTCGGGTCGTCGTCGCCCGGCCAGTAGTGCCGCTCCTCGGTGACGTCGCCGGCGACCGTCAGCCGGGTCGCGGCGAGCTCGGCATCCGAGCGCGACACCTGCCGATCGTGCGCGGCGAGGCAGTCGGCGAGGTGCCCGCCGAGGCCGGAGCCGACGTCGCCGAGCGGCCCGTGCAGGCGTTCGACCCGAGCCAATCGGGCCTTCGCCGTGCGTTCGGTCGCGACATCCGCCACGTCGGCGCGTCGCCGCAGCAGCACGTAGCCGAACCCGACCCGATCGACGCCCCGGGCATCGAAGTCGTCGAGCCAGGCAGCGTACAGCCGGTCGAAGGCCTCGGTTCCGGGCCGGGTGCCGCCGTCGCGGATCCAGGTCTCGGCGTACTCGGTGACGTGCTGCACCTCGCGCTCGACGATCCAGTGGTCGAGGCCATCGGCCCAGTCGGCCGCGCGCGCGAGGCCGTCGCGGCCGTCCACGTACTCCCAGTTGCCCAGCAGCTGCGCGACCCCGCCCGGTTCGAGGTGGTCGCCGGCGGCCCGGATCACGGATTCGACGAGCGCGTCGCCGACCATGCCGCCGTCACGATAGTCGTACTCGGGAACCCCGGCGGTGCGCGGCGTGATGACGAACGGCGGATTCGACACGATGCGGTCGAACCGCTCGCCGGCGACGGGTTCGTAGAGGCTCCCGAGTCGCAGCTCGACGCCCTCGATGCCGTTGAGCGCGAGGTTCATGCCCGCAAGCGTCAGCGCGCGCTGCGAGATGTCGGTCGCGACGACCCGGTCGGCGAAGCGCGACGCGTGCATCGCCTGGATGCCGCAGCCCGTGCCGAGGTCGAGCACGCTGCCCGCGGGCGTCGGCAGCATCAGCCCGGCCAGCGTCATCGAGGCGCCGCCGACGCCGAGCACGTGCTGCTCGCCCAGCGCGCCGCCGATCGCGAGCTCGCCGAGGTCCGAGAGGATCCACCACTCGCCGCTCCCCCGCGCGTCGGTGAACGCGTACGGCCGCAGGTCGAGCGCGGCCGCGACGGATGTTCCGTCACGGGCGACCAGCCCGAGCTCGACGGCGCCGTCGATGCCGAGGCCGGGCAGCGCTCGGGCGGCGTCGTCGGCCGGCACCGGTACTCCCAGCACGAAGAGCTCGGCGAGCGTCGCGAGATCGGCGGATGACCCGTGCTCGGCCCGTCGCGCGTCGAGCACGCGGCGGGCGGGCACGCGTTGGCCTCGGTGCAGCGCGGCCGCGGCTTCGGTGCCCCAGAGCGCCTCGAGCGCGCCGACCGTGAACCGCGCCCGCCGCAGGTCGGCGCGGAGGCGAGCCAGCAGGTCGGCGGTGCGGTCGGAGCTGGGTGCGGCGTTCGGCTCGGCATTCACCCGTCAATTCAAGCGCACGCCCACGATCGTCACACGGCCGTCATCGGCCGTCCATCTCAGGTTGCGTCCTGTAACCCCGATGTCACATGATGCCCTTAGCGTGGGCGTACGATCGTGAAAAGCGAGGGGGAGGCCGCTGATGGATGAGGCATCGAGGCTCGAGCGACTGCGCCAAGACGCGCGCGACGAACTCTCCGCGCTCATCGAGTTGCGGTGCCGTCTCGGTGAAGACCCGTGGGTGTTCCTGCCCGACCTGCCGTCGGTCGACGAGCAGGTCGTCGCGACGCTGCGCGAAGAGCGCATGCACTCCGACGAGTGGTGTCGGGCCCGCGCGCGGGCCTACCATCCCGCTGCACACGAGGGCGAGGTCGCACGGTTCGAGTACGAGTTGCTGCGCGGCATCGCGCTCGACCACCCCGAGCTGAGTGCCGCGGTGTGGTCGGTGCTCGACCGGGTGCCCGCCGCCTGGTGACTCAGGCCGTGCCGGTCTCGGCGCGGTTCGTGCGCCTCGAACGGCGCGTCACGAACAGGGCCACGAGCCGCCAGCCGAGCAGCATCGCGGCCAGGGTGAGGGCCGCGACGATCACGAACGCGAGCTGCACGCCCTGACCCGAGGCGACGCGCAGCAGCATCCCGCCGCCCACCGTCGCCGCCCAGATCACCGTGCCCGTCGGCCAGAGGCTGAACGGACTCCGCCACGCACGCGTCGCGAGCCACCCCGCCGCCGCACCGACGAGGAACGGCCACGCCGTCTGCGCGATTCCGCCCAGCGCGAGGGCCTCTTCGTGGTTGCGCCGTCCGATCAGCACGAACACCAGGATCAGCGCGGCGTCGAGCGCCACCGCCGTCACGATCGGCGCGGTGCTGTTCGGGGTGCGTTCGCTCATAGACCAATCGTACGGAAGGGCTGCCACCCCTCAGACCGGCGACGCATCGTCGGGGGTCGTCATGAGCGCCCCGAGCGCGTCGGCGTCGACGACCGGCATCGCGCACACGAACTCCCGGCAGCGATAGGCGGCGGCACGCCCCTGCGCCAGCCCGCGTGCCTCGAACAGTTCGAATCCGGCGTCCGCGAACGCGCGGGCCTGCGATTCGGTCACGATGGCAGTGACGGATGCCTCGTGCCCGCGCGTCGCCCGTATGAGCTCATCGGTCGCGGGCTCGTCGGTCACGAGCTCGCCGGCGTCCGGCGCCCGCGCACCGTCGGGCACGACCGTCACCAGCTGCACGACCGGCGCGACGAACCGCGCCATCAGGCGCAGCGTGCTGCCGAACGCGATCGGCCGCGCGAGGGCCGCACCGGCCACGCGCTGCATGGCCGCCTCGGCGGCGACTCGATAGCGGTCGCCGGCGCCGAGGAGCCAGAGGGTCCAGGCGGCGTGCGCGCACGCCGAGACGCCCGAGGGCATCGCCCCCTCGCCCGGATCGTCGTCGAGTGCGAGCCCGCGCGCGGCCAGTACCGGGTCTGCCCCGCCCGGAGCCCGGAACGGCAGCGGCGCGACGGCCGAGGCCGTACCGGCATCCTCGGGCGCGGTGTCGACCGTCGTCGGCCGCAGCCATCGCGCCGTCGATCAGCGACCGCGCCGTGACGGCGTACTCGGCGTCGCCGGTGGCGAGCGCCAGTTCGAGCAACCCGCTCGCGAGCATGCCGCTGTCCTCGAGGGTCGCCCGCGAACTCGAGATCTGCCCGTCGCGCGAAGCCCGCACCAGATGGTCGGGGCGCACGTGATGCTCGAGCAGGAATCGCGCCGCTCGCACGGCGACCGCCGCAGCACGCGCATCGTCGAGGATGACCGACGCGCTGCGCGAGCGCGCCGATCGCCAATCCGTTCCAGCCGGTCAGCACCTTCTCATCGAGCGCGGGAGGCGCCAGCGTTCGGCGGGCCTCCGCGTCGGCGTGATAGTAGCCGCCCTCGTTGCGCACCCCGTCGATGATGCTCTCCGAGTCCTGGGCGCTCGCGAACCCACCGCCCGGCAAGCTGCATCGTCTCGGCGAGGAACCGGATGATGCCGCGCGCGATCGCCTCGGGTGCGACCTCGGCGGGAAACGAACGGGCCAACTCGGCGCTGGCCGACAGCAGCTGGGCGTTGTCGGTGAGCATGCGCTCGTAGTGCGGCTCGCTCCAGTCGGCTCGCGTCGCGTATCGGAAGAAGCCGCCTTCGACGGGGTCGCGGAGCGCGGAGGCGCCCATGAGCCGCATCGTGCGGAGCGCGAGGGCTCGCCCATCGCCGGGCGACGACGCGAGGAACCGCAGCACCGGTCCGACCGGGAACTTCGGGGCGCCGCCGAAGCCGCCGTGCACGCGGTCCTCGTCGCCGGCGAGCTGCGCGATCGCCTGGCGAAGCGTGTCGGCCGACGGCAGGTCGCCGGCCGTGCGGGCGACGGATGTCTCGGCGAGGGCTTCGGCGATGGCAGCGGCCGTCTGGTCGATCTCGTTGCGACGCTGGCGCCACGCTTCGTCGACGGCAGCGAGCACCTGCCGGAACGACGGCATGCCTCGAGCCGGTTCGGGCGGGAAGTAGGTGCCGGCGTAGAACGCCCGCCCCTCGGGTGTCGCGAAGACGGTCAGCGGCCACCCGAGCTCGCGAGTGAATGCCGACGCGGCCGCCATGTAGGTGGCGTCGACGTCGGGATGCTCTTCGCGGTCGACCTTGATCGCGACGTAGCGGCCGTTGAGTTCACGCGCGAGGGCCGGATCGCTGAAGCTCTCGCGAGCCATGACGTGGCACCAGTGGCAGGTCGCGTATCCGATCGAGATGAGCACCGGCACGTCGCGCGCCCGTGCCTCGTCGAACGCGGCTTCGCCCCATGGATGCCAGTCGACGGGATTCTGCGCATGGGCCCGCAGGTACGGGCTCATGGCGTCGGCGAGTCGGGTCCCCATCTGCCCAGCGTACTTCGGCTGCGGCGAGGGTGTCCGGTGGAACGAACGAGTTAAACAAAGAGAGCCGCCCAACCTTGGGCGGCTCTCTTCGAATGAATGTCCGGCGGTGTCCTACTCTCCCACAGGGTCCCCCCTGCAGTACCATCGGCGCTGCGAGTCTTAGCTTCCGGGTTCGGAATGTGTCCGGGCGTTTCCCTCGCGCTATGGCCGCCGAAACTCTAGGACCAATGCCCCCCGTGTTGGGGTGGGTTGGTGGTCTCGGTGACTCCCACCATGTCCGCCGCCCGGGACCGTTGAGGGTCTGGGGGTGGGGTGGGGTGTTTCTGTGTTGAGTTTTGGTTGTGTTTCCGTCTGTTGGGAACCACAGAGTGGACGCAAGCAATCTCGGGCCACGCACACGGCCTTTACGTGAATGAACACATATTCGTGTGGGTGTAGTGATTGTCAAGTTATCGGCTTATTAGTACCGGTCAGCTTCACGAGTCTTTCGTCCTCGCTTCCACATCCGGCCTATCAACCCAGTCGTCTGGCTGGGAGCCTCTCCCCCGAAGGGATGGAAATCTCATCTTGAGGCCGGCTTCCCGCTTAGATGCTTTCAGCGGTTATCCATCCCGAACGTAGCTAACCAGCGGTGCTCCTGGCGGAACAACTGGCACACCAGAGGTTCGTCCAACCCGGTCCTCTCGTACTAGGGTCAGATCCTCTCAAATTTCCTGCGCGCGCAGAGGATAGGGACCGAACTGTCTCACGACGTTCTAAACCCAGCTCGCGTACCGCTTTAATGGGCGAACAGCCCAACCCTTGGGACCTACTCCAGCCCCAGGATGCGACGAGCCGACATCGAGGTGCCAAACCATGCCGTCGATATGGACTCTTGGGCAAGATCAGCCTGTTATCCCCGAGGTACCTTTTATCCGTTGAGCGACAGCGCTTCCACAAGCCACTGCCGGATCACTAGTCCCGACTTTCGTCCCTGCTCGACCTGTCAGTCTCACAGTCAAGCTCCCTTGTGCACTTACACTCGCCACCTGATTGCCAACCAGGTTGAGGGAACCTTTGGGCGCCTCCGTTACTTTTTGGGAGGCAACCGCCCCAGTTAAACTACCCACCAGGCACTGTCCCTGAACCGGATCACGGTTCGAAGTTAGATATCCAGAGTGACCAGAGTGGTATTTCAACAATGACTCCACCGACACTAGCGTGCCAGCTTCACAGTCTCCCACCTATCCTACACAAGCCACACCGAACACCAATACCAAGCTGTAGTAAAGGTCACGGGGTCTTTCCGTCCTTCTGCGCGTAACGAGCATCTTTACTCGTACTGCAATTTCGCCGAGTTCGCGGTTGAGACAGCTGGGAAGTCGTTACGCCATTCGTGCAGGTCGGAACTTACCCGACAAGGAATTTCGCTACCTTAGGATGGTTATAGTTACCACCGCCGTTTACTGGGGCTTAAATTCTCAGCTTCGCCTTGCGGCTAACCGGTCCTCTTAACCTTCCAGCACCGGGCAGGCGTCAGTCCGTATACATCGTCTTGCGACTTGGCACGGACCTGTGTTTTTAGTAAACAGTCGCTTCCCACTGGTCTCTGCGGCCCTGCAGCGCGTCCTGGAGCAAGTCCATTCACGCCTCAGGCCCCCCTTCTCCCGAAGTTACGGGGGCATTTTGCCGAGTTCCTTAACCACGATTCTCTCGATCTCCTTGGTATTCTCTACCTGACCACCTGAGTCGGTTTGGGGTACGGGCGGCTAGAACCTCGCGTCGATGCTTTTCTCGGCAGCATAGGATCACCCACTTTTTATCCGCGTCACGTCTCAGCCTGTGATGAGCGACGGATTTGCCTATCGCTCGGCCTACACGCTTGCCCCGGGTCAACCATCGCCCGGGCTGGGCTACCTTCCTGCGTCACACCTGTTAATACGCTCACTCCACCAGATGGGGTCGCATGCCGCCCCGCGTCTCACCCCGAAGGGATCCACGCGGCTTGGGATGCTTAGCACTCCTGATCTCGTGTGGGCGGTTCTTCGCCGGTACGGGAATATCAACCCGTTGTCCATCGACTACGCCTGTCGGCCTCGCCTTAGGTCCCGACTTACCCAGGGCAGATTAGCTTGACCCTGGAACCCTTGGTCTTCCGGAGGACGGGTTTCTCACCCGTCTTTCGCTACTCATGCCTGCATTCTCACTCGTGTAGCGTCCACGGCTGGTTCACACCGCCGCTTCACTCGCCACACGACGCTCTCCTACCCATCACCACGACTGGACCACGAAGGCCTATCGATATGCGGTAATGCCACAACTTCGGTGGCGTGCTTGAGCCCCGTTACATTGTCGGCGCGGAATCACTTGACCAGTGAGCTATTACGCACTCTTTCAAGGGTGGCTGCTTCTAAGCCAACCTCCTGGTTGTCTGTGCAACTCCACATCCTTTCCCACTTAGCACGCGCTTAGGGACCTTAGTTGGTGGTCTGGGTTGTTTCCCTCTCGACGATGAAGCTTATCCCCCACCGTCTCACTGCTGCGCTCTCACTTACCGGCATTCGGAGTTTGGCTGACGTCAGTAACCTGTTGAGGCCCATCGGCCATCCAGTAGCTCTACCTCCGGCAAGAAACACGCAACGCTGCACCTAAATGCATTTCGGAGAGAACCAGCTATCACGAAGTTTGATTGGCCTTTCACCCCTATCCACAGCTCATCCCCTCCATTTTCAACTGAAGTGGGTTCGGTCCTCCACGACGTCTTACCGTCGCTTCAACCTGGCCATGGATAGATCACTTCGCTTCGGGTCTAGGACCTGCGACTGAATCGCCCTATTCAGACTCGCTTTCGCTACGGCTGCCCCACACGGGTTAACCTCGCCACAGATCACTAACTCGCAGGCTCATTCTTCAAAAGGCACGCTGTCACCCCTACTAAGGAGGCTCCAACGGTTTGTAAGCAAACGGTTTCAGGTACTATTTCACTCCCCTCCCGGGGTACTTTTCACCTTTCCCTCACGGTACTTGTCCGCTATCGGTCATCTGGGAGTATTTAGGCTTATCAGGTGGTCCTGACAGATTCACGCGGGATTTCTCGGGCCCCGCGCTACTTGGGATACCTCTCCGGGCCGCCAGGCATTTCGACTACGGGACTCACACCCACTCCGGTCCGGCTTTCAATCCGGTTCGTCTATACCTGACGCGTCACCGTGACTGCACGGCAGTACAGTCCGAAAGGTCCCACAACCCCGACCATGCAACCCCTGCCGGGTATCACACATGGCTCGGTTTAGCCTCTTCCGCGTTCGCTCGCCACTACTTACGGAATCACGGTTGTTTTCTCTTCCTGTGGGTACTGAGATGTTTCACTTCCCCACGTTCCCTCTACCCGCCCTATACATTCAGGCGGGAGTCACCAGGTCACCCAAAGGGCCTGGCGGGGTTTCCCCATTCGGAAATCCTCGGATCACAGCTCGTTTATCAGCTCCCCGAGGCTTATCGCAGATTACGACGTCCTTCTTCGGCTCCAGATGCCAAGGCATCCACCGTTTGCTCTTAGAAACTTGAAATCACATGAGTTCGATCGAATTCGTGCAACACCCGAAAGTGCTGCGAAATTGACCAGTGAATACGCCAAACACAGCACCCCGAAAGGCAGCCGATTGGCGACTCACCTTTTGTGAAACAGCCCAAAGGGCTGCTTCTAAGATGCTCGCGTCCACTATGTAGTTCTCAACAGACGGCCAGAACCCCCACACCCACCAGCCAAAGCCGGTCATCGGTGAAGGCCTGAAGAAACCATCACCCCCACCCCCGAAAGGGCAGAGTTGTCCGGTCCCTCAGGACCCAACAGCGTGCAACGTACCCGACCGGCCGGCCCACACCGTTCCAACCACCCCCCGAAGGAAGCGGCGTACTAGGTCTGAACCATACAGACGAGCACCTATGTTCAATGTTCCACCCATGAGCAACCAGCGAGCCACAAAGGACCCGATCTGGTCTGCACTGCGGAAACCCCGAAGAGGCTTCCGAGTTGCTCCTTAGAAAGGAGGTGATCCAGCCGCACCTTCCGGTACGGCTACCTTGTTACGACTTAGTCCTAATCACCGATCCCACCTTCGACGGCTCCCTCCACAAGGGTTAGGCCACCGGCTTCGGGTGTTACCGACTTTCATGACTTGACGGGCGGTGTGTACAAGGCCCGGGAACGTATTCACCGCAGCGTTGCTGATCTGCGATTACTAGCGACTCCGACTTCATGAGGTCGAGTTGCAGACCTCAATCCGAACTGAGACCGGCTTTTTGGGATTCGCTCCGCCTTACGACATCGCAGCCCTTTGTACCGGCCATTGTAGCATGCGTGAAGCCCAAGACATAAGGGGCATGATGATTTGACGTCATCCCCACCTTCCTCCGAGTTGACCCCGGCAGTCTCACATGAGTTCCCACCATTACGTGCTGGCAACATGCGACGAGGGTTGCGCTCGTTGCGGGACTTAACCCAACATCTCACGACACGAGCTGACGACAACCATGCACCACCTGTAACCGAGTGTCCAAAGAGTTCCACATTTCTGCGGCGTTCTCGGTTATGTCAAGCCTTGGTAAGGTTCTTCGCGTTGCATCGAATTAATCCGCATGCTCCGCCGCTTGTGCGGGCCCCCGTCAATTCCTTTGAGTTTTAGCCTTGCGGCCGTACTCCCCAGGCGGGGCGCTTAATGCGTTAGCTACGACACGGAAACCGTGGAAAGGTCCCCACATCTAGCGCCCAACGTTTACGGCGTGGACTACCAGGGTATCTAATCCTGTTCGCTCCCCACGCTTTCGCTCCTCAGCGTCAGTTACGGCCCAGAGAACTGCCTTCGCCATCGGTGTTCCTCCTGATATCTGCGCATTCCACCGCTACACCAGGAATTCCATTCTCCCCTACCGCACTCCAGTCTGCCCGTACCCACTGCAGACCCGAGGTTGAGCCTCGGGATTTCACAGCAGACGCGACAAACCGCCTACGAGCTCTTTACGCCCAATAATTCCGGACAACGCTCGGACCCTACGTATTACCGCGGCTGCTGGCACGTAGTTAGCCGGTCCTTTTTCTGCAAGTACCGTCAAGGAGCAAGCTCCCCTTCTTCCTTACTAAAAGCGGTTTACAACCCGAAGGCCGTCATCCCGCACGCGGCGTTGCTGCATCAGGCTTGCGCCCATTGTGCAATATTCCCCACTGCTGCCTCCCGTAGGAGTCTGGGCCGTGTCTCAGTCCCAGTGTGGCCGGTCACCCTCTCAGGCCGGCTACCCGTCGACGCCTTGGTGAGCCATTACCTCACCAACAAGCTGATAGGCCGCGAGTCCATCCCAGACCGAAAAACTTTCCACCCAAAACCATGCGGTTCCAGGTCCTATCCGGTATTAGCTCCGATTTCTCGGGGTTATCCCAGAGTCCAGGGCAGGTTACTCACGTGTTACTCACCCGTTCGCCACTAATCCCCCCAGCAAGCTGGAGTTCATCGTTCGACTTGCATGTGTTAAGCACGCCGCCAGCGTTCGTCCTGAGCCAGGATCAAACTCTCCAAAAAAAATTGGTACCAACACCATCCAAAGGACGGCGCCGGAAATTCGATCACTGACAGAGAAACAACTGACTTCTTACAATCAAATTGTCCATCAATCAAAGGAATCCCACCCCCACCAAAACGGTGAAGGACAGGGTTCAAAAATTGGCATTGAACATAGTGCACGCTGTTGAGTTCTCAAGGAACGGACGCACCCGAGTTTCGGCCTCGCGGCCTGCCCTCAGGGCAACCTATCTACCGTACCACTTCACGCTTGGATTCAGGCACATGCCCGAACTCCGCCGGCCGTTCTCACGACCAAGCCACGACTCGAAGGCCATGGCTCGTACTGAAGTGGAGGTTCTATCTTAGGCTTGAAATCACCGAGTCGCAATGCGACTTCGAGGCTATTTGGCTAAGATCGTCGTTCTTCGCGGCCGGCTGGCTCTCGGCCCTCCGCACCGCCGTGGCGACAAGAGAAAATCTACGTGGAACACCGCGAGAGCGCCAAATCAGCGGTGCATCCCGGGCGTGTCGCCGCCGTCGCGACCTCACGCCCGGGACATCCGAAGCCTGATCGCGCCAGAAATCGCAGCGATCACGACGCACGCCAGGCGGTGCCGACGGCTCATTCCACCGAATCGGGGTGCGACCCGCCGCGACCCTCGCGCTCGAGCGCGGTGATCGCCTGCATCTCGTCGTCGCCGAGTTCGAAGTCGAACACGTCGAAGTTCTGCGCCATGCGGGCACGACTCGTCGTCTTGGGGAACACGATGTACCCGCGCTGCAGGTGCCACCGCAGGACGACCTGCGCCGCGGACTTGCCGTGCGCCGCGGCCGGGCCGACGATCTCGGGCAGCTCGAGGAGCGGGTACTTGCCCTGCCCGAGCGGCCCCCACGCTTCGACGGCGATGCCGTGGTCGGCCGCGAAGGCCGCGGTCTCGGGCTGCTGGTGCGCCGGGTGCAGCTCGATCTGGTCGACCGCCGGCACGACGGCCGTCTCGTCGAGCAGCCGCTCGAGGTGCGGCACGAGGAAGTTCGAGACGCCGATCGAGCGAACACGGCCCGACTCGCGGATCGCCTCGAGGGCCCGCCACGTCTCGACGTAGCGGTCCTGCGCGGGCGTCGGCCAGTGGATCAGGTAGAGGTCGACGTAGTCGAGCCCGAGCCGCTCGAGGCTCGCGTCGAACGCGTCGAACGCCGACTGGGTGCCGTGGTCGTCGTTCCAGATCTTGGTCGTGATGAAGAGCTCTTCACGGGAGACACCGGAGGCGGCGACCGCCCGCCCGACACCCGCCTCGTTGCCGTAGATGCGGGCGGTGTCGAAGTGCCGGTACCCGACCTCGAGGGCGTCGGTGACGATGCGCTCGGTCTCGTCGGGGTCGACCTTGAACACGCCGAAGCCGAGCTGCGGGATCGAGTAGCCGTCGTTGAGCTGGATGCGGGGAACGGAAGTCATGGCTTCATCCCACCACGCGAGGTGGGACATCCGACAGGGTGGTTCGCTGCGCGCGAATGCGCGCGAGTCACCCGGTGAACGCCGAATCGGGCAGGAAGACCAGCACCAGCACGGGCGCGCTCGTGAACAGGTTGGTGAGGAAGTGCGCCACGATGATCGGCATCAGGCGCCGTTGCCACCACACGATGACGCCGGCACCGGCGCCCCACACGAAGAACGCCGCGACGTAGGCGAGCGTGAGCGGGCCGGCGGGTGCGAAGAACACGTGCTGCAGGCCGAAGATCGCCGCGGGCACGACGATCGCCCAGAACGCCGGCCACCGATGCCGCTGCAGGCCGCCCTGCGAGTACCCGCGGTACACCAGCTCCTCGGTCGGGGCGTTCAGCGGCGCGAACGTCAGCACGGTGACGACCGCGGTGACCGTGAGCACGGTGCGGTCGGGCATCTCGACCCGACGCCGCGGGGACGAAGATCGTGTCGAACCGCTCGAACACGCCGACGCCCTCGAGCCCCACGAGCACCCCCACCATCGTGAGGGCGAACGGCACCGACAGCGCGGCGAGCCAGAGGAGTCCCCACAGCACGTCGGTGCCGAGGCGTCGCCACGAGAAGTCGATGAGGTCGCGGGCGCGGGTTCCCTCTCGGTGCAGGGCGCGTCGCACGAGCCACAGCGAGATCAGGTTGATCGGCAGGATCGTCAGGGCCGCGTAGGTGAACTCCGGCGGAAAGGCGCCGGGGCCGTCGTCGCCCGCGAGCAGCAGCCAGGTGATCGCGGCGGCGAGCCCGACGAGCACGACGCGCAGCAGCGGCAGGCCGAGCACCCAGCCGAGCGGCGGAACCCGGCTCGCCGACGACGTGGCGCGGGCAGCGGCATCCGTCGACATGCGGGCATCGTCGCACGACGCGGCGCGATCCGTCGACCTTCGGGGCGGATGTCGCTGACCGAGCCCGCGCGCACCGCCGACGTGCCAGCGCCTACGATGGAGGGCTGTGCTTCCCGTGATCACCTACCCCGCCGAGCTGCCCGTTTCGGGGCAGCGCGAGGAGATCGCGCGCGCCCTGCGAGACCACCAGGTCGTGATCGTCGCGGGCGCGACGGGTTCGGGCAAGACCACGCAGCTGCCGAAGATCTGCCTCGAGCTCGGCCGCGAGTCGATCGCGCACACGCAGCCGCGCCGCATCGCCGCCCGCACGATCGCCGAGCGCATCTCGGAGGAGCTCGGCGTCGAGCTCGGCGGACTCGTCGGCTACCAGGTGCGCTTCACCGACAAGGTGAGCGAGTCGACGCGCATCAAGGTCATGACCGACGGCATCCTGCTCAACGAGATCCACCGCGACCGCGAGCTGCGCCGCTACGACACGATCATCATCGACGAGGCGCACGAGCGCAGCCTCAACGTCGACTTCCTGCTCGGCTACCTCAAGCGCCTGCTCCCCCGGCGCCCCGACCTCAAGGTCATCGTCACCAGCGCGACGATCGACCCCGAGAGCTTCGCGAAGCACTTCGCGGATGCATCGGGCACGCCGGCGCCCGTCATCGAGGTGTCGGGGCGCACGTATCCGGTCGAGGTCCGCTACCGGCCGCTGGTCGCGGAGTCGGGCGCGGGCGGCGCCGGCGAGGACAGCGACGACGAGGGCGCGACCGCCGACGACAAGGACGTGCAGCAGGGCATCCTCGACGCGCTCGACGAGCTCGAGCGCGAGTCATCCGGCGACGTGCTCGTGTTCCTCTCGGGCGAGAGCGAGATCCGCGACGCCGAGACGGCGGTGCGGGCGCACGCGACGCGGCGCGGCGGCGCCGGCGCGACCGAGGTGCTGCCGCTCTACGGCCGGCTCTCGTCGGCCGACCAGCACCGGGTGTTCGAGCCGTCGAAGGTCGCGGGCCTGCAGACGCCGCGTCGTGCTCGCGACGAACGTCGCCGAGACGAGCCTCACCGTGCCGGGCATCCGCTACGTCGTCGACGCGGGCACGGCGCGCATCAGCCGGTACTCGGTGCGGTCGAAGGTGCAGCGGCTGCCGATCGAGGCGATCTCGCAGGCCTCGGCGAACCAGCGCTCGGGGCGGTCGGGCCGCACGAGCGACGGCATCGCCATCCGCCTCTACTCCGAGGACGACTTCGAGCGCCGGCCCGAGTTCACCGACCCCGAGATCCTGCGCACGAACCTCGCCGCCGTCATCCTGCAGATGGTCTCGCTCGGGCTCGGCGCGATCGAGGAGTTCCCGTTCCTGCACGCCGCCCGACGCCGCGCGGCATCCGCGACGGACTCGACCTGCTGCGCGAGCTCGGCGCGCTCGACGACGGCGCTCGTGGTGACGGCCCGCAGCTCACCCGCGTCGGCCGCCAGCTGTCGCGGCTGCCGATCGAGCCGCGGTTCGCCCGCATGGTGGTCGAGTCGAAGGCGCAGGGCGTCTCGCGCGAGGTGCTCGCGATCGTCGCGGGGCTCACCATCCAGGACCCGCGCGAACGGCCGCTCGAGAAGCGCGAGCAGGCCGACGGGTTCCACGCCCGCTTCGTCGACCCGACGAGCGACTTCCTCTCGCTGCTGAACCTCTGGAACCACCTCGAGGCCCAGCAGCGCGAGCTCTCGGGCAGCGCGTTCCGCCGCATGTGCCGGGCCGAGTACCTGAACTACCTGCGCGTGCGCGAGTGGCAGGACCTCTACCGCCAGCTCGTGCGACTCGCGAAGCCGCTCGGCCTGCACGTGGCCCAGCAGGCGGGCGAACCGAACGCCGACGGCATCCACCGCTCCCTGCTCGCCGGGCTGCTCTCGCAGATCGGACTGCGCGATGACGCGAAGACGTCGAGCGGCGGGGCGGCGCGGGCACCGCGCGCGAGGGCGAGCGCAAGGGCCGCCGGCCGCAGGCCGAGTACGTCGGCGCCCGCAACACGCGGTTCGTCGTCTTCCCGGGCTCGGCGCTCGCGAAGAAGCCGCCGTCGGCGCTGATGAGCGCCGAACTCGTCGAGACCAGCCGCCTGTTCGCCCGCACGAACGCCGCGATCGACCCGGCCTGGGCCGAGCAGCTCGCCGGCCACCTCGCCAAGCGCAGCTACAGCGAACCGCACTGGGAGACGCCGGCAGGGTTCGGCGGTCGCCGACGAGAAGGTCACCCTGTTCGGCGTGCCGATCGTCGCGAAGCGGCGCATCCAGCTCGCGCGCGTCGACCAGCCGCTCGCGCGCGAGCTCTTCATCCGGCACGCCCTCGTCGACGGGGACTGGGACACGACCCGACTCGACAAGCGGCTCTTCGCGTTCGTGCGCGCGAACCGCGCCCTGCGCCGCGAACTCGGCGAGGTCGAGGAGCGCACCCGCCGGCGCGACATCCTCGTCGGCGACGAGGCGGTCTTCGAGTTCTACGAGGCGCGAGTGCCGGCGGATGTCTCGGACACGCGCTCGTTCGAACGCTGGTGGCGCGGCGCGCACCGCACGACCCCCGAGCTGCTCACGATGCGGGCGACCGACCTCGTCGGCGACGACGACGAGACGGTGAAGGACGACGGGTTCCCCGACCGCTGGCGGCAGGGCGACCAGACCCTCTCGCTGCGCTACCGGTTCGAGCCGGGCGCCGACGACGACGGCGTGACCGTGCAGGTGCCGCTCGTGCTGCTCCCCCGGCTCGCGCCCGCCGGGTTCGACTGGCAGGTGCCGGGCCTGCGCGACGAGCTCATCACCGCGATGCTGCGCACGCTGCCGAAGGTGCTGCGCCGCAAGGTCGTGCCCGCCGCCGAATGGGCGGCGAAGATCTCGGCCGAGCTGCCCGACGGGCCCGAGCGCGGTGCCGACGCGCGAGCCGTTCGCCGCGACGCTCGGGCAGACGATCCGGCGGCTCACCTTCGCCCCGGTCGACCCGAGCGACTTCGACGTCGAGCGCGTGCCGCCGCACCTGCGCGTGACGTTCCGCGCGGTCGACGAGCGCGGGCGCACGATCGGCTCGTCGAAGGACCTCGGCGAATTGCAGGCCCGGCTCGCCGACAAGGCCGCGAGCGCGGTCGCGTCGACGTTCGCCGGCGGCCGCGACGGCGGCGGACGAGCCCAGCGGATGCCGCGTGGCGAGGCGCCTTCGCGACCGGGGCGCGAGCCGCGCCCTCGGCACCGGCTCGGCCCGTGGATCCGGCGCTCGCCGAGCGCACCGGCATCACGACCTGGGAGTGGGACGAGCTTCCCGCGCATCTCGACACGCGCCAGGCCGGCAACGTCATCCGCGCCTACCCGGCGCTCGTCGACGAGGGGTCATCGGTCGCCCTGCGCCTCGTCGCCACGGCCGAGGAGCGCGATCGGGCCTCGCGGCGGCGGCATCCGTCGCCTGCTCGTGCTCGCGACGCCGTCGCCCGTCGCCTACGTGCAGGAGCACCTCTCGAACGACGAGAAGCTGCAGCTCGCCGCGAGCAACTACGCCGGCACCCGCGCGCTGCTCGACGACTGCCTCGCCGCCTGCGTCGACGCCGAGCTGCGCGCCCGGCACCCCGACGGGCTGCTGCGCACACGCGCCGAGTTCGACGCCGTGCGCGACGCGATCGGCGCCGACATCATGGACCGCATGTTCGAGACGGTCTCGCTCGTCGCGCGCATCGTGAAGGCGTCGCGCGACGCCGACCGGGCGATCGCGAAGGCGTCGAGCATGCACCTGATGGCGGCGCTCGGCGACGCCCGCGCCCAGCTCGAGGGGCTCGTGCCCGCCGGGTTCGTCTCGGCGACGGGGCTCGAGCGGCTGCGCCACCTGCCCCGCTACCTCGAGGGCATCACGCTGCGCGTGCGCAAGCTCGTCGAGAACCCCGGCCGCGACCGGCAGTCGATGAACCAGCTCGAGGGCTCGATCGCGGCATTCGAGGCGGCCGGCGGGACGATCCCGATCGACACCGAGGCGCCCGAGCGCCTGATCCGGGTGCGCTGGATGCTCGAGGAGCTGCGCGTCGGCCTCTTCGCGCAGGAGCTGCGCACGGCCGAGACGGTCTCGCCGCAGCGCATCGCGAAGGCGCTCGCGGACTGATCCGACGCGAGCGCCGGACATCGCACGATGCGTCGCGACGACGCTCAGAGCACCTTCGAGAGGAACGCCTTGCGTGCGCTCGCGCTGCGGGTTCGCGAGCACCTCGCGCGGGTCGCCCGACTCGACGACGACGCCGCCGTCCATGAACACGAGCGTGTCGGCGACCTCGCGGGCGAAGCCCATCTCGTGCGTGACGACGATCATCGTCATGCCCGACTGCGGCGAGGCTCTTCATGACGTCGAGCACCTCGCCGACGAGCTCGGGGTCGAGCGCCGAGGTCGGCTCGTCGAAGAGCATGAGCTTCGGATCCATCGCGAGCGCCCGGGCGATCGCGACGCGCTGCTGCTGACCGCCCGACAGGTGCGCCGGGTAGTAGTCGGCGCGGTCGGCGAGCCCGACGCGGTCGAGCAGCTCGTGGGCGCGGGCCTTCGCCTGCGCCCTCGGCACGCCCTTGACCTGCACCGGCGCCTCCATGACGTTCTCGAGCGCGGTCATGTGCGGGAACAGGTTGAACCGCTGGAACACCATGCCGATGTCGCGGCGCTGCTTCGCGGCATCTTTCGGGTGCATCTCGTAGAGCTTGTCGCCGCCGTCGCGGTAGCCGACGAGCTGCGCCGTCGACCGAGAGCCGGCCCGACGAGACCCGCTCGAGGTGGTTGATGCAGCGCAGGAAGGTCGACTTGCCCGAGCCCGACGGCCCGACGAGGCAGAGCACCTCGCCGCGCTTGACCTCGAGCGAGATGTCCTTCAGCACCTCGTTGGAGCCGAAGCTCTTCGAGACCGACTCGGCGAGCACCATCGGTGTCGTGTCGGCGCCGTTCGCCGTGTGGTCGGCGGATGTCACGTGGTCGGTCATCGCGCGTCACCTCCGTGTCGCATCGAACCGGGATCGGCCTCGGCCTCGAGGTCGAGGTCGACGGCCGGCACCGCCGCGGTGGGCACCGTGCCCGCCGGCCTGTCGGGGCGGACTCCGACGCCGCGGGCGAAGCGCTTCTCGAGGAAGTACTGGCCGACCATGAGCATCGAGGTGAACGCGAGGTACCAGAGCGACGCGACGATGAGCAGCGGGATCGGGTTGAAGATCTCGACCGAGATGTCGCGCGACCGCGTGTAGAGCTCGAGCGTGAACGGCACCGCCGAGACCAGCGAGGTCGTCTTCAGCATCGAGATGACCTCGTTGCCGGTCGGCGGGATGATGACGCGCATCGCCTGCGGCAGGACGACCCGGCGCATGGTCTTGCCCCAGCTCATGCCGAGCGCCGTGGCGGCCTCGTCCTGGCCCGGGTCGACCGAGAGCAGGCCGGCACGCACGATCTCGGCCATGTACGCCGCCTCGTTGAGCGAGAGGCCGATGACGGCGAGCCAGAAGGCGTTCAGCGCCGTGGTCGTCGGAATCGAGACCCACGGATCGGTGAACGGGATGCCGAGGTCGATCGACTGGTAGATGATCGCGATGAGGCCCCAGAACACGAGCTGCACGTAGACCGGGGTGCCGCGGAAGATCCAGAGGTAGACCCACGCGACGCGACTTCACGACCGGGTTCTCGGACAGCCGCATGACGGCGAGCACGACGCCGAGGATGATCGCGATCACCATCGAGATCACCGTGAGCAGCAGCGTGAACACCGCGGCCTGCGGAGATGCGCCGGTCGAAGAGGTACTTGCCGACGGCCGGCCAGTCGTAGGCCGGTCGCTGCGCCGCGTCGATGACGAACAGCGCGACGAGCAGGAGCAGGACGACGGCGAAGACCGTGCGCCACGGATGCCGCAGCTTGACGACCTTGGCGGGCGGGCGCTCGGGCGACCCGCCAGGCGGCGGGGTCGTCCCCACCGCCTGGCTCGAGTTGTCGGTCACGATCGCCTACGAGCCCGCGTTGATCTCGATGGTGTCGACGCCGCCCGATCTCGACGCCCCACTCGTCGAGGATCTCCTCGTAGGTGCCGTCGTCGATGAGCGACTGCAGCGCCGCCTGCAGCGCCGCGGCCGAGCTCGGAGCCCTTGGCGACGGCGATGCCGTAGGGGGCCGACGTCGAACGTCTCGCCCGCGGGCTCGAGCTTGCCGTCGGTCTGCTCGATCGCGTAGAGGGTGACGGGCGAGTCGGCGCTCATCGCGTCGGCCTGGCCGAGCACGACGGCGTTCGCCGCGGCGTCCTGCGTGTCGAACGGCAGGATCTCGATCGCGGGCTTGCCGGCGTCGACGCACGCCTGGCTCTTGCCGGGCAGCTCGTCGGTGTGCTCGTAGGTGGTCGCCTGCACGGCGACCTTCAGGCCGCACGCGTCGTCGGGGTCACGTCGCCGCCGGCGAGCTGCGCCCACTGGATGCCGGCCTCGTAGTAGTCGACGAAGTCGACCTGCTGCTGGCGCTCGGCGTTGTCGGTGAAGGACGACATGCCCATGTCGGCCTTGCCGCCGGTGATCGACGGGATGATGTTGTCGAACGTGGCGATCTGGTACTCGGCGGTCGAGGCCGAGCTTCGCGGCGATCGCGTCGGTGAGCTCGATCTCCCAGCCGATCGGGCTGGCCCGAGGCGTCCTTGAACTCGTTGGGCGGGTAGGCGGCGTCGGTGCCCACGATGAGCACGCCGGCCTCGGCGACGTCGTCGGGCAGCAGGGCGGCCGCCGCCTCGTCCTCGGTGACCTCGGTCGACGTGGTCGGCTCTTCGGACGAGCCGCCGCCGCTCGTGTTGTCGACGCAGCCGGTGAACAGGAGTGCGGTCGCCGCGGCGAGGGCCGCGGGAAGGAGCAGGCTTCGGGGTTGCATGTTGATACCTCTGTCGTTCGCGATGAGACGGTCGACGGCAGGCCTCGGAGGCCGCGTCGCCGACCCCGAGCCTACTCGCAACGCGGGGCGCCGTCGCGGCGAGTGCGTGGTGCCGTATTCGCCCCGGCGGCGACTGCCGCGACATCCGCCGCGATCGCTAGAGTGGACGAACCGTGGGCAGCTACTCCGAACTCCTCAAGACCTCCGGCGTCGCTCGCATCATCGCCGCCCAGCTCACCGCGCGGTTCCCGTCGGGCATGCTCTCGCTCGCCTTCCTGCTGCACGTCGAGCAGCAGACGGGCTCCTACGGCGCCGCCGGCCTCGTGCTCGCCGCCACCTCGATCGGCCAGGCGGTCGCGGGCCCGTTGACGAGCCGGCTCATGGGGCGTTTCGGCATGCGTCCGGTGCTGATCGTCACGCTCGTCATCTGCGCGGCCGCGGTCGTCGCCATCGGCGTCCTCCCGCTGACCGTCCCGCTCTACATGGCCGTCGGCCTGGTCGCGGGCCTCGCCACGCCGCCGGTGCAGCCCGCGGTGCGCACGATCTACCCGAAGATGGTGAACTCGCGCCAGCTCACCCCGCTCTTCTCGCTCGACGCGTCGGCACAGGAGATCATCTGGGTCGTCGGCCCGGTCGTCACGACGTTCGTCGCGACGCAGATCGGCACGGTCTGGGCGATCCTGCTCGCCGCGGCGATGATGGTCGGCGGCGGCATCTGGTTCATCTCCTCGCCAGAGCTCGGCCGGGTGCGCATCCCGCGATCCAAGCGGCGGTTCGGAGTGGTCCTCGGTCGCCCGCCGGTCATGCTCGCGACGATCGTGGGCTTCCTGCTCATCGGCGCGTGCGCCGCGCTCGAGGCGGGCGTCGTCGCCGTGTTCGGCCACGACGGCGCCGAGGCGGGCATCGTGCTCGCGATCTTCTCGGTCGGCTCGCTCGCGGGCGGCCTGTTCCTCGGGCACGTGCCGATCGGGCCGTGGTCGACCGCGCGCCGCCTGTTCATCGTCTTCGCGGGCATGGCGCTCGCCGCGTTCGTCATGGACTTCTGGTGGCTGTCGGTCACGCTGTTCGTCGCGGGCATCGGCATCGCGCCCGCGCTCGCGGTGCTGTTCGCGATCGTCTCGGCGAGCGTGAAGTTCAGCGACACGGCCGAGGCCTACGGCTGGGTCGGCACCGGCCAGCTCATCGGCGCCGCGCTCGGGTCGGCCGTGGCCGGGTTCCTCATCGACGCCTACACCGCACAGGGTGCGTTCTTCGCCGCGGCCGGCCTGGCGCTGCTCGGCATGCTCGCCGCGGTCGTGGGGCGCCCGTGGCATCCCGACCTGCGCGGCCGCGACGCGAGCCCGATCCCCGACACCGAACCGGTGCCCCTGCAGCCCAGTTGAGAAAGGCCGACGGATGTCTCAGCCGAACCCTCCCGTCCCGCTCCTGCCGCTCGCCGACGGCGCGGCCATCCCCCAACTGGGCTTCGGCCTGTACAAGGTGCCGGCGCCCGATACCGTGCGGCTGTGCCTCGAGGCGATCGACGCGGGCTACCGCCACCTCGACACGGCGGCGCTCTACGGCAACGAACGCGAGGTCGGCGAGGCGGTGCGCTCGGCGCCCGTGCCGCGCGACGAGCTGTTCGTCGTGAGCAAGGTGTGGAAGGACGACAACGGCTACGACGAGACGCTGCGCGCCTTCGACGCATCGATGTCGCGGTTCGGGCTCGAGTCGCTCGACCTCTACCTGATCCACTGGCCGGTGCCCTCGACCGATCGCTACGTCGACACGTGGCGCGCGCTCGTGCGCCTGCAGTCCGAGGGTCGGGTGAGGTCGATCGGCGTCGCGAACTTCCACGCGCACCACATCGAGCGCATCGTCGCCGAGACCGGGGTGACGCCCGTCGTCAACCAGGTGGAGTTGCATCCGTGGTTGCCGCAGGCCGAGCTCCGCGCATTCGACGCGGCACGGGGCATCCGCACCGAAGCCTGGTCACCGCTCGCGCGCGGACGCATCCTCGGCGAACCGGTGCTCGACCGGCTCGCGGCGGCGCACGGCCGCACGCCGGCGCAGATCGTGCTGCGATGGCACCTGCAGCTCGGCAACATCGTCATTCCCAAAGCGTCGTCGCCGGCCCGCATCCGCGAGAACCTCGACGTCTTCGACTTCGAGCTGCGTGCCGACGACCTCTCGGCGATCGCCGCGCTCGAGACCGGCGAACGCACCGGACGCGACCCCGACTTCGACTGACGCGACGACGCGGGTCTCGATACGCCGCTGCGCACCTCCTCGACCGGTGCTGAACGCACGGCGCGCGCCGAACGTTGGGGCCGTTCGGCGACTCCCAGCGAAGCGCAACCTGATCGTGACGGGACTCCCAGCCGGGGCCCAGACATCGGGTTCCGGCCCGGCAATAGCCTGTGCTCATGAACCTCGTGCACCGACGATTCGCCCCGGCGGCGGCGGCCGCGGCCCTCATCGCCATCCTCCTCGCCGGCTGCTCGATGGGTGCCGGCGAGTCGACCGCCCCGAGCGTCGGCATGCCCGCCGAAGTGGCGCCCGCGCCCGGCCAGGACCAAGACCAGGCCGTCGAAGACGCCTCAGGCGGCGCCGTGCAGTCCGAGGCGCTCGTTCCCGACCGCAGTGTCATCACGACCGGGTGGGTCTCGATCACGGTCGACGACCCGGTCGCGTCCGCCGAAGACGCCGCCGACCTCGCCGAGCAGGCCGGGGGCCGGGTCGACAGCCGCACCGAGACGCCGGGCACCGACACGCAGCAGCCGAGTGCCCAGCTCGTGCTGCGCATCCCGAGCGACGAACTCGACGCGGTCGTCGACCGGCTGCGCGAACTGGGCACCGTGACGTCGGTGTCGATGAACGCGTCGGATGTCACGCAGCAGCGCCAGGACGTCGAAGCCCGCATCGAGGCCCTCGGCGCCTCGGTCGATCGCCTGCAGCAGCTGCTCTCGACGGCGACGAGCATCACCGACCTGATCGCGATCGAGTCCGAGCTGACGACCCGGCAGGCCGAGCTCGACAGCCTCACCCAGCAGCGCGACCTCCTCGTCGACCAGGTCGACTTCTCGACGGTCACGGTCGAGCTCGTCACCGAGGCGGTCGCCCCGGACGCCCGGCCCGACGACTTCTGGAGCGGCGTCCTCGCAGGCTGGGCCGCGCTCACCGCGTTCGCCTCGTGGCTCGGCGTGGCGTTCGGCGTCATGCTGCCGTGGATCGTCGCGCTGCTCGTCATCGCCGCGATCGCCGCGCTCGTCATCGTGCTCGCGACACGCGGCCGCCGGCGCGCGCCGACCCTGCCGGAGCAGGAGCCCCGGGCGTAGTCTGGCCGCGTGAGCGAGACGCCAGAGACCCTGCTGCACGACGACCTGCTCGAACGCATCCGCACCCGCGCGAGCGGGTACGACCGCGACAACGCCTTCTTCGACGACGACCTCGCCGAGCTCGCCGATGCCGGATACCTGCGGGTGCTCGTGCCCGAGGAGTTCGGCGGCCTCGGCTGGAGCCTCGCCGATGCCGTTCGCGCGCAACTGCGACTCGCCGGCGCCGCCCCCGCCACGGCGCTCGCGGTGAACATGCACCTCGTGTGGACGGGAGTCGCGAAGGTGCTGCGCGACCGCGGCGACGACTCGCTCGAGTTCGTCATGCGCGAGGCCGGCGACGGCGAGGTGTTCGGCTTCGGCATCAGCGAGGCCGGCAACGACCTCATGCTGTTCGGCTCGCGCTCGACCGCCGAACCGCAGGCCGACGGCGGCTACCGCTACACGGGTCGCAAGATCTTCACCTCGCTCTCGCCCGCGTGGACCCGTCTCGGCACCATGGGCCTCGACACCGAATCGGCCGACGCCCCGAAGCTCGTCTACGGGTTCATCGACCGCGAGGATCCCGACGTGAGGACGCTCGACGACTGGGACACCATGGGCATGCGGGCGAGCCAGAGCCGCACGACCGTGCTCGACGGCGCGTACGCGGCATCCGATCGCATCGTGCGCCGCCTCGAACCGGGGCCGAACGCCGACCCGTTCATCTTCGCCATCTTCGCGAACTTCGAACTGCTGCTCTCGAGCGTGTACGCGGGCATCGGCGCGCGGGCGCTCGACCTCGCCGTCGCCGCGGCCCGGCGCCGCACGTCGATGAAGAACGACGGACGACCGCTCTCGCAGGATCCCGACATCAGGTGGCGCGTCGCCGATGCGGCCATCGCGCAGGACGCGCTCCTGCCGCAGCTCGTCTCGCTCGCCCGCGACGTCGACGAGCAGGTCGACCACGGGCCGTTCTGGTACCCGAAGCTCAGCGGCATGAAGGTGCGCGCCACCGAGACCGCGAAGCAGGTCGTCGACCAGGCCGTGCGGGTGGGCGGCGGCTCGACCTACTTCGCCGGATCCGAGCTCGGGCGCCTGTATCGCGACGTGCTCGCGGGCATCTTCCACCCCTCCGACGACGAGTCGGCGCACTCCACGGTCGCGAACGCGTGGCTCGGGCCGATCGACGCCTGAATCCGCCCCGACGCCACCGGGCGGCGGTGCGCGCCACCGCTAGAATGGCGTGGGCGGCGATCGCCGCCAGCGCACACTGGAGGTCGTTGTGAACGTCGTCGCCACCGTCATCGCCATGGGATTCTTCGTCTTCGGCATGTGGCTCATGGGCACCGCGCCCGAGCTGGCGAGCTTCCAGGCTGCGGTGTTCTTCGGGGGAATCCTCTGCGTCGCGGCCGCGCTCGCGATCCCGACCACGCTGCTCGGCCGCTCCGACAGCTGAGTCGCGCGTGGCCCTGCCCTCCGCCGACACCCGCGTCACCTACCCCGCAGGCGAACTCGAGGCGACCGCACGCGTCGTGCACGTCGCTCCCGCCGGCGACGCGCGCCTCGCGATCATCACCGACGTCACGAGCTTCCACCCGGTCGATGCGGCCTGGCCCGACCAGCCCGCCGACACCGGCACCCTGAGCGTGGGCGGCGTCGACATCGCCGTGCGCGATGCCGTCGTCGCCGCGACCGACGGCGAGGTGCTCGCCCTCGGCGACGACATCCCCGTGCGCAAGGGCACCGAGGGCTGGTCGTTCGTGGTCGCCCACCTGGTCGACGAAGACGCGGCGGTCGCCGAGGGCGACGAGGTCGTCATCCGAGCCGATGCCCCGACCCGCCGAGCCCTCTCGCTCGGCCACACGGCGTGCCACGCGGCATCCCTCGCCCTCAATCAGGCCCTCGCGACGCGCTGGTCGAAGCCGGCACGCCAAGACGCGCTCGGCAACCCCGACTTCGACGGCATCGCGATCGCATCCAGCCGCATCGAGCCGGGCGGCTCGGTCGACCGCTACCGGCTCAACAAGTCGCTGCGTCGCGCGGGCTTCGACGTCGCGGGCCTCGCCGACGAACTCGAGACCCTCGGCGACGCCGTGACCCGAACGATCTCGTCATGGGCGGCGGCCGGGGCATCCGTGCACGTCGAACGCGACGGCGACCTGCTCACCGACCGGCGCCGCTGGGTCGCCGAACTCCCCGACGGCGTCGCGCGCATCGACTGCGGCGGCACCCACGTCACATCGCTCGCCGAACTCGCCGGTGCACGGGTGTCCCTCGAGCTCGGCGACGACCAGGGAACCCCGATCCTCACCATGCGCACCCGGGTTCCCGCAGATCGCTGAGCCGAGGCGATGACACCTCCGCGCGGGGTTACGATACGTGCGTGGGTATTCATATCGAGAAGGTCGACCTGCCCGGCATCGGCATCAGGCACGACCTCGTCACCGAAGGCGGTCGACGAATCAGCGTGGTCTCGCACCGCGACGGCGAGCGCGACCTCGGCCTCTTCGAAGTCGACGACCCCGACGCGTGTCGCTACAGCATTCCCCTGAACGACGACGAGGCCGCGGCCCTGGCCGACGTGCTCGGTGCCTCGGTGATGCTCAGCCGGCTCACGAGCCTCAGCGATGAGACCGCGGGCCTGTACACCGAGCAGATCGCCCTGCCGACCGACTCGCCCTACCTGAACCGCACGCTCGGTGCCACGAAGGCTCGCACGCGCACGCACGCCTCGATCGTCGCGATCGTTCGCGACGGAGCGATCATCGCCTCCCCCACCCCCGCCGAACCACTGCGCGCGGGCGACGTCATCGTCGCCGTCGGAACTCGTGAAGGACTCGATGGAGTAGCCCGGCTGCTCGCAAACGGCCCCGACTGAGCGGCCGGCGCGCATGCACGAGACCACGCTGCTCCTCATCGAAGTCGGCGCGCTGCTTCTCGCCATGAGCCTGCTCGGGCGCCTCGCGCTCAGAATCGGCATCTCGCCGATCCCGTTCTACCTCGTGCTCGGCCTCGCCTTCGGCAACGGCGGGTTCGTCAGACTCGATGCGAGCGAGGAGTTCTTCCAGGCGGGCGCCGAGATCGGCGTCATCCTGCTGCTCGCGCTGCTCGGACTCGAGTACACCGCGGCCGAGCTGTTCGGCAGCCTCAAGTCGGCGCGTACCGCGGGCATCTTCGACGCGCTGCTGAACGCCCTGCCCGGTGCGGCCATGGCGCTGCTGCTCGGATGGGGCCCGGTGGCGGCCTTCGCGCTCGCCGGCGTCACCTGGGTGTCGTCGTCGGGCGTCATCGCGAAGCTGCTGCGCGACCTCGGCCGGTTGTCGAACCGCGAGACGCCGGCGATCCTCGCGGTGCTCGTGATCGAGGACCTCGCGATGGCGTTCTACCTGCCGGTGCTCTCGGCGATCGTGGTGGGAGTGAGCCTGCTGCAGGGTGCGATCACGGTGGCGATCGCTGTGGGCGTCGTGGCCGTCATCCTCTACATCGCACTGCGGCACGGGCACGTCGTGTCGCGACTGTTCCCCGCCGACCAGTACGAGCCGTTGCTGCTCGGCGTGCTCGGGCTCACGATGCTCGTCGCGGGCGTCGCGGCCGAGGTGAGCGTGTCGGCGGCCGTCGGCGCGTTCCTCGTGGGCATCGCCCTCTCGGGCAGGGTCGCCGAGAACGCGAGCACCGTGCTGACGCCGCTGCGCGACCTGTTCGCGGCGATCTTCTTCGTGTTCTTCGGCCTCACGACCGACTCGTCGGCGCTCGTCTCGGTGCTGCTGCCGGCACTCGCGCTCGCGATCATCACGATCATCACCAAGCTCATCACCGGGGGGTACGCGGCCCGGCGTGCGGGCGTCGGCACGCTCGGCCAGTGGCGCGCCGGACTCTCGCTCGCTCCGCGCGGCGAGTTCTCGATCGTCATCGCCGGTCTCGCGGTCGGCGCCGGCGTCGCGCCCGAGCTCGCACCGCTCGCCACTGCCTACGTGCTCATCACGATCCTCGCCGGCACGTTCCTCGCGAGGCTGCCCGACGTCGCCTGGTTCCGCGCGATGGTGCTGCGCACGCGGCGCGCGGGCGCAGCGGCCTAGCTGCTCGCCGCGGCGGCGTCGACCTCGGCATCGGCGCCGTCGGCGAGCGCGAGCAGTTCGCGAACGCGGGGCACGACCTGGGTCGCATAGCGCTCGATGCTCAGCATGAGCTCGTCGTGCGGCAGCGTGCCGTTCGAGTACTTCATGTCGAAGCGCGTCGCGCCGAGGGTGCGCATGGCGCCGGCGATCTTCTGCGCGACCGACTCGGGCGAACCGACGTAGAGCGATCCGTTGGCCGAGGCCTCGCCCTCGAAGTGCTCGCGGGTCGCCGGCGCCCAACCGCGTTCACGGCCGATGCGGTCGATCGACGTCTTGTAGTACGGCCAGAGGGTGTCACGGGCCTGCTCGTCGGATTCGGCGATGTAGCCGGGCGAGTGGATCGCGATGGGCTGCAACGGCTTCTCGAACTGCTCGAGCGCCTTGCGGTACAGGTCGGCCAGCGGGGTGAACCGGGCGGGGCTTCCGCCGATGATCGCGAGCACGAGGGGCAGCCCGTAGTGCGCGGCGCGCACGACCGACTCGGGGCTTCCGCCCACGCCGACCCAGGTCTTCAACCGGCCGTGCTCGACCGGCGGATAGATGAGCTGGTCGGTCAGCGGCGCGCGCAGCTCACCGGTCCACGTCACCGGCTCCTGCGGCAGCAGCGCCGAGAACAGGTTGAGCTTCTCCTCGAAGAGCTCCTGGTACTGGTTGAGCTCGAAGCCGAACAGCGGGAACGACTCGATGAACGAGCCGCGACCGAGGATGACCTCGGCGCGACCGTTCGAGATGGCGTCGAGCGTCGAGAACCGCTGGAAGACGCGCACGGGGTCATCGGAGCTCAGCACGGTGACCGCCGAACCGAGGTGGATGCGCTCGGTACGGCCCGCGATGGCCGCGAGCACGACCTCGGGCGCCGACACGGAGAACTCGTGGCGGTGATGCTCGCCGATGCCGAAGAAGTCGAGGCCGAGCCGATCGGCCAGCTCCGCCTCCTCGACCACGTTGCGCAGGGTCTGCGCGTGCGAGAGCAGCGCGCCGTCGGCACCGACGGTGACATCGCCGAACGTGTCGAGTCCGAATTCGTAGCGCTCGGTCGTCATTGCCAGTCCCCTTTTGTCCAGAGCTTCGATGCGTTCGCATCCATGTGCGGCCAACCCCCGACCAGCCGAGACTATTCCCTCGGGCCGTGCGCGGGAATGACCCGGACGCACTCGGCGTTCCAACCCATGACAACGCATCGACCGCGCGTCGGGGCATCCGACGTCGAGGTCTGCGCACGAAGTGGGAGCATGGAACTGTGACAGAACGGCCGGTGATCGGAATCTTCGGAGCGGGCAAGGTGGGCACCGCGCTCGCACGCCTGCTCGTGGCATCCGGTCATGAGGTGCTCATCGCAGGTTCGCCGCGGCAGACCGCCCTCGACCTGCTGGTCGGCGTCGTCGCGCCCGGCGCGCACGTCGTGCAGCCCGACGAACTCGCCGCCCGCGCGCACATCATCATCGTCGCGGTGCCGTTCGGCAAGGCGCCGACGGTGCCGTGGCACCTGTTCGACGACCGCATCGTCGTCGACGCGATGAACTACTGGCCGCCGGTCGACGGCAACATCGCCGAGGTCGACGCCGACCCGCGCACGACGAGCGAGCAGAACGCCGCCCGCAATCCCCGCGCCCGCGTCGTCAAGTCGCTCAACCACCTCGGCTACCACGAGATGGAGGACGACAGCATGTCGGCCGGCTCGCCGCTGCGCCGGGCCCTCGCCGTCGTCGGCGACGACCCCGATGCGCGCGCCGAAGTGGCCGCCCTCATCGACGCGATCGGATTCGACCCGGTCGACGGCGGTGCGCTCGAGCACGGCGAGGCGCTGCAGCCGGGTCATCCGGCCTTCGGGCGCGAGCTGTCCGCCGCCGAACTGGCGGCCCTGCTCACGCCCGCGGCGCACCTCGCGGCCTGAGCGCGGCCTGCGCCGCGCGTGCCGCTGCGCGCGCTCCGCGCCGCACGCAGTCGATCCGTCGCAGATCGCCCACCCAGCGCGTATGTTGGGGCCATCTGCGACGGATCGATGCGAGCGCGGCGAGGACAAGGGGGCACGGGTGACCGATGCGGCGACGCTCGTCTCCGCGCTCGAGGCGATGGCCACGCCCGAGCAGCGCGAGCAGTACACCCGCTACTTCGCGCCCGACCCCGCCGCCCCTTCATCGGCGTGCGCATGGGCGCCGTGTTCGAGCTCGCCAAGACCGCGCTCGACCTGCCGCGTCACTGAGCTCGAGGCGCTGCTCGAGCAGCCGACGCACGAGGTGCGCGCGCTCGCGTGCAGCATCATGGGCAAGTCGGCGGCGCACCGCCGCACGACCGACGATCGGCGCACCGAGCTCTACGAGCTGTACCTGCGCCGCCACGACCGCATCGACCAGTGGGACCTCGTCGACCTCGCCGCGCGTGACGTCATCGGCCGCTATCTGGTCGACCGCGACCGCTCGCCGCTGGCGCGGCTCGCAGCATCCGATTTCTGGCCCGAGCGGCGCACCGCGCTCGTGGCGACCTTCGCGTTCCTGAAGCGAGGCGAGCTCGACGACGCGTACTCCCTCGCCGAGACGCTCGCCGACGATCCCGAGCCGTTCGTGCAGAAGGCGTTGGGCTGGGTGCTGCGTGCGGCCGGCGACATCGACCCGGCGCGCCTCATCGCGTTCGTCGAGCCTCGCGCCCCGACGATGCCGCGCGCCGCGCTGCGCGCTGCGATCGAGCACGTCGCCGAAAGACGAGCGCGCGCGCATCCTCGCGCTTCGCTGAACGTCAGCGATCGGTCTGCTCGACCGGGTTCGACGCTTCGGCGAGCCCCCCGCCGAGCGCGCTGCGCTCACGCCCGCGGGCGCCCAGGTCGAGCACGCCGATCGCGAACGCGATGGCCACGAGCACCGCGACCGCCAGCATGCCGACCGCGTACGCATCACGGTAGACCGCGAGGTCGGGCGAACCGCTCGACTCGCGGTAGATGGTCGAGTAGAACAGCGACAGCGTGATCGCGGTGCCGATGGCCGTGCCGACCCGCTGGCCGAGCTGTCCGACCGAGCCGGCGAGCCCGCCCTGCTTCACGGGCACGTCGGCGAGCGCGAGCGTCTGGTTGGGCGAGATGACGAAGCCGCCGCCCGCTCCGCTGAAGATCATGGCGGCGGCCATCGCCCACGGCGTGATCTCGGGCGGCGTGACGAACGCGACGAGCACCGACAGCCCGATGCCGACGAGCAGCAGCACGAGGCCCCAGACCACGAGCGGTCGACCGAGACGGTTGACGAGGTTGCCGCCGATCCACGACGTGACCGCGCTGACGAGCGCGAACCCGATGGTGACCATGCCCGCGTAGACCGCCGCGAGCCCGAGTCCGTGCTGCAGGTAGAGCGTCGTGAGCAGGAACATGGGCGGCAGCGCCGAGAAGTACACGCTCGAGAGCGCGGTGCCGTTGCGGTACGAGCTGATGCCGAACAGGCCCAGCGGCACGAGGGGATGCTTGCCGGTCGACGCGTACCGCCGCTCCCACACGAGGAACGCGGTGAACGCGAACACGAAGACGACGAGCACCCACCACCTGGCGGGGTCGTCGTCGGGCGACCCGGTCGTGAAGAGGAACGGCCACATGAGCGAGACCACGCTGATGCCGAACAGCACGAGGCCGACGGGGTCGAGTGAGAGCGGCTTGCCAGACGGATGCCGCGTCACGGGCAGCAACCAGATGGCGAGGGCGATGGCGGCGAGCGCGAGGGGCACGTTGATCCAGAAGATGCCGCGCCAGCCGTCTTCGGGCCCGCCGATCGCGATCATGAGTCCGCCGAGGGTGGGCCCGAACGCCGTCGCGAGGCCGATGGTCGCACCGAACAGGCCGAACGCCTTGCCCCGCTCCTTGCCCTGGAAGAGCTCCTGGATGAGGCCGAGCACCTGCGGCATCTGGATGCCGGCCGCGACGCCCTGCAGGAGCCGCGCGATGAGCAGCACGGTCGCATTCGGCGCGAGCGCGGCGACGAGGCTCGTGAGGGTGAAGAGGCTGAGGCCGACGATGAAGAGCGTCTTGCGCGAGCGCTGGTCGCCGATGCGACCGGCGGGCACGAGCGTGAGCCCGAACGTGAGCACGTAGCCCGCGACGATGAGCTGCAGTTCGGTCGAGCCCGCGTCGAAGGCGTCCTCGATGGCCGGCAGGCCGACGTTGACCTTCGAGAGGTCCATGATCGTGAGCGCTGCGACCGCGACGCAGACCCAGTACGCACGCCAGCGGTGCTGCTCTGAGATCGGGATCGACCGGGTGGCGGGTGCGTCAGTCATCGGGATTCAGCCTACGCCCGGCCATGCGGACGGCCCGCAAGCGCGGCTTCGAATGACGACTCGCCCACCCGCGCGACCACGCCGGGAAACCACGAAGGCCGGCGCCCTGATGAGCGCCGGCCTGGAAGATCTGTGGACCCAGGGGGATTCGAACCCCCGACCTTCTCATTGCGAACGAGACGCGCTACCAACTGCGCCATGGGCCCGAGCGAGAACGAGCCTATCATCCCGCGCGGGGTGGTTCGGACCACCGGCGGGCATCGCGACGGCCGTGAAACGCCGGCTCAGCCGACCGCCCGGCGGCGGCGCAGGACGGCGTCGAGGTCGTCGAATGCGGGCTCGGGCGTCGTCGACGATTCCCATGCGCGCGTACGGGTTGGCGGGCTCGCTCGCGGTGCCCGCGGGCTCGTTCGGCGCCGCCGCGGATGCCGCGGGGCGGAGCTTCGGCACGTCGGGTGCGAGCTGCTCGGCGCGACGGGCGACCGCTGCCGCGGCCTCGACCCGCTTGAGCTCGGCGGCCGCCTCGATCGACGCCATCGCCGTCGCCGCGATCGTGCCGCGCGAGAGGTGCAGGGGGCGCGGCAGCGGCTGCGGGGTCCACCCTTCGTCGGCAGCCGCTTCGGGCAGGTCGATCGGCTCGAACACCTCGGGCGCGACGGCGACGGGCGCCGCGACGGGCGCGCGCGGCACGCGCACTCGCGCGAGGGCGACGATGCCGGCGAATGCGGCGACCGCGACCCCCCCGGCGATCGCGGCGATGAGCAGGCTCGCCCCGAATGCCGCGGCGATGAGCCCGCCGACGACCGTGAGCAGCGCCAGCAGGAATGTCAGCGAGCACGCCGCGCGCTTGCGCCGCAGCGAGCGCCTCGCCGCGCGCGGGTCTCGCACCGAGGCGTCGGGGCCCGTTGCCGCCCGGGCATCGGCCACGGTCGCGATGGGCTCGGTGACCGGGGCGTGGGCGGCGATGGCCGCAGCGGCGCGCGAGCGCGCCGCCTCGGCCGCGTCTTCGGCCTCGCGCCGCTCGGCGATCGCGAGCTGCTCGGCCGCCTCGGCCGCGAGCCGCGCAGCCTCTTGGTGCTCGTGCAGGATGCGCTGCTGCGACACGACCTCGCGGGCCGTCGCCTCGATGCGAACGGGCTCGGGGGTCTCGGCGGTCTCGGCGAGGATGCGCAGGGTCTGCTGCAGGCGCACCGCGTTGCGCTCGGTGGCGAGGTACTGCCGCCTGCCGAGCCAGCTCGGCAGGAGGTACGCGATCCACAGCGCAGCGGCCACCGCGACCAGGATCCCCCCGCCGATCACATCCATGTGCCAACGCTAGGACACCGGAGTCCGCATGGCCTCGCAGGCGCGGGCGTGTTCAGCGATCGGCGAGCGGCAGAGGGTACCCCGAGGCGGCGCGATCGTCGTCGGGGACGCGCGCGACATCGGCGGGCACGCGTCCGTCGCGCCACCGGCGAAGCACCCCGCGCGGCACCTCTTCGGAGACGAGCCCGAACGCGAAGTGGTCGCGCCAGTCGCCGTTGATGTGGATGTACCGGCGCCGGAGCCCCTCGTACCGGAACCCGAGCTTCTCGACGACGCGCAGCGACGGGCCGTTCTCGGGGCGGATGCAGATCTCCATGCGGTGCAGGCGCAGCACGCCGAAGCAGTAGTCGGTGGCGAGCGCCACGGCGGTGGGGGTGATGCCGCGCCCCGCGACATCCTGCGCCACCCAGTACCCGATCGTCGCCGACGACAGTGAGCCGTACGCGATCGACGAGACGTTCAGCTGTCCGACGAGCTCGCCGTCGACCTCGATGATGAACGGCAGGGCGTGCCCGGAACGGGCGTGCGCGAGCAGGTTGCGGATGCTCGCCCGCGTGTCGATGACGGTGCCGCCGCCGGGGTAGGTCGCCTCCCACTGCCGCAGCCAGCTGCGGTTGGCGACGAGCACCTTCTCGAGCACCTTCGCGTCGCGCGCCCGGATGGGGCGGAGCGTGACGTCGCCGTCGCGCAGCGTCGGCACGGCGGCAGCGGGCATCGTCAGGCCTTCTGCAGTTTGGCGGCGTACTCGATGAGCCACGGCCGCAGGTCGGGGCCGAGGTCGTCGCGATCGCTCGCGAGCTGCACGACGGCCTTGATGTAGTCGAGCTTGTCGCCCGTGTCGTAGCGGCGCCCGCGGAAGACCACGCCGTAGACGCCGCCGGTGCCCTCGACGTCGCCGGCCATGGTCATGAGCGCGTCGGTGAGCTGGATCTCGCCGCCCTTGCCGGGCGGCGGTGTTCGCGAGGATGCCGAACACCTCGGGCTTCAGCACGTAGCGGCCGATGACCGCGTAGTTCGACGGCGCGACCTCTTTGGCGGGCTTCTCGACGAGCCCGGTGATGCGCACCACGTCGGGGTCGTCGGTGGTCTCGACCGCCGCGGCGCCGTAGAGGTGGATCGAGTCGGGGTCGACCTCGAGCAGCGCCACGATCGACGCGTCGCGCTTGACCTGCTCGTCGAGCATGCGCGTGAGCAGTTCGTCGCGCGCGTCGATGATGTCGTCGCCGAGCAGCACCGCGAACGGCTCGTCGCCGACGTGCATGCTCGCGCGGTGCACCGCGTGGCCGAGGCCCTTCGGGTCGCCCTGGCGCACGTAGTGCATGTCGGCGAGGTCGGTCGACTCGTTGACCTTCTCGAGCTTGGCGGTGTCGCCCTTCTTCTCGAGCGTGGCCTCGAGCTCGGCGACACGGTCGAAGTGGTTCTCGAGGGCGTTCTTGTTGCGGCCGGTGATCATGAGCACGTCGGTGAGGCCGGCGTGCACGGCCTCTTCGACGACGTACTGGATGGCCGGCTTGTCGACGACGGGAAGCATCTCTTTCGGCATCGCCTTCGTCGCGGGAAGGAAGCGGGTGCCGAGGCCGGCCGCCGGAATGACAGCCTTCGTGATGCGTTTCGTCATTCACACAGCGTATCCGGATGTCCCGGCGCGGCGTACGCCGTCAGGCTGGAGCCTAGGATGTGTGCCATGCCCGAGGATCCCGACGTCCAGAAGCGCATCCTGCGCGCCGAGCTCCGCGAGCGTCGCCAGAACCTGTCGAGCCGCGAGCGCGAGCTCTCCACCGAGGGCTTCACGTCGCGACTGCAGGAGCTCATCGGCTCGACCGAGGCCGAGTCCATCTCGTGCTACCTCTCGATGCCGTCCGAGCCGAACACCCGCCCGTTCGTGAACTGGGCCGAGGCACGGGGCATCCGCGTGCTGTTCCCCGTGACGCGCGAAGACGGCCTGCTCGACTGGACCGTCGGCGAGGACGAGACCGAGACCCTGGGCATGCACGGCACGCCCGAGGCGGCCGGCGAACTGCTCGGCCCGATGGCCATCAACGACGTCGACCTCATCATCGTGCCGGCCGCCGCGATCGACTCGACCGGCATGCGGCTCGGCTGGGGACGCGGCTACTTCGACAAGACCCTCGGTTCGATGGGAAAATGTCCTCCGGTGTATGCCGTGGTCTTCGACAGCGAGTTCGTCGAGCACGTGCCGCGCGAAGTCCACGACCAGGCCGTGAACGGCGTGGTGACGCCGACGCGCATCATCGCGTTCTGACCGGAATCCGCCGGTCGTCGATCTGAGAGATCCCCCATGCCCACCTATTCCTACCGTTGCACCGAGTGCGACAACGCCTTCGACATCCACCAGGCGTTCACCGACGACTCGCTCACGGTGTGCGACGTGTGCGGCGGCAAGCTGCGCAAGCTCTTCAACACCATCGGGGTCACGTTCAACGGGTCGGGGTTCTACCGCACCGATTCCCGGAACGAAGGCGGCGGGGCGAAGTCGGAGTCGGGCGGCGGCAGCTCGTCGAAGTCGGAGTCCGGCAGCGGCGGCTCGTCGAAGTCGGAGCTCGGGTGTCGGCGGGTTCCGGTCGGGCTCAGGGGGCTCCGGGGGCTCCGGATCGACTTCCGCGAGTTCCTCCGCGTCGAAGGGCGCATCCTCCACTACCGTGTGAGCAGCGCTCGCCGCACCCGCCGCGGCCGCGCCGATCGGGAGGGAACATGCTTCAGGGGTTCAAGGAATTCATCACTCGGGGCAACGTCATCGACCTCGCGGTCGCGGTCGTCATCGGCGCCGCGTTCACCGCGGTCGTCGGCGCGATCGTCGAGGGGCTCATCAATCCGCTGATCGGCCTGCTGTTCAACGCCGAGAGCCTGAACGACGCGATGATCCTGGTGGTCGGCAACGCACAATTCAGGTTCGGCGCCGTGCTCGGAGCGATCATCACCTTCCTCGCCGTCGCCCTCGTGGTGTACCTCGTGTTCGTGCTGCCCATGAACACGTACCGCGAGCGCCAGGCGGCCAAGATCGCCGCGGGCGAGCCCACCGACGAGCCGCCGAGCGAGGCCGAGCTGCTCCTGCAGATCCGCGACCTGCTCGCCGAGCAGCGCGGTGCCGCGCCGGGGCGTCACACCGACTAGGTCTGCCGCCAGTGCGGGGGCCGGTCACGGGTCAGACGATCATCGTCGGATGACCCGGGCCGGCCCTTCTTCGTGCCGGCCGGGGTGTCGGGGGCGGGTGCCGGCGCCGACTCGACCGGCGCCTCGGGCGACGGGTCCGTTCCCGGGGCGGGTGTGAGGCGCGCCCTGCGGGCGCGACCGGGGGCCCGCTCGATGCGCTGCCTCGGCGGAGGCGTCTCGTCGTCGGTCATGACCGCGGGATCGCGGCCGTCTCGTCGGCGGGCGCGGGCGCGTCGGGCTTGCCGAGCAGCGCCGCCACCCGCGCGGCGACCGCGTCGGGGTTGCCGAACAGCTCGAAGCTGTGCACGCGCAGGTAGTGCCACCCGAGACGGCGCAGCACGTCGGGGCGCAGTCGCAACGACTCGCGCAGGCTGAGTCGGGTGAGGGCGTCATCGGTCTCGACGACCACCGCCTTGCCCGAGTGGGCGGCGGCGAGCGCCAGCCGGCCTCGGTGGCCGACGCTGACCCGGATGCCGCGCTTCTCGAGCCGGCGTGCGAGATCGTGCAGCATGGATCCGGGCGCGGCGCCCTCGTCGGACTCCGCCGCCCGCGCCTCGGTCTGCGTGAGGATGTTCGCGAGCGCGAGCACCCCGTGGCTCTGGCGGCCCTCATCGATGTCGTCGGGGCGGAACGCCGAGACCAGGTCCATGGAACGCCGCGCCCGCGTCATGCCGACGGCCAGCAGCCGGTCGCCGCCGGGCTCGCCGAGCGAGCCGAAGTTCGACAGGAGCCTGCCGTGCGGGGTGCGGCCGTAGCCGACCGAGAAGATCACCCGGTCGCGGCTCTGCGCGACCGCCTGCTCGAGCGTGAGCACCGTGAACGGCTCGGCGCGGTCCTTCAGGATGAAGTCCGACAGGTCGGTGCGCTTCGCGAACGCCGCGAGCACCGCCTGATGCACGCGGGCGGCGTGCCGCGTGCTCGCCGTGATCACCATGAGCGACTCGCGCGGCCGCTTGACGGCGTGCTCCATGACGAGCTCGACGACCTTCGCGACCTCGGAGTCGGTCGACTCGACCGTGCCCGTCACCGCATCGGGCAGCCCGTTGCCCTGCACGTAGTGCAGGCCGAGGCTGCCGTGGCCGAGGAAACTGCCCGCCCAGGGCAGCGACACGATGCGTCCGGCGTAGAAGCGCCGGTTGACGAGCTCGGCGAGGTCTTCGCCGCCCGCACGGTAGCTGCGGGTCAGGGTGAGCGTCGGCAGGAGCTCGCCGAGCCGGGCGAGCGCCGAGTCGGCGTGCAGCGCGTCGACGCCGTGATCGGTCGAGCGTTCGGTCGGATGCTCCGCATCGTCGATGCCCGTATCGAAGAGCGTCGGCGTCTGGGTGACGGGATCGCCGAACGCCACGACCTGCTTGGCTCGCCGGATGGCCCCGAGGTTCTCGGCGATCGTCGTCGCCCCGGCATCGACGAGGATCACGGTGTCGAACCGGATCTCGTCGTCGATCGCGGCGACCTCGTACGGCGATGCGAGCCACACGGGCGCGAGCACGCGGAAGAGGTGCGGCGTCGCCTCGCGCAGCGCGTCGACGCGCACACGATCGCCACGGAGCATCCGCTTCAAGGCGAGCGCCTCTTCGGGATGGTCGACGAGCGCGACCTTCCAGTTCTCGGCCAGTCGCCACGCGAGCAACGGTCCGGCGGCCGACGCATGCGCCTCGTCGACGAGGCGGAAGTCGGCCTCGAGCCGGTCGAGCACCGTCGTGTTCGCGCCGAGCAACGCCTTCTCGCCGGCCAGCACCGACTCGAGCACCGACTGCCACCACGCGAGCTCGAGCTCGTCGGCGACGCCGCCCTCGCGGACGTGCCGCTTCGAGAGGTCGACGAGCAGCGGGTCGAGGCCGAGATCGCGCAGGCGGCCGAGGATCGCGGTGCGCTCCTGCAGGTTCGCGAGCACCTCGGACTCGGCGGCGAGGCCGGCGAGCGTCGAAACGAGTTCGCGTACCGGGCGGGCGGCGAGCTGGCGTGGAGTGCCGTCGACGCCGAGCGGCGCGTCGAGCACGCCGAGGTCGTTCGCGACGCGCTGGAACGCCACGTGGACGTCGTCGATGCCGACCGGCACCCCGGGGATCGCCCCGGCCTCGGAGTAGCGGTGCCACAGGGTGCGCTGCTGCTGGATGCCCCGCAGCGCGGAATGGAGGTCGGTGACGTGCACGCCCGGGCGCACGTACTCGAGCGCGTGGCGACGCAGCCGCCTGCGGTTCGCGCCCGACATGTCGGGCGAATCGCGGCGGGGAGCGGTCGCGGCGATGAGCTCGCCGAGCGGCCGGTCGTACACCGACGGATGGAACCGGTCGAGGGTCTCGCGCACGTCGAGGAGGAGCCTGAGGAACACCCCGAGCTCGGCGATCGACTCGAACTCGCGCAGGCGCGTCTGCGCGATGAGGGCACGGCCCCGCTCGAGCAGCCGCGGCACCTCGATGTCGTTCAGCCGCTTGGCGAGCTGGTGGGCGCGCGTGGCCTCTTCGGAGGTGGTGAACGCGGCGCCGTACCAGGGCGAGTCGCCCGGGCCGTAGCGGAACTCGCCGAGCGCGGCGGCACGAGCGAGGTCGTGGGCGACCCGGTCGCGGCCGGTCGCGAGTGCGACGAGCGCCCGGTGGTCGAGCCGCGCCGTGGTCGACGGCGGCACGGGCGACAGCGCGAGCCGGGCGAGCTCGCCCAGCGCGTCGAGCACCGACACGTGCAGTTCGGGGTCGCGGCGGGTGAGCGCCGTGCGGTAGTCGAGCAGCACCTTGCGCAGCCGCACGAGGGCGTCGTCGACGTCGGCCACGCGCGGGCGCTCGACCTTCTCGTTGCGTGAGATCGACTGGATCAGCTCGCGTCGAAGACCGGAGGTCGTGACCGCGGCTCCGCCGAGCCCGACCTGCCCGAGGCGGTGCGCGATGCCGTCGAGGCTCGCGCGGCGCGAGCCGACGACGAGCACGCGCTTGTCGCCGGCGACGAGCGCGCCGATGGCGTTCACGATGGTCTGGGTGCCGCCGGTGCCCGGCAGCGTCTTCACGACCACGGATGACCCGGACTCGATCTCGACGACGACCTGCTCCTGCTCGGGGTCGGCGTCGAGCAGCAGCGTGTCGGTCGAGGGCGGTCGTTCGTCCTGCGCGACGGGCCGGGCGCGCTCGCCACGCGCCGCGGTGACCGCAGCGCGTGCGGCCGGGTTGCCGGCCAGCGCATCGATGACCGGATGGTCGAGATTCGCGGCATCGGCCGCCATGGCGGGACCCACCTCGGCGAACGACGACACGACGAGCCTCGGCGCGACGCTGAACCAGGGCAGGTGGCTCGTGAGGCCGCGCAGCCGATCGATGACGGGCTGCGGCTTGAACATGCCGTTCGTGATCGCGAGCGCGACGAAGGCGTCGGCGTCGAGCGTGATCTGGAACTGCTCGCGCAACTCGCGCGCGAGCGCCGGGTTCAGGAACGGCTGCCCCTTGAGCTTCAGCTCGAAGTCGCGCCCGTAGCGGCGGATCGCGAGGGGCCGCAGCAGCACCGGCGCGAGGAAGTCGTCGCCCGAGTTGCGCCACGACGCGAGGCCGATCGCGAGGTGCACCGATTCGATGCCGCGCACCGAGCGCAGTTCGATGCCCTTCTGCGTGATCTCGGCTGCCGCGAGCCGCGCGTTGCGCAGCGCCAATTCGTCGCGGATCAGGCTCGAGAGCAGCGTCGACTTGCCGGTGATGAACTGCGGCAGACCGCCCGGATGCGTCGTGGACAGCTCGATGCGGGTGCGCGGCGTGTCGACGAAACGCACGAGCGGCGAGCGGCGGCCCACCGTCTCGAGTTCGGAGATCCAGCGCCGCCACACCGGTTCGGCGACGTTGCCCGCGACGAATGCGGGGTCGCCGAGGCTCACTCCGTGTGGACTCGTGATGTGCTCAGGCATGGTTTCGGGAGTCAGTTCGTCGGCGGCAGCGTCGGACCGCGCGTCGAGGATCTCGTCCCCGTCATCGTTCCGATCCAGCCGCCACACACCGACACCCTAAGTCGAAACCCGCGAAATCCTCGGAAGCATCGCCGCATCCGCCCGGGTTCCGGCCTGCGCGCTGTTACACGCGCAGGCGGAGCGGGTCGTGATCGGAGGTAGCCTCGAAGCATCCCTGCGACGAGAAGGAACCCGATGCGCTCCATGACCCCGGCCGACGTGCACGCGATCGACGGCGCCGTCATCCTCGACGTGCGCGAACCGCGCGAGCACGAGCGGGCGCACGTCGAGGGCACGATCGACATCCCGCTCGGCGAACTCGTCGCACGCATCGACGAGGTGCCGCGCGACACCACCGTCTACGTCCTGTGCCACGTCGGCGGGCGAAGCGCCCAGGCGACGCAGTACCTCGAGACGCAGGGCTTCGACGCCGTCAACATCGACGGCGGCATCGTCGAGTGGTACCGGGCGGGCCTGCCCGTCGCCGTCGGCTGAGCGCGCGCCGCGGCTCAGCCCGCGGCCGTGAACTCGAGGCCGTGCGCGGCGGCGACGCCCTCGTTGGTGAGGTGGCCGCCCGTCGCGTTCAGGCCCTTGGCGAGCGCGGGGTCGGCGGCCAGCGCGGCCTGCCAGCCGAGGTCGGCGATCTTCAGCGTGTACGGAAGCGTCGAGTTGGTCAGCGCCGGGGTCGACGTCGCCGGCACCGCGCCCGGCATGTTCGCGACGCAGTAGAAGATGGCGTCGTGCACGCGGAACGTCGGGTCGGCGTGGGTCGTCGCGCGCGAGCCCTCGAAGCAGCCGCCCTGGTCGATCGCGATGTCGACGAGCACCGAGCCCGGCTTCATGCCGGCGACCATCTCGTCGGTGACGACCTTCGGGGCTGCGGCGCCGGGCACCAGCACGGCGCCGATGACGAGGTCGGCGTCCTTCAGCTGACGTGCGATCTCGTAGGGCGACGAGGCGAGCGTGTGGATGCGGTGGTCGTAGCGCGCGTCGATCTCGCGCAGCTTCGGCAGTGAGATGTCGAACACCGTGACGTCGGCGCCGAGGCCGAGCGCGGTCGCCGCGGCCTGCTCGCCCGCGACGCCGCCGCCGATGACGACGACCTTCGCCGGGCTCGTTCCGGGAACGCCGGCCATCAGCACGCCGCGGCCACCGCGCGAGGCGAGCAGCTCGGCGGCGCCGACCTGCGGCGCGAGGCGACCCGCGACCTCGCTCATGGGGGTGAGCAGCGGCAGCGACCGGTCGGCGAGCTGCACCGTCTCGTAGGCGATCGCCGTGACGCCCGAGTCGAGGATCGCCCGGGTCAGCGGCAGGTCTGCGGCGAGGTGCAGGTAGGTGAAGAGGGTGAGGTCTTCGCGCAGGAACCCGTACTCGGCGGCGATCGGTTCCTTCACCTTGAGCACCAGCTCGGCCGACCAGGCCTCTTCGGCCGTGGCGACGATGTGCGCGCCGGCGACGGCGTACTCGTCGTCGGAATAGCCCGCGCCTGCGCCGGCGCCCGCCTGGATGTCGACGCGGTGGCCGCGCGTCGCGAGCGCGTGCACGCCCGCGGGCGTCATGGCGACGCGGAATTCGTTGTTCTTGATCTCAGTGGGCACGCCGATGTGCATGATGACTCCGAAGACTGTGTGGATGTTGAAGACAATTTTCGCCGCTTGTTCGTCGGTTCGAAAGCAATTCCGTCGATAATTCGGTAGTGTTGCGACATCCGATGCAATCATTCGAGTCGAGGGCGTTTCGTTGACCGATTCACCGCAGATCAGCGCACCCGGCACCGATCCCACCGCATACGTGCTCGACGCGATCGACCGCCAGATCATCGCCCGGTTGCACGAGAACGCCCGCATCCCGAACGTCGACCTGGCCCGCGAGGTCGGGGTCTCACCCTCGACGTGCCTCGCCCGCGTGCGCTCGCTGCGCGAGCGCGGGGTCATCGTGCGGTACACCGCCGAGATCAACCCCGAGGCGCTCGGCTACCACCTGCAGGCGCTCGTGAGCGTGCGCATCCGCCCGGGCGCGAGGCACCTCATGGAGCAGATCTCCGACGAGCTGCGCACCCAGCCCGAGGTCGCGCAGCTCTTCTTCCTCGGCGGCAGCGAAGACTTCCTCATCCACGTGCGGGTGCGCGACAGCGCCCACGTGCGCGAGTTCGTGCTGAAGAACCTCTCGGCGAACCCCGCCGTCGCGCTCACCGAGACGAACCTCGTGTTCGAGCACCACACCGCGCTCTCGGCCGGGCTGCGCACCGTGCTCTGAGCGCGACGGGCAGCGGCATCCGCTCGCGCCGACGCGACAGCCGACTCAGCGGCGCACCGGCAGGATCTCGGACAGGTCGAGGCCGGCCGGCGATTCGAGCTGGTCGTAGGTGCAGCTCTCGGGCGTGCGATCGGTGCGCCACCGCCGGAACTGCGCCGTGTGCCGGAACCGGTCGCCCTCCATCTGGTCGTACGCGACCTCGACGACGAGCTCGGGCCGCAGCGGGACGAACGAGAGGTTCTTGCCCGCCGACCAGCGGCTGACCGCGCCCGGCATGCGCGTGTTCGCGTGCGCCTCCTGATCGGCCCATTCACCCCACGGATGCCGCGACAGGTCGGTCTCGACGAGCGGCTCGAGTTCGCCGACGAGGCTGGCGCGCCGCGCCATCGGGAACGATGCGGCGACCCCGACGTGATGCAGCCGGCCGTCGTCGCCGTAGAGCCCGAGCAGCAGCGATCCGACGATGCCGCCGGACTTGTGCCAGCGGAACCCGGCGACCACGCAGTCGGCGGTGCGATCGTGCTTGATCTTGAACATCGTGCGCTTGTCGGGCTGGTAGGTGCCGTCGAGCGGCTTCGCGACCACCCCGTCGAGGCCGGCGCCCTCGAACCGGGTGAACCAGTCGTTCGCCTCGGCGAGGTCGGCCGTCGCGGGCGTGATGAACACGGGGTCGGAGGCTCCCGACTCGGTGAGCGCCTCGACGAGCAGGCGGCGCCGCTCGCCGAACGGCCGGCTCATCAGGTCGTCGTCGCCGAGGGCCAGCAGGTCGAACGCGACGAACGACGCCGGCGTCGTCTCCGCGAGCATCGTGACGCGACTCGCGGCCGGGTGGATGCGCTGCTGCAGCACGTCGAATTCGAGCTGGCCGTCGCGCACGAGGATGATCTCGCCGTCGACGACGCACCGGGCCGGCAGGTTCTCGCGCAGCGCCTCGACGAGCTCAGGGAAATAGCGCGTCATCGGGCGCTCGTTGCGGCTGCCGAGCTCGACCTCGTCGCCGTCCTTGAACACGATCGTGCGGAACCCGTCCCACTTGGGCTCGACGTGGCCGACGTCGGGGATCGCCTTGACGGCCTTCGAGAGCATCGGCTTGACCGGCGGCATCACGGGGAGGTCCATGCGACCATCATGCTCCGGTGCGGTGCGATCGCGCAGTGCCGAGCGACCGCCGATGTGCGCGAGGTCACCGGAAGGTGCGAGCATTGAAGGATGCCTGTCGACTCCGCGTTCCCCCTCGTCGAGGAGTTGCAGGTCGCCCGGCTCGTCGGTCCGCTCGCGCTCAGCCGCGGGCGCACGATCCAGAAGGCAGGGGCGGTCGATTCGCTCGCCTGGGATCCGGCGCGGTTCCGGCTGACCGCCGACGTGCAGGGCACCGCGCCGTCGCCCTACCGCGTGCAGGTCAACCTCGATCTCGGCCGGCCCGACCGGGTGTCGATCCTGGGCGCCGGCTGCAGCTGCCCCGTCAGCCTCAACTGCAAGCACGTCGCCGCGGTGCTGCTGGCGAGCGGCGAACGTCACGTCGAGCAACTCCGGCGAGCGCAGGTCGCGCGCTCCGCGCCCGAGGTTCCGGTCGTCGCCGACTGGCGTGACGAGCTCGCCCAGCTCGCCGGCGGCGGGCGCACCGCTCCCCCGGCACCCACGGCACCGCTCGCGCTGCAGTTCGAGCTGCGCGAGCGGGTCTCGCGAGGACCCAACCGCTGGCAGGGGCCGCGCGACGCGGCCGCGGCGAGCGCGGCGTCGGTCGACCGGCTCGCGGTGCGACCCGTCACCCGCGGCACGCGAGGCGGGTGGATCAAGGGCTCGCTCACGTGGCAGAACGTCGGCTTCCAGGGTGGCGCGAACGGGTTCGACCCGGCGCAGGCGCGCTGGTTCGCCGAGTTCTCGGCGCTGAAGGGCGCCCGGCACGCGGGCTTCGCCGACTACGGATCGGCGTGGATCTCGCTCGACGAGTTCGAGAGCCCCACCCTCTGGGCGCTGTTCGAGCAGGCGTCGACGCTCGGCATCGCCCTGGTCGGCACCAATGCCAGGTCGACGGTGTCGATCGCATCGCGCGCGTCGATCGGCCTCGACGCATCGCGCGAGCGGCGACGGGTCGCACGCGAGCGGCGACGACGCCGACCTGCTGCTCGCCACGACCGTGCGCATCGACGACACGTCAGTGCCGACCGAGCGTGCCCGGCTCATCGGCACGCACGGCGTGTACGCCTTCGACTTCGCGCAGGGCGCGATCGTGCTCGCCCCGCTCCCCGGCCGCATCACCGACGCACAGCGCGCCGCCGTCACCCGCCGCGAGCCGGTGCGCATCCCCGGCGACGAGGTCGCGGCCTTCGTCGCCGACCACTACTCGGCGCTCGCGCGTTCGCTGCGCGTCGAGAGCCATGACGCGAGCTTCGAACTGCCGCCGCTCGAACCCGCCACGCTCGTGCTCACCGCCACGCACGAGCCGAACCACGTGATGCGGCTCGAGTGGGCGTGGCAGCGCGACGGCGGCGATCGCCTGCCGGTCGACGCACCCGATGCCGAGTTCCACGACCCCGAGGGCGAGCGCGCCGTCGCCGCCCGCGCCGTCGCGATCCTCGCCGACGACGATGCCGGAGCGCCGCTGCTCACCCGCGACGCCGATCGGCGCCTGCGCTCGGGAGTCGCCCTGCGGGGTCTCGAGGCGGCCGAATTCGGCGCCCGACTGCTGCCGCGTCTCGCCGAACTCGATCGCCTGCGCGTCGAGACCGTGGGCGAGGCGCCCGCGTACCGAGAGCTCGTCGAGGCGCCCATGCTCACCGTCAGCGCCGTCGAGAGCGAGCGCACCGACTGGTTCGACATCGGCGTCATCGTCACGGTCGAGGGCAAGAAGGTGCCGTTCGGGCCGCTGTTCAGCGCCCTCTCGCACGGCCGCAGGAAGCTGCTGCTCATCGACGGCAGCTACCTCTCGCTGACGCATCCGGTGTTCGAGCCGCTGCGCGAGCTCATCGAGGAGGCCGGGTCGCTGCACGAGTGGGAGACGGGCGTCGCGATCCACCGCACCCAGGCGAGCCTCTGGTCGGAGTTCGAGGACCTCGCCGACGAGTCCGAATCGGCCGTCTCGTGGCGCGAGACCGTCGCGGGGCTGAACAACCCCGGCGGCATCGAGCCCGTGGCACCGCCCGCCGGGCTCGCCCTCGAGCTGCGCCCGTACCAGCTCGAGGGGTTCCGCTGGCTGGCGTTCCTGTACCGCCACGGGCTCGGCGGCATCCTCGCCGACGACATGGGCCTCGGCAAGACCGCGCAGACGCTCGCGCTGTTCGCGCACGCGATCGAGCAGTCGGATGCCCCGACCCCGCCGTTCCTCGTCGTCGCCCCGACCTCGGTCGTCTCGAACTGGGCGGCCGAGGCCGCCCGCTTCGTGCCCGGCCTGCGGGTGACGACGGTCGGCGCCACCCAGGCCGCCAGCGGGCGGCGCATCGCCGACGTCGCCGCGGGCGCCGACATCGTCGTCACGAGCTACGCCATCCTGCGGCTCGACGCCGACGCGTTCGCCGCGCTCGACTGGGCGGGGCTCGTGCTCGACGAAGCCCAGTTCGTGAAGAACGGCGCGTCGAAGGCCAACGCCGCGGCACGCGACATCCGTGCGCCCTTCAGGCTCGCCGTCACCGGCACACCCGTCGAGAACAACCTGATGGAGCTGTGGGCGCTCATGAAGATCGTGGCGCCGGGGCTGTTCCCGTCGGCGCGCGCGTTCGCCGAGCGCTACCGGCGGCCGATCGAGAACGACCACAACACCGAGCGGCTGGCGCGCCTGCGGCGGCGCATCCGCCCGCTCGTGATGCGCCGCACGAAGGAGCTCGTGGCCCCCGAGCTGCCCGAGAAGCAGGAGCAGGTGCTCACGGTCGCGCTCGACCCGAGCCACCGCCGCATCTACGACACGTTCCTGCAGCGCGAGCGGCAGAAGCTGCTCGGCCTGATCGACGACCTCGACCGCAACCGGTTCACGGTGTTCCGCTCGCTCACGCTGCTGCGCATGCTGAGCCTGCACGCCGGCCTCATCGACGGCGAGCAGTACGGCGAAGTGCCGTCGGCCAAGCTCGACGCGCTCTTCGAGCAGCTCGACGAGGTCATCGCCGAGGGGCACCGGGCGCTCGTGTTCAGCCAGTTCACGTCGTTCCTGCAGCTCGCGGCGGCCCGTCTCGACGCGGCCGGCGTGCCCTACACGTACCTCGACGGCTCGACCCGTCGCCGCAGCGAGGTCATCGACCGGTTCCGCACGGGCAAGGCCCCGGTGTTCCTGATCAGCCTGAAGGCGGGCGGGTTCGGCCTGAACCTCACCGAGGCCGACTACGTGTTCCTGCTCGACCCCTGGTGGAACCCGGCCAGCGAGGCCCAGGCGGTCGACCGCGCCCACCGCATCGGGCAGTCGAAGACCGTGATGGTCTACCGCATGGTCGCCGAGGGCACCATCGAAGAGAAGGTCATGGCGCTGAAGGCCAAGAAGGCCGCGCTCGTGTCGTCGCTCATGGACGACGACGACCTGTTCAGCGAATCGCTCTCGGCCGACGACATCCGCGGGCTCATCGAGGGGTGAGCGCGCCGAGGCACCGACGACCGGTCGCGGTGCCCCTGGAGGGACTCGAACCCCCAACCTGCTCCTTAGGACGGAGTTGCTCTTCCATTGAGCTACAGAGGCTGACCGCACGAGTCTACCGGCTCCGATAGCGTGGTCCTGCGGCTGTCGGCGCGTGGCCCCACGAGTTGCGGCACCGGGAATGCGGGAGGCCAACGTGGCGATGACAGGTGCGAGCAGCATCGGGCACCACGAGGTTCTGGGTCGGGGCGTCGACGCTCGGCGCGCTCGGGATCGCCGGCACGGGGCATCCGACCGCTCGACATCGACGGCGACGGGCGCGCGACGCTCGGCGACGCGGTCGACGTCGGCCCGAACCCGATGTTCCTCGCCGTGTCGCCCGCGACGGGCGTTCTGGGCATCGCGCACGAACTCACCGACGGCCTCGTGTCGACCTGGACGATCGAGGGCGACACCGTGGCCCCGTTCGGTCGGCCCGGCGCCACGGGCGCCGCCGACCCGTGCCACCTCGCGTTCGCCGAGTCGGGCGACCTGCTGTTCGCGGCGAACTACTCGGGCGGCCGCCTTTCGGTGCACCCGGTCGGTCCGGATGTCGCCGCCGATGCCGCGCTCGCCGTCGACTTCACCGGCACCGGCCCGAACGCGTCACGGCAGCAGTCGCCGCATCCTCACCAGGCGGTCGTCGACTCGGCACGCGGCCGGTTGCTCGTGCCCGACCTCGGCACCGACCGCGTGCGCGTGCTCGATCTCGACACGGGCTGCCCGCGGCGCTCGACCACGACGATGCGGCCGACATCGTGCTGCACGCCGGGCGCCGGTCCCCGCCACCTCGTCGTCACGGGCGACCTCGCGGTCACGGCCAACGAACTCGACCGCACGGCGAGCGTGCTCGACCTGGTCGAAGGTCGCGAGGTCGCCTGGTTCCCGATCGGCGACGACGTCGAGCCCCGCGGGCTCGGCTGCTCGGCGATCCGCCTCACGCGCGGCGGCATCGTGCTCATCGGCGACCGCGACGCCGACGCGATCCGCGCGCTGCGCTTCGACAGCGAGGCGCGAACACTCGAGCTCGTGGCGACGGTGCCGACCGGCGGGCGGCATCCGCGCGACCTGCACGTGACGCATGACGAGCGGTTCGCGCTCGTGGCCGACCAGGGCTCGGATTCGATCGCCGTGATCGCGCTCGACGGCGGCGTGCCGACCGGGGTCGTCGCGACGCTCGAGACGCCGGCGCCGGCCTGCCTGGCCCGGATGCCCTGAGCTGGGCGTCAGTTGTAGCCGAGGATGACGATCGCGGAGGTCGTGGGCGTGAGCTCGTCGACGAACCCGACCTCTTCGAGCCGTGCTTCGTCAAAGGGCTGCGTCATCACTGTCACCTGTCTCCGCCGTGGAATGAACTCCAACGTAGACCGCGGGGTTCGACGGGCGCACTGGTCGAGTCGTCCAAGAACTCGAACGGTTTTCGCCACGACGTCGACAACGAACGACGTGAACCGAACCGCGCCGAACCGATCAGCCGGGCGGGTAGAGGTACAGCGCATCGCCCGCGGCGATCGTTCGCTGGTGGTACGAGTGGTCGGAGTTCTGGTTGTACTCCTCGATGTTGACCGACCCGTCGGCGTTGATCGACTGCACGTAGGCGACGTGGTTGTAGGGGAACCACGCGACCGCACCGACGACGGGCGTGCTCGAGGTGGGCCATCCGTGGTTCGCCCACTCGTCGGCCCAGGCATAGGCGCTGCCCGAGGCCAGGTTCGACCAGTCCCACTTCCACGGCGCGCTCGTGACGCCGGCGTCGCGGTTGAGCCGCCAGGCGACGAAGTCGACGCACTCGCGGTAGTAGTAGCGCAGTGGCGAGAGGCCGCCGCCGTAGTCGTCGGGCAGTTCGTTCCACCAGGGGTAGTCGTCGCCCTCGGCGCGCACCGTGTAGACCGCGTAGCTGCCCGAGCCGCGCGAGGCGAGCTCGGCCGCCCACGAGGCGCGTTCGGCGGCCTCGGCCTCGAGCCGCGCCTCTTCGATCTCTGCCTTCGTGGTCACGGCGTAGCCGTCAGCCGACAGCGGCGCGCCGGTCGCGAGCCCCGAGACGTCGACGTCTTGCGCCTGCGCGACGCTGAGGCTGAAGGTGTCGGATGCCTCGTGCCCGGGGCTGCCCGGCATGAGCGCGTATGCCGGCAGGGCGACCGTGCCGAAGATGGCGGGAACGACGAGCATCGTCGCGAAGACACGGGTCGGGCCGTTGCGGCGCAGCGCGCCCGGCGACCGCTCGACGCGCGATGCCCTCGGAGCGGCTGCGACCCGGGGCGCACCGCGCCTGCTCGTGGCCTTCAGCGTGAAGCGACCGCTGCGGCGGCCGTCGGCGACTCGTCGTGCACTCGTTCGTCGCCCGGAACGATCGCGTCGGGTCGCGTCGTTCGTCTCGTCATCGCTCAACAGATGGACCTCCGGGCACCGCGCGAGGCCGCAGGCGACCTCGGCACGGAGTGGTTTGGCTGATCACGGAGCCAGGGGGTGCTCCGGACTCGATCCACGATAGGGCACGACCCGGCGATTGTCACGGCGCGGTCCGGCCTGTCACGAGCGGCACCCGCAGTGCCGCGAGCCGCCCGTCGAGGGTCGCCCGATCACGCCGCCATCGCGAGGTACTCGCTCCACTGCGGCAGCGGGCGATCGACGCCGCGCACGACCCAGCCGCGGCCGTGCGGCATGCGCGGGGTGAAGCGCAACTCCCAGCCCATCTCGGCCGGCGTGCGGTCGCTCTTCGTGTTGTTGCACCGCAGGCAGCAGGCGACGAGGTTCTCCCACGTGTCGCGGCCGCCGCGCGAGCGAGGCAGCACGTGGTCGATGGTCGCCGCCGACCGGCCGCAGTACGCGCAGCGGTGCTCGTCGCGCCGCAGCACGCCGCGCCGGGTCACCGGCACCTGGTGGGCGCGCGGCGCGCGCACGTAGCGGGTGAGCAGGATCACGCTCGGGCGCTCCCAGGAGCCGCTCGCGGCGCACACCGGGTTTCCCTCGTCGTGCACGATGACGGTGGCCTTCTGGTTCATGACGAGCAGCAGCGCCCGTTTGAACGAGACGACGGCGAGCGGCTCATATCCGGCGTTCAGCACGAGCGTGCGCATGGGGTGCCCTTCGTTCGGGGCTGGATGGCTTCCAGCCGCGTGCACGGTTCGGCGATCCGAGGGCGGTTCGATGCGCGGAGTGCGCGGTGGTCCGGGCGGGGTGGGCACTGCCGGGGAAACAAAAAACGGACACCGTCGTGAAGACAGTGTCCGTCGGCGCGTTCGCCCGGGTCGTGCTCGGCTGACTACTACTGTGCCGTTGGTCGAAATGCGCGCGGGCATCCGTGGAATGGATGCTGCGCAGCTGGACCATCGGCCTCCCCTACCGGGTTTTCTCGGATCGTCAGGGTTTCAGGGTAAGGCACGAACGGCGCACCGGGAAATCCCGGCGCGCCGCTCGCTGCACGCTGTCACGCGATGTTCACCGTTCAGATGCCGATGCGCACGATGTAGTAGTCGCTCGTCCAGATGGGCTGCACGCGAACGGATGCCCCTTCGTACGGCGCGTGCAGGATCATCCCGTTGCCCGCGTAGAAGCCGTCGTGGCCGTCCATGATGACGAGGTCGCCGGGCTGGGCGTCGGCCTCGGAGATGCGGGTGCCCATGGCCCCCTGACCGGCCGAGGAGTGCGGCATGCTCACGCCGAACTGGGCGTACACGTACATGACGAAGCCCGAGCAGTCGAAGCCGGCGGGCGTCGCCCCGCCGTAGACGTACGGCGTGCCGATGTACTGCGTCGCGACGTTGTAGACGCTCGCCAGGTCGAAGTTCGGGTACGGCGGGTTCGCGAGGAAGTCGCCGACCGACGGGCCGCTGTACGCCGGCGGCGTACGAGACCATCGAGGCCTCGGCGGCGACGCGGGCGGCCTCGGCCGCTGCGGCAGCGGCCTTGGCGGCTTCCGCGGCGCGGATCTCTTCACCGGTGACGGCGTCGTAGCCGTCTTTGGTGATGGGCGCGGCGATGACGTCGTCGGTGACCTCGACCGACTGCGCCTGCGCCTTGGTGAGTCTGGTCGCATCGGTCGCGCCGAACTGCTGGTCGAGGCTGCCGGGAGCCATCGCGTACGCGGGGATGGCGAGGGTGCCGACGATCCCGGCGGCGACCGCCATGACGAGCACGTTCGCGACTCCGCCGCGACGGAGGCGCCGGGTCGACGGAAGCGGTTTCGCGGCGACCTTCGTTGCGGGGTCTGCAGCAGCTGGACTGGGGGAACTCGGGGCCTTCGAGGCGATGATCGCCTTCGTGGCAGCCCCTCGGGCGTATGACCTTGTCGGGCGACGCCGGGAGAATCGAGCCAAAACGTATACCTCCGTCGCCCCACGACACCGTATGTCGCCCCACCGGATGCGCGCGTGGCGCTTCACGGGTTCCGGATCGAGCGGTGGGCTTGGGAGGCGTCTCGACCCTGTTCCTCCGGCTGGCTTCGTGCCGGCGGACTCGTACGAGAGTACGCGACCCGCGCCCGAATGTCACATCCTGATAACGGTATGGCGCGAGGTCGTCGGATCACTCGGAGATGAAGATGTGCCCCGCGACCTCGGTGGGCAGCTCGAGCCCGCCGTTCTTGCCGTCGACCTGAACGAGCACGTAGCCGCCGCTGCGGGTGAAGCTCGCCGCGGCGCCGGGCATGATGCCGGCCTGCTTCAACTGGCCGAGGAGCTCGGGATCGAACTGCACGGGCTCAGCGAGCCTGCGCACCGTGCCGCGCACCATCTGCTCACGTTCGGCGAGCACGTCGACGACGTTCACCACGCCGCTCATGAAGGGCGCCGCGGCGGGCACGCCGAGTTCTTCGAGGCCCGGGATGGGGTTGCCGTAGGGCGACTCGGTCGGGCTGCCGAGGATCTCGATGAGGCGGCGTTCGACCTGCTCGCTCATGACGTGCTCCCACCGGCAGGCCTCGTCGTGCACGTACTCCCACTCGAGGCCGATGACATCGGCGAGCAGGCGCTCGGCGAGGCGGTGCTTGCGCATGACGTGCACGGCCTTGCTGCGGCCCTCGGAGGTGAGCTCGAGGTGCCGGTCGCCCGAGACGACGACGAGTCCGTCGCGCTCCATGCGCGCGACGGTCTGCGAGACGGTGGGACCCGAGTGCCCGAGACGCTCGGAGATGCGCGCACGCAGCGGCACGATGTTCTCTTCCTCGAGGTCGAGGATCGTGCGCAGGTACATCTCGGTCGTATCGATCAGATCGGTCACGCGGGTCCTCCTGAATCGTCGCAGCCCGTCATCCAGCCTACCGGGCGGCGCCCCGTCGCTAGACTCTGTCGCATGCCGAGCCTCGTGATCCCCAGTGACCTGCTGCCCGCCGACGGACGCTTCGGCTGCGGCCCGTCCAAGGTTCGGCCCGAGCAGGTCGCCCACCTCTCCGCCGCCGGTTCCTCGATCCTCGGCACGTCGCACCGCCAGGCACCGGTGAAGGACCTCGTCGGTCGAGTGCGCGCCGGATTCGGCGAGCTCTTCGCCCTGCCCGACGGCTACGAGGTCGTGCTCGGCAACGGCGGCTCGACGGCGTTCTGGGACGCCGCGGCATTCGGCCTCATCGAACGACGAGCGCAACTCGCCTCGTTCGGCGAATTCGGCGCGAAGTTCGCCGCCGCCGCCGCCGCGCCCTGGCTCGATGCGCCCGAGGTGCGCAAGGCCGACCCGGGCCTCCGCGCCCTGCCCGAGGCCGCCGAGGGCATCGACGTGTACGCCTGGCCGCAGAACGAGACGTCGACGGGCGTCATGGCACCCGTCACCCGCGTCGAGGGCGACGCCGGCGCGCTCACCGTGATCGATGCCACGAGCGCGGCGGGCGGCATCATGGTCGACCCCTCGCAGTTCGACGTCTACTACTTCGCTCCGCAGAAGAACTTCGCGAGCGACGGCGGCATCTGGTTCGCCCTCATGTCGCCCGCGGCCATCGAGCGCATCGAGCGCATCGCCGCGAGCGATCGGTACATCCCCGAGTTCCTGTCGCTGAAGAACGCCGTCGACAACTCGCGGCTCGAACCAGACCCTGAACACGCCGGCGCTCACGACGCTGCTGCTGCTCGAGAGCCAGCTCGACTGGATGAACGGCTCGGGCGGACTCGCGTGGGCCGACGCCCGCACGCGCGAGTCGTCGTCGGTGCTCTACGAGTGGGCCGAGCGCACGTCGGTGGCGACCCCGTTCGTCACCGAGCCCGACGCGCGTTCGCAGGTGGTCGTCACGATCGACTTCGACGAGTCGACGGATGCCGCGGGGCTGGCCAAGATCCTCCGGGCGAACGGCATCGTCGACACCGAGCCGTACCGCAAGCTCGGACGCAACCAGTTGCGCGTCGCCACGTTCACGGCGATCGAACCCGACGACGTTCGGGCGCTCACGGCGTCGATCGACTACGTGCTCGGGCAGATCGGCTGAGACCCGTGCGCTTCTGGCTGAGCGAGCAGGAGCGTCGGCCCGACCCCGCACCCGCACGGGCCGACGCGCGCAAGGCGGTCGCCGCCGGCACCGCGGCCTGGCTCGTCGCCCTCGTGGCGTGCCTCGTGTTCCGGGCTCCGCTCGAGCAGGCCGGGTTCGGCTGGTTCGCCGTCGCGGCGGCCGTCGGCGTCGCCCTCGGGCTCGTCGGGATGCTCGTGGTGCAGGTGATCAGGCGGCGGGCGGGTCAGCCGGCCGAGGGCTCGTCGGACTGAGCAGCTTCGTCGCCCTCGACGTCGTCGGTATCGAGGTCGTCGTCGGCATCGACCGAGTCGTCGAGGGCGTCGATGTCGATGCCGTCGAACTCGTCGTCGCCGTCGGTGCCGAAGACGTCGGCCTCTGACTCGTCGTCGAGCTCGACGTCGTCGTCGAATCGGTCGGCGTCGTCATCGTCATCATCGTCGTCGATGACCTCGTCGTCGTCGAGATCGTCGCGATCCTCATCGTCGAAGTCGTCGCCGTCGAGCAGCTCGTCGTCGGCGCTGCCCTCGGCCTCGGCGGCCTCGCGCGCGGCCGCGGCAGCGGCATCCTGAGCGGCACGGTAGTCGGCGAGACGTTCGGACCACGGAACCCACTCGGGTGCGAGCAGCGCCGCCTCGCCGGGCATGAGCTCGGTCTCGAGCACGGTCGGCTCGCCGTCGTCGACGCGGGCGATGGTCGCGCTCCAGTGCCAGCCCGGGTAGCCCGCGAGGTCGGCGGCGAAGTGCAGGGTGAGCACGTGCTCGCCCTCGGCGACATGGCCCACGACCGATCCCACGGTCTCGGGCGGGGTCACGTCGAGCAGCGCGCGGCGCGCCAGGTCGACCGACGCGAGCAGCACCTCATCGGCCACGACGGGCGCGACCTCGATCTCGGGCGACGCAGTCTCGTCGGACGCGGTCGCGGTCGCGGTCGCGTCGGACGCGGTCGCGTCGGACGCGATCTCGTCGGATTCCGTCGCGGGCGATTCGGGACTGACGGCCTCAGCCTCGAGCTCGGATTCGGGAGCCTCAGGCATCGAGGTCGTCAGCAACCTTGCGCAGCACCGCGGCGGCGGTGCGGGCCTTCGACTTCTCGGGGTAGCGGCCGCGACGCAGGTCGGTGCCGATGCCGTCGAGCATCTTGACGACGTCCTCGACGATGACCGCCATGTCGTCGGCGGGCTTGCGGTGCATCTTCACGAGGCTCGGCGGAGCGTCGAGCACGCGCACCGAGAGGGCCTGCGCGCCGCGCTTGCCGTCGGCGATGCCGAACTCGAGGCGGGTGCCCGCGCGCACGGTCGCGCCGGCGGGGAGGGCGGACGCGTGGAGGAAGACCTCGTCGCCTTCATCGGAGGTGATGAAGCCGAATCCCTTCTCGTCGTCGTAGAACTTGACCTTGCCGGTGGGCATCGTATGAACCTCGCTCGCGTCATCGGGCGCGCCGAAGAGCACGCCCGTCCAACCCCCAGTCTACGGGCTCGCAGCGGGCTCATCTCGGCCGTCGGCACAGGCCGGTGCGCGCCCGCCTGCCGGGCGACTCGGGCGCGACCTCACCCGCTTCGGGAGGGCGCAGCGCACGGGTTGGGCCCGCACTGTCCTATTCTGGTGAGGTGAGCGACTCCGGCCCTGTCACCGAACATCGCGCCGAGCGCGTCCTCGCCTTCATGTTCGCGGCGGTGGTGGGCCTGTCGATCCTCGCCTTCATCGCGGTCATCATCGGCACCGCGGCCGGGGCGGGTGACGACAACGGCTTCAGCGAGCCGCCGTGGCCGTTCATCATCATGCTGCCGTGGTTCGGCCTGCCGATCGGGTTCCTGCTGCTCATCGCGCTGCTGATCGTCAACTGGGTGCGCCGCTCGCGCGAGTCCAGAAGCCGAGCGAGCTGAACAGGAGACGATGCTCGAACTGGCCGCACGACTCAGGGAGCTGCCGCGAGACGACCTCGCTGCAGCGCTGCATTCGCGCCAGTTCGAACCCAACGGCGTGCACGACCTGTTCGATCTCGCCGAGCTCCTCCTCTCGCCCGATTCGCTCGACCACGCGATCAGCCGACTCGACCGAAGGCGCCTCGCCGTGCTCGCCGCGGCCGCAGAGCTCGCCGCCGGCAACGCCGGCGGCACCACGGTCGACGCCGTCCACGGCGAACTGGTTCGGCTCGCGGCATCCGACGACCTGATCGCCGCGGCGAACGAGCTGCTCGACCGCCTCGATTCGGCATTGCTCGTCGTCGTGGCCGACGGGCACGTCCACGTGCCCGTCGCGCTCACCTCGCGCCTCGTTCCGCGCCTCGGCGACGACCTCCCGTCGACGGCCGAGCTCGCCGCACCCGCACCTCCCGTGCTCGTCACCGCAGACGAGGTCGACCGCAGCATCCTCGAGCGGCGCTCGTCCGAGTCCGCCTACGCCACCGTCGCGGCCACCGCCGAGCTGCTCTCCGAACTCGGCACGCAGCCGGCGCGCGAACTCGCCAAGGGCGGACTCGCACTGCCCGACTCGAAGCGACTCGCCGAGGCGAGCGGCACGGCCCTCGACGAACTGCCCCGCCTGTTCCACCGCGCCGACGAGGCCGGGCTGGTCGCGCGCGAGGGCGCGTTCTGGCTCGAGTCCGATCAGGGCGCCACCTGGGCGCTCGAGTCGGCGAAGGGGCGCTGGCTGCGCCTGGCCGAGTGCTGGCGCGACCGCATTCCCGCGCCGCTGCGCGAACTCGTCGCGCGCCGCACCGACACCCTCACCGCTGCGGCCCTGCGCGACGACGTGCGCTGGTTCTACCCGGCGGGCGGGCACTGGCTCGACGACGGCCTCGACCGGCTGCTGGGCGAAGCCGAGGCGCTCGGCCTCGCCGTCGCCGGTGAGCCCGTCGAGACCGGCCGACTCGTGCTCGCCGGGCAGCTCGACGAAGCCGCCGAGCGGCTCGCGGCGCATTTCCCCGCGCAGGTCGACCGGGTGTACCTGCAGCACGACCTCACGATCGTGTCGCCCGGCCCGCTCGAGCCGTCGCTCGACGCGCGACTGCGCGCGATCGCCGACGTCGAGGGCCGAGACCTCGCCTCGACCTATCGCGTCAGCGCGGCATCCGTCAATCGTGCGCTGGCGGCCGGCGAATCGGCCGAGACGATCCTCGAGTTCCTCGGCGGGCTCTCGCTCACCGGCATTCCGCAGCCGCTCGCGTACCTGGTCGGCGAGGCGTCCGAGCGGTTCGGCGCGGTCCGCGTCGGCGCCGCCGACGAATCGGATGCCCCGGCGAAGGCCTCGATACGCTCCGACGACGAGCAGCTCGTGCGCACGCTCGCGGTCGACCAGTCGCTCGCGTCGGTCGGACTGCGCCAATCAGGGCCGCACCGCCTGCTCTCGAGGTTCAGCCCCGATGTCGTGTTCTGGGCGCTCTCCGACGCGCGCTACCCCGTCGCCGCCGAAGACCACGACGGCAACATCGTGCGGCTGCGCCGGCACCGGCTCGCGCCGGCACCCGTGGTCGCCGTGAAGGCCGACCCGATCACGGCGCTGCTCGACCGCGTGCTCGAGGAGCCGGGTGGCGAGGCGACCGAGCAGGCGTGGCTCGCGCGTCAGCTCGAGGCGGCCGCACGCGCCAAAGAGACCCTCACCGTCACGGTGCGCATGCCCGGCGGCGACACCGCCGACTACCTGCTCGCACCGGCGAGTGTCGCGAACGGCAGGCTGCGCGCCCGCGACCGCAAGGCCGACATCGAACGCACGCTGCCGCTCTCGGCCATCGCGTCGGTCGCGCCCGCCCCCGCGCCCGCCGGGTGACGGCGCATCGAGCGGGCGTAGACTCGAACGTTATGTCAGACGGCCCACTCATCGTGCAGAGCGATCGCACCGTGCTGCTCGAGGTCGCGCATCCGCTCGCGGAAGACGCGCGGCACGACCTCGCGGTGTTCGCAGAGCTCGAGCGCGCACCCGAGCACGTGCACACCTACCGCATCACCCGCCTCGGGTTGTGGAACGCGCGTGCGGCCGGCCACGACGCCGAGGACATGCTCGGCACCCTCGAGCGGTACGCGAAGTTCCCGGTGCCGCAGACGGTGTCGGTCGACATGCGCGAGACCGTCGGCCGCTACGGCCGGCTCGTGATCGACCGCACCGACGACGGCAGGCTGCGCCTGCACTCCGACGATCTCGCCGTGCTCACCGAGGTGGCCGGCGCCCGGCGCATCGCGCCGCTGCTCACCGAGCGCATCGACGACACCGGGTTCCTCGTCGAGCCGTGGGCGCGCGGCCAGCTGAAGCAGGAGCTCGTCAAGCTCGGGTGGCCGGCCGAAGACCTCGCCGGGTACACGCCGGGCACGCCGCACGAGATCTCGCTCGACCAGGCCGACTGGCACCTGCGCGACTACCAGCAGAAGGCGGTCGACAACTTCTTCGAGGGCGGTTCGGGCGTCGTCGTGCTGCCGTGCGGCGCCGGCAAGACGCTCGTGGGCGCGGGGGCGATGGCCACGGCCAAGACCACGACGCTCATCCTCGTCACGAACACCGTGTCGGCGCGCCAGTGGCGCGACGAGCTGCTGAAGCGCACGAGCCTGACCGCCGACGAGATCGGCGAGTACTCGGGCCAGGTGAAGGAGGTCAAGCCGGTCACCATCGCGACCTACCAGATCCTCACCGCCAAGCGAAAGGGCGAGTACGCCCACCTCGCGCTGCTCGACGCGCTCGACTGGGGCCTCGTGGTCTACGACGAGGTGCACCTGCTGCCCGCGCCGGTGTTCAAGCTCACCGCCGAGCTGCAGGCGCGCCGGCGCCTCGGCCTCACCGCGACGCTCGTGCGCGAAGACGGCCGCGAGGGCGACGTGTTCAGCCTCATCGGACCCAAGCGGTTCGACGCCCCGTGGAAGGAGATCGAGGCCCAGGGCTTCATCTCCCCCGCGGCCTGCTACGAGGTGCGCATCGACCTTCCGCAGTCCGAGCGGCTCACGTACGCGGCATCCGCCGACGACGAGCGCTACCGCCTCGCCGCGACCGCGCCCGCGAAGCTCGGCGTCGTGAAAGAGCTGGTCGCCCGGCACGCGGGCGAGCGCATCCTCGTGATCGGCCAGTACCTCGACCAGATCGACGAGCTCGCCGAGGCGCTGGGCGCCCCGAAGCTCACCGGCTCGACGCCGGTCGACGAGCGCGAGCGGCTGTTCCAGGAGTTCCGCGACGGGCGAACCCAGGTGCTCGTCGTCTCGAAGGTCGCGAACTTCTCGGTCGACCTGCCCGAGGCGACCGTCGCGATCCAGGTGTCGGGCTCGTTCGGCTCACGTCAAGAAGAGGCGCAGCGACTCGGCCGGCTGCTGCGCCCCAAGGAGTCGGGCCTCTCGGCGAACTTCTACACGCTCGTCGCCCGCGACACCGTCGACCAGGACTTCGCGCAGAACCGGCAGCGGTTCCTCGCCGAGCAGGGCTACAGCTACACGATCCTCGACGCGCACGCGCTCGAGGCCGCCTGACGCACGGCGGGCGCGTCACCCGCTCGATCCCACTACGCCCGGGCGTACCGCAGGAAGAGCATCTCGTCGGCCGGCAGCGCGTGCACGAGCCGCATGCGCTGCGGCGGCACCTCGACACCGGTCGCGATACGCCCGGCGTCGCCCGACACCAGCACCGGCGACAGGCTGAGGCACAGCTCGTCGACCAGCCCGGCGGCGAGCAGGGCGCCGAACAGGTGCGGACCGCCCTCGCAGAGCACCTGCGGCAGCCCGCGCGCGGCGAGCTCGGCGATCGCATGCCGCAGGTCGACCGCGTCGCCGGGATGCACGATCAGGTCGGCCACCTCGGCGAGCGCGGCACGCCGGTCGGCCGGCGCCGCCGAATGGGTCACCACGAACGGGCGCACGGTCGCGTCGGTGAAGAACGGATGCCCCGGCTCGAGGTCGAGCCGCGACGACACGACCGCGAGCGGCGGTTGCGGTGCGATGCCCCGGGCGACCCGCCACTGCCGCGACCTCGTCGGGCAGGCGGACGCCGCCGTACCCCTCGACGCGCACCGTGCCCGCGCCGACGACGATGACGTCGGCGAGCGCGCGCAGCACGCCCATGAGGCGCTGGTCGTCGGCGTCGCCGAGCCCGCCGCTGCGCCCGTCGAGGGTGACGGCGCCGTCGAGGCTCGTCACGAAGTTCATGCGCACGCTCGGGGTCGCTCGATCGTCGATCGCGTAGGCGTCGAGCAGGGCTTCACGGCCGAGCGCGGCCGGCACGGCGGTCACGGTTCCTCGTTCGGGCCGTCGACCATGTTGTGCTTCAGGTGCACCGGCTCGCGCCAGCCGAGGATCGCCTCGACCGTGCGGGCGGCGTCGACCGACTCGGGCACGTTGTGCATGCGCAGGATGCGCGCGCCCTGCAGCGTGCAGAACACCGCGGCCGCGAGCGAGCCGGCGAGCCGGCCGTCGCGCGGGCGGTCGAGCGTCTCGCCGATGAAGTCCTTGTTCGAGACGGCCGCGAGCAGCGGGAACCCGAGCCGCGTGAGCTCGCCGAACCGGCGCGTGAGCTCGAGCGAGTGCCGCGTGTTCTTGTTGAGGTCGTGGCCGGGGTCGAGCACGATGCGATCCTCGGGCACGCCGTGCCGCACGGCGAGCGCGACCCGCTCCTCGAGGAACGCGGCGATCTCGCCGACCACGTCGTCGTACTGCGGGCGCGGGAACCACTGCCGCGGCTGCGCCCGGCTGTGCGTGATCACGAGGGTCGCGTCGCTCGAGGCGACGACCTCGGCGATCGCCGGATCGTGCACTCCCGTGGTGTCGTTCACGATGTGCGCGCCCGCCGCGATGACCGCGGCGGCGACCTCGGCGTGGAAGGTGTCGACCGAGATCGCGGCGTCGACGCCGTGCAGCGCCTCGACGACGGGCACGACCCGCTCGATCTCTTCGGCCACCGGAATCGGCGGGCCCCGGCCCGAACTTCGCGCCGCCGATGTCGACCCACGCGGCGCCCTGCTCGACCGCGCGGCGCGCAGCGCCGACGGCCTGGTCGAGGCCGAAGGTCGCGCCGCGGTCGTAGAACGAGTCGGGCGTGCGGTTCACGACGGCCATGACCGCGATCGTGCGGCGGAAGTCGACCTCGCGCCCGGCGATGCGGCGCACCGGGTGCGTGATCGCCGGTTCGACCCAGCCGAGCGGCGATCCTTCGATCACCCGGATGTCCCGGCGAATGCCTCGAGCGGAACCGACGGGTCGGCGAGCCGCGCGGGATCGACGACCACCTCGTCGCGGATGAGCCGCTGCACGGTCTCGTTCACGTCCCACACGTTGACGTTCATTCCGGCGACGACCCTTCGGCCGTCATTCACCCAGAACGCCACGAACTCCCGCGCGTCGCGGTCGCCCCGGAACACCGGTTCGATGCCCTCGGCGAGCGTGCCGTAGCCCGAGTACTCCATGCCGAGATCGTACTGGTCGGTGTAGAAGTACGGGATCTCGTCGTACTCGACCGCCTGACCGGCCATCGAGCGGCCGGCGGCTTTGCCCGCGACGTCGGCGTTGGCCCAGTGCTCGATGCGGATCGGCCGGCGGAGCACGGGATGGAACACGTTGGCGACGTCGCCGACCGCGAACACGTCGTCGGCGCTCGTGCGGAAGCCGGCATCGGTCGTGACGCCGTTGTCGACCTCGAGCCCCGCGGCCTCGGCGAGCGCGGTCTCGGGGATCGCGCCGATTCCGACCACGACGATGTCGGCCGGAACCTCCTCGCCGCCCTCGATCTCGACCCCGGTGACGCGCCCGTCGGCGCCGACCATGCCGGCCACGCTCGTCGACATGCGCAGCGTGACCCCGTGCTCGCGGTGCAGGTCGCCGAAGACCGCGCCCGCCGCGTCGCCGATCGCCGCGTTCAGCGGGACCGTCTCGAGGCCGAGCACCGTGACGTCGTTGCCGTAGCCCCTCGCGGCCGCCGCGACCTCGAGCCCGATCCATCCGGCGCCGATGATCACGACGCGCCGCCCGCCGGGCGCGATGGCCTCGCGCAGCGCGATCGAGTCGTCGACCCGGCGAAGCAGGTGCACGCCCGCGAGGTCGGCGCCCGGCCCGCGGAACCTGCGCGGCGACGCGCCGGTCGCGAGCAGCAGCCGGTCGTAGGCCAGCACCTCGCCCTCGCCGATCGTGACCGTGTGCGCGGCGGGATCGAGCGACGTCGACCCGGCGCGCCGCGCAGCACCTCGACGCGCTGCTCGGCGTACCACGCCTCGGGGTGCACGTCGATCGAGGCGCGGTCGTCGTTGCCGAGCAGGAACTCCTTCGAGAGCGGCGGCCGGATGTAGGGCATCGCGTCTTCGCCGGCGACGATCGCTGATCGGCCCGTCGTAGCCCGCCTGCCGTGCCCCCTCGGCCGCCCGCGCGCCGGCGAGTCCGCCGCCGACGATGACGAGCCCGTTCGACGAGTTCATCTCAGGCCTCCGTTCCGCGCAGGCCGCAGCGGGCGAGGAACTCGCGGCGGGTGCGATCGTCGTCGCGCACGGTGCCGACGAACGAGCTCGTCGTCGTGCGCGTTCCCTCGACCTGCACGCCGCGCAGCGACATGCAGAGGTGCTCGGCCTCGAGCACCACCCCGACGCCGAGCGGCTCGAGGGTCTCGTCGATCCAGTCGGCGATCTGGCGGGTCATCCGCTCCTGCACCTGCAGGTCGCGCGCGAACAGCTCGACGACGCGCGCGAGCTTCGACAGCCCCACGAGGCGGTCGCCGGGCACGTAGCCCACGTGCGCGACGCCGCGGAACGGCAGCAGGTGGTGCTCGCACAGCGAGCTGAACGGGATGTCGGCGACGACGACGAGTTCGTCGTAGTGCTCGTCGTTCGCGAACGTCGTCGCGGCGAACGGATGCGGGCTCAGCAGCTCGATCAACGCGTCGGCGACGCGGCGGGGCGTCTCGGCGAGGTGGGTGGACCCGGGGTCGCGACCCAGTGCCGTGAGCAGCGCCTCGACCGCCGCGATCGCACCGGCGCGGTCGATGCCGCCGTCGAGCGGCTCGTCGGGCGAGACCGCGTGCAGCCGTCGCGTGGTGGTCGCCGATGCGGCGAGTTCGGTCGTCATGGCTGCTCCTCGACTCAGGTGCGTTCGGTGGGGTCGAAGCCGTCACGCGTCGCCTCCGACGATCGGATGCCCCGTGCCTCGCATCTCCCGTGATGCCGACGCTAGGCGGGACGAATTCTTTTGTCAATAGCTATTGCTTTTAGAGATACCATGGGGCCATGGCTGCTGAGGAGACGGGCGACGGCGACGACCTGATCGTCGTCACGCGTGCTCGCCGACCCGACCCGGCGTCGCGTCTACACGGCGGTCTCGCGCGCCGCCGAGCCCATGAGCCGCGACCAGGTCGCGACGAAGCTCGGCCTGCCGCGCAGCACCGCCGCCTTCCACCTCGAGCGACTCGCCGACGTCGGGCTGCTCGCCGTCGAGTTCCGGCGGCTCACCGGTCGCACCGGGCCGGGTTCGGGGCGGCCGGCGAAGGTGTACGTGCGTCCCGACTCGGAACTGTCGGTCTCGGTCCCCCGGCGGCACTACGAACTGGCCGGCGAGGTCATGGCCGAGGCGATCGCACGCGCCGTCGGCGACGACGTGCCCGTGCGCGACGCCCTGCACGATGCCGCCGCGCGCGCCGGGCAACGCCTCGCCGGGGCATCCGCCGATCTCGACGACGCGCTCGAGCGGGCCGGACTCGAGCCCACCCGCGACGGCGACGAGACCGTGCTCGGCACCTGCCCGTTCCACCGTCTCGCCCGCGAGAATCCCGCGGTCGTCTGCGAACTCAACCACGCGATGCTGTGCGGCATGGCCGAAGCGGTCGGCGACGACCCCGGCCGGGTGCACCTCGATGCGGGTTCGGGCGGATGCTGCATCCGCATCACCGCCGCGCCGTGATCGAGCGCCACCCACACGACTCACAGGCAGGTTTCAGCAAACGTCAAGAGAATCGACCCATGAGCGATGGACCACGCATTCTCATCGTCGATGACGAGCCCAACATCCGCGACCTGCTCACGACCAGCCTGAGGTTCGCGGGATTCGCGGTCCGCGCCGTGGGCAACGGCGCGCAGACCATCTCGGCCGTGCTCGAAGAGGAGCCCGACCTCATCATCCTCGACGTGATGCTGCCCGACATGAACGGGTTCGGCGTCACCAAGCGCCTGCGCACCGCCGGCTACACCGCGCCGATCCTCTTCCTCACGGCGAAAGACGACACCGAAGACAAGATCACCGGGCTCACGGTCGGCGGCGACGACTACGTCACCAAGCCGTTCAGCCTCGACGAGATCGTCGCGCGCATCAAGGCGATCCTGCGGCGCACGATGCACGCCGAAGAAGACGCGGTGATCCGCACCGGCGAGCTCACGATGGACCAGGACACGCACGAGGTGCTCGTCGGCGACGTCCCCGTCGAGCTCTCCCCCACCGAGTTCAAGCTGCTGCGGTACCTCATGCTGAACCCCAACCGGGTGCTCTCGAAGGCGCAGATCCTCGACCACGTGTGGGAGTACGACTTCAACGGCGACGCCGGCATCGTCGAGAGCTACATCTCGTACCTGCGCCGCAAGCTCGACCAGCACTCGACCGAGCCGCTCATCCAGACCAAGCGCGGATTCGGGTACATGCTGAAGTCCTCCAAGCCTTGACTCAGGCTTCGCAGCCTAGACTCGGCCCGCAATGAACCAGACCCTGTTCGAGCGGTGGAACCGCATCTCGCTGCGCACCAAGATCACCGGTGTGACGGTGCTGATGCTGACCCTCGGGCTGCTGGTCTCGGGCATCGGCACGGCCGCGATGCTGCGCTCGTACGTCGAAGACCAGATGGAAGCGAAGCTCGAGACGATCGCCTCCGGCGACATGTCGAAGTACTTCTCGATCGACAACAGCGGCCCGCGTTCGCAGACCAACCTCAACCAGCTCGACTTCACCGCCTTCGGACGACGTGTTCGTCGCCGTCTACGACGCGAACGGCGAGTACGAGCGCAACAACTGGGACCAGCGCGACGAGGCCGAGCTGCCCGCCTTCCCGGCCACGTTCACGCAGGCGCAGGTGACCGCGCTCAACGCCGGTCGCTACGTCACGTTCCCGCTGCCCGATGCCGACGGCGCGTCGACGTTCCGCGCCGTGGCGGCGCTCATGTCGGCCGACTCGCACGGCACGTTGGTGCCGATCGTCATCGCGATCTCGTCGGCCGACACCGAGCGCCTGCTCGGCGTCTACCTCACGATCTTCCTCGGGTTCGGCCTCGGCGTCGTGCTGGTCGGGGCGCTGCTCACGCGCATGCTCGTGACCTCGACCTTCACGCCGTTGCGCGAGGTCGAGCGCACCGCTGCCGCGATCGCCGACGGCGACTTCGGCCAGCGCCTCGGCGGAGCGACGCCGAACACCGAGGTCGGCCGGCTCAACCGGTCGCTGAACACCATGCTCAACCGCATCGATCGCGCGTTCCGCGACCGCGCGCGCACCATCGACCAGATGCGGCGCTTCGTCGGCGACGCCTCGCACGAGCTGCGCACCCCGCTCGTCTCGGTGCGCGGCTATGCCGAGCTCTACCGCATGGGCGCCCTGCAGACCGACGACGATGTCGCGCAGGCCATGGAGCGCATCGAGAAAGAGGCGATCCGCATGGGCGGGCTCGTCGAAGACCTGCTCGCCCTCGCCCGCCTCGACGAGGCGAAGCCGCTCGAGCTCGCCCAGGTCGACCTCGTGCCGCTCGCGCGCGACGCCGCGCTCGACACCATGGCGGCGCACCCCGATCGGGTGGTCACCGTGATCGCGCCCGAGCACGGCGCGACGGATGTCCCGGGCGACACCGCCCCCGAACTCGAGGTCGAACTCGACCCCGCGTCGAGGCCCGCCGCCCCGCCGATCTCGTTCGCCGGGGCCACGCTCGCCCGCCTCCGCGGGCGACGCGTCCGCGGAGACGCCGCCGTCGGCCCGCCGCGACGCGCAGGCGGCCAAGCGGGCGGCCGCGGCATCCGCCGCCGCGAAGCGCGCCGCCGCGAAGGCGCAGGCCGGCCTGCAGAGCACCGGCGACCTGTCGGTCGACGTGACGACCGCGCCGGTCGCGAGCGCTCCCGCCGCCGAGAAGCAGTCGGCGAGGCCCGTGCGGCGCGCGATCGTGCTCGCCGAGGAGAACAAGATCCGCCAGGTCATCACGAATCTCATGGGCAACGCGATCCGGTTCACCTCCGATGGCAGCCCGCTCGAGATCCGCGTGACGATCGACGACGACAACGAACGCGCCATGGTCGAGGTCGTCGATCACGGCGAGGGCATCCCGCCCCAGATCCGCGAGAAGATCTTCCAGCGGTTCTGGCGTGCCGACACGTCGCGCACGCGTGAGACGGGTGGGTCGGGCCTCGGGCTCGCCATCGTCTCGTCGATCGTCGCCGCGCACAACGGCATGGTCGACGTCGTCGAGACGCCCGGTGGTGGCGCCACGTTCCGCGTCATGCTCCCGCTCGCGGGCTCGGCTGCCGCGCCGCAGCCCATCACCGAGTCCTGACCGGCCACTCCTCCTCGACAGGTCGCACCGGGCGAACGCACGTTCCCCGTTCGCCGTTCTCGCGCGTGGCACGCGCACGACCGCCCCTAGCGTCGGTTCCACACCGAACGAAGGGACACCAACATGACCAGCTACCAGGTCGACGCCGAACAGGTCTCCGCGGCCACCCACACCGTGCAGGGCACGATCGGCAGGATCCAGTCCGAGGTCGCGGCGCTGCTCGGCCAGCTCACCGGGCTGCAGTCGTCGTGGTCGGGGCAGGCATCGTCGGCGTTCCAAGGGGCGGTCGCCGACTGGCGCGCGACGCAGATGCAGGTCGAGCAGAGCCTCTCGGGCCTCAACCAGGCGCTCGGGGTCGCCGCATCGCAGTACATCGACGCCGAGCAGTCGAACGCGCGGTTGTTCCTGCGCTGACGGCGGGCGGCGCTGCTCAGGCGGCCATGATGTTCGCGACGACGCGCTCGGCGATCGGCACGACGGCGGCCCGTGCCGCCTCGAAGTCGATCCCTGCCGGCACGTAACCCACGTCGGCCGGCGGCGGCGGCATCACCTCGACGCGGATCCAGTGCCCGGCGACTCGCATGTCGAGCGTGCAGGTGTCGGCCGGATCAGCACACCGCATGACGGCATCGCCTGCCTCGAGTCCGGCGACGTCCGATGCCACGCCGCCGTCGGCGAGCCAGGTCGGTGAGGCGGTGGCGAACCCCCATGCCCCCTCGGGCAGCACGTGGGCGGCGCCGAACCACCCCTCGGCATCGCGGAAGTTGAACGAGCAGCGCATCGCCTGCTCGGTGTCGGCGGCGTACGAGTACTGGCCGATTCGTGGGCCGTCCCATGACGGCCCCACGAAGACATTCGTGATGCCGGTCAGCTCGACGACGTCGTCGGTGGTGAGCACCGAGGCGCAGTCGCTCACCGGGTTCGGCGACACGGGCGGCACCCATGCCTCGGTGGTCTCGACGTCGTCGAGCGTCGCGACGACCTCGTCGGTGAACATCATGAAGGCGTCGAGCAGCTCGGCGTCGGAAGCGTACCCGTCGGTGATGAGGCCCGAGACGGTGAAGTCGATCCAGGCATTCGAGAGCCAGCCGTGCAGCTCGCAGTATCCGGTCGGCATCGCATCATCGATGCCGATGCATCGGGGACCCTGGGCCGTGGGACCGTATGGCGTGTCGATCTCGGCCGAAGCGTAGGTGTCGACATAGCGCTGCGCGGCCTCTTCTGCATCGGCCACGAGCGAGAGCCGCACGCTCTGGCGGGGATCGGGCGGAGGGCCCCACGGAGACGCCGGCTCCTGTCCGTCGTTCCAGTCGCAGACGAGCGAACCGATCTGGTCGCGCGCAGCCTCGTCGGGCGTGACCGTCAGCACACGATCGGCCGGGTCGATGAGCGTGATCGCAGAGACGCCCGCGCCGATGAACGACTGCAGTTCTCGCGAGTCGACGAGATCGTCGCACGCGACGCCGAAGACCGGCTCGGGACGGTCGACGACGGGCCCCGCGGTCTCGGACGGCGTGGGTGAGACCGTCGGCGTGGGTGACGAGGCGGCTGGCGTGCACGCGGACATCAACGCCGCGAGGGCGATGATCGTCGCTCCGACGACGAGGGGCCGGGTTCTTGCGCATGTCGCGAATCTACTGGTCGAGAATCCTGCACCGAGGACATTCCCGATAACGATCGCGCATCGGCGGGACGGGTCCCGAACGACGACGATGGGCGCCTCCCGAAGGAGACGCCCATCGTGTTGGTGCGTGTGTCGCGAGGACTAGAAGTCCATGCCACCCGTGGGGTCGCCGACCGGAGCCGGGTTGCGCTCGGGCTTGTCGGCGACGACGGCCTCGGTGGTGAGGAACAGGCCCGCGATCGACGCAGCATTGAGCAGCGCCGAACGAGTCACCTTCACCGGGTCGTTGATGCCCGCGGCGAGCATGTCGACGTACTCGCCGGTCGCGGCGTTGAGGCCGTGTCCGATGGGCAGGTTGCGCACCTTGTCGGCGACGACGCCCGGCTCGAGACCGGCGTTCAGCGCGATCTGCTTGAGCGGCGCGTCGATCGCGACGCGAACGATGTTCGCACCGGTCGCCTCGTCGCCCGTCAGGTCGAGCTTCTCGAATGCGGTCTTGCCGGCCTGGATGAGGGCGACGCCACCACCGGCGACGATGCCCTCTTCGACGGCGGCCTTCGCGTTGCGCACGGCGTCTTCGATGCGGTGCTTGCGCTCCTTGAGCTCGACCTCGGTGGCCGCGCCCGCCTTGATGACGGCGACGCCGCCGGCGAGCTTGGCGAGGCGCTCCTGCAGCTTCTCGCGGTCGTAGTCGGAGTCGGTGTTGTCGATCTCCTTGCGGATCTGCGACACCCGGCCGGCGATGGCCTCTTCGTCACCGGCACCCTCGACGATGGTCGTCTCGTCCTTGGTGATGATGACCTTGCGCGCCTGGCCGAGCAGGTCGAGCGTGACGTTCTCGAGCTTGAGGCCGACCTCTTCGGAGATGACCTGGCCGCCCGTGAGGGTCGCGATGTCCTGCAGCTGCGCCTTGCGACGGTCGCCGAAGCCGGGGGCCTTGACGGCGACCGACTTGAAGATGCCGCGGATCTTGTTGACGATCAGGGTGGCGAGCGCCTCGCCGTCGACGTCTTCGGCGATGATGAGCAGCTGCTTGCCGGTCTGGATCACCTTGTCGACGATGGGGAGCAGGTCCTTGATGTTCGAGACCTTGCTGTTGACGATCAGGATGTAGGGGTCTTCGAAGACCGCTTCCTGACGGTCGGGGTCGGTGACGAAGTACGCCGACAGGTAGCCCTTGTCGAAGCGCATGCCCTCGGTGAGCTCGAGCTCGGTGCCGAACGTGTTCGACTCCTCGACCGTGACGACGCCCTCTTTGCCGACCTTGTCGATCGCCTCGGCGATGAGCGCACCGATCTGCTCGTCGGCGGCCGAGATCGACGCGGTCGCGGCGATCTCTTCCTTCGTCTCGACGTCCTTCGCGTTCGCGAGGAGCTCGGTCTCGACGGCCTGGACGGCCTTCTCGATGCCGCGCTTGAGCGAGATGGGGTCGGCGCCTGCGGCGACGTTGCGGAGGCCCTCGCGCACGAGCGCCTGGGCGAGCACGACCGAGGTCGTGGTGCCGTCACCGGCGACGTCGTCGGTCTTCTTGGCGACCTCCTTGACCAGCTCGGCGCCGATCTTCTCGTACGGGTCGTCGAGCTCGATCTCCTTGGCGATGGACACACCGTCGTTCGTGATCGTGGGCGCGCCCCACTTCTTCTCGAGCACGACGTTGCGTCCGCGCGGGCCGAGGGTCACCTTGACCGCATCGGCGAGCGTGTTGAGGCCACGCTCGAGGCCGCGGCGGGCCTCCTCGTTGAAAGCAATGATCTTTGCCATGTGTGTTTCTCGTCCTTTCCCGGACGTCTTCAAAGATTCGTAGATTTAGCACTCAAAACGAGTGAGTGCTAAAACGATTCTGGCACTCTCCCGGCACGAGTGCAAGCGAGCGTGACGCACGGCGCGCCGACGTGCCGACCCGCGAGCCCGCGCGGGAACCCGCGAGACCGTCGGCGAGACGACGAACGCGCCGCCGGAGGACCGGCGGCGCGTTCGGATGTCGTTGGGATCAGGCGGGACGCACAGCCTCTGCCTGCGGCCCCTTCGAGCCGGTACCGACCTCGAACACGACCTGCTGACCCTCTTCGAGCACCTTGTATCCGGCCATGTCGATGGCGGAGTAGTGCACGAAGACGTCGTGGCCGCCCTCGTCGACGGTGATGAAACCGTACCCCTTTTCAGCGTTGAACCACTTGACGGTTCCGTTCGCCATGCGTTGCTCCCATGTTGCTGTGTGTGGATCAGCACGTGCCTGTCGCCTGTACCGGGCCCCTGGGTCGTGCTGACGCGGCGCCGAGGGCGGCGCGGCGTCACACGGGATTCGAGCGGCCAATTCCAGATACTAACGAGGTGACACGCGGGCACAAGGGGGTCGGCGCAACGAATGATCGCGGAATGGCAACGATTCCGCACGGATCGGGCGAACCGCCCCTCAGCGGTCAGCCGGCGACGCTCGCGGCGTAGTCTGCGCCGAGCACGACGACGAGCGGCGTGCCGGTCGCCGCGAACTGCTCGGAGAGCCGGACGTCGGCCTCGGGCAGCAGCTGGGCGACGCCGCGTGCAGCGCCCTCGAGGTCGGCGCTGGCGTAGTAGACCACGGTCTCGGTCAGGTCGTTCGTGCTCGCGTTCGCGGTCGCGCCCACGGTCACCCCTCCGGCCGCGAGCAGCTCGGCGGCGTTCGCGGCGAGCCCCGACGTCGTCGTGCCGTTCAGCACCGTGACCGGCACGTCGGGCGCGAGCGTCGGCGCGGCGGTGACCACCGGCGAGGGCGTCGGAGTCGCGGTGGGCGCGCGAAGTTCAGCCGATCGTTCAGCAGCATGACCCCGCCGATGCCGACCGCCACGAGCACGACCGTCGCGAGCGCCGCCCAGCCGAAGGCGATCCACTTGGCGCCACGGCGCGCGGGTGCACGGTGCGCACCGACTCGGTCGATGCCGTGCGGGATCGAGTCGAATCGATCACGGGGGAACTTCTGCGCCATGTGTCCAGGTATCGGGGGTCGGGGCCGCGCTCAGTCGAGCGGTCGGCCGAGCGAGAGTGAACGCCGGCTGCGAGCTTCCGCGCGTGCCGAACGCATGCGCTGCAGGCGTTTGACGAGCATCGGATCGTGCCGGAGAGCGGCCGGCGAGTCGATGAGCCCGCCGAGTATCCGATAGTAGCGGGTCGCCGAGATGCCGAACTCGTCGCGGATCGCCTCGGCCTTGCGCGCGGGCTGCTGCCAGGATCGCGCCTCGAACGCGAGCACGTGCAGCTGCCGCTCGTCGAGGTCGGCTTCGTCGGGCCGGTGCGGTACGCGCTCTGCGGCCATGTCCATCTCCCGTCGAGGCCGCGCCGAGACGCACGTCCTGTGCTGCACATCCTAGGCATGGCGACCCGAGTGCACGCCGAGCAGCTGCGGCGTGTGCCACCGGCGGAACACGGGGCATCCGTCATGCGTTGCAGTCGACGTACGAAACCGTAACCTCGCCGCTCGACCTGCGACGATGGAAGACGAGATCCGATCCCCGAGAGGATGCGCATGTCCTACAGCGTGAAGAAGAGCGACGACGAGTGGCGCGCCGAACTCGAACCCGAGCAGTACGCCGTGCTCCGCGAGGCAGCCACCGAGCGTCCGTGGACGGGTGAGCTCCTCGATGAGGAGCGCGCCGGCATCTACACGTGTGCGGCGTGCAACACCGAGCTGTTCAAGAGCGGCACGAAGTTCGACTCGGGCTGCGGCTGGCCGAGCTTCTACGAGTCGGTTCGTCCCGATGCGGTCGAGCTCATCGAAGACACGACGCTCGGCATGGTGCGCACCGAGGTGCGCTGCGCGAACTGCGGCTCGCACCTGGGCCACGTGTTCCCCGACGGGTTCGGCACGCCCACCGGCGACCGCTACTGCATGAACTCGCTCGCCCTCGGCTTCACCGCCGAGTCCTGAGCGTGGCGTCGGTGCGCGAGGCGGCGCTCGCGCGGCGCTCAGCGCCGAAGGTGACGGATGCCGCTCCCGACGACGCGACGATCATCGAGCTGCTCGAAGCGGCCGAACGGGTGCCCGACCACGCGGCGCTGCGCCCGTGGCGCGTGATCGCGCTGCGCGGCGCTGCGCGCACGCGTCTCGGGGCGGCCCTGGCCGAGGCATCCGGCCAATCGGGCGACGCGGCGGCGAAGCTCGCCGCGAAGCCCGAACGCGCGCCCCTGCTGCTCGCGATCGTCGCGGTGGGCACGGCGCACCCGAAGGTCCCCGAGTGGGAACAGGACATCGCGGCGGCCGGCGTCGCCCACCTGCTCAGCCTGCTGCTCGACGACGCCGGGTGGGGCGTGATGTGGCGCACCGGGCCCTACACGAGGCATCCGGCCGTCGCGGCCATGCACGGACTCGGCCCCGATGAGCACCTGCTCGGCTGGCTCTACGTGGGAGGGATGCCCGAGGCCAAGCGCGCACCCCGCACCGCTCGACCTCTGGCGCCGAACTTCAGCTCGCTCGACTGACGGCCGCGCCGTCGGCGGGCGGGTCTGCCACGTGCTTGTGCCGGGTCCACCGGATCGACGCGACGACCACGGCGACGACGGCCAGCACCGTGCCGCCGATCGTGGCGAGGTCGATGGGGCGCTCGGAGGTCGGCAGCAGCAGGTCGAGGGCGAGCGCGGCCGCGAGCTGACCGGCCACGCCGCAGAGCGCGAGCAGCAGCACCCCCACGACGCGCACGAGCACCGCCTGGCCGGCGATGAACACGCAGCCGATCGCGCCGCCGATGTAGAGCCAGGGCTCGGCGGGCAGCGACGACGGCCAGCCCGCGATGCCGGCGTGCACGAGCGCCACGATGACGAGCGCCGTGGTGCCCACCGCGAAGTTGAAGAGCGTCGCGGTGAATGCGCTGCCGGCCTCGACCTTCACCCGTCCGTTCACCGCCTGCTGCCAGGCGGCGCCGACACCCGCGATGAACGGCAGCAGCATGAGCAGCAGCGGCACGTCGTGCACGAGCTGCGCCGAAACGGCCCACGAGATCGCCGCCACCGCGATCAGCGCACCCGAGGACGCGCATGATCGTGAGCGGGCGGCGGCCGCCCGGGCCCGAGCCCGATGAGATCGAAGACGATGCCGCCGATGGTCTGGCCCGCGACGATCGCGACGGTGAAGAGCGCGACGCCGAGCACCCCGGCCGACAGGCCCTGGGTGGTCACGAACCAGGCGCCCGCGAGGCCGCCGAGCACCATCCACCACGCGATGCGACCCGCGCGCAGTCCGTCGCGCACCCGCCCGACGCCCTCGCGGCCGGGTCGCCAGAACGCCAGCGCGACGAGCAGGATCACGAGGCCGGAGCCGAACGAGATCAGCGCCGCGGTGTACGGGTCGTCGATCGCGGCGGCGAGCTGGCCGTTCACCCGCGACTGCAGGGCGACACCGGCGCCGAAGACGACGGCGAGCACGATCGCGACCCACATCGGGATGCGCGATCGCTCGGCATGCGCGTGACGATGCGGTTCGCCCGAGCCCGGCGCCTGCGGCGCGGCGTCGGTGATGGAGTGTTCTGTCAAGAGCCGGCTGCGGGACTCGAACCCGCAACCCCCGCTTTACAAGAGCGGTGCGCTACCAATTGCGCCAAGCCGGCATGCTGCCCCGGCCATATTACCGGGGCTCGCGGGCACCGACAGCCCGGCCTGCTGCCGCGCGGCCGGAGCCGTCGCGGCTACGGCGCCGGGGTGGGCGTCGGCGTCGGCGTCGCGTTGGACTCGGAGAAGGTCTCGCCGGTCGCCTGCAGCACGAACGACTGGAACTCGGCCGGGTCGCTGAGCGAGCCGACGTACTGCTTGCCGTTCACGAGCACGGTGGGCGTGCCGGTGATCGAGGCGAGGTCGGAGTTCGGCACCGGCTGGGTGAGCGCCTGGTTGGTGGCGTCCTGCACCCACGTGTGGAACTGCTTGTCGTCGATGCACTTCTCGATCGTCGAGAACGACGAGACGTCGGCCTGCTTCGCGAGCTCGGCGATCTCGTCGTTCGAGAGCCCCTCGGTGCCCTCTTCGGGCTGGTTCTGGAACATCAGGTCGTGGAAGTCGAGGAACGACTCGGGCGAGTTGTCGGCCACGCAGGCCGCCGCGTTCGCTGCGCGCAGCGAGTACTGCGTGCCCGCCGACTTGTTGGTCAGGATGGCGATGGGGTGCACCTCGAGCGTTGCGGCGCCCTCTTCGATCATCGCGCGGATCGACTCGGAGTTCGTCTGCTCGAACTGGCCGCAGAACGGGCACAGGTAGTCGATGTACGTGACGATGTTCGCCACGGTGCCGCTGTCGTCGGGCACGGTCGGCGTCGGCGTCGCGTCGGCGGCGAGCGCGGGCGTCTCGACGGGCGTGATGACTCCCTCGGCACCGGTGAGCACGATGCCGTTGCTGGCCATGTTCGCCGGACCGGGACCATCGGGTCGCACGTTGTTGAGGAGCAGCCCGGCGACGAGGCCGCGCGACCGCGAGCACCGCGACGATGACGCCGCCCTGGATGAGCCACTTGTTGCGGCGCTCACGCTTCTTCTGCTCTTCGCGCAGAACCCGTGCCTTCTCGCGCGCTGCTTCGCGCTGCTCGTTACGGGAGGGGCGTGGCCTGTCTGCTCCGCCATTGCTCATCGATGGTCACTCCGGTCGCTGTGTGGGCGCGCGCTGTGTGCACGCGAACGCAACCACGATAGTAGGCACGGCGTCTGGGAATCGCCCAAACGAACGCTGAACACGGATGTCCCGGCGCGGGCCCGTTCGCGACGGTCTCGGCCGCGCCGGCATCCGCTGCCGGTCCGAACCACCCACGCGCGCATGCGATACTGAGGGAGCGTCAGCGTCGACGCAAGTCCATTCACTACGGATCGTCCGGCACGTACCTGCCGGTGAAGGAGATACAGAATCATGGCGTCAGTCACGTTCGACAAGGCCACCCGCCTCTACCCGGGCGGCACCCGCCCGGCCGTCGACAAGCTCGACCTCGAGATCGCAGACGGCGAGTTCCTCGTCCTCGTCGGCCCCTCGGGTTGCGGCAAGTCCACCTCGCTCCGCATGCTCGCCGGCCTCGAAGAGGTCAACGAGGGCAACATCCTCATCGGCGACCGCAACGTCACCGACGTGCCGCCGAAGGACCGCGACATCGCGATGGTCTTCCAGAACTACGCGCTCTACCCGCACATGACGGTCGCCGAGAACATGGGCTTCGCGCTCAAGATCGCCGGCGTCGGCAAGGACGAGCGCGCCGCGCGCGTGCTCGAGGCCGCGAAGCTGCTCGACCTCGAGCCCTACCTCAGCCGCAAGCCGAAGGCGCTCTCGGGCGGCCAGCGTCAGCGCGTCGCCATGGGCCGCGCGATCGTGCGCCAGCCGCAGGTGTTCCTCATGGACGAGCCGCTGTCGAACCTCGACGCCAAGCTGCGCGTGCAGACCCGCACGCAGATCGCGTCGCTGCAGCGCCGCCTCGGCGTCACCACGGTCTACGTCACGCACGACCAGACCGAGGCGCTCACCATGGGCGACCGCATCGCGGTGCTGAAGGACGGCGTCCTGCAGCAGGTCGGCACGCCGCGCGACCTCTACGAGCAGCCGAACAACGTGTTCGTCGCCGGCTTCATCGGCTCGCCCGCGATGAACCTGTTCCACGCCGACCTCGTCGAGGGCGGCATCATGTTCGGCACCGCCAACGTGCCGGTCGAGCGTGAGGCGCTCGCCGACGCGAGCAGCACGGTCGCCACGATCGGCGTGCGTCCCGAAGACATCGTCGTGTCGCCGCACGAGGGCGAGGGCCTCGCGGTCGACGTCGACCTCGTCGAGGAGCTCGGCGCCGACGGCTACCTCTACGGGCACTCGACGGTCGAGGGCAAGCGCACCGACATCGTCGCTCGCGTCGACGGTCGCGTGCACCCGAACGCCGGTGAGCGCGTGTACCTCACCGCCACGCCGGGCCACGTGCACATCTTCGACGCCGAGTCGGGCCTCCGTCTGAGCAAGAAGCCGATCGTCGCCTGATCCATTCGCTGAACACGCGATGCCGGTCGGGCCGCAGGGCCCGGCCGGCATCGCCGTTCCTGCGCCGCCTGAACCCGGGATACGCTGAACCACGATGACCGGCTCACTCTCGATCACGTCGGCACTGACCGACCCGGCGCTGCTCGACCTCCCGTGGGACCTCCCGCTCGAGGCCTGGCCGAGCGACACGATCGCCGCACTGCCCAAGGGCATCTCGCGCCACCTCGTGCGCTTCGCGCACCTCGGATCGCACGTCGTCGCCGTCAAGGAGACGACGGCCGACATGGCCAAGGGCGAGTACGAGATGCTGCGCGCGCTGCAGCGCCTCGACATCCCGTGCGTCGATCCCATCGCCGTGATCACGAACCGCACCGACGACGAGGGCGACGCGCTGAAGCCCGTGCTCGTCACGCGGCACCTGCGCTTCTCCCTGCCCTATCGGGCGCTGTTCTCCCAGACCCTTCGGCCCGACACCGCGACCCGCCTCGTCGACGCGCTCGCGGTGCTGCTCGTGCGGCTGCACGTCGTGGGGTTCTTCTGGGGTGACGTGTCGCTCTCGAACACGCTGTTCCGGCGCGACGCCGGCGCGTTCGCGGCATACCTCGTCGACGCCGAGACGGGCAAGCTCTACGAGGGCGGGCTCTCAGACGGCCAGCGCGAGAACGACCTCGAGATCGCCCGGGTCAACATCGCGGGCGAGCTGCTCGATCTCGAGGCCGGGGGCAAGGTCGCCGACGAGCTCGATCCCGTGAACATCTCGAACGGCATCATCGACGCGTACCGCAGCCTGTGGACCGAGCTCACCGGACCCGAGATCTTCTCGTCGGCCGAGCGGTGGCGCATCAACGAGCGGGTCAATCGGCTCAACGATCTCGGATTCGACATCGAGGAACTCGTCATCAAGACCGACGAGACCGGCACGCGGGTGCGCATCCAGCCGAAGGTCGTCGACGCCGGACACCACCAGCGACGGCTGCTGCGGCTCACCGGCCTCGACGCCGGCGAGAACCAGGCGCGTCGCCTGCTCAACGACCTCGACTCGTACCGCGCGGCCTACGGCAAGGAACAGCTCGACGAGGAGATGGTCGCGCACGAGTGGCTCATGCGCGTGTTCGAGCCGGTCGTGCGCGCGATCCCGCTCGACCTGCGGCGCAAGCTCGAGCCGGCCGAGGTGTTCCACCAGCTGCTCGAGCACCGCTGGTTCATGGCGCAGCAGGCGGGGCACGACATCCCGCTCGCCGAGGCGGTGACCTCGTACGTCAACACGATCCTCAGGCACCGCCGCGACGAGGCGACCGTGATCGACCCGGTGACGGGCTCGATCACGGCCTCACTCGACATCGTGCCCACCGAGACCGCCGCGATCAGCGCGATCGACCCCGACGACGAGAACGACTGGCGCCTGAACGTCTGACGCGCGCCGCTACTCGCGACGCGCCGCTACTCGCCCGACGTCGCCGGCGTCGTCTCGGCGCGCAGCTTCGAGATCTCGTAGAGCGTGACGGATGCCGCGATGCCGGCATTGAGCGACTCGGTCGCGGCTTCGATCGGGATCGACACGATGGCGTCGCACGTCTCGGCGACGAGGCGCGAGAGGCCCTTGCCCTCGCTGCCGACGACGATGACGATCGGACGGTCGGCCCACGACAGCCCGGGCAGCGAGACGTCGCCGTCGCCGTCGAGGCCGAGCACGAAGACGCCGCGCTCCTTGAGCGACTTCAGCGTCTGGGTGAGGTTCGGGGCCATCGCGACGGGGATGCGTGCGGCCGCACCGGCCGACGTCTTCCAGGCGGCGGCATTGACCCCGACCGAGCGACGCTGGGGCACGATGACGCCCTGGCCGCCGAACGCGCCGGTGGAACGCAGGATCGCGCCGAGGTTGCGGGGGTCGGTGATGCCGTCGAGCGCGACGAGCAACGGGGTCTCGTCGCGCGCGAGCACCTCGTCGAGCATCTCGATCGGGTGCGCGTACTCGTAGGGCGGCACCTTGAGCGCGATGCCCTGGTGCACCGAGTCGTGGCCGGCGAGCCGGTCGAGCTCGGGCCGCATGACCTCGAGCATGGGGATGCCGCGGTTGTTGGCGAGCTTCAGCGCCTCTTTGACGCGGTCGTCCATCTCGATGCGGGAGGCGAGGTAGAGCGTCGACGCGGGGATGCGCGCACGCAGCGCCTCGACGACCGAGTTGCGGCCGGTCACGATCTCGGACTCGTCGCCCGACTTCGAGCGCCGAGCCGCACCCGACGCACCGCGGGGCGCGCCCGCGCGGCCGGCGCCCTGACCCGCGACGCGCTTGCCGCCGGCGGCGGTGTAGCGATCCTGTGCGGCCTTGCGCTTGCCGGCGGGGTGCCAGGCGCGGTCTTCGGCCTTCGGCGTGGGGCCCTTGCCCTCGAGCGCCTGACGCCCCTGGCCACCCGAGCCGACCTGCTTGTTCTTCGCCTTGCGTACTGCTCCGGCGCGCGACTTGCCGCTGCTGCCCTTCATGATCCCAAGCTCCAATGCGTGCCGGTCTGACTGTCTTCGATGGTGATGCCCGCAGCTGAGAGCTCGGCACGGATGCGGTCGGCCGAGGCGTAGTCCTTCGCCTCGCGCGCGGCCTGGCGGTCTTCGATGAGGCGCGTGACGAGGGCGTCGAGCGCGGATGTCGCGGGGCCGGCGTCGCCCGACGCCCAGTGGGGGTCGCGCGGGTCGATGCCGAGCACTTCGACCATCGCGACGACCCGGCCGTGCGCGACGGCGGCGTCGTGCAGCTCTTCGTCGTCGAGGGACTGGTTGCCCGCACGCACGGTGTCGTGCAGCACGGCGAGCGCCTGCGGCACGCTGAAGTCGTCGTCCATCGCCTCGGCGAAGGCATCGGGGATGACCGGGCTGCCCACGCCCGAGTACCGGGTGCCGGCGAGCCGGCGCTCGACCCGCTCGAGGAACCCGCGGATGCGGTCGACGGTCGCCTCGGCCTCGGTGAGCGAGCTCGGGGCGTAGTCGAGCGTCGAGCGGTAGTGGGCGCCGCCGAGCAGGTAGCGCACCGCGAGCGGCGAGGCGAGGCCGAACAGCTCGGCGGCGTACACCGAGTTGCCGAGCGACTTCGACATCTTCTGCCCGCCGATGTTCACGAGCCCGTTGTGCACCCAGTAGTGGGCGAAGCCGTCGCCGGCCGCGGTCGACTGGGCGAGCTCGTTCTCGTGGTGCGGGAACCGCAGGTCGAGCCCGCCGCCGTGGATGTCGAACTCGGTGCCGAGGTAGCGCGCGGCCATCGCCGAGCACTCGATGTGCCAGCCCGGCCGCCCGTCGCCCCACGGCGAGTGCCAGCTCGACGACTCGGGCTCGGACGGCTTGTGGCCCTTCCAGAGCGCGAAGTCGCGCGGGTCGCGCTTGCCGCGCGGGTCGGCGTCGGCCGCGGCCTCCATCTTGTCGCGGGACTGCCGGGTGAGCTCGCCGTAGGCCGGCCAGCTCGAGGTGTCGAAGTACACGTCGCCCGAGCCGTCGGGTGCCGGGTAGGCGTGCCCGCGTTCGATGAGCCGCGCGATGATCTCCTGCATCTGCGCCACGCTCGCCGTGGCGCGCGGTTCGTAGGTCGGCGCCAGGATGCCGAGCGAGGCATAGGCCGCGGTGAACTCGAGCTCGACCCGGTAGGCGAGGGCGTACCACTGCTCGTCGCCGGCCGCGTTCAGGATCTTGTCGTCGATGTCGGTGACGTTGCGGATGAACGCGACGTCGTTGCCGCGATACGCGAACCACCGACGCATGATGTCGTAGACGAGCGCGCTGCGCAGGTGGCCGATGTGCGGGCTCGACTGCACCGTGGGCCCGCAGACGTACATGCCGACGTGCCCCTCGCGGAGGGGCACGAAGTCACGCAGGGCCTGGGCCTTCGAGTCGTAGAGTCGCACGGTCACCCGCCAAGCCTACCGGCGCGCCCCCGTGCTTCTGCAGTGCTGCCCGTTCAGGGGATTCAGGCGGGGACGACGAGCGCCGTCGCGATCGCGGCGACACCCTCGCCACGGCCGGTGAAGCCGAGCGCGTCGCTCGTCGTCGCGCTCACGCTCACCGGCGCGCCCAGCACGCGCGAGAGCAGCGCCTCGGCCTCGGCGCGGCGGGGGGCGAGCTTCGGTCGGTTGCCGACGATCTGCACGGTGACGTTGCCGATCGAGAATCCGGATGCCTCGACCAGGCGTCTGGTCTCGGCGAGGAAGACCTCGCCGTGCGCCCCGTCGAAACGCGGGTCGGCGGTGCCGAACACCTGGCCGACGTCGCCGAGCCCGGCCGCCGCGAGCAGTGCATCGCAGATCGCGTGCGCCGCGGCGTCGCCGTCGCTGTGGCCCGACAGGCCTCGCTCGTCGGGCCAGTGCAGTCCGGCGAGCCAGAGCGGGGTGCCGGCGTCGGCGGCGAAGGCGTGCACGTCGGTGCCGGTGCCGATGCGGGGCGTTGCGGCGCGGGGCGTTGCTCGCAGGTCGCGTTCGGCGACGAGCTGCTCGGCCCGGTGCAGGTCTGCCGGCACGGTGATCTTGAAGGCACGGACGTCGCCGGGCACCACGTCGACCGCGAGCCCGGCGGCGGCCACGAGGGCCGCATCGTCGGTGAACTCGTCGCGTGCCGTGGCGTAGGCATGGTCGAGCGCCCTGCGCGGGAAGCCCTGCGGCGTCTGCACCGCGCGGAGCTGCGACCGGTCGACGGTCTCGACGACGACGCCACCGCCGTCGACCCGCTTGATGGTGTCGACGACGTCGAGGGCGGGAACGATGCCGCGATTGCGGGCCCGCACGGCGCCGGCGACCTCGTCGAACACGAGGCTCGGCGTGAGGGCGCGCGCCGCGTCGTGGACGAGCACCGTGTCGATTCCCGGCGGAAGCACGGCGAGGCCGCGCGCCACGGATTCCTGTCGGCTCGCGCCGCCGGGGACGACATCGAGTACGGCGGATGCCGCGGCCGCGGCAGACGCGAACGACGACCGGGTCGAGTCGACCCGGTCGTCGGGAACCACCAGCACGAGGTGCGGCGGCGACGCCATGCCGAGCACGCCGGCGACGGCCGCGGAGAGCACGGTACCGTCGCCCAGCGGCACGAACGCCTTCGGCTCGGGGTGCCCGAGACGCGTGCCGCTTCCGGCCGCGACGATGATGACGGCGATCGTGGGCGTGCTCATGGCACGAGCGTAGCGCTGGTCTGAGATACGCGGCTTCGCCGCGCCCTCGACCGTCGCGTGGAACCGCGCTACGAGGCGAGCACCTCGTCGAGCACGGTCGAGGCCGCCTCTTCGTCGGTCTTCTCTGCGAGCGCGAGCTCGGAGATGAGGATCTGACGTGCCTTCGCGAGCATGCGCTTCTCGCCGGCCGAGAGCCCGCGGTCCTGATCGCGACGCCACAGGTCGCGCACGACCTCGGAGACCTTGATCACGTCGCCCGAGGCGAGCTTCTCGAGATTCGCCTTGTAGCGGCGCGACCAGTTGGTCGGCTCTTCGGTGAACGGGGCTCGCAGTACCTCGAAGACCTTGTCGAGGCCCTCTTTTCCGATGACGTCGCGCACGCCGACCAGGTCGACGTTCTCGGCAGGAACCTCGATGACGAGGTCGCCCTGCGTGACGTTCAGCTTGAGGTAGAGCTTCTCTTCACCTTTGATGATGCGTTTCTTCACTTCGGTGATCGTTGCGGCACCGTGGTGGGGGTAAACGACGGTTTCGCCAACCTCAAAAAGCATGAATATGTGTCCTTTCGGCAACTCTCAGGATATCACATTCGGGATCGTGCTAAGGTTCCGCCTCCCCTTCGCGTGGTCGTCGCAGCCGTAGGATATGCTCGGATTCGATTCCTCGCGCGCGCCGAAACGGCCGCGCGCACGCTCGCTCTTGGAGGTTCTGTGAAGGCGCGTCTCGCGGCATCGGCTGCTCTGGCTCTCGGCATCGCGCTCGGCGCGAGCGGTTGCGCGATGCTCACCTATCAGGCCACGACCGAGCCCTACGAGGCGAGCGACGGCGTCGCCGCAGACGTCGGCGACCTCGACCTTCGCAACATCCTCGTCGTGAGCGACGACGGCGACTCCGGCAACCTCGTGCTCACCGTCGTCAACAACGGCGAAGACGACGTCGAGCTCAACGTGCAGGTCGTCGACAGCGGCGAGACGCAGACCATCGAGGTCGAGGCGGGCTCCAGCGTCGCCCTCGGCACCGATGACGTCGAGGGCGTCGAGGTGCTCGAGCCCGTGCTGCTCGAGGGCATCGACACGCAGCCCGGCGGCCTCGTCGACCTCTACTTCCAGTACGGCTCGGCCGAGGGCATCGAGCTCGGCGTCCCCGTGCTCGACAGCAGCCTGCCCGAGTACGCCGACCTGGCCCCGTGACCCTTCGGGTGCCGCCGTTCGGCGGCGCCCGGCATGACGACACGAGCGGATGCCCCGGGGCATCCGCTCGTTCGTGTCTGCGGGCCTACGCCTCGAAGCGGTAGCCGAGCCCGCGCACGGTGACCAGCTGCACCGGCTCGGACGGCTGCGACTCGATCTTCGACCGGATGCGCTTGATGTGCACGTCGAGCGTCTTGGTGTCGCCGAAGTAGTCGGAACCCCACACCCGGTCGATGAGCTGACCGCGTGTGAGCACGCGACCGGGGTTGCGCATGAGCAGTTCGAGCAGCTCGAATTCCTTGAGCGGCATGGGCACCGGCGTGCCGTCGACCTCGACCGTGTGCCGGTCGACGTCCATGCGCACGCGACCGCCCTCGAGGATCGCCTCGTCGTAGTCGTCGATCTCGGTGCGCCGGCGCAGCACCGCACGGATGCGGGCGAGCAGCTCGCGCGTGGAGTACGGCTTGGTGACGTAGTCGTCGGCGCCGAGCTCGAGGCCCACCACGATGTCGATCTCGGAGTCCTTCGCCGTGAGCATGATGATCGGCACCGTCGAGCGCGAACGGATCTCGCGGCACACCTCGGTGCCCGGCAGCCCCGGCAGCATGAGGTCGAGCAGCATGAGGTCGGGCTCGGTCTGGTCGAACGCGGTGATCGCCGACGGCCCGTCGGCCGCGACCTCCACTTCGTAGCCCTCGCGCTCGAGCAGGAAGCTCAGGGGGTCGCTCAGTGCGATCTCGTCTTCGACGAGCAGGATTCGAGTCACGTACGGTCTCCTCGGTCGGATGCTGCGACCTTCGCAGCGCGTCGGGTGCCGCCGCGCCGGGCGGCGGGCGTCGGGCTCTCGGGCGTGCGAACGGCGGGTCGGTCATCGGTCGGCGACTCCGTCGCGTCGGACGCCTCGATGGGCGGCTCGGCGAGCGGGAGCCGGATCATGAACGTCGATCCCCTGCCCGGCTTCGACCACACGCGCACGTCGCCGCCGTGGTTCTGCACGGTGTGCTTGACGATGCTGAGCCCGAGACCCGAGCCGCCGGTGTTGCGCGAGCGCGCCTGGTCGATGCGGTAGAACCGCTCGAACACCCGCTCGAGCTCGTCGGCCTCGATGCCGATGCCCTGGTCGGTGACGGCGATCTCGACGGCGCCGTCGACGATCTTCGCCCCCACGCCCACACGGCCGCCCTCGCTCGAGTACGCGATCGCGTTCGCGATCAGGTTGTGCACGGCGACGATCAGCAGCGACCGGTCGCCGTAGACCTCGGCCTTCGACGACGTCTTCACGGCCACGTCGATGCCCTTCGCGGTCGCGACGACACGGTTCTGCTCGACCGCGGCCGCCACGATCTCATCGACCCTGAGCAGCACGTCGGTGCGCAGCGCCCCGCGCGCCTGGATGCGGGAGAGCTCGATGACCTCGCTCGAGATGTGCGCGAGCCGGGTCGCCTCGACCGAGAGACGCCCGGCGAAGCGCCGCACCTGGTCGGGTTCGTCGGCGGCCTGGTCGAGCGCCTCGGCGAGCAGGCTGACCGAGGCGATCGGGGTCTTCAGCTCGTGGCTGATGTTGGCGACGAAGTCGCGGCGCACCTCGTCGAGGCGGAACGACTCGGTGCGGTCCTCGGCGAGGAGCAGCACGAATCGCGTGCCGAGGCGCGCCGACCGCACGCGCAGCCGAAGCGGCGAGTCGGCGAACGGGCCCCGTGAGACCGTGAAGTCCTCGCCGACGACCGGCTCGCCCGTGCGGCGCACCGTGGCGACGATCGCGAGCAGCTCGGGATGCACGAGCTGCTGGTTGCGCACGAGCCCCATCGCGACGGCCCCGGGCGAGGCGCGCAGCACGTTGTTCGACGGGTCGAGCACGACTCCGGCGGATTCCATGACGTCGAGCACCTGGTCGACCCCGTCGGGAATCGTGGGTGCGACGACCTTGGCCGCGCTGGCTCCCCGGCGCTCGGCCATGTGCAGCACGATCATGAAGGCGGCACCCAGGAAGAGGCCGAAGGCCAGCGCAGTGAGCACCAGCCACGTGGAGTCCATGCGTTCAAGACTAACCAGCCGATCAGGCCCCCTCGGCCATTGGCCGCCTGTGCGACGGTACGTTAGTGGTTGTTCAGTCTCCCGGCACCTGCTGTTCACCTGCCGCCGGGAGGATGTCCCGGGGCCGGAAGGCTCCAGTCGTCCCGCGCCCGCGGCGCGTGACACCGAGAGACAAGGATTCGTACATGCGTGAGGTGTTCCAGCAGGAGCTGGCCGAGGTTCAGGACCGACTCGTGGAGCTCGCCGAACTCGTCGCCGAGTCGATCGACAAGGCCACCCGGGCGTTCCACCAGTCCGAGGTGAGCCTCGCCGAAGAGGTGATCGCGAGCGACAGCTTCATCGACCAGCGCACCGTCGCCCTCGACGAGCTCGCCATCACGATCCTCGCCCGCCAGCAGCCGGTCGCGCGCGACCTGCGCATCGTCGTGAGCGCGCTGCGCATCAGCGCCTCGCTCGAGCGCATGGGCGACATGTCCACCCACATCGCCCAGCTCGCCCGCTACCGGTTCCCCGACAAGGTCGTGCCCAAGTCGCTGCGATCGACGTTCGCCGAGATGGGCAAGCTCGACGTCGAGATCGCGCGCAAGCTCGTCGAGCTGCTGCGCTCCGAAGACGCGCAGCTCGCCGAGGAGATCCGCAACGACGACGACAAGATCGACGCGCTGCACCTCGTCGTGTTCGACAAGGTGCTCGGCGAGACCTGGAAGGGCGAGGCCGTCGACACCGTCGACGCCACCCTCGCGAGCCGTTACCACGAGCGATTCGCCGACCACGCGGTGTCGATCGCCAAGAAGGTGCAGTACCTCGTGACCGGCGACTGGGATCCCGAGAAGTCCGCGAACTGACACGACGACGAAGGGCGAGGGATCATCGATCCCTCGCCCTTCGGTGCGTCCGGGTTACTTCTTGCCCTGCGCGGCCACGGCGGCGGCACCGGCCGCGGCGGCCTCGGGATCGAGGTACTCGCCCGGGCCGAGCGGCATGAAGTCGTCGCCGAGGCGGTACACGAGCGGGATGCCCGTGGGGATGTTGAGCTCGGAGATCTCGTCGTCGCTGATGCCGTCGAGGTGCTTCACGAGCGCGCGCAGCGAGTTGCCGTGGGCGGTGACGAGCACGACCTTGCCGTCGGCGAGGTCGGGGATGATGTCGGACTCCCAGTAGGGCAGCATGCGCGCGATGACGTCTTTCAGGCACTCGGTGCGCGGCATCTCGGCGTCGGCGAGGTTCGCGTAGCGCGGGTCGCCGACCTGCGACCACTCGGCGTCGTCGGCGAGCACGGGCGGCGGCACGTCGAACGAGCGGCGCCACAGCTGGAACTGCTCGGGCCCGTACTTCTCGAGCGTCTCGGCCTTGTCGAGCCCCTGCAGCGCACCGTAGTGGCGCTCGTTGAGCCGCCACGAGCGACGCACGTCGATCCACGCGCGGTCGGCGACGTCGAGGGCGATGTTCGCCGTCTGGATCGCGCGCGTGAGCACCGAGGTGTGCTGCACGTCGGGCAGGAGCCCCGACTCGCGCAGCAGCTCGCCCGCACGGGCGGCTTCGGTCTCGCCGAGCTCGGAGAGCCTGACGTCGACCCAACCGGTGAACAGGTTCTTCTGGTTCCATTCGCTGTTGCCGTGACGGAGCAGCACGAGGGTGTGAGGCATGCGAACAGCCTACCGGCGCGGCATCCGCTCGCCTGATCGCGTGAATCCCGATGACGGCGACGGATGCCGCGACCCGCCCCGCGCGCCTGCGAGACTTGCAGCATGCCGGTCGGATCCATCACCCGCGGGACGACGAACACGAACCGCCTGCGACGCATCGACCGGTGGATCGCCGCGCAGTCCGCGCTGCTGCACGCCACCGACGCGTTCGTCGTCGACCTCGGCTACGGCGCGAGCGGCGTGACCGCGCTCGAACTCGCCGCGAGGCTCGCGCACGTTCGGCCCGACGTCGACGTGCTCGGGCTCGAGATCGACCCCGCCCGCGTGCGCACCGCGCGCGAGCAGCTCGCGGCGGTGCGCGAGGGCGAGATGCACTTCGACCGCGGCCTGCGCGTCGACTTCGCGCTCGGCGGCTTCGAGGTGCCGACGCCGGGCGGGCGCCGTCCGGCCGTCATCCGGGCGTTCAACGTGCTGCGGCAGTACGACGAGTCCGACGTCGCCGCGGCCTGGGCGCGCATGGCGTCGCGGCTCGCGCCGGGCGGGCTGCTCGTCGAGGGCACGTGCGACGAGCTCGGGCGCGTCGCGAGCTGGGTCGGCGTCGACGCGTCGGGACCGCGCACCTTCACGATCAGCCTGCGCCGTTCGGGTCTCGACGCACCGTCGATCGTGGCCGAGCGCCTGCCGAAGGCGCTCATCCACCGCAACGTGCCCGGCGAGCGCATCCACGAGCTGCTCGCCGCACTCGACCGGGCGTGGCGCGTGCACGCGCCGATGTCGGTCTACGGACCGTCGCAGCGGTGGATCGCGACCGTCGCGACGGTGCGGCACGAGGGCTGGCACGTGATCGGCGGGCCGCGTCGCACGCGGCTCGGCGAGCTCACCGTGCCGTGGCACGCGGTGGCTCCCGCCTGAGCGGCGCGCCGACGGCGCGCGGTCGGCTAGGGCCTGCGCACGCCGAGACGCGGCAGGCGCGGCACGTCGACGGCCGCACCGGCGTCGGCGGGGACGATCTCGACCTGCGCCGCCGCGACCTCGATGCCGTGGCTGAGCACGATGAGCGGCAGGTCGCCGGGCACCGAGCGCTTGACGACCGCGAGTGCGATGGGGCCGAGCTCGTGGTGCATCGCGCTCGACGTGATGCGGCCGACCGTGCGCCGCTCGGGGGCCTCGCCCGGCTCGGGCTCGGGGCGCACCTTCTCGCCGACGACCTCGTCGCCGGGCGCGGGCAGCACCGTGTCGCTGCCGTCGAGGTGCAGCAGCACGAGCCGGCGCGGCGGGCGGCCGAGGTTCAGCACCTTCGCCACCGTCTCCTGGCCCTTGTAGCAGCCCTTGCCGAGGTCGACGGCGCTGCGCAGCCAGTCGAGCTCGTGCGGGATCGTCTTCTCGTCGACCTCGGTCGCGAGGCGCGGGCGCCACGCGGCGACGCGCAGCGCCTCGGCGGCGAGCGTTCCGGCGACGGTGACGCGACCGGCCGCCACCGCGGCGGCCGCGTCGGCGAGTGCGGCGCGCGGCACGATGCGCTCGATCCAGTGCCACGCGGATGCCGGGTGGCCGGACGGATCGGCGTACTGGTGGGCTCCGGGTCGGGGCGAGGCCCAGGGGTCGGTCCAGTCGAGGGCGACCCCGGCGGGCGCCGCCGCGGGCGCCGCGGCGTCGAGCGCGTCGAGTGACATCGCGGCGATCACCGCGAACTCGGCACTGCGGTCGGCGACCTCGACGCGCAGCATGAACCGCATGCGGTCGAGGAACGCGGCCAGCGGTGCGGCCTCGGCGCCCTCGACGATGAGCCAGCTCGACTCGCCGTCGTCGATGATGTGCACGGCGTGCTCGATGTGACCCGATGCGTCGAGCAGCAGCGCCTCGGCACTCTCGCCGGGCGCGAGGCGATCGACGGCCTGGCTCGCCATCGAGTGCAGCCACGAGCGGCGGTCGGGACCGGTGACGACCACGAGGCCGCGGTCGGAGAGATCGACGACGGCGTCACCGCGCTCGAGCTTGCGCTGCTCGACGATGGGATTGCCGTAGTGCCCGGCGACGCCGAGGTCGAGCGCCTCGGCGGGAACTGCGCCGGAGAGGGCGAGGAACGGTGATGCGGTCATCAGTCGACCTTCGCGAGTCGGGCCGACGCGTGCGTGCGCAGGTCTTGGCCGAGCGCGGCGATGTCCCACGCCCAGAGCAGGTGCGCGTCGACGAGGCCGTAGAGGCGGGTCGCGGCCGCGTAGTCCTTCGCACCGGCAGCGCGCATGACGGCGTCGGTGGCGAGGTCGATGCGCGGCCCCTTGACCTGGCCGAGGTAGAGCTCGCTGACGCCGCCGGGGTGCACGATCGACACCTCGAGGTCGAAGCCGCCGTCGGCGTTGCGCAGCTGCTCGACCGCCTCGGCGTCGGGGTAGCGCGGCGTCGCCGACCGCCGGCAGGAGCGCCGGCCCGGGATCGCCCTCGCCCTGCTCGCGGGCGAGCCGCCAGTAGCCGGTCTCGGTCGCGAGCGGAGCCGCCTCACCGGCCTCGTCGGCAGGGAACAGCCAGGTGTACGACGTGTAGTTGAGGTGCGGGAGCCCGTCGTGGCTGAAGCTCACGCGCTGCCCGAACTCGTGCGTGACCGACTCGTCGCCGACCTTGTAGTCGATGACGCCCGATCCCTCCCAGACCCCGAGGAGCCACGAGAGCGGAACGAGCTCGGCCGGCAGGTCGACGGGCAGGTCGATCATCGGACTCAGCGCTGACCCTTGAACAGCTTGTAGACGACGACGCCGCTGACCCACGCGATCGCGAGGCTCGCGAGGCCGAGCAGGCCGATGAAGAGGAGTTCGAGGGCGAGCAGCTCAGACATGGTTCCGAGTCTATCCGCTCACCGAACGGCGACGGGCGCCACGACCGCCGCCGCCAGCGCGACCATCACGACGGCGCCGGCGATGCTCGCCGAGACGCGGCCGACGAACCCCTCGGGGCGGCGCGTGGCCAACTGCACGGCGAGGGTCGCGATCACGACCACGGCGAGCACGACACCGAGCGCGGCGAAGACGCCGAGGGCACCCAGCCCGCCGAACCAGTCGACGCCGCCCGCGTAGGCGAGACCCACGACGACCCCGACCCCGGCGAGCGCGATCGCCCAGACCGACACGACGCTGAGCCATCCGCCACCGGACGCCGCATTCTCGGCCATCGTCGCTCCCCAGGATTCGATGTCGCGGACGGGGTCGACCCGTCCCGTAGTATTGACCGCACCTTACTACTGGAGGGTGTGGCGTGGCGCAGCTGCTGATCTTGACGCCGGCAGCCAACGATGACGTTCTTCCGGCTCTTCCGCTCCTGTCTCATCGAGTCCGGGTCATCCCGGCCTCGCCCGAGCAGCTGGTCAGAGCGCCCGAATCCGATCTCGTGTTCCTCGACGCCCGCACCAACCTGGCCGGCGCGAAGGCGCTCTGCCAGATCCTGCGCACGACCGGCCTCTCGGTGCCGCTCGTACTCGTCGTCACCGAGGGCGGGCTCACCGCCGTCACGCCCGACTGGGGTGTCGACGACGTCGTGCTCGAGCACGCCGGCCCCGCCGAGGTCGACGCGCGCATCCGGCTCGCCATCGGCCGGTCGCAGCGGTCGCAGCCGACCGAGCGCATCCAGACGTCGGGCGTCGTCATCGACGAGGCCAGCTACTCCGCCAAGGTGCGCGGACGCCCGCTCGACCTCACCTACAAGGAGTTCGAGCTGCTGCGCTTCCTCGCCGCCCACCCGTCGCGGGTGTTCACGCGCGAGCAACTGCTGAGCGAGGTGTGGGGCTACGACTACTTCGGCGGCACCCGCACCGTCGACGTGCACGTGCGGCGCCTCCGGGCCAAGCTCGGCGACCTCGAGAGCCTCATCGGCACCGTGCGCAACGTCGGCTACCGCTTCAACGTGCACGAGGAAGACGACGAAGGCGCCCCGGCCGTAACCGCCCGTTAATACGCACCTCATCCTCCGTTTGCGCCGGGTGGCATGATGAGGGGATGACCTCTGAGAGCCTCATCGAGGACGAGCGCACCTCCGACCGGACGGCGAGCGACTTCGACGACGACTTCGAGCCGTTCGACATCGAGGGCGCGCCCGAACTGCCCGCCGAACGGTACCTCGATCGCGAGCTCAGCTGGCTGGCGTTCAACCAGCGGGTGCTCGAGCTGGCCGAGGATCCGACGCTTCCCGGTGCTCGAGCGAGCGAACTTCCTCGCCATCTTCGCGTCGAACCTCGACGAGTTCTTCATGGTGCGGGTCGCCGGCCTGAAGCGCCGCATCATGACGGGCCTCGCCGTGCCGACGAACGTCGGCCGTGCGCCGATGGACGTGCTCGTCGACATCTCGACGAAGGCGCACGAGCTGCAGGAGCGCCACGCCGCCGCATACCAGCAACTCGTGAAGCCCGCACTCGAGGCGGCGGGCATCCAGGTCGTGACGCTGGGACGAGCTCGCCGAAGACGAGCACGCCCACCTGCGCGCCTACTTCGGCGCCCAGATCTTCCCGGTGCTGATGCCGCTCGCCGTCGACCCGGCGCACCCGTTCCCCTACATCTCGGGGCTGTCGCTCAACCTCTCGGTGCGCGTGCGCAACAGCCGCACCGGGCCGGCAGGAGTTCGCACGCGTCAAGGTGCCGCAGATGCTGCCGCGCTTCGTGCGCGTCGACCCCAGCGAGTCGGTGCAGCGCGTGCGGTACATCACCCTCGAGGACCTCATCGCCAACCACCTCGGCGACCTCTTCCCCGGCATGGAGATCGTCGAGCACCACGTGTTCCGGGTCACCCGCAACGAAGACGTCGAGATCGAGGAGGACGAGACCGAGAACCTCATCAAGGCGCTCGAGAAGGAACTGCTGCGCCGCCGGTTCGGCCCGCCGATCCGGCTCGAGATCACCGACGACATGGACGAGGTGACCCTCGGCCTGCTGGTGCGCGAGCTCGACGTCACCGAGCAGGAGGTCTACCGCCTGCCCGCGCCGCTCGACCTCGGCGGGCTCTTCGACCTCGCCAAGATCGACCGGCCCGAGCTGCACTACGGCACCCACGTGCCGACCACCGCGGTGCAGCTGCAGCCCTCCGAGCCCAACCGGCGCGCCGACGTCTTCAAGGCGATCTCGCGTCAAGACGTGCTGCGTGCACCACCCCTACGAGTCGTTCGCGACGAGCGTGCAGGCCTTCCTCGAGCAGGCCGCCGCCGACCCCGACGTGCTCGCCATCAAGCAGACGCTCTACCGCACCTCGGGCGACAGCCCCATCGTCGAGGCGCTCATCGACGCCGCCGAGTCGGGCAAGCAGGTGCTCGCGCTCGTCGAGATCAAGGCCAGGTTCGACGAGCAGGCCAACATCACGTGGGCCCGCAAGCTCGAGAAGGCCGGCGTGCACGTGGTCTACGGGCTCGTCGGGCTGAAGACCCACTGCAAGCTCGCGCTCGTGATCCGCCAAGAGAAAGACGGCCTGCGCCACTACAGCCACATCGGCACCGGCAACTACAACCCGAAGACGAGCCGCATCTACGAAGACCTGGGGCTGTTCACCACCGACGACCAGGTCGGCAAAGACCTCACGCGCCTGTTCAACGAACTGTCGGGCTACGCCATCGAGAAGAAGTTCAAGCGACTGCTCGTGGCTCCCCTGCACCTGCGCAAGGGGCTGCTCAAGCTCATCGCCACCGAGATCCGCAACGCAGAGGCCGGCCGACCCACGCGGCATCCGCATCAAGGTCAATTCGATGGTCGACGAGGCGATCATCGACGCGCTCTACCGGGCATCGAACGCGGGCGTGCCCGTCGACGTGTGGGTGCGCGGCATCTGCAGCCTGCGGCCCGGCATCCCGGGCCTCAGCGAGAACATCAGGGTGCGCTCGATCCTCGGCCGCTACCTCGAGCACTCGCGCATCTTCACGTTCGTGAACGACGGCGACGTGCAGACCTACATCGGTTCGCGCCGACATGATGCACCGCAACCTCGATCGCCGCGTCGAGGCGCTCGTGCGGCTCGTCGACCCGGCTCACCTCGCCGAGATCAGCGGGCTGTTCGACCAGGCCATGGACGACTCGACGAGCACCTGGCACCTCGCGGGCGACGGCGTGTGGACCCGCCACTCGACCGACGAAGCCGGGCTGCCGCTCACCGACCTGCAGAATCGGCAGATGCTCGAGATCGGCCAGCGCAAGCGCACCGGAAAACGCCGGTGACGTCGACGGCGATCTACGCCGCGGGTGCCGTCTGCTGGCGCATCATCGACGGCAAGGTGCACGTGCTGGTGATCCACCGCACGGTGTACGGCGATGTCACCATTCCCAAGGGCAAGGTCGACCCGGGCGAGTCGCTGCCCCAGACCGCGGTGCGCGAGATCGCCGAAGAGACCGGGCTCGCCGTCGCACTCGGGGTGCCGCTCGGCGTCTCGCGCTACCCGCTCTCGAGCGGGCGCGAGAAGATCGTGCACTACTGGTCGGCCGAGGTGAACGAGCGCGCCGTGCAGCAGTCGACGTTCAAGCCGAACGCCGAGGTCGCCGCCATCGAGTGGGTGACGCTCAAGCGGGCCCGCGGCTACCTGAGCTACGAGCCCGACGTCGAGATCCTCGACAATTTCGTCAAGCTCGTCGACCAGGGCGTGACGTCCACGTTCTCGCTCACGGTGCTGCGCCACGGCAAGGCCGTCGGACGAGGCGGCTGGTCGCGCGCCGATGCCGCGCGTCCGCTGACCGAACGCGGGGTCGAGCAGGCCGCCGGCCTCGTGCACACGCTCACGGCGTGGGGCCTCAAGCGCATCGTTTCGAGCCCCGCGGTGCGCTGCGTCACCACCGTGGCGCCGCTCGGAGCCGCCACCGGCATCAAGGTCAAGCGCGACGCCGGCATCAGCCAGGACGCATGGGAGGCGGGTGAGGGCGAGGTGCGGCGCGTGGTCGGCAAGCGGGTGCGGTCGGGCAAGAACGCGGTGCTCTGCAGCCACGGCCCGGTGCTGCCCGAGATCATGCGCGAGATCGCGCTGGCGACGGGCACTCCCCTCGGCGCGTACGTGACCGATGCCGCGGGGCTCGAGCCGGGCGCCTTCAGCGTCGTGCACCTCTCGGCGACGAATTCGGGTTCGGGCATCATCGCCATCGAGACGCACGCTCCCCGCGCCTAGCGGCAGTTTCCTGAGAGCGCTCTTCACGCGACATCCGGAGCGACAGCGCTCGTTCACCTTCCGTTTACCAACGCGGCGGAAGCTCGTAAGGCGCGCTGATTAGCGTCGCAGGCGGGTCGGCACCGGCCCGAAAATCCTGCAAACGAACCCCGGAAGGGAATTCACGTGAACCTCAAGCGTTTCGGCGTGCCTGCCGTCATCGCCGTCACCGCGGCACTCGCACTCAGCTCCTGTGCCGCGAACGAAGGCGGAGCCGCCCCCGCAGAGTCGGCCTCGACGCTGTCGGGCAACCTCGTCGGCGCAGGCGCCTCCTCGCAGGACGCCGCACAGCAGTCGTGGATCGCCGGCTTCCAGACCGCGAACCCCGATGTCACGATCGACTACGACCCCTCGGGCTCGGGCGCCGGTCGCGAGACCTTCCTCGAGGGCGCGAGCGACTTCGCCGGCTCCGACCGTGCGTTCAAGGACGACGAGCTCGCCGCCGGCGGCTTCGCCAAGTGCGCGCCCGACTCGACCATCGTCGAGCTGCCGCTCTACATCTCGCCGATCGCCGTGATCTTCAACGTCGAGGGCGTCGACACGCTCAACCTCGACGCGGCGACCATCGCGGGCATCTTCGCCGGCACGATCACCAACTGGAACGACCCGGCCATCGCCGCGACGAACCCCGACGCGACGCTGCCCGACCTGGCGATCACGCCCGTGCACCGCTCCGACGACTCGGGCACCACCGAGAACTTCACCGAGTACCTCGGCGCTGCTGCTCCCGACGTGTGGACCTATGAGGCCGACGGCGTCTGGCCGTTCGAGGGCGGCGAGGCTGCGCAGGGCACCTCGGGCGTCGTCGACGCCGTCACCAACGGCACCGGCACCATCGGCTACGCCGACGCGTCGCGCGCCGGTGACCTCGGCACCGTCGCGGTGCAGGTCGGCGACGAGTTCGTCGAGTACTCGCCCGAGGCTGCTGCCGCCATCGTCGACGCCTCGCCGTTCGCCGAGGGCCGCGCCGAGGGTGACCTCGCCATCGAGCTCGACCGCACCTCGACCGAGGCCGGCGTCTACCCGATCGTCCTCGTGAGCTACCTCATCGCCTGCGGCACCTACGCCGAGGCCGAGAACGTCGAGCTCGTGAAGTCGTACCTCTCGTACATCGCCAGCCCCGAGGGCCAGGACACCGCGGCGGCCGACGCCGGCTCGGCTCCGATCTCGGACTCGCTCCGCGAGAAGGTCACGGCTGCGATCGACTCGATCAGCTAGTAGGTTCGTGCCCGACCCCGAGTGTTCGTCGAGAACGCCACGGGGTCGGGCACGGCCGTGTTCCCCCACCCAACTCCCGACACCGAGGATTGCGCCCCATGAGCACCACCACCGCGATCAAGGCGAAACAACGGCCCGGCGACCGGGTCTTCTCCGGCTCCGCCGTCTTCGCGGGGTCGATGATCCTCGTGACCCTCGCAGCCGTCGCGATCTTCCTGATCGTGCAGAGCATCCCGGCGTTCTTCGCAGACAGCGAAGACGCCTCGATCCTGCCCGCCAACTTCTGGGAGTACGTCGGCCCGCTCGTCTTCGGCACGGTCTGGGCCGCCACCCTCGCGCTGATCATGGCCATCCCGGTCTCGATCGGCATCGCCCTCTTCATCTCGCACTACGCGCCGCGCCGCCTGGCATCGGTGCTCGGGTACATCGTCGACCTGCTCGCGGCAGTTCCCTCGGTCGTGTTCGGCCTCTGGGGCATCGGCGTACTCGCCCCGGCCATCCAGCCGATCTACTCGTGGCTCGTCGACAACCTCGGCTGGTTCCCGCTGTTCGCCGGCCCCGTCTCGGGCACCGGCCGCACCATCCTGACCGCCGGCATCGTGCTGGCCGTCATGGTGCTGCCCATCATGACCGCCATCTGCCGTGAGGTGTTCCTGCAGACCCCCGTGCTCCACGAGGAGGCGGCGCTCGCGCTCGGCGCGACCCGCTGGGAGATGATCCGCACCGCGGTGCTCCCCTTCGGCCGCTCGGGCATCATCTCGGCGTCCGTGCTCGGCCTCGGCCGCGCGCTCGGCGAGACGATGGCGGTGGCGATGGTGCTCTCCGCCTCGGGCGCCGTCACGTTCCAGCTGCTGACCTCGGTGAACCCGTCGACGATCGCCGCGAACATCGCCCTCAGCTTCCCCGAGGCCTACGGCATGAACGTCAACGTGCTCATCGCGACGGGCCTCATCCTCTTCATCGTGACCTTCGTGGTCAACGCGTTCGCTCGCTGGATCGTCAGCCGTCGCAAGGAATTCTCGGGAGCCAACTGATGACCACGACGACGAAACCAGAAGCCCCGACCGCGGGCCCGATCGAGAACTCGCTCACCGCCGGTCGCCTGCCCACCCCTGCTCCCTGGATCATCCTCGGCGCCGCGATCGCCGTGGGCCTCGCCATCTTCGGCGTGCTCGCCCTCGGCGGCGGCGACTTCAACTGGGGCGGCGCGATCGTCGTGGGCGCCCTGCTCTACATCCCGTCGATCTGGCTCTTCTCGCTGCTCGTCGAGGGCCGTCGACGAGCGATGGACCGCCTCGTCACCGCCCTCGTCACCGGCGCCTTCGTGCTCGCGATGATCCCGCTCATCTCGCTGACGATCACCGTGGTGACCTACGGCGTCGCCCGATTCGATGCCGAGTTCTTCAGCTCGTCGATGCGCAACGTCACGGGTGAGGGCGGCGGCGTGCTGCACGCCATCGTCGGCACCCTGCTCATCACCGGCGCCGCGGCGATCATCTCGATCCCGATCGGCCTGATGACCTCGATCTACCTGGTCGAGTACGGTCGCGGCAGGCTCGCCCGCGGCATCACGTTCCTCGTCGACGTCATGACCGGCATCCCGTCGATCGTCGCCGGCCTGTTCGCCTACGCGCTGTTCTCGATCTTCCTCGGCCCGGGCACCCGCACCGGTATCGCCGGCTCCGTCTCGCTCGCGGTGCTCATGATCCCCGTCGTGGTGCGCTCGAGCGAAGAGATGCTGCGCCTCGTGCCGAACGAGCTGCGCGAGGCGGCGTACGCGCTCGGCGTGCCCAAGTGGCTCACGATCGTCAAGGTCGTGCTGCCCACCTCGATCGCCGGCATCACGACCGGCATCACGCTCGCGATCGCCCGCGTCATCGGCGAGACCGCGCCGCTGCTCATCGCGGCCGGCTTCACCGCGAGCATGAACTACAACCTCTTCGACGGCCGCATGTCGTCGCTGCCCGTCTTCGTGTACACGCAGTACGCCAACCAGGGCAATCCCCCCGAGGCCTACCTCGACCGCGCGTGGGCCGCCGCCCTCACGCTCATCCTCATCGTCATGGCGCTGAACCTCATCGCCCGACTCGTCGCCCGCTTCTTCGCTCCGAAGTTCGGCCGCTGATCCGCACGCCCAGTTAGGAAACCCGTGTCCAAGCGCATTGAAGTCAAAGACCTCAACGTCTACTACAGCAAGTTCCTCGCGGTCGAGGGCGTCAGCCTCGAGATCGAGCCGCGCAGCGTCACCGCGTTCATCGGCCCCTCGGGTTGCGGCAAGTCGACGTTCCTCCGCACGCTGAACCGCATGCACGAGGTCATCCCCGGCGCTCGCGTCGAGGGCGAGGTGCTCATCGACGGCAACAACCTGTACGACGCCGACGTCGACCCGGTGCTCGTGCGCCGTCAGGTCGGCATGGTGTTCCAGCGGCCGAACCCGTTCCCGACGATGTCGATCAAGGAGAACGTGCTCGCGGGCGTGAAGCTCAACAACAGCCGCATCTCGAAGTCCGACGCCGACGAGCTCCTCGAGAAGTCGCTGCGGGGCGCGAACCTCTGGAACGAGGTCAAGGACCGCCTCGACCGCCCCGGTTCGGGTCTGTCGGGCGGCCAGCAGCAGCGCCTCTGCATCGCGCGCGCGATCGCGGTCGCCCCCGAGGTCATCCTCATGGACGAGCCGTGCTCGGCGCTCGACCCGATCTCGACCCTCGCGATCGAGGACCTCATCGAGGAGCTGAAGCAGCAGTACACGATCGTGATCGTGACGCACAACATGCAGCAGGCCTCGCGCGTGAGCGACAAGACCGCGTTCTTCAACATCGCGGGCACCGGCAAGCCGGGCAACCTCATCGAGTACGACGACACCACGACGATCTTCTCGAACCCGTCGGTGCAGGCGACTGAAGACTACGTCTCGGGCCGCTTCGGTTGAGCCGCGACTGATCGCAACACGAAGAATGCCCCGGAGTTCGCTCCGGGGCATTCGCCGTCGCCAGGCGGCAGGCGCCCGGGCTCAGTCGCGAGGACTCTGCAGGTACGCGTTGAACTCGCGTGTCGCCTCGGCATCGAAGGGCACGGATGTCCCGTCGACGGCCGTGACGCCGGCGGCGAGCCGCACGCTCGAGACGAGCCAGATCGCATCGGCGGAACCGAGTTCGGCCGCCGGGATGTCGCGGTACTCGGTGCGCCGGTCGCTGCGCTCGAGGTACTCGAAGAGGCTCAGCTGCGTCGTGCCGTGCAGGATGGCGCCGCTCGGAGCGGGAGTCGAGTACACGTCGCCGCTGCGCAGGATCACGCTCGACGTCGGGCCCTCCATGACGTACCCGTCTGAGGAGATGAAGATCGTGTCGTCGGCCCCGCGTCGCTTGGCCTCGCGGAGTGCGGCCATGTTCGTGGCGTAGCTCAGCGTCTTCGCTCCGAGCAGCAGCCACGGCGCGTTCGCCGCTGCATCACGCGCGTACCCGCGGTCGAGCGTGACGACGCGCACGCCGTGCTCGCGCGGGCCGCTGAAGTCGGCGGCGGGCGCGGCGTGCAGCCACGCGGTCGGCGCAGGACCGTGTTCGACGCCGCGGCTCAGCACCAGCTTCAGGGCGAACTCGCCGCGCGCGGGCAGCGCGGCGACGGCACGGGCGATGGCGGCCTCCCACTGGGCGAGATTCGGCTCGGGCAGTTCGCAGATGCGCGCCGAGTTGCGCAGCCGCTCGAGGTGCGCGCGTGCCTCCTGCGCGTGGCCGTCGGTGACCGCGAGCGTCTCGAAGATGCCGTCGCCGCGCTGCGTCGAGAGCTCGCCGACGCGAAGGGCGGGCTCTGCGGCATCGACCTCGCGGAACGTCGCTTCGAGGTCGGAGACGGCCTCGCCGGCGGGCAGCGGGCTCGATGAGGAGGGTGACGGTGTCGGGCATGATCCGATGTTACGGGCACCCGGGCATGAGTAAGGCCGGCCGCAGAACGCCTCTCGGCGCGAGGCCGCTCGGAGCGGCGAATATTGGAGCCCGGGGTTACTGCGGCCGGCCTCGACAAGTGTAAACGAGGTCGACCCCCTCGGCATTCCCGAGCGAGCCGAACGGCCGCTGATCGGGTCGACCGATCAGTCGAGCGCGTCGCGACGCCAGAGTCGCGCGCACGAGGCGAACTCGTCGGCGAGCTGGGTGAGGCGCAGCGCGCGGGTGGTGAGCACGGTCGAGCGATCGGGATGCGTCGTGTCTGCGGCATCGGCATCGTCTGCCAGGCTCGCGAACCCGGCGGCCGACACCCGCGCGAACGCGGCGGCGCGATCGAGGGCGACGGCGAAGTCGCCCGTGAAGAGGCCGTGCAGGATGCGGTCGGCGAGCTCGACGACCTCGTCGGGGCCGGCAGGGATCGCCGCGCCCGCGACGACCTGGTCGATCGTGTGCGACACCTCGGTGCCGCGCTGGAACGCGAGCGCCTGGCCGCGCGGATCTTGCCGGATGAGCGCGCGCAGCAGGTAGACGCGCCAGAGCGCGCCGGGCAGGCTCTTGGCCGACGCGTGCGACCAGAGTTCGGCGATCGCGTCGATGCCGTGCTCGTCGGTGTACGCCACGAGCCGGGCGATGACCTCGGGATCGGGGTCTTCGCGCACCCGCGCGAGCAACGCCGCTGCGGTGTCGTGGGCGACACGGCTGAGGTGCGCCGGATCTTCTGCGCCGAGATAACTGTCGAACATGGCCGGCGGGAAACGGGTGGGGCGGTGGAAGTCTGAAGCCATCGCGCGCCACTTTACTCCGCTCAGCCGGGTGCCGGCCGGGGAGGGCCTGAAGCCGTCCCGACATCGCGTTCGGTCGGCGAACGCCGTGACTGAGTGCGGCTGCGCCAGTTGTCGCCCATGCGCTCGTAGGTGACCTTGGCGTGGCAGTTGCGGCAGCGCACGTCGCATTTCGCGATCTCGGCCATGATGCGGGCGAGGGAGTAGCCGTGCTGCACCAGCCGCATCACGTCGGCCTGCTTTGCCGGCCCCGACGCGGTGATCGAAATCCAGGACGCGGACATCGGCCTCGCCGCAATCGACGCACGCGTGTGTCAGCAGGTGGTCGGCGACCGCATCGATCGCAACGCGTCGCTGTTCTGTCTTGCGCTGCATGATGATTCGCACGTGGGCTTCTCTGTTGCGCGCGTAGTAGTCACGAGCCTGTGCCCGATTGCAGTCGCGACAGACGTTCTGCAACCCATCGGGTGAAGCGCTCTTGCGGTTGAATTCCGAGTTCTCGCGCGGGCTTCGACAGATCGTGCACACCTTCATTCTCGGAGCGTATTCGCCCCGACCGACATCATCCGCTGACGACGGGAACCGCTGCAAGCGGGCTGTTAGGGTAGTCAACGCCCCTATAGCTCAGTTGGTTAGAGCAACGGACTTCAAAACAGAAAAAATGGAGCGCCGGCGCCGAAATGCGTCGGATGACCGCCGCTATATGCTGGAACACCCTGAGAGCCCGAGGTACTCGCCCGTTGGGCAGTGACAATCCGAGGGATTGGGCAATCAGCAGGTAACCGCAAGGGAACCTCAGAGACTACACGCGGCGCACCTGAACGATTCGGTCGAAGGTGAAGATATAGTCCAGACTGCAAGCCGCTTCGCGGTGGCTGGGGAAACTCAGTGCAGCAGGTTAATCCGTGGGTCCAGGGTTCGAGTCCCTGTGGGGGCACCACAATAGCTCGAGGTCGATGCCATCTGGGGTCATGCCTCGGAGCCGCCGTCCCCGTCGTCGGCACCGCCCGCCACGCCGTGCTCGTAGGCCCAGATCACGACGTGCACGCGGTCGGGCAGGCCGAGCTTCGCGAGGATCGCGGCGATGTGCGTCTTGACCGTGTTGCCGGTCAGGTGCAGCCGTGCCGCGATCGTGTCGTTCGAAGCTCCGGTGACGAGTTCGTGCAGCACGTCGCGCTCGCGGGCGGTCAGCGGCGCGAGCAGCACCTCGGCGTCGACCGGGTGCGGCACGCGCGCGATGAAGTCGACGAGGCTCGCGGTGGCACGCGGGGCGATGACGGCGTCGCCGGCGTGCACGGCACGGATCGCCGTCGCGAGTTCGTCGCTCGACGCGTCCTTGGTGAGGAATCCGCTCGCACCGGCCCGGATCGCCGCGAACACGTACTCGTCGAGGTCGTACGTCGTGAGCACGAGCACGCGAACGTTCGGATGGCCCTGCAGCAGCCGGCGCGTGGCCTCGATGCCGTCGAGTCGCGGCATCCGGATGTCCATCACCACGACGTCGATGCGTCGGGCTCGCGCCAGCTCGAGGAGTTCACCGCCGTCGGATGCCTCGCCGACGAGTTCGAGGTCGGCGTGCACCTCGATCATCACCGAGATCGCCGAGCGGATGAGCGCCTGGTCGTCGGCGATGGCGACGCGGATCGGGTGCGCCGGGGTGTCAGCCATCGTCGTCCCTCCGGTGCGAGTTGCGCAGCCGCGTCGGCGGCGGGTTCCGGGGGTGCGAGCGGCAGGGTGGCGTGCGTGCGCCATCCGCCGTCGGGCCGGCGCCCGCTCGTGAATCGACCGCCCACCTGCGCAACCCGGTCGGCGAGCCCGAGCAGCCCGCGACCCGACGCCGAGAGCCGCCGCGGCATCGCGCGACCGCCGCCGCCATCGTCGTCGACGGTGACCTCGACGCGCCTCGGACGACCACTCGATCCGCACCTCGGTGCGCGTCGGCGGGGTGGTGTGCTTCATGACGTTGGTCAGCGACTCCTGCACCACGCGGTAGGCCGTGAGCTCGAGCGCGGGACTCGCGGGTCGCCGCTCGCCGACCTCGACGAGCGAGACGTGCCGATCGGTGCCCGTCGCCCCGGCGACGAGCCGTGGCAGCTGCGTGAGGTCGGGGCCCGGCTCGAGTGCGGCGTCCCCGGCCGCACCTCCGGCACCTCGGCGCCCGGGTCGCCGAAGGCGGCGAGCAGCCCGCGCATGTCGGTCATCGCCTCGCGGCCGGTCGTGACGACGTGCTCGACCGCCGTGCGCGCCCGCTCGTCATCGCGACCGACGAGCACGCGCGACGCCTCGGCCTGGGCGACCATCACCGCGAGCGAGTGCGAGATCACATCGTGCAGTTCGCGCGCGATGCGGCGGCGTTCGTCGGCCACGGCACTGCGTTCGGCCTGCAGGCGCAGTTGCGCGGCCTGCTCGAGGCCGACCTGCTGCGCAGCCCGCGTGCGACGCGACTCGCGCCGATACCGGCCGAGCGCCCAGGACGCCCCGATCGAGGCCACCAGGAACCCGGCGAGCGCGATGATCGGCCCCGCGCCGGGATCGGGTTCGGGCGCGAAACCATGCACCACCGCCACGGAGGTCATCAGCGCCGCTCCGACCAGTCCGATGATGAGGGCGCCCGCGTCGGCCCATCGGTCGTCACCCGCTGCCGCCGTGTACACGAACACGACGAAGACGGCGCTGCTCGGTTGCAGCATCGCGACGTACGGCGTCCCCGGCAGGCTCGCGACGACGAGGCCGAGCATGGCCGCCGACGCGACGACGAGCGCCGTGCGGGGCAGGCTGCGGCGAATCACGACTGCCGCGTGCAGCACGGTGAAGAGCACGATGCACGCGGCCAGCCAGGCGAGATCGGCGGGAAGGCGTGCAGCACGCACGAGCTCGACGACCGTCAGCGGCAGCAACGCCGCGGCGAGCGCCGCGGCCCACATCCAGTCGGCGGTCGAGGGAGCGGCTGGCCGGGACACGTGACCACGCTACCGGGCAGCCCGCGCGGTCATCTCACCCGCGCGGGTGAGGCGCGGCGCCGCCGCCGCGCGGGACTCTGGGCGCAGGGTCGCCGATCGGGCGGCCGCTCACGAGCAAGGAGATTCGGATGGGAACGATGCGCACTTCGACCACGGCGGCCTCACGCCGGCCACCCGGCCGGGGCGGTGAACGACTGCGGCGCGTGCTGGTGACCACGGCACTGATCGGGTCCGCCGCCCTCACCGGCCTCGCCCTCGTCTGGCTGTTCGTACCCGAGCTCGACCCGCACCGGTCGGGTGATCTGGAGAGCCTCGGCAGCGTCGTGTTCGGCTCGACGCCGACGGCGGTGATCACCGTCGCCATCGGCCTCGCCGGGGTCGCCCTCGCCGCGGCGCTCACTCGTCGAGGGGCGCACTCGAGGCGGTGGGCGGCCCTCGGTGCGGCTGGGCTCAGCGCGCTCATCGCGGTCGTGCTCGGCAGCATGACGACGGCCGTGCTCGCCGGCTACCTGTTCGGCATGGCCTCGGTCGTCGCCGGCATCGTCACGATCGGCGTCATGCTCGTGCGCTCGCCTCGGCTCGGCGCGGTGCTGCTCGCCGGATTGCTCGGGCTCGCCGCGATCGCCTTCTGGGGCGCCGGGATCACCCTCGCCGCCACGTGGTCGCTCGCGACCTCGTTCATCGGCGCCCTCGCTGCCGCGTGGCAGTTGCTCGCCTCGGCCGCCGTGATCCTCGTCACGACCCTCGCGTGGGCGGCGATCGCGATCATCGCGATCCGCGTCGGCCCGACGGGACGGGCGATCGAGGCCTGGCTCGTGCGCCACCGCGTCGCGCTCACCGTGCTCGCGGCGATCGGCCCCCTGCCCTACGCGTTCGCGCGACTGAGCTGGCTCACGCCCTGGCCGCTGTTCATCCCGCCGCAGTCCGAGTACGCACCCGTGATGCTCGCGACCGGCCTCATGCTGGGGGCGGGAGCCTTCGCGGCGAGCCTGCTCACGCTCGGCCTGATCCTGCCGTGGGGGCGCACCTTCCCGGCGTGGATGCCGCGCGTCGGCGGACGACCGGTTCCGGTGGCGGCGGCCGCCGTGCCGGGTTCGATCGCGAGCGCCGTGCTCTGCCTCTCGGCCGTGCCGATGTTCGTGACGGTCGTCGGCGATGCGGCTGCACCCGCCGACGCGATACTGCTCGCCCTCGTGCTGCCGTTCTGGTTCTGGGGTCCGATGCTCGGGCTCGCGGTGTGGGCGTACGTCGCGTGGCGGTCGCGCGAGGCGACGCTCACGGCGACAGCGAGCGCCGACCCGTCGTGATCCGCTGCGGCATCCGCGCGGCGTCGTGCGAGCGGATGTCCCGTGCGCGGGTCACCCGACGAGCGCGCGGAATCCCGACATGAGGGCGACGCGCTCGGCCGACGACCGCGCGAGCGGGGTCACGTTGAGCGTGGTGACCCCGGCCTCGGCGAACGCCGCCACCCGCTCGGCGACGTACGAGGCCGGCCCGATGAGGGAGATCGCCCGCACCAGCTCGTCGGGCACGGCGGCGATCGCCTCGTCGCGACGGCCCGAGAGGTAGAGGTCCTGGATCACGGCGGCCTCGGCCTCGAAGCCGTAGCTCGCGATGAGGTCGTTGTAGAAGTTCTTGCCGCGGGCGCCCATGCCGCCGATGTAGAGGGCGAGGTTCGGCTTCACGAGCGGCAGCACCTGCTCGGGGTGGTCGGTGATGGCGAGCGCGGGGCTCGCGAAGACGTCGAGCGGGCCCAGCTCGGGTGCCCGCTTGGCGGCGCCCGCGGCGAGCGCGTCGCCCCACACGCCGGCGGCGCGCTCGGGGTGGAAGAACATCGGCATCCACCCCTCGGCGATCTCGGCGGTCTGCTCGACCGACTTCTGGCCGAGCGAGGCGATCGTGATCGGGATGCGCTCGCGCACGGGGTGGTTGATGAGCTTCAGCGGCTTGCCGAGTCCGGTGCCCTCGCCCTCGGGCAGGGGGATGTGGTACTTCGCGCCCTGGTGCACCACCGGTTCGCGCCGCCAGGTCATGCGGCAGATCTCGATGATCTCGCGCGTGCGGCCGAGCGGGGCGTCGTAGCGCACGCCGTGGAAGCCCTCGATGACCTGCGGGCCCGAGGCGCCGATGCCGAGCTCGAACCGCCCGTCGGAGACGTAGTCGAGCCCTGCCGCGGTCATCGCGGTGAGCGTGGGCGTGCGGGTGTAGAGCTGCAGGATGCCCGAGGCGAGCGTGATCTTCGACGTGCGCGCCGCGAGGAAGCCGAGCTGGCTGACCGCGTCGAACGAGTAGGCCTCGGGCACCGCGATGCGGTCGATGCCCGCCTGTTCGAGTTCGGCGACCTCGTCGGCCGCCTCGCGGAATCCGCCCGCGTAGTTCAGGAACATGCCGACGCGCATCGTCACTCCTCGTCGTGTGGGTTGGCCGCCCGGGCAGATCGGCCACGAGCACTCAGACCCTATCCGAGCTCGTCGCGGCCGGGGCATCCGTTTGTGGGCCGTCGACTACGTGGGGATGACGACGATCGGTTCGGTGGTGGGTTGCGGCGAACCGCCCGCGGGTTCGACGGTGACGCCGACGGCGACACCCGGGGTGAACGACCCCTCGAGCACGCGCCAGGTCTCGTCGCCCGAGACGTCGAACGTGCCGGCCGAGGCCGCGCCGGAGTCGTCGATGTACCAGAGCTCGTAGGTCTGGTCGGCGTCGAGCTCGGGAAGGCCGGCGACGACCACGCCCGAGCGGCCCTGTTCGGCGGAGGTGACGAGGGTGATCTCGCCGCCGCCCTCGACCTCGTGCGTCTGCGACTGCGCGTCGGGCGCTTCGGCGATCGCGGCCATCTCGCGTTGTGCGCCCCAGCCGTTCGGGCCGGACCATGCGACGCCGAGCACGGCGCCCGCGATGAGCAGGACCGCCGCGGCGGCCGCGCCGAGGAGCGCACCGGGACGTTCGAACCAGCGACGGCGGGCGTGCGCCTGCGCCCGGCCGGGCGGGCGCTCGATCGGCGCAGCGGATGTCGCGGGCTCGGCGGAGGTCGCAGGCTCGCGGGCTCGGCGGATGTCGCGGGCTCGGCGGAGGTCGCAGGCTGAGCGGATGTCGCAGGCTCGGCGGGTTGCGCCGCGGGCTGCTGCTGGGGCAGCCCGTCGAGCTGCGCCATCAGCCGCTGCTTGAGGGCGGGCGGCGGTTCGACCGGCTCGGCGAGGGCGGCGAGCACCGCCGCCGACTCGGCATGGGAATCGGCCTCGGCGCGCAGTTCGGGCGACGCGGCGGCCGCGGCCTCGAACGCCGCACGCTCGTCGGCGTCGAGCGCGTCGAGCGCGTGCGCCGCGGCGAGCTCGTGCATCGCCTCGAGCGAGGCGAACTCGCGCGCGGGTCGCGGCTCGTCGGTGTGCTCGCGGTCGTCGTCTCTCGGTTCGGTCATGTCGTCACCCCCAATGCGGATCTCAGTCGGATCATGCCGTCGCGCAGTCGCGTCTTCACCGTACCCAGCGGAACCTCGAGCCGCTCGGCGATCTCGCGCTGCGTGAGTCCGTCGTAGTACGCGAGCGCCACGCACTCGCGCTGCAGCTGCGAGAGGTCGGCGAGCGCCTCGTGGACGCGTTCGTGCTCGACGCGCACCTCGACGGTCTCGGCGACGGTGTCGACCGGCACGTCGAGGTCGCGGGCGCCGATGCGCAGGTCGCGGTCGCGGGCGGCCTGCGCGGCGCGGATGCGGTCGACCGCGCGCCGGTGGGCGAGCGTGAACATCCAGGCGAGCGCGCTGCCGCGGGCCGGGTCGAACCGCGGTGCGGTCTGCCAGATCTCGAGGTACACGTCCTGCGTCACCTCCTCGGCCTGCGCCGGGTCGACCACGAGCCGGCGCACGAGCCCGAAGACCCGCGGGGCGGTGGCGTCGTAGAGCGCGGCGAACGCCTGCCGGTCACCGGTGCCGACCCGGGCGAGCAGTTCGTCGGGTGTCGGCGCTGGTGCCGGTGCGTCTGCCCCGCTGCCGTCGACCACGAGTCCAAGCATGTCAGATCGTGCGTCGCGGGCCGAGAGGTCGGCGGCGTCGCCGCGTGCGAGTTGGAGGACATGGATCATCCGAACGTGAAGGAGTAGGCGTCGACCCCGGTCGACATCGTGACGGTGAGCGTGCCCGACGCCGGGGCATCCGTCTTGACGAGGCGATACGAACGCGGCACGCCGCCGACCTCGATCTCGCGGGTCTCGCGGCCGTCGTCGACGACGACGGTGCCGGAGCCGCCGAGCACGAGACGCACCTCGCTGCCGGTGTACGCGAGTCGCACCCGCGCGTCGGGCGCGGCCGGCGTGATCGACTGCGTGCCGAGCGCCCAGTCGCCGTCGAGCGCGAAGGCGTCACGCGGCAGGTCGGCCGGGAACGCGAAGTCGGTCGTCGCCCGCCGGTAGGGCTCGTCGCCCGCGAAGTTCACCTGCTTGGTGGTGCCGAGGAACGTCTCGGGCGTGGTCGAACCGGCTTGGGGGGTTTCGTCGCGCTGCTCGGTCGCGGCCGGCAGCGCGACGCCCGGGTCGGCCTGCTCGAGCAGCTCGCGGATGAGCTGCTCGGTCGCGGCGTAGTTGCCCTCGCCGAACGAGATGTGCCGCACCGTGCCGTCGGCGTCGATGAGGTAGTGCGCGGGCCAGTAGCGGTTGCGGTAGTTCGTCCAGGTCGAGAGCGAGTTGTCGAGCCCGACCGGGTAGTCGATGCCGAACGAGCGGATGCCCGCCTCGACGTTGCGCGGCTCCTTCTCGAACGCGTACTCGGGCGAGTGGATGCCGACGACCGAGAGGCCCGCGTCGCGGTACGCCTCGTCCCACGCGACGACGTGCGGGATCGAGCGCTGGCAGTTGATGCACGAGTACGCCCAGAAGTCGACGAGCACGACCCGGCCGCGCAGGTCGGCGAGGTCGACGGATGCCCCGTCGTCGGTGTTGAACCACTGCTGGATGCCCCTGATCGTGGGCGCGGTGCCGCACGACTCGAGCTCGGACGCGCCGTTCGTGCACTCGTCGAGCTCGGCGTTCTCGTCGTTCACGAGTCCCCCGAGGTCGAGCGCGCGGGTGATCTCCTCCGAGTCGGCGAGGTCCTGCTGGAACGCGCTCGTGTAGTCGGGCACGAGGCGCTGCAGCAGCTGGGGCAGGTTGAACACGAGCCCTGCGGCGAGCGCGATCATCACCACGCCGCCCGCGATGCGGATGCCCCGCTGATGGGTGCGGAACGTCTTCACCCGCTCGGCGACCCGCCGCCCCGCGAGGGCGAAGACGAGCAGCGGCAGGGCGGCGCCGATCGCGAACGAGAGCGTCAGCACGACGGTCTCGAGGCCGATGCGCCCGGTCGAGCCGGCGACCGTGATCGCGGCGAGCACCGGGCCCGCGCAGGGCACGTACACCGCGCCGAGCGCGAAGCCGAGGGGGAAGCCGCCGCGCTCGGTGCCCACGTTCCGCTGCGGGATCCACGAGAACGGCTTCTCGAGCAGCGACTCGAAGCGCGGCACGATGAGCCCGACGCCGATCAGCACGAGCACGACGATGCCCGCCCAGCGCAGCACGTCCTGCGGCAGGCCGAGCAGGCCGAGGATGAGCGAGCCGACGAGCGTGAACAGGCTGAAGCTCACCACCAGCCCCGCGATCACCAGGTACGGGCGCCAGCGGCCCGCCTGCGGGGCATCCGTCGTGCCTCTCGCGCTCTGCGCACCGCCCGACAGGAAGATGACGGGCAGCACGGGGAGGATGCACGGCGAGATGCCGGTGATGAGGCCGCCGAGGAGGCCGATGAGGGCGAGGGTGATCACGGGGTCCTGCTTTCTCGGGTCGCCGAGTGATTCGAAGCCGACGCCCGATTCGATTGGTCGGATGCCCCGTGGTGCGGCCGCACGCTCGGGTCGCAGGTGGATTCCGGCGCTCGACATCGCGAATTCCAATCCGAACGGCGCACGGCGCCGAACCCCTCGCATCGGCCCGTCCGGAGGCCGGCACCAATTGAAGGAGCACACGATGCGATCCACCGCACGCAGCACCCGCACCACCCTCGCCGTCTTCGCGATCACCGCGGTCGCGATGCTCGGCCTCGCCGGCTGCAGCTCGCCGGGCAGCTCGGCAGAGGAAGAGGAGACCGACCATGTCGGAGGAGGCCACGCCGACCGAGGAGGCCATGGAGGCCGATCCCGCCGCCGACCTCGTCGGCCCCGGCTGCGCCGCCTACGCCGAGGCGGTGCCCGAGGGTCCCGGCTCGGTCGTCGGCATGTCGACCGACCCGGTCGCCGTCGCCGCCTCGAACAACCCGATGCTGACGACGCTGACGGCCGCGGTCTCAGGCCAGCTGAACCCCGACGTCAACCTCGTCGACACGCTGAACGGCGACGAGTTCACGGTCTTCGCGCCCGTCGACGAGGCGTTCGCGAAGATCGACCCGGCGACCATCGAGGCGCTGAAGACCGACTCCGAGACGCTGTCGGCCATCCTGACGTACCACGTGGTGCCCGGCCAGCTCTCGCCCGACGAGGTCGTCGGCACGCAGACCACCGTGCAGGGCGGCACGGTCGAGGTCACGGGCTCGGGCGACGAGCTCATGGTGAACGACGCCGCGGTCATCTGCGGCGGCGTGCACACCGCGAACGCGACCGTCTACCTCATCGACACGGTGCTCATGCCCGCGATGTAGCTGACGCACGTCGACCCGCGAACGGCCGCACCGACTCACGGTGCGGCCGATCGCCGCGCGTGTTCAGCAGTCTCGAAGTCGGATGCCTCAGGCTTGGAGTTCCCGCTGGTCGATCGAACGGAGTCGCACATGAGCTGGAGCCTCGTGCTCGACATCGTGCTCGTGCTCGTCTTCATCGGCGCCCTCGTGAACGGCTGGCGGTCGGGCCTGCTGCGCACCGCCGCGGGACTGCTCGGACTCATCGCCGGCGCCATCGCCTCGTACTTCGTGATGCCGTGGGTCGCCGCGCTCGTGCCCTGGCCCGAATGGCGGGCACCCGCCGCGCTCGCCTCGGCGCTCGTGCTGCTGGGCCTGGGCGCCTGGCTCGGCGCGGTCATCGGCCGCGCCCTGCGCAGCGGCGCGCATGCCGTGAAGCTCGGCGTGCTCGACCGCGTGCTCGGCTCGATCGGCAACCTGCTCGTCACCGCGTTCGTCGTCGCCCTCGTCGCGTCGGGCATCTCGGCGATGGGCGTGCCGGTGCTCTCCCCGGCGGTCGCGGGCTCGCGGGTGCTGCAGACCCTCGACACGGTCACCCCGGCGCCCACCCGGTCGCTGCTCGCCCAGCTGCGCACGGCAGCGCTCGGCGAGGGCATCCCCTGGCTCGTCGACGTGCTCGAGGCGCCGCCGGTCGCCGGCGAACCGCCGACGGGTGCCGTCGACACGGCGGTGCTCGCCGAGGCCTCGCGGTCGGTGGTGCGCATCACCGGCAACGCCTTCGAGTGCGGCAGCAACCTCTCGGGCAGCGGCTTCGTCGTGGCACCCGATCGCGTGGTCACCAACGCGCACGTCGTGGCCGGGGTCACCGAGCCCATCGTCGAGGCGCCCGGCCAGCCGGCGCTGCCCGGGCGGGTCGTGGCGTTCGACCCCGAGAACGACCTCGCGCTCATCGCCGTCGACGGGCTCGCGACCGCGCCGCTCCCGATCGACGAACCCGCGGTCGGCGACGACGTCGCGGTCGCCGGGTACCCGTTCGGCGGCCCGTTCGAGCTTCGACCCGGGCGCGTCGCAGCGAGCGGACCGCTCACCATCTCGGCCGACGGGTCGACCTCGACCCGCGAGATCGTGACGCTGTCGGCCGACGTCGACCACGGCAACTCGGGCGGACCGGTGCTCACGCAGGACGGCGAGGTCGGCGGGGTCGTGTTCGCGCGCTCCGACACGTCGGACCTCGTCGGATTCGCGATCCCGGTCTCGACGCTGGCGCCGCTCGCCGATGCGGCGCTCGTGCTCGACGCACCCGTCGACTCGGGGTCGTGCGTGCGCTGACGGCGGTCGGTCGAGTGCCGACGTCAGTCGGCGCTGAAGCCCGCGAAGCGGATGCCCCAGCTGAGCTCCCACTCCTCGCCCGGGCCGAGCCAGCGCAGGCCGCGTTCGGAGTTGAACGCCTCGGCCGGAGCCGTCATCGGCTCGATCGCGATCGCCACGTCGCCGTCTTCGCCGGGGAACGTGCGCGTCGTGTAGACCTGCACGTAGCCGAACTCGTCGTCGGCCCAGATCGAGACGCTGCGCCCGTCGGGCGCCGTGAGCGTGTGCTCGACCCGACCGTCGTCGCCCGAGAGCTCGCCGAACGCGTCGTCGAGCGAGACGTCGCCGACCCGGCGGCCCTCGCGGAAGTCCCACTCGGTGCCGTCGACGGGCACCTCGCCGGTCGGCAGCAGGCGGTCGTCGACCTCGATGTGGCTGGCCGCGTCGAGGCGCAGCACGAGGTCTTCGGTCGGCACGCCGCCGATCTTCAGGAACGGGTGCGTGCCGATGGCGACCGGAGCGGGATCGGCCCCGAGGTTCTCGACGAAGTGCGTGACCCGCAACCCGTCGGCGACGAGCTCGTAGTGCACGGCGGTGCCGAGCAGGAACGGGTAGCCGAGCTGCGGGTAGATGCGTGCCGAGAGCGTGACCGAGTCGCGTTCGCGGTCGATCGCGGTGTACTCGGTGTAGCGCAGCAGGCCGTGGATGGCGTTGTGGTACTTGGGCTCGGTGATCGCGAGCTGGTGGTCGACGCCGTCGTGGCTCCACTTGCCGTCGCGGATGCGGTTGGGCCACGGCACCAGCACGATGCCGGCGCCCGACGGCGGCGACTGGTCTTCGCCGAAGGGCGGCACGAGGTCGATGCCGTTGATGCTGAGGGTGCGGATGCCGGCCGCGACCGCGGTGATCGTCGCCTGGACGTCTCCGCTCGCAGTCGACGTCTCGAGGACGAACTGCTCGCCCGTGGGTACGCTCATTCCTCCACTCTAGGGTCTCAGGCGCACGTGACCGCGAGCCCGGCGTCCTCGAGCTCGGCGACGATCGCCCTCGGCGCCGAGGCATCCGTCACGAGCGAATCGAACGCGTCGACCGGGGCGACGCGCCCCAGGTGCACCTCGCCGATCTTCGTGCCGTCGGCCACGACGACGGCACGCGCCGCGCGCTGCAGCATGAGCGACTTCACGGCGGCCTCGGGCAGGTTCGCATTGGTCACCCCGTGCGCGGGGTCGACGCCGTTGCAGCCGATGACCGCGAGGTCGACGTGCACGTCGCGCAGCATCGACGCGGCGAGCGGGTCGACGAGCGAGTGCTGGCGCGGGCGCAGCGTGCCGCCCGTGACGACGACCTGGAAGCGCGGGATCTCGGGCTCGAGCTCGAGTGCGATCGACAGGCCGTTCGTGAAGATCACGAGGTCGGCGAGGTCGGCGCGGCGCCGCAGGGCCCGGGCGACCTGCAGCGTCGTCGTGCCCACGTCGAGGATGAGGCTCTGCCCGCTCTTCACGAGCGAGGCGACGTGCTCGCCGATGCGCCGCTTCGGCTCGACCGACGCCTCGAGCGCCTCCTCGAAGCTCGGCTCCCGCTCGGGCCGGTCGGCGCCGATGACGGATGTCGCGGGCACGGCTCCCCCGTGGACGCGGCGGATTCCGCCCTGGCGTTCGAGCGCGTCGAGGTCGGCGCGCGCCGTGACGGTGGTGACCCCGAACGCGCGGCTCAGCTCGGCGACGCGCACGAAACCGCGTTCGGCGACGAGCGCGAGGGCGAGCTCGCGGCGCCGCGGAGCATCGAGCTGCGGGTTCGTCGGCTCGGCGTCGGTCATACCGGCCATGATCTCGCGCGACCGCCTACTTTGCAATACGCAAACGCATTTGTTTGCAAAACGAAAGTCGCGTATCGTGTGCGGCGTGAACGACACGACCGAGGCCGTTGCCGCGACATCCGCTTTCGAGATCGACGCGCGCATCGCGGTGCGCCCGACGACGCTCGCCGACGGGCGCGAGCTCATCTACTTCGACGACGCCGACACCGCCCTCACCGGCGAACGTGCGGTCGATGCGCGCACGCTCGATCCGCGCCCCGCGACCGCCCAGATGCGGCAGGATCCGCTGAGCGGCGAGTGGATCTCGATCGCCGCGGCCCGGCAGAACCGCGTCGTGCTGCCGCCGGCGAGCCTCGACCCGCTCGCGCCGCAATCGCCGGGCAACCCCTCCGAGATCCCGGGCAACTACGACGTCGCCGTCTTCGAGAACCGGTCGCCGTCGTTCGGGCCCTCGCTCGCCGAACCGGGGCGCCCGGCGCGCTCGCGTCGCTGCGCGAGGTCGGGATCGAGCGCACTCACGCCTCAGTGGGGCGCTGCGAGGTCGTGTGCTTCAGCCCCGAGCACGAGGGCTCGTTCGGCACGCAGACCGTCTCGCGCGCGCGCACCGTGATCGAGGCGTGGGCGCATCGCACGGCCGCGCTGTCGGCGCTGCCCGGCGTCGAGCAGGTGTTCCCCTTCGAGAACCGCGGACGGGAGATCGGCGTGACGCTCGGCCACCCGCACGGCCAGATCTACGCCTACCCCTACGTGACGCCGCGCACCGAGCGACTGCTCGCCTCGATCGACGCCTACGGCCCCGGCCTCTTCGCCGACCTCGTCGAGCGCGAGCGCGGCGGCCCGCGCGTGCTGCTCTCGGGCGAGCACTGGACGGCGTTCGTGCCGTTCGCGGCCCGCTGGCCGATCGAGGTGCACCTGCTCCCCCACCGGCACGTGCCCGACCTGGCCGCCACGTCGCTCGCCGAACGCGACGAGCTGGCGACGCTCTACCTGCGGCTGCTGCGCGGCATCGACCTGCTCTACGACACCCCCACGCCGTACATCGCGGCCTGGCACCAGGCGCCGGTGCACGAGCGGCGCGACGAGGTGCGCCTCATGCTGGCGCTCACGAGCCCTCGGCGGGCGGCCGACAAGCTGAAGTTCCTCGCCGGCTCGGAGGCGGCGATGGGAGCATGGATCGGGGACGTCACCCCTGAGGCGCAGGCCGAGGCGCTGCGCGCCGCGATCGGGAAGGCAACGGCATGAGCGAGGGCGCGGTTACCGGGGCGGAGCACGGGTTCGCCGAGTGGTTCGGGCGCACGCCCGCCGGCGTCTGGTCGGCGCCGGGGCGGGTCAACCTCATCGGCGAGCACACCGACTACAACGACGGGTTCGTGTTCCCCTTCGCGATCGACCGCCGCACGGCCGTCGCGCTCGGCGACCGCGACGACCGGGTGCTGCGCGTCGCGACGAGCCACGACCCCGAAGCCGTCACGATCCACCTCGACGAACTGTCGCCCGACGCGATCGATGGCTGGGCGGCGTACCCGCTCGGCGTCGCCTGGGCGCTCGGCGAGTACGGTGCCGATCTCGCCCACGCGCGCGGCGTCGACCTCTACATCGACTCCGACGTGCCGATCGGCGCGGGGCTCTCGTCGTCGGCGGCCATCGAGTGCGCGGTCGCGCTGGCCCTCGACGAGCACTGGGGCCTCGGCTTCGACCGCCCGACGCTCGCGAAGATCGGCCGGCTCGCCGAGAACCGCGTGGTGGGCGCCCCCACCGGCATCATGGACCAGACCGCCTCGCTGCTCGGCGAACCCGACTCGGCGGTGTTCCTCGACTGCCGCAGCCTCGACGCCGACGTCATCCCGCTCGGATTCGAGGCCGACGGACTGTCGCTGCTCGTCATCGACACACGGGTGGCGCACGCGCACGCCACCGGCGGCTACGCGTCGCGTCGCGCGTCGTGCGAGGCGGGCGCCCGCGCACTCGGGGTCGAGTCGCTGCGCGAGGTGCGCGTCGACGACCTCGGCCGCGCCGCCGAGCTGCTCGACGACGAGACGTTCCGCCGCGTGCGGCACGTCGTCACCGAGAACCAGCGCGTGCTCGACACCGTGCGCACGCTGCGCGAGCACGGGCCCGGCGCGATCGGGCCGTTCCTCGACGCGTCGCACGTGTCGATGCGCGACGACTTCGAGATCTCGGTGCCCGAGCTCGACCTCGCCGTCGAGACCGCGCAGGGCACCGGCGCGATCGGTGCTCGCATGACGGGCGGCGGCTTCGGCGGCTCGGCGATCGCGCTGGTGATCGACGCGCTGGTTCCGGTGGTGACCCGCGAGGTCGTGGCCGCGTTCGCCGAGCAGGGCTACCGCGAGCCGGTCGTCTTCACCGTGCGGCCGAGCGCCGGCGCCCGGCGCGACCTCTGATCTCCCCGGCGTCACCGACCGGCATCGCAGCTCGGCGCGCCGCGTGCTCCCAGCACGCGAGCAGGTGCAGTCGTCGGCGAGCAGGCGCTCGTCGCCGTCGGGCCGCCACGAGACGAGCGTTCTCGCGCGAGGATCGCGTAGCGTGTAGCCGTCGACCCAGCCGAGCTCGGCGTGCCATGAGTCGCGCACGCCGTGCTGCTCGCGGCGCATGCCCGAGCTTCTCCATGACACGCCAGGAGGCGACGTTGTCGGCGAAGCACTCCGCCGTGACGCGGCGCAGGCCGAGGTCGGCGAAGGCGATGTCGAGCAGGGCGCGCGGCGATCGCGGTCGCATACCCCCGCCCGCGTGCGCCGGATCGATCATGTAGCCGAGCAGCCCCTCGGCCCCGCGCCAGGCATCCCCGTCGAACTGGCCGATGCCGTCGCGCACGTCGAGCGACCCGGTTCCGACGACGACCCCGTCGAGCAGCGCCACCGCGGTGTGCTGGTCGGGGTCGGCGACGCTGTCGAGCCACGCCGTGCGGAACTTCTCGGGATCGACGGTGGTGCGCAGCAGCCAGCGGATCACGTCGGGGTCGTTCCGCCACGCGAGCACCTGGTCGAGGTCGTCGCTCGTGGGCGGTCGCAGCACGAGCGGGCCGGCGGTGCGCGGCCAGGCCACGCGGTCCGAGGTCACGCGGATGCCTCGAGCGGAGGCTCGACCGCGCGCGGCACGCCGCCCGTGATGCGCACGAGCTCGTCGAACGACGTGGGGAACACCGTCTTCGCGTGGCCCGCGGCCGCCCACACCACGGGGTACTCGCGCGAGGTCGGTGTCGACGATCGTGCGCACCGGGGCAGGGTGTCCGACCGGGCGCGACGCCGCCGATGACCTGGCCGGTCGCGTGCTTCACCGTCTCTTTCGAGGCGCGACCGATGACCCCGCCGAGCTCGGCGCCGAGCCACTCGGTGTCGACCCGGTGCGCACCCGACGTGAGCACGAGGATCGGCTCGTCGTCGAGGGTGAACACGAGCGAGTTGGCGATCTGGCCGACCTCGATGCCGAGCGCCGCGGCCGCGAGCGGGGCGGTGGTGACGGCGTCGTCGAACCACACGATCTCAGGGCTGAGGCCGTGGCCGGCGAGTGCTTCGGCGACGCGGTCGACGGCGGGGTGCGAGGCATCGGTCATGCTCCGATCCTATGATCGGCCGCGCGTGGCGCGAGGCCCCGGCGGGCCGCCACCGGGTGCCCGCCACCGCGCAGCGCCACCCGCGTCGGCTAAGGTTCCGCTCGTGACCGCCGCCGCACCGCACGACCGCCTCGCCCGCCGCCTCGGGCTCGGCGACGCCGTCGCGATCGGCCTCGCCGCGATGATCGGCGCGGGCGTGTTCGCCGTCTGGGCGCCCGCCGCCCAGGCCGCCGGGGCGGGCCTCATCGTCGGCCTCGCGATCGCCGCGTTCGTCGCCCTCGCGAATGCCGCATCGACCGCGCAGCTCGCGGTGCGCTACCCCGAGTCGGGCGGCGCCTACCGGTACGGGCGCGAACGCCTCGGCGAATGGCCCGGATTCCTCGCCGGCTGGGGGTTCGTGGTCGGCAAGACCGCGAGTTGCGCGGCCATGGCCCTCACCGCCGCCGCCTACCTCGTGCCCGGCGCGTGGCAGCGCCCGGTCGCCGTCGCCGTGGTCGTCGTGCTCGTCGGCGTGAACCTGCTCGGCGTCACCCGAACCGCGCGGGTCGGCGCGGTGATCGTCGCGGTGGTGCTCGCCGTGCTGGTCGTCGTCGTCGTCGCCGGCTTCGTGGCCGCGAGCGCGAACCAGGGTGGCGGCGCCGCGTTCGTCGACCGACCGCAGGGCCTCCCCGACCCGCTGCCGTCGATCACCGGCGGCCCGTACGGCATCCTGCAGTCGGCCGCGCTCATGTTCTTCGCCTTCGCGGGCTACGCGCGCATCGCGACGCTCGGCGAGGAGGTGCGCGAACCCTCGCGCACGATCCCCCGGGCGATCGGCATCGCGTTCGCGATCGTCATCACCGTGTACGTCGCGGTCGGCTCGGCCGCCCTCGTGTCGCTCGGGCCGCAACTGCTCGCGGCCTCGGGCGCTCCGCTCGTCGACGTGGTCGCGGCTGCGGGGTGGAGCTGGGCCGAGCCCGTCGTGCGGGTCGCAGCCGGCGTCGCCGCGCTCGGCTCCCTGCTCGTGCTCATCGCCGGCATCGCCCGCACCGAGCTCGCCATGGCGCGCGACCGCGAACTGCCGGCGCGGCTCGCCGCGGTGCATCCGCGAACCGCGACGCCGTTCGTCGCCGAGCTCGGTGACCGGCGCTGCGATCCTCGTGCTCGTACTCACCGTCGACCTGCGCGAGGCGATCGGGTTCAGCTCGTTCGGCGTGCTCTGCTACTACCTGATCGCCAACCTGTCGGCGATCACGCAGCCCGCCGCCGAGCGACGCGTGCCGCGCGCGCTGTCGGCGGCGGGCGCGATCGGATGCGTCGTGCTCGTCGCGACCCTTCCGCCGGTGTCGATCGGCATCGGGCTCGCGGTGTTCGCGGTCGGGGCGCTCGGCCGCCTCATCGTTCGAGGCGTACGGCGCCGGCGCTAGGCTGGCCGCATGCCAGCAGACCCCTCCGCCCGAATCCTCACCCTGGCCGGCATCGACGCCCCCGTGCTCGCCGATTCGGCCTTCGTCGCCGCCGGTGCCGTCATCGTCGGCAACGTGCGCCTCGAGGCCGGATCGAGCGTCTGGTACAACGCGGTGCTGCGCGCCGAGGCCGAGCCGATCGTGCTCGGCGAGGGGTCGAACCTGCAGGACACCGTGGTCTGCCACGTCGACGCGGGCTACCCGCTCACCGTCGGACGCAACGTCTCGGTCGGGCACGGTGCGGTGCTGCACGGATGCACCGTGGAAGACGATTCGCTCATCGGCATGGGCGCGACCGTGCTGAACGGCGCCGTGATCGGGGCGGGCTCGCTCGTCGCCGCCGGCGCCGTCGTGCTCGAGGGCACCGTCGTGCCGCCCGGGTCACTCGTCGCGGGCGTGCCCGCGAAGGTGCGCCGTGAGCTCACCGACGCCGAGCGCGAGGGCATCAGGCACAACGCCGCCGCCTACCTGCGGCACGTCGAGGAGCACACCGACCCCGGTCGACTGAGCTCCGGGCGCTCGCGCCTCAGGCGCGCGTCGACGAGCTGCGGGGCGCGCACCTCGCGGGCCCCGAGCTGCGGCGTGGTCGGCTCGCCCGCCAGGAGACGGCGCACCTTGCGCACCCGGCGCACGACCCACCGCGACGGCACCGCGAACACGACCGACACCGAGCCCGCGAACGAGCGGTCGAACTCGCCGAGCATGCGCTTGCGCTCGAAGGCCCGGCGCAGCGTGCCGCCCGTGAGGTTGTAGCGGCGATCGCGGAGGGGCAGGGGCGCCGCGGCACGACGCTCGAGCAGCTCGCCGACGCGTGCCGACCAGTCGTCGTGCTCGCGGCCGTGGAAGTAGTTGTCGTCGAGCCACTCGGCGCTCGGGTGCCGCGCGTCCCACCCGGCGACCGCCTCGGCGCCGCCGAACAGTCCGCTGCCCTCGAACACCGTGTTGATGAGCTTCGGAGCGACGCCGAACTCGTCGATCGACCACCGCGGGCACACCCGAGGCGACCGCCTCGAGCACCGCGGTCGAGCTCACGGTCACGAGCGCCGCGGCGCGCTCGAGGTGCTCGGCCATCGGGCCGTCCTCGACGACGAGGTTGGGCGGCAGGCTGCCGCCGAGCTCCTCGCGCACATCGGGGTCGTCGAGCAGTTCGGCGAAGTCGTAGGCCTCGTCGTGGGTCTGCGCCTCGCCGCGACGCGCGCGCACCTTCACGACGACCCGTCGCGACGGGCGCCGACGCGCGGCGTCGACGAGCCAGCCGAGCAGGCGCACGCGATCCTCGCGCGCCGCGGGCACCTTCGCCTGGGCGGCGAAGACGAGGTCGGTGCGCTCGAGCGCCGACGATGCGTCGAGACCGGGGCCCGGGACATCCGCTCGCGCCGTCTCGGACAGGAACGGCAGCGTCGTGAGTCCCAACTCGACCGGAATGCCGAGCTGCGTCGGCGTTCGCGCGGAACTCGCGCACCTCGCGCCGGCTCTGCAGCACGATGAGGTCGACCTGCTCGCGGTAGATGATCGCCTTCGGCTCGGCGGGGATCGTGAGGCCCGGGAATCCGCTCACGAGCACGGGGCGGTCGGGGCCGCGGCCGACGATCGGCGTGACCACGCGCACGAGCGGGCCGCGCATCGCGAGCAGCATGACGTCGGGCCGGCGCGCGGCGAGGTGCGTCTCGAGCTCGTGCAGCTCGACGAAGGTCACGTCGGACACGTCGAACGCGGACCCGGCGAGCGCCGCGCGAAGCTGCCGATCGCTCGGCGCGACCGGCGTCGACAGGATGACGAGTTCGGCCTGCCACCCGGCCGGGAGGCGCGACGCGAACGCCGCGCCCCACTTCACGTACGAATCCGAGTCCGCGAGGACGAGGAACCTCGGACTCACAGCGCGGGCACCCGGCGCAGCTTCGCGCGCGGCGCCTCCTCGCCCGGGAAGACGCGCTTGACGCCGTCGCCCATGGCATCGGCGATGACGCGGATGTCGCGCACGAGGTGCTCGAATCCGGTGGGCTCGAGCGAGGCCGCCTGGTCGGAGCCCCACATCGCGCGGTCGAGGGTGATGTGGCGCTCGACCGCGACCGCCCCGAGGGTCACCGCGGCGAGCGAGATCTGCAGGCCGCGCTCGTGGCCCGAGTAGCCGATCGGCACGCCGGGGTAGCGGCCGCGCAGGGTCTCGATCATGCGCAGGTTCGCCTCTTCGGCGCGGCATCGGGTAGCTGGAGGTGGCGTGCATGAGGATGAGCCTGTCGGTGCCGAGCGTCTCGACGGCACGGTCGATCTCGTCGAGCGTCGACATGCCCGTCGAGAGGATCACGGGCTTGCCGGTGCGGGCCATCGCATCGAGCAGCTCGAGGTCGGTGAGCGACGCCGACGCGACCTTGTAGGCGACGACGTCGAGGTCCTCGAGGAACTCGACCGACGGGACATCCCACGGCGACGCGAACCAGTCGATGCCCGCGCGCATCGCATACGACGCGATCTCGAGGTACTCGGCCTCGCCGAACTCGACCCGGTGCCGGTACTCGAGGTAGGTCATCGTGCCCCACGGCGTCTCGCGCGGCACGTCGCGCATGTGCTCGGGCGTCGCGATCTCGGGCGTGCGCTTCTGGAACTTGACGGCCTGCGCGCCCGCCTCGACGGCCACGTCGATGAGCCGCTTGGCGATCTCGACGTCGCCGTTGTGGTTGAGGCCGATCTCGCCGATCACGTAGACCGGGTGGCCCGGGCCGATCGACGATCGGCCGATGCGGACAGACGTCATGCGAATGCTCCCTGCTTGTGGACGACCCGGTCGGCGTATGCCGATTCGGGAATGGTTCGTGCGCCGACGATCAGTTCGGCGAGTTCGCGCACGGCACCCGTGCCGCCACGGCGATCGAGCACGAGGCGCGCGATGCCGCGCACCGACGGCACCGCGTCGGCGACGGCGACGGGCCAGCCGACGAGCGCGAGCGCGGGAAGGTCGCCCTCGTCGTTGCCGAGGTAGGCGATGCGATCGAGGCGGATGCCGCGTGCCTCGGCCCACTCGGCGAGCACGGCGCCCTTCTCGGCGACGCCGTGACGCACCTCGACCTGCAGCTTCGCGGCCCGTGCGGCGACCACGGGGTTCGTCTCGGCCGACAGGATCAGCACGGGGATGCCCGCCTCGCGCAGCCGCGCCACGCCGTGGCCGTCGCTGCGGCTGACGCGCACGAGCTCGCGGCCCTCGGCGTCGACCCACGCGGTGTCGTCGGTGTGCACGCCGTCGAAGTCGGTGACGACGGCGTCGACGTCGATGAGGCGCTTCGGGCGGCGACGCGCGCCGTCACGGCCGTCGTGGGCATCGTGAGCCGCCGGCCCGCCGTGGCGCGCCGACTGCGGCGGCACGACGACGGGGCCGGTGCCGACCGGGTCGTCGTCGCCGAGTCCGCCGCGCGCGATCACGCGTGCGAGGGCGAGGTCGGCGGGGTCGTCGATCTCGATCGCGTGCGCATCGGGCACGCGCAGCATGCCGATGCGGCCGAAGAAGCGATGGCCGGCCTCGCGGAACCCGTCGGTGCGCATCACGTAGAACGCGCCGGTCTCGCGGTACTCGGGCTCGCGCTCCTGCCGACGCGGGCGAACGGATGCCTCGTGGTTGACGCCCTCGGCGCCCTCGGGCGATTCGCGCCAGAGGAACGCGTGGCTCGGCACGACCGAGAAGACGACGTCGTCTTCGCCGTCGACGACCCGGCGCACGGCCTCGTCGAGGTCGGCGGAGTCGACGAACGGCGACGTCGCCTGCAGGAACACCGTGACGCCGGGCAGGGTGCCGGCGCCGACGGCGATCTCGTCGAGCGCGTGCAGCAGCGCCGACTCGGAGCTCGCGGTGTCGCCCGCGAGCTCGACCGGGCGGCGGATCACCCCGGCGCCCTCGGCGTGCGCCGCATCGGCGATGCGGTCGTCGTCGGTCGACACGAATACGGCGTCGATGCGGCTCGCGCCGACCGCCGCCCGGATCGTGCGGGTGATCAGCGGCACGCCCGCGACCGGCGCGAGGTTCTTGCCCGGGAGGCCCTTGGAACCGCCTCGAGCGGGCACGATCGCGACGACCCCCGCCGCGGGGGGCAGTGGCGCGACCGTTCGGTCGCCCGTCTGGGAGCATGCCGCGAAGCTACGCGCGCGAACTTGCCGCTCGGTGATCGGCCGGTGAACGACGGGCGACCGGGAGGAGACCGGGTGGCGGGCCGACGCTCGCGGCGAATCGGGCTGCGTGGCCGCTCATGACGCCCACGACGCCATGTGGCGACCACTACAGTTCCGCTCATGCGTTCATCCATGCTCGCTCGTTCACGCGGGCGCATCGTGCGTACTGGTCTGCCTCGCCCTCGCCGGCTGCGCCCCAGTCGGCTCCGAGTGCCGCGGGCCCGACGCCGACGCCCGCGGCGACGACCGTCGCGCCGACCGAGCGGCGACCGACGCCCCGTCGCGTGGCACGAACCCGAGTCGCGCTACGGCCTCGAGTGCGACGCCCTCGTCGACGACGGCGCTGGCCGCTCGACGCCTTCTCGGTCGACGTCGCCGCGGTCGACCCGCTCGTCACGGCCTCGGGCGTCGGGCATCGCGATCCCGCGGCGCACCTCGATCCTCTCCCAGGGCGGCACGGTCTGCGAGTGGTCGAACGGCGTGCGCCATGAACGACCAGTACGGATACGTCCCGCGTACGTCGGCGTCATCGTCTCGGTACTGCCGAGGCCCGAGCATCCGGGTGGTCGGCCAAGGCGGCGCAGTACGGCATGCCGAGCGGACGTGCGCTCGTGCGCCGCCGAATCATGTGCGTCGATGAGCACGGCGGCGGGCGACGCCTGGGTCACACTCGAGGCCTCCGGCGGCACGCCGACGCGCTCGACCCGTCGCGGCCGACGCGCTGCTTCGCCGCCGTGGTCGCCGACCGTCACCGCGGCCGGCGCCCCCTGCCCGCCTCGCGACGCCGGCACGCGCACGCGCCGCCCCTTCCGACCGACTGCGAACTGGTGCTCCCGCTCGCCACGCGTGCGCACGATCACGCGGCGACACCGGCAGCCGAACTCTCGCACGGCGGCGGCGGTTGGAGCGACTGGGCCGAGGCGAGATTGCAGGCCGGCAACGAAGGCTGCCGGCTGGGGCGTGGGCGACGCCGAGACTGCCGCGACCGTCGACTGGGTGCGCGACGGCCGATGGGCGTATGACCGCGCCAGGTCGACGCCGGCACGTTCTCGCCCGTCGACGATCGCGGGGCTCGGCGCCGACGACCTCGCCGCCGTCCGGTGCGATCCCGCCTTCGGGCCGAGCGTGCTCGGTCGACCTCGCGCTCGGACCCGACTGGGTGAACGTCTCCGGCGCACGACCAGGCGACCGCGATCGCATTCGCCGAGGCGGTCGTCGCGCAACTCGCGCCGTGAAATGCGCCCCACCGGGCTGCACCGCGAGGACTGCGGACGCGCGCCGCTACCGGTTGAGCCTGAGCTCGGCCGCCTTCACCACGTTCGCGAGCAGCATGGCCCGGGTCATCGGGCCCACGCCGCCGGGGTTCGGCGAGAGGTGCCCGGCGACCGCTGCCACGGCGGGGTCGACATCGCCCGTGAGCCGGCCCTTGCCGGTCTCCTCGTCTTGCACGCGGGTGATGCCGACGTCGAGCACCGCGGCGCCCGGCTTGATCCACTCGGGCTTCACGAGGTGCGGCACGCCGACGGCCGCGACGACGATGTCGGCCCGGCGCACCTCGGCCGCGAGGTCGACGGTGCGCGAGTGCGTCAGGGTCACGGTCGCGTCGAGGCCCTTGCGGGTGAAGAGCAGCCCGAGCGGACGCCCCACGGTCAGGCCGCGACCGATGACCGTGACATGCCTGCCGCGGATCGGCACGTCGTAGCGACGCAGCATCTCGACGATGCCCGCCGGGGTGCACGGCAGGGGCGACTGCAGCTCGCCCTCGATGCCGAGCACGAGCCGGCCGAGGTTCGTCGGGTGCAGGCCGTCGGCGTCCTTGTCGGGGTCGATGAGCTCGAGCATCGCGTTCTCGTCGTGTCCGGCGGGCAGCGGCAGCTGCACGATGTACCCGGTCACCTCGGCGTGCGGCGTTCAGGTCGCGGATCGCGGCGCGCACGTCGGCCGTGGTCGCCGACGCGGGCAGGTCGACGCGGATCGACTCGATGCCCACCTCGGCGCAGTCGCGGTGCTTGCCCGCCACGTACGACTTCGAACCGGGGTCGTCGCCGACGAGCAGCGTGCCGAGTCCGGGAACGACGCCGTGTGCGCGCAGCAGTGCGATGCGCGAGGCGAGCTCCGGCTTCACGGCTGACGCGGTGGCGACGCCGTCGAGGGTGATGGCGGTCATGATGTCTCCTGCCGTGCCGGTCGCAATGCAGGAAGGATCGGGTGACACGCCGGGCTCACGTGCCCGCGCCCCGGCGTGTCGTGCCGTTCTTCCTGCATTGCGTCATGTGGTGATGCTCAGAGGGCGGGTGGATGACCCGCCGGCCGGGTTACTGCGCCAGGCCCGGGTAGAGCGGGAACCGCGCGGTGAGGGCCTCGACGCGGGAGCGCAGCGCCGGGACATCCGCTTCGCCCTGCAGCGCGAGCGCGATGATGTCGGCGACCTCGGTGAACTCGGCGTCGCCGAACCCGCGGGTGGCGAGCGCGGGCGTGCCGATGCGCAGGCCCGAGGTGACCATCGGCGGGCGCGGGTCGAACGGCACCGCGTTGCGGTTCACGGTGATGAGCGCCTCGTGCAGCAGGTCTTCGGCCTGCTGGCCGTCGATCTGCGAGTTGCGCAGGTCGGCGAGCACGAGGTGCACGTCGGTGCCGCCCGTGAGCACGTCGACGCCGGCGGCGCGCGAGTCGTCGGCCGTGAGGCGCTCGGCGAGGATCTTCGCGCCGCGGATCGTGCGCTCCTGGCGGTCCTTGAACTCGGCCGACGCCGCGATCTTGAACGCCGTGGCCTTGGCCGCGATGACGTGCATGAGCGGGCCGCCCTGCTGGCCCGGGAAGACGTTCGAGTTGAGCTTCTTGGCGAGCTCCATGTCGCGCGCGACGATGAAGCCCGAGCGCGGGCCGCCGATGGTCTTGTGCACGGTCGACGACACGACGTCGGCGTGCGGCACGGGGTTCGGGTGCAGGCCGGCGGCCACGAGGCCGGCGAAGTGCGCCATGTCGACCCAGAGCTTGGCGCCGACCTCGTCGGCGATCTCGCGGAACGCGGCGAAGTCGAGCTGGCGCGGGTAGGCCGACCAGCCGGCGATGATGACCTGCGGCTTGTGCTCGAGGGCCTTGTCGCGCACGACGTTCATGTCGACCAGGAACGTCTCGGGGTCGACGCCGTAGGCGACGGCGTTGTAGAGCTTGCCCGAGAAGTTGAGCCGCATGCCGTGGGTCAGGTGCCCGCCGTGGGCGAGCTCGAGGCCGAGGATGGTGTCGCCGGGCGTGGCGATGGCCGACAGCACGGCCGCGTTGGCGGTGGCGCCCGAGTGGGGCTGCACGTTCGCGTACTCGGCGCCGAACAGCGACTTCGCGCGCTCGATGGCGAGCGACTCGGCGACGTCGACGTACTCGCAGCCGCCGTAGTAGCGGCGGCCGGGGTAGCCCTCGGCGTACTTGTTCGTGAGCACGGAACCCTGGGACTGCAGCACCGAGACGGGAACGAAGTTCTCGCTCGCGATCATCTCGAGGTAGTCGCGCTGGCGACCGAGCTCGAGCTCGAGCACCTCGGCGATCTCGGGATCGACCTCGGAGAGGGGGGCATTGAAGACGGACTCGGCCAAGACTGGCTCCTTATGACGGTACGGACCAAACGAGGGTGCTGCCTCGTGCGACTCGCGCCACGAGGCATCCGTACCGGCCCAGGCGAGCGGTCGGTGCGTGCCAGTCGCTCCCCGATGGGAATCCATCTCAACGCCAGTCGCGACGCACGCAAGCATAGCAACGGATGTCCCGTGCGGGCGGATCTCGTGTGCCCCACGTCGACCGCGCCGCTGGAACAGGGCTGTCGGAGCGGCACCCGATCGTGACAGGATGGGCCTCGCACCTGTGAGTTAGGAATCCTTCCCTATCGCGATCCCGAGGCCGCCATGCACCGACGCAGCACCCCCGCACGCGCTACCCTGCTCATCTCCGTGTTCACCGCCGCGGCCCTCGGGCTCGCCGGATGCACCGCAGACCCCGACGAGAACGGAGCCGCCGTGGCCGGCATCATCCCCGCCCCCGCGTCGTTCGCGCTCACCGGCGGCGAGCCGTTCACGCTCACCGCCGACACCCGGCTGGTGGCCGACGGCGACGGCGCGGCCGCGGTCGCCGAGACGTTCGCCGCACCGGCACGTGCCGCCACCGGATTCGCCCTGCCCGTCGTCGAGGGCGAGGCCGGGGCATCCGACATCGCACTGGTCATCGCCGAGGGCGCGGCCGACGGTGCGACCGAGGGGTACACGCTCGAGAGCGGGGCCGACGGCGTGCGCATCGGCGCCGACACGGCCGCCGGGCTGTTCTGGGGCACGCAATCGCTGCGGCATCTGCTGCCGGCCGAGATCGGGCGATCGGATGACGCGACACGGCCGCAGGGCGCATGGACCGTGCCCGCGGCATCCGTGGCCGACCGACCGCGCTTCGCCTACCGCGGCGCGATGCTCGACGTCGCGCGCCACTTCTTCCCCGTCGACGACGTGCTGCGCTTCATCGACGCGATCGCGATGCTGAAGCTCAACGTGCTGCACCTGCACCTCACCGACGACCAGGGCTGGCGCATCGAGATCGAGTCGTGGCCCGAGCTCACCGGCATCGGCGCCTCGACGTCGGTCGGCGGCGACGGCGGCGGCTTCTACACGAAGGCCGACTACCGCCGCATCGTCGCGTACGCCGCCGAGCGGTTCATCACGATCGTGCCCGAGATCGACCTGCCCGGGCACACCAACGCCGCGCTCAGCGCCTACCCCGAGCTGAACTGCGACGGCGTGGCGCCCCCGCCGTACGAGGGCATCGAGGTCGGCTTCTCGTCGCTGTGCGCCGCGCCCGAACGCGCCGACGCGACCGACCGGTTCCTCGCCGACGTCACGCGCGAGGTCGCCGAGCTCACGCCCGGGCCGTGGCTGCACCTCGGCGGCGACGAGTCGCTCTCGACCTCCGCCGACGACTACCTCGACCTCGTGCGGCGCATCACGCCGGCGGGCGCCGCGACCGGCAAGACGCGTGATCGGCTGGCACGAGATGGGCGCGTCGCGCGAGCTGCCGCCCGGCACCGATCGGGCAGTACTGGAACTTCGTCGAGCCCGCAGGCGATGCGGTCGCCCTGACGCGATCCTTCATCGAACAGGGCGGTCGGGTCATCCTCTCGCCCGCCGACGTCGCGTACCTCGACATGACCTACGCGGACGACCCGCAGACGCCGCTCGGCCGCCCGCTCGGCCAGGACTGGGCCAACGGTCCGACGACGCTCGACGGAGGCCTACCTCTGGGAGCCGACGGCGATCATCCCCGGCGTCGGCGAGGACGAGATCCTCGGCATCGAGGCGCCGGTCTGGACCGAGACGCTGGCGACGATGCGTCGAGGTCGAGTTCATGGTGTTCCCGCGTCTCGCCGCGATCGCGGAGATCGCCTGGTCGCCCGCGCCCGACGACGGCTCAGCCCGCGACAGCGAGGAGTTCTTCGGGCGGGTCGCCCGGTTCGGGCGCTCCTCGACGCGATGGACGTCACCTACCACCGAGTGCCCGAGGTGGCCTGGCCGGAGTAGGCCAGGCCGTCCGCGCAGCCCTTCCCGCCGACGGCGGCTCGGGCTAGGCTCCGGATGGCGCGGAAGTGCCGCGCCGCAGAAGCGGGAGGCGCACCATGTCGGGAGTCGTGCATTTCGAGATCCCTGCCGATGACGAGGCGCGGGCGAGGGAGTTCTACAGCGCCGCGTTCGACTGGCGACTCGACGCCCTGCCCGAGCTGGGCTACACGAGCGTCGTGACGACGCCCGTCGATGAGGCGACGCAGGCTCCACTCGAGCCGGGCGCGATCAACGGCGGCATGTTCGAGCGCTCGGGCGACCTCGCGCATCCGATCATCACCGTCGACGTCGACGACATCGACGTCGCACTCGAGCGCATCGTCGGGCTCGGCGGTGCCGTCGTGCAGGCGAAGACCGCGATCCCGGGCATGGGGTACTTCGGCTACTTCCGCGACACCGAGGGCAACGTCCTCGGGCTCTGGACCACGGCGGCCGACGCCGCCTGACCGGGATGGGTCGAACGCTCAGGGGTTGAGCGCGATCACCGTGCCCAGGGCATCCTCGGTGTAGAGCGAGGCGCTCGTGCCGAAGCTGTCGACGGTCGCCACCCAGAAGTCCTCGTACAGCGCGTGCGCCTCGGTGCGCGGGAACTCGCCGCCGGTCTCGATGGAGTAGAGCCGTCGCCGCGGTCTGGGTGAACCCCGAGGCGACCAACTCGGCCGCCACCGTGTCGGCCTCGGTTGCCGACAGGATCGTCACCGACGTCGAGAGCCCCCGCTCGCTGCCCGGGAGCACCCAGGTGCAGCTCACGCTCTCGTCGGCCTCGATGAGCGCCTGCAACGACGGATCGGACGCGCCGTAGCCGCCCTGCCCGGGCGCGCTCACGTCGCCCATGGGCTCGAGCCCCTCGGCGGCGAGCGCACCCTCGGTGGACTCCGAGAAGAGGTCATCGCAACCCGGGCAGCACGAGTTCGGCCGGCGCGTGGCCGGGCTCTCGCTCACCTCGGGCGTGGACGAGATCGACCGGGCGTCGGGGCAGCGGATTCGCCCGCTCCCGATAGAGGCGCACGCGCTGAGCAGCAGAAGCGTGGCGAAGCGGCGACGATGCCGTGCTGCGTAGACGAGCCATGGTCGATCCCCCGGCCGGATTCTACCGCTCGACCACCGCACGCGCGATCGGCTGCTGCGCCTACTTCACGCTGCCCGCGGTGAGTCCGCCGACGAGGCGCTTCTCGATGATCATGAACAGCACCACGACGGGGATGATCGCGACGATCGAGACGCCGAACACGTAGTGCCAGCTCGTCTCGTACTGGCCGACGAACTTCGTGAGCGCGACCGACAGCGGCTGGTTGCCCGCGGTCGAGAGGATCACGAGCGACGCGGCGAACTCGTTCCAGCACGCCACGAAGGTGAACACGATCGCGGTGACGATGCCGGGCCAGACGAGCGGCAGGTTGATGCGGAACAGCACCGTGAGTCGCCCGGCGCCGTCGATCTGGGCGGCCTCGTCGACCTCTTTCGGGATGCCGGCGAAGAACGAGTGCATGATCCACACCGCGAACGACAGGTTGAACGCCGCGTTGATGAAGATCATCGCCGCCCACGTGTCGATCATGCCGAGCGTCACGAACTGCCGGAACAGGCCCGACGTGAGCACCGCGGGCTGCAGCATCTGCGTGACGATGACGAGGAACAGGAACACCATGCGGAACGGGAACTGCATGCGCGCGGTGTAGTAGGCCGCGGGCATCGCCACGAGCAGCACGAGCAGCGGTCGCGAACACCGAGATCACGATCGTCGAGATGAGGTTCTGCACGAGCGGCGTCTCGGGCGTCGACCACATGTTGACGTAGTTCTCCCAGTGCCACTCCGTGGGGAAGTAGGTGGGGTCGACCGAGCGGATCTGCGCCTTCGTCTTCACCGAGCCGAAGAACATGATCACGTACGGGAGGATGAACACCGCGAGCACGATGAGCCCGGCGAGCATGCGCACGAGCACCTTGCCGAGGGGCACCTGGTCTTCGGTGTAGCGGCGCTTGCGGGCGGATGTCGCGGGCGGGGCGATCGTCTCGAAGGCGGGGGCGGTGACGGCCACGGCTCAGACCTCCTTCATGGGCTTGACCACGCGCACGTAGATCGCGACGATCACGATGACGATGAGGAAGGCGACGACCGAGAGCGCGCTCGCCACGTCGACCTTGTGCTGGTTCTGGATGTACTTGAAGATCATCGTCATGATCGTGTCGGCGTCGTAGCCGGGAATCGACCCGGTCATCACCTTCAGGATCGGCAGCGAGTTGAACACGTTGATGATGTTGATGAGCACCGCCACCGAGAGCGCGCCGCGCAGCTGCGGGAGGACGACTCCCCAGTAGGTGCGCACCGGGCCGGCGCCGTCCATCTTCGCGGCCTCGAGCACGTCGCCGGGCACCGTGGCCAGACCGGCCAGGATCGTGTACGTCGTGAACGGCAGCGACACGAAGATCGCGACCACGATCGACCACGCGAACGCGGTCGCGGGGTTGCGGGTCCAGCCGTAGCCCTCGGGGGTGTCGATGAGGCCGATGTCGACGAGGAACTTGTTGATGATGCCGAAGTAGGGCTCGAGCCCGTAGTAGACGACCATCGTCGTCATGACGACCGAGGCCGCCCACGGGATGATCACGGCGAGCCGCACGATGCGGCGGCCGGGGAACGCCTTGTTGAGGATCTGGGCGAGGCCGAGCGAGATGACGACGGTCGCGGCGACGACCACGACGACCCAGACGATGGTGCGGCCGAAGATCGGCCAGAAGTAGGGGAACGTGAAGACCTCGATGTAGTTGTCGAAGCCGACCGAGCCCTTGTCGAGCCCCGAGATCGAGATGTCGCGGGTGGAGTTGTAGAACATGACGGCGGCGGGGAACAGCACGACGCCGAAGATGAGGATGAGGGCGGGGCCGATCCACGGCAGCGAGGCGAGGAACTCGCGCCCGCCGCGCCGGGGCTTCGCGGCGCCGCCGCTGTTCGAGCCCGCCGGAGCGGGGGCGGCCGTCGGCCGCCCCCGCCTCGGGGATCGATGACACATCGGTGGTGGTACTCATGGTTCGGTGGTCACCGATCCCTCCGGGTGGGTAGTGATGGGGTGCGGGATCAGCCCGCGTCGGCCTGCGCCTGGATCTCGGTCAGGACGTCCTGCGCGGGCTTGGTCTGGAGCTGGCCGAAGAGCGCCTTGAACGCGGCGTCGGTCGCCGACCAGTTCGGGTTGGTGCTCGGGTAGAACTGCGCGTCGGGCAGCACCTCGAGGAACGGCGCGAGCGCCTCCTCGGAGGAGAGCTCGGAAGCGCCCGACTTGGTGACGGGCAGGAAGCCCTCGGTCTGCACCCACGGCACGTACACGTCGGCCGTGTAGTAGTAGTCGAGGAACTTGGTGATCGCGTCCTGCTTGTCGCCGTCGTTCTCGAACGCCATGAGCTGGTCCATGACGCCGAGGGTCATCGGGCTGCCGTCCTGGGTCGGGATCGGCACGATCGAGTAGTCGAGGTCGGGGTTGCCCTCTTCGATCTGGCCGACGGTCGGCGGGAGGCCGACCTGCATGCCGATCTTGCCCTGGACGAAGATGTCCATCAGCGGCGAGCGGTCGGTCGAGCCCGGGTCGGCCTGGGTGGCGCCCGCGTCGATCATCTTCTTGATCTGCTCGGCGCCGGGCAGGTTCGCCGGGTCGTCGACGGTGATCGCCTCGGCGTCGCCGAACGTGCCACCGCCGCCCCACAGCCACACGGCCGCCTCGGCCTGCGCCTCTTCGGAACCGAGGGGCATGCCGTAGCCGGCGACGCCGCCGCCGAGGGCGGAGACCTTCGTGGCCGCGTCGAGCAGCTCGTCCCAGTCGGTGGGCGGCGCCGCGACGCCGGCCTGCTCGAGCAGGGCGTTGTTGACGAACAGCGCTCGCGCCGAGGCGATCAGCGGCAGCGCGTAGGCCGTGCCGTCGACCTCTGCGTTCGCGAGGAACGACTCCTGGAAGTCGCTGAACGTCTCGGCCGAGACGACCTCTTCGGCCGGGTAGAGCAGCTCGTCGGCCGCGAAGCCGGCGAAGGGACCGCCGTTGTAGATGTCGGGGGCCTCGCCGCCCTGGATCTTCGTGGCGATGACCGACTCGAGGTTGTCCCACGACTGCACCTCGAGGTTGACCGAGATGTCGGGGTTCTCGTCTTCGAAGCCGGCGATCACGTCTTCCCAGAGACCCTGGGTGTTGTCGGAGTAGCTGGGCACGAGCAGGTCGAGGGTGGTCGAGCCGCCGGCGTCGCCGCCGTCGCTGCCACCGCCGAAGCCACAGGATGCGAGCGTCAGCGATGCGGTGGCGGCGAGCGCGACCGCGGCGCTGAGGCGCAGGGACTTCTTCATGGATGCTTCCTCACTCTGGTGGATGTGCGCACCGTTGCTGGAGCCTCCCGCGACGGTGCGTGTGTTCAGATCACGCACTCTGCACGCTGGCAGAGTGGTGTTTCGTGAACGTTACGCCGAGCAAACGATCAATTCCGTCCACCCGACGCTCGGAAATCTACGACGGATGCATCGCGCGCGTCAAGCCAACTGAGGACGATTGTTATCGGATTTTGTTCGGAATCCTCACAAACCACGGGATTGCACGCAAGCCGCTGGCCAACAATCGTTGACGTGATCGATAGACAGAATTTACGATCATCTGCAATCATTGGGACGTCATCGTTTCGCGGAGCCCCGCGAGCCACGCCACACATCACCTGGAGCAGCCGTGTCCCTGGAGTCCACCCCCGTCCCCGCCGCGCACATGGCGGCCGAGCTGGCCTCGCAGCCCGAGACCTGGACCCGCGCCGCCGCCCTCAGCGACGAGCAGTCCCGGCTGCCCGCGCGCGGCGCGCGCATCGCCGTCGTCGGCTGCGGCACCTCGTGGTTCATGGCGCAGTCCTATGCGTGGCTCCGCGAGACGGGCGGGCACGGCGAGACCGACGCGTTCGCGGCATCCGAGGCGTTCGTCGACCGCGGCTACGACGCGGTCGTCGCGCTCACCCGGTCGGGTACCACGACCGAGGTGCTCCAGCTCGTCGAGAACCTGCGCGGTCGCGTGCGCACCATCGGCGTCATCGGCGACGCGGCGTCGCCGCTCGTCGACCTCGTCGACGACGCCATCACGCTGCCGTTCGCCGACGAGCAGTCGGTCGTGCAGACCCGCTTCGCCACCACGGCACTCGCGCTCTTCCGGGCATCGCTCGGCGAAGACCTCGCCCCCGCCATCGCCGACGCGCAGCGCGTGATCGCCGACGACCTCGACCCCGCGCTCGTCGACGCCGAGCAGTTCACCTTCCTCGGCCGCGGCTGGTCGGTCGGGCTCGCCCACGAGGCCGCCCTCAAGATGCGCGAGGCGTCGCAGTCGTGGACCGAGTCGTACCCCTCCATGGAGTACCGCCACGGCCCGATCGCGATCGCCGCGCCCGGCCGGGTCACCTGGCAGTTCGGCGAAGCGCCCGAAGGCCTCGCCGCGGATGTCGCAGCCACGGGTGCCCGGTTCGAGACGAGCACGCTCGACCCCATGGCCGAACTCGTGCGCGCGCAGCGCGTCGCGCTCGCGCGTGCCCGCGCCAAGGGTCTCGACCCCGACCAGCCGCGCAACCTGACGCGTTCGGTCATCCTCGAGGCGTGACCGCAGTGACCACGGTGACGAACGCCGACGCGACGGGGCCGCTCGGCTCCGGCGTGCCGGTGCTCGCGTTCGACGTCGGCGGCACCGACACGAAGTCGGCCCTCATCGGTGCCGACGGCACGGTGCTGGGCCTGCGGCGCACGCCGACCCGGCTCGATCCCGCCGACCCGGCCGGTGGCGTCGTGGCGTCGATCGGCGCGCTCGCGCGCGTGCACCTCGACGAGGCGCCGGGCATCACGCCCGTCGCCGTCGGCGTGAGCGTGCCCGGCCTCGTCGACGAGGTGTCGGGCGTCGGCATCTTCGCCTCCAACCTCGGGTGGCGCGACGCGCCCATCCGCGCCCTCGCCGAGGCCGCGACCGGGCTGCCCGTGGCGTTCGGCCACGACGTGCGCGCCGCCGGCGACGCCGAGCACCGCCTCGGCGCCGCGCGCGGGTACGGCGACGTCGTCGTGCTCGCGATCGGCACGGGCATCGCGAGTTCGCTCATCCTCGACGGCCGCCCCTACGCGGGCGGCGGCTACGCCGGGGAGTTCGGCCATTCGCTCGCCGACCCGCTCGGCGAGCCGTGCGCCTGCGGTGCGATCGGCTGTCTCGAGACCATCGCCTCCGCGGGCGCGATCGCACGACGGTACCGGCAGTCGTCGGGCACGTCCGTCACCGGCGCGAAGGACGTGCTCGCCGCCGCGATCGCCGGCGACCCCATCGCGAAACGCGTGTGGAACGACGCCGTCGAGGCGCTCGCGCAGGCCCTCGCCCGGCTCGTGGCGAACCTCGCCCCCGAGGCCATCGTCATCGGCGGCGGCCTCGCGCAGTCGGGAGCCGCCCTGTTCGAACCGCTCGGCGAGCGGCTCGACGCGCTGCTCAGCTTCCACCGGCGCCCGGCCCTCGTGCACGCCGAGCTCGGCGACGACGCGGGGCTGCTCGGCACCGCCCTCGCGGCACGCGACCTGGCCGCCGCGCGCGCAGCGGAGGCCGCCCGGTGATCGTCACGGTGACCCCGAACCCGGCCGAAGACCTCACCTGGCACGTCGACCGGCTGCTGCCGGGTGAGACCCACCGGGTGCCGGCCGGCGCGTCGCGCGCCGGCGGCAAGGGCATCAACGTCGCTCGGGTGCTCGCGGCCGAGGGGCACGAGGTGCTCGCCCTCGCCACCGCCGGCGGCTCGACCGGCGCACGACTCGCCGACGACCTCGCCCGCAGCGGCCTGCGCCACGCGCTCGTGCCGATCGCCGGCGAGACCCGGCGCAGCATCGCGATCGTCGACGAGGCGAGCGGCGACACGAGCATCTTCAACGAGCACGGCGCGGCCCTCTCGCCCGCCGAGGCGTCCGAGCTCGTCGCCGAAGCCACTCGGCTGGGGCGCGCGGCATCGGTCGTCGTCATCAGCGGCAGCCTGCCACCCGGGCCTCGATCCCGACGCGATCGCGGCCCTCGTCGCCGAGCTCATCGCCGCCGGCGTGGCCGTGGTCGTCGACACGAGCGGGCCCGGCCTCCTCGCCGCGGCGCGCGCGGGCGCGACCGTGCTGAAGCCCAACCGCGACGAACTCGCGGCCGTCACCGGCGAGTCCGACCCCGTCGCGGGCGCGCGGGTGCTGCTCGACGCGGGCGCCCGCCTCGTGGTGGTCTCGCTCGGCGCCGACGGGCTGCTCGTGCTCGACGCGACGGGCGCCGCGCGGCGGCATCCGTGCTCGCCTGCCGCAGCCGCTGCACGGCAACGCGACCGGCGCCGGCGACGCCGCGGTGGCCGCGATCGCGGCCGCCCTCGCCGAGCACCCCGAACTTCGCGCAGCCGGCGACGCCGAGCCGCCGCCGACTCCACCGCGGCCCGCATCGCCATGGCCCGCAGGGCGACCGCGTGGTCGGCCTCGGCCGTGCTCATGCCGCTCGCGGGCGCCCTCTCACCCGATCACGCGGCCCTCGAGGCCGAGGTCGTCGTCACCACCCTCGAACCCCGGGAATCCGCATGACGCTCACCCCCACCCGCACGATCCTCGACGCCGCCGCCGCGGCGCGCACGGGGGTGGGCGCGTTCAACGTGCTGCACCTCGAGACCGCCGAGGCGCTCGTGGGCGCCGCCGAAGACGCCGGGCTGCCGGTCATCCTGCAGCTGTCCGAGAACTGCGTGCGGTACCACGGCGGCTTCGAGCCGATCGCGCGGGCGACGCTCGCCGTGGCCGAGGCGTCGAGCGCAGCCGTCGCCGTGCACCTCGACCACGCCGAAGACCCCGAGCTCGCGCTGCTCGCGATCGAGCAGGGCTTCGGCTCGGTGATGTACGACGGGGCGAAGCTCGACTTCGCCGAGAACGTCGCCACCACGCGCCGGGTGGTCGAGCGGGCGGCACGCGGCGGGCGTGCTCGTCGAGGCCGAGCTCGGCGAGATCGGCGGCAAGGACGGCGCGCACGCACCCGGCGTGCGCACCGACCCCGACGAGGCGGCGCGGTTCGTCGCCGAGACCGGCGTCGACGCGCTCGCGGTCGCGGTGGGCTCGTCGCACGCCATGACCGAGCGCAACGCCGCGCTCGACCTCGAGCTCATCGCGCGGCTGCACGCCGCCGTGCCCGTGCCCCTCGTGCTGCACGGATCGTCGGGCGTTCCCGACGACACCATCGTGCGGGGCATCCGCTCGGGCCTCACGAAGATCAACGTCTCGACGCACCTGAACGGCGCGTTCACCGGCGCGATCCGCGCGTACCTCGCGCAGCATCCGTCGGCCGTAGACTCACGAAAATACCTCGCGGCCGGGCGCGACGCGGTGCGGCTCGAAGCCGGCCGCCTGCTGCGGCTGTTCGCATCGACACACCGAGGGAAACGAGATCGGATGAACCGTGCGGAGCGCCTGAGCGCCGTGCTCGACCTGCTCGCCGAGAGCGGCCAGGTCGAGGTCGACCAGATCGTCGAGCGTCTCGACGTGTCACCCGCGACCGCGCGTCGCGACCTCGACGCGCTCGCGAGCCAGCAGCTGCTCACCCGCACGCGTGGCGGTGCGGTGGCCCACTCGGTGGCCTACGACCTGCCGATCCGCTACAAGAACCAGCAGCACCCCGCCTCGAAGGCGGCCATCGCCCGAGCGGCGAGCGACCTCGTGCCACGAGGCGCGGTGATCGGGCTGTGCGGGGGCACCACGGCGACGGCGATCGTCGAGCAACTGCTCACGCGCGGCGACATCATGGAGCCCTCGGCCGATCCCGGGCTCACGGTCGTCACCAACGCGATCAACATCGCCATGCAGCTCGCGGTGCGTCCGCAGATCAAGACCGTCGTCACCGGGGGTGTCGTGCACGCGCGCTCGTACGAGCTCGTCGGCTCGTACACCGACGCGGTGCTCGGCAGCATCACCCTCGACTACGCGTTCATCGGCGTGAACGGCATCGACCCCGTGATCGGTCCGACCTCGCACGACGAACGCGAGGCCGCGGTCAACGCGCTGATGGCATCGCGCGCCGCGAACGCGGTGCTCGTCGCCGACTCGTCGAAGATCGACAAGCGCGCGTTCGCCGCGATCGGCTCGGGCCGCCTGTTCTCGACGCTCATCACCGACAGCGGCGTGACGCGCGACCAGCTGGCGCGCCTCGCCGACCGGGGCTACGACGTTATCGTTGCGGAGTGAGCTCTTCCACCGTCGTCCACTCCGCACGGCTCGTCAGCGGGTTCGACACCGTTCCCGACTCGTGGGTGCGATTCGAGGGTGACCGGGTGGCGGCGCGCGGCATCGGCGACGCCTGGCGCGAGTCGCTCACGCCCGAGACCGCGGTGACCGATGCCGCCGGACGGCTGCTCGTGCCCGGGTTCATCGACATCCACTGCCACGGCGCCGGCGGCGCCTCGGTCGACGACGGCGAGCAGGCGATCGAGACGGCGCTCGCCGTGCACAACGCGCACGGCACGACCCGCTCGGTGCTCTCGCTCGTGACGGCGGGCGTCGAACCGCTCGCCACCAGGCTCGAGACGATCGCGCGGGTCACCGCACGCGACCCGCGCGTGCTCGGAGCGCACCTCGAGGGGCCGTTCCTCGACACCGAGTTCCGCGGCGCGCACGACCCGGCCCTGCTGCGCCCTGCCGACGCCGACTCGGTCGAGCGGCTGCTCGCGGCGGCCGACGGCACCCTGCGCCAGATCACGATCGCGCCCGAGCACGACGGCGCGGCCGACGCGATCCGCCGGTTCACCGACGCCGGCGTCCGCGTCGCCGTCGGGCACACCGGCGCCGACTTCGCGACGGCGCTCGCGGCGTTCGACGCGGGCGCGAGCATCCTCACGCACGCGTTCAACGGCATGCGCGGCATCCACCATCGGGCACCCGGCCCGGTCGTCGCGGCGATGACGGCCGACCACGTGACCCTCGAGCTCATCAACGACGGCGTGCACGTGCATCCCGAGGTCGTGAAGCTCGCGTTCGCCGGGGCGCCCGGGCGCGTGGCGCTCATCACCGACGCGATGGCGGCCGCCGGCTCGGCCGACGGCTCGTACCTGCTCGGCTCGCTCGAGGTCGTCGTCGAGGCGGGCGTCGCGCGGCTCGCGCAGGGCGGGTCGATCGCGGGCTCGACCCTCACGCAGGACGAGGCGCTGCGCCGCGCGGTCGTCGACAGCGGCATCCCGCTCGAACATGCGGTGGCAGCGCTCACGAGCGTTCCCGCGGCGGCGATCGGCCGCGAGCGCGACCTCGGACTGCTCGAGCCCGGGTTCGCCGCCGATGCGGTGCTGCTCGGTGACGCGCTCGACGTGCAGGCGGTGTGGGGCGCCGGCGTGCGCCTGAGCTGACCGCGGCAACCGAACCGCGGCAGCCGGGCGAGGCGGGGCCCCGAGGCGTGTTCCCCATCGCCTCCGGGCCCGCGCCCGTTCGATCGGATGCCGCTCCCCCGAGGCATCCGACCACCGCCGGTTTCCCGGCATCCGTCTCGAGAGTTCGGGTCACTGAAGACGGCGGTACCCGAGGGCCTGCTCGCGCATGCCCTCACCTGAGAGACGGGCCTCGGCCGAATCCATGACGCGACTCCGCGGAATTTCTGCTGGAATGGGTGCACCCACCGAGTGCCGTCATGATCCCCGCGGTGACGCGTCTCTTCAGGTGAAGCCCGTTCGACCCTGAAGACCCGCACCGAAGGAGCCCCGCGTGCCCACGACGCGCACCGAGCACGACGCCGACGCGACGCTCATCGAGCGCACGCGCCAGGGTGATCGTGCGGCGTTCGCGCAGCTGTGGCAGCGGCACGCGGCGTCGGGTCGCACCGTGGCGCGCTCGTACAGTTCGCTCGACCCCGACGACCTCGTGTCCGAGTCGTTCACCCGCATCTACGACGCGATCCTCGCGGGCAAGGGGCCGACGGCGGCGTTCCGCCCGTACCTGTTCACGACGATCCGCAACACCGCGGCGAGCTGGGGGCGGGCGCGCCACGAGACCAACCTCGAGACGCTCGAGTCGTTCGAGGACCCCGACACGAGCGAGTCGGCGACGCTCGACGCGCTCGACCGGTCGACGACCGCGCAGGCGTTCCGGTCGCTGCCGACCCGCTGGCAGGAGGTGCTCTGGTACAGCGAGGTCGAGGGCATGTCGCCGCAGCAGGTCGCGCCGCTCGTGGGCATGAGCGCCAACAGCACCGCCGCGCTCGCGTACCGCGCACGCGAGGGGCTTCGCCAGGCGTGGATCCGCGCGCACCTGAAGCACGCCACCGAACCCGACTGCCGGTGGACCATCGACCGGCTCGGCACCTACACGCGCGGCAAGCTGCGTGCGCGCGACACCGCGAAGCTCGAGGCGCACCTCGACGAGTGCGCCCGGTGCACGATCGTGGCGGCCGAGGCCCGCGAGGTCGGCTCGCGACTCGCCCTCGTGCTGCTGCCGCTGGCCGCGGGCATCGGCGGGGCGACCACGTATTCCGGATGGCTCTCGCAGGGCGCTCCCGTCGTCGACTACGCGATGGGCGCGGCAGGGGTCGGTGCAGCGGCCGGCGCAGCCTCGGGCGCCGCGTCGGGCACGACCACGACGGCCGGGGTCGCCGGCTCGGGCGCGGCATCAGGGGGTGCGAGCGCGGGCGCCGGCGCGGGCGCGGGTTCCGCCGGCGGCGGCGCCACGGGCACGGGCATCGCGATCGGCGCAGGAGCCGCGGTCGCCGCGGCGGTCGGTCGCGGCGGCGGTCATCCTGCCCGGCCTGATGACCTCCGAGCCGCCGGCGCCTGCGCCGGCGGTCGAGTCGCAGTCGGACTCCGAGGCGCCCGCGCCGATCACCCTGCCCGTGCCGTTGCCGGTCGCCGATGCCCCGCTGCCCCTGCAGCCCCGCGCGGTCGAGCCCGACGCGGTCGCGGCGCCCGAGGTGCCGGCACCGGCACCCGATGCGGCCCCGGCGCCCGCACCCGCGCCTGCCCTCGCGCCACCGCCCACGCCGCCGCGAGCCGGTCGACACCGGCGCGCTTGCGCCGTCGGTCTCGTCGATCGACACCGCCGGAGGCATCGTGCAGCCGATCGTGGCCGGCACGGCAGAGCCCGGCGCGACCGTCACCGTTGCGGCGCCCGGCGGCTCGTGGACGACCGTGGCAGGGTCATCCGGTGCATTCTCGATCGAGGTGACCGGCCTCCCGGCCGGACACACCGACCTGGCCGTCTCGCAGGTCGACACGGCCGGCAACGTGTCGGCGCCCACGGCCGTGGGCGTCGACCTGGTGGCGCCGACGCTCGTCATCGACGCGAGCGACACCCGCCGGCCGATCATCACGCTGTCGGGCGTGAGCGCGAACGACCGTCGAGATCCGCTTCGACGGCGCCGTCACCGAGGTCGTCACCCTCGACGCCGGCAGCGTCGACCTGCGCGGCAACGTGCTCGCGAACATCATCACGATGTCGGATCCCGAGATCTCGATGCGCTACCTCGTCGACGGTCGCGCCGGAGCCTGGGCGCCGGCGACGTACGTCGGCTGAGTCCGCCGTGCCCGGTACTCTGGGCGGATGACCACGCCGCCGCCCGCGCCCGAGCACCTGTACCACTGGGTCGTCACCCTCAGCTGCACCGACGGCCCCGGCATCGTGCACGCGATCTCGGGCGCCATCGTCGCGGCCCGCGGCAACATCACCGAGAGCCAGCAGTTCGCGAGCCTCGACACGGGCAACTTCTTCATGCGCCTGCAGGTCGAGTCGCAGGCCACGCGTGAGGAGTTCGAGGCGGCGCTCGCGCCCGTCACCGAGCGCTGGCAGATGCAGTGGCACCTCGACGAGGTGGGGCGGCCGCTGCGCACCCTCGTGCTCGCGTCGACCGCCGGGCACTGCGTGAACGACCTGCTGTTCCGCCAGCGGGCGGGGCAGCTGCCCGTCGAGATCCCGCTCGTGCTCTCGAACCACGGCACGCTGCGCGACCTCGTCGACTTCTACGGGGTGCCGTTCGAGTCGCTCGCGGTGACCGATGCGGCGTCGAAGGCCGCGTTCGAGGCGCGAGTGCTCGCCGCGGTCGACGAGCACGACATCGAGCTCGTGGTGCTCGCGCGCTACATGCAGATCCTCTCGCCCGAGCTGTGCGACCAGCTCGCCGGCCGGTGCATCAACATCCACCACTCGTTCCTGCCGGGCTTCAAGGGCGCGAACCCCTACCGCCAGGCGCACGCCCGCGGGGTGAAGCTCATCGGCGCCACCGCGCACTTCGTGACGAGCGACCTCGACGAGGGGCCGATCATCGAGCAGAACGTCGTGCGCGTCGACCACTCGCGCAGCCCGAGCGAGCTCGTCGCGATCGGCCAAGACGAGGAGAGCCGCACCCTGAGCCAGGCCGTGAAGTGGTTCGCCGAGCGCCGGGTGCTGGTCGACGGCGCCCGCACCATCATCTTCCGCTGAGCGCGCGGGTAGGCTTGAGGGTCGTGAGCACCGCACCAGCAGACCCCCAGCAGCACAAGATCTCCCCGAACGACGTGCTGCGCTTCTTCCTCGAGCTGTTCGCGTTCGTGTCGCTCGGCATCTGGGGCTTCCTGGCGTTCCCGCTGCCGTGGCCGGGTGTGCTGATCGGCATCGGTGCGCCGCTGCTCGCGATCCTCGCGTGGGCGCTGTTCGTCTCGCCGAAGGCGGTGTTCCGCATCGACCCGTTCGGCAAGGCGCTCGTCGAGATCGCCGTGTTCTCGGCTGCGGCCATCGGCTGGTGGACCCTCGGGCAGCCGATCGTCGCGGTCGTGTTCGCCGTCGTGGCCGCGGTGAGCGGCATCCTGCACGGCCGCAGGGAACTCGCCGGCTGACTCCAGGGCCGGCGCCCGGCCCGTTGACCCCATCGAACGCGGAGGCACGCATGGCATCGACCGCACCGGTGTTCCGCAGCCTCGTGCTCGACGAGATCGCGGCACCCGACTACCTCGACGTCATCGCCGTGCCGCTGCCGCCGCGTGCGTCGACCGACCCCGAGCTCTGGGCACGTGAGCTCTTCACCCTGGCTTCGACTCCGGTGTGGGTGCGTGTGGCCTTCGTGGTGCGGCAGGCGCTCGCGCCCCTCATCGGGGTGCCCCGCGGCGATCGTGCGACCGCGTTCGCGGTGCGGCGGGTCGTCGGCGAGGAGGCGCTCATCGTGACGCGCGATCGGCACCTCGACTTCGCGTGCGCCGTCGGCGTCGACACCGAACGTCGCCTCGTGCGGGTGGTCACCGGGGTCCGCACTGCACGGATGGCGCGGCCGCGTGTACTTCGCGCCGGTCAGCCTCGCGCACCCGATCGTGGTCGCGTCGATGCTGCGTCGCACCGCGGCTCGGCTCGGTCGCGCCTGACGAGGACTCCTCGCGCCGCGCCCCGCTCAGGGCGCGGGCGTCGACTCGAGCGGCGCAGGCTCGGCGGTCGTCTCCCTGGCGAGCTCGTCGTCGGCGTGCGCCGCCTCGGCATCGGGCTCGGCACCGCCCGCGGTGCGGAAGTGACCGACGACCGAGAGCAGCAGTCCGCCGACGGCCCACGCGGCGAGCACGAGCCACGAGAACGTCGTGTCGGCGGCCGGGAAGTACGAGAGCTCGCGCACGAGGGTGGCCGCGGCGCCCGGCGGGAACCACTGGCCGACCTCGCCCCACGGTTGGGCGAGGAACTCCTTGGGAATCGCGGCCGCGGAGATCGGGTTCGCGAAGAGCAGCATCACGACGGGGCCGACGGCGATGCCGGCGCGGCCGATGAGCGCGACGAACCCGGTGATCGGAGCGGCGATCGCCGCGAGCGCGAGCGCGATGGCCGCGGAGTTCAGCCAGAAGTCGCCCTGCAGCGCGCCGAACCAGCCCTGCAGGATGCCCGTGAGCGCGAGGCCGCCGACGGCGGAGTAGACCAGCACCGCGGTGACGCGACGCATCGCGCCGATGACGACGACCGAGATCGCGATGCCGCCGAGCATGCCGCCGAGCACGAGCGGGAACAGCGCCGCGGTGAGGCCGGTGCCGCGCGGGTCGGTGTCGGCGAGCGGCACGACGTCGGTCACGACGACCTCGATGTGCGGCGGCGCCGCCGGGGCACCCGCGGCCTGCGCGGCCGCGGCGGCCTGGGCGTTCACGCCCTCTTCGAGCCCGTTCGCGAGGTTGCCGAGCAGCTGGGTGACCGGGAGGCTCGACGCCGATGACGTGAGCACCTCGGGCTCTGCCCCGAGCACGATGGCGCCGTAGACGTCGCGGGACTCGATCGCGGCGACGGCGGCGTCGCGGTCGTCGACCTCGTCGAAGGCGATCGCGCCGGGCTGCTGCTCGTCGACCGCGGCCTCGGCGGCGGCGACGGCCTCGGCCGGGCCGCTGATCGCGATCGGCAGGTCTTTCGGCTCGGCCGTCACCGCGGGCCACGCGAAGGCGAGCACGATGATCGCGACGACGGCGGCGAGCGCGAGCGCAAGGCCGATCACTCGGCCGATCGGGGTGCGCTCTGTGGTGGCGTCCGAGTGGGCCATGGTCTCCTCCTGATGACGAAGCGCGGTGGCGCTTTCATAAAACGAATATTCGTTCTTTATTAGTTTGCGCCCGCCGCCTATGCTTGTCAAGAACGTTCATTCGGTTTGCGACGGGGAGGTGCCGAGTGCCGAAGGTGACCGAGGCCTACCGCGTCGCACGGCGCGACGAGATCATCGACGCCGCCACGCGCTGCTTCGCCGCCAAGGGCTACCAGCGCACCTCGATGGCCGACATCATCGACGAGGCCGGGCTCTCGGCGGGCGCGATCTACGGTCACTTCGCGGGCAAGAAGGAGCTGTTCGCCGCGGTCGCCGGTCGCGTGCTCGACAGCCGGCAGAGCGAACTCGCCGCCTACAGTGCCGACCGGGAGCCGCTCTCCCCGGGCGAGGTGATGGCCGTCGCTCGTCGACCGGCATCAGTCGCGAGCAGTTCAGCGGGGTCATCGTGCAACTGTGGGCCGAGGCGGCCGTCGACCCCGAGATCCGCGACCTCGTCGCCGGCGTGCTCGTGCGCGTCCGCGAGACCGTTCGGCGTCGCGGCTGGCCGCATGGGCCGCAGCAGCGCCCGGCCGCGTCGACGGCGATCCCGACGAGTGGGCGACGCGGGTCGCGCCGGTCGTGCTCGGGCTCGGACCCGGGTTCATGGTGCAGCGCGCGCTCGACCCGGGGTTCGACGAGGCCGCGTACATCGCGGCGCTTCCCGAGATGCTCCCGCACTGACCTCACCAACCCCGCCGAATGGGCGATCTTTGCTGCCCGAGGCGCGGTTGGCGCGCAAAGATCGCCCACTCGGCGGGGTTGCGCTGCTCAGGTCGTCAGATGCCCTGCCACGCGGGCTTGTTCGCCCAGGCGTGCCGGTAGTAGTCGAGGTTCTCGAGCTGCGACGCGGCCGCCTCGTCGACGATGACCGTGGTGTGCGGGTGCAGCTGGATGGCCGAGCCGGGCTGGTTCGCCGACACCGGGCCCTCGACGGCCGCGGCGACCGCGTGCGCCTTGGCCTCGCCGAAGGCGAGCAGCACCAGGTGCCGGGCGCGCAGGATGGTGCCGATGCCCTGGGTGATGCAGTGCATGGGCACGTCGTCGGGGCTGTCGAAGAAGCGGGCGTTGTCGACGCGGGTCGGCTCGGTGAGCGTCTTCACGCGCGTGAGCGAGGCGAGCGACGAGCCGGGCTCGTTGAAGCCGATGTGGCCGGTGCGGCCGATGCCGAGGATCTGCAGGTCGACGCCCCCGGCGGCCGTGATCGCCGCCTCGTAGTCGGCGCCCGCGTGCTCGATGCCCGCGGGGTCGCCGTTCGGCACGCGCACGAGCTCGGGAGTGAGCCCGAGCGGCTCGACGACCTCGCGGGTGATGACCGCGCGGTAGCTCTCGGAGTGGCCCGCGGGCAGGCCGACGTACTCGTCGAGCGCGAATCCGCGCACGCCGCGCACGTCGATGCCCTCGGCAGCGATGCGCTCCGCGAGGGCGCGGTACGTCGCGAGCGGGGTCGACCCCGTCGCGAGGCCGAGCACCACGTCGGGCTTCGACCTGATGAGTGAGACGATCGAGCCGGCGACGAGCGCTCCGGCGGCATCCTGATCTTCGACGACTACGACTTCTGCCATTGATCTGCTCCAACCAGCGCAGCACCGACGGCTGCTGCCGGGAATCCGAGGGGTAGGACCTGCACGCGAGCGGCCAGGTCGAGCGATGCGAGGAACGCCGACTCGGCGGCCCACCCGTTCAGAATACGGTGCGTGCCCTCGAGGAGCGATTCGCCGAGCGCGGCGAGCCCGCCGCCGATGACGATGCGGTCGACGTCGGTCGTCAGCGCCAGCAGCCGAACGGCGGCGGCGACGCCGGTGAGGAACCGGTCGCGCACCTCGATCGCCCCGGCATCGCCCCGTGTCGGCCGCGTCGAACAGGTCGCGGGCGGGCAACGCGGCCGACGTCGGCCACATGCGCGCGATCGCCGAGCCCGAGGCGACCGTCTCGAGGCAGCCGCGCTGGCCGCAGCCGCACCGCTCCCCCGCGGGATCGACGGGGATGTGGCCGATCTCGCCGGCGACGCCGCGCCCGCCGCGCAGCAGCCTGCCGTCGAGCACGATGCCCGCCGCGAGCCCGGTGCCGAGATTCAGGTAGGCCATCGAGTGCGTCGCGCCGAGCAGGTGGTGCGCACCGAGGGCGGCGGCCTTCACGTCGTTCTCGATGCGCACGTCGACGCCGAGCCGATCGGCGAGGCGCGGGCCCAGGTCGAGTCCCTCGAGGCCGAGGTTCACGGCGTGCGCGACGCGACCGCTGTCGCTGTCGACGGCACCCGGGATGCCGATTCCGATCGACGAGAACACGGATGTCCCGGCCCCCGCGATCTCCGCCATCCGCGCGACCGTGCGCACCGCGGTCTCGATGACCGCGTCGGCGCCGAAGCCGGTGGGCATGCGCACCTGCTCGCTCAGGTCGCCGTCGGCGCCGATCGCGACGGCGGCGGTCTTCGTGCCGCCGATGTCGATGCCGAGCCTCACGGCGCGGCCGGTGCGGTTGCCGTCGCCGCGGTGGCCGCCGTCGCGGTGATCACCTCCGCCACCGGCGACGCGAGCGATCGCTCGACGAACGCGATGACGGCCTCGCCGACGAGGCGTGACGCTCCGAACGTCGCCACGTCGGCGTATGCGCGGTCGTGCGACGGCCAGCCCATGTCGACCACGACGACGTCGTCGCGTTCGGCGCGCAGGGCGTCGATCGCGGCGCGGGCGAACGCGTGCCGGTGCAGGTCCTTGCCGATCACGAGCACGGCGCCGTCGGAGAGGCCGGCGGCGAGCGCGGCCGCATCGGCTCGACCGACGGCGGGCTCGCCCTCGTCGGCCAACGCGATCACCGGCACGCCCGCGAACCACGACGATGCCGCACGCGCGGCCTCGGCTGCGAACGGGCCCCAGGGCGCGCCGCCGATCGCGATGTTCGCGACGGTGTCGACGCGCACGACCGTGCCGATGCGCGTCGCCCGCGAGAGGCGCGAGCGCGCGACATCCGTCACCTCGAACGCGCCGATCACGCGCGCGACGTCGGTGGCGTCGTGGACCGGCTCGATCGCGCTCGGCGCCGCGGCGCCGGCGGGCATCGTCGGCGCACCCGGCGCGAGTGCCCTCACGCGGGCGGCCGCTTCGCGGACGCGCTCGACCGGGAGCCGGCCCTCCGCGATCGCGGCCTCGACCGCGGTCACGATGTCGGCGAGTTCGTCGTCGGTGTTGTCGGTGCCGATGCAGAGCAGGTCGCACCCGGCGGCGAGGGCGCGCACGGCGGCTTCGGGAATGCCGTGCACGCCGCTGGCCCCCGCCATGTCGAGGGCGTCGGTGACGATGACGCCGTCGAACCCGAGCTCCCCGCGGAGCAGGCCCTGCAGGATGCGCGCGGAGAAGGTGGCCGGATGCTCGGCATCGAGCTGCGGAAGCAGGATGTGCGAGGTCATGATCGTGCGCGAGCCCGCCGCGATCGCGGCGCGGAACGGCACGAGCTCGCGAGCGCGCAGCGTCTCGATCGGCAGGTCGACCACCGGCAGCTCGAGGTGCGAGTCGGTCGCGGTGTCGCCGTGTCCGGGGAAGTGCTTCGCGCTGGCCGCGACGCCCGTCTGCTGCAGTCCGTCGACCCAGGCCGCGGTGTGCCGGGCCACGAGCTCGGCGTCGGCGCCGAAGCTGCGCACGCCGATGACCGGGTTGTCGGGGTTGGCGTTGACGTCGACATCGGGGGCGAACGTCAGGGTGCAGCCCGTGGCGACGAGCGCCGCGCCGACGGCGGCGGCGACCCGGCGGGTGAGCTCGACGTCGTCGATGCGGCCGAGCACGGCGTTGCCGGGGAACGGCGCACCGCGGTCGTAGAAGAGCCGCGTGACGTCGCCGCCCTCCTCGTCGATCGCGATGACCGCGTCGGGGTTCGCGGCGCGCAGGGTCGCGTTGAGCGCCCGCAGTTGCTCGGCCGACTCGACGTTCGGCCCGAAGATGCACACGCCGCCGAGGCCGTCGCGCAGTCGGTCGAGCACCCAGGCGGGCGCCTCGGGTCCGTCGAATCCGGGCAGGAGCGTCGTCAGGATGTCCCGGCGCAGGGCGGTCTCGTCGCCGGTGGTCTCGTCGCCGGTGGTCGTGGAAGGGGTCGTCGGGTCGGTCGTGGCGGTCGGTCGTGGCGTTCGTCGCCGTCATCCCTTGACCGCCCCGCTCACGAGTCCGCTGGTCATGCGGCCCTGCACGATGAGGAAGAAGACGATCACCGGGACGGCGACGAGCGTCGATGCCGCCATCACCTGGCCCCAGTCGGTCTCGCGCGTCGCGCTCGCCTGGATGAAGCCGCGCAGCCAGAGCGGCAGCGTGTGCATCTGCTCGGCCGGCAGCAGCACGAGGGCGACGGTGAACTCGTTCCACGCCTGCAGGAACGCGAAGACGCCCGACGCGACGAGCCCGGGGGCGAGCAGCGGGAAGGTGATGCGCATGAAGGCCTGCGTGCGGCTGAGGCCGTCGACCATCGCCGCCTCCTCGAGGTCGGCCGGGATGCCGGCGACGAAGCCGCGCAGCATCCAGACCGTGAACGGCACGACCGCCGCGGTGTAGATGATGCTGACGCCGATGATCGAGTTCAGCAGGCCGACGCTCGAGACCATCTTGTACTGCGCGATGAACAGGCCCTCGGCGGGAAGCATCTGCACGATGAGCACGGCGAGCACGAACGTCTTGCGGCCCTTGAACCGGAACCGGCTGATCGCCACGGCCGCGAGGAAGGCGAACAGCAGGCAGAAGAACACGGCGATGAGCGTGATCGAGAGGCTGATGCCGAGCGCCGTGAAGAACGAGCCGTCCTCGAGCACGTTCTCGTAGTTCGCGAACGAGCCTCCGAACGGCACGAACGTCGGGATGAACGACTGCAGCGTGCGGTTCGGCAGCAGCGACGAGTTCATCATCCAGTAGACGGGGAACACCCAGGCCAGTGCGACCGCGAACGCGAGGACGGTGAGCAGGACGCGACGGGGGCGGAAGCGCCGGCTCCACCGCGTGCGGGTGCGCACGTCGGCGATGGGGACCGCGGACGCGGTGGCACCGAGCTCGCCGCCCGTGGGGATCGTGACGGAGGTGGTCATGACTGTTCGTCCTCCTTGAGCAGGGAGCGCACGTAGAACCAGCTGATCGCCAGGGTCAACGCGAGCACGAAGATGGAGACGGCCGAGGCCATGCCGAAGTCCTGGGCGCCGGCCCCGAGCTTGTAGATGTAGGTGCCGAGCAGGTCGAACTCGGACGCCTTCGAACCGGCGTCCTGCAGCATGGTGATCTGGGTGAACACGCGCAGGTCCCAGATGAGCTGCAGCAGCAGCACGATCATGATGACCGGCCGGATCATCGGCATGATGATGTAGCGCAGGCGCTTGGCGCCGTTGGCGCCGTCGAGCTGGGCGGCCTCGAGGACCTCGTCGGAGACCTGGGTGAGGCCGGCGTACACCGAGAAGGCGACGAACGGCACCGACATCCAGATCACGATGATGCTCGCGACGATGAAGAAGGTGAGCGGGTTCGACAGCCACGAGAAGCGGTTCATGTCGACGCCCGGGATCATGTCGAGCAGGTAGTTCACGACGCCGCGGCGGCGGTCGAAGAGCCAGATCCACACGGTCATCGCGGCGACGACGGGCATCGCCCAGGCCAGCAGCAGCGAGACCTGCAGCGTCAGCCGTGCGGCGCGGCCGACGGCCGTCATGAGCACGGCGAGCAGCACGCCGACGACGAGCGTCATGGCGGCGGTGATGAAGCAGAAGAGCAGCGAGCGGCCGACGACCTGCCACATGGTCGGGTCGGTGGCGAGGTCGATGTAGTTCTGCGAGGCCGACGAACGGGGCGGGCTTGCCGAACTGCTGCTGGATGCCGAACTCCTGCAGCGAGGTGATGCCCTGCCACACGAGCGGGTAGCCCATGCCGACCAGGAGGATGAGGATGGCGGGGATGAGGAGCAGGTGCGGCACCGAGAGGCGGCGGCGCTTGGGCTCGGGCGCGCGGGGCGCCGCCGCGGCTGCCGCGGTGACGTCGCTGATGACGATGTTGGTCACGGTCTCATCCTCCTTTCGAGTGGAGCTCGGGTGTCACAGGTTCATGGGTGGGGCCGCGGGCGAAGTCTCGCCCGCGGCCCCGGGTGGTGCAGGTCGCGGATGCCGGGGCATCCACTCGGTGCTAGTTGAGCAGCTCGTTCAGCTTCTCGTCGTACTCGGCCGCGAGGTCGGCGACGTCGCCGCCGGCCGAGACCTTGCCGAAGAACTCCTCGAGGAGGCCCGCACCCTCGACCGCTGCCCAGCCGGGTGCGGCGGGGGTCAGCTTCGAGCCGGCAGCCGACTCGATGAGGGCCTTCGCGAACTGGTCGTCGCCGAGGCTCGACGCGTAGTCGAGGTTGGCCGGGCCGAGCCCGTTCTCGCCGAGCATCGTCTGGTACTCCTCGGAGAAGATGATCTTCATGAGCTCCTTGGCGCCGGCCTGGTTCTTGCTGGCCGCCGAGACGGCGATGTTCGATCCACCGGCGAAGACCGGGGCGACGCCGCCGTCGACACCGGGGAGCACGAAGGTGCCGAACACGTCGTCGTTCCAGGTCGCGACCGTCTTGGTGGCGTCCTCGGGGTCCGGAGCGAGGTCGCCGATCGACCAGTGCGCCCATCCGGGAGCGATGATCGTCGCGGCCTCGGGCTCGCCCGTGGCGTCGTTGTTGTTGATGTTCACCCACGGGGTGCTGTCGAACTCGGTGACCGGGGCGTTCGAGGCACCCGTGAAGAGGTCCTGGAACTGCTCGAGGCCCTTGACCGACTCGTCGGACGACAGGGCGCCGACCCACTTGTCGCCGTCCTTCACCGCGAGCTCGCCGCCGTTGGCGAAGATCCACGAGATGCCGTTGCGCCAGTCGGAGCCGCCGACGTAGAAGCCCGACTGGGCGTCGGTGCGCAGCGCCTTCACGGTGTCGCCGAACTCGTCGAGCGTGGTCGGAACTTCCTTGCCCGCCGCGGCCCAGATGTCCTTGCGGTAGAAGTTGTAGCGCGAGCCGAAGTAGTACGGCAGCGCGTACTGCGCGCCGTCGACCTCGCCGACCTCGACGAACGACTTCAGCAGCTTGTCGCCGCCGAGCTCGTCGTACATGTCGGACAGGTCGGTGAAGGCGCCCGCGTTGGTGAACGTCGGCGACCAGGTGTTGCCGATCTCGGTGACGTCGGGGGTGTTCGCGGCGTCGGGAAGCGCGGTGGTGAGCTTCGCGACGGCGTCGCCCCAGCCCTGCTCCTCGATCGTGAGCGTGCCGCCGGTGGCGTCGGCGTACTCGGTCTTCAGGTAGTCGCGCAGCGCGTCGGGCGTGTCTCCGCCCATCAGCCACAGCGTGATGTCCTGGCCTTCTGCAGACCCGTCATCGGCGGGCTCGCCGGTCGCGCTGCAACCGGCGAGAACGAGTGCGGCGGCGGTTGCGATCGCCGCGACAGCGTACTTCCTCTTCATTGCGGTTTCCTTCTCTTGGGTGGGGTGTGGTGCGCCGGAATCGGTTCGGATGAACGCGTCCGGTTGGGCGGGTCAGCTACGTGACCCCGAGTTGTCCGGAAAGGACCATGACGGCCGCGCCGCGGAGGACGATGTCCTCCGCCTGCTCGGACATCCGGAGCCTCAGATCACGGTTGAACTCCGCCATCGTCCGCTTCCGGAGCGTGTCGACGGCGGCCTCGTGGAAGACGCCGTCAAGCAGTTGGGCGGGGCCGCTGAGCACGACCTCCGACAGGTTGAGCGCGCCGACGACCGGCGCGAGCACGATGCCGAGCCGGCGCCCGGCTTCGCGCAGGATCTCGTCGCGAGCGGACGCTCGGGCCGCGTCGTCGCCGTCGAGCTCGGCGAGCTGCGCGGTGAGCCGCGGGGCGGCGAGCCAGGCCTCGAGGCATCCGTCCTTGCCGCACGCGCAGCGCGGCCCGCCGTCGGTGCCGACGACGACGTGGCCGATCTCGCCCGCGGCGAAGCCGCCGCCGATCACCGGGCGGCCGCCGACGATGAGGCCGGCGCCGACGCCGTGGCCGATCTTGATGAGCAGCAGGTCGTCGAGGTCGGTCGCGCCGTGTTCGGCGAGCACCGCGACGTTGGCGTCGTTCGCGACGTGCACGGGCAGCGCGGTCGCGGCGGCGAGGCGGGCCTGCAGGGGCAGGTCGCCCCAGCCGAGGTTGGGCGCCGAGCGCACGACGCCGAGCGGGTCGACGACACCGGGCGATCCGACGCCGATGCCGAGCACCGGGATCGTCGCGGCGGCGAGCAACTGGGCGACGAGCGCGTCGACGAGGGCGAGCTGCCGCGTCGCCGGTGGCGCCGTCGCGTGCGAGCTCGGCTCGGGCGACGATGCCGTCCGTCGAGGTCCATGACCGCGCCGCGGAAGACCTCGTGCTCGGAGAGGTCGACGCCGATGATCTGGAACGCGCCACGGTCGATGTCGATGAGCGTGGCGGGCTTGCCCGGCCGGGCGTCTTCGCGCTGGCCGAGTTCGACCACGAGCCCCTCGCCGATCAGCTCGGCGACGAGGTCGGAGATCGTGACCCGGGTGAGGCCGGTCTCGCGGGCGACATCGGCCCGGCTCTGCGCCCCCGCGGTGTACAGGGTCTGCAGCACGAGCGCGCGGTTGTGGCTGCGAGCGTGCTCGGGGAGCACCTTGTTCGTGGGCCTGCAGGGCGCGCGAGCGGGTGAAGATCGGTGCGCCGGCGAACGGCACCGTGAGCAGGTCGGAGGCACCCACCTGAGTGGGGGGCGTCGACTCCGAGATGATCGGGCCTCGCGGCGCATCCGTTGCGTTCACGTTTGTTAGTAAACCTTACGAACAAACTCTGCGCAAGTGTGCACGGCGAATTCTCGGCGTGCGTTATCGACTCGTGACCGGGTCAGCGGGTCGAGCTGCGGCGGCTCGGCGACGGCGCGCGCCGTCAGTGCCCCGCAGCCGCAGTCTCGGAAACCGCCCCGGTCGCGGCATCCGCCCGCCCGGCCGCCTTCGCGTCGCGCCGTCCACCGATCGCCCGCAGCGCCGCGAGGATCGTGACCAGGTCGACGACCTCCTGCAGCAGCGCGCCGACGGTCGCGGGGATCACCCCGAACGCGGCGACCAGCATCAGCGCGACGCTCACGATGATGCCGATCCAGATGCTCTGCAGCGCGATGCGCACGGTGTCGCGCCCGATCTCGACGGCCTTCGCGACCCGCGAGATGTCGTCGACGAGGATGACCGCCGACGCCGACTCGCTCGCCGCGGTCGCCCCCTTCGCGCCCATCGCGATGCCGACGTCGGCGGCCGCGAGCACGGGCGCGTCGTTGACGCCGTCGCCGACCATGATCACGGGGCGCTCGGCGATCGCCGACACCTCGTGCACCTTGTCGGCCGGCAGGCAGTCGGCGCGTACCCGCGTGATGCCGAGCTCGGCGGCGATGTGGTCGGCGGTCGGCCTTCGCGTCGCCGGTGAGCATCATCGTCTGGTGCACTCCGAGGGTGTCGAGCCGCTCGAGTGTCGCGCGAGCGTTCTCGCGCAGCCGGTCGCTCGCGAGCAGCGCGCCGGCGTAGCGGCCGTCGATCGCCACGTACACGGCGAGCTCGCCGGGCGCGATCGTCGTGCGCGAGGCATCCGGCGCGTGCTCCTTCACGAACGCGAACTTGCCGACGACGATCTCGCGACCGCCGATCTTCGCCTGCACGCCGTTGGTCGCGGCCTCGCGCGCCCACTCGGCCTCGGCGAGCGGCAGGCCGCGTTCGCGCGCCGCCTCGATCATCGAGGCCGCCAGCACGTGCGATGAATACTGCTCGGCGGATGCCACAGCCGCGAGCAGCTCGTCGTCGCCGAAGCCGTTCGTGGGGCGGATCGCCACGAGCGTGGGCTCGCCGCGCGTGAGCGTGCCCGTCTTGTCGAAGACGGCGGTCTTGGCCGCGGAGAGCTGCTCGAGCACTCCCCCGCCCTTGACGATGATGCCGTTGCGGGCGGCGCGGCTCATGCCGCCGATGAACGCGACCGGCGCGGCGATGAGCAGCGGGCACGGGGTCGCGAGCACGAGCACCTCGGCGAACCGCACCGGGTCGCCCGACAGCCACCAGGCCACCCCGGCGAGCGCGAGCGAGAACAGCGTGAACGGCACGGCGTAGCGGTCGGCGAGGCGCACGACCGGCGCCTTCGAGTCGGCCGCCTCGGCGACGAGCGCCACGATCTGCTGGTACTGGCTGTCGGCGGCGGTCGCGGTCGCGACGATCTCGACGGCCGACTGCCCGTTCACGGCACCGCTCAGCACGACGTCGCCCGCGCGCTTCTCGACGGGCACGCTCTCACCGGTGATCGACGACTCGTCGAGGGTCGTCTCGGCCGAGCGCAGGGTGCCGTCGACCGGAAGGATCTCGCTCGGCCGCACGAGCAGCACGTCGCCCGGCTGCACCTGGTCGGCCGGGATCTCGACGATCTCGTTGCCGTCCATACGGTGGGCGAGCTGCGGCGCCCGGCTCAGCAGCGCGTCGAGCTCGCGCTTCGCCCGCCGGTTCGCGTAGTCCTCGAGCGCCTCGCCGCCCATGAGCATCAGCACGACGAGCAGCGCCGCGATGTACTCGCCGACGGCGACGGTCGCGATGATCGCCGTGACCGCGAGGATGTCGAGCCCCCAGTGCCCGCGCAGCATGTCGCGCACCATGCCCACGGCCTGCCACGCCGCGATCGCGAGGGCGTAGCCGCTGAAGATCCACGGCACCGCGGCGCCCGCTCCGGTGAGCGCCAGCACGAGGCCGAGCCAGACCGATCGCCAGCGTCAGCGTCACCACCCAGTAGCGGCGAGCGAGCTTCAGGAGGCGAGCCATGCCTCCATCCTGCCGTGCGCAGCCGGTTCGGGCTCGTGGAACGCGACGAGGGGCGGATGCCGCAGCATCCGCCCCTCGTGAAACGCGACCGCAGGCTACGCGGCCAGGCGCGTCTTCAGGTTCTCCGAGAGCGTCGCGAGGAACTCCTCGGTCGTCTGGTACGCCTGCTCGGGGCCGACGAGCATCGCGAGGTCCTTCGTCATGGCGCCCGACTCGACGGTCTTGATGACGACGTCCTCGAGGGTGTGCGAGAAGTCGATGAGCTGCTGGTTGCCGTCGAGCTTGCCGCGGTGCGACAGGCCGCGCGTCCACGCGTAGATCGAGGCGATCGGGTTCGTCGACGTGGGCTTGCCCTGCTGGTGCTGGCGGTAGTGGCGCGTGACGGTGCCGTGCGCCGCCTCGGCCTCGACGACCTTGCCGTCGGGCGTGGCGAGCACGCTCGTCATGAGGCCGAGCGAGCCGAAGCCCTGCGCGACGGTGTCGGACTGCACGTCGCCGTCGTAGTTCTTGCAGGCCCAGACGTAGCCGCCCTCCCACTTGAGCGACGCGGCGACCATGTCGTCGATGAGGCGGTGCTCGTAGGTGAGGCCGGCCTCGTCGAACTTCTCCTTGAACTCGGCGTCGAAGACCTCCTGGAAGAGGTCCTTGAAGCGGCCGTCGTAGGCCTTGAGGATCGTGTTCTTCGTCGAGAGGTACACCGGGTAGTTGCGGTCGAGGCCGTAGTTCAGCGAGGCGCGCGCGAAGTCCCTGATGGACGCGTCGAGGTTGTACATGCCCATCGCGACGCCCGAGCCGGGCGACTGGAAGACCTCGAACTGCTGCGGCTCCGAGCCGTCCTTCGGGGTGAAGGTCATCGTGAGCGTGCCCTCGCCCTCGAAGCGGAAGTCGGTGGCGCGGTACTGGTCGCCGAACGCGTGGCGGCCGACGATGATCGGCTTGTTCCAGCCGGGCACGAGGCGCGGGATGTTCGAGATGATGATCGGCTCGCGGAAGATGACGCCGCCGAGGATGTTGCGGATCGTGCCGTTGGGCGAACGCCACATCTTCTTCAGGCCGAACTCCTCGACGCGCGCCTCGTCGGGCGTGATCGTGGCGCACTTGACGCCGACGCCGTGCTTCTGGATGGCGTGCGCCGCGTCGACGTGATCTGGTCGTCGGTCTCGTCGCGCTTCTGGATCGAGAGGTCGTAGTACTCGAGGTTCACGTCGAGGTACGGGTGGATCAGCTGGTCCTTGATGGCCTGCCAGATGATGCGCGTCATCTCGTCGCCGTCGAGCTCGACGACGGTGCCTTCAACCTTGATCTTCGACAAGAGTGTCTCCTTGGATCTGTCGGGGATTGGGGAAAGTCTGATGGGCGTGAACACGCCGTCGACCAGCTTACCGCGTCTCGCGAATATCTTGACATCGAGAGATTCTGGCTCGGCATCGAGACGCTCGTCTCGCGGCTTCGCCGATCGGATGCCCCGTGCGGCGCGTCGCGCGGCTCAGGGTCGGGTCAGGGAGATCCCTGCTACCGACTTGCGCGCTCGACAGGTTAGCCTTGGCAGCATGGCTGAGCTGAGACTGGAAGACCTGTCCGCGTCGAACATCGTTGCGGCGAACTCGCTTTCGCTGAAGCCCGGCCAGGAGCAGTTCATCGCCCCCGTCACCTACTCGGCGGAGTCCTCGGTCGTGAACCCCGACACCGCCTGGCAGCGCGTCGCGCTGCTCGAAGACCGCGTGGTCGGATTCATCCACGGCAACTTCGACCCCGAGAACCCGCACGAGGAGTTCCGCGCCTGCATCTGGCGCATCAACGTCGACGCCGACGTGCAGGGCAAGGGCGTCGGCCGCTTCCTCGCCGAGGCGCTCGCCGAAGAGGCCAAGCGTCGCGGCTTCGATCGCATCACCGTGCTCTGGGAGCCCGGCGAAGAGGGCCCTGAGGCGTTCTTCCACCGCATCGGCTTCGTCGACGTCGGCGAGACCGCCTACGGCGACGTGATCGGCGCGCTCGAGCTCTGACGCTCGTGGCCCGCGCCGTCCCCGAGCAGCCCCAGGGGTTCGTCGACGCGGTGCTGGCCGTCGTCGCCGACATCCCGCCGGGTCGCGTCGCCACCTACGGCGACGTCGCCGCGCTGCTCGGTTCACGGGGCGCGCGCGCCGTCGGGCAGGTGATGGCCAGGTACGGGTCGGATGTCCCGTGGTGGCGCGTCATCCGCGCGGGCGGCCGCCCGCCGACGGGCCATGCCGAACGCGCCCGGGCGCACTACGACCGCGAGGGCACGCCGCTGCGTGCCTCGGCCGACGACGACGGCTACCGCATCGACCTCGCGGCCGCCCGCTGGCGACCCTGAGCCGCTACAGCCCGACGGCTCGGCGAGCGGGATCCGCACCGTGATGGTGGTGCCCGCGCCGGGCGGGCTCTCGATGGTGATCGTGCCGTCGACGGCGTCGACGCGGTCGGAGATGCCGACCATGCCGCTGCCCGCCGGCGAGGCGCCGCCGACGCCGTTGTCGCGCACGACGAGGTCGAGCACGCCGCGTTCGTCGAGGTGCGCCCGCACCCAGGCGCGCGTCGCCTTCGAGTGCTTGGCGATGTTCGCGAGCGCCTCGGCGACGACGAAGTAGGCCGTCGACTCGACGACCGCCGGCAGCCGCCCCTCGGCCTGCACCTCGACGACGACCGGCACCGGGCAGCGTCCGGCGAGCTCGGGCACGGCGAGCGCGAGCCCGCCCGACGTGAGCAGCGACGGGTGGATGCCGTGCGCGAGCTCGCGCAGCTCTTTCAGCGCGGTGTTGAGCATCGTGATGGTGCCGTCGAGTTCGACGCCGAGCGGCTCGACGCCCCGGTCGCGGGCCTGGTTGGCGGCGAGCCTGAGGCGCATGCCGAGCGACACGAGGTGCTGCTGCGCCCCGTCGTGCAGGTCGCGCTCGAGCTGGCGCCGGGCCTTCTCGGCGCCTTCGACGATGCGGCTTCGCGACTGCCGCACCTGTTCGAGGGTGCGCTCGATCTCGGAGCGCAGCCGCCCGTTGTCGACCGAGAGGCGCAGTGCGCTCGAGACGCCGTCGAGCAGGCGCATGTTGTCGGTGAGCACCTTGTCGTGACGGATGAGCGCGATCGGGATGCCGGTCGGCGACACGACGGGCAGCAGGCTGTGCTGTCCGACCTGGCCGGCGGGGTCGCCCTCGAGCGGCTCGCCGCTGGCATCGGCGTACCTGCCGTGCTCCTCGTCCCACCAGTAGACCCGCACCGAGGCGTCGCGCAGGGTGCGCGCGAGCGATTCGGCCCAGAGGCCGCGGTCGGCGCCCTCGCGGGTGATGCGCATGAGGTCGGCGACCCGCGCCCGCATGTTGCGGGCGTGCGCGAGACCCGCGACGAAGCTCACCGGGAGCGACGCGATCGCCACGAGCGAGATCGTGTCGCATCACCTCGTCGGCCGTCGTCTGCACCGCGTAGGTGATGGCGTACCACGCGAGCGTCACCGCCCACGCGAAGAGCGCGAGCGGCATGAGGAACGCGACCGTGCGCGCCGGCACGCTGCCGCGCACCCACCCGACGAGCAGCCGGCCCGCGATCACGAGCGCGAGCACGCGCGCCGATGCCGCGGAAGCCGATAGTCGATCGCGGTGTAGAGTGCCGGCGCATCGGCGATCTGGTAGACGTTCGCGACGCAGTCGCAGGTGTCGGCATCGGGCGCCTCGAGCAGCAGCACGACGGCGAGGAAGTACACGAGCCGCCGATGACGAGCGCGATGCCCGCGATCCACCGATCCATGCGGTCGCCGAACCATCCGCGCGGGTACACGAGCACGATGATGCCCGGCGATGAGCCCCCACCACAGGTGCATGCCGTACAGCAGCGGCCAGAGCCATCCGATGTCCTCGACGACGCGGAAGAAGGTCAGCGGGAATCCAGAGCACCGCGAACGCGACCATCAGCCGCGACGGCACCCGGGCCGGTCCGATGCTCCACGCCACGCCGGCGCACGCGAGGAACACGAGCGGCACGATCGCGTGCAGGGTCGTGTACGACACCTCGGGGCGATACTCGGGCGCCGTCGGAGTCACGAGCCAGCCCGAGACCTCCATGCCGAGCGACAGCACGGCGGCGACCGTGATGACGATCGTGCGCTTGATGATCCGGCCCTTGCGGCCGGGCGCCATCACCTCTCGCCGAGGAGCGTCAGCACCGCGAGCACCCGCCGGTGGTGCTCGGGGGACTCCTCGAGGTCGAGCTTCTGCAGGATGCTGCGCACATGGGTCTCGACCGTCTTCAGGCCGAGGAACAGGGTCTGGGCGATGCCGCCGTTCGAGTAGCCCTGCGCCATGAGCTCGAGCACCGACCGCTCGCGCTCGGTGAGCCGTGAGAGCGGGTCGTCGGCGCGGGTGCGGTGCACGAGCTGCTCGACGACCTCGGGGTCGACGACCGACCCGCCGGAGGCGACCGTCTCGATCGCGCGCACGAGCGTCTGCGGCTCGGAGACGCGCTCCTTCAGCAGGTAGCCGGTGCCGCTGCCCGCGCCCATGACGCGCAGCGCGTACTCGGGCGTCGCGTACATCGACAGCAGCAGCACGCCGATCTTCGACCCGTTCGCGCGCATCTGCTCGAGCGCGACGATGCCCTCGTCGCGGAAGCTCGGCGGCATGCGGATGTCGAGCACCGCGGCGTCGAGGTCGAGCTCGTCGATCACGTCGAGCAGCTCCTGACCGGTGCCCACCGATGCGACGACCTCGATGCCGCCGCCCTCGAGCACCTTCGAGATGCCCTCGCGCAGCAGCAGCGCGTCATCTGCGATGCCGACGCGCAGGGGGACGGTCGGATCAGCCATCGCACCTCCGTTCTGCGAGCATGGGCCATCGACAGGCGGTCGCCCGCTTGACGCGACTGTACCGCGTTCGGGACCGCGCGCCGCGCCCCCATTCAGGGGGTGCACTGATGCGAACCGCGGCGACAGCCCGTTCCACGCTCAGTGCATGCCCTCGCCGGGTTCGGTGCACCCATGGATGCCGCCCCCACACGCCTCGGGCACGCTCGAGTCATGTTGAGCAGCGATTCCCCCCGCATCACTCGCACGGGTCCCACCCAGATGCATCTCGCCGGCGTCCTCGTCGATCGTCCGCGGCGCATCGCGTCGCGGCTCCGTCACGCCGCGGCGTCCACGCCGGCCGCCGATCGCGCGTCGCACCGCGAACTCGTTCGTCGCGACCTCGCCGACTACGCCGACCGCATCGACCTCGACGGCCTGGTGCGGCGGCACGGCAGCCCCTTGCTCGTGCTCGACACCGACCGGGTGACCACGCAGCTGCTCGCCCTGCGCCACGAGCTTCCCGACGTCGCCATCCACTTCGCGACCGGGGCGCTCCCCCACCCCGCCGCGATCAGCGCGATCGACGCGTTCGGCGCGAGCTTCGCCGTCGCCTCGCGCTGCGAGATCGACCTCCTCGAGCGCGCCGGCGTCTCGATCGCGCGGTGCGTGCACAACCACCCCATGACGCCGATCGCCGACATCACGGGAGCGTACCTGCGGGGCATCCGCACGTTCGTCGTCGACAGCACCTCGGAGGTCGCGAAGTTCCGCGCCCTGCCCGAGGTCGCGGTGCTCGTCAGGCTGGCGTTCCCCGCGAAGGGCGACCGCTCGCCGAGCTTCGGGGTTCGGCCCGAGGACGCGGCGGCACTCGTCGCCCACTGCCTGCAGGTCGGCCTCCGCGTGGCCGGGTTCACCTTCGACGTCGGCAGCCAGACCGTGTCGGCCGCACCGTGGCGGCGCGCGATCCGCGGATCGCTCGCACTCATCCGCGAGCTCGAGGAGCGCCACGCGATCCGGTTCGAGATGCTCGACCTCGGCGGCGGACTCCCCGTCGAGTACGACGAGCCCGTGCCGACGCTCGCCGAACTCGCACGCAGCATCCGCGAGGAGATCGCCGCGGCCCCGCAGCACCTGAAGATCGCGATCGAGCCGGGCCGGTTCGTCGCAGCTCCCGCCGCGACCCTCGTCACCCGGGTCGTCGGCACGGCCGACCGACCCGACGGACGCTGGCACTACCTCGACGAGGGCGTGCACGGTGCGTTCTCGGGCATGGGCGCCGAAGGCGCGCACCCGCTCGTGTTCGCGGCATCCGAGCTGACCGCCAGCCCCCGCTCGATGCGACCGACCGAGCGGGCCACCCGCCGCCGCATCGCTCGCGGACGCGTTCCGGTCACCCTCGCCGGACCGACGTGCGACAGCGCCGACGTGGTCGCACGCCGAATGCCGCTGCCGCCCCTCACCGACGGCGACCTGCTCGTGAGCCCGATGATGGGCGCGTACACCGCCGCCACGGCGTGCAACGGCCTCACCCGCACGCCGTTCGTGGTCATCCCGAGCTGAGCCGATCGACACGGGCGACCCGGGCCGGCGCGAGAGCGCCCGGCCCGGGTCATCCGTCGTCTCAGCCGCAGATCACACGAGCGAATCGCGCCAGGCCGCGTGCAGCGCCGCGAACCGGCCGGTGCCGCCGATGAGGTCGGCGGGCGTGCCGTCCTCGACGATGCGCCCGTGCTCCATGACGAGCACCCGGTCGGCGATCGCGACCGTCGAGAGGCGGTGCGCGATGATCACCGCGGTGCGGTCGGCGAGCAGCTTCGTGAGGCCCTCCTGCACGAGGCGCTCGCTCGGGATGTCGAGCGAGCTCGTCGCCTCGTCGAGGATGAGCACCGCCGGGTTCGCGAGGAACGCCCGCGCGAACGAGATCAGCTGCCGCTGGCCCGCGCTCACGCGTCCGCCGCGCTTGTTCACGTCGGTGTCGTAGCCGTTCGGCAGTCCCTCGATGAACTCGTGCGCGCCGACCGCCTGCGCGGCCCGCACGATCTCGTCGAACGACGCGTCGGGCTTGCCGAGCGCGATGTTGTCGGCGACCGAACCCGAGAACAGGTAGGCCTCCTGCGTGACCATGACGATCGCTCGCCGCAGGTCTTTCGGGTGCAGGTCGCTGAGCGCGACGCCGTCGAGCGAGACGACGCCGTCGCTCGGGTCGTAGAAGCGCGCGATGAGCTTCGCGAGCGTCGACTTGCCGGCGCCCGTCGACCCGACGAGCGCGATCGTCTGCCCGGCGGGCAGGTCGAGATCGAACCGGGGCAGGATGACCCTGCCCTTCGTGTAGGCGAACTCGACGGCCTCGAACCGCACGTGGCCGTCGGCGTTCCACAGGTCGACCGGCTTCACCGGGTCGGGCACGCTCGGCTGCTCCTCGAGCACGCCCGAGATCTTCTCGAGCGCCGACGACGCCGACTGGTACCCGTTGTAGAACATCGCGAGGTCCTCCATCGGGTCGAAGAACCGCTTCGTGTAGAGCACCGCCGCGAGCAGCACGCCGACCTCGAGCGACCCGTCGATCACCCGGAACCCGCCGAGCAGCAGCGTGACCGCGACGGCGGTGTTGCCGATGAACGCGAGGCCCGGGTTGAACACCGCGAAGAGGCCGAGCACCTTCGCGTTCACGTCGCGGTAGTCCTCGGTGAGGTCGCCGAACTCCGCCTCGTTGCGGCGCTCCTTGCGGAACGCCTGCACGGCGCGGATGCCCGTCATGGTCTCGACGAACTGCACGATGAGCTTCGCCGAGGCCACGCGCGAACGCCGGAACAGCGCCTGCGACCGCACCTGGAACCAGCGGGTGAGGATGCCGAGCGGCACGAGCGCGACGAGCAGCACGAGCCCCGACTGCCAGTCGAGCAGCACGAGGGCGACCGCGGTGAACGCCATGTACATGAGGCCGCGCACGAGCATCGTGAGGCCCTCGTCCATGAGCTCGCGGATGGCATCGAGGTCGCTCGTCTGCCGCGAGATGATGCGCCCCGACGTGTACGACTCGTGGAACTCGAGCGACAGCTTCTGCGTGTGCAGGAACACCCGCGTGCGCAGGTCGATGAGCACGGCCTGGCTGATGCGCGCCGAGAGCCTGATGTACGCCGAGATGAGGAACGCCCCGACGACGCCCGTGATCAGGTAGGCGAGCCCGGCGAACGCGGCCGGGTACCAGTTCTGCTCGACGAGCGCCGGGATGCCGCTGTCGATGCCGTACGCGATGATCGCCGGCCCCGCCACCTGGGCGGCCGAGGACACGACGACCGCGGCGGCGGTCAGCCAGAGCTTGCCCTGCAGCGGCTTCAGCAGCGACCCCAGCAGGCGCCGCGAACGCAGGCGGATCTGGCGCGACTCGGCCTTGGAGTAGTCGTCGCGTTCTTCGCCCTGCACACCGGTGACGCTCATGATGCCGCCTCCTCTCGTTCGAATTCGGTCGGTCGGCTCGACGTCGGATCGGCTCGCGGACGCGTCTCGCGACCCCGTCGCTCCTCGTCTTCGAGGCTCGAGATGACGAAGCGGTAGTGCTCGCTCTCGCGGAGCAGCTCGGAGTGCGTGCCGACCGCGGTGACCCGCCCGTCTTCGAGCAGCGCCACCCGGTCGGCGAGGGTCACCGTCGACGGCCGGTGCGCCACGATGAGCGCGGTGGTCGAGGCGAGCACCGAGCGCAGCTCGGCCTCGACGCGGGCCTCGGTCGCGACATCCAGCGCCGAAAGCGGGTCGTCGAGCACGAGCACCGCGGGCTTCGCCGCGACCGCGCGCGCGAGCGCGAGCCGCTGGCGCTGGCCGCCCGACAGGCTCATGCCCTCTTCGCCGACCTTCGTGTCGACGCCGTCGGGCAGGTCGTACGCGAAGCCCGCCTGCGCGATGCGCAGCGCCTCGGTGAGCACCCGCTCGGCCTCGGCGACGACGTCGGGGGCGTCGCCCGACGAGCTCGGGGCGGCCGAGCAGCACGTTCTCGCGCACCGAGGCGCTGAACAGCGTCGCGTCCTCGAACGCCATGGCGACGTGCGTGCGCAGCTCTTCACGGCTGAACGCCCGCACGTCGACGCCGTCGACCGTGATCGAACCGGCCGTGACGTCGTAGAGACGCGTCGTGAGCGCGGTCATCGTGGTCTTGCCGCTGCCGGTGAGGCCGACGAGCGCCATGGTCTCGCCGGGCTCGATCACGAGGTCGACGCCGTCGAGCAGGTCGCCGAAGCGGTCGGGCGAATCCTGGTAGCGGAAGCGCACGCCCGTGAACGCGAGCTCGCCCCGGGGGCGCTCGAGGTGCTTCGCGATCGTCGGGGTCGACGATCGTGTTCTCGCTGTCGAGGATGTCGAAGAACCGGTCGGTCGCGGTGCGCGCGTCGAGCGCGAACGCGAGGAAGAAGCCGATCGACTCGATCGGCCACGCCAGCACGGTCGCGGTCGCGAAGAACGCGACGAGCTCGCCGACGCTGAGCTGGCCGTTCGCGGCGAGCCACACCCCGACCACGAGGCAGATCGCGAGTGCGATGGCCGGCACGATGATGATCCAGGCCCAGATGTTGCGCGTCGAGGCGCGCCTTCTCGATCTCGGTGCGGCGCAGCGACTCGGCCTGCGCGCGGAACGTCGACAGGGCGTGCTTGCCGCGACCGAACGCCTTCAGCACGCGGATGCCGTGCACCGACTCCTCGACGGCGGTCGCGAGGTCGCCGGCCTGGTCCTGGCTCAGCCGCGACAGTGCGGAGTACTGCCCCTCGAACCGCCAGCCGGCCCACCAGAGCGGCAGCGAGCAGACGAGGAAGACGAGTCCGAGCATCCAGTTCATCGACATCAGGATGCCGACGCCGACGACGATGATCACGATGTTCGCGCCGGTCAGCACGAGGCCGAACGACAGCCACCGGCGAATGAGGCCGAGGTCGCTCACGGCGCGCGAGAGCAGCTGGCCGCTCGGCCAGCGGTCGTGGAAGCTCACCGGCAGGTCCTGCAGCTTCGCGTAGAGGGCGTTGCGCATGCGCGCCTCGACCTTGGTGCCCGGCCCGACCACGAGCCAGCGCCGCAGCGAGTAGAGCAGCGCCTCGACGGTGCCGAGCACGAACACCAGCAGCGTCAGCGGCGCGATCGCCGCCGCGTCGCCGTCGGCGAGCGGGCCGTCGACGATCTGGGCGAGCACCTGCGGAATGGTCAGTGCGATGAGCTGCGCCACGAGCGCGGCGGCCATGCTGCCCGCGAACGCGGGCATCGCGGGCCCCGCGTACTCGCGCAGGCGCCAGAGCGCGCGCAGGGTGCCCACGCGCGGGGTCGGTTCGGTCGCGACATTCGGATGCTGCGGCTGGACGGATTCGGACAAGTCCGGTGCTCCTCAGTGGGATGCCGATCGCTCACGAGCGAGCGTGATCGGCGGGCGTGAAGGTGAAAGTGGACGCGGAACGCGTCGGTGGGCCGTGGTCGGGGACCGGTGGTCGGCGACGGCAGGGCCGGGAAACATGCAGGCGGGGGCCTGCGGGCGGGGTGGTCGCTACCGGAAGCGGCCTGCGACGGGGAACGCCGTGCGACCAGCGCCATCGACCGCGACCGTGCGGGCGTAGGTGTCTGTCTGCATGGTGTCCTCCTGCGTCGTGAGTGGATCTCGCCGAATCGAGTCGTCCTGTCGAACCCCTCGGGGCTGCTCGGGGTCGCCTCGCAGCCAGCCCTACAGCCTACGATGCCGCGGGAGTGGCGTGCAAGACCGAGTTCAGGAGTAGGCTGCGATGTCGTCGTCGCGCGGGCCAGCGTGCCGTCGCCCCGCATCGAGGCGGCCACGTCACCCGGTCCCTGCACCCACCCGCGTGCGCGGCCCGATCGACGAGGAGCGCGCGTGGGAGCAGCACGGACGGCGTTCGCGCGCGCGAACGCACGCCTGGGCGTGCTCGCCGGCATCGCGGCCGTCGTGCTGCTGCTCGCCGGGCTCGGCGCCGGGGTGGTCGACGCGCTCGCCGGTGCGGCCACGGGCGGGCTGCGCGCCGGCCTCGCCGCGACGACGGGCGCCGACGGCGCGATCCGATGGCAGATCCGGCTCGCCGACGACCCCGATGCCCAGGCCGAGGCCGCGGGCGAGGTGCTCGACCGCATGCTCGTGCCGAACGGCGCCGTCTGGGCCCGCAGCGTGCAGACCGCACCGGTCGCCGCGACCGTCGGCGCGGAGGCCGAGTCGAGGGCGGGTCGCCGTTCGGCGCCGTGCTGCTCGCCGACCCGACGCTCGCCGATCGCGCCGACCTCGTCGACGGTGCGTGGGCCGACACGCCCGAGTCGGTCGCCGCGGCCGACGCCGAGGGCGCGAGCGCGACGACCCTGCACGCCGGCGCGGCCGCCGACCTCGGCCTCGACACCGGCGACCTGGTCACCGCTCGCGGGCGACGACCCGCGCCGGTTGCTCGTCGTCGGAACCTGGCTGCCCGTCGACGCGAACGATCCGGCGTGGTTCGGCGAGCCGATCGTCGCGACGGGCGCGATCGAGGGCGGCGCCGGCCCGTTCGTCGTCGACGAAGGCGCGATGACGGATGTCCCGGCAGCGGTCGTCGCACGCTGGACCGCGCTGCCCGACACCGCCGAGCTGACGCCCGACCGCGCCGCGGTGCTGCGCGCGACCCTCCCCAACGTCGAACCCGCACTGCGCGACCGGCCCGAACTCGGCTCGAGCGGACTCGGCGCGACGGGCGATCTCGGCGCCACGCTCACCCGCCTGCTCGCGGGCATCGGCGCCGTGCGGGCGGTGGCGCCGCTGCCGGTGCTCGTGCTCGCGTTCGCCGGCCTCGCCGCGCTCACCCGGCTCGCGACGCTGCTCGGTGCTGCGCGACGTTCCGAGACGACCCTGCTGCGCGCCCGCGGCGCCTCGGCCGCGCGCCTCGCGGGCGCCACCGCACTCGAGGTGCTCGTCGTCGGCGTGCCCGCCGCGGTCGTCGGCGTGCTCGCCGCCGAGGCGGTGCTCGCCTCCACCCGCCCCGACGAGGCCCGCGACTGGGCGAGCGCGTGGCTCGTGGCATCCGTCGCCCTGGTCGCCGCGGTCGTGATCGTCGCGGGCCGCGCCTTCATCGATGCGCGGCGCCCGGTGCTGCGCGGCTCGGGCGACGAGGTCGGCCGCGCACCGCGCACCGCGGTCGCCGGGGGCGCCGCTGCTGATCGCGGTGGCCGCGGCGATCGCCCTGTGGCAGTTCCGGCTGTACGGATCGCCGCTCGTGACGAGTTCGTCGGGACGCGTCGACGTCGATCCGGTGGCGGTGCTCGCGCCGGTGCTCGTGCTGCTCGCCCTGTCGCTGCTCGCACTCGGGCTGACCGGGCCGGTCGGTGCCGTGCTCGAGCGCCTCGCGGCCGCGCGCCCCGCCCTGGTGCCCGCGCTGCCGATGCGACAGCTCGCGCGCCGCGCCGCGCTCTACGCGTCGGCCTCGTTCGTCACGATGCTCGCGGTCGCCGGCCTCACCCTCACCGCCGCGTTCGCGGGCGCCTGGCAGTCGGTCGACCGCCAGATGTCGGCGCTCACCGCCGGCGGCGAGGTGCGGGTGGCGTTCGCCGGCCGCGACATCGTGCGCGGCCCCGATCCGCTCGCGCTCGTCGACCCGTTCGCCGACGTCGACGGCATCACGGCCGACGCGCCCGTCTTCCACGGCGAGGTGCGCCTCGGATCCGAGCCCGCGACCCTCGTGGCCGCGCCGGTCGGCGAGCTCGCCGAGGTGGCACCCGGTGTCGGCGCAGCGGCGACGGCGGGCCCGCTCGCGGCGTCGGCCGAGGCGGCGGGCGTCGCCCTTCCCGAGGGGGCATCGACCCTCGGCGTCGACGTCACCCTGCAGGCACCCGTCGGCACCGCCGGGCGGGTGGCGGTGTCGGCCTGGCTGCTCACCGAGGGCGGCGCCGCGACGCGAACGCCCGCCGGCGAGGTCGAGATCGCGGCCGGCGAGGGCCGGGTCACGATCGAGCTGCCGGATGCCCCGGGCATGCGCCTCATCGGCCTGCAGGCGTCGCTCGTGGGCGCCTCGGGCGCCGACGGCGTGCGCGTCGGGCTCGACGGCATCGGGTTCGACGGCACCGGGCCCGACGGCACGCGCTCGACGGCGGTGCGGCCGACCTCGCGGTCGACGGCCCGGTGCTGCTCTCGTCGGCCGAGCCCGAGGCCCGCGCGAACCTCACGACCGGTGGCAGCGACCCGCTGCCCGTCGTGCTCGCCGACGAGCTCGCCACGCGCATCTCGGCCGAGGTCGGCGACCGGTTCGCGTTCCGCGTCGTCACGGGCGGCGCCGAGCTCGATGCCGTCGTCGCCGGCACCGTGCCGGTGGTGCCCACGGCGGGCACGAACGCCGTGTTCGCCGACCTGGGCGCGCTGAGCCGCGCCGCCTTCGACGAGGGCGGCGGAGTGCCCCAGTTCGGGGAACGGTGGCTCGCGACATCCGACCCCGATCGCGTCGCGGGCGCGCTGGAAGCCGACCGGCGCTCGGCGCTGTCGGCCACGACCCGGGCCGACGTGTCGTCGGCGACGCTGATCGGTCCCGCCCTCGCCGCCTTGTGGGCCGGAACCGCCGGCGCGCTCGCGCTCGCGCTGATCGCGCTCGTCGCGCTCGCGAGCGCGCTCGGCTCGGCCAGGTTCGGCGAGGTCGTCGTGCTGCGCGTGCTCGGCGTTCCGGCAGCCACGCAGTCGCGCTCGAGGGCCGCCGAACTCGCCATCACGGTCGGCATCGCGATCGTCGTCGGGGGCGTCATCGGCGTGGCGACCGCCCTGCTCACCGCGCGCGAGCTCGCACACGCCGCCGTCGCCGGCACGCCCGCGTCGGTGCAGGCGCCGCTCGCGATCGCGTGGGAGCCGTGGCTCGTCGCGATCGGCGCGTTCGTGCTGTTCGCCGCGGCCGTCATCGCCCTCGCGGCGCGCTCGGTGCGCCGCCTCGCCGCGCGCCCCGGCCTGAGGCAGGAGGAGCGATGAGCGCGCGACACCACTCGCACCTGTCGTCGGCGGGCCTGCTGCGCCGGCAGTTCCTCGCCGCACCGGTCGCGTCGATCCTGCTCGCGCTGCTCGTGCTCGCCGGGGCGCTGCTCGCGACCGCGGTGCCGCGCGCCGTCGCCGCGATGCACACGGCGGCGCTCGGCGAGCGGCTCGACGAGTATCCGGCGCGCGAGCTCGACGTGCTCAACTCGACGCGGGCGCCAGCCCGGGCTCGGCCCGTCGGCGAGCGGCACGACGCTGCCCGATGGCGTCGACGACGTGTGGGGCGGGCACGAGGAGCGCCTGTCCGACATCCGCGCGGGCATGCCCGAGCCGCTCGCCGCGGTCACCGGCGACCCCCTCACGGTGCTGTTCAGCGGGCCGTCGAACGCCCTGCCCGAGGGGGCTGCAGCCGGCGGGATCGCGTACCAGCTGTTCACCGGATTCGACCCCCGGCTGCGCGAGCACGTCGACGCTCACGAGCGGCGAGTGGCCCGAGGTGCTCGTCGGCAGCGCCCCGGCCGCTCCCGAGATCGACGACGGCTTCGCGGCCCCGCCGACGCCCGTGCCGACCGACGAGCCGATCGAGATCGTCTTCGCCGAGCCCGTCGCCGCCGAGATGGGGTGGGAGCTCGGCGAGGTGCGCACGCTCGCCGTCGGCGCCGAGCGCCAGGGCGTGCGCCTCGTCGGCACCTTCGACGCGGTCGACCCCGACGACGGGTTCTGGACGCACGTGCCCGTCGCGCTCGAGCCCTCGGTCGCGTTCTCACCCGACGGCAGCCTCCGCATCACGGGCCTCGGCTTCGCCGACCCGAACTCGTGGGCCGCCTACGTGCAGACCCAGCCGCAGTCGACCATGGACTCCTGGTTCCCGACGCTGCCCGACCGCGTGCGGGCCGACCAGTCGGCCGAGCTGCGTGCCGCGGTCGACGAGTTCACGAGCGAGGCGTACCCGCTCGGGCCCGGCTTCGGCGACTTCGCCTTCTCGACGGTCGGCGACGTGACCTTCTCGAGCGGGCTCTCCGAGGCGCTCGAGTCGGCGGCCATCGCTGCCGGCGCGACCGATGCGGTGCTCGCGACGATCGCCTCGGGCCCGATCGGCGTGATGGTCGCCGTGCTGCTGCTCGGGGCGCGCGTGGTGTTCGAGCGGCGGCGCACCGGGCTCGAGCTCGCCGCGGCCCGCGGCGCGTCAGACGGCCGGCTCCGGGGCATCCTCGCCCTCGAGGGCCTCGTGATCGGCGTGCCCGCCGCACTCGTCGGCGGCGCGCTGGGAATGCTCCTCGTGCCCGCCGATGCCGGCTCCGGCGGGTGGATCATCGCCGCGGTGTTCGCGCTCACCCCCGCCGCGCTGCTCGTCGCGTCGGTTCCCGCGCTCAGCCCGCTGCGGCGGGCGCGCGCCGACGTGCGCGTGCGCGGCGGCGGCCGTCACCGGTGGATCGCCGAGGCGACCGTCGCGATCATCGCCATCACGGCCGTCGCGCTGCTGCTTGCGTCGCGGCCTCGCGACGTCGGCGGCCGAGGTCGGCGTCGACCCGCTGCTCGCGGCCGTGCCGCTGCTGCTCTCGCTGCTCGTGTGCCTCGTCGTGCTGCGGCTCTACCCGGTGCCGCTCGCCGCCCTCGTGCGCCGCACCAGCCGGCGGCGCGACCTCGTGCCGTTCCTCGGCTCGGCACGCGCGCTGCGCGACCCGTCGGCCGGCATCGTGCCCGTGCTCACCGTCGTCGTCGGCGTCTCGGTCGCCGTGTTCTCGGCGGTGCTGCTCGGCACCGTGCAGACCGGGGTCGAACGCGCGGCCGACGCGCGGGTGGGCGCCGACGCCGCCGTCACCGGCACGCCGTTCACGCTCGAACAGCAGGCCGCGTTCGCCGAGGTGCCCGGCGTCGAGGCGATCGCTCCGGTGTACTCGACCGCGCCGAGCACCATCGAGATCGACGGCCGGGTGCGCACCACGACGCTCATCGTGGTCGACGCCGACGAGATGCGGCGGGTGCAGGCCGGGCGCGCGGGGGCGACGCCGCTGCCCGAGGGGCTCGGCGGTGGCGGCGACGACCGACGTGTCCCCCGTTCCCGTGGTGATCTCGCAGTCGGTCGCCGACTCGATCGAGGACGCCGACACGGTCGAGCTCGACGGCGAGGAGTTCGAGGCGCTCGCGGTGGTCGACGGCCGCACCGCCTACTCGCCGCGCGCGAGCTGGGTGCTCATGGACCGCTCGCACGCCGATCGGTTCGTCGACTCGTTCGTGCCCCGCACGGTGCTCGTGCGGTTCGCGCCCGACGCCGACGCCGACGCGGTCACCGAGTCGCTCGTCGAGATCGCCGGCCCCGACGCGACGGTGACCACCCCGTCGATGCTGCTCGACGACCTGCGCGGGGTGTCGACGACGAGCGGCCTGGTGGTCGCCCTCATCGCCGCGATCGTGCTCTCGAGCCTGCTCACCGCCCTCGCGATCGTGCTCACGCTCGTCGTGGGCCGCCCGGCGCGCGACCGCCTGCTGCCGCTGCTCGCGACCCTCGGGCTGCGCCGCCGCGGCGAGCGCGCGCTCGTCGCCTGGGAGATCGGACCGGTCGTCGTCGTCGCGCTCGTCGCGGGCGCCCTGCTCGGCGCCGCGCTGCCCTTCGTCGTGCTGCAGGGGGTCGACCTGCGCTCGTTCACGGGCGAGGACGCGCAACCCGTCGTGGTGTTCGACCCCGCGCTCATCGCGGCGGTGCTCGCGGGCGCCGTGCTCGTCACGGCCGCCGCCGTGCTGCTCGCGTCGCGCATCGGCGGCGACGGCAACGCCTCGCGCGCGCTGCGCGCAGAAGAGGAAGGATGAATCATGGCCACCGTGTCAACCGCTCAGGACCGCACATCCTCTGCACCGACCTCGTGCGCATCTTCGCCGCCGACGGCGTCGAGGTGCAGGCGCTGCAGGGCCTGAACCTGCGCGTCGATGCCGGCGAGATGGTCGCCGTGGTCGGCGCGTCGGGGTCGGGCAAGTCGACGCTGCTGACGATCCTCTCGGGCCTCGACACCGCCACAGCCGGTGTCGCGCGGGTCGCAGGCCACGACCTGCTCACCATGGGCTCGCGCGAGCGGGTCGCCTACCGGCGGCGCACCGTCGGCTTCGTGTGGCAGCAGACCTCGCGCAACCTGCTCCCCTACCTCACCGCGGCCGAGAACATCGCGCTCGCGATGAACGTCGCCGGCGGTCGCCGGGGTGCCGCGCGCGCCGCGCGCATCGACGACCTGCTCGGACTGCTCGAGGTCGGCGATGCGCGCGATCGCCGCCCGGGCGAGCTGTCGGGCGGCGAGCAGCAGCGCGTCGCCATCGCCGTCGCGCTCGCGAACGAACCCCTCGTGCTGCTCGCCGACGAACCCACCGGCGAGCTCGACGAGTCGACCTCGGCGGCCGTGCTCGAGGCGATGCGCGGCGTCAACCTCGAGCTCGGCGTGACGACGCTCATCGTCACGCACGACCCCGGGGTGTCGGGTCACGTGCGGCGCACCGTGCAGATCCGCGACGGGCGCACCTCGACCGAGGTGCTGCGCTCGACCCGGGTCGACGAGCACGGCGAAGAGCAGCACATCGCCGAGGAGTTCGCGGTGCTCGACCGCGTCGGCCGGCTGCAGCTGCCGCACGAGTTCGTGCAGGCGCTCGAGCTGCGCGACCGCGTGCGCCTCGCGCTCGAGCCCGACCACGTCGGCGTGTGGCCGGGTCACGACGGTCGAGCGGATGTCCCTGACGCGACGACCCCGAAGGCCGAGGACTCCGGCCGCGCCGAGGCGGCACGCGCGGCACGCGGCCGCGGCATCCGACGCCGCACCTGCCGCCGAGCCTCCGGCAGGGACATCCGACATCGAATCGCCGACCCGAGGAGGAACGATGAGCGCGCTGCGTGCCGAATCCGTGAGCCGGGTGTTCGAGGGTCGCGGCGGTGCCGTGCACGCCGTCGACGACGTGTCGCTCGAGGTGCACCCGGGCGAGCTGCTCGTCGTCACGGGCCGCTCGGGCGCCGGCAAGACGACGCTCCTGAACCTGCTCGGCGGGCTCGACCGGCCGACGTCGGGCCGGGTGCTGCTCGGCGACGACGAGCTCTCGGCGATGGGCGAAGCCGCGCTCGCGGCGGTGCGGCGCGACCGGCTCGGCTACGTGTTCCAGTCGTTCGGGCTCATCCCCGTGCTCTCGGCGGCCGAGAACGTCGAGGTGCCCCTGCGCCTGGCGCGCATGCAGCCGGCCGAGCGCGAGGCGCGGGTGGCCGAGTCGCTCGAGCTCGTGGGGCTCGCCGCGCACGCGGCGCAACGCCCCTACGAGCTCTCGGGCGGTCAGCAGCAGCGCGTGGGCATCGCGCGCGCCCTCGCCGCGCGTCCGCAGGTGCTGCTCGCCGACGAGCCGACGGGCCAGCTCGACAGCGGCACCGCCGCCACCGTCATGGACCTCATCGGCGAGCTCGTGCACGCCCGCGGCGTCGCGGCCGTCGTCACGACCCACGACGCGGCGCTCGTCGGTCGCGCCGACCGCGTGCTCGAACTGCACGACGGTCGCGCGCGTGTCGGCGACGCGGCCCGGTGATCAGCGCACCCGCACCGACAGGCACGTGACGCAGCCCTCGAGCTTCTCGAACTCGCTGATGTCGACCGTGACGACCCGGTAGCCGAGCGCCGACAGCTTCGCGGCCGTCTGCGGCGCCGACGCCGACATCAGCAGCGACGTCGGGCCGAGCTCGACGACCGCGACGCCCTCGGGCTCGGGCACGGGCAGGAAGGTCGCGAACACGCTCGTGACGTCGAGCAGCGCGGGGTCGCCGATGATCGTGCCGTCGGGCAGCGCCGTCGCCGCGCTCTTCAGGTGCAGCGCCTTCGTGATGGGCACCGCGACGACCTGGTACCCGTGCGGCGTGAGCAGCTCGCGCAGCTGGCGGATGCCCTCGGCGTTCGTGCGCGACGACGCGCCGACGTAGACGACGGGCCCGACCTTCAGCACGTCGCCGCCCTCGAGCGTGCCCGGCGCCTCGATGCGCTCGACGGTGACGCCGGCGATCGCGCGCACCGTGCGCTCGACGGCCTCGATCTCGGGCCGGCGCGACTCGGCGCCGGGGTTCGTGACCACCGCGAGGTCGCCGAACATCACGACGGTGTCCTCGACGAAGACCGAGTCGGCCAGCTCGGGCGCCGCGTCGATCTCGACGGTGTCCCAGCCCTCGGCGGCGAGCGCGGCGCAGTAGTTGTCCCACTGCTCGTCGGCGAGATCGTGGTCGATGGGCCGGCGCTCGAGATGCGTGAGCTCGCCCTGGTCGAGGTTCGAGGCGGGAATGCGCACGAGGGCGATGCGGCGCGGCGGCCACTCGGGCGTGTGGCCGAGGATGCCCCGCATCACGCGTGGCGCGATGAAGATCTCGGCGATGATCACGGCGATGATGAAGATCAGGTTGAGGCTCACGAGCGAGCTGACCACGAAGACGAACAACGCCCCCGAGAACGGGTTGCGCGACGTGGCGCCCACCGTGAAGGTCGTGGCGATGAGCGCCGCGAGGCACGACGACGCGAACCCGGCGAGCAGCGCGAGGAACCACACGCGGGTGGCTCCGAGGGCGTTCGCGACCACGAGCAGCACCCAGGTGATCGTGGCCGCGAGCGCGAAGTGCCCGAACACCTGCCCGAACACCGTGGGCGCCTGCCCGTTGCCGATGAAGAACGCGAGCACGGCCGCGGCGAGCGCGATGAGCGCGACCGCCGCGGCCGAGAGCAGTACCGCCACCGTGCGTCGCGCCGGGCCGGCCTCGGGTGTGTACCGGGCAGGGGCGGACGACGGTGATGGAACGGGGGAGGTCATGGCACGAGCCTACTGGCCGTGCCGGGCCCTCATCGTGCGGCGTCGAGGCGCGCGCGGGCGAGGCGCTCGGCGGCTTCGAGGGTCGTCGATCCGCGCTGCTCGGCGTCGTGAAGCACCGAGGCCACCGTGTCGCCGATGCCGGCGATGCGCGCGTCGAGCGCGGCCTGGTCGGCGTCGGGCTCGCTCGCGACGTCGAGGTAGATGACCCCGCCGGCGTTCACCACGAAGTCGGGCGCCCACACGATGCGCCGCTCGGTGAGCAGCCGTGCGACGTCGCGCGAGGCGAGCTGGTTGTTCGCGGCACCGACCACGGCACGCACCCGCAGCTCGTCGACGACCTCGGGCGTCAGCACGCCGCCGAGGCCGCACGGCACGAACACGTCGGCCTCGACGCGGTGCGCGTCGGCCGGGTCGACCCAGGCCGCGCCGAGCTCGTCGGCGAGCGCACGCTTGTCGGCTGCGACATCGGTGACCGTCAATCGCGCGCCGGCGGCCGCGAGGCTGCGCGCGAGGCGACCGCCGACCTGGCCGAGGCCCGAGATGACGAGGTGACGGCCGGTCGCGTCGGTCGAGCCGAACACGTGGCCGAGGGTCGCGATGATCGAGGCGTGCACGCCGGCCGCGGTGGCGTCGGCAGGCTCGCCGACGCCGCCCTGCTCGGCCGGGAGGCCGCAGACGTGCTCGGTGCGCTCGTGCACGACGGCCATGAGCTCGGCGCTCGTGCCGACGTCTTCGGCGGTCATGTAGGCGCCGCCGAGCGACTCGACGGCGTCGCCGAGGTCGAGCATGGCGTCGCGCTTCTGCGCGTCGTCGAGGGTGACGCCCGCGGGGATGGCCACGACCGACTTGCCGCCGCCGCGCGCGAGGCCGGCTGCGGCGTTCTTCATCGTCATCGCCTGCGAGAGGCGCAGGGCGTCGGCGAGACCGTCGGTCCAGTGGCCGTAGCGCCAGAGTCGGGCGCCGCCGAGGGCCTGGCCGAGCCGGGTCGAATGCACGGCCACGATGATCGTGAGGCCTGAGCGCGGGCCGCGGGTGATGAGCACCCGTTCGTGGTCGGGCGCCTCGGTGGGAAGTGCTGCGTTGACCTCGGCTGCAGGGGGTGCCGGGGCGTGTGTGATCGTCATCGATCGTTCTCCTCGAATCATCCGCTTCGTGGGCGGAACGGTGCCCGCGCCTCGTGAGCGCAGGTTCACTTCAAGGGTACCGCCGTGCGCATGCCCCGGCGCGCCTACGAGGGACTAGTGGAAGAAGTGCCGCTCGCCCGTGAAGTACATCGTGATGCCGGCCTCGCGGGCCGCCGCGACGACCTCCTCGTCGCGCACCGAACCACCCGGCTGCACGACGGCGCGCACGCCGCCGTCGATGAGGATCTGCAGCCCGTCGGCGAACGGGAAGAAGGCATCGGATGCCGCGACCGAACCCGCGGCGCGATCGCCGGCACGCTCGACCGCGAGCTTGCACGAGTCGACCCGGTTGACCTGCCCCATGCCGACGCCGACCGAGGCGCCGCCCGAGGCGAGCAGGATCGCGTTGGACTTCACGGCGCGGCACGCGGTCCACGCGAACTCGAGGTCGGCGAGGGTCGCCGCGTCGACGGGGTCGCCGGCCGCGAGCGTCCACTCGGACGCCGGCGAGAAGTGCCGGTCGGCCTGCTGCAGCAGCGCGCCGCCCGACACCTGTCGCAGCTCGACCGCGGTGGGGGTGAAGCCCTCGGGCAGCGTGAGCAGGCGGATGTTCTTCTTCTGCGTGAGCAGCTCGACGGCCTCGGCCTCGAACGCGGGCGCGACGAGCACCTCGGTGAAGATCCCCGACGACGGTCTCGGCCATCTCGCGGGTCACCGGTGCGGTTGGCGGCGATCACGCCGCCGAACGCCGAGACCGGGTCGCACTCGTGCGCGCGCCGGTGCGCGTCGGCGATGGGGTCGGATGCCCCGGGCGACGCGATCGCGATGCCGCACGGGTTCGCGTGCTTGATGATCGCGACGGCGGGCTCGTCGAAGTCGAACGCGGCCCGCACGGCCGCGTCGGCGTCGACGTAGTTGTTGTACGACATCTCTTTGCCGTGCAGCTGCACGGCCTGCGCGATGCCGGGGCGGCCGCCCATCGACGAGTAGATCGCCGCCTTCTGGTGCGAGTTCTCGCCGTAGCGCAGGTCGGCGTCCTTCGTCCACGTGCCGCCGACCCACGCGGGGAACGGCGACTCGTCGGCGGGCTGGTCGGGGGCGATGACGCTGCCGATGTACGACGCGACGGCCACGTCGTACGACGCCGTGTGCCGGAACGCCTCGCGGGCCAGCGACGCGCGCTGCGCGAGCGTGGTGCCGCCCGCCTCGACCGCGGCGACGATCTCGTCGTACCGGTCGGGTGAGACGACGACGGCGACGTTCGCGTGGTTCTTCGCCGACGCGCGCACCATCGCCGGGCCGCCGATGTCGATCTGCTCGATGGCGGCGTCGGGCGCCGCGCCGGCCGCGACCGCCTCGGCGAACGGATAGAGGTTCACGACGACGAGCTCGAAGGGCTTGATGCCGAGCTCGGCGAGCTGGCGCTCGTGGTCTTCGAGGCGCAGGTCGGCGAGCAGGCCCGAGTGCACGCCCGGGTGCAGCGTGCGCACGCGCCCGTCGAGGTGCTCGGGGTACCCGGTGACCTCGGGCACCTGCGTGACCGGCAGGCCGGCCGCCGCGATCGCCGCGGCGGTGCCGCCGGTGGAGACGATCTCGACGCCGGCGCCGGCGAGCGCCGTGGCGAGCTCGACGAGTCCGCGCTTGTCGCTCACCGCGACGAGCGCCCGGCGCACGCGCACGAGGTCGCGTTCGCGGTAGAGGCCCGGGTCGATCGAATGCGTGCTCATGATCGTGCGAGTTCCTTCAGGTCGAGGTGCGAATTGGCGATGTCGAGGACCGCTTCGATGAGCAGGCGCCGCTCGACGGGCTTGATGCGGTCGTGCAGGCTCGACTCGGTGTCGCCGGGCAGCACCGGGATGCGCTCCTGGGCGATGATCGGGCCGCCGTCGACCGAGTTGTCGACCACGATGAGGCTCGCGCCGGTCTGGTCGACCCCCGCGGCGAGCGCGTCGCGCACGGCGTGGGCGCCGGGGAACTCGGGCAGGTAGGCGGGGTGCGTGTTGATGAGGTGCGGCGAGAACGCGTCGACGACGGCCGGCGGCACGAGCCGCATGAGTCCGGACAGCACCACGAGGTCGGGCTCCCAGCGGCGCACCTCTTCGATGAGTGCGGCGCCCCAGGACTCGCGGTCGGGATAGGCGGTGAACGGCACGCTGAACGTGGGAACTCCGAACTCCTCGCCGAGCACGAGGCCGTCGGCCTGCCGGTCGGCGCCGATCGCGACGACCCGCGCCGGGAACTCGGCGTCTTCAGCGGCTTCGAGCAGGGCCCGGAGGTTGGACCCTCCGCCGGAGATCAGCACGACGAGCTTCTGCACCCCTCGAGCCTACCGGCAGCGGTGCGGTCGGACTTCGCCCGGCTCAGCCCAGCCCGCCGTCGACCGAGCGGATCGGCGGCAGCCCGTCGTCGGGCACGAGCACCTCGGTGTCGCGGTTCAGCGACTCGCCCCGGAAGAACGGCCTCGACTCCCGGAAGAACGACCACACGACCATCAGCACGGCCCCGAGCACCAGCGAGCCGATGCCCACGACGAACACGCCGCCGACGCCGAACAGCACCGTGTAGCCGTACTCGGGGTCGAGCATGTCGATGGCCGAGTACACGAACGCGAAGATGAGCAGCAGCGCCCCGACGAGCGGGAACACGAGCCGGTTCCAGAAGTTGCGCCACGACGAGAACAGGGTGTGCCGGAAGTACCAGACGCACGCCAGCCCCGTGATCGAGTAGTAGAACGCGATGGCGAGGCCCAGCGAGAGGATCGTGTCCTGCAGGATGTTGTCGCTGATGAGCGTCATGCCCGACGTAGAACACGATCGCGACGACCGCCATCAGGATCGTCGAGAACGACGGCGTGTGGTACTTCGGATGCACCGTGGCGAACCGCTTGGGCAGCGCCTTGTAGACCGCCATCGCGAGGGTGCCGCGCGCCGTCGGCAGGATCGTCGTCTGCGTCGACGACACCGCCGAGATCATGACCGCGACCACGAGCAGCCACGCCCACGGACCGAAGAGCACGTCCTTCAGCGCGAAGAACACGTCGTCGGCGTTCTCCTCGTTGCCGAGGCCGATGCCGGTGTCGCCGAGCCCGGCGTACGACATCGCCGCGACCGCGACGCCCACGTAGGTCACGAGCAGGATGAGCGTCGTCAGCACGGCGGCCCGTCCCGGGATGCGCTTCGGGTCGCGGGTCTCCTCGTTCAGCGCGAGGCAGGTGTCCCAGCCCCAGTAGATGAACAGCGCGAGCAGCACCGACTCGATGAACCCGTCGAACGACGCGAACGCGAAGGGGTTGAACCAGTCGAGCGCTCGGCGTGGTCGACCCCTCGGGGGCGGTGCCGGTGATCACGGCGCCCGCGGCGAACACGACGAACAGCACGAGCGCGAGGTACTGGACGCCGAGCAGCACGTTCTGCATGCGCTCGCCGATCTCGAGGCCGCGCCAGCTGATGAAGCTCATCAGCGCGATGAAGACGACGCCCGTCGCGGTGACGACCGGGACGTTCTCGGCGAGGTCGGGCGCGACGAGCAGCCAGAAGTAGATGCCGCCGATCTGCGCGAGGTTGGCGAGCACGACGGTGCCGGCGACGGCGACGCCCCAGCCGCCGAGCCACCCGACCCACGGCCCGAAGGCCTTGGTCGCCCACGTGAACGTCGTGCCGCAGTCGGGCACGTCGCGGTTCAGCTCGCGGTAGGCGAAGGCGATCAGGAGCATCGGCACGAACGCGATGACGAAGGCGATCGGCGCCTGCGCGCCCACCGCGAGCACGACGAATCCGAGGGTCGCGGCGAGCGAGTACACGGGCGCCGTCGAGGCGAGCCCGATGACGGTCGAACCCCACAGGCCGAGTGTGCCCGCGGCGAGTCCCTTGCCTTCGCCTGCCGTCGGTGCGGGCGGTGCAGAAGCCGTCGATCCGGTCATCGATCCCCCTCGATCACGCCGTCACGCGCAGGCTAGCACTCGGTCCCTTCGTCTGCACCCGGGCCGCGAATCCGCCCGCGATCGAACCGATTCCGACGGTCGCGGCGGCGATGCCGGCGACGGCCCAGACGTCGGGCCCGACGTCTGCGAGCCGGCCCGGACCGACCGCTCCACCCGACCACCACGCGAGCAGGCCCAGCACGATCGCGGCCACGAGCGCCGCCCCGCGCCGACCGCGATCGGGTGCCACCACGGAACCGCACGGTCACGCGCGGCGGGCCCGGCCCCGGGCCATCCGTCGCGCCGTTCACCCTGCACCAGCCAGGCGCCGACGAACGCGGCGAGCACGGGCACGAGCAGCCACAGCACGCCGAACAGCGGCGCGGCGCCCGGGAGCGCCCCGAGCAGCGGAATGCCGGGAACCGGCCCGAGCAGCGTGCCCCCGGGCGCCACGGTCGTTCCGGTGCCGAGCGCGAAGCCCGGGCCGAGCATCCACGCCGCGAGCCACACCACGAGGTTCGGCAGGAACGCGAGCTCGGCGACGACGAGGGCGATGCCGCCGTCGACGCCCGCGCCGAGCGACTGCGAGAGTCCGGCGATCGTCGCGTAGTCGAGCGTGATCAGCACGGCGAGGAACACCGCGGCGACGGCGAGCAGCGCGAACGCGGCGCCCGCGCCGATGCGCACCGCCGCGACGACGGCGTCGAGCCCGCCGCGCGGGAGCGCACCGAGTCGATCGCGGAGGAATCCCCCCGCGGCATCCGTCGGCGAGGGTTCGCGCAGCGTCTCGGCGATCGCACCGATCGCGACGCCGATCGCCACGGTGAATGCGGGAAGCAGCGTCGCCTGCCAGATCGAGGCGCGCGCCACGTCGGCGCCGGCGACGATCGCGAGCGTGGCGCCGACGGCCGCGTACACGACGACGGCGGCGACCGAACCGGTGATCGAATGGCCGCCTGCAGCCGAGCGGCGGCCGATGCGACGGCCCGCGGCGACCGAGAGCAGGGCGAAGCCGAGCAGGGCGATCGTGATCGGGAACGGCTCGCTCGGCGCCGGGCAGTCCGAGGCCGCCCGCGGTGACCGGGTCGAGCTGCACGGTGAGGTCGACGCCATGGCCGAGCAGCCACACGTCGGCGGCGGCGCGCAGGAACACGGTCGCGTCGACCGCGAGCCCGTACTGCACCGCCCACAGCAGCATGAGCGGCACGAGCACGATGCCGAGTCCGATGAGCGCCGCGACGGCGGCCTCGAGGGCGGCCAGCAGGGCGATCGTCGTGCGTCTCATTCCTCGGGGAGCCTATCCCGAGGCGACCGCGTCAGCCGACAGGACGTGCGGGGTCGACAGGATGCCCGTCGGCGTCGACGGTCGTCGCCGGCGTCGAGCACCGCGGTGTCGCCGAGCGCGGCATCGGCCATCGGGGTCGAGGACGGCGGTGTCGGATGTCGCGACCCCGGCACCCGCGTCGGCCGCGGCACGTTCCAGCTCGAACTCGGCGACCTCTGCGGCCGGCCGTCGCAGGAGCTCGACGATCACCACGGCGATGAGGGCCAGGATGACGGTCCAGATGACGGCACTCACCGTGACCGGCCGGTTGAAGAGCACCACGGCCGCGGCGATCAAGGCGATGGCGATGTAGACCGCGCCGCGCCAGCGGTCGAGGCCGATGCCGAACGAACCGGTCGTCACGCCGTGCCGGGCGGCAGCTCTGCGTGCGCTCGCGAAGCCTGCACCGGCGAACTCCCTGGCGGCTCGCGCCGGGCGCCACGGGCCGGAGAACCAGCCGATCACGGCGACGAGGAGCGAGAGCACGAGGAACGCGACGATGGTCGAGAGCATGAGCTCGACGAGGCCGTCGAAGAGCACCGATGCGGTGTCGGACGGCATGATCGACGGACTCACGGTGCCGATGAAGAACGTGCGGCCGATGCCCAGCCCGGCGGCGAGGATGAGCATGGTCAGTGCGAGTCCGGCCGCGGTCCACACGAGCGCCACGGTGCGACGCTTCGCGACGAACACGCCCGCCGCGAGCAGTGCGAGGCAGACCCAGGGGAGCCACGTGCCGACGGCGACCGCGAGTGCGTAGATCGTCTGGATGAGCACGAACGCGTCATTCTGGGCGATGACGATGCTGCGCTCGACCACGGGGATGTTGGCGGCGAAGCCGACCCCCTGCTGCTCGAGGCGGTCTTTCACGGCCTCGATGACCGGGCCGAGTTGCACCGACACGGTGCCGTCACCGCCGATCGCGAGCGCGGAGTTCGGGATCTCCCTGCACCGCGGCCACGAAGGCCTGGTGGCTCCGAGTGAGCGCCGCGCGCCAGATCTCGGCGAACGCCGGCGACTCGACGAGCCGGTCGACGATGCCCGAGACGAGCGACTGGAGCCCCTGGGTGGCGGGCGCCTCGAGCAGCCCGAGCGCCTGCTCGGCGCGCGGCGGCAGGTCGAGCTGCTTGATGCCGTCGAAGAGATCGGAGGTCAGCGTCGGGATGTCGACCTGCTCCTCGATCGCCGCGGTGACCTGGTCGCCGATGTACGACTGCACCGCCGGTTCCTCGGCGAGCGGCGCGAACGTGGCGACGAACTGGTCGGTGTCGACGAGCTGGATGCGCGCCCACGCCGAGATCACCGCGACGGGTGCGAGCAGCAGTGCGACGACGACGAGCACGACGGCGGCCACGGTGCGCCCGCGGCGGCGGCTTTCGCGCGGCGGCGGGCTCGCGGCATCCGTGCCTTCGACCGGCTTCGCCGTGACCGTCCACGGACCGCAACGCGGCGTTCTCGGCTTCGAGCTTCGCGATCCTGCGCTTCGAGTTCCGACGTCCCTGCATCAGACATATCCGCCCCCTTTTGGTCGAAACCTAGCGCGACGAGGGCGTCGGCGCGCATCACCCTCAATGTATGAAGGCCTTGAGCAGGATCACGACGACTCCGAATGCCGCGGTGAGGAGCGCACCTCCGAGGCGCCCGAACAAGCCGGCGCCCCGCCGCGCGAACGCGACGAATCCGAGCACCGCGAGCACGGCGACGTTGATCCAGAGCGCGAGCCAGATCGTGATGTCGTCGTTGAACGCCCTGAGCGCCCCGAGCAGCAGCACGATCGATGCGGGAACGGACGCCACCAGCAGCCCGTGCGATCGGCCGAGCGCCTCGCGGAACGCCATGCGGAGCGAGCCCGCGTCGTCGTCGTGGCCGTGCTGCGCGACGGTGCCCGCGTAGACGTGCGCAGCCCAGAACACGATGACGGTGCTGATCACGACCGTGAAGACGTGCCACGAGCTGTCACTGGCCACATTGGTCGCGACGATGATGCCGCTCACGAGGATGACGCCGTAGACGCCCTCTTCGGAGAGCAGACCGCTCTTCCACGTGCTGGTGGCCGCGGCCGGCTTCGATCGCGAGGACCGTCGTGGCTCATGACGCCATCGTACTGATCGCTCACGCGCCGCAGTCGGCCCCGGTCGAATGACGAAGCTGCCCCGCCGGTCGTACCGGCGGGGCAGCTTCATGCGAGCAGCGGATGTCGCGACATCCGCTCGTTTCCTACAGCGCGGCGTAGACCTCACGCAGCAGCTGCGCGGTCTCGCTCGGCGTCTTGCCGACCTTGACGCCGGCGGCCTCGAGGGCCTCCTTCTTGGCCTGCGCGGTGCCCGCCGAGCCCGAGACGATGGCGCCGGCGTGGCCCATGGTCTTGCCCTCGGGGGCGGTGAAGCCCGCGACGTAGCCGACGACCGGCTTGGTGACGTTGGCCTTGATGAAGTCGGCCGCACGCTCTTCGGCGTCGCCGCCGATCTCGCCGATCATGACGATCGCCTTGGTCTCGGGGTCGGCCTCGAACGCGGCGAGCGCGTCGATGTGCGTCGTGCCGATGATGGGGTCGCCGCCGATGCCGATCGCGGTCGAGAAGCCGAGGTCGCGCAGCTCGTACATCATCTGGTACGTGAGCGTGCCCGACTTCGAGACGAGGCCGATCGGGCCCTTGCCGGTGATGTTCGCCGGGGTGATGCCGACGAGCGACTCACCGGGGCTGATGATGCCGGGGCAGTTCGGGCCGATGATGCGGGTCTTCTCGCCCTTCTCCTTGGCGTAGGCCCAGAACTCGGCCGAGTCCTGCACGGGCACGCCCTCGGTGATGATGACGAGGAGGGGGATCTCGGCGTCGATGGCCTCGACCACGGCGTCCTTCGTGAACGCCGGGGGAACGAAGGCGATCGAGACGTCGGCCCCGGTCTTCTCGATGGCCTCGGCCACCGATGCGAAGACGGGCAGCTCGACGGCGGTGCCGGCAGCGGTCCTTGTGCAGCACGGTGGTGCCCGCCTTGCGGGCGTTCACGCCGCCGACCACCTGGGTGCCCGCCGCGAGCATGCGCGCGGTGTGCTTGGAGCCCTCGCCGCCGGTGATGCCCTGCACGATGACCTTGGAGTCCTTGTTGAGGAAGATCGTCATTTGCTCTGTTCCTTCTCGCGACTACGCGGCGTTCGCCAGCTCGGCGGCCTTGTCGGCGCCCTGGTCCATGTTCTCGGCGAGGGTGACGAGCGGGTGCGCCGCCTCCTCGAGGATGCGGCGGCCCTCGACGACGTTGTTGCCGTCGAGGCGCACGACGAGCGGCTTGTTCGCGGTCGAGCCGAGCTCGGCGAGTGCGCCGACGATGCCCTTGGCGACCTGGTCGCACGCGGTGATGCCGCCGAAGACGTTCACGAACACGCTCTTGACCTGCGGGTCGCCGAGGATGATGCCGAGGCCGTTGGCCATGACCTCTGCCGAGGCGCCGCCGCCGATGTCGAGGAAGTTCGCGGGCTTCACGTTGCCGTGGTTCTCGCCCGCGTAGGCGACGACGTCGAGGGTCGACATGACCAGGCCCGCGCCGTTGCCGATGATGCCGACCTCGCCGTCGAGCTTCACGTAGTTGAGGTCGAGCTCCTTCGCCTGCTGCTCGAGCGGGTCGGCCGCGGCCTTGTCCTCGAGGAGCGCGTGGCCGGCGTGACGGAACTCGGCGTTCTCGTCGAGCGAGACCTTGCCGTCGAGGGCGATGATCTTGCCGTCTTCGTCGAGGATGAGCGGGTTGACCTCGACGAGCGTCGCGTCTTCACCCTTGTAGACCTCGTAGAGCTTCACGAAGACGTCGGCGACCTGGTCGACGAGCTCGGCCGGGAAGTTCGCGGCGACCGCGATCTCGCGTGCCTTCTCGACGGTCACGCCGGCGATGGGGTCGACCTCGATGCGCGCGAGCGCCTCGGGCTTCTCGACCGCGAGCTGCTCGATCTCCATGCCGCCCTCGACGCTCGTGAGCGAGAGGTACGAGCGGTTGGCCCGGTCGAGCAGCACCGAGAAGTAGAACTCCTGCGCGATGCGGGCGCCGCCCGCGACCATGACGCGCTTGACGACGTGGCCCTTGATGTCGAGGCCGAGGATGGCCTTGGCCGCCTCGTACGCCTCGTCGGGGTTCTTCGCGACCTTGACGCCGCCGGCCTTGCCGCGCCCGCCGGTCTTCACCTGGGCCTTGACGACGACGACACCGCCGAGCTTCTCGGCCGCGGCGCGCACCTCGTCGGGCGTGTCGGCGATGATGCCCGGGAGCACCGGCACCCCGTAGTGTTCGAACAGGTCTCTGGCCTGGTACTCGTAAAGATCCACGCTCTACTTCCAATCGATCCGCACGCGCGGTCGCGCACAGGGGCTGGTGGGTTGTGGCCCGGCCGTGCCGATTCATCTCGACGTCAAGATATGCGGGCCGTCGTCCATGGTACTCCTCCGGCGTGTCGGGTTCGAACCGGACAGGTCGCGGCGGGCGACGTCGGGGATGGGTCATCCGACCCACTCTGGCGACCGGATGTCCCGAATGCCAGACTGACCGCGTGACGAGCGAGGGGCCCGAGGCACGCGTGGGCATCTCCGGGTGGGTGTACCGGCCATGGCGCGGCGCGTTCTACCCGAAGGGGCTGCGCCAGGCCGACGAGCTCGCGTACGCGTCGGCGCACGTCACCTCGATCGAGGTCAACGGCTCGTTCTACTCGTTGCAGCCGCCGGCGAACTGGCGGCGGTGGCGCGACGCGACGCCCGACGGGTTCGTGCTCGCCGTCAAGGGCCCGCGGTTCGTGACCCACATCAAGCGCCTGCGCGACATCGAGACGCCACTCGCGAACTTCTTCGCGTCGGGGCTGCTCGATCTGGGCGACAAGCTCGGCCCGCTGCTCTGGCAGCTCCCGCCGACCCTCGCCTTCGACGCCGAGCTGCTCGACGACTTCCTCGGGCGGCTTCCGCGGTCACGAGCGGATGCCTCGGCGCTTGCGGCCGGCCATGACGAGCGGATGTCGAGGACGCGCGTCGCGTCTCGCGGCGGCTGCCGCGCTCGCCTGCTGGGTGTACCTGCGCGTCGTCATGCGACATCCTACTTTCAATTGACAGGAAGTCCGATCAAAGACATACTGTCTGATGAAAGACATCGTGTCCGACGAAATGCGACAGGATGAACAGCAACAAGGAAGGTCTGCATCATGCGCACCACCGAAGAACCCGCCGTGATCGTCGTCGGCGCCGGCCCCGCCGGGCTCACCGCCGCGATCGCCCTGGCTCGCCACGGCGTCCGTACGCTGGTGGTCGAGCGCCGCACGGCCCTCTCCCAGTTCCCCCGGGCGACCGGCATCAGCCTCCGAACGATGGAACTCATGCGCGCCTGGGGGCTCGAGAGCGCGATCCGTTCCGGCGCGATCGATGCAAGCCCCACCGGGTGGGTCGGCCGCACCCTCGCGTCGACCGAGGGCGCCGAAGTCTCGATGGGCTTCCCGACGGCCGAGGTCGCCGCCTCGATCAGCCCGACCTCAGGCGTGATCGCCCCGCAGGACCACCTCGAGCCCGTGCTCATGGATCACCTGCGCTCGCTGCCCGGAGTCTCGATCCGGCTCGGCGTCGAGCTGATCGCCCTCGACCAAGACGACGACGGCATCACCGCGACGCTCCGCGAGCACGACGAGACGTCGACCGTTCGGGCCGCCTACGTCATCGGAGCCGACGGCGCCCACAGCGTGGTGCGCGACCTCGCCGGGATCACGATGGAGGGACCCGGGCGACCTCGGCGCCTATCTCGCCACGCTCTTCCGGGCGCCGCTGGCCGACGTCGTCGGCGAACGTCGGCACGGGCTCTACATGCTCATGCGCCAGGGACCGCCATGGGTGTTCCTCCCGACCGACCGTCACGACCGCTGGGTCTTCTCGCTGACGTGGGACCCGACGCGCGAGACGCGCGCCGACTACCCGCCCGAGCGCCTCGCCGAACTCATCCGCGAGGGGGCCGGCGTACCCGACCTCGAACCCGAGATCGTCTGGACGGGCGACTTCACGTTCGCCGCCCAGATCGCCGACCGGTATCGCGAGCGCCGCGTGTTCCTCGTCGGCGACGCGGCCCACCGCATGACCCCACGCGGCGCCGCCGGCATGAACACGGCGATCCACGACGGGTACGACCTGGGCTGGAAGCTCGGGTGGGTGCTGCGCTCATGGGCCGACGAGTCGTTGCTCGACTCGTTCGAGGCCGAGCGCCGGCCGGTCGGCCTGCGGAACATGACGCGCTCGGCGGTGCCGTCGGGCGAGCGCGACGTCTCGGAGGACTACCTCGACGACATCGCCGAGCGGATCCCGCACGTGTGGCTGCCCGACGGGCGCACCTCCACGCTCGACCTGCTCGGCGACGGGCTGACCGTGCTCGCGGGCCCGAAGGCACGCGTGCTGCTCGAGCACCGGCACGACGTCCCGGTCGCGGTGCGACTCGTCGACCGGGCGACCGCCGACGTCCTCGGGATCGGCACCGACGGCCTCGTGCTGGTGCGGCCCGACGGGCTGCCGATCGCACGGTGGGCTCGCATCGGCCGACGCCTCATCCGTCGCGGCGGCCGTGTCCGAAGCCGTCCGTGGAACGACCCGACGAGGGCGTCGCTCGCGCGGCGTGACCCGCCGACGCGAGGTCGCCCACCCGTCCGCCGACGGCGCTCAGCGCTCGTCGGCGGGCGCGACCTGTCGCCACCGCGACTCGACGAGCCGGCCCGCGAGCACGAGCACCATGCCCATCGCGCAGCCGATCGCCGTCTCGATGATGCGGTCGACGCAGCGCGCACGGCGCGGGACGCATCAGGCTCACGAACGCGAGCGTGCGCAGTGCGCGCGCCGACCAGGAGCGAGCGAGCTCACAGCTTCTCGATCGGCGCGATCTTGATGAGGAGCTTCTTCTGCCCGGCCGTGTCGAAGTTCACGTGCGCGATGCGCTTGGTGCCCTCGCCGGTGACCTGGGTGACCCTGCCCTCGCCGAAGTCGGAGTGGCGGATGCGGTCGCCGGCCTCGAGGGTGAGGTCGCCGTTGTCGCGCACGTTGCCGGTGACGCGGTTGGCCCACTCGGTCTTGGGCTTCTCCGAGCGAGTGACGCTGAACCGCTCGAGGTCGCGGTCGCGGGTGCCCCACGCGCCGCCCGGCCGACGGGCGTTGAGCGCGCGCGGCTGGGTGCCGCCGCGGCTCGTCGCCATGCCGGGCGACTGCCGCCAGTCGATGAGCCCCTCGGGGATCTCCTGCAGGTAGCGCGACGGCATCGCCACGGCGACCTCGCCGAACTGGGCGCGGCTCATCGCGAGCGAGAGGTGCAGCCGCTTGCGCGCGCGGGTGATGCCGACGTAGAAGAGGCGCCGCTCTTCGGCCGGGCCGCCCGGCTCGGACGCCGACATCTGGTGGGGCAGCAGCCCCTCTTCGAGGCCGGTGAGGAACACGGCGTGGTACTCGAGGCCCTTGGCGGTGTGCAGGGTCATCAGCGAGACGGTGCCCGACGCGTCGTCGATCTCGTCGGCGGCGGCGACGAGCGACACCTGGGTGAGGAAGTCGACGAGGGTCGCCCCGGGGTTCTCGCGGTCGAAGTCGCGGGTCTGGGCGACGAGCTCTTCGACGTTCTCGGCGCGGGTCTCGTCTTGCGGGTCGCGGCTGTTGCGCAGCGTCTCGAGCAGGCCCGAGCGCTCGACGAGGAACACGAGCACGTCGGAGACCTTCGACGCCCCCTGGTTCGTGCCCGCCGCCATGCCCTCGGCCGACGGGACGAGCATCGCCGCCGCTTCGTCGAGCACCGCGGCGAGCGCAGAGATGGCGCCGGTGACCTTCGGCCCGAGGCCCAGCCCGTCGGCCGCACGCATCGCCGCACGGAACGACAGCTCGTTCTGCTCGGCGAAGCTCGCGAGCGCCGTCTCGGTGGCCGGGCCGATGCCGCGCTTGGGCGTGTTCAGGATGCGACGCAGCGCGAGCTCGTCGAGCGGGTTCGCGACGGCGATGAGGTAGGCCATCGCATCCTTGATCTCGGCGCGCTCGTAGAACTTCGTGCCGCCGACCACGCGGTAGGGCAGCGCCGAGCGCACGAAGATCTCTTCGAGTGCGCGCGTCTGCGCGTTGGTGCGGTAGAACACGGCGATGTCGCGGTAGGCCACACCGGCGCGGTGCAGCGACTCGATCTCGTCGGCGACGAACTGCGCCTCGTCGTGCGCCGTGTACCCGGTGTAGCCGACGATCGGGTCGCCGTCGCCGTCGGCCGTCCACAGCTTCTTGTCTTTTCGGTCGAAGTTGTTCGAGATGACGGCGTTGGCCGCCGAGAGGATGTTCTGCGTCGACCGGTAGTTCTGCTCGAGCAGCACGACCTTGGCGCCCGTGAAGTCGCGCTCGAACTCGGAGATGTTGCGGATGTCGGCGCCGCGGAACGCGTAGATCGACTGGTCGGAGTCGCCGACCACCGTGAGGCTCGCACCCGGGATCGCCCCGGAGTCGTCGGCGATGCCGCGCACGAGGATGCCGTGCGCGTCGAGCTCGTCGACGATCTCGCGCGGCACCGGGCGGGTGAACTCGCGGATGAGCGAGTACTGCGCGTGGTTGGTGTCTTGGTACTCGTCGACGAGGATGTGCCGGAACCGGCGCTGGTAGAGCGCCGCGACCTTCGGGAACGCGCGGAAGAGGTACACCGTCTCGGCGATGAGGTCGTCGAAGTCGAGCGCGCTCGCGTCGCGCAGGCGCCGCGTGTACTGCCGGAAGATCTCGAGGAACATGACCTCTTGCGGGTCGTTCATGTTCGCGTTGCGGGCGAACGTCTCGACGTCGGCGAGCTCGTTCTTGAGCTTCGAGATCTTCGCCTGCGCGCTCGCGGGCGTGAACCCCATGGTGTCGGCGTCGAGCTCTTTGATGATGCGCTTGAGGATCGTGCGCTGGTCGGCGGAGTCGTAGATCGTGAACGTCGAGCTCAGCCCGATGGCCTCGGCCTCGCGCCGAAGGATGCGCACGCAGGCGGAGTGGAACGTCGAGATCCACATTCCGGATGCCCCTTCACCGAGCAGCGCCTCGACGCGCTCGCGCATCTCGGCGGCGGCCTTGTTGGTGAACGTGATCGCGAGGATCTGGCTCGGCCACGCCTCGCGGCTCTCGATGAGGCTCGCGATGCGGTGCGTGAGCACGCGGGTCTTGCCGGAGCCCGCGCCCGCGACGATGAGCAGCGCCGGGCCGCGGTACTCGACGGCCTCTCGCTGCTGGGGATTGAGCCCGTCGGTGAGGTGCGAACCGGTGGACGAGGGGGCACCAGCGGGTGCCGGAGGCGCCTCGCGCCAGCCGGCCGGGTCGTCGGGGTCGAGGATCAGCGTCATGTCCCCTCAATTCTAGGCGCGGCCCCCGACACCCGCCGCCGTCGTGCACGGTCGTCAGGAGCGCCGTCAGAGCGCGCGCGATCGAGACCGTGCGCCGGCGACGGCGTCGCGCAGCCGAGACGGCCGCGCGCACGTCGACCCCGAGGTCGGGGTGGTCGACGAAGATGCCGTCGACGCCGGTCGCCACGACCTCGGCGAACTCCGCCGCCCAGTCGCCGTAGGCCGCGCGCACGCTGCCGCGACGGAACCGCGGCTCGAGGAACCGGTTCTCGGGGCGCAGCGTCCACGTGTACACCTCGAGACCGGCCGCGTGCGCGGCCTCGACGAGTCGCGCCCCGGTCAGCGGCCCGGTATTCGAGGCGCGCGCGGTCGCGGCATCCGTCGCCTTCGGCGCAGCGACGAGCCGCGCCTTGCCGACGCTCACCCCGTCGAACCGCCCGGTGAGGCTCGCGAGGCCCGCGGCGCTGACGAACGAGTCGTACGTCGGCGCCTGCCGACCGTGTTCGAGCACGAGATCCCACGGCGCGCCGGCGCCCTCGACGAGCAGGACCCGCTTGCCCCGGATGCCCCGTGCCGCGAGCCGGTCGAGCAGGGTCGGCTCGAACGCCTCCATGATGAGCCGCTCGTCGCCCGCGCCCCACCCGGCGGCGTCGAGTTCGGCCGCGAACAGCTCGTCGAGCGGCAGCCCCAGCGCCTCGAAATGCGCGGCGTGCTTGAACTCGGCGACCATGCGGATGAGCCGGCGCTGCTCGTCGGCGGCCGTGTCGATGAGCGCGAACAGCTCGCGCAACCGGATGACCGGGTAGCGCCCGTCGAAGCTCGCGCTCGCCTGCCTGACGCCGCCGAGGCGCTCGCGAGCGCGCAGCGTCGAGAGCTCCGCCCAGGTGAAGTCCTCGGTGAACCAGCCGGTGAGGGCCGCCCCGTCGACCTCGCGCGTCGTGCGCCGGCCGGCGAATTCGGGCCGTGTCGCGACATCCGTCGTGCCCGAGATCTCGTTCTCGTGACGCAGGACGAGCACGCCGTCGCGGGTCGCGACGATGTCGGGCTCGACCGCGTCGGCGCCCAGCGCGAACGCCAGCTCGTAGGCCGAGCGGGTGTGCTCGGGACGGTAGCCGGATGCCCCGCGGTGGCCGATGACCAGCGGAGACGCGGCGGTGGCGGGCGACATGCGCCCAGCGTAGCCAGCGGCGGGGAACGAACGCGGGAATCCCACGGAAACTCGCGGTGTTGTCCCACATAACCCGGGTAGATTGGTTGCACGGCGCGGATGTCGCATCCGCCGGCCGATCGCCCGTACCGACGACAGCCGAAAGCAGAGGAACCCATGGCTCTCGACAATCCCGCATTCGCGCGGAACTCCGCCTTCTCGAAGCAGGGAGCCGTGGCCGGAGCGCAAGACCTCTCGGCCCAGCAACTGCAGGAGATGTACAACCAGCCCGCCACGCCGCCCGCCGGCGAGACGATGGCCATCGACACGACGATCCAGAAGTCGGCCGTCGCCTTCGGTCTGCTGATCGTGGGCGCGGCCATCGGCTGGGTCACCACTGCAGTCGCTGCCGTTCCTGTGGATCGGCGCCGGCATCGTGGGCTTCGTGCTCGCGCTCGTGAACATCTTCAAGAAGGAGCCGTCGCCCGCGCTGGTCCTCGCCTACGCCGGCGTGCAGGGCGTCTTCGTCGGCGGCATCTCGGCGTGGTACGAGATGAGCTTCGGCGGCGGCATCGTCGCGCAGGCCGTCATCGCCACCCTCGTGGTGGTCGGCGTCACGCTCGCGCTCTTCGCCTCGGGCAAGATCCGCGCGTCGAAGAAGGCGACGAAGATCTTCCTCATCGCCATGGTCGGCTACCTGGTGTTCTCGCTCGTGAACTTCGGCCTCATGATCTTCGGCGCGACCGACAGACGCGTGGGGTCTGCGCGGCGAGCCGAGCTTCATCTTCGGCATCCCGCTCGGGCGTGATCATCGGCATCTTCGTCGTCATCATGGCGGCCTACTCGCTCGTGCTCGACTTCGACTTCATCCAGCAGGGCGTGCGCAACCGCGCCCCGAAGAAGTACGAGTGGACCGGCGTCTTCGGCATCATGGTCACGGTCATCTGGCTCTACCTCGAGATCCTGCGCATGCTCGCGATCATGTCGTCGAGCGACTGACCTCGACCCTCAGCACCAACGCGAACGGCCGCCCTCGGGCGGCCGTTCGTCGTTCAGCGGGGAGTGCTCACTCCCACTCGATGGTGCCCGGCGGCTTCGACGTGACGTCGAGCACGACCCGGTTGACCTCGGGCACCTCGTTGGTGATGCGGTTCGAGATGCGCGCGAGCACGTCGTAGGGCAGGCGCGTCCAGTCGGCGGTCATCGCGTCTTCCGACGAGACCGGCCGCAGCACGATGGGGTGCCCGTAGGTGCGGCCGTCGCCCTGCACGCCCACCGAGCGCACGTCGGCGAGCAGCACGACCGGGCACTGCCAGATCTCGCTGTCGAGGCCGGCCTTCGTCAGCTCTTCACGCGCGATCGCGTCGGCCTCGCGGAGCAGATCGAGACGCTCACGGGTAACCTCGCCCACGATGCGGATGCCGAGGCCTGGCCCCGGAAACGGCTGGCGGCCGACGATCTCTTCAGGAAGCCCGAGCTCGCGGCCGATGGCCCGCACCTCGTCTTTGAAGAGCGTGCGCAGCGGCTCGACGAGCTCGAACTGCAGGTCTTCGGGCAGGCCGCCCACGTTGTGGTGCGACTTGATGTTCGCGGTGCCCGTGCCGCCGCCCGACTCGACCACGTCGGGGTAGAGCGTGCCCTGCACGAGGAACTTGATCGGCTGCGCCGTCGGCGGCGGCCTCGGCGATGAGGTCGCGCTCGGCCTGCTCGAACGCGCGGATGAACTCGCGGCCGATGATCTTGCGCTTCTCCTCGGGGTCGCTGACCCCGGCGAGCGCGTCGAGGAAGATGTCGGCGGCGTCGACGGTGACGAGACGCACGCCGGTGGCGGCGACGTAGTCGTTCTGCACCTGCTCGCGCTCGCCCTTGCGCAGCAGCCCGTGGTCGACGAACACCGCGGTCAGCTGGTCGCCGACGGCCTCTTGCACGAGCGCGGTGGAGACGGCCGAGTCGACCCCGCCCGAGAGCGCCGAGATGACGCGCGCCGACCCGACCTGCTCGCGGATGCGGGCGACCTGCTCGGCGATGACGTTGCCCGAGTTCCAGTCGGCGGGGATGCCGGCAGCACGGTGCAGGAAGTTCTCGATGACCTGCTGGCCGAACGCCGAGTGCTTGACCTCGGGGTGCCACTGCACGCCGTAGAAGCCCTGCTCGTCGTTCGCGAACGCTGCGACGGGGGTCGTGGCGGTGGAGGCGAGCACCTCGAAGCCCTCGGGCGCCCGCGACACCGAGTCGCCGTGGCTCATCCACACGATCTGCGCCTCGGGCTGGCCCGCGAGCAGCGCGTTGTCGTCGTCGGTGCGGGCGGTCACGGCCGTCGAGCCGTACTCGCGGTGGCCGGTGTGGGCGACCTCGCCGCCGAGCTGCTGCGCCATGACCTGGAAGCCGTAGCAGATGCCGAGCGTCGGCACGCCGAGCCGCAGGATGCCCTCGTCGAGCGCGGGCGCGCCCGCCTCGTAGACCGACGACGGCCCGCCCGAGAGCACGATGCCCACCGGGTTCTTGGCCGCGACCTCGGCAGCGGTGATCGTGTGCGGCACGATCTCGGAGTACACGGATGCCTCGCGCACGCGCCGCGCGATGAGCTGGGCGTACTGCGCGCCGAAGTCGACGACGAGCACCGGCCGCTGTTCGGTCGACGGCTGCTGCGGTTCGGTCACTGCTGGGCCTCCACGGATTCGGCGGTGCTGGACGGTGCGGCGTCGCCCGCGGCAGCCGAAACCGGCTCGGACTCGCGCGAGGCGAGGTACGCGCGCACCTCGCGGCCGATGCGCGCCTCGAGGAAGAACGACAGGAAGGGGATGATGCCGCCGAGCGCGATGAGGATGAAGCGCGGGAACCGCCAGCGCATGAGGCTCCAGAGGCGGAAGTCGCTGAAGAGGTACAGCACGTAGAACCAGCCGTGCGCGATGAGGATGCCGGTCGAGAGGTTGACCGCGACCGCCGTGTCGACCGGCACGAACGCGAGGAACCCGTGCGGCCCGCCGAGCTCGAGCTCGAGCCCGAAGGCGTACTTCATGATCATCTCTGCGCAGAGCAGCAGCAGCATGACACCGGTGATGACCGAGGCGACCTGGTAGAGGCGGAGCGCCCCGCGAATGCGCGGCAGATCGGCGAGTTTGGGCTCGAGGGGCATGCGAACAGTCTACGTGGCGTCGATGAGCTCACGCGGCACGACGAAGACGTCGACGAGCGCCCCGTTGCGCCAGACCGTCATCTCGACCTGCCGGTCGATGGCGTCTTCGACCATCAGCCGCTGGATCGACGTCGACGTCACGACCTCGTTGCCGTCGAGCGACACGACGATGTCGCCGCGATGCACGCCGGCGAGCTCGGCGGGGCTGTTCGCGGCGACGCCCGCGACCTGCAGCCCGGTCGGCGAGCCGATGCGCGCCGCGAGCTCGGGAGCGAGTTGCACCTTGGCGCCGACGATGCCGAGCCATGCCCGCCGCACGCGACCGGTGCGGGTGAGCGTGGCGATGATGTCGCGGGTCGCGCGGTTGATCGGCACCGCGAGCCCCAGGCCGATGCCCGCGACGGCGGTGTTGACGCCCACCATGCGGCCCGCGCCGTCGGCGAGCACCCCGCCGGAGTTGCCCGGGTTCAGTGCGGCATCGGTCTGGATCACCTCGTCGATGACCCGTCCCGACGCCGTCGGCAGCGAACGACCGAGGTTCGACACGATGCCGGCGGTGACGCTGCCCGCGAGGCCCATCGGGTTGCCGAGCGCCACCACGAGCTGCCCCACCCGCAGGCCGGCGGCGTCGCCGAACGGCACCGGCGGCGGTACCGGCCCGCGCGCCCGCAGCACGGCCAGGTCGGAGAGCACGTCGCGACCGACCACGTCGATGCCCACCGTGGTGCCGTCGCTGAAGGTCGCCTCGGCCGATCGAGCGCCTGCGACGACGTGCGCGCTCGTGAGCAGCACCCCGTCGTCGGAGATCACGCTCGCGCTGCCCGCACCGTCGCCGCGCGACGAGTGCACGGCGAGGCTGGCGACGCTCGGCAGCACGGTGCTCGCCACTCGCGTGACGACCGCCGAGTAGGCGTCGAGCGGATCTTCGGTGCTCACACGCCCATCATCGCCCCGCTCGCCGCCACGCCGGCCGCGGTTCGCCCGAGGCGGAATCGCTCAGGAATCCGCTGCGGGTGCGCTCGGTTCGGCCTGCGCGGCTTCGGCCGCCTCCTCGCGCTCACGCTCGACGGCGTCGCGCACGAGCCGGTACCAGAGGTACACGGCGAAGCCGGCGAACACGACCCACTCGACGGCGTAGAAGATGTTGAGCCAGTTCAGCTCGACCGATTGCTCGGGCGGCGGCGACACGATCGCGTCGAGGCCCTCGATCGGCTCTGCCGCCGTCACGTAGCCGAAGTACACCGGGTGGTCGTCGTAGTCGCTCCAGAGGTTGATGAGCTGCGCGACCGCGACGGTGGTCATGGCGAAGGGGTCACCGTCTTCATCGGGGACCACCGGCGCCTCGCTCGGCAGGAATCGCCCGGTCACCGTGACGACCTCGTCGGGGTCGATGCCGGTGTCGAACCGGTCGGCCGCGGCCCGCGCGGCCTGCTCGTCCGCGGCCCAGCCGAGGGCGACGGGCAGGCCGCCGGCCGGGCCATCCGTGACCTCGAGGTGCGCGACCGGCCAGTACCCGGCCACACCGTCGTTCAGCCTGCCCTCGACGATCACGGTGTCACCGGGAACGAACGTGCCCGAGACCTCGACCAGCTGGCCGGTCGCCGACTGCTCGGTGGGCTCGTCGGGCACGGCGAGGCCCGCGAACGGGCGCACGTCTTCGGTGGGCCGGACTCTCGACGGTCGCCTGCACGACCGCGCGTTCGACCTGCCACTGCCCGAGCGCGGCGAACGCCGCGGCGATGCCGAGGGCGAGCAGCAGCGCGAGCACCCATCGAGGGCGCAACATCATCTGCAGCATCAGGCGTCGGGGCTCTCGTCGGCAGCGCTGCGGTGGCCGCTCGGCGAGACCGTCGCCGTCGCGCAGCGCGCGGAACAGCGCCTCGATGCCCTGTGCCGGACCGGCGGCCACGAGCGTGTCGCCTTCACGCACGACGAAGTCGGCGTTCGGCGACGGGTGCGCGTGGTCGCCGCGCACGACCGCCACGAGGGCGACCCCCTCGACGGCGGGCACCAGGCCGATGGGCCGGTCGACGATCGCGTCGTCGTCGTCGACCGTGAACCAGTCGATGGGCACCCCCGGCAGGTCGTCGAGCTCGACGATCGATTCGATCACGCGAGTGCCGCCGAGCAGGTCGGCGAGCGTGTACGCCTCGTCTTCTTCGAGGCGCAGGGTGACGGCGTGCCGGTCATCGTCGCCGTGGCGGACGACGAGGTCGCTCGACCCGGTGCGGTGCGCGACGACCGCGAGCTCGACCCCGTCGACCGTCGCGAACGAATGCATCACGCCGACCCCGGGAAGGGCGACCCGGCGAACCTCGACCATGCGTCCAGTCTAGGCGGGCGACGCAGTCGCCTCAGTCGACCTTCACGATGTCGGGCGCCTCGAGCCGCACGCGGTCGGCCGACTCGTCGTCGGGCTGCTCCTGCGAGGCGCGCTCGGCGGCCACGCGCTGCAGGTAGCGCTCGACCTCGAGGTTCTCGCGCGCCTCGTCCCACCCGAGCACCCGGCCCATGAGCTTCGCCGCGACGGGCGCCGCCGAGACCCCGCGGTCCCACGCCTCGATCGAGATGCGGGTGCGGCGCGCGAGCACGTCGTCGAGGTGCAGCGCGCCCTCGTGCGAGGCCGCGTAGACGATCTCGGCCCCGAGGTAGTCGTCGGCGCCGGGCAGCGGCTCGCCGAGCTCGGGATCGCTGCGGATCAGGTCGAGCAGCTCGTCGGTGAGCGTGCCGTAACGGTTCAGCAGGTGCTCGATGCGCACCTTGTGCACGTCGAACGCCCGAGCGATCTTGCCGCGCTTGTTCCATGCGGCCTGGTACCCCTCGGCCCCGAGCAACGGGATGTCCTGCGTGGTCGAGGGCGGCACCTTGCCGTCGAGCGCGTCGGCGGCGGCGTCGATCGCGTCCTTCGCCATGACCCGGTAGGTCGTCCACTTGCCGCCCGCGATCACGACGAGGCCCGGCACGGTGTGCGCGACGAGGTGTTCACGCGACAGCTTCGAGGTCTGGTCGCTCTCGCCGGCGAGCAGCGGGCGCAGCCCGGCGAACACGCCCTCGACGTCCTCGCGCGTGAGCGGCACGGCGAGCACCGCGTTCACGTGCTCGATCAGGTAGTCGATGTCGGCGGCCGTTGCCGCCGGGTGCGCCTTGTCGAGGTTCCAGTCGGTGTCGGTCGTGCCGATGAGCCAGTGCCGACCCCACGGGATGACGAAGAGCACGCTCTTCTCGGTGCGGAAGATCATGCCCATCGCCGACTGGATGCGGTCGCGCGGCACCACGAGGTGGATGCCCTTCGACGCGCGCACCTTGAAGGTGCCGCGCTCGCCGACCATGCGCTGCGTGTCGTCGGTCCACACACCGGTCGCGTTCACGACCTGCTTGGCGCGGATCTCGAAGTGCTCGTCGGTCTGCAGGTCGTGCGCCTTCACGCCGACCACGCGCTCGCCGACCTTGAGGAACCCCTCGACCTTGACCCGGCTCGCGACGTGCGCGCCGTAGAACGACGCGGTACGGGCGAGGGATGCCACGTAGCGGGCGTCGTCGACCTGGGCGTCGTAGTAGGTGAGGCCGCCGACCAGCGCGTCGTTCGAGAGCGACGGGATCGCCTTCATGACCTGCCGCTTCGACAGGTGCCGGTGGTGCGGCACGCCCGGCGGCCGGCCGCCGGAGTAGCTGAAGATGTCGTAGAGCATCATGCCGGCGCCCACGTAGAACCGCTCGAAGACGCGCTTCCTCAGCGGGTAGAGGAACCGCACGGGCTTGACGAGGTGCGGTGCGAGCCGCTGCAGCAGCAGGCCTCGTTCGATGAGCGCCTCGCGAACCAGCCTGAAGTCGAGCTGTTCGAGATATCGGATGCCGCCGTGCACGAGTTTCGACGAACGACTCGACGTTCCCGACGCCCAGTCGCGCGCCTCGAGCAGCCCGGTCGAGAGCCCGCGGGTCACCGCGTCGAGCGCCGCGCCGGTGCCGACGATGCCGCCGCCCACGACGAGGACGTCGAGCTCTTTCTCTTTCAGCCGCGCGATCGCGGCCTCGCGCTCTTCAGGCCCGAGCTTGCTCGAGCGAGTCACCGACTTCAGTCTCGCCATCGTGCCACCCCATCCCCGCGGCCTCGCGGCTGCGTCGCGTGATCGATTCCACGCTACCCGAAGAGGAACCCCGGGTGGTCAGGACCCGAGGTACGGCTCGACGATGACCTCGACGCGCTGGAACTCCTTGAGGTCGGAGTACCCGGTGGTCGCCATCGAGCGGCGCAGCGCGCCGACGAGGTTCGCCGTTGCCGTCGGCCGCCGGGCGCCGGGCCGTAGAGCATCTCTTCGAGCGACGCGACCTGGCCGACCTGCACGCGCTTGCCGCGCGGCAGCTTCGAGTGGTGCGCCTCGGGACCCCAGTGGTAGCCGCCGCCCGGGGCGTCGGTCGCGCGCGCGAGGGCGGCGCCGAGCATGACCGCGTCGGCGCCGCAGGCGATCGCCTTGACGATGTCGCCCGACTGCCCCGACTCCGCCGTCGGCGATGACGTGCACGTAGCGCCCGCCCGACTCGTCGAGGTAGTCGCGACGCGCACCGGCGACATCGGCGACCGCGGTCGCCATGGGGGCGTGGATGCCGAGCGTCGCCCGCGTCGTGGACGCCGCTCCCCCGCCGAACCCGACGAGCACGCCCGCCGCGCCGGTGCGCATGAGGTGCAGCGCCGCGGTGTAGGTGGCGGCGCCGCCGACGATGACGGGGACGTCGAGCTCGTAGATGAACTTCTTGAGGTTCAGCGGCTCTTGGTTCTTCGACACGTGCTCGGCCGAGACGGTGGTGCCGCGGATGACGAACAGGTCGACGCCGGCCGCCACGACCGTCTCGTACAGCTCTTGCGTGCGCTGCGGCGAGAGCGCACCGGCGACCGTGACGCCCGCGGCGCGGATCTCGGCGAGCCGTGCGGTGACGAGCTCGGGCTTGATCGGCTCGGAGTACAGCTGCTGCATGCGTTCGGTCGCATGCTCGGGCGCGAGGTTGCGGATCTCGGCGAGCACGGGCTCGGGGTCTTCGTACCGGGTCCAGAGGCCCTCGAGGTCGAGCACGCCCAGCCCGCCGAGCTTGCCCATCATGATGGCGGTCTGCGGCGAGACGACCGAGTCCATCGGCGCGGCGAGGAACGGGATGTCGAACTGGTAGGCGTCGATCGACCAGCTCACCGACACGTCTTCGGGGTCGCGGGTGCGACGGCTCGGCACGATCGCGATGTCGTCGAATGCGTAGACTCGACGGCCCCGCTTGGAGCGGCCGATCTCGATCTCCTGAGTCACCGTTCAACCCTATCGAACCCGTGCGACGCGCCCCTCGTCCCAGACCGGGACATCCGCTTCGACGACCTGGCCGTCGCTTCGGAACACGACGAACCGGTCGAAGCTGCGCGTGAACCACCGGTCGTGGGTGACCGCGAGCACGGTGCCGTCGAAGCGCATGAGCGCGTCTTCGAGCGCCTCGGCCGAGACGAGGTCGAGGTTGTCGGTCGGTTCGTCGAGCAGCAGCAGCGTGACACCCGAGAGCTCGAGGATGAGGATCTGCATGCGGGCCTGCTGGCCGCCCGAGAGCGACTCGAACCGCTGCTGCGCTGCACCCGCGAGCCCGTAGCGGTCGAGTGCCGAGCTGGCCGCCTCGCGCGCCATGCCGTCGCGGTTGGCGTCGCCCCGATGCAGGATGTCGAGCAGCGTGCGCCCCCGGAACTCGGGATGCTCGTGGTTCTGCGCGAACCATCCGGGCACGACGCGCGCGCCCAGCACCGCCCGGCCCTCGTGCGGCACCCGCGCGAGCGTCTCGCCCACGGTCGTGACGTGCCCGAGGGTACGGTCGGGCTCGGTGCCGCCGCCCGCGAGCAGGCGCAGGAAGTGCGACTTGCCCGAGCCGTTCGATCCGAGCACCGCCACGCGGTCGCCGTACCAGACCTCGAGGTCGAAGGGCTTCATGAGCCCGGTGAGCTCGAGGCCCTCGCACACCACCGAGCGCTTGCCCGTGCGGGCGCCGCGCAGCCGCATCGAGACCGCCTGCGCGGGCGGGCGCTCCTCGGGCGGCCCCGCCTCCTCGAACTTGCGCAGCCTCGTGAGCGCCGCCTGGTACCGCGACGCCATGCCGTCGTTGTACGTCGCCTTCACCTTGAGCGTCGCGACCAGCTGCTTGAGCGCGGCGTGCTGCTCGTCCCAACGCCGGCGCAGCTCGTCGAGTCGCGCGAAGCGCTCGTCGCGGGCCGCGTGGTACCCCTCGAAGCTGCCGCCGTGCACCCATGCCGTGTTGCCGGCGGCACCGACCTCGAGCGTGACGATGCGGTCGGCCGCTCGCGCCAGCAGCTCGCGGTCGTGCGAGACGAGCAGCACGGTCTTCTGCGTCGCGCGCAGCTGCGCCTCGAGCCAGCGCTTGCCGGGCACGTCGAGCGAGTTGTCGGGCTCGTCGAGCAGCAGCACCTGCTCGGGACCGCGCAGCAGCGCCTCGAGCGCGAGGCGCTTCTGCTCGCCGCCCGAGAGCGTCGCGAGCTCGCGCCACTTCGCGCGCTCGAACGGGATGCCGAGCGCGGCCATCGTGCAGTGGTCCCAGACGACCTCCTGGTCGTAGCCGCCCGCTTCGGCGTACTCGGCGAGCGCGGTGGCGTACCGCATCTGCGTCGCGGTGTCGTCGCGTTCGATGAGCGCGTTCTCGGATGCCTCGAGCTCGAGTGCCGCGTCGCGCACGCGTGTCGGCGCCACCGAGACGAGCAGGCCCGCGACGGTCTCGTCGGCGCCCGGCACCGTGCGCCCGGTGCCCACGAACTGGTCCATCACCCCGAGCCCTCCGTCGACCTGCACGCTGCCCTCGTCGGGCCGCAGGTCGCCGCGGATGATGCGCAGGAGGGTCGACTTGCCCGCGCCGTTCGCACCGATGAGCGCCGTCGTGCGTCCCTCGGTGACGCGGAAGGCGAGGTCGGCCAGCAGCGGCCGCCCGTCGGGGAGCGAGAACGAGACGCCGTTGACGTCGATGAAGCCCATGGGTGTGATTCCGTTCGATTCGCGGCATCGGCCGCGGCGCGCTGAGGCAGCCGATCAGCGTATCGCGTGGCGCGCCGCCCTGCCAGTACCCTGCCGCTCCCGCGCCTTCTGCGGCAAGCTGGGGGCATGCATCGCATCGCCGCTGAGCCCCTCGACGCCCTCCGCATGCGCACGAGCGCGAAGTGGCGCAGTTATGCCGACGACGTGCTGCCGCTGCCGGTCGCCGAGATGGACTATCCCCTCGCCGAGCCGATCGCGGCGGCGTTGCAGGCCGCCATCCGGCGCTCCGACACGGGGTACCACTCGGGCAGCCGCCCCGTCGCCGAGGCATTCGAGGGATTCGCCGCGACGCGTCTCGGCTGGCAGGTCGACCCGGCTCGCGTGACGTGCACCGCCGACGTCAGCATGGGCATCGTCGAGGTGCTGCGCCGGGTCACGAGTCCCGGCGACGGCGTGATCATCACGCCGCCGATCTACCCGCCGTTCTTCGACCTCGTCACCGAGGCCTCGGCGGTCGTCGTCGAGGTGCCCATGGCGGGCGGCATCGACGAGGGCTGGTCGCTCGACCTCGACGGCATCGATGCCGCGTTCGCCGCCGGCGCCAAGGCGATGGTGCTGTGCAACCCCCACAACCCGATCGGCCTGGTTCCGGATGCCTCGCAGCTGGCATCGCTCGCCGAGATCGCCGCCCGCCACGGGGTGACGATCGTGTCCGACGAGGTGCACGGGCCGCTCGTGCAGCCCGGCGTCGACTACACGCCGTTCCTCATGGCATCCGACGCGGCGCGCGAGCACGGCGTCGCCGTCACCTCCGCGTCGAAGTCGTTCAACATTCCCGGCCTGAAGTCCGCGCTCATCGTCACCGCGAGCGAGCGGGGCGACCGGGTGCGCACGGCGCTGCCGTACGAGGTCGAGTGGCGCATGGGCCAGTTCGGGGCGATCGCCTCGATCGCCGCGTTCACGCGGGGCGGGCACTGGCTCGACGGCGTGCTCGGCAGCCTCGACGACAACCGGCGCCTGCTCGCCGACCTCATCGCCGACGAACTGCCGGGCGTGCGCTACCGCATGCCCGACGCGACCTACCTCGCGTGGCTCGACCTGTCGGCCCTGGGCTGGGGCGACGACCCCGCCACGTACGCGCTCGAGCACGCGAAGGTCGCGCTCGGCATCGGCACCGAGTTCGGGGCGTCCGTCGGCCGAGGGCACGTGCGGCTCAACTTCGCGTGCACGCCCGAGGTGCTCGACGAGGCGGTCACCCGCCTCGCCGAGGCGCGCGTGTCGTCGGTCGGAGTAGCGCGCGCTGGAACTCGATCCGAATGGAGGCTCGAATCGTGACCGCCGAAACCGATCCGCGCCGTCGGGATCCGGTTCGCCGTGCCCGACGACGCCGACGTGGCCGCCCGGTTGCAGGTCGCGTTCGCCGTCGAGTTCGACACCCCGACGCCGAGTCGCGAGGTGCTGGCGCCGCGCTTCCGAGCGCTGATCGCCGATCCTCGGCGTTCGTCCTGTTCGCCGGAGCGCCCCCGGAGCCCAGGGGATACGCGGTCGTCACCCTGCGTCCCACCGTGTACTGCGAGGGTCCGCTCGCCGTGCTCGACGAACTCTACGTCGCCCCCGACCTGCGCGGATCGGGGATCGGCACGGCCCTGCTCGACCGTGCGATCGCCGAGGTCCGCCGACGCGGCGGCGGTGAGATGCACATCAACGTCGACGAGGACGACGTCGATGCCCGGCGGTTCTACGAGCGACACGGCTTCGTGAACATCGAGCCGGGCACCGACTATCGCATGCTCTGCTACATCCAGGAGCTCTAGCGGGTGTAGTTCGGCGCCTCGACGACGATCTGCACGTCGTGCGGGTGCGATTCCTTGAGCCCGGCCGGGGTGATGCGCACGAACCTGCCCTTGGCCTTCAGGTCGGCGATCGTGCGTGCACCGACGTAGAACATCGACTGGCGCAGCCCGCCGATGAGCTGGTACGCGACCGCCGAGAGGGGACCGCGATAGGGCACCTGACCCTCGATGCCCTCGGGGATGAGCTTGTCGTCCGACGGGACATCCGCTTGGAAGTAGCGGTCTTTCGAGTACGACGTCTTCTGTCCGCGCGTCTGCAGGGCGCCCAGCGACCCCATGCCCCGGTAGGCCTTGAACTGCTTGCCGTTCTGGAAGACGAGCTCGCCGGGGCTCTCGGCCGTGCCCGCGAGCAGCGAACCGAGCATGACGGTGTCGGCGCCGGCGACGAGCGCCTTGGCGATGTCTCCGGAGTACTGCAGGCCGCCGTCGGCGATGAGCGGCACGCCGGCCGGCTTGGTCGCCTTGGATGCCTCGTACACGGCCGTGATCTGCGGCACGCCCACGCCGGCGACGACGCGGGTGGTGCAGATCGAGCCCGGACCGACGCCGACCTTGACCGCGTCGGCTCCGGCGTCGACGAGCGCCTTCGCACCCTCGTAGGTCGCGACGTTGCCGCCGATGACGTCGATGTGCGCGAACGTCGGGTCGGCCTTCAGACGGCGGATGATGTCGAGCACGCCGGCCGATTCGCCGTTGGCGGTGTCGACGACGAGCACGTCGACGCCGGCGTCGCGCAGGGCCTCGGCACGCTCCCAGGCGTCGCCGAAGAAGCCCATCGCCGCGCCGACGCGCAGGCGCCCCTCACTGTCTTTCGTGGCGTTCGGGTACTGCTCGGACTTGTCGAAGTCCTTCACGGTGATCAGGCCGGTGAGGTGGCCCTCGTCGTCGACGAGGGGAAGCTTCTCGACCTTGTGCTCGGCGAAGATGGCGAGCGCCTCGTCGGGGTTCATGCCGACCCGCCCGGTGATGAGCGGCATCTTGGTCATGACGTCGCTGACCTTGGTGGTGGCCTTCTCGAAGTCGGCGACGAATCGCATGTCGCGGTTCGAGATGATGCCGACGAGCTTGCCGTCGCCGTCGATCACGGGCAGGCCGCTCACGCGGTAGGTCGCGCACAGCGCATCGACATCGGCGACCGTCGCGTCGGGCGTCGTCGTCACCGGATTCGAGACCATGCCCGACTCGCTGCGCTTGACCCGGTCGACCATGTCGGCCTGGTCGGCGATCGAGAGGTTTCGATGCAGGATGCCGATGCCGCCCTGACGCGCCATCGCGACCGCCATGCGGGTCTCGGTGACCGTGTCCATCGCGGCCGACAGCAGCGGCGTCGCGACCCGGATGCGGCGGGTGAGCTGTGAAGCCGTTTCTGCTTCACTCGGGATCACGTCGGTGTGACCTGGCAGGAGGAGGACGTCGTCGTACGTGAGTCCCGTGAATCCGAACGGATCTGCCTGATCCATGACTTCCCTTCGTGTCTGTGCCCGAGTCGGTGGCGCGCGCGAGCGACGGCGTGTTCGAGGCGTAATGCGGTGCATCAATGTTAAGCGAGTTTGCGCCGCGGGCATTCCCCGGATAACAATCGAGGGCTGATTGCGCTCATGTACGAAACACATGAGACATAATCGGCACGTACTGTCGACGATGTTGTCAGCAGTAAGGACCGGTCCCGGGGTCCAACAGACCTCCGGAACCCCTTGGAGGTGCAGTGGAACCCACGCAAGCAGTCGCCCGACGGTCACCCGGGAGGTGGCTCATACTCCTCGGAATCCTGTTGTCCGCACTCACCCTGTCCGGCATCGCAGCGTCCCCTGCGATGGCGGAGGAAGTGAGTACGGCGGCAGCGACCGAAGAGCCGGCAACGACCGAAGAGCCCGCAGCGACCGACGAGCCCGCAGAGGAGTTCGAGTACCACTTCCGCGGCAACGTGCAGCACGACGGTGAGCCGCTCGAAGGCGTGCGCATCACGCTCGAGGGCAACGGCTTCGAAGCCGAGACCGAGACCGACGCCGACGGCCGCTGGGAGATCGGCGTACCCGAGAAGGCGACGTATGAGGTGACGCTCGACGAGGACACCCTCCCCGAGGGCGTCGTCGTCGCCGAGGGCAGCGCAACGCGTGAAGCCGAGTTCGGCCTCACCCGGAACGCATCGGTCAACTTCTTCCTCGGTGAGGGCGTGCGAACGACGGTCAGCTTCTTCGACCAGTTCGTGCAGCGCACGGTGAGCGGCCTGAACTTCGGGCTGCTGCTCGCCCTCGCGGCGATCGGCCTCTCGCTGATCTTCGGAACCACGGGCCTCTCGAACTTCGCGCACGCCGAACTCATCACGTTCGGTGCGCTCATGGTGCTCACGTTCGGGGTCAACCTCGCGTGGCCGCTCTGGCTGGCGATCGGCATGGCGCTGCTGCTGAGCGCCGCGCTCGGCTGGGGCCTCGACGCGGTGATCTGGAAACCGCTGCGGCGCAAGGGCGTCGGGCTGATCCAGCTCATGATCGTGAGCATCGGCCTCTCGCTCGCGCTGCGATACACCTATCAGTTCTTCTACGGCGGCTCGACGAGCCAGCTGCCGGGCGCGACGCTCCCGTCCGAGATCCGGTTCGGCGCCGTCGCGCTCTCATGGGTCGACGTCGTGAGCATGGCGGTGAGCATCGTCGTGCTCCTCGCGGTCGCCTACTTCCTCGTGCGCACCCGCATCGGCAAGGCGACCCGCGCGGTCTCCGACAACCCGAGCCTCGCCTCCGCGAGCGGCATCGACGTGAACTTCGTCATCCGCATCGTCTGGGTGCTCGGAGCGGGCTGCTCGCCGGCCTGTCCGGCATCCTCTGGGCGTACTTCCGCCCGGGCGTGAGCTGGGACATGGGATTCCAGATCCTGCTGCTCGTCTTCGCCGCGGTCACGCTCGGCGGTCTCGGCACCGCCTTCGGCGCGCTCGTCGGCGCCATCATCGTCGGCCTCTTCGTCGAGTTGTCGACGCTCTGGCTGCCGAGTGACATGAAGTACGTGGGCGCACTGGTCATCATGATCCTCGTGCTGCTGTTCCGACCGCAGGGAATCCTGGGTCGCCGAGAGAGAATTGGATAGGAGGCCCGCACATGGATTGGGGAGCAATCTTCGGAAATGCGGCTGTCGAGCTGATCAGCCCGACCACCGCCGCATACGCACTCGCCGCGCTGGGTCTGGCGATCCACTTCGGGTTCACCGGCCTGCTGAACTTCGGCCAGGCGGGATTCATGCTGCTCGGCGCCTACGGGTACGCCATCCCGGCCCTCAAGCTGGGCTGGCCGTTCTGGGCCTGCGTGCTCACGGCACTCGCCGCATCGGTGATCTTCGCGCTCATCCTCGGTATTCCGACACTGCGGTTGCGCGCCGACTACCTCGCGATCGTGACGATCGCCGCGGCCGAGGTGCTGCGGCTCGTCTTCACGACGAACGAGTTCCAGGCCGTCACCGGGTCGGCGAACGGCCTCTCGGAGTTCCAGGCCGACCTGCTGGCTGCTGAACCCGTTCCCAGCCGGTCGCTACGGCTTCGGACCGTTCATCTTCGACAACCGCGTCTGGTTCTTCCTCGTGATCGCCTGGATCGTCCTCGCGATCGCCGCGGTCTTGACCTGGCTCACCATGCGCAGCCCCTGGGGCCGCGTCATCAAGGGCATCCGCGAAGACGAAGACGCGGTGCGAGCGCTCGGCAAGAACGTGTACTCCTACAAGATGCAGAGCCTCATCCTCGGTGGCCTCCTCGGCACCATCGCCGGCATCATCTTCGTGCTGCCACGCGCCGTCGTGCCGTCGTACTTCCAGCCGTCGCTGACCTTCTTCGTCTACGCGATCCTGCTGCTCGGCGGCGCCGCGACCATCCTCGGGCCGATCGTCGGATCGATCGTGTTCTGGGTGCTGCTCTCGTTCTTCTCGGGCTTCATCGCCCGAGCGGTCGAGGCAGGCTGGCTGCCGTTCATGACGCAGGTGCAGGCCGGGCCAGCTGCGGTTCATCCTCGTCGGGGTCGCGATCATGCTGATCGTGGTGTTCATGCCACAAGGCCTCCTCGGAAACAGGAAGGAGCTTGCTTTTGTCAAGTGAAACCGCCTCCTCGAGGCCCGTGAAGACCACCGGACTGCACGTCGGCGACGCCGTGCCCGGGGTGAAGAAGCACGACCCGATCCTGATCGCCGACGGCGTGAAGCGCACGTTCGGCGGCCTCACCGCCGTCGACGTCGAGCACGTCGAGATCCCGCGCGGCGCGATCACGGCGCTCATCGGTCCCAACGGTGCGGGCAAGACGACGTTCTTCAACCTGCTCACGGGCTTCGACAAGCCCGACACCGGCACTTGGTCGTTCGACGGTCGCTCGCTCGCGCACGTGCCCGCCTACCGGGTGGCGCGCATGGGACTCATCCGCACCTTCCAGCTCACCAAGTCCCTCGCGCTGCTCTCCGTCATGGAGAACATGAAGCTCGGCGCGAAGAACCAGGTCGGCGAGAACCTGTTCCGCTCGCTCATCCCCGCGATCTGGCGCAAGCAGGACGCCGAGATCGAGGTCAAGGCGATGGACCTGCTGGCCCGGTTCAAGCTCGACGCCAAGAAGGACGACTACGCGGCGAGCATGTCGGGCGGGCAGCGCAAGCTGCTCGAGATGGCGCGTGCGCTCATGAGCGATCCCACCCTCGTCATGCTCGACGAGCCGATGGCGGGTGTGAACCCCGCGCTCAAGCAGTCGTTGCTCGATCACATCCTGAGCCTCAAGGCAGAGGGCATGACCGTGCTCTTCGTCGAGCACGACATGCACATGGTGCGGCACATCGCCGACTGGGTCATCGTCATGGCCGAGGGCAAGGTCGTCGCCGAGGGCGACCCCCACACGGTGATGGAGAACCCCGCGGTCATCGACGCCTACCTCGGCGCCCACCACGACACCGATCTGGGTGCCGACTCGGAGCACGTCGAAGCACTGAAGGAGCTCATCGATGACGAACAGTAGTCCAGCACCCGCCGTCGCCGAGCCGCCCGCCGAAGACCTCGTCGTCGAGGTGCGGAACGTGATCGCCGGGTACATTCCCGGGGTGAACATCCTCAACGGATGCTCGCTGAAAGCCGCGCAAGGTGAGCTCATCGGCATCATCGGCCCGAACGGCGCTGGCAAGTCGACGCTCCTGAAGTCCATCTTCGGGCTCGTCAAGGTGCGTGAAGGGTCGATCCACCTGCAGGGTGAAGACATCACGAACCTCAAGGCGAACAAGCTCGTCGCCAAGGGCGTCGGCTTCGTCCCGCAGACCGAGAACGTGTTCCCGTCGCTCACGATTCAGGAGAACCTCGAGATGGGGCTCTACCTGAAGCCCAAGGGCCTCAAGGAGCGCCTCGAGTTCGTGACCGAGATCTTCCCCGAACTCGGCAAACGGCTCACGCAGCGTGCCGGCTCACTGTCAGGCGGTGAACGTCAGATGGTGGCCATGTCGCGCGCGCTGATGATGGGCCCGCACGTGATGCTGCTCGACGAGCCGTCGGCCGGTCTCTCGCCGGTGCGTCAAGACGAGGCGTTCATGCGCGTCAAAGAGATCAACCGCGCCGGCGTCACGACCATCATGGTCGAGCAGAACGCTCGGCGATGCCTGCAGATCTGCGACCGCGGGTATGTGCTCGACCAGGGCCGCGACGCCTACCACGGCACCGGCCGTGAGCTCCTGAACGACCCGAAGGTCATCGGGCTCTACCTCGGCACGCTCGGCCAGGACGAGTAGACCGTAGACGACGAGAGGGGGCGGACCGCTGCGGCGGTCCGCCCCCTCTTCGGCGTTTCGGCACGTGCGCCGTCGACGCGATGCGCCGTGACTGCGCTCGCGCTCCTCGCGGTCCGACTCGCGCTCACGCGTCCGCTCGCCTGCGCTTCGCCGCTCGCGCACGCCGAGCGTGCACACGGCGCCCTCAGACGGGCCACGAGTGCACTCTCGGCACGAGCGCATCCGCCATCGGGCCTCCGCCGCGCTCGCCCGACCTCGCCGCTCGCGCTCCGAGAGCCTGCAGCACCGTGCGTCACCGTCGCCGAGGGCCACACGTCGCTCGCCGCCGTCGAGCCGGTGCCTCGACTTCCTCGCCGCCCGCCGCCGAGAGCGCACGGTGCCCTCAGGCGGCCACGGGTGCACTCCGGCGGAGCGCGCGGGCAGCCCGGAGCAGGCGCACGAGGCGGCGTGAGGCGGCGCACGGGCGCACGCGGTGCACGACGGCGGCGCAAGGCGCGGCACCGCCTGAATGCGGTGCTCCACGAGCGCACACGAAAGCGGGGCCCCGGCCGCAGCCGGGACCCCGCTCACTCACTCAGTGGATCAGCCGTCGCCGATGCGCGAGTAGGTGTTGTCGTCGTTGAACTCGAAGATACCGATGGTGGCTTCGGTCGGGTCGCCGTGCTCATCGAAGGTGATCGGACCCGAAGGGCCGTCGTAGTCGATCTGCTTGCCCTCGGCGAGCAGTGCGACACCCTCTTCGAAGCGTGCGTGACCTTCTCGCCGTCGCCGCTGCCGCCCGAGACCTGACGCAGGTACTTGGCGATCTCGGCGCCGTCGGTGCTGTTGGCCGCGTAGGCCGCGAGCGCGAGCAGCGTGACCGCGTCGTACGACTCGGCCGCGTAGCTGTAGTCGTCAGCGCGGGGTCGACCTCGAGGAGTCGGTCGGTGAAGTCACCGAGCGTTCCGACGTCGAGACCGGGCAGCGTGCCCTTCGAGCCGGCGACGAGGCCGGGAGCGAAGTCGGCGCTGTAGTCGGCGAGGTTGCCGTCGACGAAGTACAGCTTGTCGCCGGGGTAGCCCGCGCCGACGAGCGCCGGGGTGATGACCTTGGCCTGGTCGAACGTGATCAGCGCGATCGCGTCGGGGTTGGCCGCCGTGACCTCGGAGATCTGCGCGTCGAAGCTCGAGTCGCCCTCGTTGAAGAGCGCCTCGGCGACGACCTCACCGCCGGCCGCCTCGAAGGCGTCCTTGGTGAACTGCGCGAGACCCGTGCCGTAGGCGTCGTTCAGCACGATCATGCCGAGCGTGGCGTTGCCGTCTTCGGCGATCAGGTTGCCGAGCACCTCGCCCTGCAGCACGTCGGACGGTGCCGTGCGCCAGTACAGGTCGTTGTCGTTGTACTCGGTGAAGTCGGCCGACGTGTTCGCCGGGGAGAACTGGATGACGCCCGCGGCGACGATCTGGTCGATGACGGTCTTCGACACACCCGACGAGGCTGCACCGATGATGGCCGAGACATCCTGCGAGAGGAGGTCGGTCACCGAGACGGTGGCGGTGTCGGTGGTGGTGTCACCCGAGTCGCGGTAGACGACCTCGACGGCGACGCCGGAGTCGGCTGCGGCGTTGACGTCGTCGGCGCCGAGCTGCACACCGGCCTCCTCGGGCGGGCCGAGGAACGCGAGCGCACCACTCTGCGGGAGGATCGTACCGAGCTTGAGCGCGAGGTCGCGCTCACCCTCGGCGATGGGCAGGGCGTCGCCGGCGTCACCAGTCGGTTCTTCCGATTCGGCAGGGGCCGGGGCACCCGAACTGCACGCGGTGAGGAGGAGGGCGCTGACGCCAGCGATGGCGATACCCGTCCAAGCCGCGCGAGCCGAGCGCGAGGCCGAGGCCTTCGCGAATACGCTCATGTTGCTCCTTGGGACTGAAGGAAATTGGTACACAATGCAGCGCCATGTTGACGCCGTTGTTCGACAGTATTCCGGGCGTTGGGCGGAAACAAGACGCCGCGGTCACAACCGTGTAACACCGACGGAATCGTTACCTTCCCGACATTCAACCCCCGCTTCGACGCAGGGATTCGTCGCGAATCCCGCTCGGGACGCGCGGATCGCGCGTTGGGACGATTGGCGCGCCGACCCCGGAATGGGGGTCGTCGCCGATGCGATCGTGACGCTCAGACGGGCTCGACGACGAGACGACGCGAGGCGCGCACCCCGCGCAGCAGGTCGAACGTCAGCACGATGAGGGCGAGCCAGACGAGGCCGAACCCGATCCACCGCTCGGGCGGCATCGGTTCCTGCAGGACGAACACGCCCACGAGGAACTGGATGAACGGGGCGAAGTACTGGATGAACCCCATGTAGATGAGCGGGAGCCGGCGGGACGCGGCGGCGAACAGGAGCAGCGGCACCGCGGTGACCGCGCCGGCCGAGACGAGCAGCACCGTGTGCCAGGCGCCTGCGGTGCCGATCGTGAGCCCGGTGGTCATGCCGACGAACACGAGCTGCACCACCGCGAGCGGCGCGAGCCACGCCGTCTCGAGGGTGAGCCCCGACACCGCGTCGACCTTCGGCCCCACGCGCTTCTTGATGAGCCCGTAGATGCCGAACGAGAACGCCAGCACGAGGGCGATCCACGGCAGCTGGCCGTAGCCGATGGCCAGCACGATGACGGCGACGACCGAGATGCCCACGGCGACCCACTGGGTCGCGTTCAGCCGCTCGCGGAGCACGATGACGCCGAGCAGCACCGTGACGATCGGATTGATGAAGTACCCCAGCGCCGCCTCGACGACCTGCCCGTTGAGCGTCGCGTAGACGTAGGTCTGCCAGTTCACGAAGATGAGCAGGCCGGCGAGCCCCATCGTGAGCACGACGCGGCGATCGCGGAGGAGGATCGCGAACGGCCGCCACGCGCGCGTCACCGCGATGAGCAACGCGCAGAACACGAGCGAGAACAGCACTCGCCATGCGACGATCTCGAACGGCCCGGTGGGCTCGAGCGCGATGAAGTAGATGGGCAGGATGCCCCACAGCGCGTATGCGCCGATGGCGTAGAAGAGGCCCGATCGGCTGATGCCGCCGACGTGCTTCACCGGCGGATCGGTCACGGGCGCGGGGCGAGATGGCACCCGCACAGACTACGCCCGCCCACCGACGCGGAAAGGCGCTGCGCGCCTGCCGTTCGTCGTCGAGTTCCGGTCGCGACCGCGCACGATCGGGGTGACGGATGTCGCGACATCCGTCACCCGCAGACGACGAAGCCCGGGCACCCTCACGGGCGCCCGGGCTTCGAATCGGATCGAGTCGCTCAGCGAACGACGACAGCGAGCACGTCGCGCGCGGAGAGGACCAGCAGGTCGTCACCGCCGAACTTGACCTCGGTGCCGCCGTACTTCGAGTAGATCACCTTGTCGCCGACAGCGACGTCGAGCGGAACGCGGTTGCCGTTGTCGTCGATGCGGCCGGGGCCCACGGCCACGACCTCGCCCTCCTGGGGCTTCTCCTTCGCGGTGTCGGGGATGACCAGACCGGAAGCGGTGGTCTGCTCGGCCTCGACCTGCTTGATGACGATGCGATCCTCGAGCGGCTTGATGGAAACCGACACGGTTGACCTCTTTCTTGACGAAGACTTTGAGTTAGCAGCCTCAGAGCGAGAGTGCTAAAGCGAGTCTATTCGCGATTTGGCACTCGTGCAACGTGAGTGCCAACCCCTCGGCGTGCTCATGGCGGCCGAGTGCTAGCGTGGCCGGGTGGATCGCGCCGAGCTCGTCGAGCTGCTCTCGCCCGAGGGGCTGCGGCTGCTCGACGGCCTGCCCGAGTGGGACGCGAAGGCCGACATCGTGAAGATCGTCGCCGACCTGCGCAAGCAGGGCCACCCGCCCGGTCTCGTCGCGACCGTGCTCAGCCAGGCGAGGCTGCGGCACCGCGCCAAGGCCAAGTTCGGCCCGTTCGCGTCACGCATGCTGTTCACCGAGCCGGGCCTCGAGCAGGCGACGCGGCTTCAGGTGGCGGCGCTGCACGCCGGCCGATTCGCGCGCGCGGGCATCGGGCACGTCGCCGACCTCGGCTGCGGCATCGGCGGCGACGCCCTCGCGATGGCGGCCATCGATCTCGAGGTGACCGCCGCCGAGGCCGACGAGGTCACCGCCGCGATCGCCGCCTACAACCTCACGCCGTTCCCGCGGGTGCAGCGTGCTGCACGAACACGCCGAGCGGGTCGCACTCGGCGGCATCGGAGGGCGCCTGGCTCGATCCGGCTCGACGCACGACCGCGGGCGGCACGACCACGAGGATCGCCGACGCCGCCGAGTACTCCCCCGGCCTCGACTTCGCCTTCGGGCTCGCCGACCGCATGGCCGTCGGCGTGAAGCTCGGCCCCGGCACCGATCGCGACGTGGTCCCGGCCGGCGCCGAGGCCCAATGGATCTCGGTCGACGGCGACGTCGTCGAGCTCGGCGTGTGGTTCGGCCAGGTCGCCCGGCCCGGAATCGGTCGCGCCGCCCTCGTCATCCGCGGCGATTCCGCGAACGAGCTCACCGCGCCCGCCGACTCCGAGGACGCGCCCGTCGGACCGCTCGGCGACTACCTGTACGAGCCCGACGGGGCGGTCATCCGCGCCCGTCTCATCGGCGATCTCGCGCGCGCCAACGGGGCGTGGATGCTGAGCGCCAACATCGCCTACCTCACCGCCGACGCGGCCTTCGACTCGCCGTTCGCGCGCGGGTTCCGCATCCTCGAGCGACTTCCCGCCGACGAGCGGCAGCTTCGCCAGGCCCTGCAGGCGCGCGGCATCGGCACCCTCGAGATCAAGAAGCGCGGCGTCGACGTCGATCCGGCGGCACTGCGCACCCGCCTGAAGCTGCGCGGCGCCGAGCGCGCCACGCTCGTGCTCACGCGCGAGCAGGGCCGACACGTGGCGTTGCTCGTCGAACGGCTGTAGGGCGAGCAGGTGACGCGACGGCTCGGCCTGCGGGGTCGGTCTCAGTTGGGCAGCGCGCCGAACACGATCGCGTAGTAGCCGATCCACACCGCTGAGAACACGAGCCCGGTGAGACCGGTGCCGATGCCGACGAACGACAGGGTGCGACCCTCGGCCTCGCGACGCAGGCCGAGCACGCCGAAGACGATCGCCGCGATCGAGAGCGGCAGCATCCACCCGACGAAGAGCGACGCCACCGCGCCGATGGTTCCGGCGACCGCGGCCACCCAGCTGTACACCCGCCGCTGGGTCTGCTCTTCGGCCGCCTCGACCAGGTCGCCGCCGGGACGGTGCACGATGAGCAGCTGGCCGGTCGAGATCCGCTCGAGCTGCCCGGTGTCGAACGGCACGTCGAACTCGCGCACCCCCGGGTTCGCGCGAAGCGTCGGCTCGGCCGGAGCGTCGGTGACGGGCGGCACGGATGACCCGGCCTCACCCGACTCGACGTCCCGGCCGGGCTGCCCGCCCTGGGGCGGAGTCTGCTCGCGGTCGATCATGCGTTGCCCTCGGGAATCAGAACGTCGTCGAGTCCACGCTGCTCGCGCCGAACAGGAGCCCCCACAGGATGAACGACAGCAACGCGATGCCGAGCCCGACGAAGCCGAGGACGAGGCCGGTGAGCCACATGCCCCTGGCCGCGGGCTCTTTGCGCTTGCCGATGAAGCCGAGCACGACGGCGGCACCGGGGATGAACAGCTGCATGAAGCCGCCGACGAACGGGATGAAGACGACGAACGAGCCGACCACACCCACGATTCCCGCGATGAGCGAGATGAGGCTGTAGACCGGGGTCGGCTTGCTCGGCGTCGTGCCGTAGGCGGGCGCGACGTAACCGGGCGTGCCGTAGGCGGGCGCTCCGTAACCGGGCGTGCCGTAGCCGGCCTGCGCCGCGGCGGCGGCGCCCCGTAGCCCGCCTCGGGAGCCGCAGGGCGCCCCGTAGCCCACCGGTGCCGCGGCCGCCGGCGCTCCGTAGGCGGGCGGAGCGGGAGGCGGCGGCGTCGTCGAGCACCATAGCTCGGCGGAGCAGGCGGCTCGGGCGCTGCGGGCGGCTCGGGCGCGGCCGGCGGTTCGGGCGCGGAGGGCGCGCCCGGCACGTCGGGGGCGCTCGGCGGTGCCGGCGTCTCGGGCGACGACGGCTCGGCCGGGTACGCGGGTGCCGGTTCGGGCTCGCTCGGGAACGTCGGCTCGGGCTCCGACGGAACGGTCGGCTCTTCGGGCACCGGCGGCACGACGGGCTGGTCGGGCTCTGCGGGAACCGTGGGCTCGTCGGGCACCTTCGGCAGGTCGGGGTTCTTCGGATCGCTCATGGGCGGGTTCCCCTCTCAGTGGTCGTGTGCGAGTATCGGGCGTGACGCTCAGTAGACGAGTTCGGGGTTGTTGGCGAGCGTCGCGAGCGCGATGATCCAGAAGATCACGACGATGATGCCGACGACCAGGCCGATGTACCCGATGATGAGGCCGGCGATCGCGAGGCCACGGCCCTGCTCGCCCGTCTTCTTGATCTGGCTGAGTGCGATGTGCCCCGTGATGATCGCGGCGAGCGACACGAAGAACGCCGAGACGAGCGACACGATGGCGAGGACGTTGGTCTTCGCAGGACCGGTGCCGCGGCTGTCCGTAGGCGGGAGCGGTCTCGCCGTATGCGGGCGCCGCCGGAGCGCTCGCGCCGTACGCGGGGGGTGCGGCGGGCGCGCTGGCCGGCGGCACGGGCGGAACGGGGTTTGCGGGCTGCTCGGGAAGGTTCGGATCGGTCACTGTGGTCCCCTTGATGCGCTGTGTGAGCGAATCCGCCGGACGGCGGATCGCGCGGGCACGGCGATTCGCCGCGACCCCCTTGGTCGTACGCCTTCACACTATCGCGCGGCGCTCACGCTGCACAGGGACGCGCCACACGCCGGCGCGCAACGCATCAGGCGACGCGGATCTCGGTCACGGGAAGCGTGGAGTCGGCGCCGAACCCGAGGCCCGACGGCGGATGCCCCGCCATGACGAGCTGCGACGCGAGTGCGGCGATCATCGCGCCGTTGTCGGTGCAGAGCGACAGGGGCGGTACGCGCAGGTCGATGCCCGCGGCATCCGTTCGTTCCTCGGCGACCTCGCGCAGCCGCGCGTTCGCGATGACCCCGCCGCCGAGCAGCAGCCGCGGCACGCCGAGTTCGGTGCACGCGGCGATGGCCTTCGTGACGAGCACGTCGACGACCGCCTCGCGGAAGCTCGCGGCCACGTCGGCGAGCGGCACCGGCTCGCCCGCGGCCTCGCGCTGCTCGACCCAGCGTGCGACCGCCGTCTTCAGGCCCGAGAAGCTGAAGTCGTAGCGGTGCGCCGCCTGGTCTTTCGGCTGGGTGAGCCCGCGCGGGAACCGGATCGCCTTCGGGTCGCCGCCGATGGCCGCCCGATCGATCTCGGGGCCGCCGGGGTAGGGCAGGCCGAGCAGCCGCGCGACCTTGTCGAACGCCTCGCCCGCCGCGTCGTCGACGGTCTCGCCGAGCAGTTCGACGTCGCTCACGAGGTCGCGCACGAGCAGCAGCGACGTGTGCCCGCCCGAGACGAGCAGCGCGATCGTCGGGGTCTCGAGCGGGTCGGCGGTGTCGAGCAGGTCGGCGCCGACATGGCCGACGAGGTGGTTGACCGCGTAGATCGGCACGTCGAGCGAGATCGCGAGGGCCTTCGCGGCGCCCACGCCCACCATGAGCGCACCGGCGAGCCCCGGCCCGCTCGTGACGGCGACGGCGTCGAGGTCGTCGAGCGAGACGGATGCCTCGGCGAGCGCCGCACGGATCGTCGGCCCGAGCGCCTCGAGGTGCGCCCGCGCGGCGACCTCGGGCACGACGCCGCCGTAGCGGGCGTGCTCGTCCATGGACGAGGCGATGGTGTTGGCGAGCAGCGTCGTGCCGCGCACGATGCCGATGCCGGTCTCGTCGCACGAGGTCTCGATGCCGAGGATGAGCGGTTCGGCGCGGTTCATCGGGCGTCCTCCCGCGACGTGCCGGTCGTGCCCGCCGCACGGGCACCTGCCGCGCCGCGAGCGCCGGGGCCGTCGGCGGGCCGCATGACCGCCGGCTTCACGATCAGCCGCATGAGGATGGCGTCGACCCCGTCGCGGTAGTAGCGCGGCCGCACGCCGATCTGCTCGAAGCCGAGCGAGTCGTAGAGGGCACGGGCGATGGGGTTGTCGGCACGCACCTCGAGGAACAGCTCGGCGACGTGACGGCGGCGCGCTGCGGTGATGAGCGCGTGCATGAGGCCGCGGCCGAGGCCGAGGCCGCGACTCTCGGGAGCGACGGCGATGGTCTGGATGTCGCCCTGCTCGCTGCCCGACGGGGCGAGCAGGCCCGCGTATCCGAGCAGGGCGGGGCCAGGGGCATCCGTCGCAGCATCGCTCGCCGTGATCGGCTCGTCGACCGCGACGAGGTAGTAGCCGTGCGGGCTCTCGATCTCGCGCCGCATGGCGTCTTCGGGCCAGGCGTCGTCGGTGAAGGTGGTGCGCTCGAGGTGCATGATCGCGTCGAGGTCGTCGAGGCGCGCGCGGCGCATGAGCACGCTCACTGCAGCACCCGCTTGCCGGGCGAGGGAGTCACGTCGGGCGCGCGCAGGTAGAGCGGTGCGTCGTCGGCGAGCGGAAGCCGGCCGGCCGCGAACGCGAGCTCGGCGAGCATGCCGATCGCGCCGGCCGAGACGATCGTCGCGTCGAAGCGGATGCCCCGTGCCGCGGGCACCGCGTCTCGGGGGGCGAGTTCGGGGCCGAGCACGCGCACGGGCAGCCCGTCGACGTCGAGGCCGTCGTACTCCGACACGGCGAACTCGCGGCGGCGCGCGTCGGTGACGACCTGCACCGGGCCGGTGTCGCCGGCGCGGTAGCGGCTCAAGGCGATCGCATCGTGGCTGACCACCGGCACGAACGGGCGGCCGATGCCGAGCGCGAACGCGTGCGCGGCCGCGATGCCGACGCGCAGGCCGGTGAACGGGCCGGGTCCCATGCCCGCCGCGACGCCGGAGAGTCGGTCACGGGTGACGCCGGCGCCGACGAGCGCGTCGCGGATGAAGCCGCCGATCACCTCGGCATGTCGCATGGTGTCGTCGGTGCCGGTCTCGAAGAGACAGCGCAGTTCGCCGCTGGCGCCGTCGCGGTCGACCACCGCGACACTCGTGCCCGTCGAGGTGTCGATCGCGAGGAGCATGAGTGCAAGCCTACGCTCACGCGGCGTACGGGCCGCCCGCCCAGCGCGGCCCGTACCCCAGCACGGTGATCGTGCGCGGCTCGTCGGCGTCGAGGTCGTCGTCGCTGAGCGCATCGGCGGCGGCGCTCGCGCCCATGGGACGCTCGATGACGATCTCGAGGCGGGAGTCGCTCACGTCGTCGACGAGCCCGGCGCCCCACTCGACGACGACGACCGAGTTGTCGAAGTCGAGGTCGAGGTCGTCGACGAGGGCGGCGTCGCCGAGCCGATAGGCGTCGACGTGCACGAGCGGGGCGCCGTCGGCGAGGTTCGGGTGGGTTCGGGCGAGCACGAACGTGGGACTCTGCACCGGGCCTCGCACGCCGAGCCCGGCGCCGATGCCGCGGGTCAGCGTGGTCTTGCCGGCGCCGAGCGCGCCCGTGAGCACCACGAGGTCGCCGGCGCGCAACTGCGCGCCGAGCTCGCGGCCGAACGCCTCCATGGCCTCGGTGTCGACGATCTCGAACCTCATCGGGCGCCGCCGACGTAGCGGCGCGGCACCCGCGGTCCGATGCGCGTGACGATCTCGTAGCCGATCGTGCCCGATGCCTCGGCCCACTCGTCGGCGGTCGGGGCACCGCTCGCCGGGTCGCCGAACACGACGACCTCGTCGCCGACCGCGACGGGCGCGTCGCCGACGTCGACGATGAACTGGTCCATCGCGACCCGGCCGACGACCGGGCGTCGTGCGCCCGCCAGCAGCACCTCGGCACCGCCGCCGGTGGCGTGGCGCGGAATGCCGTCGGCGTAGCCGAGCGGCACGAGCGCGAGGGTCGTCGGAGCGTCGGCGTGCCAGAGGTGGCCGTATGAGGCGCCCGCGCCCGCAGTCGACGTGCCGGACGGCGGCGACACGGGCCCGCAGCGTCATCGCCGGGCGTGAGTCCGAGGTCGGTGCAGGTGGTGCCGTCGCCGAACGGGGTGAGCCCGTAGACGCCGATGCCGATGCGCACGAGGTCGTAGCGCGCGCTCGGGTCGCGGATCGCCTGCTCCGACGAGGCGAGATGGCGCACGGTCGGGTTCAGGCCGGCCGCCGCCGCCCGCTCGAGTGCTCGCTCGAACACGGCGAGCTGCGCGGCGTCGACCTCGCGCGAGGTGTTCGCGAAGTGGCTGAAGACGCCGGCCACGGTCACCCGGCCGGCGCGCTCGAGCTCGGCCGCCCGCGCGACGACCGCCGGCCACTCGGCCTCGGGCACGCCGTTGCGGCTGAGCCCGGTGTCGATCTTCAGGTGCACCGCGGCGGGTGACCGCGACCCGGTGCCGTCGCTGCGGCTGCGGCTCGCTCGAGCTGCTCGAGGCTCGAGACGCCGATCTCCACGTCGGCGACGACCGCGGCCGCGAAGTCGGCGTCGGGATCGTGCAGCCACGCGAGGATGGGCGCGTCGATGCCCGCCTCACGCAGTTCGAAGCGCCTCGTCGAGGTCGGCGACGCCGAGCCGAGTCGCGCCGCCGGCGAGTGCCGCCCGTGCGGCTTCGACCGCACCGTGCCCGTAGGCGTTCGCCTTGACGACCGCCATGACCTCGGCGGGGGCGACCCGCTCGGCGATGGTGCGCACGTTGCGGGCGATCGCATCGAGGTCGATGACGGCCTCGCGGAAGGGCGCGGCGCGCGCCGGGATCGTCGCGGCTCATCGCCCCGCGTCCCCGAGCGACTCGAGCACGACGAACGCGCTCGCGATGCCGGCGTCGTGGCTCATCGACAGGTGCACCCGGTCGATGCCGAGGTCGCGAACGTGCGCGGCGAGCCCGCCCGACAGCTCGAAGTCGGGGTTGCCCTCGACGTCCTGCACGATGATCATCTCGTGCCAGCGGATCACGGCGTGACCGCCGAGCGCCTTGATGAGCGCCTCTTTCGCGGCGAAGCGGGCGGCGAGCGAGCGCGCCGGGCGATTGCGTTCGCTCTCGGCGAACAGGCGCTCGAGCAGCGCAGGAGTGCGTTCCACCGAGCGCTGGAAGCGCACGATGTCGACCACGTCGATGCCGATGCCGGCGATCACGCCGCGCCCGCGCCCTGCATCACTCGACCGTGACCGACTTCGCCAGGTTGCGGGGCTGGTCGACGTCGAGCCCCTTCGCCTGCGCGAGCTCCATCGCGAAGATCTGCAGCGGCACCACCGCGAGCAGCGGCTCGAACAGCGGAGCCGCGAGCGGGATGCGCAGCACCTCGTCGGCGAAGGGCAGCACCGCGGCGTCGCCGGCCTCGGCGATCGCGATGACGCGCGCGCCGCGCGCCCGGATCTCCTGGATGTTCGACACGACCTTCGGGTGCAGGTTGGCCGAGCCGCGCGGGCTCGGCACCACGACGAAGACGGGCTGGCCCGGCTCGATGAGGGCGATGGGGCCGTGCTTCAGCTCGCCGGCGGCGAAGCCCTCGGCGTGGATGTACGCGAGCTCCTTGAGCTTCAGCGCACCCTCCATGGCGATGGGGAAGCCGACGTGGCGGCCGAGGAAGAGCACCGAGCGGGTGTCGGCCATCCAGTGCGCGAGCTGCTCGACCTTCTCGGCCTCGCCGAGCACGGCCTGCAGCTTCTCGGGCACCGCCTGCAGCTCGGCGAGCTGCGTCGGCGAGCTCGGCCGGCCGACAGCGTGCCGCGCACGCGCGCGAGGTGCAGGCCGAAGAGGTAGAGCGCCGCGATCTGCGCGACGAACGCCTTCGTCGATGCGACCGCGACCTCGGGACCGGCGTGCGTGTAGACGACCGCGTCGGATTCGCGCGGGATCGTCGCACCCTGCGTGTTGCAGACCGAGATCGTGCGAGCGCCCTGTCTCGCGGGCGTACTTCACGGCCATGAGCGTGTCCATGGTCTCGCCCGACTGGCTGATCGAGACGACGAGCGTGTGCTCGTCGAGCACGGGCTCGCGATAGCGGAACTCGTGGCTGAGCTCGACCTCGACGGGCACCCGCGACCACTGCTCGATCGCGTACTTCGCGACCATGCCGGCGTACGCGGCGGTGCCGCACGCGATGACCGTGATGCGACGGATGGCCGCGGAGCTCGTCGTCGCCGAACGACGCGAGCTCGGGGATGACGACCTGGTCGTCGACGATGCGGCCGCGCAGGGTGTTGGCGACCGCCTCGGGCTGCTCGCGACACCTCTTTGCGCATGAACGACGACCATCCGCCCTTCTCGGCGGCAGAGGCATCCCACTCGATCTCGAACGGCTCGACCTCGACGGGCTCGCCGTCGAAGTCGGTGACGGTGACGCGCATCGGCGGTGATCTCGACGATCTGGTCCTGGCCGATCGCGACGGCGCGCTTGGTGAACTCGACGAAGGCGGCGACGTCGGAGCCGAGGAAGTTCTCGCCCTCGCCGAGCCCGATGACGAGCGGCGAGTTGCGGCGGGCGCCGACGACGACGCCGGGCTCGTCGCGGTGCACCGCGAGCAGGGTGAACGCGCCGTCGAGGCGCGACACCGTGTTGCGGAAGGCCTGGCGCAGGTCGCCGGTGGCCCGGTACTCCTTGCCGAGCAGCACGGCGGCGACCTCGGTGTCGGTCTCGGACTCGAACGTGAGGCCCTCGGCCAGCAGCTCGTTCTTCAGGTCGGCGAAGTTCTCGATGATGCCGTTGTGGATGAGTGCGAGGCGACCCTCGTCGCCGAGGTGCGGGTGCGCATTGCGGTCGGTGGGGCCGCCGTGCGTCGCCCACCGGGTGTGGCCGATGCCGGTGCCGCCGTGGTGCAGCGGGTTCGCCTCGAGCTCATCGGCGAGCACCTGCAGCTTGCCGGCACGCTTCGCGGTCTCGATGGCACCGTCGTCGTCGACGATGGCCACCCCCGCCGAGTCGTAGCCACGGTATTCGAGGCGGCGCAGGCCGCCCATGAGCACGTCGAGGCTGTTGCGCTCTCCGACATATCCGACGATTCCACACATAGCGGCCAATTGTAGTGGCGTGAGCCTGTGCACTCGCCCCGCCCGCCGTGCTGGGCGGCGCCGACCGCCGCACTACAGTGGAACGGTGCCCGATCCGCAGAGCCCGTCGTCGCAGACGGGGCACGTCTCTCCCTTCGTCGAACTCGACTCGGGCCGATTGGGCCGCGCTCGCACCGTCGATGCCCTCGCCCCTCCGCGAGACCGAGATCGTGCAGCTGCGCGGACTCGGCGAGCCCCTCGACCCCCGCGAGGTCTCCGAGGTGTACCTGCCGCTCAGCCGGCTGCTGAACCTCTACGTCGGCGGCACGAAGTCGCTGCACAAGGTCACGAGCGAGTTCCTGCGCGAGCGGTTCGAGTCCACGCCCTTCGTCATCGGCGTCGCCGGCTCCGTCGCGGTCGGCAAGTCCACGATCGCGCGACTGCTGCGCGAGCTGCTCGCCCGGTGGGAGCACACCCCCCACGTCGAGCTCATCACGACCGACGGGTTCCTCTTCCCGAACGCCGAACTCGAGCGGCGCGGCCTCATGGAGCGCAAGGGATTCCCCGAGTCCTACGACCGCCGCGCGCTGCTGCGCTTCGTCAGCGAGGTGAAGGCCGGTGCCGCCGAGGTGCGGTCGCCGTTCTATTCGCACCTCGCCTACGACATCGTGAAGGACGCCCACATCACCGTGCGCCGGCCCGACGTGCTCATCGTCGAGGGCCTCAACGTGCTGCAGCCGCCCGGCCCGGGCCACCGCCTCGCGGTGAGCGACCTGTTCGACTTCACCATCTACGTCGACGCCCGCACGAGCGACATCGCCCGCTGGTACGAGGAGCGTTTCCTGAAGCTGCAGCGCGGCGCGTTCGCGAACCCGCGCTCGTACTTCCACCGCTACGCGAGCCTGTCCGAGGTCGAGGCGCGTCAGCGCGCACGCGAGATCTGGCAGTCCATCAACGAGCCGAACCTGCTGCAGAACATCCGGCCGACGCGTTCACGCGCGTCGCTGGTGCTGCGCAAGGGCCCCGATCACGCCGTCTCGAGCGTGCTGCTGCGAAAGCTCTGAAACGACGAGCGGATGCCCCGTGAGGGACATCCGCTCGATCGGAACGCCGCGCGCTCAGACGGTGAGGCGCTCGCGCACGACATCGGCGAGCGTGGCCGCGTGGCGCTCTGCGGTCTCCTGCTCGGCTGCCTCGACCATGACCCGCACCATCGGCTCGGTGCCCGAGGGGCGCAGCAGCACCCGGCCCGAGTCGCCGAGCTCGGCCTCGGCAGCGGCGACGGCGGCGGCGATCTCGGCGTCGGCGTGCAGCGAGTGGTGGTCGACTCCGCGCACGTTGACGAGCACCTGCGGGTAGACGGTCATGACCGACGCGAGCTCGGCGAGCGTCTTGCCCGTGCGGGCCATCTCGGCAACGAGATGCAGGCCGGTGAGCACGCCGTCGCCGGTCGTCGCGTACTCGGACATGATGACGTGACCCGACTGCTCTCCGCCGAGTGCGAGGTTCTCGGCGGCGAGCGCCTCGAGCACGTACCGGTCGCCGACCTTGGTCTCGATCGACGCGGATGCCGTGTTCGGCCATCGCGCGCTTGAGTCCCAGGTTCGACATGACGGTGACGACGAGGGTGTCGTCGGTGAGCTTGCCGCGCTCTTTCATGGAGACCGCGAGGATCGCCATGATGCGGTCGCCGTCGATGATCTCGCCGTCGGCGTCGACCGCGAGGCAGCGATCGGCGTCGCCGTCGTGCGCGATGCCCACGTCGGCGCCGTGCTCGAGCACGGCGGCCTGCAGCTTGTCGAGGTGGGTCGAGCCGACGCCGTCGTTGATGTTCATGCCGTCGGGGTCGGCGCCGATGACGACGACCTCGGCGCCCGCGTCCTTGAAGGTCTCGGGCGAGACGCCCGCCGCCGCGCCGTGGGCGCAGTCGAGGACGACCTTGATGCCGTCGAGGCGGTGCGGCAGCGTGCCGAGCAGGTGCACGACATAGCGGTCTTCGGCGTCGGCGAATCGCTGGATGCGGCCGACGCCGTCGCCGATGGGCGCGAGCTTCTGCTTGCCGAGGTACGACTCGATGCGGTCTTCGACGACGTCGGGCAGCTTGGTGCCGCCGTACGAGAAGAACTTGATGCCGTTGTCGGGCGCCGGGTTGTGCGACGCCGAGATCATCACGCCGAAGTCGGCCCTGATGGAGTCGATGAGGTACGCCGTCGCGGGGGTCGGGATGACCCCGGCGTCGAGCACGTCGACGCCGGAGCTCGCGAGACCGGCCGAGACCGCAGCGGTGAGGAACTCGCCGCTGACGCGCGGGTCGCGAGCGACGACCGCCACAGGGCGGCGGCCCGCCGCGCGGAGTTCGTCGGCGTGGCGCCCTTGGGTGAGGACGGCGGCAGCCGCCTGGGACAGGCCCAGGGCCAGGTCAGCCGTGAGTTCACGGTTGGCCAGGCCCCGGACCCCGTCGGTTCCGAAAAGCCGAGGCATAGAGGGGAGCCCGGAAGCGCGGATCAGCGCTTCGAGAACTGCGGAGCCTTGCGCGCCTTCTTGAGACCGGCCTTCTTGCGCTCGATGACGCGAGCGTCACGCGTGAGGAAGCCCGACTTCTTGAGCGTCGGACGGTTGTTCTCGCGGTCGATCTCGTTGAGCGCACGCGCGATCGCGAGACGCAGGGCGCCGGCCTGGCCCGAGGGGCCGCCACCGGTGATCTTCGCGATCACGTCGTACGAGCCGGTGAGCTCGAGCACGGTGAACGGGTCGTTGATGAGCTGCTGGTGCAGCTTGTTGGGGAAGTAGGCCGCGAGCTCACGGCCGTTGACCGTGATGCTGCCGGCGCCGGGGACGAGGCGCGCGCGGGCGATGGCCTGCTTGCGGCGGCCGACGGCCGCACCGCCGACGTTCAGCACGCGGCGGGGGGTGGTGGGTGCGTCCGAGGGGGTGCTCTCGGTCGTGTAGCTCTCGGGAGCCGCTTCGATCTGGTCTGCGATCTTCGCCATTTTGGTGTGAATCCTTATTTCGAGAACGTCGAGGGTGCCGAGTTACTGGGCGACCTGGGTGAGGGTGTACGGCTTGGGCTGCTGAGCCGAGTGCGGGTGCTCGGGGCCGGCGTAGACCTTGAGCTTCTTCAGCTGGGCCCGGCCGAGCGAGTTCTTCGGGAGCATGCCGCGGATCGCCTTCTCGACGGCGCGGACGGGGTTCTTCTCGAGGAGCTCGGCGTAGCCGACGGCCTTGAGGCCGCCCGGGTAGCCCGAGTGGCGGTAGGCCTTCTTCTGCTCGAGCTTCTGGCCGGTGAGGGCCACCTTCTCGGCGTTGACGATGATGACGAAGTCACCGGTGTCGACGTGGTTGGCGAAGATCGCCTTGTGCTTGCCGCGCAGCAGGGCTGCGGAGTGGCTCGCGAGACGACCGAGCACGATGTCGGTCGCGTCGATGACGACCCAGTCGCGCTGGATCTCGTTCGGCTTCGGGGTATAGGTGCGCGTCACGGAAGTGCTGCTTTCTGATCGAGTGAGGGGTTCGTGAATCCCACTCCGGGGGGAGTTCGACCGCGATGCGGGCGAACGCCCTGGTGGAGGGCTCAACTTCGGGCACCGCTGCAGAGAACGGCACCAAAGGATGAGCTTAGCCGATGAGGCCCTCGACGTGCAATTCGCGTCGTGCGCGCGTCTGGCCGGCGCGGGCTTCGAGCTCGTGGTCGTCGGGGTAGCCGACCTCGGTGAGGGTCAGCCCCTTGGCGGGCATCACCGTGAACGCGCTCGTGCGCTCGCGCCGCCTCGAGCAGCGCTGCGGGGTCGCCGACCTCGAGCCGGCCCTCCCCCACCGCCACCGCGGCCCCGATGAGCGCACGCACCATCGAATGGCAGAACGCGTCGGCCTGCAGCGACGCCACGAGCACGCCGTCGTCGCGCCGCGCCCACCGGTACTGCTGCAGCGTGCGGATCGTCGTCGCCTCGTCGCGCGGCTTGCAGTAGGCGGCGAAATCGTGCAGTCCGCAGAGCGCCCGGGACGCGGCATCCATCGCAGCGACGTCGAGGCCGCGGGGAATCGAGACGGTGCGGCGCCGCTCGAGCGGGTCATGGCGGGCGGATGCATCGGCCACGCGGTATTCGTAGCGCCGCCAGACCGCCGAGAACCGGGCATCGAAGCCCGCAGGCGCCTGCTCGACGTGGGTGACGACGACGTCGGCGTCGTGGCCCGAGGATCCCGGTGAGCCGACGCGCGAGCACGGCCGCGGGCGCCGAGTCGTGCTCGGGGTGCCCGCGGCGGGCGCGGGTCACCGAAGCGAGCGCCTCGACGGGCAGGTCGACATGCGCGACCTGGCCGAGCGCGTGCACGCCCGCGTCGGTGCGACCGGCGACCGTGAGCCGCGGCGCGACGCCGGTGCGCCGGAACAGCGTCGCGAGCGCCTCCTCGAGCACGCCCTGCACGGTGCGGAGTCGGGGCTGCCGGCTCCACCCGCTGAAGTCGGTGCCGTCGTAGGCGATGCCGAGCCGCAGCCGCACGACGGGCGCGTCGCCGGCATCGCGTGGCCCGCGACATCCGTCTCGGCGGGCCGGCTCGTTCTCGGGCATGCCTCCAGCCTACGGCGAGCTCCGCGACGAGCCGCACCGAAACGCCGAACGACCCCGGCGCCGAAGCACCGGGGTCGTTCGAAGTGAAGCGAGACTACTTGGCCTCTGCGGCCTCGGCCTCTTCGGCGGGAGCCTCGGTCGACTCCTCGGACGCCTCGGCGCCGGCGGCTTCGTCGACCGCGGCCTCGGCCTCGGTCACGACCTCGGGCTCGTCGGCGACCGGCGCTTCGGCAGCAGCGGGCTTGGCGGCGCGCTGCTTCTTCACGACGGGCTCGAGCACGAGCTCGATGACGGCCATGGGCGCGTTGTCGCCCTTGCGGTTGCCGATCTTCGTGATGCGGGTGTACCCGCCCTCACGGTCGGCGACCTGCGGTGCGATCACGGCGAAGAGCTCGTGGACGACCGACTTGTCGCCGATGACGGCGAGCACGCGACGGCGGGCGTGCAGGTCGCCGCGCTTCGCGAAGGTGACGAGGCGCTCGGCGAGCGGACGGAGGCGCTTGGCCTTCGTCTCGGTGGTGGTGATGCTCTTGTGCGTGAACAGCGCGGCCGCGAGGTTCGCGAGCATCAGCCGTTCGTGCGCGGGTCCGCCTCCGAGGCGGGGGCCCTTGGTGGGCTTCGGCATGGTTCGTTATCTCCAGGTGGTGAGGGGGTCGGGAGGCCGGAGCCTAGTTCTCGTCGTCGAAGCCCGTGTAGAAGTGGGCGCCGTCGAAGCCGGGAACCGAGTCCTTCAGCGACAGGCCCATCTCAGTGAGCTTGTCCTTGACCTCGTCGACCGACTTCTGGCCGAAGTTGCGGATGTTCATGAGCTGCGACTCGCTCAGGGCGACGAGCTCGGACACCGTGTTGATGCCCTCGCGCTTCAGGCAGTTGTAGCTGCGCACCGAGAGGTCGAGGTCTTCGATCGGGATCGAGAGCTCGCTCGAGAGCACGGCGTCGACCGGCGCGGGGCCGATCTCGATGCCCTCGGCCGCGGTGTTCAGCTCGCGTGCGAGGCCGAACAGCTCGGTGAGGGTGCGACCTGCCGAGGCGATCGCGTCGCGGGGCGTGATGGCGGGCTTCGACTCGACGTCGACCACGAGGCGGTCGAAGTCGGTGCGCTCGCCGGCACGGGTGGCCTCGACGCGGTAGGTGACCTTGAGCACCGGCGAGTAGATCGAGTCGACCGGGATCTGGCCCGCCTCGGAGTACTCGTTGCGGTTCTGGCTGGCCGAGACGTAGCCGCGGCCGCGCTCGATCGTGAGCTCGAGCTCGAACTTCGCCGAGTCGTTGAGCGTCGCGATGACCAGCTCGGGGTTGTGCACCTCGACGCCGGCCGGAGCCGAGATGTCGGCGGCGGTGACCTCACCGGCGCCCTGCTTGCGCAGGTAGGCGGTGATGGGCTCGTCGTGCTCGCTGGAGACGACCAGGTTCTTGATGTTGAGGATGATCTCGGTGACATCCTCCTTCACGCCGGGGACCGTCGAGAACTCGTGGAGCACGCCGTCGATGCGGATGCTCGTCACGGCTGCGCCGGGGATCGAGGAGAGGAGGGTGCGGCGAAGCGAGTTCCCGAGGGTGTAACCGAAGCCCGGCTCGAGGGGCTCGATCACGAAACGCGAACGGAACTCCGAGATGTTCTCTTCGGTGAGCGTCGGGCGCTGTGCGATCAGCACTGTTGATTCCTTTCGGCAGGGTGTCCGCTATATGACACCTGCGAGGTCGAGGATCTTGAGTTGTGTGAGAACGTGTCGCCGGTCGAGTAGGCCCTTCAGGGCCGTATCGAGACCAGCGGATGCCGCGGGGTCTGGATACGGGCGCGGGCGCCCTACTCGACCGACGGTGGAGTGCTTAGACGCGGCGGCGCTTCGGCGGGCGGCAGCCGTTGTGCGCCTGGGGCGTCACGTCGTTGATGCTGCCGACCTCGAGGCCCGCGGCCTGGAGCGAGCGGATCGCGGTCTCACGGCCCGAGCCGGGGCCCTTGACGAAGACGTCGACCTTCTTCATGCCGTGCTCCTGCGCCTGGCGGGCGGCCGACTCTGCGGCGAGCTGCGCGGCGAACGGGGTCGACTTGCGCGAGCCCTTGAAGCCGACGCCACCGGAGGAGGCCCAGCTGATCACGGCACCGTTGGTGTCGGTGATCGAGACGATCGTGTTGTTGAACGTCGACTTGATGTGGGCCTGGCCCACGGCGATGTTCTTCTTTTCCTTCTTGCGCGGCTTGCGAGTAGCCGCCTTGGGTGCTGCCATGTGTGAAATCTCCTAGATCTGGCGACGAGCGGTTACTTGCGGCCGGGCTTCTTCTTGCCGGCGACGGTGCGCTTCGGGCCCTTGCGGGTGCGAGCGTTGGTCTTGGTGCGCTGGCCGCGGACCGGGAGGCCGCGACGGTGGCGGATGCCCTCGTAGGAGCCGATCTCGACCTTGCGGCGGATGTCGGCGGCAACCTCACGGCGGAGGTCACCCTCGACCTTGAAGTTGGCCTCGATGTAGTCGCGCAGGGCGACGAGCTGCTCGTCGCTGAGGTCCTTCACGCGGATGTTTCCGTCGATGCCGGTCTCGGCGAGCGTGGTGAGCGCTCGCGTGCGGCCGACGCCGTAGATGTAAGTCAGTGCGATCTCCACGCGCTTCTCGCGCGGGATGTCGACTCCTGCCAGACGTGCCATGTGTGGCTTCTCCTGTTTCGAAGTGGAGGTGTGGAGCAATGCCGGTGCCCAGGCCTCCAACCTGAGGTGTCCCCCGCGAGAGCGGGTTCTGGCATTGCCGATGCAGTGTTCAGTTGTGGATGTCGCGGGGCGCGCTACGCGGCGCGCCCCGCACGCCTGGCGACTCAGCCCTGGCGCTGCTTGTGGCGCGGGTTCTCGCAGATGACCATGACGCGGCCGTGGCGGCGGATGACCTTGCACTTGTCGCAGATGCGCTTGACGGAGGGGTTGACCTTCATGGTGGTTCCTTGGAATTCGCTGTCCTCGTACCCGCGGGGTGCCGCAGGCCGTTACTTTCCGAGCAGCCCTTACTTGTAGCGGTAGACGATGCGCCCGCGCGTCAGGTCGTATGGGCTCAGCTCGACGATCACGCGGTCCTCGGGGAGGATGCGGATGTAGTGCTGGCGCATCTTTCCTGAGATGTGCGCGAGGACCTTGTGCCCGTTCGTGAGTTCCACCCGGAACATCGCGTTCGGGAGTGCCTCGACGACCGAACCTTCGATCTCGATGACGCCGTCTTTCTTGGCCATAGCCTCACTATCGCTTGGAGTTTGGGATGCTGGTCGTGCGATGATGCTGCATGCGATCGCCGTCAGGCCGACGCCGTCTGACCGAGTCATCAGGCATGCCGAAGCGGGCGTGCAGAACACCAAGGGTCAACTCTAGGCGATTCCGTGCGATTTCGCCAGTCGAGGCCGCGGATGCGCGAATCCCTGTGCTAACGAGCGGCTGCCGCTGCGGCCACCTCGTCGACGAGGCCGTCTTCGAGCGGATGTCCCGGGGCGATGCCCATGACCTCGTGCACGATCTGCACGGGCCCGCGTGTGCGCAGGGCGTGGCCCAGCTCGACGCTCTCGGGATCGGCGGGCACGTCGAACCGCAGCGCGGCGCCGATCGCCGCGAGCAGCCCCTCGACCGGCGAACCTCGCTCGGCGAGCTCGGCGGCCGGACCGATGAACCGCTCGTGACGGCCGAGCTTGCGCAGCGGCTGCCGCCCGACCCGCTCGACGGTGTCGGGCAGGTCGGGATTGCGGAACCGCTCGAGGATCGTGAACCGGTAGGCCGTCTGCTCGGCTTCGGTGAACCCGTGCTTGGCGACGATGAGCGCCGACGTCTCGGCGAGCGCGCGTTCGACGGCGGTCTCGACGATGGGGTCGCCGAGCGCATCGCTGATGCGCGTATGCCCGGCGAGGAATCCGAAGTATGCCGTCGCGGCGTGCCCGGTGTTGACGGTGAACAGCTTGCGCTCGATGTACGGGGCGAGATCGTCGACGAAGTGCGCGTCGGGGATCACCGGGGGCGCATCGCCGAACGGCGGTCGTTCGATGGCCCACTCGAAGAACGTCTCGACGGTCACGTCGAGCCCGGCGTCGGCCGCCTGGGCGGGAACGATGCGGTCGACCGCGGTGTTGGCGAACACCGCGCGTGCGGCGAGCGCGGGCCACTCGTCGGCACCGGCGAGCGCGGCCATCTCGTCGCGCAGCAGGTCGGTGGCGTTGATCGCGTTCTCGCACGCCATGACCGCGAGCGGCGGCGGCGTCGGCGCCACGGGCACGCAGCGCGGCGACCACGTGCGGTGCGATGAACTTCAGGATGTTCGGGCCGACCGCCGTGGTCACGACGTCGGCGTTCGCGAGCTCATCGGCGAGGCCCGCGGCATCCGTCGCACTGTTCACGGCGCGGTAGCCGTCGACGACGCGATCGCGCGCGCCGGCGCCCACCTCGTGCACCGTGTAGTGATCGGATGCCGCGAGCTCGTCGATCAGCGCGCCGTTCACGTCGGCGAAGACGACGTCGTAGCCGGCGTCGTGCAGGAGGAGCCCGACGAACCCGCGCCCGATGTTGCCGGCGCCGAAGTGCACGGCCTTCACGAGCTCGTTGACCTCTGAGAGCAGTGCGTGCAGCTGTTCGGCCGTCGACGCGTCGACGAGCTTCTGCACCTCGTCGTCGTCCGAGAAGATGATCGCGATCTTCGAGAGGATGTCGAGGTGCTCGTTCTCGATGCCGGCGATGCCGACCACGAAGCGGGCCTCCTCACCGCCCCAGTCGACCGGCTCGTCGTAGCGGATGACCGAGAGCGCCGACCGGCGGATCGTGTCTTTCGCCTCGTTGGTGCCGTGCGGGATCGCGAGCAGGTTGCCCATGTACGTCGACACCGACTGCTCGCGCTCGAGCATCGAGTCGACGTACGCGGGGTCGACCGCGCCGGCCTCGACGAGGATCGCGCCCGCCGCGCGGATCGCGTCGTCGCGGTCGGCCGCCTTGTGGGCGAGCCGTACGTTGGCGGCAGGCAGGATCTCTTCGGTCATGCGATTCTCCTTCTCTGTTCGGTCCAGCGGGGCCTGCCGAAGCGGCGTGCGCTTCGACAGGCCCGGCGAGCCTCGTGGTCAGCGCACGCCCTCGGACTGCAGCAGGAACACGATCTCGTCGTACTTCGGCGAGTTCATGAAGTTCTCGACCGACACGTGCAGCGCGTTGGGCGACTGCCCCTTCGCGCGCTCGGTGAGATCCTGATGCGTGATGACGAGGTCGACGTCGTCGGTGAGGTTCGCGATCGCCTTGTTCGTCACCGTGACGCTGTCGATGCCGGCCTTCTTGATCTTGTTGCGCAGCACCGTGGCTCCCATGGCGCTGGAACCCATGCCCGCATCGCACGCGAAGATGATCGTGTGGATCGGCTTGCGCTCGAACGCGGCCTCCTCGCCCTCGCTGACGAGCCCGGCGCCGGCGGCGACGCCCTCGGCCTGGAGGTTCGCCAGCACGCCGCTCTCCTTGCCCTTGTTCGCCTCGGTCTGGGCGATCGCGGCGGACAGGTCGCCGGCGCCCTCTTTCGCGAGGTCGCGCTTGCGACTCGCGCGCAGGATGATCGCCGCGACGAGGAACGACACGCCTGCCGAGAGGATCACCGACAGGATCACGCCGACGTAACTGTCTGAGGCGGTCTGGGCGAGCACCGCGATGATGCTGCCCGGAGCCGCTGGAGCCCTGAGTCCGCTGTTGAACACGACGTTCGTGGCGACGCCCGTCATTCCGCCCGCGATGGCGGCGACGATCAGCAGCGGCTTCATGAGCACGTACGGGAAGTAGATCTCGTGGATGCCGCCGAAGAACTGGATGATGATCGCGGCGGGCGCGGTCGCGCGGGCCATGCCGATGCCGAAGAACGTGAAGGCGAGCAGGATGCCGAGGCCCGGCCCCGGGTTCGCCTCGACGAGGAACAGGATCGACTTGCCGGTCTCGGACGCCTGCTGCGTGCCGATCGGCGTGAACACGCCGTGGTTGATGGCGTTGTTCAGGAACAGCACCTTGCCGGGCTCGACGAGGATCGACAACAGCGGCAGCAGCGAGAGCGCGACGAGCCAGTCGACCGCGGCCTCGAGCGCGTTGCTCAGCCACTCGACCACCGGACCGAAGGCGAGGTAGCCCGCGATCGCGAGGCCGAAGCCGAGGATGCCGGCCGAGAAGTTGTTGACCAGCATCTCGAAGCCGGCCTTGATCTTGCCCTCCCAGAGCTGGTCGACCTTCTTCATGAGCCACGCCGCGAGCGGGCCCATGATCATCGCGCCGAGGAACATCGGGATGTCGGTGCCGACGATCACGCCGACGGTCGCGATCGACGCGACCACGCCACCGCGGGTGTCGTAGATCAGCCGGCCGCCCTGGTTGGCGATGAGCAGCGGCAGCAGGTAGGTGATCATCGGCCCGACGAGTTCGGCGAGCGACTCGTTGGGCGTGAACCCGGCCGGGATGAAGAACATCGTGACGATGCCCCATGCGATGAAGGCGGCGATGTTCGGCAGGATCATGTTCGAAAGGAACGAACCGAACCGCTGGACGGCGACACGGGCTCCCCCGGGCCGCTTCGCGCCGGCAGACGTCGTTGTCATTGTGGTGCCTCTCTGGTGATCACGACGCGGCTTCGCGCGCCGTGGTGATCTCGGATGCGACGGCCTGCGCCGCCGCTCGGGCTTCGGCCGCTCCCTCAGCGGCCAGGGCTGCCCCGGCGAGCGACTTCGCGTCGTCGGGGCTGTACCGCGCGAGGGAGGCGCGGACATCTGCGAGTGCCGATGGCGACATCGACAGGCTCGTGGCGCCGAGGCCCACGAGCACGACGGCGAGCAGCGGATCGGCGGCGGCCTCGCCGCAGATGCCGACGGGCTTGCCGAGTTCGGCCCCGGCGCGGCCCACGTCTGCGATGAGGCGCAGCACGGCGGGATGCCAGGGGTCCTGCAGCTTCGCGACGGTGCCGAGCAGGCGGTCGGCGGCCATCGTGTACTGCGTGAGGTCGTTCGTGCCGATCGAGGCGAAGTCGCACGCGGCGAGCACGTGGTCGGCGACGAGTGCCGCCGACGGCGTCTCGACCATCACGCCGGCGACGCGGATGCCGAGCTCCTTCGCGAGCGCCGTGAAGTAGCGGGTCTCGTCGACGGTGGCGATCATCGGCGCCATGACCCAGAGTTCCGCGTCGGTGGCGGCATCGGCCGCGGCGAGCGCGGTGAGCTGCTCGCGCAGGATCACCTCGGAGTGCCGCAGGGCGCGGATGCCCCGGAGCCCGAGTGCCGGGTTCTCTTCAGGCGCATCGTTGAGGAACGACAGCGGCTTGTCGGCACCGGCGTCGAGCACGCGCACGACGACCTTCTTGCCGGCGAACGCCGACAGCATCCTCGTGTACTGCGCCTGCTGGTCGGTGATGCTCGGCGCGGTGTCGGCGTCGAGGAAGAGGAACTCGGTGCGGAACAGCCCGACGCCCTCGGCGCCGAGTCGCAGCGCCTCGGCGGCGCCGTCGGCCGAGCCGAGGTTCGCGAGCAGCGGCACGGGGGTGCCGTCGGCGAGGGCGCCCGGCGTCACGGGTGCGGCCTCGAGCGCGGCGCGCTCGGCGATCCGCGCCTTCGCCGCGGCGATCTCGTCGGCGCTCGGGCCGGAGACGACCAGGCCGTTCGCGGCGTCGACGATCACGGTGTCGCCGTCGGCGAGGCCCGAGGCATCGGCCGCCCCGACGATCGCGACGATCGACTTCTCGCGAGCGAGGATCGCCGTGTGCGAGGTCGGCCCGCCGTCGACGGTCACGAGGCCCAGCACCTGGTCGAGATCGAGCATGGCCGTGTCGGCCGGCGCGAGATCGCGGGCGACGAGCACGAACGGATGTCCCGGATCGGGCACCCCCGGCGCGGGCAGCTTCAGCAGGTGCGCGATGACGCGCTGCGAGATGTCGTCGAGGTCGGCCGCGCGCTCGGCCATGTAACCGCCCATGCCGGCGAGCAGGTCGCGGTACGAGGCGAACGCCTCGAACACCGCGCGCTCGGCGGTCTTGCCCTGGTCGAGCCGCGTGGTGACCTCGTCGACGAGGCTCGGGTCCTCGGCGATCATCGCCTGCGCCTCGAGCACGTCCTGCGCGGCCCCGCCCGCCTTCGCTCCCCGGCTCATGAGCTCGGCCGCGACGACCGACATCGAGGCCCTCGCCCGCTCGCCCTCGAGCTTCGGGTCGAGGTGGCTCGGCCGGTCGACCGGCTCGGGCAGCGGCTCGGCCATGCGCACGACCGTCCCGACCGCGACCCCTTGGCCGATTCCCGTTCCCGTGATCTGCATCAGGCGTCCCTTCTCGTCGGTTCGGCGGGCGTCTGCCCGGTGCTACTCGTCGTGGTCGGTGAGGAGCAGGTCGACGAGCTCGTCGAGCACCGCCTGCTCGTCGCCGCCCTCGACGACCAGGGTGACCTCGTCGCCGTGGTCGATGCCCTGCGAGATGACGGCGAGGATGCTCGCGCCGTTGACGGGCTTGCCGCCGGACTTGCTGATGGTGACCGCGGCACCTGAAGCGGCTGCGGCCTGCGTGAAGAGCTTGGCCGGGCGGGCGTGCAGGCCGTGCGTCGATCCGATTCGTACCGTGCGTTCAACCATGATTCGCGTCCCCATCGCTGGTGTCGGCTCCTTCGTTCACCGTATCCCTCGGCCACGCGTGCGGGAGCCTGTTCGCCCGCGTGGTGGTTCATGAGCCGGCTCCCGCGGTTGCGAGTGCCAGGTCGAGTGCTTCTTCGCCGTCGGGTGCGCTCGACGCGCCCGACGGAAGTATGACGATCGGCACGGATGCCGCGACCGCGCGCTCTCGCAGCGCGGCGAGCTGTTCGGCGAGGTGTTCGCCCACGAGCAGCACGTCGGCACCCGGAAGGACCTCGTCGAGGCCCGCCGCGCTCGAGGCCTGCGCGCGCACCGAGAGCCCGCGGGCGGCGGCGGCGCGACGGATGCGATGGGCGATGAACGTGCTCGAGGCGCCGGCGCCGCAGACCACGATGATGCGCATCGCCCGTGCCTCCTCGCAACCGGCAGCCCGGTCGTCGTCGATCGTGTCGGTCGCGGCCTGAGCCGCTTTCGACGATTCTGCTCCTCACCGGCGCCGGACTCCAGCAGATCGGCTTCCGCACCCCCGGAAATTCCGTTCCGATGGCCGCCGCCGGGCGACGGCGGGTGGTTGACTTGCTGCACCGCCCGGCGCCGCGTGGCCCGGGCAGCGACCCAGGAGCAGTGTTGGCCGAGAAGTGGGAGCGACTCGTCGAGATCCTCGCCGAAGACGGCGAGTGGACGACCGCCGGCGCCCTCGCCGAGCGACTCGAGGTCACGCCGCGCACGATCCGCAGCTACGTCACCCGGGCGAACGCCGACGGCGCGACGCTGATCGCCTCCGGCCCGCACGGGTATCGACTCGATCGCGCGGCGTGGGCCGCACGCGGCGCGACGCGGTCGCGCGACACGTCGCCGGTCGCCCGCACGGCCGCACTCGTCCGCGACCTCGTCGACGCCGACCAGGGGCTCGACGTCTACGAGGTCGCGCAGCGCCTGCATGTGAGCGAGGCGACCGTCGAGGTCGACCTGCGGCGCATCCGCTCACGCCTCGAAGGCACGGGCCTCGCGCTCGCGCGCCGCGGGCCGGTCGTGACGATGACGGGGCCCGAGTCGGCTCGAAGGCGGCTGCTCGGCGCCCTGTTCCGCGAGGAGTCCGCGCGCGGGCACGACGCGTTCGACCAGCTGCGCCGGGAGTTCCCCCAGCTGCCGCACTTCCGCGAGGCGCTCGTCGACCGGCTCGCCGACGCCGGATACGCCCCGAACGAGTACGGACTGGGTGATGTGCTGCTGCACATCGCGATCGCCCTCGACCGCGCCGGGCACGATCACCCGATCGACGATGCGACGGCCCCCGCCGGGTCATCCGATTCGTCGCGTCTCGAGGACCTGCTCGACGCGCTCATCCGCGAGCACTTCGGGCGCGCCGTCGGCGACGCCGAGCTCGCCCACCTCGCACGCCTGCTCGGCACCCGTGCGGCGACCCGGCTCGCGGCACCCGGCCGCCGCACCCCGCTCTCGGCCCGGGCCGACCTGGTGCAGGCGATCGTGTCGCGCGCGGCCGACGAGTACCTCATCGAACTCGACGACGACGACTTCGTCGAGCGGCTGGCGCTGCACGTCGACAACCTCGTGGCGCGGGCGAGCGAGGAGCGCTATTCGCGCAATCCGCTGACGGCGACGATCAAGTCGGCCTATCCGCTCACGTACGACCTCGCCGTGTACATCGCGAGCGAGCTGGCGCAGAGCGAGGGCATCGTCGTGAACGAAGACGAGATCGCGTACATCGCCATGCACGTCGGAGCGCACCTCGAGCAGCGCCGGGCCGCGCTCGAGCGTGTGCGTGTGGCGGTCGTCGCCCCCGCGTACCACGACGTGCACACGGTGCTCGCCGAGCGGGTGCGCGGCGAGTTCGGATCCGACGTCGAAGTCGTCGAGCTCATCGACCGCGCCGACGTCGACTGGGCTGCGATACGCGCCGAGCTCATCGTCTCGGTGATCGAGCCGACGGCGCCGGTCGACCATCTCGTGCGCATCTCCCCGTTCCCGACCGACGCCGACCTCGCCCGGGTCAGGGCCGAGGTCTCCCGCATCCGCCGGGCGCGCCGGCACGCGCGGCTCGCCGCGGCACTCTCGCGCTACATCGCACCCGACCTGTTCGTGCGCGGCATGCGCGGCCACGACCGCGAAGGGGTCATCACGATGCTCGGCGAGCGCATGATCGCCGCGGGTGTCATCGACCGCGCCTACCTCGACGGCGCGCTCGAACGCGAGCGCATGTCGTCGACCGCGTTCACCGAGCACCTCGCGGTGCCGCACGCCATGACGATGACGGCCAAGCGCACGGCGATCGCGATCGCGATCGACGAGGTGCCGATCGACTGGGACGGGGCGCGCGTCAACGTCGTCGCGCTCATCGCCTTCTCCGAGGCGGGCAGGGCCGAGTTCCAGGACGTGTTCGACCAGTTCGTCGAGACGTTCTCGGAGCGCGAGAACGTGCAACGGCTCGTGCACGGCGCCACCGACTACCAGGGGCTGCTCGCCGAGCTGTCACGGCTCATGCAGCCCGACGGTCAGGCGTAGTGCCCGACTAGGCGATCGGAACGGGCACGATGCCGAACGGGGCGAGCCCGGCCGCGCCGCCGTCTTCGGCGGTGAGCACCCAGATGCCGCCGGCGTGCACGGCGACGCTGTGCTCCCAATGGGCGGCGTCGGCCCCGTCGGAGGTCGTCACGGTCCAGTCGTCGTCGCGCACGAAGGTCTCGATCGCGCCGGCGACGATCATCGGCTCGATCGCCACGACGAGCCCCGGCTTCACGGCCGGCCCCTTGCGGTCGACCCGGTAGTTGAACACCGGGGGCTCCTCGTGCATCGAGCGGCCGATGCCGTGCCCGACGTAGTCGGTGAGGATGCCGTAGCGATGCCCTGTGCCCGTCGAAGGGCCGCCCGCCTCGCTCACGAAGTCCTCGATCGCCGCGCCGACCTCGTTGAGGTGCGATGCGCGCGACAGCGCCGCGATGCCGTGCCACAGGGCGGCCTCGGTCACGCTCGAGAGCTGCTCGCGCGCGGCCACCACCTCGGGCCGCGACGGATCGGGAAGCACGAGGGTGAATGCCGCGTCGCCGTTCCACCCGTCGACCTCGGCCCCGCCGTCGACCGAGACGATGTCACCGGGACGGAACGGGCGGTCGCCGGGGATGCCGTGCACGACGTCGTCGTTCACCGACACGCACAGCGTGTGGCGGTACCCGGGGACGAGCGTGAAGTTCGGAACCCCGCCCGCGTCTCGGATGACCTGCTCGGCCGCCGAGTCGAGCTCGAGCGGCGTCGCACCGGCGATGAGACGTGCACGGGCCTGCGCGAGCGCGCTCGCAGTGGCGCGCCCCGCGCTGCACCATGGCGCGGAGCTCAGCCGGCGACTTGTACGGAGAGCGGCGGAACACCGGCGGTCAGGCTGCGGCGCCGGGGTGGCGCGGCGCGAGTCCGCGGGCCGAGAGGGCCTCGAAGATGCGGTGCGTGACCTCGTCGAGCGTGCCCACGCCGTCGATGCGCACGACCACGCCACGGCTGCGGTAGACGTCGAGGATCGGCGCCGTCTCGCGCTCGTAGATCGCCAGGCGGTTCGCGATGACCTCTTCGGTGTCGTCGGTGCGACCCTGCTCGATCGCGCGCTGGCGCAGCCGCGCGATGCTCTCGTCACGCGGCACGGCGAGTTCGATGACCGCGTCGAGCGACTCGCCGCGACCCTCGAGGAACGCGTCGAGGTGCTCGACCTGAGCGCGATTGCGAGGGTAGCCGTCGAGCAGGAACCCGCCTGCCGCGTCGTCTTGGCTGAGCCGGTCGCGCACGAGCTCGCTCGTCAGGTCGTCGGAGACGAGGTCGCCCGACTCGATGATCGCCTGCACGCGCTTGCCGAGTTCGGTGCCGCCCGAGACGTTCGCCCGGAAGATGTCGCCGGTGGCGACCTGCGGCACGTCGTAGGCCGCCGCGACGAGCACGCCCTGGGTTCCCTTGCCGGAGCCCTGCGGGCCGACGATCAGGAATCGGGCCGAGCCGGTTGCGCTCGCGGTCATCGAAGCAGTCCTTCGTAGTGTCGCTGCTGCAGCTGGGCGTCGATCTGCTTCACCGTCTCGAGGCCGACGCCGACGATGATCAGGATCGACGCGCCGCCGAACGGGAAGTTCGCGTTGGCGCCGACGAGGGCGAGGGCGATGAGCGGGATCAGGGCCACGATGCCGAGGTACATCGACCCGGGCAGCGTGATGCGGGTGAGCACGTAGTCGAGGTACTCGGCCGTCGGGCGGCCCGCACGGATGCCGGGGATGAACCCGCCGTACTTCTTCATGTTCTCGGCCACCTCGTCGGGGTTGAAGGTGATCGCCACGTAGAAGTACGTGAAGCCGACGATGAGCAGGAAGTACAGGAGCATGTAGAGCGGGTGGTCGCCCTGCGTGAGGTAGTTCGTGATCCAGACGACCCAGGGCTGCGGGTCCTCGCCGGGCGCCGGCTGGTTGAACTGCGCGATGAGCGCGGGCAGGTACAGCAGCGACGACGCGAAGATGACGGGCACGACGCCGGCCATGTTCACCTTGATCGGGATGTACGTGTTGTTGCCGCCGTACGTGCGCCTGCCGACCATGCGCTTCGCGTACTGCACGGGGATGCGCCGCTGCGACTGCTCGACGAAGACGACGGCGACGACGATCAGCAGGCCGATCGCGAGCACCATCGCGAAGATGTCCCAGCCGCGCGAGATGCCGATCGCCCAGAGCGAGCCGGGGAAGGTCGCGGCGATCGAGGTGAAGATGAGCAGCGACATGCCGTTGCCGATGCCGCGCTCGGTGATGAGCTCGCCCATCCACATGATGAGGCCGGTGCCGGCGGTCATGGTGATGACCATGAGCAGGATCGCGTACCAGGCGTCGTTGGTGATGAGGGCCGAGCACGCCGGGTCGGTCGACGGGAACAGCGCGCCCGAGCGGGCCACGGTGATGAGCGTCGTCGACTGCAGCACGGCGAGGGCGATGGTCAGGTAGCGCGTGTACTGCGTGAGACGGCCCTGGCCCGACTGGCCCTCCTTGTAGAGGGTCTCGAAGTGGGGGATCACGACGCGCAGCAGCTGCACGATGATCGACGCGGTGATGTACGGCATGATGCCGAGCGCGAAGACCGAGAGCTGCAGCAGCGCACCGCCCGAGAAGAGGTTCACGAGGTCGTAGAGCCCCGACGCCCCGCCCTGGTTGGCGGCGAGACACTGCTGCACGTTGCCGAAGTCCACGAAGGGCGCCGGGATGAAGGAGCCGAGTCGGAACAGGGCGACGATGCCCAGGGTGAATCCGATCTTTCGGCGAAGATCCGGCGTGCGGAAGATCCGCCCGATGGCGTTGAACACTCGTCCTCCTGTTGCTCCGTCGTGGAGTCAGTCCATATGCGGCTCGAGCCTGTCGAGACCCCCGTGAATCATACGCGAGGTCCCGACAGGCTCGGGCATTCAGTGGTGCAGCGGGCTCAGTTGACCGAGCCGCCGGCGGCGACGATCTTCTGCTCGGCCGAGCCGGAGACCTTGTCGACCGCGACGTTCAGCTTCACCTGGATGTCGCCGTTGCCGAGCACCTTGACGCGCTCGTTCTTGCGGACGGCGCCCTTCTCGATGAGGTCGGCGACGGTGACGTCGCCACCCTTCGGGTAGAGCTCCGCGAGCTTGTCGAGGTTCACGACCTGGTACTCGACGCGGAACGGGTTCTTGAAGCCGCGCAGCTTCGGCGCACGCATGTGGTACGGAAGCTGGCCACCCTCGAAGCCGGGGCGGATGTTGTTGCGGGCCTTCGAGCCCTTGGTGCCGCGACCGGCGGTCTTGCCCTTCGAACCCTCACCGCGTCCGACGCGGGTCTTGTCCTTCTTGGCGCCGGGGGCGGGGCGGAGGTGGTGCACCTTCAGCACCTGCTCGCGCGGCTCCGCGACGTCGGCCTTGGGGGCCGCCTTCTTCGCGGGTGCCTTCTTCGCAGGGGCCTTCGGCGGCCGGCGGCCTTCGCCGCAGCGGCCTTCGCAGCCGGCGCCTTCTTCGCAGCGGCAGCCTTGGGGGCTGCAGCGGCCTTCTCGGCGGCGGGCTTCGCGGCTGCCTTCTTGGTGGACGCAGCCTTCGCCGGAGCCTTCTTGGGCTCGGCGGCCTCAGGGGCCTTTTCGTTGTCTGCCATTAGTCGATCTCCTCAACCTTCACGAGGTGGGCGACGGTCTTGACGTAGCCGCGGTTCTGCGGGTTGTCGTCACGAACGACCGAGTCGCCGATGCGCTTGAGTCCGAGGCTGCGCAGCGTGTCGCGCTGGTACTGCTTCTCGCTCACCTTGGACTTGATCTGGGTCACCTTGAGCTGCTTGGCCATCAGGCACCTGCCTTCGCTGCTGCGGCGGCCTCGGCCGCCTGGGCCTCGGCACGGATCAGGCGGGCCGGAGCGACCTGGTCGTAGTCGAGACCACGACGGGCTGCCACTGCGCGCGGCTCCTCGAGCTGCTGCAGGGCCTCGACCGTGGCGTGCACGATGTTGATGGTGTTCGACGAGCCGAGCGACTTCGACAGCACGTCGTGGATGCCGGCGCACTCGAGCACGGCACGCACCGGGCCACCGGCGATGACACCGGTACCGGGCGATGCCGGGCGCAGCAGGACGACACCGGCAGCGGCCTCACCCTGCACGGGGTGCGGGATGGTCGCGCCGACGCGAGGAACGCGGAAGAAGTTCTTCTTCGCCTCCTCGACGCCCTTCGAGATCGCGGTCGGGACCTCGCGCGCCTTGCCGTAGCCGACGCCGACGAGTCCGTTGCCGTCGCCCACGACGACGAGCGCCGTGAAGCTGAAGCGACGACCGCCCTTGACGACCTTCGACACGCGGTTGATGGTCACGACGCGCTCGAGGAACTGGCTCTTCTCGGCGTCGCGGCCACCGCGGTCGCGGCCACCCTGGTTGCGGTCACGGCCACCGCCGCGACGACCGTCGCGCTCGTTACGGGCCGGCTCGGAAGCGGCTGCCGTCTCGACGGGTGCCTCTGCAGTCACCTCGGGCTCCTTCGTAGTGCCATTTTCAGTAGGTACGGTGCTCACAGGTTGAGCCCTGCCTCTCGCGCTCCATCGGCGATCGCTGCGACACGACCGGCGTACTTGTTGCCGCCGCGGTCGAACACGACGGACTCGATGCCGGCCTGCTTCGCACGCTCGGCGACGAGCTCGCCGACCTTGCGGGCCTTGGCGGTCTTGTCACCGTCGAACGCACGGAGGTCTGCCTCCATGGTCGAGGCGCTGGCGACGGTCACGCTCTTGCTGTCGTCGACGACCTGCACGAAGACGTGGCGGGCCGAGCGGGTGACGACGAGGCGCGGGCGCAGCTCGGTGCCGACGACCTTCTTGCGAAGGCGGGTGTGGCGGCGCGAACGCGCAGCCGTCTTGGTCTTCACAGCCATGATTACTTACCTGACTTTCCGGCCTTGCGACGCACGACCTCGCCGGCGTAGCGGATGCCCTTGCCCTTGTACGGCTCGGGCTTCTTGATCTTGCGGATGTTCGCGGCGGTCTCACCGACGGCCTGCTTGTCGATGCCCGCGACCGTGAGCTTGTTGTTGCCCTCGACCGTGAACGTGATGCCGGCCGGAGCCTCGACGACCACGGGGTGCGAGAAGCCGAGCGCGAACTCGATCGACGAGCCCTTCTGGGCGACGCGGTAACCGGTGCCGACGATCTCGAGGCCCTTGGAGTAGCCCTCGGTCACGCCGATGATCTGGTTGGCGATGAGGGTACGGGTGAGTCCGTGCAGCGAGCGCGAGGCGCGCTCGTCGTCGGGGCGGGTGACGAGAACCTGGTTCTCCTCGACCTTGGCCTCGATCGGGGCGGCGATGACGAGCGCGAGCTCGCCCTTCGGGCCCTTGACCGCTACGGCCTGGCCGTCGATCGTCACGGTGACGCCGGCGGGGATGTCAATGGGGAGTCGTCCAATACGCGACATTGGTGGCTACCACACGTAGGCGAGGACTTCCCCACCCACGCCCTTCTTCTCGGCCTGGCGGTCGGTGAGCAGACCGCTGGAGGTGGACAGGATCGCGACGCCGAGGCCACCGAGGACCTTGGGGAGCTCGGTCGACTTCGCGTAGACGCGGAGGCCGGGCTTCGAGACGCGCTTGATGCCGGCGATCGAACGCTCGCGGTTGGGGCCGAACTTGAGCTGCAGCGTGAGGGTCTTGCCGACGCGTGCGTCGACGACCTCGAAGTCCGCGATGTAGCCCTCTTTCTTCAGGATCTCGGCGATGTGCGCCTTGAGCTTGGAGTTGCGGCATCGACACGGAGTCGTGGTGCGCGGAGTTGGCGTTGCGCAGTCGGGTCAGCATGTCAGCGACCGGATCGGTCATCGTCATGTCAGTCGTTTCCTTCGTTTCACCAGGTTTCAGGACCCGTTACACGGGGACTGACCTGTGGTGCGTCGGTTCCAGCGGATGCCGGGACCGGGTCGGATGCCGCAGAGCGAGCCCTGCGGCATCCGGAGTTCAGTTGGCCGCTTCGGCCGACTTGAACGGGAAGCCGAGCTGCTTGAGCAGCGTGCGGCCCTCGTCGTCGTTCTTGGCGGTGGTCACCACGGTGATGTCCATGCCGCGGACGCGGTCGATCTTGTCCTGGTCGATCTCGTGGAACACGCTCTGCTCCGTGAGACCGAAGGTGTAGTTGCCGTTGCCGTCGAACTGCGCGTCGGACAGGCCGCGGAAGTCGCGGATGCGGGGCAGCGCGAGCGAGAGCAGCCGGTCGAGGAACTCCCACATGCGGTCGCCGCGCAGCGTGACGTGCGCGCCGATCGGCTGGCCCTCGCGCAGCTTGAACTGCGCGATGGACTTGCGGGCCTTGGTGACCTGCGGCTTCTGGCCGGTGATCTTGGTGAGGTCGGCGATGGCGCCGTCGATGACCTTGCCATCGCGCGCGGCCTCGCCGACACCCATGTTCACGACGATCTTCACGAGGCCCGGCACCTGGTGCACGTTGGTGTAGCCGTGCTCCTCGGTGAGGCTCTTCGTGATCTCGTTCCGGTACTTGGTCTTCAGTCGCGGCTGGATTTTGCCAGCCTGCGTCGCCGTATCGGTCATTACAGGTCCTTACCTGACTTCTTCGCGTAACGAACGCGGACCGTCTTCTCGACGCCGTCCTTCGTCACGACCTCTTCACGGAAGCCGACACGCGTCGGCTTCTTCGACTCGGGGTCGACGAGCGCGACGTTCGAGACGTGGATCGATGCCTCGTGGGTCTCGATGCCGCCCGTCTTGGTGCCGCGCTGCGTCTGGCCGACGCGCACGTGCTTCGTCACGAAGTTGATGCCTTCGACGACGACGCGGTTCTCGGCGACGAGCACCTCGAGCACCTTGCCCTGCTTGCCGCGGTCTCCGCCGCGGGCCTGGCTGCGGCCCGAGATGACCTGAACGAGGTCACCCTTCTTGATGTTGGCCATGGCTTAGATAACCTCCGGTGCCAGCGAGATGATCTTCATGAACTTCTTGTCGCGAAGCTCGCGACCGACCGGTCCGAAGATGCGGGTGCCGCGGGGGTCACCGTCGTTCTTGAGGATGACCGCGGCGTTCTCGTCGAACTTGATGTAGGAGCCGTCGGGACGACGGGTCTCCTTGACGGTGCGGACGATGACGGCCTTGACCACATCGCCCTTCTTGACGTTGCCGCCCGGGATCGCGTCCTTGACGGTCGCGACGATGACGTCACCGAGGCCGGCGTAGCGACGCTTCGGAGCCGCCGAGAACGCGAATGGTGAGCAGCTCCTTGGCGCCGGTGTTGTCGGCGACCTTGACTCGTGATTCCTGCTGAAGCACTTCGAACTCCTTCTTTCAAGTAAGCCCGAGGCTTACTTGGCCTTCTCGACGATCTCGACGAGACGCCAGCGCTTCGTGGCGCTGAGCGGGCGGGTCTCGGTGATGACGACCAGGTCGCCGATGCCGGCGGTGTTCAGCTCGTCGTGCGCCTTGACCTTCGAGGTGCGACGCAGGACCTTGCCGTACAGCGGGTGCTTCACGCGGTCCTCGACCTCGACGATGATGGTCTTGTCCATCTTGTCGCTGACGACATAGCCGCGACGCACCTTGCGGTACGGGCGCTGGGCGACGGCCGTCTCGGCGACCTCGGCCTCGGGGGCCTTCTTGGTCTCAGCCATGATCAGGCCTCCTTCGTCTCTGCCTCGGCAGCTGCATCAGCGGATGCCTCGGCCTTGGCCTTCTTCGTCTTCTTCTCGGCCTTGGCGGGAGCCGCCTCGACCGGTGCGGGAGTGGCACGGATGCCGAGCTCGCGCTCACGGATGACCGTGTAGATGCGGGCGATGTCGCGCTTGACGGCCTTGACGCGGCCGTGGCTCTCGAGCTGACCGGTGGCCGACTGGAAGCGCAGGTTGAACAGCTCTTCCTTGGCCTTCTTCAGCTCGTCGACGAGTCGCTCGTCTTCAAAGGTGTCGAGCTCGGTGGGGCTGAGCTCCTTGGTGCCGACGGCCATTATGCGTCGCCCTCCTCGCGCTTGATGATGCGTGCCTTGAGGGGCAGCTTGTGGATGGCACGGGTCATGGCCTCACGAGCGAGCTGCTCGTCGACGCCGGAGACCTCGAAGAGGACTCGACCCGGCTTGACGTTGGCGACCCACCACTCGGGCGAACCCTTACCGGAACCCATGCGGGTCTCGGCGGGCTTCTTCGTGAGCGGACGGTCGGGGTAGATGTTGATCCACACCTTGCCACCACGCTTGATGTGACGGGTCATCGCGATACGAGCGGACTCGATCTGACGGTTCGTCACGTAGGCGGGGGTCAGGGCCTGGATGCCGTACTCACCGAAGGAGACCTTCGTGCCACCGGTCGCCTGGCCGGAACGGCCGGGGTGGTGCTGCTTGCGGTACTTGACTCGACGGGGAATCAACATGGTTATGCCTCAACTCCTGCTGCCACCGGCTCCTGCGCCTTGGGCGCACGGCGGGGGCGGTCACTGCGGTCACGGTCACCGCGCGAGGGCTTCTGCGAAGCCTGCTCGCGGGCGAGTTCCTTGTTGGTGATGTCGCCCTTGTAGATCCAGACCTTCACGCCGATGCGGCCGAAGGTGGTCTTGGCCTCGTAGAAGCCGTAGTCGATGTTCGCGCGCAGGGTGTGCAGGGGCACACGGCCTTCGCGGTAGAACTCCGAGCGGCTCATCTCGGCGCCGCCGAGGCGGCCCGACACCTGGATGCGGACACCCTTGGCGCCGGCGCGCTGTGCGCCCTGCAGGCCCTTGCGCATCGCGCGGCGGAACGCCACGCGAGCGCGAGAGCTGCTCGGCGATGCCCTGGGCGACGAGCTGGGCGTCGGCCTCGGGGTTCTTCACCTCGAGGATGTTGAGCTGGATCTGCTTGCCGCTGAGCTTCTCGAGGTCGGCGCGGATGCGCTCGGCCTCGGCGCCGCGGCGGCCGATGACGATGCCGGGACGGGCCGTGTGGATGTCCACGCGGACCCGGTCACGGGTGCGCTCGATCTCGATGCGCGAGACGCCCGCGCGGTCGAGCGACGTCTGCAGCAGTCGACGGATCTTGACATCCTCGGCGAGGTAGTCGGCGTAGCGCTGTCCGGGCTTCGTCGAGTCGGAGAACCACCGCGACACATGGTCGGTGGTGATGCCGAGACGGAAGCCGTACGGGTTGACCTTCTGACCCATTACTTCGTACCCTCCTCGGGCGTGGCGAGCACGACGGTGATGTGGCTCGTTCGCTTGTTGATGCGGAAGGCACGACCCTGCGCGCGCGGCTGGAATCGCTTGAGGGTGGTGCCCTCATCGACGAATGCGCGGCTGATGTAGAGGTCCTGCTCGTCCAGGTAGGTGTTCGAGGCATCGGCCTTGACGCGAGCGTTCGCGATGGCCGAGGCGACGAGCTTGTACACCGGCTCGCTCGCACCCTGGGGTGCGAACTTCAGGATGGCGAGTGCCTCCTGTGCCTGCTTGCCGCGGATCATGTTGACGACGCGGCGGGCCTTCATGGGGGTCACGCGGATGTGTCGCACGCGTGCGATCGACTCCACCATTTCTTTCCTCCTTCACGCCACCGCGTCAGCGGCGACGGCCCTTCTTGTCGTCCTTCACGTGTCCACGGAAGGTGCGGGTGGGGGCGAACTCGCCGAGCTTGTGACCCACCATGGTCTCGGTGACGAACACCGGGATGTGCTTGCGGCCGTCGTGCACGGCGATCGTGTGCCCCAGCATGGCGGGGATGATCATCGAGCGACGCGACCAGGTCTTGATGACGTTCTTCGAACCGGCTTCGTTCTGGTTGACGACCTTGCGAAGCAGGTGATCGTCGACGAAGGGGCCCTTCTTGAGACTGCGCGGCATCTTCTTCTACTCCTACTTGCGCTTCTTGCCGACGGTGCGACGACGGACGATGAGCTTGTCGCTCTCCTTGTTGGGGCGACGGGTGCGTCCCTCGGACTGGCCCCAGGGGCTGACCGGGTGGCGACCACCGGAGGTCTTGCCCTCGCCACCACCGTGCGGGTGGTCGACCGGGTTCATGGCGACACCGCGGACGGTCGGGCGGACGCCCTTCCAGCGCTTGCGGCCGGCCTTGCCCCAGTTGATGTTCGACTGCTCGGCGTTGCCGACCTCGCCGACGGTCGCGCGGCAGCGCGCGTCGACGTTGCGGATCTCGCCCGAGGGCAGACGCAGCTGGGCGTAGGGGCCGTCCTTCGCGACGAGGCGCACCGACGCACCGGCCGAGCGGGCCATCTTGGCACCGCCACCGGGGCGCAGCTCGATGGCGTGGATGACGGTACCGGTGGGGATGTTGCGCAGCGGCAGGTTGTTGCCGGGCTTGATGTCGGCGCCGGGACCCGACTCGACGATGTCGCCCTGGTGCGAGCTTGTTCGGCGCGAGGATGTAGCGCTTGGTGCCGTCGACGAAGTGCAGCAGCGCGATGCGCGCCGTGCGGTTGGGGTCGTACTCGATGTGCGCGACCTTGGCGTTCACGCCGTCCTTGTCGTTGCGACGGAAGTCGATCACGCGGTACTGGCGCTTGTGGCCACCACCGATGTGACGCGTCGTGATGCGGCCCTGGTTGTTGCGGCCACCGGTCTTCGACAGCGGGCGGAGCAGCGACTTCTCGGGCGTCGAGCGCGTGATCTCCGCGAAGTCGGCGACCGACGAACCGCGACGACCCGGGGTCGTGGGCTTGTACTTACGAATAGCCATGTGTTTTCCTCTGCTCCCTAGCCGACAGCCGTGAAGATGTCGATCGAGCCGGACTTGAGGGTGACGATCGCGCGCTTGGTGTCCTTGCGCTTGCCCATGCCGAAGCGGGTGCGGCGGGTCTTGCCCTGGCGGTTCAGGGTGTTGATCGACGCCACCTGGACGTTGAAGATCTTCTCGATCGCGAGCTTGATCTCGGTCTTGTTCGAGCGGGGGTCCACGATGAACGTGTACTTGCCCTCGTCGATCAGGCCGTAGCTCTTCTCGGAGACGACGGGCGCGAGGATGATGTCGCGCGGGTCCTTGTTGTGCGCGGCGCTCATGCCGAGACCTCTTCCTTCTTCGCCGACTTCGCGGCCACGAAGGCCTCGAGCGCGGCGCTTGGTGAAGACGATGTCGTCGGAGACGAGCACGTCGTAGGCGTTCAGCTGGTCGACCGGCAGCACGTGCACGGTCGGGATGTTGCGCACCGCGCGCTCGGCGAGCTCGTCGTCGCGCGTGAGCACGATCAGGAAGCGCTTCGCCGGGGCGATCGCACCGAGGAGCGCGATGGCGTCCTTCGTCTTCGGGGCCTCACCGGCGACGAACGCCGCGACCGCGTGGATGCGGCCGCCGCGGGCGCGGTCGGAGAGGGCGCCGAGGAGGGCGGCGGCGATCATCTTCTTGGGGGTGCGCTGCGAGTAGTCGCGCGGCTGCGGGCCGTGGACGATGCCACCACCGGTCATCTGGGGCGCGCGGATCGAACCCTGACGGGCGCGGCCGGTGCCCTTCTGCTTGAACGGCTTGCGACCGGCGCCGGAAACCTCGCCGCGGGTCTTGGTCTTGTGCGTGCCCTGGCGTGCCGCAGCGAGCTGCGCGACGACGACCTGGTGGATGAGCGGGACGTTGGTCTGCACGTCGAAGAGTTCGGCGGGCAGCTCGACCGAGCCGGACTTCTTGCCGGTCGCGTCGAGCACGTCGATGGTGTTGGCGGTAGCCATGGACTACGCCCCCTTCACTGCGTTGCGGACGAAAACGAGGCGGCCGCGAGCACCGGGAACGGCGCCCTTGACGAGCAGCAGGCCCTTCTCGGCGTCGACGGCGTGCACGCGGAGGTTGAGCACGGTCACGCGCTCGCCACCCATGCGACCGGCCATGCGCATGCCCTTGAAGACACGGCTGGGGGTCGACGAGGCACCGATCGAACCGGGCTTGCGGTGGTTGCGGTGCGAACCGTGCGAGGCGGAGACGCCCTTGAAGTTGTGGCGCTTCATGACACCGGCGAAGCCCTTGCCCTTGCTCGTGCCGACGACGTCGACGAGCTGGCCGGCTTCGAAGGTGGCGTCGACCGTGAGCTCCTGGCCGAGCTCGTAGCTCGCGGCGTCGGCGGTGCGCACCTCGGTGAGGTGGCGGCGCGGCGTGACGCCGCGCCTCTCGAAGTGGCCGGCGGCAGGCTGGTTCACCTTGCGCGGGTCGATGGCGCCGTGCCGCGATCTGCACGGCTGTCGTAGCCGTCCTTCTCGGGGGTGCGAACCTGGGTGACCACGTTCGGGGCGATCTCGATGACAGTGACCGGAACGAGCTTGTTGTTCTCGTCCCACACCTGGGTCATGCCGAGCTTGGTGCCGAGCAGACCCTTCACGTTCTTGGTAGCGGAAGACATCTGTTACCTCAGAGCTTGATCTCGATGTTGACGTCGGCGGGCAGGTCGAGACGCATGAGCGAGTCGACGGCCTTCGGCGTCGGGTCGACGATGTCGATGAGGCGCTTGTGGGTGCGCATCTCGAAGTGCTCGCGGCTGTCCTTGTACTTGTGGGGCGAACGGATGACGCACACCACGTTCTTCTCGGTCGGAAGCGGCACTGGGCCGACGACCGTGGCGCCCGCGCGGGTCACCGTGTCGACGATCTTGCGCGCCGAGGTGTCGATGACCTCGTGGTCATACGACTTCAGTCGAATGCGGATCTTCTGTCCCGCCATCTCGAACTCTCTCTCTGTCAAGGCGTCTTACCCCTTCCGAGGGCATCGGACGCCGCGTAGTCACTCCGTGTGAAGCACCACTGTTCTTCTGTCAAAGGCCGGTGATCGAGCCTGTCGAAACCACCGTTCGGGATGTCCCGTGGCGGTACCCTCGACACGCTCGACCTTCGAGCCTCACCGACGCGCGCGCAGACATGGAGGACCCATGGCCTTGTGGTTGTCGGTTTGTCTGTTCTCCTGCCTGCGGCCTAGCCTGACCCCTGGCGTGCTCTCTCGCGAGCACCTCGGGTGGCTATGCACTGCCTGACAGTGATCCGATCCGCGCGCACGAGTGCACGCGTTCGAAATGTTGAACTCAACGAGTTTGCCACAGTCGGGGCATCCGTGCAACCCGGGCGTGTCGCGCCGGCGTGTCTCCCAGCGACGTCGCAGGAACCGACGGTTCCCGCGCCGCCGTGGCGCATGATGGAGGCAACACCTCCCGCGACGACAGGAGACCCATGAGCGAGCACGCGCACCAGGTGAGCGAGCGGATCGGGCCGGGCAGCGTCTCGGTCACCCGCACCGGAAGCCGCACCTATGAGGGGCTCAACGAGCGCGGCGCCACCGTGCGCATCGGCGGCTCCGAACTCGAGGGCGAGCACTTCACGCCGGGCAACTGCTGATCGCACTCATCGGCTGCGCCGGCCTCAGCACCGACCGGGTCGCCGCCCGCCGCCTCGGCGACGACTACGCCATCACCATCTGGGCGCACGGGGTCAGCGACCCCGAACAGAACCGCTACACGCGCATCGAAGAGGAACTGCTCGTCGACCTCGGAGGGCTCGACCCCAGCGACCGCACGAAGCTCATCGACATCATGGAGCGGGCGATCGAACGCGGATGCACCGTGGCTCGCAGCGTCGAGGACAGCATCGAACTCGACACGACGATCGACGGCACTCCCGTCTGAGCCCGCGGGTCGCCCGTTCGCGCGGCCGCCCAGTCGACGGCGTCGACTGCGCTCAGTCGCTCTCGCTGCCCTGCGACTGCTCGACCGCGTCGCCGACGCGACGCTCGGTGCGACGATGCCGGCGGTCACGATCACCGCGATCGTGGCCGCGAGACTGCCGAGCAGCACCGCGGACCTGACCCGGATGCCGTGCGTGCCGTGCCGGAACGGGTCCTCGATCCACCGCTTCGAGAGCCCCGCGACCGCGAGCGAGATCACGACGAGCAGCACCATCAGCCACGGCGGGCTCGGCATGCCCGTGATGTACGGGCGCGAACATGAAGATCGGCCAGTGCCAGAGGTAGAGCGAGTACGAGACGTCGCCGACCCACTGCACCGGCCGCAGGCCGGCGATGCGGCGCGGTCGACCACGCGGCGACGCGGCATACCGGCCCAGATCACCGCCATGGTGCCGACGACCGGCATGAGCACGACGAGGCCCGGGAACACGTCGGGCGACGCGGAACGACACGATCGGCACGATGATGAGCGCCAGGCCGATCCACGACACGGCCGCGCGCAGGCCGTCGCGGCCGGTCCACGGGCGGCGTCGCCACGATCGCGAGGATGCCGCCGACGCCGAACTCCCACGTGCGGGAGAAGGTGGAGAAGTACGCGAGGTTGACGTCCTGCGCCGTGAGCATCACGCGAGTGCACGAACGACAGCACGGTGACGGCGCCGAGCACGGCGAGCACGAGGCGCGCCGGTCGAGCTCCGCGACGGGCGCGCGAGCCAGAGCCCGATGATCATGCAGCAGCGGCCAGAACAGGTAGAACTGCTCCTCGACGGACAGCGACCAGAAGTGCTGCACCGGCGTCGATTCGAGGTCGGCGCGCTTCGGAGTCTGCGAGTCGATCGCGAGCTGCCAGTTCTCGTAGTAGAGCGTGCTCGCCACGATCTCGCGGAACCAGTCGGCCCACTCGCGCTGCGGCACGAGCGCGAGCGTCAGCGCCGAGATCGCGAGCAGCGCGACCAGTGCCGCGGGGAGGATGCGGCGGGCGCGCCGCATGTAGAAGTCGCGCAAGCGAGATGCGGCCGCGCCGCTCGGCGTCGCGCATCAGCAGCCCGGTGATCAGGAAGCCCGAGACGACGAAGAAGACGTCGACGCCCATGTAGCCGGCCGGAGCCACCGCGGGCCAGCCGTGATGGAAGAGGACCGCGCCGACGGCCACGGCCCGAAGGCTTGGATTTCGGGTCGTGCGGTGGATCTCGCGGGTGGCGGTGGTGCGGCCATCCGTACCAGCGTAAACGCGACGACCGCCTCAGGAAGAATCGGCGCACGCAACCATGCGTCACCACGATGGAGTCGGGCGCGATCGCGGGGACGACGAAGGGGCCGGGCCCGAAGGCTCCGACCCCGTGCCGGTCGCCGGAGACGACGAAGGGGCCGGGCCCGAGGCCCGACCCCTCGGTCGCGATCAGCGAGGTACTACTTGAGGATCTTCGTGACCGTGCCGGCGCCGACGGTGCGGCCACCCTCACGGATCGCGAAGCCGAGGCCCTCTTCCATGGCGATCGGCTGGATCAGCTCGACCGTCATGTCGGTGGTGTCGCCGGGCATGACCATCTCGGTGCCCTCGGGCAGCGTGATGACGCCGGTGACGTCGGTGGTGCGGAAGTAGAACTGCGGGCGGTAGTTCGTGAAGAACGGGTTGTGACGGCCGCCCTCCTCCTTGGACAGGATGTACGCCGTGCCCTCGAAGTTGGTGTGCGGGGTGACCGAACCGGGCTTCACGACGACCTGGCCGCGCTCGACGTCGTCACGCTTGGTGCCGCGGAGGAGCAGACCACAGTTCTCGCCGGCCCACGCCTCGTCGAGCTGCTTGTGGAACATCTCGATACCGGTGACGATCGTCTTCTGCGTCGGGCGCAGACCGACGATCTCGACCTCGGAGTTGATCGCGAGGGTGCCGCGCTCGGCGCGACCCGTCACGACCGTGCCACGGCCGGTGATGGTGAAGACGTCCTCGATGGGCATGAGGAACGGCTTGTCCTTGTCGCGCACCGGGTCGGGGATCGACTCGTCGACGGCTTCCATGAGCTCGACGATCTTCTCGGTCCACTCGGCGTCGCCCTCGAGCGCCTTGAGGCCCGAGACGCGGACGACCGGAGCGTTGTCGCCGTCGAAGTCCTGGCTCGAGAGCAGCTCGCGAACCTCGAGCTCGACGAGCTCCAGGATCTCCTCGTCGTCGACCATGTCGGCTCTTGTTCAGCGCGACGAGCAGGTACGGCACGCCGACCTGCTTGGCGAGCAGCACGTGCTCACGCGTCTGAGCCATCGGGCCGTCGGTGGCGGCGACCACGAGGATCGCGCCGTCCATCTGAGCCGCACCGGTGATCATGTTCTTGATGTAGTCGGCGTGACCCGGGGCGTCGACGTGCGCGTAGTGGCGCTTCGGCGTCTCGTACTCGACGTGCGAGATGTTGATCGTGATGCCGCGCTGACGCTCTTCGGGAGCGGAGTCGATCGACGCGAAGTCGCGCTGCACGTTGGTGGCCGACGGGTACTTGTCGGCGAGCACCTTCGAGATCGCTGCGGTGAGCGTGGTCTTGCCGTGGTCGACGTGACCGATCGTTCCGATGTTCACGTGCGGCTTGGTCCGCTCGAACTTGGCCTTAGCCACTGGGTCCTCCTCAGGACATTCGTGTAGATGCTCCGGGCGCTGGATTGCGACCGGTTCTCTACGGGGATTGGTTTCTACGTTACGTAGAGGTGTCTGGTGAAGTTGTGCGGGCGATGCCGGGGCCGAGCCCCCGGCATCCGAGGGCTATTCGCCCTTGTTCTTCTGGACGATCTCGTCGGCCACGGCCTTCGGGAACCTCGGCGTAGCTGTCGAACTCCATCGAGTAGACGGCGCGGCCCGAGGTCTTCGAGCGCAGGTCGCCGATGTAGCCGAACATCTCGGACAGCGGGACGTGCGCACGCACGACCTTGACGCCGGCGGCGTCCTCCATCGACTGGATCTGACCGCGACGCGAGTTCAGGTCGCCGATGACGTCGCCCATGTACTCCTCGGGCGTACGCACCTCGACGGCCATGAGCGGCTCGAGGATGACGGGGTTCGCCTTGCGAGCGGCCTCCTTGAAGCCCATCGAGCCGGCGATCTTGAACGCCATCTCCGAGGAGTCGACGTCGTGCGCCGCGCCGTCGAGCAGGATCGCCTTGACGCCGACCATCGGGTAGCCGGCGAGCACGCCGACGTTCATGGCGTCCTGGAAGCCCTGGTCGACCGAGGGGATGTACTCGCGCGGGATGCGGCCACCGGTGACCTTGTTCTCGAACTCGTAGGTCTTGTCGGCCGTGACCTCGAGGGGCTCGAGCGCGAACTGGATCTTCGCGAACTGACCCGAACCACCGGTCTGCTTCTTGTGGGTGTAGTCGTGCTTCTCGACGGCGCTGCTTGATCGTCTCGCGGTACGCGACCTGGGGCTTGCCGACGTTCGCCTCGACCTTGAACTCGCGCTTCATGCGGTCGACGAGGATGTCGAGGTGCAGCTCGCCCATGCCCTTGATGACGGTCTGGCCGGTGTCGGAGTTCTGCTCGACGCGGAACGTCGGGTCCTCCTCGGCGAGCTTCTGGATCGCGAGACCCAGCTTCTCCTGGTCGGCCTTGGTCTTGGGCTCGATCGCGACCTCGATGACCGGGCTCGGGGAACGTCATCGACTCGAGCACGACCTGGTTGTCCGGGTCGCAGAGCGTGTCGCCGGTGGTGGTGTCCTTGAGGCCGATGACCGCGTAGATGTGGCCGGCGGTGACCGAGTCGACCGGGTTCTCCTTGTTGGCGTGCATCTGGAAGATCTTCCCGATGCGCTCCTTCTTGGACTTCGTCGAGTTGACGACCTGGCCGCCCGAGTCGAGGTGACCCGAGTAGACGCGGATGTAGGTGAGGCGACCGAAGAACGGGTGCACCGCGATCTTGAACGCGAGGGCCGCGAAGGGCTCGTTCGCGTCGGCGTGACGCTCGATGATCTCTTCTTCGTTGCGGGGGTTGCGACCCTCGATGGCCGGCACGTCGAGCGGCGACGGCAGGAAGTCGACGACCGCGTCGAGCATCGGCTGCACGCCGCGGTTCTTGAACGCCGAGCCGCAGAGCACCGGGTAGATCTCGGAGTTGACGGTCAGCTTGCGGATCGCGCCCTTGATCTCGGCGACCGTGAGCTCCTCGCCGCCGAAGTACTTCTCGAGCAGCGCGTCGTCGGTCTCGGCGACGGTCTCGAGCAGCGCGTGGCGGTACTCGTCGGCCTTCTCCTTGAGGTCGGCGGGGATCTCCTGGACCTCGTACTTGGCGCCCATCGTCACGTCACCCTTGGAGTCGCCGGGCCACACGAGGGCCCGCATCTCGATGAGGTCGACGACACCGACGAAGTCGCTCTCGGAGCCGATCGGGCAGCTGGAGGACGAGCGGCTTCGCGCCGAGGCGCTTGATGATCGTGTCGACGGTGAAGTAGAAGTCGGCGCCGAGCTTGTCCATCTTGTTGACGAAGCAGATGCGGGGCACGTCGTACTTGTCGGCCTGGCGCCAGACGGTCTCGGACTGGGGCTCGACGCCCTCCTTGCCGTCGAAGACGGCGACCGCGCCGTCGAGCACGCGGAGCGAGCGCTCGACCTCGACCGTGAAGTCGACGTGGCCGGGGGTGTCGATGATGTTGATCTGGTTCTTGTCCCAGAAGCAGGTCACGGCGGCAGACGTGATCGTGATGCCGCGCTCCTTCTCCTGCTCCATCCAGTCGGTCGTCGAGGCGCCGTCGTGGGTCTCGCCGATCTTGTGGTTGACGCCCGTGTAGAACAGGATGCGCTCGGTGGTGGTGGTCTTGCCGGCATCGATGTGGGCCATGATGCCGATGTTGCGGACCTTGCTCAGGTCGGTGAGCACGTCTTGTGCCACGGGGGTTCCTCCGGATGGTTCAGGAAGGGAAGGGGAGTGCGAGCGGATGCCCCGACGCGGGGCCGGGACATCCGCTCAGCCCGTTACCAGCGGTAGTGGGCGAAGGCGCGGTTCGACTCGGCCATCTTGTGGGTGTCTTCGCGGCGCTTGACCGCGGCACCGAGGCCGTTCGAGGCGTCGAGGATCTCGTTGGTGAGACGCTCGGTCATGGTCTTCTCGCGACGAGCCTTGGCGTAGCTGGTGAGCCAGCGCAGAGCCAGGGTGTTGGCGCGGTGGGGCTTGACCTCGACGGGGACCTGGTAGGTCGAGCCGCCGACGCGGCGCGAACGCACCTCGAGGGTGGGGCGCACGTTGTCGAGCGCCTTCTTGAGGGTGGCGACGGCGTCCTGACCCGACTTGGTGGCGACGTTCTCGAGCGCGTCGTAGACGATGCGCTGCGCGAGGTCCTTCTTGCCGTCGATGAGGATCTTGTTGACGAGCTGGCTGACGACCGGCGAGCCGTAGACCGGGTCGGCGACGACGGGGCGCTTCGGAGCGGGACCCTTGCGAGGCATTACTTCTTCTCCATCTTCGCGCCGTAGCGGCTACGAGCCTGCTTGCGGTTCTTCACGGCCTGCGTGTCGAGCGCGCCGCGGACGATCTTGTAGCGCACACCGGGGAGGTCCTTCACACGACCGCCGCGCACGAGCACCATCGAGTGCTCCTGCAGGTTGTGGCCCTCACCGGGGATGTAGGCGGTGACCTCGGTGCCGTTCGAGAGCTTCACACGAGCGACCTTGCGGAGCGCCGAGTTCGGCTTCTTCGGGGTGGTGGTGTACACGCGCGTGCACACGCCGCGCTGCTGGGGGTTGGCCTTCAGGGCGGGAGCCTTGGTCTTGGTGACCTTCGGCGAGCGACCCTTGCGGACCAACTGCTGAATGGTTGGCACTGCTTCTCCTTGTTTTGCTGCACGGTGACAGCGTTGATGGAATTCACATCACGACCCACCGGCCCTGCAGAACTGCAGGGCCTTCAACTGGTGGGTATGCCGTGGGGGCGACCCGTCGGGTGCCCGTGGAGTGTGCGACCTTCGCCCGCTCGCGGCCTCGCCGTCGTGAACACGAGTCGCAGTCGAACTGCAGGCAGGAAACAAGCACGCGTCAACGCGCACACCCGATCAATGGTAATGCCGCGTAACCTTGCGGTCAAATGCGGTCGGATGCCGCGTGCGGCGCGCCGTTCGTCAGCCGAGCCATCCCGGGGAGTCGAGCTCGCGGTCGAGATCGGCGAGCAGGTCTTCGATCTGCGGCTCGACGAACTCGGCGACGGCGATGCCGATGCGTTCGCGGTGATGCGTGAGCTCGCTGCAGATGCGACGGCCGAGCTGCTTGGCGAAGTCGTCGGCGAGGCGCACCTCTTCGCGCAGCGCCTCCTTCTCGTCCATGGTGAACGGCCTCGGCGCGGGCTCGGCGGCCTCGGCCGCCGCATCGGCCTCGAGGCCCGTGAGGGTGAAGAGGAACGGCTGGTCGGGCACCGGCTCGGGGTCGAGCTCGAGCCCCAGGAACTCGGGGTCGAGCCCCTCGCCCGCGCGGTACGGCCGGCGGGCCTTGCGCTCTTCGGCGAGGCGGATCTCGCGGTGCAGCATCGGCAGGTTGCGCGCGGTGTAGTCGTCGACGGCGAGGTCGATGATGCCCTTCATGCGCATCGAGAACGCGTGCTGCACGGGGTGCGGCACGTCGACCTCGAGGCCGGCCGCAGCGAGGATCGGCGAGCCGAAGCAGCGCTGGCAGAGGCGCACGCGGGCGCGGTGCGTGCCGGGCCGCCACCGCGGCAGCCATGCGAGCCAGCGGTCGACCTCGTGGCTCACGCGCGCCTCGACGGAACCCTCCACGGAGTTCACGATACTGCGAGGGATGTCCCGCGGGGGCGACCGGGTGAACGGGTGGCGCGTCGCGCGGGCCGCTTCGGCGCGCTCGGGGACGTCCGTCACTCGTCGTCGTCGCGCTCCCACGGCCAGCGCGGGCGCTCGGCGCCGCCCTGCTGGCCGCGCGCGACGAGCACCGCGAACGAGGCGACGAGTGCCGCGATCGCGGGGATCAGCAACCCGAACCAGCCGACGCCGAACCCGAGCGCGAAGAGCAGGCTCGCGAGCGCCGTGCCGGTGGCGAGCGAGTAGCGCGATCATCGCGACGACGACGGCCGCGAGCCACGTCCAGAGGGCGGCGAGCAGCACGGGACCCGCCATGTGCTGCGGTCGGCGCAGCGCGCGGCCGAGGTGCAGCAGCAGCGCGATGACGGCGGCCGCGACGATCGCCGGGCCGACGAGCAGCCCGGCGTCGGGGCTGGCGATGACCTCGGCGTCGGTGAACAGGCTGACGAATCCGTAGGCGCACACGATGAGCGCGAGGTAGCCCGCCGCCGAGAACGCGGCGACGACCCAAGCCGAACGTCGCGTCTGGTCCATGGCTTCGAGCCTACGCACCGGGTGCCGTCGGCGGCGTCGAGACCGCCGGTCGTCCACCGCCGCGGCGGAGGTGCCGGCTCGACGAATCGGTAGGGTCGATGCGACGCCCCGACTCCGAAAGGCCGACCGTGAAGCCGACCGACGCCACCCTCAGCGCGCTGCCCGACCAGTTCCGCCGCACCCGATCGACTGCCCGCACCGCGGTGTACTCGATCCTCGCAGCGGCCGCGCTCATCGGTCTCGTGCTCGCCGTCGTCAACTTCGACGCGATCGTCGTCGACTCCTCGGAGATGACCGGGCGCCGCGCCGGCATGAGCGGCCTCGTCGCCCCGGGCGTCGTGGTGCTCACGGCGTTCTTCGCGTTCCTGTTCGGATGGCTCGCCGTCAGCGGCTCGCACACGTGGCGGCTGCTCCCCTCGGGTGCGCCGCTGACGCGCCGCGTGTTCCGCATCGACTGCGATGCCGAGACCGCCGGCAAGTGGCATGCCGCCTTCGCGAGCGGCGATCCTGCGCAATACCTGCCGATCGGCAGCCACAAGAAGGGCGAGACGCTCGTCGGCGTCTACGTCTCGACCGACGAGCCGGTCGCGTTCGTCACCGTGTCGCACGGCACGGGGGCGGCGGCGCGCACGTGGCCGCTCATCACCCTGCGCGACCGCGCGTACGTGCAGCTGAAGGCACTCGGCGCGGACGACTTCGGCAGGCCCGCCAGAGCAGGGCGTCGCCGGCTCGATCGATCCCTTCCTGCGCGGCTGAGCGGTGGAGGTCCTGCCGACGGGCGGCCCCGCCCGGTACGACGTGCCGCTCGATCTCGCGAAGGTGGCGACCGCGGGGCGGTGGAACTCCGGGTTTCATCGTCGTCGGCGTGCTGCTGTTGCTCGCGTCGCTCGCGGGCATCTGGGCGATGATCGCGACGGGCGTTCGGTTCGTGGTTCACGATCACCCTCGTCGCCGTCTTCGCCGTCGCGTCGGCGGGCCTCGTGGTGACGAGCGTGCTGCGCCGGCGCCTGCTCATGCTGCTCGTGGGCGACTCGACGTCGGCGTGCACGATCACCGAGCGCGGGATCACGCTCGCCGGTGCGCCCGAGATCGCGTGGGGCGACCTCGTCTTCGTGGCGGTGCTCAACGACCGGCCCCGAACCGAACCGGCTGCGCTCGGTGCCGGTCTACGGCTGGTTCGGGCGGCTCGCCCTGAAGGCGGGCAACGGCACGGTGCTCTGCGAGCTCGCGGTCGCGCGACGGCGAAGCGCTGCGGCGACGCTGCGCCTCACCCGCGGCGGCGAAGCGCATCACCCTGTACGGGCGGTGGCCCGACGGCACCCGCCGCGGCGTGCTGCCGCTGCTGCTCGACGCGGTGCTCTCGGAGCAGTCGACCCAAGACGTCGTCCGCGCGCTGTTCGCGGCGGCGAGCGCGCACGGCATCCCCGCGACGCTGCACGAGTCGGCGCTCGACAGCCTCAAGTGGAAGGCCCCGCAGCTCGACCCGAAGTGGCCGACCGAGACGGTCTGACCGAGCGGCGCGCGCCGGCTCACCAGCCGGGGACGCCCTGGCAGGCCTCGCCGAGCGGGTTGAAGCCGATGTTCGGGTCCTTGAAGAGCGCCCACGACCCGGCGGCGTCGCCGGCGCGTGCTGCGGCATCCATGCGGTGCAGCGTCGCGACCGCGACCGGATGCCAGTCGAGGTACGCCCGCTCGTCGATGCCGGCGGTGCCGGCGGCGAGCACCGAGCGCACCGCCTCGATGCGCTCGGCGAGCTGCGGCACCGCCGACGGCTTCATGGTTGCGAGGATGCCGGTCTCGACGAGGTCGAGCACCGGCTGGCGCAGTTCCTCGCAACGCGAGGCGAGGGCGTCGCTCGTCACTCGGGCCGCCCCGCAGCATCGGGACCGTCGATCACGAACTTCTCGGGCGGAGTGCGCACGCCGTCGAGGAACGCGCCGAGACCGGCCTCGAAGTTGACGGCCGAACCGACGAAGAGCACGGTCTCGTCGGGCGCGACGTAGATCTTGCCACCGCCGCGGATCGCGTGCACGACGCAGACACCCGCATCATCGGCGAGTTCGACGACGTTCAGCCGGGTGTCGGGAGTGAGCTTCGCGAAGTACGCGGTGCCGACCTCGGTGAGTCGTTGGATGTCGATCGCGGCCATCGGATGGCGCCCCTTTCGAGAGTCACGGTACCCGCGGAAGCCTATCGGGTCGGTCCGCGACGGGCCTCGGGGAGCGAGTCCCCATGCACCCCGCGAGATGGGGAGCGCTCCCCATGCACGAGCCGGTCGCGGCCGACCGACGAACAGATACGCTGTACGGCATGTTCGACGAACTCCGGCAGCAGCTCGACGCGCGCGGCATCCTCGAGGGCCGCCGTGGTCCTCCCCGGCGACGACGTGCGCCCGATCGAGGGTGCGCTCGAGATCCTGGCCGCCGACGGCGGCTTCGAGCTCGCGACGCTCGACTACGGGCGTTCGGTGCCGCTCGCCCGCGACGACACCGAGGCCGGCATCGCCCGGCTGCTGCTCGAGTACCTCGACCGGCCGCTGCCCGCGCCGCGCACCCTTCCGTCGTGCAATTCGAGGCGCTCGCCGCCGCCGCCGCCGGGCACTACGCCGAGCTTCGCGAGCGTCTCGCCGAGGGCGCGCTGCTCATCACCCTGCCCCCCGAGCTCGCACTCGACCGCATCGGGGCGCTCGACGGCGTGCTGCTGTTCCCGGCCGGCACCTCGGTCGAGGCGCGCGCACTGCCGCCGACCGCACTCGTCGACGGCGCCGAACTGCATCGGTTCGTGACCGCCGACGACGTGCTCGTGCGTGCCGACCTGGTGCAGCCGTGGTTCGGGCAGCCGGGCGGTGCGCTGCGGTTCACGCTCGCCGAGGACTTCCGCGGGGTGCGCGACCTCGTGGTCGCCGGGGCCCTCGAGCGGGTCGCCCTCGCGTAGACCGCGCTCAGGCGGTGGCGAACAGCGGTCGCCCGCTCGGCTCGAGCAGCGACTCGATGAGCGCACGCTCCGACGCGTCGGCGTAGCCGGCGAACTGCACCGCGTCGCGTTCGCCGGCGCTGCCGGGCCTGAAGCGCGCGGCGATCGTCTCGCCGTGTTCGGTCCAGCGAGCTCGATGCCGTTCGCGCCGCTGTCGGCGTCGTGCATCGGCGATCACGAAGCCATCGGGCAGTGCAGCCGGATCGAACGGGAGCGTCACGCGCGGCAACCGCAGCTCGGCCCGCACCGTGACGCCGAGCGAGCGCAACAGGTAGCGGCGCACGGCCTCGAGCGACGTGCTCGAGATCAGCGCCAGGGGTCGGCGCTGCGATGTTGCCGGGTCAACTCGAATCGCACGTCGCGCTGCCGCAGCTCGTAGAGCTGCTCCATGTCGCCGAGGCGCAGGATCGCCTCGTTCGCAGGGAAGACCGCGATGCGACCCTTCGCCGCGAACTCGATGAGCTCGGCGTCTGATGCGCCGGCCTGCGGGCCCGTCACAGCGGACCGCGGACGGCGACCGTATTGCCGGCGAGTTCGATGATCGCGTCGATGCGCGTCTCGCTCACGATCGCGCCGTAGCCCTCGGGCAGCGCCAGCGCGCGTGCGATGTGCTTGTTGATCCAAGGGTCTGGTAGGCCGGCCAACGCACGAAGTCCGCAGCATCGCGCTGATGCTCGGGCTGCGGGAAGACGTCGATGAACCAACCCGAGTCGTCGGCGGCATCGCGGCGCGAGGTGCGGCTCATGACGAGACGCTCGGCCCCCTCGATGCCGCGGGAGCAGAGCACCGTATCGGCGAAGTGGATCGGACGCGCGGCTGCCTCGGGCAGTTCGCGGGCGAGCGTGACCTGCCCGTTCAGCACCCAGAGCGCGAGGGTGAGGTCGGTGACCCACCCGACGTGCTCGGGGGTCTTCGTCGCGAAGTCGGGGGCAGCGACGTCGAATCGCCCCTCGCCCCGTTCGACGAGCATGAGGGGTGCCCAGCCGGCTTGGATGCTGAAGCCGTCGACGAGCTCGCCGTCGTGCGACTCGAACAGGTCGAGCACCGCTGCCGCCTGGGTCACGAGGGTGTCGGCCGCGTTGACGGCGACACGGGCCGCGCCGATCTGCCGCGAGAACTCGCTCAGCTGAAGGCTCACGTGGGGTTCCGTTCCGATCGAAGGTCTCTGTCGATGATGTCAGAGCCGCGGGGGCGTCAGCCGCGCAGCAGCTCGTCGATGTGCGCCTGCACGGCCGCCTCGGCCTGCTCGCCGATGCGCGACCAGGCGGACGCGACGTGCGGCGGCACCGGGGCCCGGCCCTGGTGGCCGCCTGCGGCGAACCACTCGGCGAACGTGCGACCGCCCTTGGAGGAGTTCGATCCGCCCTCGAGTCCGACGAAGTTGTCGGCGAGGTTCACGACCTCGAGCATCTGCGGCCAGGTCAGGTCGCGGAAGCCGGGCATGTCCACGATCTGCACCAGTGGGTGGATGTGGTCGGCGTGCAAGGTGGTGGCGCTCACGCTCGTGTAGATCGGATCGTGTCCTGGCGAGGCCTGGTTCACCATGACGCGGAGCTCGTCGGTCGGGGTGAGGTCGCGCAGCTCGCGGGCGAGCTCGGAGCCGTCGAGCCCGTCGGTCGCAGGCGAGTTCGGCGTCGAGAGGCTTCCGGGAGGCGTCAGTCCCTCACCGGTCGCGTCGATCCGCGACTCGCGTTCGATCTCGGCGCGCACGTCGTCGGGGATCGGCGCGTCCGAGTCGATGCCGCGGCTCGCGAGCTCGGCGTCGAGCTCGGCCAGCATCGCGTCGATGCTCTGGGCCGAGCCGCGCGTCGTCGGAACCCGGTCGGCGGGCGCATCGCGCCGCTCCCGTCGGCGCGGCCTGCGCCTCGGGTGCGGAGGAGCGGGATCCGCTGTCGGCCTCGGCTTCGGCCTCCGCCTCGCGCAGGATGCCCCGGTCGAGGAGTTCGTCGACCGACATCGGATTGCCGTCGGCGTCGAGGATGCGCACCTGCAGTCCGCCGCCGTCGCGACCGAACGCCGGTGCGATCTCGGAGACCTCGATGCGCGTGCCGGCCGGCAGCGAACCGCCGAGCTCATAGGTGAAGTAGGGACTGCTGAGGTTGCTCGGCGGCAGCGCCCGGTGCTCGAACGGCGTGCCGGGGAACGAGAGGAAGTCCCCCGAGGGGCCGCCCATGCGGTCGAGCAGGTCGCCGTAGTTCGAGAGGAACGCGTCGAGGTCGTGGAACTCCACGAACGAGCCGGGCGTTCCGCCGTCGTTGCCGGGGTAGATCGGCCGTCCGTCTGCGTTGGTGTAGCGGGACTCCCATTCCTCGCGCGTGAACGGCGACCCATCGGGACCCCGGCCATAGGGCGCGTCGGGGTCGGTGATCAGGTGGGCGATCTCATTCGGAACCGTTCCCGGGTGAGCGTAGGGATCGGCCAGGTGGCCGCTCTCGCCCGGCGCACGCACGTCGCCGTAGTTCGGGTCGATCGGGTTGCCGGGGGTGCGGTCGGGCACGCGCTCCCAGCCGGGTCCGCTCTCGGCACCCGACAGCACCGGGTCGCCGGCACTGTCGGCCGGCGTCGCGGGGTCGGGGCTGGTGCTGCGCTCGCCCGACATCGCGGGCTCGGCCGCGGATGCCGACGCCTTCGGGGCGGGGCGTCGGCGGGCGTCGGCGAAACGGGCGTCGGAGCGCCGGGGGTCGCCGCGGTCGACGTCGGCGGCGCCACCGGCGCGACGTGCTCGGGCGGGATCGACGCGTCCCACGTGGTTGCGTTCGGCTCGTTCGGTGGCCAGGGGCTCATCGTGCCCGGCTGCGCGTCGACGACCCACACATTCGTGCCGTCGAAGTACGCGTTGAACCAGTGGCCGTCACCGTGCGAGCGGTCGATGCCCACCACGCAGTGCGAGCCGGGGCCGAGCGCCCGCAGCGACGCCTCGATCTGCGCGGGAGTCATCGGCGTCTGCGCGTTGCCGGTGCGCGCCTCCATGTCGGCGATGTCGAGCGTTCCAGTCGGCGCCTGCGCGGTCGGCGAACCGTTGAAGAAGTCGTTCATGTTCGCCGAGGTGTTGCCGCAGTTCGTCGCGTACCCGTTCGACGGATCGCTCGGATCGTAGTTCGGGTTGATCTCGCCCAGCGCCTGCAGGATCTCGTGCGGCGTGCGCTCGGTGCGGTTGTTCGTGGCCGTGTCTGGAGTGCCCTCGGACCCGTCCTCGGATCCGTCGGCCGGCGCGGACGAGTCATCGGGCGTGCCGCCGGTCGGTGCGGGGCCATCCGCCGCGGCGGGCGCGTTCGCATCCGCGGCGGGAGCGTTCGCATCCGCGGCGGGCGTCGCATTCGCGGCGGGCGCGTCGGGCCCCGTGGGCGCACCCGGCGCCGTCGGCTTCGCGCCGAACGCTCCGGGCTTCGAGAGCAGTGCGGCTCCACCGGCGGCGGCTGCCGCGCCGCCCGCGGCAGCCACGTCGTCAGGGGCGGGGCCGTCGGCCGGGTCCGAGCCGTCGCCCGCGTCGGTCGGCGAGTCGGCATCGGGCGTGCCCGCGTCGGATCCGTCGAGCGCATCGGCGCCCGGCGCCTCAGGCACTGCAGGAGCGCCGTCGGAGGCCGTGGGGCCGGCAGCAACGGGCGCGCCGGCATCGGGCGCCGCCGGCGCATCGGGCGCGCTCGGCACGTCGGGCGCACTCGCCTCGGGTGAGGCCGGCGCATCAGGCGTGCTCGGCGCATCGGGGGTACTCGCCGCATCGGGCGTACTCGCCTCGGGCGCCGCCGGCGCATCAGGCGTGCTCGGCGCGTCGGGCGCGCTCGCCTCGGGTGAGGCCGGCGCATCAGGCGTCGGCGCGTCGGGGCCACTCGGCGCACTCGGCACCTCAGGAGTACCCGCGTCAGGGCGGTCGGCGCGTCCGTCGTGCTCGACGCATCCGGCGTACCGGCGTCAGGTGCGCTCGGCGCATCCGGCGCGCTCGCATCCGGCGCACTCGGCGCATCCGGCGCAGTCGGCGCATCCGGCGTGCTCGGCACCTCAGGCGATCGGTCGGGGCGTCGGCCGCGGCAGGTCGGGCGTGCTCGGGGCGTCGGCCGCGGGCAGGTCGACGCCGGGTCCGTCGCCGTTCGCCGGCGTGCCGGCGTCGCCGGAGCCGGGGGTCGGGGCATCCGATGGCACGTCGACGGTCGTGCCGTCGCCCGCCGGCGTGGTGCCCGCGTCGCCGGCGCCGGGGGTCGGCGCGTCGTTCGAGACGTCGACCGGGTTCGCTGCGCCGCCCTGGTTCGACGAGCCGGTGCTCGTGCCACCGCTCGGGATACCGCTCAGGTCGGGCGAGTCGACGTTCGAGCCTGCGCCGTTCCGCCGGGCCCGGTGGGCGAGGTCGGAGCCGAGCCGGCATTGCCGCCGGGGCGCCCGGCGAGTGCGCCACCGAGAAGCGCTCCGGCCGCGATCGAACTGAGTGGGCTGAACGGGCGTGCCGTTGAGTCCGGACTCTGCCGCGCCGCTGACGAGGCCGTCGACCGCGCCGCCGCCGGTCTCGACGCCGATGTGGGTGAGGCGCTGCATCGCGCCGGGGTCGACGTTCGAGGTGAGGCGACGCACCGATGCGGGAGGCACCGCCGCCCGCCGCACCGCCGGCGGCGGCCGAGAGGGCGGCGTTGAGCACGTTCTGGGGCTGGTAGTTCGGATCGAGGGCGCCGCGCACCTGGTTGAACGAGGCGGTCGTGATCGCGCTCGCGAGACCGGCCGACAGCGTCTCGCGGATCACCATCGCGCCGGCGCGGATCGCGATGCGCGCCATGCGGAGGGCAGCCATGACGAGCACCCGAAGCTTCTTCAGCAGGGCGGCGATCTTGAGCGCCCAGCGCATCACGGTGGTGGCGATCTTCAGCGCCATCGCCGCTGCGCCGGCGCCGAATGTCACGGCACCGAGGAGTGCGCCGAGGCCGATCTCGATGGCGATCTCGACGGCCATCTGGGCGATGAACCAGCCGATCTCCTCCCATGCCTTGTTGACGGAGTCGATCATGCTGCGTGCGAAGCCGCCCATCGACGACGCAGACTCGCGAGACCTTGCCGAGGGTGGTCGAGAGCGACCGCTGGCACGAGAGCATGCTCTGCTTCTGCGGCAGGGTCATCGCCGACACGTTCGTGAACCCGGCGTCGACCTGGCCCTGGATGCGGGTGATGTCGCCCGACAGCGTGTTCCACGCCGACTCGGCGTTGCCGAGCTTGCCGGTGTCGGCGTCGGGAAGCATGACGCCGATCTTCGCGAGTGCGTCTTGGAGGAACTCGCCGAATTCGCCGAGCGGTGTCTCAGGGCCCTTGCCCAGCGAGGTCGGCACGCTCGCCGATGGCTCGCTGATGGTCGCCGTCGCCTCGGGGAAGCTCGACGACGAGGCCGACTTGAACGCACCGACCAGCTGGGCGCCGTCGTAGGCACGGGCCGAATTGCCGAGCGCGGCGTCGACGACCTTGAGCGAGTTCGCGATGCCGAGCGCGCCCTTGAGCACGTCGACCGCGTACCGGTCGTAGCCGGGCTCGCCGTCTTGACCGTGCGCGAAGACCTGCGCCGACTCCTCGTCGCCGGCCATGCCGCCGGTCGACGCGAGCGCGGACTCGCAGGCGCGCACCGCCTGGCTGAGCGAGTTGGCGATGCCGTAGAGGCTGTCGCCGTCGGTCACCAGACGTGCCGGATCAAGCTGAACCGAAGCCACCGTGGTTCCCTCTTCGTCGATGCCGTCTAGCCGTTCAAAGCCGCGGCGAGTTTCGACCACGCTTCGTCCAACGATTGGATCGTCTCGGCGTACGCGGTGTGCGCACCCGTGACCTGGTCTTGCAGCCCTTCGGCCGCGAGGGTCATCGCCTCGGCGCCGAGCTGCCATTTCTCGAACATGCCGAGGAAGTTCGCCATGGCGGGCCCCTGCCATTCGGCGGGAAGCATGTAGGCGAAGCCGGCGGCTCCCTGCTTCAGCGCCGAGCAGTAGCTCACGAGTTCGCCGAGCGTGTCGGCGAGCGCCTGGAGCTCAGCGGTGTCGGCCTGCTGTTCAGCCATCGTTCGGCTCGCTTTCGATCAGGGCGGCGGATGCCCCTGCGGGGGGCGTCACCGCGGAACTGGTCGCCCTCGGGCCCGTCGGGAATGAGGAAGACGCCCTCGCCGATCGAGTCGTCGTCGCCGTCGCCGTCGCCGTCGCCGTCGGCGGGGCCCGACTTGGTGCCCTGACCGGCTCCGGGGCGACCGATCGCGCCGCCGCCGAACTGCTCGACCTCGTCGTCGCCGGCGTAGTCGCGGCCGAAGAACTCGGCCATGTCCTCGGCGCGCTCTTCGCCGCCGGCGACGCGTGCGCCGAGCGTGCCCTGCGACGACCGCAGCGCGGCGACCGCGGGTGCGCGCCCCGTGAACGAGCGCTGCACCCCGCTCTCGTTCTGGGTGTAGGAGCCGTCGGCGGCGATGAGGCCCGCCTGCAGCGCCGCGAGCGACTGCCGCACGAAGCCGGCCGTCGTCATGAACGTCGCCCAGCCCTCGGAGAAGCTGTCGGCGTCGTCGCCCTTCCAGCTCACGTCGACCGTGCGCTTGACCGCGCCGTCGACGGTCGACAGGTTCGTGTCGAACGTCGAGATCACCGTGCCGAGCAGCGCGGCGACCTCGCTGAGCGCCGCGGCGCGTACCCTGAATGCGACCATCTCACCCCTCCGAGAACGATCGGCCGGCGCGACTCACGCGCCGACCGAGTCTGTCTGAAACGTCAGCCGTTGAACGTGCCGGCGATCGCGTTCTCGCTGTCTTCGTACGACAGCGCGGCCTGGTTGAGCAGGTCGCTGATGCCCTGGAGGGACTCCTTCAGCTGCAGGCCGGCCTGGTCCCACTGCGAGTAGAGCTCGTTGAAGCTCTGCGATGCGGTGCCCGACCAGTCGCCCGAGATGAGGCCCTCGACGAGCGACTTCAGGTTCGACAGCTGCGACTCGATCGACTGCGAGCCGCTCGAGAGCTGCCCTGCGACGCCGGCGAGCGAATCTGAAGTGACGCGGATCTCCGCCATGGTTTCCTCCGTGGATCGACGAGAAGCTTGGGTGTGCTCAGTACGCTACCAACCGGGCGCGAACGATCGAATGGGGAGCCCTCCCCATGGGCGCGTGCTCAGGCGGCGCGGATGGCGAAGCTGATGTCGCCGACCCAGACCGTGTCGCCCGGCACGACCTCGACGCGGGTTCCGGCGCTCTCGAGCTGGGCCACGGCGCCGTTGCGCTCGACGCCGGAGCCGTTGCTCGATCCGGCGTCGCCGACCGTGATGACGCCGTCGGCGAGATCGAGGAACAGGTGCACGCGTGAGACCGACCGGGTGTCGTCGGCGACCTCGATGGCCTGCACGCCCATCGCGAGCGCGGTGTCGGCCGGCTTGCGACCGATGACGGCGCTGCCGCCGACGATGACGCGCTGACCGGTCGAGAACGCGAGTTCGATGCGCTCGACGGGCTGGGCGGCGGCCTGCGGTTCAGCGCGGGTCGCCGAGAGCGCATCGGATGTCGCGCCGGGCGCTGCTGCCACGGGAGCGTGCCCGGCAGCGGCACCGGCTCGATGCGCGACACCGGCTGCGGCGCCGACGGCGCGGGCGCCTCGACGGCGGGGGTCGCCGGCCGGGCGAACTGCGCAGGCACCGGGGGACGAGCCGGCTCCTGCGGGATGAGCTGCCCGCACTCGAGGCAGTACATGCTGTTGGGCTGCAGGGTTGCGTCGCAGTAGGCGCAGCGCGCAGAAGCCACGGATGTCGTCCCTTCGTCGAGGTGCGCGGGCGGCACGCACAACGGCACCAAGTCTACGACGGGTCATCCGTCGCGTTCACTGGCGGATGTCGGGTACGCGCACCGGGAGCCAGCCGCCCGCGGTGGTCAGCACGCCCGCGCCCGCCGAGGCCCGGCCGAGCATGAACTTCGGGATCGGCGAGCCGACGACCTGGGTGCCGTTGATGGCGCTCTCGGGTCGCAGCACGAGCGCGCGCCGCGACTTCTTGGCCTCCACGATCGGGCCGCCGAACAGGGTCGAGACCGATTCGGTGTCGGCCGAGACGATGAACGTCGCGCGGTGCTTGATGCCCGTGAGGGCGTGCTCGATCGGCGCGTTCTTGTACTGCTCGGCATCGTCGACGACGACGGTGACCCGCTCGCCGAGCGCGTCGAGCACCTCGTCGAGGTGCGCCGGCGAAGTGTCGCCCGCGGTGATGACCGGGATCGAGTGCCCCGCTGCGACATCCGTGAGGATCGACTGGCGCGACGATACGACGAGGATGGGCTCCTTGCGCCATGCGAGCTGGTGCACGACGGCGGCGAGCGCCGACGACCGGCCCGACTTGCGGCTTCCGGTGACGACGAAGCCGCCCTCGGCCGGCCAGTCGAGCGTGAAGCGCGACAGCTGGTCGCCGCCCACCGCGACGACCGGCCCCTCGGCGGGGCCGGACTCGCCGAGCGGCAGCTCGTACGACGCCGTGAGCGCGAGGTACGTCGGCAGCGGATCGACGCGGAACGGCCGCGGCAGCTCGGCGAGCTGCGGGAACCGGTCGAAGTGGTCGCGCACGCGCTCGACCGTGCGGCGCAGCGCCGTGGTCTGCGCCTCACCGCGGGTGTCGCGCACGAGCACGGCCAGCTGTGCCTCGTTGCCGGCGGCGCCGTAGAGCACGCGCCCCGGCGGCAGGTCGAGCGGAATGTCCTTCGCGAGGATGCCGGCCGTGCGGTAGTCGCTGATGTCGCGCATCGGCAGCACGTACTGCTCGTCGATGAACGAGGTGATCTTGTCGCCCGAGATGCCCCGATCGCCCGTGATGAGCACGCGCACGCCGACCGCCGGGCCCTCGCGGAGCACGCGCATGAACTGGTCGCGGAACGTGATGAGCTGGTCGGCGTTCATCGTCGAGAGCATGCGCTCCCAGCCGTCGATGGCGACGATCGTGTACGGCAGCGCGTCGGCGGGGGCCGCCTGCGCGCGCTGCTCGCTGATGTGGCCGACGCCCGCCGTCGAGAGGATCGCCTGCCGACGGGCGAGCTCCTCGAGCAGGCGCTGGATGAGCCGCGGCAGGCGGTCGGCGTCGAGCTGGGTCACGACCGCGCCGCAGTGCGGGGCGTCGACGAACGGCAGCAGCGCGCCGTTGCCGAAGTCGATCACGTAGAGGTGCAGGTCGGCGGGCGAGAACTGCTGCACGACCTGGGCGAGCGAGGTGCGCAGCGCGGTCGTGCGGCCCGACATCGACCCGCCGAGGAAGAGCAGGTGCGAGCCGTCGGCGACGTCCCAGGTGAGGCTGCGCTGCGACTGCTCGCCCGGCACGTCCTCGAGGCCGAGCACGATCGAGGTCTGCGGGATCTGCTGGTCCTCGAATCGCTCGAGCGGCAGCACGGCCGGCAGGGGCAGCAGCCACGGCGACGGGTTCTTCGCGATGCCGAGCTGCTGGGTCGCCGCCGTGATGAGGTTCACGAGGGCGCGCAGGTCGGTGTCGTCGTGGTCGGTGTTGGCGGCGTGCGTCGCGGCCGCCGCCGGGAACCTCGCCGGGAACCCGAGCGAGGCCCACTCGAGCGGCGCCTTGCGCGGCAGCTGCTTGACCGAGCGCTGCACGCCCGGGCGGATGCCCGCGACGCGCGCGGTCTGGAATCCCTGCGGGGCGGCCGACGGCCCCAGTCGCACGTAGCCGCGACCCGGGGTCGCGGCGCTGATGAGCGCCGCCTCGCCCGAGCCGAGCACGTCGGCGGAGTCGGCGCGGTCGGTGACGCGCAGCGCGACCCGAGGTTGATGTTCGACTGCATCTCGGGCGTGACGACGCCCGAGGGCCGCTGGGTCGCGAGCACGAGGTTGACGCCGAGCGAGCGGCCGACGCGCGCGATGCGCACGAGCCCGTCGATGAACTCGGGCAGCTCGGTGCGCAGCTCGGCGAACTCGTCGATGACGATCATGAGGCGCGGCGAGCCCGCGCCGCGCGGCGGTCTCGGCGTCCTTCGCCCAGGCGCCGTCGACGTCCTTCGCGTTCATGTCGCGCAGCACCCGCTCGCGTCGCTTGAGCTCGGCGTCGAGCGAGGCGAGCGCACGCTCGGTCTCACGGGCGTCGAGGTTCGTCACCATGCCGACCGTGTGCGGCAGCCGCTCGCAGTCGGCGAACGCCGACCCGCCCTTGTAGTCGACGAGCACGAAGTTCAGCGCGTCGGGGCGGTTCGCCATCGCGAGGCTCACGACGAGCGCCTGCAGGAACTCCGACTTGCCCGAACCGGTCGTGCCGGCGACGAGCGCGTGGGGGCCGTCGCGCGAGATGTCGAGGGCGAACTCGCCGTCGGCGTTCGCGCCGACCACGACGAAGGTGTTGCGCGGCTGGGTCTGCCACCGCTTCACGAGATGCGCACGGGTCGTCGAGGTCGATCTTCAGCAGGTCGACCATGCGCACGCTCGTGGGCAGCATCGCATCGTCGCCGACGCCGCTGACATGGCGGATCGAGCAGAGGCTGCGGGCGACCTGCTCGGCCGCGCACGAGCGAGACGCCGTCGACGAGCACGGTCGGGAAGTACTCCGAGCCGGTCTCGAAGCGGGCGAGCGCGGCATCGGCGCCGTCGATGACGACGACGCTCTTCGCCTCTTCGGGCAGTCGCGCCCGCTCGGTGTCGAGTGCGATCACGTGGATGCGGTGCGCGGTGCCGTGCTCGAGGATCGGCACCATGCCGGGCAGCATGCGCAGGTCGCGGGCACCGTCGACGACGATGACGAGGTCGCCGGGCGCCTCGGCGCCGCGCTGGCCGGCGGCGCGCATGCGGAGGTCGAGCGTCGACGGCGGCCTCGCGCAGGCGCTCGCGGCGGCGTGTCGTCGGTGTTGCCGAACATCGCCGGCACCCGCCCGCGCGGGCTGCGCGTGCGGCAGCCACTGCGCCCACGCCCACGCCTCGGCGTCGGCGTCGTCGCAGAGGACCATGATCTCGGCGTCGCGCGGCGAGCGCAGGGTCGCGAACGAGGTGAGCATCGAGCGGGCGACGCTGCGCGCCGCATCGGCCGGGCCGGCGATGCCGACGACGCCCTTGCGGAGGTCGGCGGCGACGGGCACGGGCGTGACGCCGACGCGCGGCGTGAGCGCTGCGGTCCTTGCCGCCGCCCTCGAATCGCACGTCGAGGGCGACCTCGGTGACGCCGACGCGCAGGAGCAGCGCGTCGTCATCGCCACGGCGACGCTCCCAGAGCCGCGCGAGCGGCGCCGTCGCGATGTCGGCGACGACGACGGGATCGGGCAGCCGGTACCACGCCTCGAGGCGCTGGATGCGGGCGAGCTCGGCGATGCGGCGGCCGGCGGCCTTCACGTCGTCGATCCACTGGGCCTCGGTCTTCAGGCCCTTGCGCTTGGCCATGCGCCGGTTCGCCATGAACGAGCCGACGACCATGATGGGGCTCGCCGCGGCCATCAGCAGCATGATCGCGCGGCCGAAGACGATCGCCATCGTCACGCCGAGCACGACGGGGATGATCGCCGACAGCCACGGCATCGGCGACTGGTCGGGGTCTGCGGGCTTGTCGCCGGGCAGCTGCACGACCGGCTGCTCCTGTGCCGGGCGGATGCGCGAGGGACGGTTGAATCCGCGGGCGCCGAGCGCGTCGCGAGTGAGGTCGGCGTCGGGCATCGGCGCGACGCCGATGCGCAGCATGCTGTTGCCGAGCTGCAGCAGGTCGGCGGGGACGAGGTCGACGGGCTCTTCGACCGCTTCGCCGTTCACCCAGATCGGCAGGCCGGGGGCGGCCGGCGTCACGGTGGCGGTGAGCGGAGCGCTTCGGCCGTCTCGCCGACGGTGGCCGCGCTCACGCGCGAGCGTCGCGTGCAGCGGTGCGAGCGAGGGGTCGGCGATCGCGACGGACGCGTTCGACGCGGATCCGATGGCGAGCGTCGCGCCGCGCGCGAGCGGCACCGACTCGCCCGCGAACGGCCCGCCGACGACCTCGAGGCGGAGGGTGCCCGGTGCGACCCGGTCGGTGCGCTGCCGGTCGGCCGGCAGGCGCGCACCCGAGAGCACCGACTCGCCGAGCGGGGCATCGCCGGGCGCGGTCGGGTCGAGCAGCGTCGTGGGCACGCCGAGCGACTCGGCGGCCTCGCCGATGGTCGTGGCCTCGTCGACCTCGAGCAGCCACGAGCCGCTCGCGCGCGCTGCCGGGTCGTCGACCGTGATGCGTACCGTCATGTGTTGCGTCCTCCTTCGGCGCTCAGCGCGCGCCGACCCGATCGAGCGTGCCGATGAGCGGGGCGAAGACGCCCCCGCGGGATGTCTGTTCGTTCTCTTCGGGCAGGCGCGGCACGATCGGCGTCGAGACGCCGTCGTCGTCTGCCGGAGCCCGGCCCGGCGCCGGCCCGGTCTGGGGCAGGTCGGATGCCTCGCCGACGACGGTGACCGAGCCGGTCGCCTGCTCGCCGTCGGCCGAGACGACGTGGAAGCTGAACTGGTCGACCGCGACGTCGCCCGATGACGCGTAGAGCGCGGTGCCGTCGGCGGCGCAGATGACGCTGCCGTGGATCGCGGCGCCGCAGCCGGCGAGGTGCACGTCGTCGTCGCCCGAGGCGAAGGCGAGTGCTGCGAGGTCGACCGTGGCCGAGCCGTCGGCGCCACGCGCGACGAAGACGCTCTGGGCGATGAGGGCTCGGGCCCCGGCGCATACACGGGCACGACGAACTTCGCGTCGGCCGACCACGTGCCGAAGTCGTCGGCGAAGCGCGCCACGAGCTCGGCGTCACCCGTGAATTCGAGCGCGGGACGGAACACGAGGTGCGTGGGCGTCGCCGCGAGCGTGCCGGCCTCGGCGGCTGCACGGTCACGGCGGCGAGGGTGCCGCCGCCGGCGCAGACGGCGCACTCGACGCCGAGGTCGCTGATCGGCACGAGCAGCACCGAGCCGGCGGCGACCGGACCGGGCGCGCGCCGCGACGTGAGTGTCGGCGCGCTCGGGCGGGGCGAGCGTGACGCGGTAGTCGAAGGTCATCGACGTGCGGCCGTTCGAGATCGGCACGGGCACGGTGACCGCGACGGCGTCGGGGTCGTAGCCGGTCGACGAGAGCTCGACCCGCCCCTCGTCGCAGCCGTGACGAGAGCGGATGCCGCTGCGGGTGCCGCGCAGTCGGTGATGCGCCAGCCCTGGGCCGGCTCGATCGTCGCGGTGCCGAGATAGGGCACCGCGATGGCCGTGGGCGAGGACTGCAGGCGGGGCCGGCGCCTCGGCGGCACCCGCGGCAGCCGGGACGGCGAGCGTGCACGAGCGACAGGGCGAGGAGGCCGACGGCGGCGGCCGTGACGCGCACGACCGCTGCGATCACCCCCGTCATCGTGCTCCCGTCGTCCGCCTCGGGCGTCCGAGCACCCGATATAGCATGGTACGCGGTCGCCAGCGGCCGATCCGCCCCGCCATCTGAGCGGTCGACGAAGGGGAGCGATGTCCGACGATCTGCGGCCACCCGTCGCCGCGCGCGCCGTGGTCGGCACCGCCCCCGGGCAGCCCCGACTCGACACCGCAGGCGCGGTGCGTCCGCTCGGCACCACCGGCTCGGTGCTGCCCGAACTCGCCGAGGCGCCGCAGTCCGAACGCAAGTGGTGGCGCCACCCCGCATTCATCGTCTCGGTCGGGCTCACCGTGCTCGCACTGCTCGGGCTCGCCGCCTGGCTCATCATCGCGGCCCTCACCGACGACTCGGTGCGGGTCACCGGGCTCGACATCTCCGACGACGGCGGCAACGCGCACCTCACGTGGGGCGACCCGCACGGCGATGTCGCGCTCTACGCGGTCCACGGCGACGGCGAGGTCGTCGACCTCACCCAGCTGGTGCACGGCCACGAAGCCTGGGTGCCCGCCGCGACCGGACAGTACGAGAGCGACACGTGCTTCGTCGTGCGCCCCGCGTCGACCACCGCCGACGTGTCGCTCGACGCCGCCGCACTCGGCTCCCAGCGCGGCCTGAGCGCCTGCGTCGCCGACCTCGGCACGTGACCGATCGCGGTATGCCCCGCACGCGACGAGCGCTCGCCGGCGGCGCCGGCATCACGCTCGCGCTGCTGCTCACCGGCTGCGCGGGCGCGTCGACGCAGGTCATCGCGACTCCCGACATCGGTGCGGGGCCGACCGACGGTCGCGATCGCGGGCAACGGGCTCTGGCTGCTCGGCGGCACCGCCGCGGCCGACGAGATCGTCGATGCGGTGCGCTCGGCAGGCACGGTGCGCTACTCGGGCACGTTCACCGAACTGACCGCGGGCACCCCCGACACCGAGCCTGCGCCCGGTCGCGTACTGACCGTGGAATACGCGGGCGGCCGCGCCGGGTCATCCGCTGAGTTCTCGGCCGGCGACCAGCGGGCGCAGGTCGTCAGCATCGACGGGCGCACCTACACGACCGGCAATGACGCATACGCGGCCGCCACCGGACTCGCCGACCTCGCACGCGGCTGGGTGTGCTCGATCGGCACGACGGGCGCGCGCGACGAGTGGGCGCCGCTGCTCGATCCGGCCGAGCTCGTCGCGTCCCTGCTGGGCACGGGCGAGTCGATCGCCGTCGAGACGCCCGCCGACGCCGACACGGTCGTCGAGGTGATCATCGGCTCGGCCGAGGCGCCTGTCGGCATCATGACCGTCGCCCGCGAGGGCGCACCGCTGCCAGTGGCGTTCACCGCGGGCGACACGAGCGGCGACGGATCGTTCAGCTTCTCGGCTGGGGCGAACCGGTCGCGGTCAGCGCACCGACCGACCCGGTCATCGCCTGCGGCGACTGACGGGCATCGACCGGCGACGTGGGGCCGCGCGGCTATCGCTGCGGCTGCGGTCCGGCGGCGAGCTGCCGGTCGTACTTCTCGAGTGCGAGCCGGTTGCGCTCGGTGACGGTGCGGCCGCGTGCGGCGATCCAACCGCCGAGCCAGATCGGGATCTCGCGGGCGATCGCCGCCGCGACGATCGCGAACGGATCGAGCCAGCGCTGCGACACGAACGTCGACGCCTCGTCGAATGAGAGCGTCCAGGCCTGCACCGTGATGAGTGCGCCGCCGATGTACGAGAAGTAGACGAGGGCCGCGACCAGCAGGCCGAACACCGCATAGGTCCACCACGGGCCGCGGTTGATGATGACCGCGAGCAGCATGAAGCCCACGAAGAACGCCACGACCGGCACCCAGAACACGGCGCGCACGAGGAACTGGGCGAACACGCCCGAGGGGTCGGGCTCGCCGAGCAGCAGCAGGTAGCCGATCGCGGCATACAGCAGGGCGAACAGCACGGTGCCGATGAGGGCGACGAGGATGCCGAAGCCCCGATTGCCCTTCGCCTTCGGCGCGATGGGAGCCTGCACGTAGATGGTCTGCGGCCCGGGGGTCGGCGCGACGTAGAGCGGCTCGGGCGCGAGGGTCGCGGCGCCGGCTGCGCCTCCCGCCACGGCCGTCGAGGCCGGCACGTAGGTCTCGCGTCGCACGGATCCGGCGGGCACCGGCGCCGGCGTCGCGTCGACATCGTCGACGCCGTCGGCATCGTCGACGCCGTCGTCATCGGATGTCGCAGCGCCGGCGTTCGCGCGGGCGACGGCCTCATCGAGGCGTGACGTCGTCGCCTCGGGTTCAGGTTCGGGTTCGGGCGTCGTCGCGGGCGCGGTCGGGCTCGGGCTCGGGCTCGTCGGCGAGCGCCACCTCTTCGACCGCGGGGCGCTCGCGTGCTGCCTCGTCGACCGCCGCGTCATCGGGCACCGTCTCGTCGGGCATCGTCGCGTCGGGCATCGTCGCGTCGTGCGTCGCGTCGTCAGGTGTCGCCTGGTCGTGGCGTCGACTCGTCGGTCGTCGCCTCGTCGTAGCGTCGACTCGTCGGTCGTCGTCTCGTCGACCGCCGCCTCCTCGGGCACGCCCGATGCCGCGTCGGCGCGCTCGGGCTCGGAACCGGGAGTCGTGCTGCTCATGATCGCGCTCCTTCCGGGCACACTCGCGCCCGCTTTCGGCCCCACTGTAACGCCGCGACACGCCCGAGCGCCGGATCCCGCGCCGCACTGAGATCAGTCGAAGATCGCCGCCACGATGTCGTGGGTGTAGCCGTCGGGGGCCGCGTTCACCCACCCGTCGCGATCCAGACGCCGGACCGCAGGAAGTGCGACTCGCCGAAGGCCCGACCTCGCCCTCCTGCTCGACGACGCATCTCGTGCCCTCGAGCTCTTCGGAGCAGACGAGCGCCGCGGGAGGCTGCGCGGCAGGCGTCGGGCGGTCGACCGAGGTCGGTGACGGCGACGGCGCGATTCCCGTGAACCCGCCGATCAGCATGCCTGTGACGAACGCGACCGTGATCGCGAGCAGCGCCGCGACGATCCCCAGCCAGAACACCGGGCGCTTCGCGAGCGGAGGCCGGACGGGGAGTCTGGGCTGCTCGGTGATCGCGGCTCCTCGCGCTGTGTCGGTGTCGGTGTGGGTATATGCCGAGCGTATCGCCGGGTCGCGGGGTTTCTCAGCAGCCCGCACCGACGCCGAAGGGCCCCGGATCGCTCCGGGGCCCTTCGTATGCCCCGACCTCGCCCTCCTGTTCGACGACGCATCTCATGCCCTCGAGTTCCTCGTAGCAGTCGTACCCGAGGTCGCTGAGGTGGGCGAGCGTCTCCTCCTGCTGCACGTCGGTGAGCGAGGCGACGTTCGTCGTGATGCCGACGTCGCTGCCACCCTCGGGCGTCGCCCAGATGCAGGTGAGGCGGGTGGTGCCCTCGAGCATGGTCTGCAGGCCGACATCGTCACTGGCGTAACGCACGCCGCTCTCGGGAGCATCGGTCCACGCCGGATTCAGGGCGAGCGCGAGTTCGGCCTGCCAGTCGCGGGTGTAGATCTCGGCGCAATCGGCGGGAATGCCCGCCGCGACGGGAGCCGGTGGGGTGACGACCGCCGCGGGAGCCTGCGCGGCCGGCGTCGGGCGATCGACCGAGGTCGGGGACGGCGACGGCGCGGTACCCGTGAACCCGCCGATCAGCATGCCCGCGACGAACGCGACCGTGATCGCGAGCAGCGCCGCGACGATCCCCAGCCAGAACACGGGGCGCTTCGCGAGCGGAGGCCGGCCGGGTGGACTGGGCTGCTCGGTCATCGCGGCTCCTCGCGCTGTGTCTGTGTCGGTTCGTGTGCCGAGCGTATCGCCGGGTTGCGGCGTTTCTCAGCAGCCCGCACCGACGCCGAAGGGCCCCGGATCGCGCCGGGGCCCTCGTTGCATCTGGATCTACCCGCCGGTCTCGGGCGTGGGCACGGCCGCCGACTCGTCCGAACCACCGGGATCGGTGGTCGGCGCGCTTCGGTCGCCGCTGGTCGTCGGAACCTCGGGCAGGAGGGTTCCATCACCGTCCACGGACGACCGAGATGTCGACGGCATCCCTGACTTCCATGTCCGGTCGTCTGCGTCGGCTTCCCATCCACACTTACCGACCCCGGCGGCGGCGCTGGTGGCAACGCGACCGGCTTCACCGTGGGCGACGAAGTCGCCGCCATCGACCCGAACCCGGACTGGCCACCGGTCACCCGAACCGACAGCCGCTTACCGACCTGCGCCGACGACGGCACGAAGGTCTTGCTCGTCGCTCGCGCGATCGGCGCCCCGTTCGCATACCACTGATACGAGAACGAGGTTCCCGCGGACGATTGCTCGGATTCGCCGTCACGATGTTCCCGACCCGCGTCGTTCCCGACACGGTCGGCACCGCCCACGCCAGCACCTTCGGCGTCGCCGCACTCGACCGCGTCACGGTCGGATACCCCGACAGTCGCCCCGTGACACGCACCGTCAGCTGAGTGCCCGCCAACGAGGGCGGTAAGGAGGAACGAGGTCGACGTCGCACCCGATATCACGGAACCATTCGAATACCACTGGTATGCCAACACCGTCCCGGTGACCCACGTCCCCGGCACCACCGTCAGTTCTCCGCCGACCCGCACCGATCCCGACACCGACGGCACCGGCGCCCACGCCACTCTCGCGGTCGCTGCCGACGTCTTCGACCCGGCCGCCAACCCTGCTCGTCGACGATGACTCGCACCGCGAGCTGCTTGCCGACTTGCGACGAGACGGGTTCGTACTGCTTGGAGGTCGCTCCGGCGATCGCCGCTCCATTCGCGTACCACTGGAACTCGAGCGGAACTCCGGGACCCCAGTCGCCGGGCTCGGCGGTGAGGGTCGACCCGACGAACGGCGTACCCGTGACGACCGGCTCTCGTGCTGCGATCGCCCTGGCGGTCTGCGCAGATTTCACGAATACTCGGCCGTAGCCGGTCTTTTCACCCCAAGCGACGACACTGATGCGCTTGCCCACGGCCTCGGGTGGCACCGTGAACTCCGCATCATGCTGGGAGTAGCCCACGACCCACTCGTCGTCGAGCAGCCACTCCCAATTGACCGCCGCGCCGTCGGTCCAGTCACCCAGATCGACCTTGAGCACGCTGCCGACACGTGCGACTCCGGAGATCGTCGGGGTGCCCGACCGGATCACCGGCAACGAAGGATCCGACACCGCCCAACCGTCGGCATAACCTGGGGCACTCCCGGTGGTTTTCACGGTGAGACGCTTGCCCTCTTCGGCCAGCGTCGGGGTGTACCGTTGCCCGGTGGCGCCCGGGATCAGGACCCCGTCGGCGTACCATTGGCGAGCGGTCGTCGTCGAGTAGGACGTGTTCCAGCGCGCATCCGCGATGAACTGCGGGACGCCGACCGCGGGGTCGGAGTCATCGAACCAGGGCTTGCCCATTTCAGGACACTGAGCGTCCACCCGGAGTCCGAGGTCATGGAGGTGTATCCCGGCCTGCTCGCCGTCGCGGTGACCGCGATCCGTGCGTCTGCCATCTCGGGCGTGACGACGAGCGTCGGACCGACATGTTCCGGGACGAACCCTCCACGCCAGCGGTAGGTGATCTCGACTCCGGGGATGGGCGATGTCGCGGACACCCTGAGGATCTCGCCGACCGCGGGGGTGCCCGTGATGACGGGAACGCTCACCGTCGCCTGGGGCCCCGTCAGGATATCCCTGATCAGGCGGCCTGGCTCCGCCGTCAGGATTCCCGCGGTTTCGAAGCTGTCCGCTGCGGGCCAGTACCACTCGCGACCGTCGGTGGAATCGATCCGCAGCCTGATCTCGCCGGGGAGCACTGATAGAGCTCGAAGCGGCCCAGTTCGCCGGCGGTGGTCGTAGCCAGAGCGCGACCATCCGCCGCGACAGCAGTCACGGTCGCGCCGCCCACCGGCATCCAACCGTCGTCGTAGACGCGCACGACACCGAAGAGCGTCGCCCCCGCGACCCTCACGAGATCCACACCGCCGCGCGCTTCGCCGGATCCGAGCTCGATGGCCTCCGCACCCTCGGGCGTGGACGACCCTGGCCACCACTGGGTGATCGAGTTGTAGAAAGTGGCGTCGGTCGCCCGAGCACGCACGGTGTAGGCCCCCGGTGGCAATCCTTCGATTCGATACGGAGAGGGCGCGCCCACGTAGTCGAGCTCGGCGGTTCCGCGACGCGGCCGTCGGCGTCGATCGCAACGACCTCGTCGGCCCAGGTCGCACTTCCCGCGATCGACCCGCCGAGCCCGAGCACGGCATCGCGCACGACCGGCGCGCCCGGTGCGGCCTCGAAGGTCTGGGCCTCGCTCAGGAGGCTCGCATCGCCGGTGAACTCACGTGCGAACCCGCTGATCCCCTCGAACTCGAGGGCGTACCGACCGGGCAGCACATTCAGTCGGTAACCGCCGGCGTCGTCGAGGGATGCGAATCCGGCCTGTTCGAACCGGTCACCGACGAGACGGTGGGCGTACACCCTCGCCGGGTACGACCCCGGACCGGGGATCAACAGCCCTTCGGTGGTCACGACCGTACCGCTGATCGTGACCGCTGCCGCCGACGTGACCACCAATGAGCGTCGATCGCCTTCGTTCAGCACGATCGACTCCGCCTCGGACTCGACCGCGCTGCCGGGCCACCAGGTGTCTGGCTGGCCGGGTATCTGGAACCTGAGCCGGTACTCGCCCGGCTTGGCCTTGTCGATGGCGAGACGCCCCGCGCGGATGTCCGCAGTGCGCGTCCAGGTGCTGCCCTTCTCCGAGATCCGGAACACGCTCACCTGCCCGTACGCCGGCAGCCCGATCGCATCGGTCACCGTCCCCGAGATGCTCGCCGACCGCACCACGGTCATGTCAGCGGAGGTCTCCGCGCCGCGGATCGCGAAAGAGCGGACCGTCGGTCTTCCACAGGAACGGTGATGCGAACACCGTCGAGACCCGGAGGTGGAAGTAGTCGCCGGCTTTGGGGGCCATGGTCATCGAGATCGCATACCGGCCATCCTCGCCACTCAGCGCCCACCCGGCCTCCTGCGTGTGCATCGTTCCGTAGTAGTCCTGCGCGACGCGGATCACCGCGACTCGCTCGCCCGCCACCGCCGCTCCATCGCTGTCGACGATGCGACCTGACACCACAGCGGCCTCGACGACGTCATCCGCGGGGTGGCGACGGGAGCGACAGACCGCTGATCACGAGCAGCGCCGTCGTGAGGGCTGCGACGACGACGCGGAGATTGCCGATCCGGAGTCGGGAGCTGGACAGGGACGACTGCTCGGGATGGCTGACAGCGTGCACGGGTGGTTCCTCGGGGCTCGGGCTCGGGCGGTCGGCCGAAATCGGTACGCGCACGGTGTTCATTCGGGTGGACTCATCGTAGGGGCACGGATCGCCGGGACGCGACGATGCCGAACGCATCCTGACGAGGCATCCGCTGCAGGCACGCCGAAGGGCCCCGGATCGCTCCGGGGCCCTTCGTTCGTGTTCGGCGACTAGCTGTAGTTGCCGGGCGTGAAGTCGTCGCTCGAGAACGCGTCGAAGTCGACGAAGCTGAGGTCGCCCTCGCTGAAGGCCGCGTCGTCGGTGAAGATGCGGTTCGGGTAACGCTCCGCCTTCGCCTCCTCGGTGGCCTCGACCGCGACGTTCCGGTACTTCTGCAGACCGGTGCCGGCGGGGATGAGCTTGCCGATGATCACGTTCTCCTTGAGGCCGACCAGCGGGTCGGACTTGCCCTCCATGGCGGCCTGCGTGAGCACGCGGGTCGTCTCCTGGAAGGACGCGGCCGACAGCCACGACTCGGTCGCGAGCGAGGCCTTGGTGATACCCATGACCTCCTGGCGGGCCGAGGCCGTCTTCTTGCCCTCGGTGAGCGTGGCGCGGTTGATGCCGTTGTACTTCAGCCGGTCGACGAGCTCACCGGGCAGCAGGTCGGTGTCGCCGTGGTCGACGACGGTGACCTTGCGCAGCATCTGGCGCACGATGACCTCGATGTGCTTGTCGTGGATCGGCACGCCCTGCGAGCGGTACACGTCCTGCACGCCGTTGACGAGGTGCTTCTGCACCTCGCGCACGCCCTTGACCCGGAGGACCTCCTTGGGGTCGACCGTGCCGACGATGAGCTGCTGGCCGAGCTCGACGTGCTGGCCGTCCTCGACGAGCAGCGTCGAACGCTTGAGCACGTTGTACGCGATCGGCTCGTCGCCGTTGTCGGGCGTGAGGATGACCTTGCGCTGCTTGTCGGTCTCGTCGATCGTGATGCGACCGGCGGCCTCGACGATGGGCGACGCACCCTTGGGGGTACGCGCCTCGAAGAGCTCCTGCACGCGGGGAAGACCCTGCGTGATGTCGTCGGCCGAAGCCGAACCACCGGTGTGGAAGGTACGCATCGTGAGCTGCGTGCCGGGCTCGCCGATCGACTGGGCCGCGATGATGCCGACGGCCTCGCCGATGTCGACGAGCTTGCCGGTCGCGAGCGAACGGCCGTAGCACTTCGCGCAGACGCCGACCGCGGACTCGCAGGTGAGGACCGAGCGCACCTTGATGCTCTCGACGCCCGCACCGATGAGCTTCGCGATGAGCACGTCACCGATGTCTTCACCGGCCTCGGCCACGACCTCGCCCTTCGCGGTCACGGCATCGGCCGCGAGGCTGCGGGCGTAGACCGCGTTCTCGACGTTCGGGTCGCGCACCAGCTCGCCCGAGGCGTCGGGCGTCGCGATCGGCAGCTCGAGGCCCTTGGTCGTGCCGCAGTCGTCTTCACGGATGATGACGTCCTGCGAGACGTCGACGAGACGACGCGTGAGGTAACCCGAGTCGGCCGTACGGAGGGCCGTGTCGGCCAGACCCTTGCGGGCACCGTGCGTCGCGATGAAGTACTCGGCGACCGAGAGTCCCTCGCGGTAGCTCGAGATGATCGGGCGAGGGATGATCTCACCCTTCGGGTTGTTCACGAGGCCTCGCATGCCGGCGATGTTGCGCACCTGCAGCCAGTTACCACGAGCACCCGACGTGACCATGCGGTTGATGGTGTTGTCGGCGGGGAAGTTGTCGCGCATCGCGACGGCGACCTCGTCGGTGGCCTTCGTCCAGATCTGGATGAGCTCCTGACGACGCTCGAGGTCGGTCGTGAGACCCTTCTCGAACTGCGACTGCACCTTGGCGGCCTGCTTCTCGTACTTCGAGACGATCTCGCCCTTGTTCGGCGGGGTCAC
>CAWILI010000017.1:0-26263 GCA_963836825.1 uncultured Actinomycetota bacterium
TGAGGTCGGGAAGGGACTCCCATGGGCGCAGAGCAGCGGCTGGCATTTCACGCCGCGACCGGCGTGGACGAGCGGCGGATGGCGGCGCCTGAATGCCGATCACCGGCTGGAGCCTCGAGCACGGCGACCTGCGCGTGGGGCACTTCATCGGGCTGCACGCGCTGCAGCTGCTGCCGCTGCTCGCCTGGGCGCTGCTGCGATGGACACGCCTCGACGCAACGACCCGCGCCCGCTTGCTCGCCGTGGCGGGGGCGACGTACACCGTCGTCGTGCTGCTCGTCACCTGGCAGGCGATGCGCGGGCAGAGCGTTGTCCGTCCGGACGGAGAGACGCTGCTGCTATTCGGCGCTGTCGCAGGACTCGCTGCGGTGGGCGCGGTTGCCGTGCTGCGGCGGCCACGCCGTCGGAGCTGAGCAGACGAATGCCATGTGGCATGCGGTGCTCTACGACAGCAGGCCGGCGATCTCGGCGTAGCCGCGTGAACGGGCGTGCTCGAGCGGCGTGACGCCCTCGCGGTCGGCGATCGCAGGATCCGCGCCGGCCTCGAGCAGCAGGCGCACGGTCTCCTGGTGCCGTTGGCCGCCGTCGCCGAGGATCACGGCCTCGAGCAGGGCGGTCCACCCGAGGTCGTTCACGTGGTTCACGTCGATGTCGGTCTGCAGCACCCGCCGCAGGTACTCGACATGACCGCGCTCGGCCGCCGGGATGATCGAGATGCCGCCGAAGCGGTTCCGGATCGTGAGATCGGGATTCGCCGTGAGCAGCACCTCGGCCATCGCCACACTGCCCGTGACGCCCGTGACGAGCCACGGCGTATCGCTGCGGTCGTCGAGTGCGTCGGGGTCGGCTCCCGCGGCGACCAGCACCTTCGCTGCGTGGATGTGATCGCCCGTGGCCGCGAGCAGCAGGGCCGTGCGCTGATGGGCGTCGCGGGCTTCGAGGTCGGCGCCTGCTCGCACGGCGAGGTCGACGGTGGCGGCATCGCCGGCGGCTGCGCCGGCGAGCAGGGTTCCGTCGGGATCGGCCAACTCGGGTTCGGGGGTCTCGGTCATGGGGACATCCTCTTCGGGCACGCTCACGACGACCCGGCGGGCTGATCGGGAACATCGCCGGCCGAGCGCCGGCGCCCGCCGAGCCTCCCGCCGCCGCCCCCGCCAGGTAGTCGCGCTCCCGATAGGCGGCTCGCAACTTCTCGAAGATGCCCTGGCCCTCGCGGCGCAACGCCTCGACATCGACCCCGGGTATGACGCCGTCGCGCATGACGACGCGCCCGCCGACCATGCTGAAGCGGGCGTCGCGCGCCGTGCCGCTGAGCACGAGCGTGCGCAGCGGGTCTTCGACCGGGCCGAGGCGCACGTCGTCGAGGGCGAAGGCGACGAGGTCGGCGCTCGCGCCCGGGGCGATGCGGCCGAGGTCGGGCCTGCGCAGCGCGCGAGCGCCGCCGAGCGTCGCCGCCTCGACGTACTCGGCGAGAAGTCCCCGCGACAGGTCGCCGTGCTGCTGCTTGGCGAGCTGCACACCGGCGTCGATGCCGCGGACCAGGTCGGGCGGGAACGAGTCGGTGCCGAGGCAGATGTTGACCCCGGCATCGAGATAGCGGGAGAGCCGCTCGAGCAGGAACGCGTACCGGTTGTTCGTGAGCGGGCAATGGATGACCGACACCCCGGCCGCGGCGAGCGTCGCGAGATCGCCACGGTCCTCCCCCTCGACCTCGGAGTGCAGGTCGAGGTAGACGCCGTGCGCCAGGAGCACGCGTTCGTTGAGCAACCCGACGCGCTCGAGGAGCTCGATCGGCGTGGTGCCGCGGTCGGCCTCGATCATGGCGCGCTCCTCGAGCCCTTGCAACGCGTGCACCCGCACGAGCACGTCGCGCGCCGCCGACTCGCGCGCCGTCGCAGCCAGCACCTCCTCGCGCACGGTCTCGATGCGGCACGGTGCGAGCACGCCGGTGATGAGCGGATCGCCGAGCGCGGCGACGGTGTCGAGGAACCGCACCGCCTCCTCGAAGCCGCGGCGGCCCTCGTCGTCGTTCCAGGCGACCGAGACCGCGCCGTCGTCACCGGCGACGTTCACCCCCGAGCGGTACGAGGGGCCGAGGAAGGCCCGCAGGCCGAGCTCGCTCGCGATGCGCGCGACATCCGCCAGGTCATCGTGGGTCTCGGCCCAGGCGGAGTGCACCTCGGAGGCGATCGGCATGAACGAGGTGATGCCGTGCAGTGCGAGTTGCGTGAGCGCGTAGCGCCGCATCGTGCTGCGTTCAGCGGCGTCGAGCACGTCGTGCCGGCCGTCGGTGAAGTAGGAGGCGGACCATTCGAGTCGGGCCGACTCCGGGGCATCCGACCAGGAATCGAGGATGAGGTGGTCGATGTCGGCGAGCGCGTCGAGGTCGATGAGCCCCGGCATCAGGAGGCTTTCGCCGAGCGCGAGGCACGCGTCGGCTGCGGTCGACGCACCCGCGAACTCGCTCGCCGGCCCGACGGCCACGATGCGACCATCGTCGACGAGCACCGCCCCGTCGCGCAGTTCGACATGACCCGAGCCGTCGTGCGCGAGCACGTGGTCGGCCGTGATGAGCGTACGCATGCGCGCCCTACGCTAGCCGGCGCCTGGGCGCCGCCTCGGCGAGGCGTTCGCGGCGCACGGGCTTCCAGCCGGGCCGAGGCACCGCGGCGAGCAGCGACCGGGTGTACGGATGCACCGGGTTGGCCAGCAGCTCGGCGGTGGCACCCGCGTCGACGACGATGCCGCGTTCCATCACGATCATGCGCTCCGAGATCTGGTTCACGACGGAGAGGTCGTGCGAGATGAACAGGTAGCTCACCTCGCGCTCGGCCCGGATGTCGCTCAGGAGGTTCAGGATCTGCGCCTGGATCGAGACGTCGAGCGCAGCGACGGCCTCGTCGAGCACGATCACCGCGGGGTTCGCCGCGAGCGCCCGGGCGATCGCGACCCGCTGGCGCTGCCCGCCCGAGAGCTGGTGCGGATACTTCTCGGCGAACTGCGAACCGAGCCCGACGCTGTCGAGGATGTCACGCGCCGCCGTGCGGGCTTCGCGCTTGCCGGGAGTGCCCCGCGAGTGCAGCGCCACGCTCGACTCGACGATGTCGCCGATGCGCTGGCGGCCGTTGAGCGAGGAGTACGGGTCCTGGAAGACGTACTGCACCTCGCGCGCCCAGCGGCGGCGGTCGGCGAGGCGCTTCACGCCGCCGGCCCGCGACTCGCCGCGCACGGTGAGCTCACCCGCTGTGACCGTCTCGAGGCCCACGAGCATGCGCGCGACCGTGGTCTTGCCCGAGCCCGATTCGCCGACGATCGCGAGGCACTCGTTCGGGTGCAGCTCGAACGAGACATCGTCGACCGCGACGATCGGCGCGCCCTTCGAACCTCGGCGGAGCGGGGAATACCTTCTGCAGGTTGCGTGCGACGACGATCGCCTCGCCTGGATTGCTCATGCCTGTGCCCTCAGCAGTCTCGTGGGTTTCGCGGTTGTAGCGCAGCACCGGAAGCCGGTCGTAGCGCTCATCGATGCTCGGGCGTGCGCCCATCAGCTCGACCGTGTAGGGGTGGGTGCGGCGCGTCGTAGACGTGCGCGCCCTGCTCGACGATCTCTCCGGCGTACATCACCGCGAGCCGGTCGCAGCACGCGGCCGCGAGCTCGAGGTCGTGCGTGATGAAGAGCAGCGCGAGCCCGCGGGCGCGGCGCTGCTCGTCGAGGATCGCCATCACGTCGGACTGGGCGGTCACGTCGAGCGCGGTCGTCGGCTCGTCGGCGAGGATGAGCTTCGGCTCGGCGAGCAGGACGCTCGCGATCATGACGCGCTGCAGCAGTCCGCCCGAGAGCTCGTGCGGGTACTGGCGCAGTCCGCTGCTCGGCATTGCGCACGCCGACCTCGTCGAGCAGCACGACCGCGCGCCGCTCGGCCTCGTCGCGGCGAACGCCCCGCGTGTGCACGAGCCCCTCGGTGAGGAAGTCGCCGACCGTGTGCACGGGATTCACGTGCGCCCGCGGGTCCTGGAAGATCATGCCCACGTCGCCGACCCGGTATCGGCGCAGCTGCGCGGCGTTCATGCCGAGCACCGAGGCGCCGTCGAAGGTGATCTCGCCGGAGACCCGGAATCCGGGGTCGAGCATGCGGGTGATCGCCCGGGTGGTGAGCGACTTGCCCGAGCCCGACTCCCCGACGAGTCCGAGCGCCTCGCCGGCTTCGATCGTGAACGAGACGCCGTTCAGCAGGGTCTGCTCGGTGCCCTGCACCTGCAGGGTCGCCCGCACGTCATCGAGTCGCAAGAGAGGTTCGGTCATCGGATGCTCCTTGCACTCGAGGTGAGCCGGTCGCCGATGATCGTGACGCAGCAGACGATCACGACGATGAGACTGCCCGCCGCGATCGCCTCGATCGGATGGCCGCGCAGCACGGAGTCGAAGCCGCTCTTGACCATGAGGCCGAGGTCGGCCGTCGGCGGCTGCACCCCGAGGCCGAGGAACGACAACGCGGCGAGGTCGATCACGGCGAAGCCGAGCGACGACACGGCCTGGGCCACGACGATCGGCTGCACGTTCGGCAGCACCTGGGTGAAGCTGATGCTCGGTGCCCGAATGGCCCTGCAGCCACGCCGCCGAGACGTAGGGCATGTTGCGCTCGCGCAATGCGGCGCCCCGCACCACCCGCGCCACATACGGTATGTAGGCGATGGCGAGGCCGCCGACCACGGTGGCCAGGCTCGGTCCCCAGATCGCGACCGCGATGAGCCCGAACACGATGCCCGGCACCGAGAAGAGCACGTCGAGGAACCAGGAGATGCCCGTGTCGGTGCGACCGCCCCGCCAGGCGGCGAGCAGTGCCAGCAGCGTGCCGACGACGGTCGCGATGAGGATGACGAGGCCCGGCCCGGCGAGCGTGATGCGCGAACCCCAGATCAGTCGCGAGAGGATGTCGCGTCCGAGCGCGTCGGTGCCGAGCAGGTGCGCCGGCGACGGGCCGCTGAGCGACGCGAGCAGGTCGGGATAGTCGGGGTCGTAGGGGGCGACGATCGGCGCGAACGTCGCGGCGAGCGCGATGACGAGCAGGATGCCGGCCGCGATGCAGCCGGCGATGCCGAGGCGACCGGTCGCGACCCGGGCGAGGCCCGGTGCCCGTCGTTCGCGCTCGGCTCGGGCGACTGCGAGGCTCGTGGTGGATGGGGTGGTCATTGCCGGCTCCCGAGCGCGATGCGCGGATCGATGAAGGTGTAGAGGAAGTCGACGATCGCGTTGACCACGACGAAGGCGACGACGAGCACGAGGATCACGGCCTGCACGACCGCGAAGTCGCGCTGCAGGATCGCCCGAACGAGCAGCGAGCCGAGCCCGTCGAGAGCGAACACGTTCTCGATCACGACGGCACCCGCGATGAGTGTCGCAATGGTCAGCCCGAGCACCGTGACGATCGGGATGAGCGAGTTGCGCAGCACGTGATGGCGCACGATGCGCCCCGGTGCGAGGCCTCGAACCGTCGCCGTCTGCACATGCTCGCGACCGCTCTCCTCGAGCACCGCGGCGCGCGTGATGCGGGCGAGGTAGGCCGCGCTCGCGACCGAGAGCGCCACCGCGGGCAGGGTCAGATGCCAGAGCGTGTCGACCCCGCCGGTTCCCGACCCGAAGGTCGGGAACCAGCCGAGGCCCACGGCGAAGACGCTGATCAGCGCCACGCCGATGACGAACGACGGCGTCGACAGGCCGACCGCCGCGAAGGCCGAGGTGAGCTGATCGCCCCAGCCGCCGCGCAGCGCCGCGAACGTGCCGGCGCCGATGCCGACCACCGTGATGATGATCGCGGCCATCGAGACGAGCGCCAGCGTCGTGCCGACGCGCCCCGAGATGAGCGACGAGACATCCTGCCGGTAGACGATCGAATAGCCGAGGTCACCCCGCAGGATGTCGCCGAGCCACGCCGACGTACCGCGCGAAGAACGGATCGTTCAGGTGGTACTGCTCGGTCACCATGGCGATCTGCTCGGGCGTGCCACCGCGCGGTCCGAGGATGAAGGCGAGCGGGCTGCCGGGTGCCAGGTACAGCAACCCGAACACGAGGAACGAGGTCACGAGCAGGACGAGCAGCAGCCCGCCCGACCCGCCGCAACAGGTAGGCGCCGAGAGACATCCGCTTACTTCACCCCACCGATCGTCGCCGCCCACGGCGCGTACAGGTAGGCGAACGAAGCCGTCGCACCCGAGATGCGCGCGTTCTGCACGAGGGTCACCGGCTCGTAGGCGAGCGGGATCCACGACAGGCCCTTCGTGATGTGCTCCTGGGCCTCGATCACGAGCTCGGCTCGCTCGGCCGGGTCGGTCGTGGCGCGCGCCGCCGCGAGCGGCTCATCGGCTCCGTCCCAGCCGGAGTAGTTGTGGCTGTCCTCGGTGTGGAACATCGTGTAGACGTCGAGCGGGTCGGCGAAGTTGCCGTAGTTGGTCGTGAAGAAGCCGTCGAGTCCCTCGCGTGCGTTCTCGTCGAAGTAGAGGTTGCCGAACTGCTCGACCGGAATGACCTTCGACTCGATCTTCAGGCCGATCGCCTGACCCGCGGCCTGGATGAGGTTCGCGGTCTGTTCGTGCACAGCCGAGCTGCCCTGCACCGCGAGCACGATCGGCTCGGCGGGAGCGCCGGCCTCCGCGACGAGCTGCTTGGCCTGCTCGAGGTCGGCGTCGGCCGAGAACTCCTCGTACGCAGTCGCGAAGGCGTCGGTCTCGTAGCCCCAGTAGTCGGGCCCGGCGAGGGTCGTGGCCGGCACGGCGGCGCCCTGGAAGACGACCTTCGCGAGCCCCTCCCGGTCGATCGCAAGCGAGAGCGCCTGGCGGATGCGCTCGTCGGCGAGGCCTCCGTCGAGGTTGGTCGTGATCATCGTCCAGAACACGAGGGACTTGCCGTACGTGGTCGTGACCTCGTCGCCGCCCTCGAGCTGCGAGAGACCCGCAGGCGGAAGGTAGAAGAACTGGCCGTCGACGTCGCCGGTGCGGAGCGCGTTCACGGCAGTCGACTCATCGGCGATGAAGCTGAAGGTGAGTTGCTGCACCTTCGGCGCGAGCGTGGGATCCCAGTAGCCCGGGTTCGCCGCGAGCTGGATGCTCCGGCCCGAGCTCCACGCCTCGAGCGAGAACGGCCCGGTGCACTGCAGCCCGCCGTCGGGGGTGCCGAACGCCTCGCCCGCCGCCTCGGCGGCCGCCTTCTCGACGATCGCGCCGGCCGCCGTGCCCATCGCCTGGGCGAAGAGCACGTCGGGCTGCTTCAGCTTGACGGTCACCTCGCTCGGGCCGGTCACCTCGACCGAGTCGACGTTCACGAAGTAGCTCGAGAAGTAGCTCGTCGCCGTCTCGCCGACCTGGCGCTGCAGGGAGTACGCCACGTCTTCGGCGGTGAGCGGGTTGCCGTTCCAGAAGGTGACACCGTCGCGGATCGTGTAGACGAGTGTGGTGTCGTCGGGCTGGGCGACGTCCGTGGCGAGCCCGGGTTCCGTCGAGAGGTCGGGCTTCATGCGCACGAGGCTCTCGCAGAGGTTCGCCGTGACCGTGTTCTCGGCGTAGTTGAAGCCGAAGATGGGGTCGAGTGACATCGGCTCGTACGGCAGGTTCCACTTCACCTCGTCGACCGGCTCGGTGCCCGCCGTCGTGGTCGTGGCGAGGTTGTCGAGGTCGAGGCTGAGGCCCGACTCCGTCTCGGTCGTGTCGGCGGTGCAGGCCGTCAAGAGCAGGGCGGCGGTCGCTATGGATGCCGCGGTGATCATCGTCTTCGGGGTGAACACGGGAACTCCTTCGTTGCTGTGTTGTGGGGCTGGGTCGGTCTCGGAATGGGGCGTGCCCGGTGTCGCCTTCGTGGGGCGAGCGCACTACGGGGTCAGGTGATGCACCTCGCGTCCGGCGCGGATGACGCGACTCGGCTCGGGGCGGTCGACGACGAGCTGCGCGATGGACTCGGCGTCGAACTCGAGGCGGGTGTCGCTCGACGCGCCCGACCAGTCGGCGAGCTCGGGGATGCCGAGCATGCGCCCGCCCTCGGTCGAGGCGAGGCGATAGCAGTGCTCGAGCTCGGCGTCGGTGATCGCGCCCGTGCGATAGGCGAGCAGGTGGGTGCGGTCGACCATGCTGCCGGTGCCGAACGGCGACCACGAGTCGCGCACCCCGTCGGAGCCGACGGCGAGCTGCACGCCGTGCTCGGCGAGCAGGGCGAGGTCGGGCACCGGGTCGGCGCCGAGGGCGCACGTCGTGATCCAGAGGCGGGCCTCGGCGACCCGGTCGAGCGTGGTGAGCAGCGAGGGGGCGGATGCATCCGCGAGCGCGAAGGCGTGGCTCACGGTGACGCGCCCCTGCATGCCGGCAGCTTCGGTTCGTGCGGCGATCTCGCGGATCTGCGCCAGACCCGGCTCGCCGCCGTCGTGCAGGTGGATGTCGAGGTCGCGGCCGGCGCGCTCCGCGAGGCCGAAGACCGCATCGAGGTGCCCGTCGACATCACCCTCGAGGCCGAGCGGGTCGATGCCTCCGACGAGGTCGGCACCGGCGTCGAGCGACGCGGCCATGGCCTCGATCGTGCCGGGGTTGGTCAGCAGCCCGAATTGCGGGAAGGCGACGATCTGCACGGTGAGCTCAGGTGCCAGGCGCTCGGCCGCCGCCCGAACGCCCTCGACGTTGGCGGTGCCGAGCTCGCTCGAGACGTCGACGTGCGCCCGCATGGCGAGGGTGCCGCCGCGGAGGGCGGCGCTCAGCAGCGCGTAGGCGCGTTCCTCGACACTGCGGGTGAAGCCCTGCTGCGTGGCGAAGTCGTTGGCGATGAGGTCGGAGAGCGAGCTCGCCGGCCGTCGGGTCATCCACGGGCCGCCCCACGAGGTCTTGTCGGGGTGGATGTGCGCGTCGACGAGCGGTGCTGCGACGAGCAGCGGCCGAGCGGAACGAGTGGTGGACACCGATACCTGCTTCTTCGGAGATGGTGATTGTCGGACCAGTTGTAAGACGATATGATAACCATACGTTTCGTAGATGAGGAAGTGTATGAAGCAGATCGCACGGGTCTCCCTGGTCGACACGGTCGTCGATCGGCTGCGCAATGAGATCGTGACGGGCGCCTGGCCGGTCGGCACGCGCATCCCCACCGAGGCCGAACTCGTCGAGGCACTCGGGGTCAGCCGCCCCTCGGTGCGCGAAGGAGTTCGCGCACTCGCGCAGGTCGGCCTGCTCGAGAGCCGCCAGGGCGACGGCACCTATGTCATCGCCGACAACGAGACGGCTGTCGCACTCAAGCACGCCCTGCACGTCGCCGACGTTCGCGAAGTGCTCACCGTTCGGCGAGCGCTCGACGTCGTCGCCGCCCGCGAGGCGGCGTCACGCCGCACCGACGACGACCTGCACCGCCTGCATGCGGCGCTCGACGGCCGGCGCGTCGCGGTCGCCGCAGAAGACGTCGACACCTTCATCGACCACGACGTCGCGTTCCACATCGGCATCGCCCGCGCCTCGCAGAACGCCCTGCTCTTCGAGCTCTACAGCAGCTTCGAAGACTCCCTCCGCGACTCCGTGAGCCGCACCAACTGCTTCGTGAACGGCACCTCAGACCACGACGACTTCCACTCGGCGATCCTCACGGCGATCGAGTCGGGCGACGGCACGGCCGCGACGCTCGCAGCGCTCAGCGTGCTCGACGACTCAGAGCAGACGCTGAATGACGTCGCGCCCTGATCGCCGCGAGGGCCTCATGGCGGCGGCCCTCATCCTGCTGATCGGGCTGAACCTGCGCGACCCGATCACGAGTGTCTCGGCGGCACTCGCACCCATCAGCGACACGTTCGATCTCACCCCGGTCAGCGCGGCAACGCTCTCGAGCCTCCCCGTGCTCATGCTCGCCCTGGGCGCGCCCCTCGCGCCGGTGCTCGAACGGCACCTCGGACTGCACGGCGCCGCCCTCGCACTCACGACCCTGCTCACCGTCTCGCTCGCACTGCGCCCCATCAACACCACCACGATGTTCGCGGGCACCGTGCTCGCGGGGCTGGGCATCTGCGGGCTCAGTGTGCTGACGCCGCAACTCATCCGCACGCACCTCGCCGGCCGGGCCGGCGTCTGGTCGGGGCTCTTCTCGACGAGCTTCGGGGTGAGCGCCGCTCTCGGCGCCAGCCTCACCATCCCCCTCATGCTCGCGACCGGCTCGGTGCAAGCGACGCTCGCACTGTGGGCTGCGCCGGCCGCCGTGGCCACGACGGTCGCGGCCATCGCCGTCTCGCGAGCACGAACCGCCCGACGCCGCAGTCCGCTCGCTGCCCCCGGCGAGCGCGGTCCACCGAGTGAGGCTCGATGCGACCGCACTCTCGGTGACCGCCTTCTTCGGCAGCCAGGCCCTCTGCTTCTTCGCGATGACCGCGTGGTTGCCCACCATCTTCGCCAGCCGAGGGATGGACCCGACCGAGGCCGGCTGGCTGCTCGCGTGGATGAGCATCGCCGGATTGCCGGCATCGCTCGTGATCGCCGTCGTCGCCGGACGACGGTCGTCGCAATCGGTGGTCGTGCTCGTCGTCAGCGCACTCTCGGTGGTCGGCATGGTCGGCGTCGCGTGGGCGCCCGATGCGCTCGCCCCGCTCTTCGTGGCGGTGCTCGGGTTCGCCCAAGGAGCCGCCTTCGGGCTCGCCGTGATGCTCATCGTGCTGAAGGCGCCACCCCACGGCTCCATCGCCGGATTCTCGGCGTTCGCGCAGGGGGTCGGCTACGCGTTCGCAGCGCTCGGCCCGCTCGCGCTCGGCCTGCTGCACGGGGCGGGCGTCAGCTGGCCCGTCGTCGTGTCGATGCTGCTCCCCGTCATCGCCGTACAGGCGGTGACGGGCTGGATGGCCGGCAAGCCGCGCCCCGCGGCATCCGTCGACGAAGCGGGCGAACCACTGCGACGGCCGCGGCCCGCACGAATGTAGCGCGAGCCGCACCGGTCAAAGCCCTGCAACCCAGAGGCCGAGCCACGACGTAGCGGCGCCCCCGACCCGGGAGGAGAATGAGTGAGTCGGTCGCGCCCTGCGTCTCGCTCGCCGCCCGCGGCCTTGCCCCGATTACGGAGGCCGAGATGACAACCACACCGCCTGATCACGGCGCGCCCGTGCCGAACCCCGAACCCGAGCCACCCGCCCCGCCGGCGCGGCCGAACATCCACATCAGCGCGCTCATCGTGTGGCTCACGATATTCCCGCTCGTTGCCATCGTCGGCGTCCTGTCGGAACCTCTGCTGACGGGCTGGCATCCTGTGCTGCGGGCGTTCGTGATCACACTCGTCGTCGTCCCGATTGCGGCGTACTGGCTCATGCCGTTGATGTTCCGGTGGTACGCGGCGTTCGAACGGAGCCGGGCGACACGGCGCGCGGTCAAGCGCGTGCCGTAGCAGCGGCGCCGCATGCCGCAGGGGTCAGAGAAGATCTGCACCCGATTGCGCGAACCACGCGCCGGCGTAGTTGACCGCGATGGCCGCTGCCACCACCGGTCTTCCGCACCGCGGGGCGTTCCCGCTATCGTCGTCGCGTCGGGAAGGGAGCTCCCATGGGCGTAGAGCATCGGCTGGCATTCCACGCTGCGACGCGGCGTCGACGACTGGCGGATGCTGTACTGCGGGCCGATCGCGCACTTCGCCACCGAGTCGGTGCCTGCCGGCGTCGCGTTCGCCACCGCCATCGCGGCGCTCGACGAGCTCGCGGAGTATCCGCCGCTCATCGACGTGCGGCCGAGCGGGGTGACGGTGCGCCTGCACGAGGACATCCTGGACTTCACCGACGACGGCGTGGCCGATCGAGCCCGAGCGGTCTCCGCCGTCGCGCGCGAGCACGGGCTCGCTCCGCGCCCCGACCTCACCCAGGACGCGCAGATCGCGATCGCGACCCGGCTGCCGATCGACGAGGTGCTGCCGTTCTGGCGGGCGGTGCTCGGGTACGTCGATCACGTGGGCGATGACCTGCTCGACCCGCATGGGCGCGGGCCGTCGGTGTGGTTCCAGCAGCTCGATCCCGAGAAGCCGTTGCGGCACGCGATGCACATCGACCTCGCCGTGCCTCGTGAGATCGCGGGTCGACGGCTCGACGCGGCGATCGCCGCCGGTGGGCGCGTCGCCAGCGACGCCGCGGCCGCGAGGTACTGGACGTGCGCGGATGCCGCGGGCAACAAGGTCGACCTCGTCGCCTGGCCCGACCTGCCGATGCCCGAGGACGAGGCGCTGCGGCTCGGCGCCGACGGCGTGGACCTCGGCCGACCTCGCACTCGGCCGGCCGGCGCCACCGGCGGCGTCCGCGCGGCCCTCCCGCCGTCGCGGCCGGACTCGCCGAGCTCGAGCGAGGCGAGGCCATGTTCGAGGCGTTCCGCGAGGCATCCGATCTCGTCGACTGGCCGGTGCTCTTCTGGGGGCCGACCGCCTGGTTCGGCACCGCGTCGCTCGCGCGCAGCGCCGAGCTCGCCGCCCTGCTCGCCGAGCTCGATGGGGCGGATCGACTGCACCTCGACCTGCGCGCCGACGGCCTGGCCGTTCGGCTCGCGCGTGACTTCACCGAGCTCGTCGACGCCGACCTCGACCTCGCGCGGCGCATCTCTGCGGCCGCGCGGGCGTTCGGCGCGACATCCGACCCGTCGCAGGTGCAGACGTTGCAGATGGCGATCGCGTCGAAGCCCGACGACGACGTGCGCCCGTTCTGGCGCGAGCTGTTCGGATACGCCGAGCACGGCTCCGAGGACCTCGTCGACCTGCAGGGCCGCGGGATGAGCCTGTGGTTTCAGGAGCTCCCCGCCGACAAGCCGCTGCGGCACGCGTTCCACATCGACGTCTCGGTGCCCCGCGCCGTCGGCCGGGCGCGTGTCGAGGCCGCGCTCGCGGCCGGCGGGCGCATCGTCGACTCGAACGAGCAGGAGTGGTGGACGCTCGCCGACCCCGCGGGCAACAAGGTCGACATCGCGATCTGGCCCGACCGCGACGTCGCCGGAGTGATCGCTACGCTGCCCACTCGGCCTGCCGTACACCGGTCGAGGCATCGTCGCCGCGCGACATCTCGTAGTCGGGTCATCGAAGCTCGTCAGCCTCATGCGGCAAGCGCGAGCGGTGCTGTTCCTTGGTGAGCGATGGTCGGAGCAACGCAGAGCAGGTGGCAGGTCGCACTAGCTGATGCGCGATCATCCGCTCGATGGCCGCCGCTACCTGGCTCGGCAACGTGCACAGGTCGATCGATCCACCAGATGAGTACGGCAAGCGACGCAGGACCTGAGGCCGATCCCGAGACTCGACGAGCGCCCGATCCGCCCCACTCACAACAGGATGCGGCGATGCCGGCGCCGACGTTGCCGAGGTACGAACTGAATGTGCCCCGAAGCGCACTGAGGAGAACCGCGAACAGATATCGCGATCCCCTTGTCACTCGAGCGGCCTCGTGGAACGCACATCGGGTATGCGAGCGCGACCGCCTGGGTAGGCTTCGTCCCGTAGTGCTCAGTTCACGATCGCGCCATCCCACACACCGACTGCCGAGCCCAAGCCATCGTCGACCATCTCGGGCGGCGGCTCCGAGGATCTGACACGATGACGAACGATATCGGCGCTGACGACTTCAGTGCTCGTCACCGCCCCAAGTCGGCTCAGCCTCAGGACGCATCTGTTGCACGCACCTCGCCGGCACAGAGTCCAACGTCGTGTACGCCTCGCCAGATCTCGCGATCTAACAGCACTCCGACAGATCGGCCCCACGCCGGTAGTGACGATCCGCTATAGTTACAATCGTGACTCAGGCCGCTGAACTGCTGCGCGACGCCCGCCAGCGCGCGGGCCTGACGCAGCATGCCCTCGCGCAGCGGGCTGGCGTCACGCAGAGCGTCATCAGCGCCTACGAATCGGGGCGTCGTGAGCCGTCGTACGCCACGCTGACTCGCCTGGTGAAGTCTGCCGGGTTCGACCTCAAGCCACACCTCGAACCCGCGCCTTGCCGAGAACGCGCTTGCGATCGTGCGAGCACATGCCGACGAGCTCCGAACTGCGCTCGGAGCGCTCGGTGCCGTCGACATCCGCGTGTTCGGCAGTGTCGCGCGCGGCGACGAGACCGAAACGAGCGACGTCGACCTGCTGGTCGATCTCGAGACCGATGCCGGCCTCTTCGCGCTGCTGCGCATGCAGACTGCCGCCGAAGCGATCCTCGGGCGCTCGGTCGACGTCGCGCCATCGTCGGGGTTGAAACCCGACGTCGCCGAACGGGTACTCCGCGAAGCGGTGCCGCTGTGAGTCGGAATCCCGCCGACCGCCTCATCGACATCGCCGTCGCGTGCGAGCGAATCGCCGAGCACGCCGAGCGCCCGAGGAAGTCCGATGACGGCTCCGACGACCTCGTGTTCGATGCGATCCGAATGCGGCACACGTTGAGGTCGGGGTGGGCGGCGAGCACCGCGTCGCGTGCGCTCACCACCGAAGCGGGGTCGCTGATGTCGATCGACATGGTGCCGAAGCCGTATTCAGCAGCGAGGCGCTCGAGCACGTCGGTGCGGCGCCCGCCGATGATCACGGTGTTGCCGGCCTGCTGCAGGCGCAGTGCGAGGGCGAGGCCGATGCCCGACGTGCCGCCGGGGATGAAGATGGTGTTGCCGGAGATGTCCATGGGGTGATCCTTTCGATGACCGTCACTCGACTGGTCACCGACCACGATGCGCCGATCCATGCTGCGGCACGAGAGACCTGGTTGTCGTAGGATTCCCGATCCCTCCCTCCGGGCGCCGAGGCGGCGCATGATGGAAGCCATGGACCGCGAACAGCTCGCCGACTTCCTTCGCCACCGGCGTGAGAACCTGCGCCCCGAAGACGTCGGACTGCGCCCCGGGGCTCGCAGGCGGGTCGCCGGGTTGCGCCGCGGCGAGGTCGCCGAGCTCACCGGCATGTCCGCCGACTACTACACCCGCCTCGAGCAGGGTCGCGGGCCCCAGCCGTCGGAGCAGATGCTCGCCGCGCTTGCTCGGGCGCTGCGCCTCTCGACCGACGAGCGCGACCATCTCTACCGCATCAGCGGCCACAACGCCCCGAAGCGCACACCGATCGACACGCACGTCGCACCGGCGCTGCAACGGGTGCTCGACCGGCTCGACGACACCCCCGCTCTCGTGCTGTCGAGCATCGCCGAGACGCTCGTGCAGAACCGGCTGGCCGTCGCCCTCTTCGGCGATCACTCCCGGTTCACCGGAATGGCGAGGTCGGGAATCTATCGATGGTTCACGGATGCCTCGGAGCGGGCCGTGTACCCGGTCGCCGACCAGCCTCGGCAGGGCCGCGCTCACGTGGCGAACCTCCGCGTCGCCTACGGGCTCGGCGGGCCGTCATCGCGGGCGGGGCAACTGGTGCGTGCGCTGCAGAAGGAGAGTGCCGAGTTCGCCGAGCTGTGGGAGCGTCACGAGGTCGCAAGCCGCTTCGAGGACCACAAGATCCTGATTCACCCCGAGGTCGGCGAGATCGAGCTCGACTGCCAGGCGCTGCTCACCGAAGACCAGTCCCAGGCCCTGCTCATCCTGACCGCCGCCCCGCGCACCGAAGCCGCCGACAAGCTCGCGCTGCTTCGCGTGCTCGGCCAGGAGCAGTTCACGTCGTAGCGCGCAGGTCATGAACGGCAGTGAGCGACGAAGTCGGATGCCGCAGCGATCAGTTCAGTCGAACATGCCGTCGAGCAGGCCGCCGATGACCAGGCCTCCGAGAATGCCGCCCATGACGTCGGATCCGCCGCTGCGGCGCCCGCCGCCGCCCCAGCCCGGGCCGCCCCACTGCCCGGGATCCTGCGGTCGTGACGAGTCGATGTCGCGCTGCGCGAGCTGCAGGGCCTCGCTCGCGAGGTAGGCGACGCGCCGGGCCATCTCCATCGCCTGTTCGCGGTGATCTTCGTGGATCGCGGTGGCGGCAGACGCGGACGTGCCGAGGAAGCGGTCGAGGTCGATGCGGATGCGCTCGGACTCGGCCAGCCGCGTGCGCGCGTCGGCGCCGATCCAGCCTCGGTGGCCGGCGATGACGTTGCGGGCGACGGCGAGCTGCCGGTCGGCGTCGTCGATCGCGTGGCGCACGTGCTCGAGCGGCGGGATGGGACGCGCCGCACGCTCGCGGGCCGCCGCGATCGCGGCATCCAATCCCGCATTCGCCTCGCGCAGCCGGTCGAGCTGGGTGAACGGGTCGGTGTTGACGCCGGCCGCCGGCAGCGAGGCGAGAGCCGTCTGCAGCTCGGTGATCGCGGTCGCGACAGCGGGCGAGTGCGGCTCCTTGAGCGCGACGGCGACATCTCCGCGGGAGTCCTCGACGATCGCCGCCAAGGTGGCCTCGGCCCGCAGCGCCTCGACCTCGAAGGTCTCCACCGCATCGAGCAGGGTCGCCGCTCGGCGCACCGACTCGGTCGCTGCCTCGAGCGCGAGATTGGCCTGCTCTCGCTGCCCGGCGTCGCGCCGGCGCTCGGCGACGCCCGCGCTGTGCTCGGCGAATCCGAGCAGTTGCTCGGCCTGTGCGGGGTTGGCCTCGACCTGGGCGAGCGCCTCGGGCGCATAGCGGGCGGCGAGCCGTTCGACGGTTTCGCGGGCGTGAGGCACGCGAGCTCGAAGGCGCTCGGCATCGGCCCTGACGCCGGCGATGATCTCGGGAGCGCGCCGCGCACGGGCGATCTTGTCGGCGAGGGCCGAGATGCGGTCGTCGAGCACGTCTTCGGCCCACTCGCACAGCTGCACGATGCGCCCGTTGCGGGTGCGCAGCTCTTCGGCGGTGTCGGGGATCTCGTCGTGATTGAGCTGGTGCAGCCGGAACGCGTCGCCCAGATGCTGCCGCACCGCGGTGAGCGCCACACGCAGCTCTTTGGTGGCGTCAGGACCGAGCTCGGCCTCGGCGAAGACGAGCTCGTCGGTGGTGAGCCGCACGCGCTCGTCGGTGGCGACCAGGGCCGTGCCGGCCCGCTTCTCGAGGTCGGCATCTTGGGCTTGGACCTCAAGCTGATCACGTTTGCGTTTGCCCCAGAATCCGGCCATGCCTCGATCCTATTGGCGCGGCTGGGAGCCGACTGCGTGAACTGGCGAGCTCAGTCGGCGCCGAGCGCCAGGCGGGCGTTGCGGTACTTCTCGACCAGGCGCAGCTGCGTGTCGTAGTCGAGTCGGCGCAGGCGCCACCGCGCGGTGTTGTCGTCGATGTCGGCGAGCTTCACGCGGCGGGCGACCGGGTTGCGGCGAATGCGCGCGTAGTACTCGTCGGCAGCGACATCGGGGGTGCGCGTCAGCAACTGCACGACGTCGATCACCGCGGGCACCACCCCGGCCTCGAACAGCTCCTGCGCGGTGAGGTCGGAGTCCTCGAGCACGTCGTGCAGCCACGCGGCCGCAGCCGCGACGGGCTCGGTCACCGGGTCGAACCGCTCGGCGATCCGTCCGGGATGGTCGATGTACGGCAACCCGCTGCGGTCGATGCTGGCCGCGATGCGCGACGAACGCGATGCCCTTCGCGAGCGCCACCTGGGTCGTCGCGTCGGTGGCCGACATCGGCGTGGCCGACCGCTCGGGCGCGGCATCCGTTTCGTCGACCAGCACGGATGCCGCAGCATCGACCTGCTCGGATGTCACGGTGGTCGACTCCCTCACCATCGCCTCGAACTCCTCGGTCATCGGGTCATCCACCTCGTCGTACTCCTCTGCTTCTTCGGCCGGCTGCTGCGGCTTCGCGACCTCGATCGGAACGAAGGTCGAGCGGTGGGGCGGCTCGTCCTCCTCGACCTCCGTCGACATCGGCGCGCATCGGTCTCTTCGCATCGTCGGGCATCCGCCTGCACTTCGACCTCATCGCACCTCGGCCTCCGCCTCGTCCATCGCTGCGCCTCGACCTCCGCCTGCGCCTCCGCGATCGGATCGCGCCCGCGCACCGGTCGCACGAACTCCAACTCGACCTCGAGCTCGCCGAGCTCGCGCTCATCGAGCTCGAGCATCGAACGCGTGCCGCTCTCGCGGCGCCGCTCGAACGAGACCTCGTCGACCTCGGTCAGGCTCGCGCCGTCGCGGGTGGTGAAGTACCGTCGACGTCCGTCGTGGGTGACGGCCACGATGACCGCGTCGTAGTCGCCGCTCGGTTCGAAGCTGCTGAGAAAGTACCGGCGACGCTCGGGTGACGGATGCCGCAGCGCGACGATCGCGGGAACGTCGACCGGCCGCGCGTGCGCACCGACAGAGGTCTCGTCGTGGCCCTCGGCCTGCGGCTCGACCGCCTTCGGCGGCACGATGAAGTTGGACTTGTGCGCGTCGTCGGCGATGGCGCTCAACCGGCCTCCTGGGGGGCGGAGGGACCGTCGTGTCGGCGGACCTGATGGTGGCATTCGCGGGTTCATACTTCGGGATGCGCCGGTCGGGGCACCCACGCACGTCCGATGCTAAGCCGTCTCAGCGATCGCCGCAGCAGCGAGCCCCGGCATGGCACAACTTCGGCGGGTGCGTCGCCAACTCTCGACGGGACGTCCGCTCGCATTCGTCATGCGGCGAGCAACACGGTCGTCCCCCAGACGCGGAGCCGCGGCATCCGCTCACCCAAACCGGAGCGTTGCCGCGCCACGGCGTGGAGAGTAAATTCCGAACCGTCTGGGGTGCATTCGCCGGCCGAAGGAGCGATCGAGATGTCTGAAGGCGCAACCGGTCTCGAACCGACGATCGAGATCACCGAGGCCGACTATCCCGAGATCATGCGCATCGTGGCATCCGACGGAGAGGTCGACACCTACCTGGCGAGCGCCGGCGTCGCGGGCGACGTGTTCGGCGACGACGCCGACGGGGCAACCGAACTGTGCGTGCCCGAGCGGGCGGCGCTCGGGGGTTCGCTGCTCTACGTCGTCGAGGTCGGTGAGGTGGCCGGCACGTCGATCTCAGACGGTACGGTCACGTTGCCCGTTTCCGCGGTGACCTCGCTGCTCGGGTCGGTGAGCGACGTGATGAATGAGGGACTGCGGCTGGCCGACTGCCTCGAGAGTTCGCATGCGGATGCCGCTGCCGGACTCCGTCAGACGTTCGAGCTGCTCGGCCTCGACGACGACCGACTGCGGCGCGCGGTCGAGCAGCGGAATCACGCCTGAGCGGCGTCAGTAGACGCCCGAATCACTCCGGCACGTCGACGCGCAGCCGTCGGACTTTAGTGGTGCGGATGTCCCGGGGTCAATGGTTCGGTATTTCACGCCGCTGACGCGCCGCGCCGATACGCTGGCGGCACCGCGCCCGGGCAGGGCGCGTCGGATGAGAGGACTGGCCGATGGCAGAGACCGCACCGATTCTTGCGTGGACGCTTCAGGACGAGATTCCCGTGCCCGACGACGTCAGCGCATTGCTCGTCGAGGGCGAACAGGCCGTCGCATCGTTCAAGACCTTCCGCGACTCCGCCACCTTCACCACGATGCGGCTCATCGTGCGCGACGCCCAGGGACTCACCGGCAAGAAGGTCGAGGTCTACTCCCTGCCGTACAGCTCCATCAACATGTGGTCCACCGAGAACGTTGCCGGAAAGCTCGATCGCGACGCCGAACTCGAGCTCTGGACCAGGGCGGGTCACATCAAGGTCAAGCTCACGAAGAAAGCTGACATCCGGCGCATCGACAGCCTGATTTCTTGGGCGGTCCTTCTGCACTGACCTGCGAGCGCAAGGCCCTGCCGGGGCATCCGGTCGTAGGCTGCGAGCGCGGGGAGGATTCCAATGGCCAAACGGATGCCGAAGTCGCTGTACGAACGCGAGCTCAAGGCGCTGCAGGCCAAGCTCGTCGACATGCAGGCGTGGGTGCAGCAGTCGGGTGCGCGGGTCGTGGTGATCTTCGAGGGGCGGGATGCCGCGGGCAAGGGTTCCACGATCAAGCGCGTGAGCGAATACCTGAACCCGCGCGTCACTCGTATCGTGGCGCTGCCGACGCCGAGCGCGCGCGACAAGACGCGCTGGTACTTCCAGCGGTACGTTTCGCACCTGCCGGCGGCGGGCGAGATCGTGCTCATGGACCGCTCCTGGTACAACCGTGCCGGCGTCGAACGCGTCATGGGGTATTGCACCAACGAGGAGTACCACCGGTTCCTGCACCAGGCGCCGACCTTCGAGCGCATGCTCGTCGAAGACGGCATCATCCTGCTGAAGTACTGGTTCAGCGTGTCGGATGTCGTGCAGGAGGAGCGGTTCCGGTCACGCCTCGACGACCCGATGCGGCGGTGGAAGCTCAGCGGAACCGACCTGAGCTCCATCACGAGGTGGGAGGACTACTCGCGGGCGAAGGACACCATGATGCTTCACACGGATATCGCCGAGGCGCCGTGGTACGAGGTGGAGAGCGACGACAAGCGGCGGTCGCGGATCAACATGATCTCGCACCTGCTCTCGATGGTGCCGTGGGAGCCCGTCGAGCACCACGAGGTCGTGATCCCGCCGCGGCCGGCCGCGAGCGGGTACGAGCGGCCGCCGCGGCAGTGGACGAACTCGGTGCCCGACTACGCGCAGCAGCTGATCGACCGGCACGCGGAAGGCGATTCCTGAATCGGAGGCACCGCCTCGCGCCCGGGCATCCGTCCAGGCGACTTATGCCGAGTCGACGGACAAAAGCAGGATCCCGAACTTTCAAGTAACGCTCTCCACCCATTGACATCCGCCGAGCCACCGCAATAGTCTCGTCTTGGCAATATGTCGGGTACGGCAACTTATTCGCCGCCCGCCTCAGCCGGTCTCCGTAACAGTCCAGCTCGAAGGGGAGCATTTGCAATGAAGCAATCCATCCAACGCGTCATCACCGGGGTCTGTGCCATCGGTGTCACGCTCAGCCTGGGGCTCGTCGCAGCCCCTGCCATCGCCGCAGACGACGACTACGAGGTGCTCGTCGTCGGCGAGACCCTCGGCTTCCGCCACTCGCACATCGACGACACCACCCGCGCGATCATCGCCCTCGGCGAGGAGAACGGGTTCAGCGTCGACGTCTGGGATCCGCCCCAGGGCAGCTCGCCGGGCCAGCCCGCGCTCACGCTCGCGAGCTCGCCGTTCACGACCGCGGCCGACCTGTCGAAGTACGCGACGATCATCTTCGCCTCACCGGTCGACGCGACGAACAACCTCGACCCCAACCGGCCGCGCCTGCTCAACGACACCGAGCTCGCCGCGTTCCAGGGCTACATCCGCGGCGGCGGCGGCTACGTCGGCCTGCACGCCGCGACCGACTCGATGCACACGGTGCCCTGGTACAGCGAGCTGACCGGTGGCAGCGCGCGCTTCCGCAACCACCCCGCGCAGCAGACCGCGACCATGCGCGTCGAGAGCCCGGGTCACCCCTCGACCACGATGCTGCCGGCCGAGTGGGTGCGCTTCGACGAGTGGTACAACTTCACCGCCAACCCGCGTGAAGACGTGCACGTGCTCATCACGCTCGACGAGTCGACGTACAACCCCGGAAGCGGCGCGATGGGTGCCGATCACCCGCTCGCCTGGTGCCACAACTTCGAAGGCGGGCGCTCCTGGTACGAGGGCGCGGGCCACACGGATGTCTCGTGGTCCGACCCCCTCTTCCTCAGCCACATCCTCGGCGGAATCGAATGGACGGCGGGCGTCGTCGAGGGCGGCGGCGACTGCGTCACGTTCGGCGAGGTCGACAAGCTCGTCACCGGGCTCGCTGACGACTCCCAGAAGAACAAGCAGCTCACCGGCGATGTGACCGCGTACCTCGAGACCGCTGAAGCCGCTGCTGACGCGGGCGACCACGCTGCCGCGATCGCCGTGCTGCAACCAGGCGTGGGCCAAGGCGCACGGCATCCAGGACGACGCGCTCGTCGAGAAGATCGGCGACCTCATCGAATGGCAGCAGGCGCTCGCCGCCTGATGCAGCGAGCGTGAGCCGGGCATCTCGCCCGCGCTCACTCCGAACGGGCTCCGCCTCACGGCGGGGCCCGTTCCGGGTTTCGGCGACGGATGCCCCGACTCGCGCCCGGGTCATCCGTTCGCTCTGGTGTTCATGCACGACCGATTCGAGTTAGATAGAGGGCGGACTCGCTTGTGCCCTTCAACGAAGACGAGGTAACGGATGACAGCGATGCGGCGATCGCTCGCACTCGGAACGGCGCTCGTGCTCTCGCTCGGCCTGGCCGCGTGCACGACATCGGCACCCGAGCCGCCCGCGCCGACGAGTCCGGTCGTGCAGCTCGGAGCGCCGGGCGAGCCGAACGAGACGCTCTCGCCCGAAGATGCGGCGAAGCAGCTCGAGGCGCCGAAGTTCGTCGAGGCCGACTCGGAGTTCATGCTCGACATGATGGCGCACCACGACCAGGCGCTCGTGATGACCGGGTACGTCGACGATCGCACCGATGACCGCGACATCCGACTGCTCGCCGAACGCATGCGCATCAGCCAGGAAGACGAGATGACGATGATGACGCGGTGGCTCCAAGACCGCTTCATCCCCGTGAACGACGAATCGGGCCACGGCCACGACGGCGACCCGATGCCGGGCATGCTCACCGACGAGCAGCTCGCCGACCTCGAGGCCGCCACCGGCGCCGAGTTCGACCGGCTGTTCCTGCAGTCCATGATCCAGCACCACCAGGGCGCGCTGCAGATGGTCGGCGAGCTCTACGCCGCCGGCGGCGGCAACGAATCCGAGGTCGACCGGTTCGCGCGCCACGTCGAATCCGACCAGGGCGTCGAGATCGCCCGCATGCAGCAGATGCTCGCCGAGCGCAGCGGCTGATCCGGCGACCCACCCGCACAACGCGAAGGTGCCCGGCGGTCAGAGACCGCCGGGCACCTTCATCTGTGGTGAGGAGGCCGGACGCCCGGCCTCCTCGCACGCGTCAGCGGAAGGTGTCCGGCCAGCGCGTTCAGCGCCTGCACGAGGCCGGAATCGGCCGGTGCACCCGACTTGCGGGCGGCGTTGTCGAGCTGCGCCGCGACCGCGCTGCCGGCGTCGCCGGGCCGGCGGCGAGCTTCTCGGCCTGGTCGATGTGCTTGCGCACCTCGCTCCAGCGCCTTGCCGCTCAGGGTGCCCGCGCGCTCGGCCTGGTCGACGTACGACCGCGCCACGGCGAAGCTCGGCGCGTGCACGAGCTTCGTCTGCAGCTGGGCGTTGAACTCGTCGAGCTGGATCTCGCCGGCGGCGATGATCTCGTTCTCCGACATCTGGTCGCTCGCGGTGAGCGCCAGGCTGTCGAAGCCGCGCGCGATCTCGCTGCCGAGCACGTTGCCGTTGTACCAGTACGTCGACCAGTATCCGCCGAGGTTCAGCCCGGTCGGGTTCGGGGTGTTGATCGGACCACGGTCGAGGTACGCGATCTCGGTCGGGTTCGCCGTGTCGGTGAAGTCGATGACCGACAACCCGCCCTGGTACCACGCCTGCACCATGATGTCGCGACCCGGAACCGGCACGATCGAGCCGTTGTGCGCCACGCAGTTCTCCTGCGAGGTCTGCACGGCCGGCAGCTTGTAGTAGCTCGCGAACTCCAGCTTGCCGTCGACGATGTCGAACAGCGCGTTCGCGCCCCACTGCGGGCTGGTCGGTCACCCGGCAGCGAGCCGCCGTGCCGCCGCCCCACTCGTCGGTGAAGATGACCTTGGTGCCGTCGTTGTTGAACGTCGCCGAGTGCCAGTACGAGAAGTTCGGGTCGGCGACCGCATCGAGACGAACCGGGTTCGCCGGGTCGGAGATGTCGAGCAGGATGCCGTTGCCCTGGCACGCGCCCGCCGCGAGCCCGATCTCGGGGTACGCGGTGATGTCATGGCACGTGTTCGTGTTCGGGGTCGGGCGAGTACGGCGCTGCCCGACGGGTGCAGCGGCTGCGTGGGGCCGTTCTGCAGGCCGTTGAACGCGCCCGTCTCCGGGTCGGTGAAGATCCGCGGCTGGCTGCACGATCGCCGCCGTCTCGGGCGCCGCGAGCGGCACCTTGATGACGTCGATGCGCCACTGCGTCGGGTTGCCCGTGGTGACCGGGGCGGTGCTCGCCGGAGCGTTCTCGCAGCCCGCGAGCTCGGCGCCGAACGGACGCCCGACGTGCCCGAGTTGTAGATGTAGATGTTGTCGGGGTCGTCGGGGTCGGTCACGAGCGTGTGCGTGTGCGAACCGCGGCAGGTCTGCACGCCCGGGCAGCTGCACCGGGTTGCTGATGTCGCTGATGTCGAAGATGCGCACGCCGCGGAAGCGCTCGAGGTTCACGGCGCCGGCGGCACCCTGAGTGCCGCAGTCGATGCGGCCGCGCGTCTCTTCGACCGACATGAAGAGCAGGTCGCCGTAGACCGACACGTCACCCTGACCGCCCGGACACACGAACGACGAGCTCAGGGTCGGCGCTGCGGGATCCGAGACGTCGTAGACCTGGAAGCCGTTGAAGTTGCCGACGATGGCGTTGTCACCGCTGAACGCGAGGTCGGAGTTGACGAACCCGAAGTTGCCGGGAGCCGCGTCGAACGGCGCGACGCGCGGCAGGCTCGCGAGCAGCTCGATGTTGCTCGTCGCCGTCTCGGCGTCGAGGTAACCCGGCGGAAGGTCTTCGCGCGGGTCGTCTGCAGCAGAGGCTGCGGTGGCGGTCATCAGTGAGGCGCCGAGCAGCAATGCTCCGGCGGCGGCGATGGCGCTTCGGCGCCATCGCACGGGTCGGTGTAGGGATCTCATCGGTGGTGCCCTCTCTTCTCGCTTCTCCGGCGATCGATGCCCTCCGACAGGCGAGCGGCACTACCTCGTGCCGCTCGCGGCCCCAGAAGGCCGATCAATGTCCCCAACGTATCGAGAAAGGCGCTTCGGGCGCATCAACTTTTCGAAGCGAGCTCGGCACCTTTCACGCGGCGCTCGACACCGAGTTCGCCGGCGGGCGAGCGAGCGCCGTCGAGGTCCGCGCGAATATCGGATGCCTCGACGGAGCGAGCTTCGTCGTGCTGCGGCCTCGCTCGCGTCGAGCGGGTGGGCGACCTCGTCGCGGGTCATCCGTGCGGCGATGATCGCGACGATGCCGATCACGAGCGGTGCGATGCCGGCGATGAGGAACACGACCGGCAGCCCGAGCGACTCGCCCGCGGGGCCGGCGAAGGCCATCGACACGGGCATGAACGCGAGCGAGACGAAGAAGTCGAGGCTCGAGACCCGGCCGAGCATGTGCGCGGGAACCCGGCGCTGCAGCAGCGTGCCCCAGATCACGACGCCGCCGTTGAACGCGGCACCGACGGCGAAGGCGGCGATCGCCATCACCCAGATCTGGTCGGTCAGTCCGAACACGGCGAGCGGGAGGCATCCGAACCCCCACAGCAGGTTCATCACGGTCAGGTAGCGGCGCGGCAGCTTCGAGCGAGGCGACGGCCATCGACCCGACCGCGCCGCCGATGCCGAACGCCGCGAGGATCAGCGCGTGCTCCTCGGGTCCGCCGCCGGCGGTGTCCTTGATCACGAACGGCACGAGCACCTCGAACGGCCCCATGATCAGCAGGATCAGCAGCGACGCGAACGTCAGCGTGCCGAGCAGCCACGGCGTGCGCACCATGTAGACGAAGCCCTCGCGAACGTCGGCGAGCAGTGCGACGGCCGGATGCCGCTGCTCGGCGTTCGCCGTCTCGGTTGCCTGCTCGGCACTCGCCTGCTGGTCGCTCGGCTGCTCGCCGCGCAGCGGCATCTCGGGGAGCTTCAGGATGCACGCCGCCGCGACGACCCCGGTGAGCGCGGTCACGGCGAGCGCGGCCCCGGGCGACGAGATCGCGATGAGCGCGCTCGCGAGCGCCGGGCCGCCGGCCTGCATGAGCACCGGCCGGGCCATGCCCTCGAAGCCGTTCGCGGCGAGCAGCTCGTCCTCGGGCACCACGCTCGGCAGCAGCGCCGAGTACGCCGGGTAGTACAGCCCGGCCATCACGCCGCCGACCAGGGCGACCGCCACGAGCTGCCACACCGCCAGGCCGCCGGTGAGCGACATCAGCGCGACGAAGCCGACGCTCGCGGCGCGAACGACCTCGACCACGAGCAGGATGCGCCGCTGCGGAATGCGGTCGGCCAGTGCGCCGCCGAGCAGCGTCGTCAGGAGCATCCCGATCGCCGAAGCGCCGGCGACCAGCGAGAGCTCGGTCGCACCGCCGCCGATCGCGACGATCTGCCAGACCAGCGCGACGATCCAGATGCCGGCGCCCACCATCGACGCGACGAGCGCCGCGGCGAGCCACCGGTAGGCCGGGTTGCGCAGGGGCCGGAGTGCCCGGGGTGTTGACATGATCGTGATCCTTCGCCGAGTGAAACGGATGCTTCAGAAGCAGGTGCCTCTACTCATGCGTCGAACCAGATCGGGCGAGATCGACAC
>CAWILI010000018.1:0-31148 GCA_963836825.1 uncultured Actinomycetota bacterium
CGTGAGGAGTTGAGGATGTTCGAGAGATTCACCGACCGAGCCCGTCGCGTCGTCGTGCTGGCCCAAGAAGAGGCCAAGATGCTCAACCACAACTACATCGGCACCGAGCACATCCTGCTCGGCCTCATCCACGAGGGTGAAGGCGTCGCCGCGAAGGCCCTGGAGTCGCTCGGGATCTCGCTGGATGCCGTGCGCGAGCAGGTCCAGGACATCATCGGCCAGGGCCAGCAGCAGCCGACCGGCCACATCCCGTTCACGCCGCGCGCCAAGAAGGTGCTCGAGCTGTCGCTGCGCGAGGCGCTGCAGCTCGGCCACAACTACATCGGCACCGAGCACATCCTGCTCGGGCTCATCCGCGAGGGCGAGGGCGTCGCCGCCCAGGTGCTCGTCAAGCTCGGCGCCGACCTCAACCGCGTGCGCCAGCAGGTCATCCAGCTGCTCTCCGGCTACCAGGGCAAGGAGCAGGTGCCGTCGGCGCGAACGAGCAGCAGCAGCCGCAGGGCGGCTCGCAGATCCTCGACCAGTTCGGCCGCAACCTCACGCAGGCCGCCCGCGAGGGCAAGCTCGACCCGGTCATCGGGCGCGAGAAGGAGATCGAGCGGGTCATGCAGATCCTCTCCCGCCGCTCCAAGAACAACCCCGTGCTGATCGGTGAGCCCGGCGTCGGCAAGACCGCCGTCGTCGAGGGCCTCGCCCAGGCGATCGTCAAGGGCGACGTGCCCGAGACGCTGAAGGACAAGCAGCTCTACTCGCTCGACCTCGGCTCGCTCATCGCCGGCAGCCGCTACCGCGGTGACTTCGAGGAGCGCCTGAAGAAGGTCACCAAGGAGATCCGCACCCGCGGCGACATCATCATCTTCATCGACGAGATCCACACCCTCGTCGGCGCGGGCGCCGCCGAGGGCGCGATCGACGCCGCCAGCATCCTCAAGCCGCTGCTCGCCCGCGGCGAGCTGCAGACCATCGGTGCGACCACGCTCGACGAGTACCGCAAGCACTTCGAGAAGGATGCCGCGCTCGAGCGCCGCTTCCAGCCGATCCAGGTGCAGGAGCCGTCGCTGCCCCACACGATCAACATCCTCAAGGGCCTGCGCGACCGCTACGAGGCGCACCACAAGGTGTCCATCACCGACGGCGCGCTCGTCGCCGCGGCGAACCTCGCCGACCGCTACGTCGCCGACCGGTTCCTGCCGGACAAGGCCATCGACCTGATCGACGAGGCCGGCGCGCGCCTGCGCCTCTCGATCCTCTCGAGCCCGCCCGAGCTGCGCGAATTCGACGAGAAGATCGCCGTCGTCCGTGCCGCCAAGGAGACCGCGATCGAGGACCAGGACTTCGAGAAGGCCGCATCGCTGCGCGACGAGGAGAAGAACCTCCTCGGCGAGCGGCTGCGCCTCGAGAAGCAGTGGAAGTCGGGCGACGTCAAGACGACCGCGGCCGTCGACGAGGGCCTCATCGCCGAGGTGCTCGCTCAGGCCACCGGCATCCCCGTGTTCAAGCTCACCGAGGAGGAGTCGTGGCGACTCGTCTTCATGGAGAAGGCGCTGCACCAGCGCGTCATCGGCCAGGAGGAGGCCATCTCGGCGCTCTCCAAGACCATCCGCCGCACCCGCGCCGGCCTCAAGGACCCGAAGCGCCCCTCCGGCTCGTTCATCTTCGCCGGCCCCACCGGTGTCGGCAAGACCGAGCTCGCCAAGGCGCTCGCCGAGTTCCTGTTCGACGACGAAGACGCCATCATCTCGCTCGACATGAGCGAGTACGGCGAGAAGCACACCGTCTCGCGACTGTTCGGTGCTCCTCCCGGATTCGTCGGCTTCGAAGAGGGCGGCCAGCTGACCGAGAAGGTGCGCCGCAAGCCGTTCAGCGTCGTGCTCTTCGACGAGATCGAGAAGGCCCACCCCGACATCTTCAACTCGCTGCTGCAGATCCTGGAGGAGGGACGGCTGACCGACGGCCAGGGCCGCGTCGTCGACTTCAAGAACACGGTGATCATCATGACCACGAACCTCGGATCGAAGGAAGGAGTTGAGGATGTTCGAGAGATTCACCGACCGAGCCCGTCGTGTCGTCGTCCTGGCCCAAGAAGAGGCCAAGATGCTCAACCACAACTACATCGGCACCGAGCACATCCTGCTCGGCCTCATCCACGAGGGTGAGGGCGTCGCCGCCAAGGCGCTCGAGTCGCTCGGCATCTCGCTCGACGCCGTGCGCGAGCAGGTGCAGGACATCATCGGCCAGGGCCAGCAGCAGCCGACGGGGCACATCCCGTTCACGCCGCGCGCCAAGAAGGTGCTCGAGCTCTCGCTGCGCGAGGCGCTGCAGCTCGGCCACAACTACATCGGCACCGAGCACATCCTGCTCGGCCTCATCCGCGAGGGCGAGGGCGTCGCCGCCCAGGTGCTCGTCAAGCTCGGCGCCGACCTCAACCGCGTGCGCCAGCAGGTCATCCAGCTGCTCTCCGGCTACCAGGGCAAGGAGCAGGTGCAGGTCGGCGCGAACGACCAGCAGCAGCCGCAGGGCGGCTCGCAGATCCTCGACCAGTTCGGCCGCAACCTCACGCAGGCCGCGCGCGAGTCGAAGCTCGACCCGGTGATCGGGCGCGAGAAGGAGATCGAGCGGGTCATGCAGATCCTCTCCCGCCGCTCCAAGAACAACCCCGTGCTGATCGGCGAGCCCGGCGTCGGCAAGACCGCCGTCGTCGAGGGCCTCGCGCAGGCGATCGTCAAGGGCGAGGTGCCCGAGACGCTGAAGGACAAGCAGCTCTACTCGCTCGACCTCGGCTCGCTCATCGCCGGCTCCCGCTACCGCGGTGACTTCGAGGAGCGCCTGAAGAAGGTCACCAAGGAGATCCGCACCCGCGGCGACATCATCGTCTTCATCGACGAGATCCACACCCTCGTCGGTGCGGGTGCCGCCGAGGGCGCGATCGACGCCGCCTCCATCCTCAAGCCGCTGCTCGCCCGCGGCGAGCTGCAGACGATCGGTGCGACCACGCTCGACGAGTACCGCAAGCACTTCGAGAAGGATGCCGCGCTCGAGCGCCGCTTCCAGCCGATCCAGGTGCAGGAGCCGTCGCTGCCCCACACGATCAACATCCTCAAGGGCCTGCGCGACCGCTACGAGGCGCACCACAAGGTGTCCATCACCGACGGCGCGCTCGTGGCCGCGGCGAACCTCGCCGACCGCTACGTCTCCGACCGCTTCCTGCCCGACAAGGCGATCGACCTGATCGACGAGGCCGGCGCACGCCTGCGCCTCTCGATCCTCTCGCGCCCGCCCGAGCTGCGCGAGTTCGACGAGAAGATCGCCGTCGTGCGCGCCGCGAAGGAGACCGCGATCGAGGAGCAGGACTTCGAGAAGGCCGCGTCGCTGCGCGACGAGGAGAAGAACCTGCTCGGCGAGCGCCTGCGCCTCGAGAAGCAGTGGAAGTCGGGCGACGTCAAGACCACCGCGGTCGTCGACGAGGGCCTGATCGCCGAGGTGCTCGCGCAGGCCACCGGCATCCCCGTCTTCAAGCTCACCGAAGAGGAGTCGACGCCGACTCGTCTTCATGGAGAAGGCGCTGCACGAGCGCGTCATCGGCCAGGAGGAGGCCATCTCGGCCCTCGCCAAGACGATCCGCCGCACCCGCGCCGGCCTCAAGGACCCGAAGCGCCCCTCGGGCTCGTTCATCTTCGCCGGCCCCACGGGCGTCGGCAAGACCGAGCTCGCCAAGGCGCTCGCCGAGTTCCTGTTCGACGACGAGGCGGCGATGATCTCGCTCGACATGTCGGAGTACGGCGAGAAGCACACGGTCTCGCGACTGTTCGGTGCCCCTCCCGGGTTCGTCGGCTTCGAGGAGGGCGGCCAGCTCACCGAGAAGGTGCGCCGCAAGCCGTTCAGCGTCGTGCTCTTCGACGAGATCGAGAAGGCGCACCCCGACATCTTCAACTCGCTCCTCCAGATCCTGGAGGAGGGCCGGCTGACCGATGGCCAGGGTCGCGTCGTCGACTTCAAGAACACGGTCATCATCATGACGACCAACCTCGGCACGAAGGACATCTCGGGCGGCCCCGTCGGCTTCCAGCTCGAGGGCGACACCGCGCACGGGCTACGACCTGATGCGCGGCAAGGTGAACGAGGAGCTGAAGAAGCACTTCAAGCCCGAGTTCCTGAACCGCGTCGACGAGATCATCGTGTTCCCGCAGCTCTCGAAGCAGGAGCTGCTGCAGATCGTCGACCTGTTCATCAAGCGGCTCAGCGAGCGCATGCTCGACCGCGACATGACCGTCGAGCTCACGCTCGCCGCGAAGGAGCGCCTCATCGAGGTCGGGTTCGACCCGGCGCTCGGCGCCCGGCCGCTGCGTCGCGCGGTGCAGCACGAGATCGAGGACCGCCTGTCGCGAGAAGATCCTGCACGGCGAGCTCAACTCGGGCGACCACGTGCACGTCGACTTCCGCGACGGCGAGTTCGTGTTCACCACGTCGCAGCGGGCGCTGCCCGTCGGCGTCGGCGTCAACGCGGGCGCCGCGATCGGCACCGGCCCGGCGACGCCCGACCTCGCGGCCGCCGCGGGCGACTAGCACGAGACGACACGAAGGAGCGGATGCACGCGGCATCCGCTCTTCGTCGTCTGCGCCGCTGCGCCGGGCGCGCCGCTCGCGTCGGGCCGACCTGCCGCCGGGTCGTACGATGTTCGGATGACCGACTTCACGGTGCGCCGGGCGCGCACGAGCGACGTGCCGAAGATCATCGCGCTCGTGGAGCCGCTCGTGCCGCGACGCATCCTGCTCGGCAAGGAGCGCGTCGACCTCTACGGGGCGGTGCAGGAGTTCCGCGTCGCCGAGGCGAGCGACGGCGAGCCTCATCGGCGCGGGCGCGCTGCACGTGCATGTGGGAGGACCTCGGCGAGGTGCGCACGCTCGCGGTCGCCGACGCGTGGCTCGGGCACGGCGTCGGGCACGCGCTGCTCGACGACGCTCGAGGCCGAGGCGCGCGAGCTCGGCCTGAGCCGGCTGTTCTGCCTGACCTTCGAGGTCGGCGTTCTTCAGCCGCCACGGCTTCGAGGACATGGGCGCACGAGACCGTCGACCCCGAGGTGTACGCCGAGCTCGTGCGCTCGCACGACGAGGGCGTCGCCGAGTTCCTCGACCTCGCCCGCGTGAAGCAGAACACCCTCGGCAACACGCGCATGCTGAAGCGTCATCTGAGCGCTCGCTCCGGCGCGCCGACCGGCTGCCGGGACGATCGGCATCCGCGGTCGTACCCTGTGGGCATGTCGACGAACCCACCACCGGCCGGCGGCAATCGCCGCAGGTGTACCGTCGTCGTCGGCTCGTCGTGCTGCTGGGACTCGTCGCCGTGATCGTGGCGGTCGTGCTCATCTTCGTGCGGCCGGGCGCCAGCCAGGGCGACGACTCGGGCACCGCGCCCGAGAGCACGCCGACTGCCGCACCGGCCACGCCCGACGCCACGACGATCCCGACCGAGCCGGTCGCCGTCGACGGCGACCCGTGCGCGCCCGAGAAGATCACGGTCGAGGCCGTCACCGACAAGACGTCGTACAACGCCGGCGAGCAGCCGCAGCTGTCGGTCACGATCACGAACACCGGCAAGAACATCTGCGTGCTGAACGCCGGCACCAAGGCGCAGGTCTTCACGATCACGAGCGGCGACCGAGGTGTACTGGACGTCGACCGACTGCCAGGTCGATGCCGATCGACGCGGAGGTGTCGCTCGCCCCGGGCACCCCGATCAGCTCGAGCGCGCCGATCGTCTGGGACCGCACCCGGTCGACACCCGACACCTGCGAGGGCCCGCGCGAGGCGGTGCCGGCGGGTGGCGCGTCGTACCACCTGACGGTCTCGGTCGACGGTTTCGCGTCGGCCGAGACGAAGCAGTTCCAGCTCTATTGAGCGCGGCATCGGATGTCCCGGGCCCGACGTGATCATGGGTCTTGCCCTTTGCGCCGGCAAGCCTGAGACTCAGATCATGAACGCCGAAGAGGAAGTGCGTGCTGTCGAGGGAGTCGTCGATCGACTCGCTGCCATGTACCCTGCCGTGTCACGCGAACGGGTCGTCACCATCGTCAACGAAGAGCACCTCCGGCTCGCGGGCAATCCGATCCGCGACTTCATCCCGGTGCTCGTCGAGCACGAGTCGCGCGAGCGACTGCGTGCAGAGGGCGCTCGCCACGCGCCGTTCGTCGAATCCACGAACGCCGCCGAGAGTCCCGGAGCCTGACCGCCCTGCCGTGCGCGAGGCATCCGCTCGATAGCCTTGAAGCATGGCAGGCAAGTCACGCAAGAAGGGTGCGCCCGCGCCGGTGGAGTTCCGGTCGCAGGCGCTCGCCGAGGCGCTCGAACGACAAGACATCGCCGCGGTCGCGCTCGCGCTGCGGCACGGCAACACCGTCGTTCCGCTCATGAAGGCGGCGCCGCGCGATCGACCGCTCGAGGGCGAGGTGTGGACGTATCGCGACCCGAAGACGGGCGAGGTCGCGCTGCTGCTCTTCAGCGACGCCGCGAACATGCCCGCCAACCTGCCGCAGGACGTCGGGCTGCACAGCCCGGCATGGCTGCGCACCTTCCTGAAGCACCACGAGTCGACGATCACGACCGTGTTCCTCGACATCGCCGGACCGCACCCCATGCAGGCGCCACCCGGTGAACTGCTGCGGGCGCTCGAGGCGTAGCGCCCAGCGGTCTCAGAATGCGGCGTCGAGTTCGCGCTCGCGGGCGCTGCCGCGCGCTTCGGCCGCGCTGAGCATCGCCCGTGAGACCGCGGCGCGCACCGTGCCCGCCTCGACGTCGAGGATCGTCGTGTAGCCGAGGCGCCCGGCCTCGGCGACGCGCTGCTTGGCCGCGCTCACGGGGCGCACCTCGCCGGCGAGGCTGATCTCGCCGAACGCGGCGAGCTCGTGCGGCACGGCGGTGTCGCGCACCGCCGATGCGATCGCGACCGCGATGGCGAGGTCGGCCCCGGGCTCGGCCAGGCGTACGCCGCCGACGGTCGAGACGTAGACGTCGTGCCCGCCGAGCCGGTGAACCCGGCGCGGCGCTCGAGCACCGCGATGATCATCGCCACCCGCGAGGGGTCGACGCCGTTGACGATGCGGCGCGGCTGCGGCGCGCTGGTGGAGACGACGAGCGCCTGCACCTCGACCGGCGAGCGCCCGGCGGCCCTCGAGGGCGACGGTGACGCACGTGCCGCTGACGGCGGTGCGGCCGCTCGACCGGAACAGCCCCGAGGGGTCGGCGCACCTCGGCGATGCCGTCGCCCGTCATCTCGAAGCAGCCGACCTCGTCGGTGGGGCCGAAGCGGTTCTTCAGCGCACGCACGAAGCGCAGCGCGTTCTGCCGGTCGCCCTCGAACTGGCACACGACGTCGACGAGGTGCTCGAGCAGGCGTGGCCCGGCGATCGAGCCGTCTTTCGTGACGTGGCCGACGAGCAGCAGCGGAAGCTGGCGCTCTTTCGCGACGCGGATGAGCGTCGACGCGACCTCGCGCACCTGGCTGGGCTGCCCGGGCAACCCGTCGCTGAGCGACGACGCGACGGTCTGCACCGAGTCGACGATGAGCAGGTCGGGCGAGACCGCGTCGACCTGCCCGAGGATCGTGGCGAGATCGGTCTCGGCGGCGAGGTAGAGCTCGGAATGCAGTGCGCCGGTGCGCCCGGCGCGCAGGCGCACCTGGGCCGTCGACTCTTCGGCCGTGACGTAGAGCACGCGCCGCCCGGTGGCCGCGACCTTCGCCGCGACCTCGAGCAGCAGGGTCGACTTGCCGACCCCGGGCTCGCCCGAGAGCAGGATCGCCGCGCCCGCGACGATGCCGCCGCCGAGCACCCGGTCGAACTCGCCGATGCCCGAGGGGCGATGCGCGGCATCGGTGGTCTCGACCTCGATGATCGGCCGCGCCGTGCGTGCCGCGCCGAGCTGCACGGCCTGAACCGCTCGCACGATTCCGGTGGCCTCGGCGACGTCGACGACGGTGCCCCACTGCTGGCATTCGCTGCAGCGCCCGACCCACTTGACGGTGCTCCAGCCGCACTCGGTGCAGCGGAACGTGGAGGTGGGACGGGCCATGCTCAGAGCCTAGGCTCCGCCTGCGACATCCGATGCCCGCCCTGCCGCCGTTGCGCGAGCGGACCTGGCCTGTCACATCCCCGTGAGCCGCATCGAGGCGGGATCAGGCGTCTCGAACCGCTCGACGAGCTGGGCGGCGAGCGACGGGGCGAACGCATCGGCCCACACGCGGTAGCCGTGGTCGTTGGGGTGGAACATGTCGATCGCGAACTGGGTCAGCATGCCGGGGATGCCCTGGTGCCGGGTGGTCGTGTGCAGCGGCACGACCGTCAGGCCAAGCTCCGCGGCGACGCGGCGCACGATGCTGTTCGCCACGGCGACCTTGCGCTCGTTGCGCGGGAAGTAGAAGAACGGCAGGTCGCCACCAACGCGTGCGGGGGAAGGGCTTCGAAGATGGTTCGGATGCCGCGCTCGAACGCCGCCGGATCCCAGTGGGCGATGTCGTTGGCGCCGATGGCGACGGTGACGATGTCGGGCTTGAGCTTCACGAACCGCGGGAGCTGGTCGCGCACCGCGAGCTCGACGGTCGCGCCCGAGACGCTGAGGTTGATGACGCGCACGCGTGCGCCCGGTGACCGCGCGGATCTCGTCGGCCAGCACGCCCACATAGCTGCGGTCGGGACTGCTCGCGCCGATGCCCTGGGCGGCACTGTCGCCGATGGCGACGTAGAGCAGGTCGCCCTTCAGCTTCGCGTGGTCGCGCCACCACTTCGAGTGCACGGGCAGCGTCTCGTTCAGCACGAGCGAGTTGGCCGTGAGGCGTGCCCGGAAACGTCGCCACGAGGTCGCGGCGACCGCGGCGACCGCACCTGACAGGGCGACCGTCGTCGTGACCGCGACCACCCGGGCGATTCGCCTCGACTGCACCACGACGACGACGGTATGAGTGCACGCTGAACGGCGGCTGAACGCGGGACGGGACATCCGCTCGTTTTGGAGGTCTGGCCGTCGTCGTCTAAGATCGTCCTCGGTACCGTGTCCGAGCGGCCGAAGGTGCAACTCTCGAAAAGTTGTGTGCGTGAAAGCGCACCGTGGGTTCAAATCCCACCGGTACCGCCACGTGAAAGCCCTCTACTTCTCCGAGAAATCAAGGAAGTAGGGGGCTTTCGTGTCGTTCCCCCGCCCCGCCTAGTGCGATATCGTGTCGGCGGGCAAGGTCCTCGACGCTGCTTTCGCTCACCGCTATCGTCGAGCCACCGAGCGAGAGGAGCGCCCAATGTCGGATCCCGAGATCACCCCGTCGCAGCCCGCCGAGGGCGCAGGCGAGAATCCCGATGACGGACGCCCGTCGGGCGACGACATCACCCTTCCCGAGGAGATGCCGGCCGGCGATGAGACCGTCGCGGCCGACACGGCCTCGGGCGGGGCGCCCGAGCCGGATGGCGAGGGTGCCGATGAGTGACCTCAGACGTGCGCGCCATGACATCCGTCAGGTCACCGCAGCCCGATTCGACGAAGGTCGAGGCCGAACGGGTCGAGTCGGCGCGAGATCTTCGTCGTGGATTCGGCTATCGACCCCACTTCCGTCTCGGGCCTCGGCGAGGTTCCCCGCCTGGTCGCGAAGGCGAAGCGTCATGACGGATTCGTGTGGCTTCACCTGGTCGACCCCGAGGAGGAGACGGTCGACCGCGCTCGTGAGACGCTCGGCATCCACCCCATCGCGGCGGCGGATGTCGTGTCGGGTCGGCAGCAGCCGAAGGTCCAGAAGTTCGCCGAGCACCTCTTCATCCTCTTGTGGAGCATCCTGCCGCGTGGCGAGACCGGTGACCTCGTCTTGGGCCAGACGTACCTGTACATCGGGGATGGATGGCTGCTGACCGTGCAACGCGGTGAGGGCGGTGAGCTCCCCGACCTGCCGCAAGCTCCTGGGCGAAGCACCTGAGAACCTTCGCAACGGCGCGATGCCGGCGGCCTACACGATCATGGCCGACGTGGTCGACGGCTACGCGAAGGCGGCCGCCGACGTCGAGTCGGATCTCGAGAAACTCGAGGAACAGGTCTTCAGCGAGAGCACGACGGAGGATCACCGTCGCATCTACGAGATCCGGAAGGACATCGGGCGGATCGATCGAGCCGTCTCGAGCATCGCCGCGGCGCTGCGCGAGAGCACACAGCATCTCGAGGCGCTGACCGTGGGAAAGGACGAGATCGTTCCGTACCTCCACGACCTCCTCGACGACGCGGCCGGGACGGCCGCCCTGATCAACAACCAGAGCAGTGCCCTCGACGCCATCCTGTCGAGTCACGAGAACAACGTGGCGGCCCGGCAGAACAAGGACATGCGAACGATCTCCGCGTTCGCTGCACTGCTCGCACTGCCGACCCTCGTCGCCGGGCTCTACGGCATGAACTTCAAGAACATCCCGCTCGTGCAATGGCAGTACGGCTGGCTCGTCGTCGGCGGGGCGATCATCATCATCGACGTCGTGATCTACCTCATGTTCAAGCGTCGTCACTGGCTATGACGCTGCACCGCGTCCGCTTCGACAGGGCACTCATTCGGTGAACGGGGTCAGCCAACCCGTACCGCAACACGAGACCCCGCGATCAGCGATCGCGGGGTTCTTCGTTTCGTGGAAGGATCGCGGAATGCACCGACCTGTCGAGCTCGACGACGGCCTCGTCGTGCGCGAACTGGCCGTGGGCGACGGCGCCGCGCTCGCCGAGGCCTACCTGCGCAACCGCGAGCACCTCGCGCCATGGGAGCCGGCTCGCACGGCGACGTTCTTCACGGCCGAGTGGCAGGAGAACGAGGTCGAGGTCGCGCTGCAGCGACTCGAGTCGGGCAGCTCCCTGCCGCTCGTCGTTGTCGCGACCGGCGCCGACGGCGACGAGATCATCGGGCGCGTGAACCTCTCGGACATCGTTCGCGGGGTGTTCCTGAACGCGAACCTCGGCTACTGGATCGACGTGCGGTACACGGGCAGAGGGCTCGCCACCACGGCCGTCGGCGTCGCCGTGAATGCCGCGCGCGGGCTCGGCCTGCATCGCGTTCAGGCCGGAACCCTCGTGCACAATCGGGCTTCGCAGGTCGTGCTCGAGCGCAACGGCTTCGAGCGCTTCGGCCTCGCCCGGCGATACCTGCGCATCGCGGGGGAGTGGCAGGATCACGTGATGTTCGAACGGCTGCTCGAGTACTGACGCGCCCTCACGCGAGCCCAGATCGTCGCAGCGACGACGGCGGCCGCGGCGATGATGGCGGCCACGCCCGTGACCGTCGACGGCGGAGCATCCGTGAGGCGGGCGATCGCGATCCACGAGAGGCCCCAGGCCAGCGACAGCGTCGGGGCGATGCGGCCGCGATCCCACACGGCGAGGGCGACGCCGACGAGACCGGCGACCGCGATGACCGCGACGGCCCACGCTTCGGGCGCGAGGCCGAACCCGTCGAACCCCGCCGCGACCAGCACGGCCGTGATGTTCGCGGCGGTCGCGACGCAGGTCCAGCCGAGGTAGAGGCCGATCGTGCCGTCGGTCACGATCGAATCGATGAGGTTCTTCGGGCGCACGGCGAGGCAGATGCGGAACGCCTGGACGAGCACGACGAGCAGCGCCAGGATCACCGGCACGCTGAGCCACAGCAGGTCGAACTGGATGGAGAGGATCCACGCGGCGTTCAGCAGCAGCGACGCCGCCACGAGGTAGCCGAGCCGGCGGTGCCGCTCGTCGGTGCGTTGCGCGGGCAGGAACTGCCACACCGCGTACGCGAGCAGCCCGAAATAGATGAGCGACCAGATGCTGAACGCGCCGCCGCCGGGGGCGATGAGCGTCGCGTCGGCCGCGAGTGCCCCGCCTGCGGCATCCTGAATCGGGGTCCCTCCGGCCGCGCCCGACCCGATGAACGCGCCGATCACCGCGAGGACCGCGCTCACCGCGACGGTGAGCTGCCGCGCGAGGTCGCCGCCCGTCGTGGTTCGTATTGCCGCTGGGGTGTTCGTCACGTGACTCCTCCGGGCTCGACTTGGGGTTGCGAGGAACGATATGGCTCGCCGATCTGCGGCGCAACAGACGACGCGGGGCTTGACACGCGGGGGTGTAATCTGCCGTCATGGTCCGAGGGTGGGCGGCCGAACGGAAGACGGAGCGAGACGTTCCATGTTGAACGGCGAGCGAGTGGTGCTCGCGCCGCTGCGCGAGGCCGACCTCGCGGCGTTCTACGAGGCGCACGTCGACATCCGCACGCGTGGCGCGTACTTTCCACTCGGCGTCGTGTCGGAATCGACCTGGCGCGCCCGGTTCGCGCAGAACGGGCTCTGGGAACGCGACGAGGGCACCCTGTTGATCCGCGACCTCGAGGGCCGCATCGTCGGCCACATCGAGTTCTTCCCTCCCGTCGGATACTGGGACGCGTACGAGCTGTCGTACCAGCTCTACGACGCCTCCGCTGCGGGGCATGGCTACACGACCGAGGCGGTTCAGCTGCTGGTCGACTACCTGTTCGGGGCCAAGAAGAGGCACCGCATCCAGCTCGTGATCGTGCCGGGGAACACGGCGAGCCGGCGGATCGCCGAGAAGTGCGGGTTCACGCTACGAGGGAGTTGGTGCGGGGCGCGTTCTTCAACGACGGCCGCAACCACGACGTCGCGCTGTTCGGGTTGCTGCGTGACGATCCGCGACCGTGGCACGGCGAACGCGACTGACGCCGCCGCTCTCAGCGCGAGCCCGGTGTTAGCGTTGACGTCAACGCCCTGAGTGCCGTCGAGTCGACCGGGGGTGATCGCGTGATCGAACTCATCACCGCGTTCCTCCGCTTCACCCAGGCGTGGCTCGAACTCGCGGCTGGCATCGAATGCCCAACTCGCGGTGCTCATGCTCGGCGTCATGGGCGCAGCCGCCGTCGCGGTCATCGTGACCACCTGCCGAGCGCTTCCCGGCCTCGTCGCCGCCGACTCCAGCGGTGCCTCGACGCGGTTCCGCCAGACGGCCGACCCGTGGCGCCTCCTCGCGCAGAGCGACCCCGACGCACCGGGGCGTGCCCGCCCTCGAGCGCCGGGCCGCGGCATCCCGGCCGCGTAGCGAGACGGTTCGCGCCAGCGAACGCCCCGCCCAGCCGGCGCTCGCGCAGCGAGCGCTTCGGCGAACCCTCGCGGCCAGACGGATCCCGCATCCCTCGACCGCAAGGAACAACCAATGGACCTCTATGCCCTTCCGCCCATCGCCGCCCTGCTCGACGGCGCGCACGCCGTGCTCATGGGCCTCGCCGACCTGCTCGAACCACTCGTCGGCGTCTCGAGTGCGGCAGCCGCCGTCGTGCTCGTGACGCTGCTCGTGCGCGCCGCGCTCATTCCCGTGGGCATCTCGCAGGCGAAGGCCGAGCGCACGCGCGCCCGGCTCGCGCCGCACCTCGCCGCCCTGCAGCGCAAGCACCAGAAGAACCCCGAGCGGCTGCAGCGCGAGATGATGTCGCTCTACCGGTCCGAGGGCACCACCCCGCTCGCGGGGTGCCTGCCGATGCTCATCCAGGCACCGATCGTCGGCATCATCTACGCCCTGTTCATCCTGCCCACGATCGCCGGGCACCCGAACGAACTGCTCACGCACACGTTCTTCGGCGTGCCGCTGGGGTCGAGCCTCGCAGGCTCGATCGCGTCGGGCGCGGTCACGCCCGACGTGCTGCTCGTCTTCGGCGCCGTCATCGTGATGATCGCCGCGATCGGCGAGGTGACGCGGCGGGTGTTCCGTCCGCAGGCCACGAGCTCGCCGACTCGCCACCGCCGGCTCCGGCGCCGGGGCATCCGGTTCGCCGCTCGAGAACCCGGCCGCGCTGCGCCTGCTGGGTCTGCTGCAGTTCATCACCGCGGTCATCGCGGTGTTCGTTCCGCTCGCGGCCGGCCTCTACCTGCTCGTCACCGTCGCGTGGACGCTGGGCCAACGGATGCTGCTGCGCCGCGTCTACCCGTTGGCCGGCGCCGAGCGCAGCATGAGTTCGCAGGAATTCGCGTCCGCGACACGCTCTCTCAGGTGCTTGCCAGAGAACCGGTGGAGTGGTTGAGTTCATCTACCTCAACGAAGGAGCAATGATGGGTTTCCTCGCGTTTCTGATTCTCGGCCTCATCGCCGGTGCCATCGCCAAGCTCATCCTGCCTGGCAAGCAGGGCGGCGGCTGGTTCATCACACTGCTGCTCGGCGTCGTGGGCGCTTTGCTCGGCGGCTGGATCGGCGGCCTGATCTTCGGTCGCGGACTCACCGAGTTCTGGGACCTCGGCACGTGGCTCATGGCCATCGCCGGGTCGATCGTCGTGCTGTTGATCTACGGCCTCATCACCCGAGGCAGCCGCAAGAGCGCCTGACCGCCATCGCGTGACGCGACGCATCGCTGCGTCGCGTCACGCGTGTGCGCGTCGCGTCACGCGTCGGCGAGCTCGACGAAACGTCGCAGCATGCGCTGCGGTTCGGTGACGGATGCCGCAGCGAGTCGTTCGCTGACCTCGCGGAGCTCGCTCGCCGGGAAGTACCCGTGGTGCCGGTACACCTCGGCGCGCGCGACGAAGTCGCTGGTCGACACCTCGGGGTGGAACTGGGTGGCGTACACCCGAGCGCCGGCGCGATAGATCTGCACCGGACAACCCGCCGACGAGGCGAGCAGCACGGCGCCGTCGGGCAGGCGCTCGGTGGCCTCCTTGTGTCCGACGAGTGCGTCGAATCGTTCGGGCAGCACTCCGACGAGCGGGTCGGCCATGCCGGCCGCGGTGAGCACGATCTCGACCGCTGAGGCCTCTTCGCCGTGCAGCGTGCCCACCGTTCCTCCGAGCACCTGCGTGAGCACGCCGATGCCGTAGCACGTGAAGAGCAGCGGAATGTCGGTGTCGGAGCGCCAGCTCGGCGAGCTGTGCGAGCTCGGACTCGACGCGAACCTGCACGGGAGGCTTGCGTTCCCAGGGCGTGGTCACGTTGAAGGGGCTGCCGCCGACGATGACGCCGGCGAACGCGGCGGGATCGACCCTCTCGAGCCCGTCGGCGTCGAGGCGCAGGTGCTCGAGCCGTGCCCCGTCGAGCCCGCTGGCCCTTCGCACCGACTCGTACTCGGGGCCGACGGCCTCGACTTCGGGTCGCGCCGAGATGAACAGGAAGGACCTCTCGGTCATCGCCCCCTCCGATGCGGGCGGCCGCGGCTCGCCCGCCTGGCGGCCGCCTGCTTCGCCGTCGTGCGCTGCGCCGAGGCGCGCTTGGCGGCCCGGGTCGCCTTGGGGTTCGCGACCGGCGCCGCCTCGTCGGTCGCGCCGCGCGAGCTGCGCGCCGTGCGCCCGCGCACCACGGCGACGAACTCCTGGATGTCGTCGTCGTCGCGCGCGACGCGCCACACCAGCGCGATGCGCGTGGTCGGGGCATCGGAAAGCGGAATCGCGACCACGTCTTTGCGGTGGTGCAGCCGTGCGACGCCGTGCGGCAGCACCGCGTAGCCGCTGCCGGCGGCGACGAGCTCGACGGTCATCGCCGGGTCGGGCTGTGCGGGCGCGCGCTGCTCGCCGTCGAGATCGGCGACGTGGAGCGTCTCGTGGTCGGCGAGCGCGTGGTCGTGCGGCAGCACCGCGACGGCGGTCTCCTCCCACAGCGGCACGATGTTGAGGGCATCGGGGTCGAGGCCCTCGACATCGATCGGGAGCCGCACGAACGCGAGGTCGACGTCGCCGGTCGCGAGGCCGTCGGCCTGCTCGTGCTGCTCGACGCGCACGGCCTCGAGCGGCAGGTCGGCGCGCCGCTCGCCCCAGGCGCGCAGCCACTTCGCGGGGCTCACCCCCGCGACGTAGCGGAGCCTCAACGGCACGGTTCCCCCAACTCGTCATCGTCGCCGATCGGCGGCACTTCCGAGGGTATCGGCTACGGTGTGAGGGTGAGTCAGTCCCAGTCGATGAAGCCCGAAACCGCCGCCAAGAAGCTCGGCATCCTGCTCGAGGCCGCGCCCGAGGAGTTCCGGTCGGGCGTCGTCACGCGCGATGAGCTCAGCGCGCTTCAGTCCGACCCGCCCGAGTGGCTGCAGGTGTTGCGCCGTGAGGGTCCGCACCCGCGCACGGTGGTTGCCGCGAAACTCGGCATCTCGAACTCCGGACTCGCCCGCGCCGGCATCGACGAATCGCTCACGACCGCCGAGATCAAGGCGCTGCTCGTCGCACCCCCGGCATGGCTCGTGCAGGAGCGCGCGACGCAGGCGGCGGTGCGCGCCGAGAAGGTGCGCGTCACCGAGCGCGACAAGGAGCGCGCAGCGCGCGGTCGCGAGTCGGGCGGCGGCGGGGGCGGCGCGGGGGTCTAGGCTTCGCGGATCCGGTCGCAGGTCTCGACGGCTCGCGCTGATCGCGCTGACTCGACCGGCGATGACTCGGCGGGCGCGGCGAGGTGCTTCGTGATGAACGCGGCCGCATCGCTCAGCTCGACCTCGGAGATCGAGTGCGCGAGGCCCTCGTAGGTGCGCTGGTCGAGGTCGGCGTGCGTCGGCAGCCACTCGATCGTGTGCGAGATGAACGCCTCGTCGATGACTCCGTCGTCGGTGCCGCGGCCCCAGAACACCGGCGGAGCGACCTGCGCCAGGCGCCGGTCGCCGTCGCGGTCGCCGGGCATCGCGAAGCCCGACAGGTTCACCGCGAACGCGAATCGCTCGGGGTCGCGCCGCATGAGCTCGATCGCCATGGCACCGCCCTGCGAGAAGCCGAGCAGCCCGACCGTCGAGTGCTCGGGGGCGACGCGTTCGAGCCAGCCGATGATCGCATCGGTCGACGCGGCCGCCGCCGCGAGCGCCTGCTCGTGACCCTGCGCGAGCAAGGGGAACCACGCGTAGCCGTAGCCGGTGAAGCTCGGGGCGCGCAGCGAGGCGATCGCGGGCTCGAGCGGCAGGTACGGGGAGAGCCCGAACAGGTCGCCCTCATTCGAGTTGAACCCGTGCAGCAACAGCAGCAGCGGCCGGCCGGCACGGTCGGCTTCTGAAGCCGACCAGAGCACGGTGTCGTCGTCGATCTGAACGGTCGCCATGGGCCCAACGCTATCGCGGTGGGGCAGAATCAGAGTCATGAGCGTGCGCACCCCCGATCCCGACTGGAATCCCGACGACGAGCCCGTCGTGCGTCCACCGGCGAATCCGGGGTGGCTCAGCGATCTCGAGCTCGCCGAGGTGCGCGGGCGGCTGCCGCTGCTCTACGTCGAGGCGGTGCCGGTGCGCGTCGACGGGCTCGGGCAGGTCACCGAGGTCGGCATGCTGCTGCGCGCGAACGCCGTCGGCGAGATGACCCGCACGATCGTGTCGGGCCGCGTCATGTACGGCGAGACCGTGCGCGACGCGCTGTTCCGCCACCTCGAGAAGGACCTCGGGCCCATGGCGTTCCCGCTGCTCCCCGCGAGCCCGGTGCCGTTCATGGTGGCCGAGTACTTTCCGCTGCCGGGCATCTCGAAGTTCACCGACGAACGCCAGCACGCGGTGTCGCTCGCGTTCGTCGTACCGGTGACGGGCACGTGCGAACCGCGGCAGGATGCGCTCGAGGTCACCTGGATGACCCCCGCCGAGGCCGTGACCGACGCGGTGCGGGCCGAGCTCGAGGGCGGGCGCGGCACGCTCGTGAAGCAGGCGCTGGCGTCGGTGGGCGCGCTGTCCTGAGGCGCGGGTCTCGAGAGGCGCTTCGCGCGACTCGACCAGCGGCATCGGGGTCAGCGCACCAGGCGCACCTCGTGGATCTCTTCACCGAGGAACGGCACGTGCTGCTCGGCGCCGTCGGCGGTGAAGCCGTTGCGGGCGTAGAAGCGGTGGGCTCGGGGGTTGTCCTTCGCCACCCACAGGTAGCCCGGGCGGTCGCCGCACGCGGCGTCGAAGAGCTTCTGGCCGATGCCGGTGCCGTGGTACGCGTCGAGCAGGTAGATGAAGTACAGCTCGCGCTCGCGCGGCGGGTTCTCATCGCGCGCGGGGCCCGAGCCGACGAAGCCGACGATCTCGCCGTCGACGAGGGCGGCGAACTGGTTGTACTCGTCGCCGCGCGCGGCCATGTGGGTCCAGAGCTCGGCCATGCGGCGCGGCGACAGGTGCTCGAACGCGGCGGCGCTGATCAGGTGGTCGTAGGTCTCGTGCCAGCACGTGGCGTGAACGCGGCCCAACGCCTCGACGTCGGAATCGCGGATGGGGCGGACGACGACCTCGGCAACAACATCGGTGCTCATGCCCCGAGACTAAGCCAGGGCGCGCCCGCCACGAAATCGAGGCGGACACGCCCTGGCGTGTCGAGGTTCGGCCGGCTGGATCAGCCCTGCGCGCGGCGATTGCCGCGCGTGCTGCGCTGCGAGACGAGGCTGCCGACGCGCATCGGCTGGTTGGCTGAGCCCGAGCGAGCGGATGTCCCGCGCTGCGCGCCCGAGGTCTGCGCGCCGCGGCTCTGGCCGCCGCCCTGCTTCGGGGCGTGCGCCTTGGTCTCGGCCGCGCGGCCCGACCGGTCGCGACGCGGGGTCGCGGGTGCGACGTCCGACTGGCCGCGACCGCGGCCCTGGCCGCGAGCGTCGCCGCCCTGGCCGTCGCGGGCCGAGCGCTTGCGCTGCGCGTTGGCGCCCTGCGACCGGCCGCCGCCCTGCTGCTGGGTCGCGGCGCGCGGCGCGGGCTTGACGTAGGGTGCGACGTCGCCGACGAGCGACGTGACCGCGGGCGAGGTCGCGGTGACCTGCTGCGGCGTGACGGTGATGGCGGCCTTGCGCAGCAGGGTCTTGAGGTCCTGCTTCTGCGCCGGGAGGCAGATGGTGACGACGTCGCCCTCGCTGCCGGCGCGAGCCGTGCGGCCCGAGCGGTGCAGGTACGCCTTGTGCTCCATGGGCGGGTCGACGTGGATGACGAGCTCGACGTTGTCGACGTGCACACCGCGTGCTGCGACATCCGTGGCCACCAGCACCTTCGCCGAACCGTCGGAGAACGCGGCGAGGTTGCGGTCGCGCTGCGGCTGCGACAGGTTGCCGTGCAGGTCGACCGCGGGGATGCCCTGCTCGGTGAGCTTCTTCGCGAGCTTCTTCGCGTGGTGCTTCGTGCGCATGAAGAGGATGCGGCGGCCCATGCCGCTCGCGAGCGTCGTCACGAGCTCGTTCTTCGCGTCGACGTCGGCGATCTCGAAGACGTGGTGCGTCATCTGGGCGACGGGGGAGTTCGCCTCGTCGACCGAGTGGAGGACCTCGTTCTGCAGGTAGCGCTTCACGAGCTTGTCCACGCCGTTGTCGAGCGTCGCCGAGAACAGCATGCGCTGGCCGCCCTGCGGGCGTCTTGTCCATGATGCGCGTGACGACCGGCAGGAAGCCGAGGTCGGCCATGTGGTCGGCCTCGTCGAGCACGGTGATCTCGATCGCGTCGAGGTGCAGGTAGCCCTGCTTCATGAGGTCTTCGAGGCGGCCGGGGGTGGCCACGACGATGTCGACGCCGGCGCGGAGCGCGGCGACCTGGCGGGTCTGGTTGATGCCGCCGAAGATCGTCGTGATCGTGAGGTCGTAGGCCGCCGCGAACGGCTCGAACGTCTGCATGATCTGCGTGGCGAGCTCGCGCGTCGGAGCGAGCACGAGGCCGAGCGGTCGGCCCGGGCGGCGCTTGCCGCCGGCGAGCGACGTGCCGAGGCGTGCCACCATGGGCAGCGCGAACGCGATGGTCTTGCCCGAGCCGGTCTTGCCGCGGCCGAGCACGTCGCGTCCGGCGAGCGTGTCGGGCAGCGTGTCGACCTGGATCGGGAACGCGGTGGTCTTGCCGTCGGCCGCGAGGGCGGCGACGAGGGGAGCGGGCACGCCGAGCGTGCTGAAGGAGATGTCGGTCACAGGGTGGCCTTTCGAGGCATGCAACACCGTCGGGTGTCTGGCCGCGCGGAGCGGCAGATCGGGAGCCCGACGGTGGGAATCTGGCGAAGGCGCCGGTCGGCGCATCCGTTCGCCGTATGAGAGTCAACGGGCGCCCTCGTGATGAGGCCCTGCCCGGAAGCGTTTCTACGACGCAGGCGGCGCGATCATCGCGCACACCGATTAGGAGCATAGCGCATGGGACTGGGACGAACCTGTCAGCGGGGCATCCGCTCGCCGACCGGGATCTCGGCGCGCACCGTGTTGCCCGCCTGCGCGAGCGGGCACGACCATGACGGGTCGTAGGCGCACGACGGGTTGTAGGCGAAGTTGAAGTCGACGATGAGGCTGTCGCGGTCGGCGCCGGGGCCGAGGTCGGCGCCCTTGACGGTGTCGAGCAGGTAGCGGCCGCCGCCGAAGGTGCCGCCCGGGGTGCCCGCGAGGGCGTCTTTCACCGGCAGGAACAGGCCGCCGCCGTAGTCGACCAGCCGCCAGACGTCGAGCGTGCCGAAGTACGGGATGTGCACCGTTCCGACCAGCGAGAACGGGACCGGCCCCTCGGGACCGCCGTCGACGGAGATGCGAAGCGGCTCGTCGGCGCGATGCACCTCGAGCTCGTATCGCCAGTCGGGGTCGTAGCGCGGCACGGTCAGGCCGGTGAACTGCGCGCGGTCGTCGGGGAGCAGCGGTGAGAGCGGATGTCCCGCGAAGAGCTCGTCGCGCGCGGACTTCCAGAGCTCGTGGCCGGCCGCGGGGTCGTGCAGGCTCAGCTGGCGCACGCCCGCATAGAGCCCGAACATGCGGCGGCGCCAGTCGGAGAGTTGGAGCGCGCCGAGGGTGTCGGTCATGCGGCGGCCCGCTCGTCGGCGGTTCCCGGAGGGTCGTACGACCAGCCGGGTGCGAGCTGCTTCAGCCGGGCGCCCCGCCACTGCCAGAACGCCCACGTGGGATACCACGCGATGAGGTCGAGCGGCCCGGCGTGGGCGAGGAGCTGGTCGCGATACAGCGTGCGGCCGCCGGGCAGCGGCGAGACCGCCATGCGATGGTCCCACCGGTCGAACATCGCGAGCGGGCCGGTGAAGGCGCCGCCGCCGTCGCGCAGCATGCGGACCCCCGTCGGGAGTCCGCCGGGATAGCTCACGTCGACCTGCTCGTCGCCCGCGGTGAATCGCCGGAACGCGAGGGCGCGCAGGCGGTGCGAACCCTCGGGCCACACGGTGGGCAGCCCGCCCGGTTCGAGCGAGGTGAAGTCGAGCCAGGGCGCCACGACCTCGCGCAGCACCGCAGGGCTCCGAATCGCCCGCCACGCGGCGTCGGCCGTGCAGTCGAGTTCGAGTTTCAGGAGCACCCGCATGTGCCGAGAGTATGACGAGCGGATGTCCCTGCCAAGACCCTGCGGCATTCGCGCGGTCGTGTCGCAGCGGGTTCCGAGGCCGCGGCCACGTGCGCGGCCTAGAATCCCGCACATGCCCGAAGCGCTCTGGTGGTTGCCCTCGTTGCTCGTCTTCGGCGTCGCCGCGGTCGCGCTCGGCGGGGCCGTCGTGGGGTTGCGCCGACTCGGCTCGCGCCGCGAACGCCGCGACCTCGAGCAGGGCCGGGCCGCCGAGGTGCAGGCGAAGACGCGCATCGTGCAGGCCGACGACGCCGTGCGTGAGGCCGAGCGCGAGGTGGCATTCGTCGAGGCGCAGTTCGGCGCGGCTTCGGCGCGCGAGCTGCGTGCCACGGTCGACTCGGCTCGAGGCTGGCTGCGCGAGGCGTTCCTGCTGCAGCAGCGACTCGACGACGCCGAGTCCGACTCGGCGGCCGAGCGTCGCAACTGGACGGCGCGCATCGACGACCTCTGCCGTTCGGCGCTCGCCGCGATCGGCGAGGCCGACGCGGCACTCACCGCTCGACGACGGGCCGAGCGAGGTGCCGGCGCCGAACTGCCTGCGCTCCGCGAGGAGGCGGCCCGGCTCGAGCGGCGACGCACCGAGGCCTCGCGGACGCTCGATCGGCTCGCCACCCGCTTCGATGCGAGCGCGCTCGCCGCGGCGAGATCGGCGGCGCGGCGTGCCGAAGCCGCGCTGACCGCGGCGACCGAGGCGCTCGACGAGGCCGAGCGTCGCGTCGAGGGCAGGCAACCCGTCGAAGACCGGCTCGGTGTCGCCGGCGACCGGGTGGCCCAGGCGGCACGCGACCTCGGCGAGCTCGAGGGATTCGAACTCGAGCTCGCTGCCGCCCAGGCGGCGGCGGCCGAAGAGCGGGAGGCGATCGAGGGCGAGCTCGCTGCCGCTCGTCAGGAGCGTGACGACGCCGACGACGCAGACGCGGGCGCGCGACTCGGTGCGGCCGTCGGCGAGGTGTCGGCGGTCGTCGCCGCCCGCGGAGAGCTGGCCGGGGATCCGTTCGCCGATCGCGATCGACTGCGCGCAGCACGCGACCGACTCGAGGTCGCCCGCGCGGCCGCGCGCACCGCGCAGAACCGGCTCGACGGAGCTCGAGGGGCGCTGGGCGGTGCGATCGCGATCGCCGAGAGCCAGCTGCGGGTCGCGCGAGCGGCGATCGATCGCGGACGCGGCGGCGTCGGGGCGGATGCCCGCACCCGGCTCGCCGAGGCCGAGCGTCAACTCGTCATCGCGCGACAGGAGCCCGATCCCGTGGCCGCCCTCGATGCGGCGCGGCGCGCGACCTCGCGGGCGAGCGACGCCGAGGCGCTGGCGATGTTCGACGTGCGCGGCGGGTGATCGCTTCTCGGCTCGCGAGTCGGCTCCCTTCACGCGGGGTCATACGCCGCGTCAGCACCCGACCCGGCCCGATTACGCTCGATCCATGTCCTCGAACACCCCCGCATTCGACCCCCGCGCGCAGGCGAGCTACCAGGTGCGCTTCGATCAGGGCGTCGCGGGCGCGCGCCGCATCGGCAGTGGCGTCGACGTGATCGTGTGGGTCGACGTGCTGACGGATGTCCCATCGCCCGGCATCCCCGAACTGCCGGCCGGTCCCGCCGTGCTCGAAGGCGGCTTCATCGATGCCGCGGCCGCCGCCGCGTGGCTGCTCGCCGAGCAGGAACGCCTCGGACGCCGCCTCTACATCGCGATCGTGGCCGCCGGCGACCGCGACGGTGCCTTCGCGGCCGACGACGTGCTCGCGAGCGGCGCCATCGTCGATGCGCTCATCGACCTCGGCATCGACGACACCTCGCCCGAGGCCGCGGTGGCGTGCGGCGCCTTCACCGCGCTGCGCCGCGCGGTGCGGCACCTGACCGGCGCGTCGGGCTCGGGCCGCTCGGCGGTCGCGTCGGGTGTCGATGCCGCCACGGTGCACGCGGCGAGCGGGCTCGACTCCTCGACGTCGGTGCGCGTCGCACGCGCGGGCGTCGAGGTCGGCGCGGTGAGCGCGCAGGCGTAGCGAGTCTGCGGCGCGCGTCGCCGGCGGGTCGCGGCGGCTCAGGCGGCGACGTCGCCCGCCGCCGGGCGCCTGCGCGCGCGATGCGCACGCACCTTCGCGCGATTGCCGCAGCGCTGCATCGAGCACCACCGACGCGTGGCCGCGCGCGACGTGTCGAGGTAGACCATGTCGCAGTCATCGCCCGAGCACTGCCGGATGCGACCCGCGTTCGCCGGGTCGAACAGGTCGACCGCGTCGCGCGCGACGGTCGACAGGGCCTGCGGCACGGTGTGCACCGAGCGGCCGACCTGACGGCTGCCGCCCGCGATCGACGGGGGAACGTCGGGTGTCGCGGCGTACAGGTTGACGACGTCGATGTCGGCGGTGGAGGGCGCCTCACCCGTGCTGGCGCGAATCGCCATGCGGCCGACGGCGTCGCGCAGCGAGATCGCATCGAAGAGGTCGCGCGTGCGCGCGACGCCGATGGCGACCGGGAACCGTTCGCGCAGCCACGCGCTGAGGTCGTCGGGGGTGTGCAGCCGATCGGCGCGTGCCGCGATGCCGGTGCCGCCGATGCTGCCGGTCGTGGCGAAGTCGAGTGCGAGCGATCCCGAGTCGAACCACCAGCGGGTGCCCTCGGCTGAGACGAGCCATTGCCCGACGGGGATCGACACGGTTGAGACGGGCACGGAACCAACCTAGCGGGTGACGGGCTACCCGGTGGCAGCGCTCGCAGCCCTGCGACGCACGGCGGACGTGATCTCGCGATGGCGCCAGGTGATGAGGTTCGCGGTGTCGAATCCGCGGCGGCACAGCCCGCAGCTCAGCGGCCGACTCGGCTGGCGGTACCGGAAGTGCTCGTGCCCCGCCGGGCACTGCCCGACCCACGGGGCGAGCTCGTGCGCGACCTCGCCGTCGTGCGTGCGACGACCGACATAGCCGAGCCGCGCCGCGGTCGCCGCCCACTTGGGGCCGTGTGCGGCGCGCGGGCCGGCGATGGCGTGGGCGACCTCGTGCAGCAGGATCTGGTGGATCTCGTCGTCGTCGTAGCGGACCGCGAGGTAGCGCGACACCGAGATTCGCTTGGCCGTGTAGTTGCACAGGCCCGCTCGCTTCTTCGCGTTGTCGAACGCGAACGACCACTCGGCAGCATCGAGGTGCAGCACGATGAGCGCCTCTGCCCAACGCCGCACCCGTTCCAGATCCGCCATGGGATGAGAATAGACCCGCGCGCCGACACGCGGAATCGAATTCCGCGCCCCCAGATCGGGGAGCAACGCGCCCCTCAGCCGGCGGCGTCGAGCTGCACCCGGAAGAGCCGATCGTCGCCTTCGCGCGGCGAACCCCGCCCGTCGGTGTTGTTCCCGATGAACCAGAGCGACCCGTCGGGTCCGGCCGTCACGTCGCGGATGCGGCCGAACTCGCCCGGGAACCACTCCGTCGCGGTGAGCTCGCCACCCGCCGTCGCGGGTGCGACCGACCAGATCCGCTCCCCGCGCAGCGCCGCCAGGAACAGGGTGTCGCCGATGATCGCGAGCCCCGACGGGCTCGCCTCGGAGGTCGGCCACTGCATGACGGGATTCACGAACCGCGGGTCATCCGCCGCCCCCTCGACGACCGGCCAGCCGTAGTTCGCACCCGCCTCGATGCGGTTGAGCTCGTCCCAGGTGTTCTGGCCGAACTCGGCCGCCCACATGCCGCCCGCGGCATCCCACGCGATGCCCTGCGGATTCCGATGCCCCAGCGACCACGTGAGGTTGTCGAACGGATTGCCCGGCGCCGGTCGGCCCTCGGGCGTCATGCGCAGGATCTTGCCCGACAGCGACGCCGGGTCCTGCGCGGCATCGCGGTCGCCCGCGTCGCCCGAGGTCGCATAGAGGAATCCATCGGGCCCGAATGCGATGCGACCGCCGTTGTGGTTGCCGGCCCGCGGGATGCCGGTGAGGATCGGCTCGGGAGCGCCGAGCGCGAGCGAGCCGGGGACGCCGGTGAGCGGCATCCGAACGATTCGATTGTCGGATGCCGCGGTGTGGGCGGCGTAGACGAACGGCCCGCGTTCGCGCGTGCTCGGCAGGTACGCGAGCCCCATCAGGCCGCCCTCGCCGCCCGCGACGACGCCCGTCACCTCGCCGGCGACGCGCAGCGACCCGTCTTCGAGCACCTCGACGATGCGGCCCGAGTCGCGTTCGCTCACGAGCACGCCGCCGACCGGCACGCGCAGGATCGACCACGGCGCAGCCAGGCCCGAGGCGAGCACCTCGGGCGCGCCGGTCGGCAGCAGCACCGGGGGCGGCTCGGCCGACGGCGTCGCCGACGGGCTCGGCGTCGGGGAGGTCGACGGGGCGACGGACGAAGGCGGCGCGGCGGCCTCGGGTGTGCAGGCCGCGAGCAGGACCGCCGCGAGGGCGAGGATGACAGCGCGGCCCGCGACTGCTCGGCGAGCCGTGTGCCCGGTCGTGAGGCGGCGTGCGTCGCATCGGAGTCCCTCCCCGCTCCAGTGTGCCCGCGGCGGCGGCAGAATGGGAGCATGCGGCAGGCGATCGACCTCAACAGCGACCTCGGCGAGTCGTTCGGCGCGTGGGGCGTCGGCGACGACGAGGCCATGTTCGCACTCGTGTCGAGCGCCAACGTGGCGTGCGGATTCCACGCGGGCGACCCCATGACCATGGCCGCGAGCGCGCGCCTCGCCGCCCGGCACGGCGTCTCGCTCGGGGCGCACCCGGGCTATCGCGACCTCGTCGGCTTCGGTCGCCGGGCGCTCGAGACGACTCCGGCCGAGATCGCCGCCGAGCTGCTCGCCCAGCTCGGCGCGCTCGACGGCGTCGCCCGGGCCGCCGGCACCCGGGTGCAGGTACGTCAAGGCGCACGGCGCCCTCTACCACCGACTCTCGGTCGATGCGGCGGCCGCGCGTGCGTTCGCCGAAGCGGTCGCCGCCTACGACGCGACCCTGCCGATCCTCGGCCAGCCGGTCAGCGAGATCGAGCGGGCCGCGCAGGCTGCGGGCCTCACGTTCGTCCGCGAGGCGTTCGTCGACCGGGGCTACGTCGCCGACGGCTCCCTGGCTCCGCGCGGCGACCCCGGAGCCGTGATCGACGACCCGGCAGCGGCATCCGATCGCGCACTCGAACTCGTCGAGACCGGCGGCATCACTGCCGACGACGGCAGCCGGGTCGAGCTCGCCCCCGACTCGCTGTGCCTGCACGGCGACACCCCCGGCGCGGTCGCGATCGGGCGCGCGGTGCGCGCCGCACTCGAGCGCGCCGGGTATCGCATCGAGGCGTTCGCGTGAGTCGTCGGCTGCTGCCGAGCGGCGAGGCGGCCGTGCTCGTCGAGTGCGACGACCTCGACGAGGTGCTCGCCCTGCACGACGCGCTCGTCGCCGACCGGCGACCCGGGGTCGTCGAGCTGGTGCCGGCCGCCCGCACCGTGCTCGTGGCGGTCGACCCCGAGGTGCTGCCGCTCGAGTCGGCGATGACCTGGATCCGCCGCGCTCCCGCTCGCAGCGCCGACCGGCGGCGGGCGCGGGGCGCGACGACGTCGCGACGATCCCCGTCGTCTACGACGGTGACGACCTCGCGGCCACGGCGCAGCTGCTCGACGTGTCGACCGAGGCGCTCGTCGGCGCGCATCAGCGCGCCGAGTGGCGGGTCGCCTTCGTGGGATTCGCCCCGGGATTCGGCTACCTCGTCTGCGACGACTGGCCGTACGAGGTGCCCCGGCTCGACGCGCCGCGCACGCGCGTGCCCGCCGGCGCCGTCGCGCTCGCCGGAGTCGTTCGCCGGGGTCTACCCGCGCCCGAGCCCCGGTGGCTGGCGCCTCATCGGGCGCACCGATGCGGTGCTGTGGGACGCGCAGGCCGACCCGCCCGCGCTGCTCGCGCCCGGGCGCCGCGTGCGATTCGAGGCGGTCGGCTGATGGCCCGGCTCGTCGTCGAGCAGGCCGGCGCGCAGACGCTCGTCGAGGATCTCGGGCGCCCGGGGTTCGCGCACCTCGGCGTGCCGCGGTCGGGTGCGCTCGACCGGGGCGCGGCGAGGCTCGCGAACCGCCTGGTCGGAAATCCCGACGCGCACGCCGTGCTCGAGGTGCTCGTCGGGGGGTTCCGAGCCCGATTCGAGGGCGGCGAGACGTGGTTCGCGGTCACCGGCGCATGGGGCCGGGCGACCCTCGACGGCCGACGCATCGCGCCGTACACCGCCGCCCGCGCCCGCGACGGCTCGGTGCTCGAGCTCGGCGCCGCCGAGCGGGGCATCCGCTACTTGCTGGCGGTGCGCGGCGGCATCGACGAGCCGGCCGAACTCGGCTCACGCTCACGCGACACGCTCGCCGGCCTCGGACCCGAGCCGGTCGCGTCCGGCCGGGTGCTCGCGATCGGGCCCGAGCCCGGGGCATCCGTGCCGCTCATCGACCAGGACGCCGCGTACCCGCCGCCGGACGGCCACGTCACCCTCGCGCTGATGCCCGGTCCGCGTGCCGATTGGTTCACGGATGTCGCACGCGGGGCGCTCTTCGATGGCGAGTGGCGGGTGACCGAGCACGCCGACCGCATCGGGGTGCGGCTGGCCGGTGCGCCGCTCGCCCGCCGCGTCGACGGCGAGCTCGCGAGCGAGGCGACCGTGCCGGGCTCGATCCAGGTCGCGGGCGACGGCCTGCCGACGATCCTGCTCGCCGACCGGCCGGTCACGGGCGGCTACCCGGTCATCGCGATCGTGGCGCGGTCCTCGCTCGACGCGGTCGCGCAGGTGCGACCGGGTCAGGAGGTGCGCTTCCGGCACGCGTGAGCGAGCTTGGAAAAAACACTTCACAGTCTCCGTTGAATGTGGAAGTATCTTCCGAAAGCGCACACCAACGGAGGATCGACGATGCCCCTCGACCACACGCCCGCCGCCCGCCCCGCACGCATCGACCTCGATCGACGCGGCTTCCTCACGCTGGCGGTGGCCGGCGCCGCGGCATCCGCCTTCACCGTCACCATCGGCACGCCTGTCGCCGACCCCGGCCTTCGGCGCCGAGCCGGGGACGGCGTTCGGCCCGGTCACGCCTCGCAAGCGCGAACTGCGCGCGATGTGGATCTCGTCGGTCGTCAACATCGACTGGCCGTCGCGCACGGGCCTGACCGCCGACGAGCAGCGCGCCGAGTTCCTGCACTGGCTCGACGTCGCCGAGCAGTTCAACCTGAACGCGGTCTTCGTGCAGGTGCGCCCGACGGCCGACGCGTTCTGGCCGAGCCCGCTCGAGCCGTGGTCGCAGTACCTCACGGGCGTGCAGGGCCAGGACCCCGGGTACGACCCGCTCGCCTTCATCGTCGACGAGGCGCACCGCCGCAACCTCGAGTTGCACGCCTGGTACAACCCCTACCGCGTCTCGATGCAGGCCGACCCCTCGAAGCTCGTGCCCGAGCACCCGGCGCGCGTGCACCCCGAGTGGATCTGGGCGTACGGCGGCAAGCTCTACTTCGACCCGGGCCTGCCCGAGGCGCAGGAGCACATCCAGCGGGCCATCCTGCACTCGGTCGAGCACTACGACCTCGACGGCGTGCACTTCGACGACTACTTCTACCCGTACCCCGTGGCCGGGCAGACGATTCCGGATGCCGCGACCTACGCCGCGCACGGCGCCGGCTTCGACGACATCGCCGACTGGCGGCGCCACAACGTCGACACGTTCGTGAGCTCGGTGTCCGAGCGCATCAAGGCGCTGAAGCCCTGGGTGAAGTTCGGCATCAGCCCGTTCGGCATCTGGCGCAACCGCGCCACCGACCCGCTCGGCTCCGAGACCGGGGGATCGCAGTCGTACGACCTGCAGTTCGCCGACACCCGCAAGTGGGTGCTCGAGGGCTGGCTCGACTACATCAACCCGCAGATCTACTGGCAGTTCGGGCTCGCCGTCGCCGACTACGCGAAGCTCGTGCCGTGGTGGGCCGACGTGGCCGCGACATCCGGCACTCATCTCTATATCGGCGAGGCGCTCTACAAGGTGACCTCGGGCGTGTTCACCGATCCTGCCGAGCTCTCGAACCACCTGACGTTCGACCGCGAGATCGACGCCGCCGGCACCCCCGTGCACGGCAACGTGTACTTCTCGGCCAAGCACGTCCCCGCCGACCCGCAGGGCTCGATGACGCGGGTGCTCGCCGACCACTACGCGCACCCGGCGATCGTGCCGGCCATGGAGTGGCTGCCGGCGACCGCGGTGCGCACGCCCGTGCTCACCGAACCGGAACGCACGGGCGAGGGCGTCGCCCTGCAGTGGTCCGATGCTGCGCCGCCCCGGCGATCGTGCGACCTCGTTCGCCGTCTACCGGGTCGAGGGCGATGGAGGCGTCGATGTCGAGGACGCCACGGCGCTGATCGCGACCGTGCGGGCCGCATCCGGTGTCGTGCAGCGCTTCGTCGATGCGTCGGCGCAGCCGGGCCGTTCGTATTCATATGCCGTCACGGCACTCGACCGGGTCTGGAACGAGAGCGCGCCGAGTCGCACGCGCACACGCGACTCGGCTGACGGAGCGCTCGCCGACCTGATCGCGGATCGTCCTGGCGGCAGTCGCGGCCGCGGAGGCGTCAGCCGCCGGGCTTCGCGAGGAAGATGCTGCGCGCCGGCGGCGGCGACGGCACCGCCGTGGCGTCGGTCACGACCGGGGCGCCCGCGATGAACCGGCGGAGCTCGTCGCCCTCGACGAGCTTCGCCGGGGCCGGATCGCTCGCGAGGCGGCGCGGCATCGCGTCGAACGGCAGCGGGTCGTTCGACGCGTACATGACGACGTTGCCGAAGCGCCGGCCCTTGAGCATCGAGGGGTCGGCCGCGATCGCGACGTGTTCGAACACGTACGAGAGCGTCGACGCCTGCGAGCGGGCGAAGGCGAGGCCGGCGCCGTCGGCGACGTTCACCGCGACGATGCCGCCCGGTGCGAGCCGCGGGACGATCAGGCCGTAGAACTCGGCGCTCGTCACGTGCGCGGGGGTGCGGGCACCCGAGAAGATGTCGACGATCGCGATGTCGACGGCGCCGTCGAGGCCGCCCGGCAGCTTCGCCAGCACCTCGCGCGCGTCGCCGTGGCGGATGCGCAACTGCGCGCCGCGGGGGAGCGGAAGGTGCTCGCGCACGAACTCGACGAGGTCGGACTCGAGCTCGACGACCTGCTGCCGCGAGCCCGGGCGCGTGGCGATGACGTAGCGGGGCAGCGTGAGCGCGCCGCCGCCGAGGTGCACCGCCGTGATCGCCTCGCCCTCGGGACGCACGAGGTCGACCGCGTGCCCGATGCGCCGCACGTACTCGAAGCCGAGCCACTCGGGCCGGTCGAGCTCGACGTGCGACTGCGGGGTGCCGTCGACGAGCAGGGTCCAGGAGCCGGGCATCTGGCGGGACTCCTCGAGCCGGGCGAGGTGCCCGCTCACGGCGAGGCGGCGTTCGAGGTCTGGCACCCTCGCCACGCTACCCCCTGCGCGCACCCGCGCGATCGGTCAGCAGGCGCCCCAGAGCGCGAAGTCGAGGCGCGCGCCCGTGAGCACCTCGGCCGGATGCGGGCCGTTCGCCGCGAGCCGCTCCTCGAGCCGGCGGGGCAGCCCGTCGGGCGCCGCCACGAGCACGGCGTTGCCCTCGTCGGCGCCCGAGAGCACCGACGGGATCGCCTGCGACGAGCAGCTCGGCCGTCGGATCGGCGCGGGCGACGGCCCGCGACTGCGCGCGCAGTCGCTCGAGCCCGGCGGCATCGGCCACGTTCACGGTCAGCAGCCCGCCGGGGGCGACGAGCGCGAGGCATCCGCTCATGAATGCCGGCGTGGCGACGAACGCCGGCGGTTCGAGCCGCGAGTACAGGTCGACGATGACGACGTCGAACGGCTGCTGCGTCGCGAGGTCGCCGACGACGGATGCCGCATCGCCGACCACGAGCGCGATGTCGGCGCCGACCGGCAGCGGCAGGCGCGCGAGCACCAGGTCGAGCAGTTCG
>CAWILI010000019.1:0-150327 GCA_963836825.1 uncultured Actinomycetota bacterium
CGCCGGCGGGGAATTCGGCTCGTGAGCTTGAATCCAGGATCGGCACGTTGCCCACCTAGAATCGCGCCGAGGCTCGTCTCCATGAATCCAGAAGCGCGGCGCACGGCAGCTATCGAAACCGTTCGTCGAACGGTGGCGGGGCCGGTGGGCGAAATTGAACTGCTCGTGGATTCGCCGACCGGCCCGCCGCGCGGCCTGGCCGTCATCGCACACCCGCAGCCGCTGCTCGGCGGCAGCGCGCTGCACAAGATCCCGCAGGTGTTGGCACGCGGCGTCCGTGATCTCGGCTGGCTCGCCGTCCGTCCGAACTTCCGCGGCGTGGGCGGGACTGCCGGAAACCATGACCACGGCGTCGGTGAAGCGGACGACATCCTGGCCGTCATCCAGGCGATGGAGTGGTCCGCGCCGCTGGCCTTGATCGGCTTCTCGTTCGGCGCCTTCGTGCAATCCAGGGTCGCCTCGCGCCTTGCGGGCGCCGGGAAGGCGGCGCAGCACGTGGTGCTGGCCGGTCTGCCGGTGGGCTCGGTCGAGGGTGGCCGGGTCTACGACACCGCCAGCGTTCCGAACGGCTCCGTCGTGATCCATGGCCAGCTCGATGAGCGCGTGGCGCTGTCGGCACTGCTGCAATGGGCCGAGGTGCATTCGCTGCCGGTGGTCGTTGTCCCCGGCGCGGACCACTTCTTCAAAGGCAAGTTGCCGATGCTGCGTTCGATCGTGCAGGCCGAACTGCAGCGCCTTCCAACGTCTCCGCCCTGAAGCTCTGCCATTTCTCTCGGGATGCTTGGGCGGGTCGATGGTGCCGTTCAGGCCCCAACCCCAGGGCCGCAAGGCGCCCGCTGGCGCGAGGCCACACGTCGCGGTTGACCAGCCGTTCTGGCCGCTGTCCCGTGGTGAGCAGTTGCGCGATCTGCGTGGCCGCGAGCGTGGCGTTGTTGCGCCGTGCCTCTTGCGTCACGCCGGCGGTGTGGTACGTCGCCACCACGTTCGGCAGCGCCAGCAGCGGGTGCTCGGGCGGCGGGGGCTCCTGGTCCCACACGTCCAGGCCGGCGCCCGCCAGGTGGCCGCTGGTCAAGGCGTCGGCCAGCGCGGCTTCGTCGTGGATGCCGCTGCGCGCGGTGGTGATGAAGATGGCGCCCGGCTTCATCGCGGCGAAGCGGGCTGCGTTCATCATGCCCACGGTGTGCGCATTGCGCGGGCAGTGAAGCGAGACGATGTCGGACTGCAGCAGCAGTTCGTCGAACGACACGGCCTCGGCGCCGCGCCGCGCGAGTTCCTGCGGCGTCCAGCGCCGGGTCGAAGCCCAGCACGCGCATGCCGAAGGCGCGACCCAGCGCGGCGGTGCGGCGCCCGATCTCGCTCATGCCCACCAGCCCCAGCGTGCGCCCGCGCAGCTCGCGGCCCATCAGGTCCTCGCGGCTGAAGCCGCGTTCGCTGCTGCGCAGCCGGCGGTCACACTCGGCGATGCGCCGCAGCACCGAGAGCATCAGGCCCAGCGCCATCTCGGCCACCGAATCGGCGTTGCCGCCCACCTGGTTCAGGACCATCACGCCGGCCTGCGTGCAGGCGTCGATGTCGATCGTGTCGCAGCCCGAGCCGTTGGCGGACACGGCCAGCAGGTTCGGGCAGCGCGCCAGTAGCGCCGCATCGGTGATCAGGTGCGCCGGCAGTTCGTCGCGGGCGGAATTGGTCTGCAGCACATGTGCCTGCGCCAGCGCCTGGTCGAGCACATCGTCCGCACCTTCGATCGCGCAGGTCTGCAGCGCTATCGAAGGCTCGCGGACAGGATGCGGTCGAAGGCCGGATCGATCCAGAACTCAAGGCGCACCACGTTGAATCGACGCGTCGTCATGTCTTCCTCGAGGGCTGGTGAAGGTGTTCAGCCGCTGAACTGCGGCGTGCGCTTGTCCAGGAAGGCCGAGACCGCCTCGCGGTGGTCGACGGTCTGGTGCGCCAGCGCCTGGTAGGCGGCCGACAGGTCCAGCAACGATGCCAGGCTCATGTGCATGCCCTCGCGGATCAGCCGCTTGGTCATGCGCGTAACCTGGGGCGGATTGGCGGCGATCTCGTCGGCCAGCCGGTTGGCGGCGGCCAGCAGCTCGTCGTGCGGCACCACCTGCGACACCAGGTTCCAGGCCAGCGCCGTGGCGGCGTCGATCATGCGGCCGGTAAACGACAGCTCGGCCGCGCGAGACAGGCCGATCACCCGCGGCAGCAGCCAGGCGCCGCCATCGCCGGGCACGATGCCCATCTTCACGAAGCTCTCGGCGAAGCGCGCCTTCTCCGAGGCGATGCGCAGGTCGCACATGCAGGCCAGATCAGCCCCGCGCCCACGGCCGGGCCGTTGACGGCGGCGATGACCGGCACCTCCAGGTTGAACAGCGCGAGCGGCAGGCGCTGGATGCCGGTCCGGTAGTCGTCGCGGATGCGCATGCCGTCGACGTCGCCGAAGGACTGCTCCTTCATCTTGCGGATGTCGCCGCCCGCGGAGAACGCCGGCCCCTCGCCGGTCAGGATCACGGCGCGCACGCTCCCGTCGGCGGAGATCCTGTCCACCGCCGCCAGCAGCTCGACGACCGCGGTGTTGCCTGTCAGCGGGTTGCGCTGCTCGGGCTGGGACATGGTCAGCGTGACGACGTGGCCGCGCTGTTCGTACTTCAGGAATGCAGTCATGGCGGTCTCCGTGGCTGGCAAGATTCAGGAGAGCGCATGGCGCGCCAGCACGGGCTCGCCCGCCAGGCGCCGGCGCTGTACCTTGTTGACGCCGGTGTCGCGTGGCAGCGCCGCGATGCGCATGATCTCCACGGGCCGCATGATCTTCGGCAGGGTCTCCGATCACGGCCGTGGTGCGCGCCAGGTCGAAGCCGGGGTCGGTCACGAACAGCACCACGCGCTGGCCGCTGATCTCGTCGGGCCGGCTCCAGATCGCGAACTCGGAGAGCCCGGCCTCGGTCTCCAGCTTGCGCTCCACGTAGTCGATCGGCACGTACTCGCCGTTGACGCGGATCGCCTCGCTCAAGCGCTCGATGAAGACCAGGTTGCCGTACTGGTCCATGCGGCCGCGGTCGCCGGTGTGGAACCACCCCTGCTCGTCCACCGAGGGGTCGATGACGCCGTCGCGCAGGTAGCCGGAGAAGAGCGTGTGCTCCGACAGCTGCCGCACCAGGATCTCGCCTTCCTCGGAGATCTTGGCCTCCACGTCGAAGCGGGCGCGGCCGGCGTATTGCGTCGGCCCCTCCTCTGCGGGCTCGGAGTCGCCCGGGCGCAGCTGCCACAGGTGGCACAGGCCGCCGGCTTCCGTGGAGCCGTACAGCGTGATGCCCATGGGCACGGAAAAGCGTCTGAGGAACTCCTCCGACGCGAAGAAGACGCAGCGCAGCTCGTGCCCCTCGCTGTCCTGCGGACGGGTGTCCAGGAGCAGCATCTTCAGCGGCGTGCCGTGCAGCACTGCGGCGGTCGCGCCGATGCGCTTCACGGTGCTCCAGAACTCGCCCGCGACGAAGCGGCGCGTGCCGAACACGCTCGCGCCCGCCGTCAGCCCGGCCACGACGCCGTAGCCCAGCGGATTGATGTGGAACATCGGCATCGGGGCGTAGACGACGTCGCGCCAGGTGTAGCCCATCGAGTCGGCGATGAAGCGGCCGAGCCGGATGAAGTAGGTGTGGCTCTGCGCGCAGAACTTGGGGCGCCCCGAAGTGCCCGAGGTGTGCATGTAGCTGGCGATCTCGCCGCCCTCGCACTGCGCGCCCCATTCGGCGGGGTCTCCCGCGTCGGCGGCCGGCGCGGCGCCGTCGGCCGGCGTCAGCGTGACCTCCCCGGTCCAGGCGCGGCGCGCGTCCAGTTGCCGCCAATCGGGGCTGGCGGGCGCGGCGAACTGGTCGTCGAAGAAGGCCACTGCGTCCGGGCCGGAGATCGACCAGCATGTCGCGCAGCAGCTCCTGCGGATAGTGCGGGTTGATCAGCGCGGTGCGCAGGCCCACCAACTGCGACGCCATCCACAGGATCAGGTAGTGCTCGCTGGTGATGCCGATGAAGGCCACCGTAGAGCCCCGGCGCAGGCCGGCCGCGCCGAGTTGCCGGGCCAGCTTGCGCGCCAGTTCCAGCGCGTCGGCCAGCGGCATCGAGACCGTGTCCGTGCCGAAGAGCGCCTGCGGGGACCGCTTGGCCGCGCTGGTGATGAGTTGAGCCAGGTTCTGGTTGCTGAACATGATGAGTACCGGTGAGAGAAACGGAGTGCGTGGCGACGGGATCAGGCCGCTGACGGGTCGAGATACGGGCTCATGTCCAGGCGCGACAGGTAGCGCCCGACGTTGTTCTTCAGGACCTCCATGGATCCGCCGCCGATCTCGAAGGTCTTGGCGTCGCGCCAGTAGCGGTTGAACGGCGAATTGACCATCGTCCCGTAGGCGCCGCAGACTTGGATGGCCTGCGCCGTCACGCGGTTGGCAACGCCGCAGCAGATCAGCTTGGCCTCGCTCGAATGGCGATCGACGTCGCGCTGCTCGTCCAGCGCGTCGGCCGCCGAATACAGCAGCAACCTCGCGGCATCGATCTCTGCCAGAGACTCGGCGAAGTACCACTGGATGCCCTGGAAATCGAAGACGAACTGGTCGAAGGCCTTGCGCTGCTTCACGTAGGCCAGTGACTCCTCGAACGCCGAGCGCGCCAGGCCGATCGCCATGGCGGCGTTGAGCGTGCGCGAATAGTTCAGGTTGCGCAGCACCACCTTCAGGCCCTCGCCGGCCTTGCCGATCAGGTGGTCGAGCGGCACGCGCACGTTCTGCAGCAGCAACTCCACGTGCGGCCCGTTGCGCAGGCCGAAGGTCTCGCTGCGGTCGCTGACGAAGGTGCTCACGCCCCGTGCGTCGCGCGGCACGGCGAACACGCCCAGACCCTCGTCCGTCTGCACCAGGATGATGAACAGGTCGGCGCCGGTGCCCGACGTGATGAAGGACTTCTGCCCGTCCAGCACCCAATGCTCGCCATCGCGCACGGCGCGCGTGTCCAGCGTGCGGATGTCGCTGCCGTGGTTGCGCTCGGTCAGTGCGTAGGACGCCTTGAGCCCTTGTGCGAACTTCGGAAGGTAGCGCTGGCGCAGTGCCTCCGATCCCGAGCGCAGGATCGCGTTCTGCGCCTGGAAGTTCGAGTTCAGCGAGATGCCCACGGACGCGCTGCAGGCCCCCACCTCCTCGAAGAACGAGACGACGCGGCGGAACGTGCAGCCGGCCCCGCCGTACTGTTGCGGCACGATCAGCGCATTGAATCCCACGTCGGCCGCGCGCTGTACGAGGTCGCCCGGGTACAGGTCGTCGCGGTCGATCTCGGCCGCCGCGGGCTTGACGTGGTCGCGGGCGAATGCCCGGAACGATTGGACGACTTCAGCGTCCTCGAACTCTCTCCAGAGCGACATGGCCTGGTCTCCTCTTGCTCAGTTCCAGTACAGCGTGGTCGGGTTGGCCACCAGCACCCGCTGGCGCAGCGCCGCATCGCCAAGCCACTCGCAGGCGAGGTTCGCAAGCTCGGTGTCGCTGACCATCGGGGCGGCGATGGACGGATGGGGCCAGTCGGAGCCCCAGACCAGGCGACCCGGATTGGCCTGCACCAAGCGGTCCACCAGCGGCCGCACGTCGGCAAAGCCGGTGCGCTGCGCGGTCAATCGGTACGGACCGGACAACTTGGCCCAGACGCGCCCTTCGCGCAGCAGGCTCACCAGGGTGGCGAAGCCGCGCGATTCGGCGGCGCGCTCCGCGGGCAGATGCCCGATGTGGTCCACGACCACCGGCACGCCCATGTCGACGATGCGCTCCAGCAACTGCGGCTGCGCGTCCACGTCGATGCAGACCTGCAGATGCCAGCCGTGCGGCCGGATGCGCTGCACGATGGCCTCGATCTCCGCCACCGGGGCACCGGCCGCGTACAGCGCGTTCACGCGCGAGCCACGTGAGCCCACGCGGTGCCAGAGCTCGATGTCCTTCTCCGGCGTGTCCGCGCGCACCACGGCCACCCCGCGCAGCCATGCCTGGTGCTCCTGCAGCATGTCCACGAACAGCGTGTGGTCCGACCCGTAGACGCTGGGCTGCACCAGCACCGCGCGCTCGATGCCGGTGGCCGCCATCATGCGCCGGTAGTCGACCATGGGCGCCGCTGCAGGGGTGTAGCTGCGCCCCTGCGCCAGCGGGTAGCGGAGCACGTCCTCGAACACGTGGAAGTGGCAGTCGCAGCTGCCCGCGGGCAGCCGCTCGCGCGGTGGCGTGAGCACGGGATCGAACGGCAGGCAGGTGGCTTCTTTCACGATGTCTTCATCAGGTTGTTGCGGGCGCCTTGCTTGAAGCGCCCAGGCCGATGCGGCAGCGATGAGTGCGTCTCGCCCTTACTCGCGCTTCAAGCCGCCGATCGATTTGATGAGCGCACCCATCTTGTCGAGGTCTGACTTGACCAGCGCCGCCAGCACCTCGGGCGTCGACCCCACCGGCGTCGCACTGAGCTCCCTCAGCTTGGCCTGCACCTCGGGCAGTGCCACCACGGCCACCAGTTCCTTGCTGAGTGCATCTACCAGGGGACGGGGCACCCCGGCCGGCCCGAAGATCGCATTCCATGTGTAGGTCTCATAACCCGGCAGCCCCGCCTCGGCCATGGTGGGCAGGTCGGGAAACGACGGCGCGCGCTGGTCGAGCGTCATGGCGAGTGCACGGACCGAACCGCCGCGGATGTGCGAAGCCGCACCGGAGAGCACGTCGAAGAGGATCGGGATCTGCCCGCCGATCAGGTCGGTCATGGCTGGGCCGCCGCCCTTGTACGGAATGTGAGTGATGTCGACTTTCGCCATCGCCTTGAAGAGCTCGCCCGAGAGATGGGGAGGCGTGCCGAGGCCGGACGACCCGTAGTTGAACTTGCCCGGCTGCGCCTTCAGCAGCGCGATCAGCTCCCGCACGTTCTGCGCCTTGACGTCCTTGCCCACCAGCAGCACGTTCGGCACCTTGGCCAACAGCGAGATCGGCGTGAAGTCGCGCTGCGGGTTGTAGGGTGATTGCTCCGTCGACAGCGGGATGATCACGTGCGTGGCGATCGTGCCCATCAACAGCACGCTCCCGTCGGCGGGTGCTTTGACCACTTTCGCGGCACCGATGGAGCCTCCACCGCCGGCGACGTTCTCCACGACGATGGTGCGAGACACGCGTTCGCCGAGCTTCTGCGCGACCAGCCGGCTGACGACATCCGTGGCGCCGCCCGCAGCGAAGGGGACGACGAGCAGGATCGGCTTGTTCGGAAGAGCGCTCTGCGGGAAGGCAGACGCCGCGGGAATGCCCAACGTGGTGGCAACGCCCCACTTCATCAGGTCGCGTCGGGAAAGGTTCGAAGAGCTCATGCTCGTGTCTCCAGTAATGTTGACGTTGCGTCAGCGCAGCACGAAGGGGTTGCCGGTGACGGCGCGCCGCTGTTGATGCAGACGGACTTGGTCTGCAGAGCCCACAGAGTCAAGTGACGATCTAGAAATCATAGAATCTGATGGATCGAATGGTGAAATAACATATAGGCATTGCTCAATCAGCATTCGTGATCACGGAGAGCGAGATGGACTTCAAGCAGCTGCGCGCATTTCTCACCATCGCGGAAACCGGCAACGTGACGCGCGCCGCGGAGGTGCTGCATGTCGTGCAGCCCGCCGTCTCCAGGCAACTGCGCCTGCTCGAAGAGGATGTCGGGACGGCCTTGTTTGAGCGTGAACGTCATGGCATGGCCTTGACGGAAGCGGGCAAGGCACTCGCCGGTTACGCGCGACGAGCCATGCTCGAGCTGGATCGCGCACGCGCGGAGATCGCGGGCGCGGAAAACGGCATCGGCGGGCTCGTCACGATCGGCTTGCTGCCCAGCACCTGCGAGCTTCTGTCGAGCCCGCTGGTCAAGGCGGTCGCTGATTCCTACCCTGCGGATCCGAGTGCGCATCGCCATGGGCTACGCCGGCACGCTGCAGCAATGGCTCGAGTCCGGTGAGGTCGACGCCGCGCTCCTCTACCGAGCGGAGCCGTCACCCACGATCCAGACTCGCCCGCTTGTGGAAGAGGACCTCTGGCTTGTCGGGCTGCCCTCCGCGAAGCTTCGGACAGACCGGCCCGTGCCCCTGGCGAGCCTCGAAGGAAAGCCGCTGATCCTTCCGAGCGCCCCGCACGGCATACGTGCACTGGTTGATCACGCCTGTGCCGTGGCCGGCGTCGAGCTCAACGTCGTCGTCGAGACGAATTCGATGACGGTTCAAAGGAGCCTTGCGGCTGGAGGCCACGGCTTGACCATCCTTCCCCCCATCGCCGTCGCAGACGATGTCGCGCGGAAATACCTCAGCGCGGCGCCGGTGAGCCGCCCCAAGATCACGCGAACGATCATGCTCGGCATCTCTTCAAACAGGGCCCAGAGCCGCGCGGTGAAGCTTGTCGTCGACATGCTGGTCGACTGCGTCCGCAGCGCGGTCAAGCGTGGAGCATGGTCTCAAGGGAGATTGCTGGACCGGTAAGGCTGCCGGCAGCTTGCGTCGCGGAGTGACATGGCGATGCGGTGACTGACGCCCCCTTTCGGGACGGTATGGGCAGAATAGGCACTCCATCTCCGAGTGCCGGCCGATGCAGTCCAGCAAAGCGTCAGACTTCAAGATCGACATCGCGGCCGACCTGCACAAGTGGCGCGCCTTCATCGCCATCGGCGAACTGGGCAGCCTCGACCCGCGCGGCGCTGTTCCTCGACAGCAACCAGTCGCTGCTGAGCCGCCAGCTGAACGCGCTGGAGCGCGAGTGCGGCGCCCGCCTGTTCAACCGCACCGGCCGCGGCGTCGAGCTGTCGGAGATCGGCGCGCGCCTGTTCCCGCAGGTCAAGGCCCTGCTGGCCGACGCCGAGCGGCTGGAGAACGAGATCCGCGGCGAGGCGCGAGAGCCGAGCGGACGCGTGACGCTCGGGTCGCTGCCGTCGATCGGCATGCCGCTGGTCGGCCGGCTGTTCAGCCGCACGCGCGCAGCAGCTTCCCGGCCGTCAGCCTGAAGGTGCTGGAAGGCTCCAGCGGCCAGGTCGAGGAGTGGCTGGCCGATGCGCGCGTGGACATCGCCATCCTCTACCGCTACGGCCCGACGCTGCCGGAGAAGGAGCAGTCGCTGGCCGTCGTCGACAGCTACCTGATCGGCCCGCCGGGCGACCGGCTGACCGCCGCGGCCGAGGTTGCCGTTCGACGCCCTGCACGAGCTGCCCTTCATCCTGCCGAGCGCGCCGAACGGCCTGCGCACGGCGCTCGATGCCATCGCGCGCCAGCGGCGCATCACGCTCGCGCCGGTGATCGAGGCCGACTCGCTGCCGCTGCAGAAGGGCGCTCGTCGCGACCGAGCGGCTCTACACCGTGCTGCCGCATCCACGCCGTCTGGAGCGAGGTGAAGGACAGGCGCCTGCAGGCCGCGCGCATCGTCGACCCGCCGGTGCAGCGCACGATCTCGATGGCGATGTCGCAAGTCCAAGGGCCCGCCGCGGGCGGTGTCGGCCGTCGCGTCGCAGATCGTCGACGATCGTCGAGGAGATGGCGCGCGCACGGCATGTGGCGCGCCGGCCGGCGCGTGACCGCATCGGCATAGCAGGGATGCGCGCCGCGCGCGTAGGCCGCGCGACGCGCGCGGCCGACTAAGCTCGCAAGCGATCCGACAGGAGCACTGCCGATGCCGCGCATCACCCTTCCCTCGCCCGAACGATGAACGCCGAGCAGCGCCGCGTGCTACGACAAGATCGTGTCCGGCCGCCGCGGCAAGATCCAGGGCCCGCTGCGCGCGGCCCTGCACAACGCCGAGCTGGCCGAGCGCTGGCAGGCGCTGGGCGAGCTGCTGCGCTACAGCACCACGCTGCCGCCGCGCCTGTCGGAGCTGGCCATCCTGGTCACCGGCCGCGCCTGCCAGTCGCCGTTCGAGTGGTATGCGCACCGGGTCGGAGGCCGAGAAGGTCGGCATCGAGCCGCCGATCATCGAGGCGCTGCTCGCGCGAGCGCATGCCCGACGGGCCTGTCGGCGGACGACGCCGCCGTGCTGCAGCTTCGCGGTCGAGCTCAACCGCTTCAGCTCGGTGTCCGACGCCACCTATGCCGAGGCGCTGGCGCGCTTCGGCGAGCGCACGCGTGGTCGAGCTGACGGCGCTGGTCGGCTACTACACGATGGTCGCGATGACGCTCAACGCGCACGAGATCCCGCTGCCCGAGGGCGTGCGCGCCGGCGTTCCCGCTGCCGCAACGGAGACGATGCGATGAGCACGGCGCGGCTGGGACTGCCACGCCCACCTGTTCGGTCCCTACGACCGCTTTCCGCTGGCCGCCGATCGCAGCTACACGCCGCCCGAGGCGGTGGCGTCGCAGTACCTGGCGCTGCTGTCGCGCCTGGGCCTGTCGCACGGCGTGCTGGTGCATCCCAGCGCCTACGGCGACGACTTCTCGCTGCTGTTCGATGCGCTGGCGCGCACGCCGAACCTGCGCGGCGTGATCGTGCGTGCGGCCCGGCACGCTCGCCGACGCTGGACGGCCTGCGCGACAAGGGCGTGCGCGCCGCGCGCTTCAGCCACCGCAGCGGCGCCGGCGCCAATTTCGCCGGCAGCGCGTCGTTCGACGACCTGCTCGCGCTGGCGCCGGCGCTGGCCGACGCCGGCCTGCATGCCGAGCTGTGGACCGACTGCAAGGCGCTGCCCGACATCGCGACGCGGCTGCGCGAGCTGCCGGTGCCGGTGGTGATCGACCACATGGGCGGCTTCGACGTCGGCGGCCGGCGTCGACGAGCCGGGCTTTCGCTGCCTGCTGGCGCTGCTGGAAGCGCGGCAAGGTCTGGGTCAAGCTGTGCGCCTACCGCAACCTGCTCGGCACGCGCCGACTTCGAGCTCGGCCGGCCGTTCCACGAGGCGATGCTGCGAGGCCAACCCGGAGCGGCCTGGTGTGGGGCAGCGACTGGCCGCACCTGCGCGTGACGCCGGCGCCCGACGCGCGCGCAGTTGCTCGACGCGCTGAAGCGCTGGACGCCGGACGCTGCGCTGCTGCGACAAGATCCTGGTGACGAACCCGCAGCGCCCTGTACGCATGACGCCGATGACCGACGACGTGGGATCGGCGTCGCGAGCTGGCTGGCTCGCATCGAGACGCGCCGCGTCGCGCCACGAGACGATGCGCGCGCAGGCCGGCGCATCGTCTGGCGCCGCTTCGGCGAAGGGCCGTCGCTGGTGCTGCTGCACGGCGGCCACGGCAACTGGATGCACTGGGTGCGCAACATCGCGTCGCTGTCGCAGCGGCACACGCTGTGGCTGCCCGACATGCCGAGCTACGGCGATTCGGACGACCTCGACGTCGACGGCCGCGCGCCGGATGCCATGGACCGGCTGGTCGACGCGGTCGACCGCCTCGATGGCCGCGGTGCTCGGCGCCGGCGCAACGCCGGTGGACCTCGCCGGCTTCTCGTTCGGCGGCTTCGTCGCGGCCCGGCTCGCGGCGCGGGGACTCGTTCGCCGCCTGGCCCTGATCGGCCCCGCGGGCCACGGCGGCCCTCGCCCACCGAGCGCCGCGCTGGTGGACTGGCGAACCTTGCCGCCTTCCGAGCAGCCCGCGGCGCTGCGCCACAACGTGGCGACGCTGATGCTGCACGACCCGGCGAGCATCGACGACGCTCGCGCTCGCGGTGTACGAGACGCAGCTGCGCACGACGCGCTTCATCAGCAAGGCCATCTCGCGCGCCGGCGGGCTGCAGGCCGCACTGGCCGCACACGCCGGGCCGGCGCTGCTGGTCTGGGGCGAGCACGACATCACCGCCGTGCCGGCGCGAGCTGGCGCCGCGGCTCGCGGCAGGATGCCGCGACGCCCGTGGCGGGTCATCGAAGGCGCTGGCCACTGGGCGCAGTACGAACGCGCCGACGGTCATCGCTGCTCGTCGACTGGTTCGGCGCCAACTCGCACGTCAGCGGCCCTGATACACCGGCTTGCGCTTCTCCAGGAACGCGCGCATGCCTTCCTTCTGGTCCTGCGATATCGAACAGGCGCTCGAACAGCCGCCGCTCCAGCGCCAGCGCCGTCTCCAGCGGCACGTCGGCGCCGAGGCGCACCGCCTCGCGGATCGCCTGCACCGCCAGCGGCGGCATCGACGCGATCTGCTCGGCGATCTCGATGCTGCGCGCCAGCGCCTGCCCCTTCGGCACCAGCTCGCTGACGAGGTTGGCCGCGTGCGCCTCGCGCGCCGGGATCATCTGCGCCGGTCAGGCACCACAGCAGCGTCTTGTAGCGCCCGACCGTGCGCAGCAGGCGCTGCGTGCCGCCCGCGCCGGGCATGATGCCGACGCGGATCTCCGGCTGGCCGAACTGCGCGTCGTCGGCCGCGACGATCATGTCGCAGGCCAGCGCCAGCTCGCAGCCGCCGCCGAGCGCATAGCCCTCCACCGCCGCGATGACCGGCTTCGGCGCACTGGCGCACGACGTGGAACACGCGGTCGGTCTCGAGCCGCACATGGTCGGTCGGGCCGCATCTGCGCCATCTCGGCGATGTCGGTGCCGGCCACGAAGTAGCCGCCCTCGCCCGTCAGCACGATGACGGCCACGTCGTCGTCGCGCTGCCAAGGCCTGCAAGGCGCTCGACGATCTCCTGCTTGACCTGCAGGTTCAGCGCGTTGCGGCGCTCGGGCCGGTCGATCGTGACGATGCCGACGCGCCCCTGCCGTCGCGGCGCGTCACGCAGCTCAGCCATGGCGCCGCTCCCAGCGGCTGCGCGGCCTGGACGGCGCGCTGCAGCCACAGCGACAGTGCGGTAGCGGTCCTCGCCGTAGGCCTGCGCGAGGTGGCGCAGCACCGTCGCGACGTGCGCGAGGCCGATCCTGCCGGCCCCAGGCCATCGGCCCGATCGGGTAGTTGACGCCCTTCTGCATCGCGGCATCGACATCGTCGGCCGACGCGATGCCCTGGTAGCACCGCGTCGGCGGCCTCGTTGACCAGCATCGCCACGGTGCGCGTCACGGCCATGCCGGGCACGTCGGCCAGCACCGAGACCTTCTTGCCGAGCGCGGTGAAGAGGCCGATCGCCTTGCGCCAGGTGCGCGTCGCTGGCCTGCGCCGGCGGCGGCGAGCGCCACGCGCGTGCAGGCGGCGTAGTCCAGCGCCAGGTCGAACAGCACGACCGGCTCGCCGAGCGCCAGCGAGCGTTCGGTGGCGGTGCGGCCGTCGGTCAGCGCGAGCGCAAAGCCGTCGACGCGCAGCAGCCCGTCGCCCGTCGCCGCGTCTCGACCGTGATGCCGTCCTGGCGTCGCAGCAGGTCGACGAGCGCCGGCGCCGGGCCGAGGTCGCCTTCGACACGCACGACGGCGCGGCGCCTCGCCGCCGGCGCCGGCGTCGTCGGCGCGGCCGCGACGGCGCCGTCGCGATAGTCGAAGAAGCCGCGCCCGCTCTTGCGCCCGAGCCAGCCGGCGTCGACCAGATCCTTCTGGATCAGCGACGGCTTGTAGCGCGGATCGTCGAAGAAGCCCTCGTACACCGAGCGGGTGACGGCGAAGTTGACGTCGTGCCCGATCAGGTCCATCAGCTCGCACGGGCCCATCTTGAAGCCGCCGCATTCGCGCATCACGGCGTCCAGCGTCGCCGGCGTCGCGGCCTGCTCCTGCAGCAGGCGCAGCGCCTCGCCGTAGTAGGGCCGCGCCACGCGGTTGACGATGAAGCCGGGCGTCGACCGGCACACCACCGGCACCTTGCCCCAGGCCTGCGCGGTCTCCACGATCGTCTGCGTCGACCGTCGGCGCCGTCGCATGGCCGCTGCACGACCTCGACCAGCGGCAGGACCGTGGCCGGGTTGAAGAAGTGCATGCCGACGACGCGGTCCGGCCGCGCGAGGCGGCCGGCGATCGCCGTGACCGACAGCGACGAGGTGTTCGTCGCGATGATGGCGTCCGGCGCCACCTGCGGCTTCGATCTCGCCCAGCACCGCCACCTTGACGTCGAGCTTCTCGACGATCACCTCGATGACCAGGCCGACATCGCCGAGCGCCGTGCCGTCGGTCGCACGGCACGCAGGCGCGCGAGGATGGCGTCGCGCTGCGCCGCATCGAGGCGCCCGCGCTCCACGCGCTTGTCCAGGCTGCGCGCGGATCTGCGCCAGCCCCTTGTCGAGCGCCGCAGCGCTGGCGTCGCGCAGGATACACGCGGTGGCCCGCCGTCGCCGCCACTTCGGCGATGCCGCTGCCCATCGTGCCGGCGCCGATGACGAGCACCGCCTTGTCGGTCGGCAGCGCGCGGCTGTCGAATGTCGATTGCTCAGCCATCGATCGGCTCCGTGGTCTGGAAGGACGGGCGCGCGAGCGATGTCGGCCTGCCACTCGGCCAGGCGCGGCGCGATGCCGCGCCAGCCCAGCGCGTCGAAGCGGTAGTCGAGGTAGCCGAGCGCGCAGCCGATCGTCACGTGGCCGATCGAGAAGCGGCGTCTCGGCCAGCGCCTGCGCCTCGTCGTCGAGCAGCTTCAGCGCGGCGCGGGTCTTCAGCTCGAACGCCTCCATCAGCGCGGGCAGCGGCACCTCGCGCTCGCGCTCGTTGCGCCAGAGGATGAGCGCGTCGAGCAGGCCGTCGCCGAGCGCATGCCAGCGCAGCGCCTGCCACTTGTCGGCGCCCTGCTTCGGGAACAGGCGTGCCCTGCGCGAGATCGTCAGGTATTCGCAGATGACGACCGAGTCGAACAGCGTGAAGCCGTCGTCGAGCACCAGCGTCGGGATCTTCGACAGCGGGTTGTCCTCCATCAGCCGCGCGTTCGGCTTGAGCATGGCGGCCACCGACCGCACGAGCTCCAGGCGGTCGACCAGCGCCGAGCTCGTGCGCGCAGATCATCACCTTGCGCACGTAGGGCGACTTCGGGGACCAATGCAGTTTCAGCGTCATCAGACGACTCCCGCGCCGCGCAGCGCGGCAATGTCGGTCGGCGCCGTAGCCGAGCTCGCGCGAGGATCTCGTCGCTACTTCTTGGACTTCTCGGGCACCGGCAGGGTGCCGGCCGCCCGCAGCGCCGCGTAGTGGGCGCGGGCTTCGTCTTGACGCTCGAGCTCGGCGCCCGACGCGATGCTCGCGCGCAGGTGCTCGGGCTTGTAGCCGAACGCGTCGACGAGGTCCTGCGCGTGCGGGCGGAGCCGTTCGAGCAGGCGGTCGATGTAGGCCGTGACGGCCTGCGCGCGCTGCGGCGAGAGCCGGCCGTTCATGAGGTACCACGCGAGGTGCTTCTCGACGAGGCCGAGGCCGAACAGGTCGCGCACCCACGTGAGCACCTGCTTGGTGCCGGGGTCGGTCGTCTTCGCGAGGCCGCGCGTGAACGCCTCCCACTGCAGCAGCTCGGCGTGCGCACGGGCCGCCTCGATGAGCTGGTTCTGGTGGCGGTTGAACGCCGCCGCGGCATCGGCCTTGGGCAGCTTGCGCGCGTCGCGCAGGTGCCCGGCGATCTCGGCGATCATGGCCTCGACGCGATCGGTGAGCAGCTCGCGCTGGGTGTTCTCGTCGCGCAGCTCGCTGACCGAACGGGCGGTCGACCCGAAGTCGGCGATGGTCTGCGCGATGCGTCGCAGCCCGGTGCCGTGGTAGGCGCGCTCGGCGGTCGACTGCACGACGTACCGGGCCATCGCGCCCGCGTCGGCCTTCGCGAACTGCTTCGAGAAGTCGGTGAGCAGGCGCTTGGCCACGAGCTGCAGCAGCACGTTGTTGTCGCCCTCGAACGTCACGTAGATGTCGAGGTCCTGGCGCAGTCCGACGATGCGGTTCTCGGCGAGGAAGCCGGCGCCGCCGGTGGCCTCGCGAGCCTCCTGCAGCGTCTCGAGCGCGTGCCACGTCGACAGGGGCTTCAACGCGGCGGCGATCGTCTCGAGGTCTTGGCGGTCGTCGTCGGTGTCGGCCTTGCCCGAGAACACCGCGTCGAACTTCACCAGGAACTCGTCGTGCGCGAAGATCTGCGCGTAGGTCGTCGCGAGCTTCGGCAGCAGGCGGCGCTGGTGGCGCTGGTAGTCGAGCAGCACCTCTTCGTCGGTGTCGCTCGCCGCGTTGAACTGGCGACGCTGGTTGCCGTAGGTGATCGCGATCGTGAGCGCCACCGCGGCGGCGCTCGTGGCCGCGCCGTCGAGCGAGACACGGCCCTGCACGAGCGTGCCGAGCATCGTGAAGAAGCGACGGCCCGGGCTCGCGATCGGGCTCGAGTAGGTGCCGTCTTCGGCGACCGAGCCGTAGCGGTTCAGCAGGTTCTCGCGCGGCACGCGCACGTTCGTGAAGTGCAGCCGGCCGTTGTCGATGCCGTTGAGGCCGCCCTTGAGCCCGTCGTCTTCACCGCCGATGCCCTTGAGGAACCCGCCCTTGGCGTTGCGGATCGGAACGTAGAAGGCGTGCACGCCGTGGTTGACGCCCTTGGTGATGAGCTGCGCGAACACGACCGCCGCGGTGCCGTGCAGCGCCGCGTTGCCGAGGTAGTCCTTCCACGCGCCGCGGAAGGGCGTGTTGATCACGAACTGCTGCTTGGCCTCGTCGTAGGTCGCCGTCGTGCCGATCGCCGCGACATCCGACCCGTGGCCGGTCTCGGTCATCGCGAACGCGCCCGGCACCTTGAGCGACATGATGTCGGGCAGGAACGTCTGGTGGTGGTACTCGGTGCCGAGGTGCAGCACCGCGGCGCCGAAGAGGCCCCACTGCACGCCCGACTTGATCTGCAGGCTGGGGTCGGCGATGACGAGCTCTTCGAACGAGGCGATGTTGCCGCCGTGGTCTTCGTGTCCGCCGAGCTCCTTCGGGAACGCGCGGTGCACCGCCCCCTGCTCGACGAGCAGCTTCAGCTGCCCCAGCACGCGCTCGCGGTGCTCGGCCATCGACTGTCCGTCGATGCGCTGCAGGTCGGGCTGCGCGGCGCGCTCACGCGCGGCGATGCGCAGGTCGGCCCACGTGCCGAGCAACTGCCGGCCGAGCGACGCGACGTCGACCTTCGGCTGCGGTGCCGCTGCGTCGCCGGCCGGCGAAGGTGCGGGTGCGGATGCCGCGGGGCGAGCCGTCTTCGACCGCGAGGTCGTGCCGGGGCGGTGCGCGGATGCCGCGCCGGGCATGGTGGTCTTCGAGGTGGTACGGGGTGCCGTGTCAACCATCGTGCGTCCTTCGTGTGCGTTCGTGGGCTTCATTCCCACGGTATGGGCGCCCTCGACCACGACGAAACCCTGCGTCCGGGCCCTACAAACGCGCCACGCGGGGCCTCGACGGCCGCTGTGGGCACCCTACAAACGCCGGTGACCCCGGCGATGGGACATCGACAACCGTCGTCAGTCGCGGAAGAACGCGCTCGCGCGCCCGGACCAGAGCAGGAAGAGCACGACCACCGAGACCGCGATGCCGAAGTACTCGGCGATCGCGCCGGCCGGATACGCGATCGCGAAGAAGATCGAAGCCGCGATCGACAGCACCTCGAAGACCGTGACGATCATGCGGGCGATGCGAGCTGCCCCGAAGCAGCATGGTCGCGACGATGATGACGATCGCCCCGATGAGGATCGAGACGATCGCCGAGGCGATGAGCGCGCTCGCCCCGCCGAACTGCTCGACGGTCGAGGCGACGCTCGTCTGGAACAGCAGGATGGTGCCGCCGAAGATGTCGAGCAGACCCGAGATCCACGCGAGCACCGCGACGAGAGTGACCCCGCCCGGTCGGTCGATCGATGCAGACATGTGTTCTCCCCTTCAGTCCTTGAAGAATTCGTTCGCGCGGCCCGACCACAGCAGGATGAGGACGATCGCGGGAAAGATGCCGGCGACGACGGCCGACCAGTTCGGCCCGGTGAAGAGACCGACGACTGCCGCGACGACCGCGATCGCCTGCACGATGGTGATGATGATGCGCGAGAGGTTGCTGCCCCGCAGCAGTCCGCCGGCGACGGAGACCACGACGATGCCGAGCACGATCTGCAGCAATGAGGTCCAGAAGTCCTGCCCGCCCGGGAAGAGCCCGAGGCCGCCGACGATGATGTAGATCGCCCCCGAGATCCAGGTGAGGACAGCGACGAGCGTCACGCCGCCGGGCCGGGATGATGCCATGGTCTGGTCCCCTTCGTCGTGAGCAGTGGTTGCAATGTATCGCGCGCGCATGGCGCGGCGCGAGCAATCCCGCGGAAAGAGCCCCGAGGCCATGCCGCGAACGGCCGGCTACGCCGCCGCGACCACCGCGAGCAGCGCCTCGCCATAGGCCTCGAGCTTCTTCGCCCCGATGCCGGTGATGCCGTCGAGGTCGTCGAGGCGCTCGGGCCGCGCGACGGCGACGGCGCGCAGGGTCGCGTCGCCGAACACGATGTAGGCGGGCACGCCCTGCTCGCGGGCCTCGCCCGCGCGCCACGCGCGCAACTGCTCGAACAGCTCGGCCTGGCCGGGCTCGAGGTCGGCGGCGGCCGGAGCGGCGCGCGGGCCGCGCGTACGCGGCCCCCGCTCGGGCTCGGTGCGGAGCATCACCTGGGCCGAGCCCGCGAGCACCGCCGATGCGGCATCGGTGACGGTGAGGGTGCCGTACTCGCCGTGGGTGGCGAGCAGGCCCTGCGCGAGGAGCTGCCGCACGACGCCGCGCCACTGCTGCTCGCTGAGGTCTTGGCCGATGCCCCACGTGGCAAGTGAGTCGTGGCCGTACTGGCGCACGCGCGGGGTCTCTTTGCCGCGCAGGATGTCGATGAGGTGGCCGGCCCCGTAGCGCTGGCGTCGCTCGCGGTGCAGGCGCACGATGGTCGACATGAACTTCTGTGCCGGCACCGTGCCGTCCCACGCGGCGGGCGGCTCGAGGCACGTGTCGCAGTTGCCGCACGGCTCGCTGGTCTCGCCGAAGTAGCCGAGCAGGTTCTGCCTGCGGCAGTGCACGGTCTCGCAGAGCGCGAGCATCGCATCGAGGTGCTGGGCCAGCCGGCGGCGGTGCGCGAGGTCGCCGGGGCTCTCGTCGATCATGCGCCGCTGCTGCACGACGTCTTGCAGGCCGTAGGCGAGCCACGCGGTGGCCGGCGCGCCGTCGCGGCCGGCGCGCCCCGTCTCTTGGTAGTAGCCCTCGACCGACTTCGGCAGGTCGACGTGGGCGACGAACCGCACGTCGGGCTTGTCGATGCCCATGCCGAACGCGATCGTCGCCACCACGACGACGCCGTCTTCGCGGAGGAAGCGCTCTTGCGTGCGCCGGCGCACACCCGCGTCGAGCCCCGCGTGATAGGGCAGCGCGTTCACGCCGTTGTCGGAGAGGTACCCCGCGATCTTCTCGGTGCTCGCACGCGACAGCGCGTAGACGATGCCCGAGACGGGGTGCCTGCTCCGATGGCGTCGACGCCCTCACTGCGCACGAAGTCGAGCAGCTGCTTGCGCACCTCGAGCTTGGGTGCGATGCGGTACTGGATGTTGGGCCGGTCGAAACTCGAGACGAACTGCTTCGCTCCCTCGAGCGAGAGCCGGGACGTGATCTCGCGATGCGTCGCCTCGGTGGCCGTGGCGGTGAGGGCGATGCGCGGCACGTCGGGCCACCGCTCGGCGAGTTCTGAGAGGGCGAGGTAGTCGGGCCTGAAGTCGTGGCCCCACTGCGCCACGCAGTGCGCCTCGTCGATGGCGAAGAGGGCCACCGTGCCGGCTTCGAGGAAGCGCTTGGCCGACTCGCTGCTCAGCCGCTCGGGTGCGATGTACAGCAGGTCGAGCTCGCCCGCGAGGTAGGCGCGCTCGACCGCGGCACGCTCGGAGGCCTGCTGGCTCGAGTTGAGGTAGGCCGCGCGCACGCCGTTGCGAACGAGCGCGTCGACCTGGTCGTGCATGAGCGCGATGAGCGGCGAGACCACGACGCCCGTGCCCTCGCGCAGCAGCGCGGGGATCTGGTAGCAGAGGCTCTTGCCACCGCCGGTGGGCATGAGCACGACCGCGTCGCCGCCGCCCGCCACCTGCTCGATGATCTGGGCCTGCTCGCCGCGGAACTGCTCGTAGCCGAAGACGGTGTGCAGCGCCTCGGCGGCGGTCGCGAAGCGCGGCGGGGCTGCCGCCGCGACCGCGGCGGCGCGCGCCGCCGAAGCAGACGCAGGCGATGCCGACGAAGCGGATGCCGCGGGGCCCGGCAGGCCCGTGGAGTCGGGCTGCCACGAGTCGGCGGGAGGCGGCGGCGCCCACTCGTCGTCGGGCGGAGGAGCGAGCTCGTCGGGATTCCACGGGACCTCGTCGGTCGGGTCGGTTTCGGTGCTCCAGCTCACCCGTCGAGTGTAACGAGCACCCCCGACCCCGAGCCGACGAGTTGCCGCCGTCGGTAGCCCGTTGGAGGCCGCGGCGGGCTGTGGAGGAGTCGTCGCGGGCGGACGGCCCGACACCGGGCCGGAGGCAGCGCGCGACTCCCCCGGCCCGGTGACCGGACTACCCGTCGGTGCGGCGGCGGCGCGCGGTGATCGCGAGCACGACGCCCACAGCGCCGACGACGAGGCCGCCGATGCCGAGCACCCGCGCCACCGTGTCGTCGGAGGTCGTGGCTGCGACATCCGATGCCGACTCGGCGTGCTCATCGGACACGGTGGTCGCCGTCCCGTGCTCGTCGCCGGTCGCCTCGGTGACGACGATCGTCGGCGCCGGGCTCTCGGGCTCGGCCTCGCCCTCTTCGGCGACCCCGCTCCAGTCGTTCTCGCCCTCGGCGCACGTCTGGAGCACGGGGAACGCGAGGGTCTCGCCTTCGGCATCCTCGGGAAGGCGCAGCGAGAGCTCGATCGTGTCGCGGTAGCCGTCTTCGACCGGGGTGATCGCGGTGTAGACGACCTGTGCGGTGCGATCGCCCTCGACGACCTTCTCGATCGTGTAGTTCGGGTTGAGCGTCGGCGAGACGCTCGCGATCGATTCGGGGATGTCGAACGTCAGCTTCGTCGTCGGGGACTCGGCGCAGCCGTGGCTGAACGCGAACGTGAGCACGGTGCTGCTGCCGGCGGCCGTGCTGCTCGGCGTCACGCCGACGTGGGCGGTCGCGGCGAGCGGCGCGCCGAGCGCGAGGAGGACGCCGCCGGCGAGGGCGGTTGCGGCGATGGTCGTGGTGCGAATGGTCATGGTGATCCTGATTCTGTGCGCGGGTCGCTGAAGCGACACCTGCCGGTGTGAAGTGGTTCGGAGCCGCGGGTGCGCGGGCGCGCACGAATGCAGCACGTCGGATGACGCTGCTCAGGCCGCGGCGAACTCCAACGGCGGTCCCCGATGCCGCATCGCGGAAAGCACGATCAGGCGAGTGCTCGCGCGCGGCGCGTGCGTGACGGCGGGTCGAGGCCGGCGCAACCACGTGCCGGCGATCTGGGGAATGCGGGGCAGCACCGACGCGACGGCGACCCGGATCGCTCGCAGCGTCGCGCGCAGGGCACGCTCGCCGTGCCGGATCGCGACGACCGTGACGGCGACCGCGACCAGGTGCGAGATCAGCATCGGAGCGTCGTACGACACCGGCGAGCTCGCGGTCGACGACACGTCGACTGCGCCATGGTGATGGCCCGTCGAGCCCGGCGGTGCGCGCTCGGCGCCGCGCCCTGCACCGAGTACAGCGCGTGCAGCGCGAACTGCGTGGCCGCAACCGCGATCACGGTGCGCGCGAGGGTGAGGCGACCGCCCGCGACGGTGAGGCACAGGAGCGTCGAGAAGGCCATCGAGAGCACGACGGCGAGCAGTCCCGGCGGCGTGCCGCCGCCGACCGTGTGCGAGAGCGCGGCGACGAAGGTGGCGAAGGACGCGATCGCCGCGCCCTGCGCGACGCGCGCCCATCTCGAAGTCACACGGGAAGCCTAGGCGACCGATGGCGGCTCGGCCACCGCACTCCGCGAGCCGCCCGCGCATCTCGGCGATGTCATGCTCAGCCTGACCGCCGCCGGAAACGGGGAACGGCCCCGGATTCGCATCCGGGGCCGTTCCTTGCGTGGTCGAGACTCAGCTCACAGCGGAAGCGTGAACGAGCTCGTCGTGCCGGTCGGCGTCGTGATGGTGAACTCCGACGCCGCAGTGGCACCCGCGGGGATGGTGAAGGTCACCGTCGCCCGGCCGATCTCGTCGAAGGTCGACGGGGTCGGGAATGCCGGATCCACGGTTGCCACGGCGAGCTCGACGCCGTCGAGCGAGACGGTGACGGTTCCCGCCTTCGGCTCGGCCCTGCTGAAGTCGAGCGACGAGAGTTTGACCGTCGCCTGGTCTCCGACGATGCTCACGAGATCCACGCCGACGGCGCGCTGCGCGTTGTCAGGCGCGATCGTCTTCTCCGGCTGCACGGCGAAGTAGTCGACCATCGCCTCGAGGTCGATCTTGCCGCTGTCGGCCTTGTTGATTCCCTTGCCGAGCGTGACGAAGTTGTCGCCACCCGCTGCGAGGAACGAGTTCGCACCGACCGTGTAGAGGACGGCCAGGCTCGATCGGGTTTCCGTTGAGCAGCATCTCGGTGATGTGCGATCCAGCGGGCGCCGTCGGGTCGTAGGTGTAGGTGAACTCCTTGTTGATGCCGAGCTTGAGGAACGGACGTGACGCAGTCGCGGGCTGCCACTGCTCCTCGAGCACCGACTTGATCTGCGCCCCGGTGAGCTGCAGCGTCACGAGCGTGTTGGCGAACGGTTGGACGTTCGCCGCCTCTCGGTACGTGACCGGGCCCTGGTCGAGGTCTGCACGCAGGCCACCCGGGTTCATGAACGCGATCTGCACCCCGCGCGGCTGATCCGAATTGAGTGCCCAGAGCTGCACGTCGGCGACGAGGTTCCCGAGCGTCGACTCACCGCCGCGGTTCTCGACGAGCGTCGGCACTCCGTCGACGACGCCCGGCTGCAGCGCGCGGCCGAATTCCTCGGTCGCTTCGCCGATCTCGACACTGCCGAGCTCGTCGGCCACGGCCACGGCGTCGGCGACGATCGGCGCGACCGCCGGGTCGTCGGGGTACAGCGGCGTCGTGCCGTCCATCAGGTTGAAGAGTTCGTTCTTCATCGTGAAGGTGTCGGCGTCCTTGTTGTACTGGATGTCCATGCGCGAGAACCGCTCGCCGTACTGGCCGCTCGAGATCACGGGGTGGCCGTTGATCACGTGGTTGTAGGCGAGGTGGGTGTGACCCGAGACGATCGCGTCGACGTTCGACGTGTTCGTGTTCACCGTCGCGTTCACGATCTTGCCGAACCGCGAGTCATCGGTGGCGTCCGCGAGAGCGGTCGTCGCAGCACCCTCGTGCACGAGCAGCACGATGATGTCGGCCTCGCCGTTCGCACCGTCGCCATCGCTGAGCTGGTCGGCCACGCGGTTCGCCGCCTCGGCGGGGTCGCCCACATCGATGTCCTCGATGCCGGCCGGGCTCACGAGCGAGGGCAACTCGTCAGTGACCGCACCGACGAACCCGATGCTCACGCCGTCGAACTTCTGGATGAAGTACTCGGGCAGGGCCGGGGTCTTGGTGCCCTTCTCGTAGACGTTGGCACCGAGGTACTCCCAGAGCGCCATCGGCATCACCCGGTCGGTGAGGTCGGCGAAGCCCTGGTCGAACTCGTGGTTGCCGACTGCGCTGACGTCGAGACCGGCTGCGTTGAGCGCCTCGATCGTCGGCACATCCTGCTGGATGAAGGAGGTGAACGTCGAGGCGCCGATCATGTCGCCGGCGGCGGCGAAGATCGTGTTCGGGTTCTGTGCGCGGATCTGCTTGACCGCGGACGACAGGGCGGCGATGCCACCCGACGGCGCGGACTGCTCGATGCGGCCGTGGAAGTCGTTCACCGTCACGAGGTCGATGTCGACGAAGCCGGGTCCTCCCTCTGCGGTCACGCCGACGAGGATCGGGTCGTGGTCGCTCGAGCGGAACGGGGTTCCCGCCTCGGCGGCGGTGCCCGGGTATTCGCGACCCGCCCACTCGGGCGAGTTGATCGACCAGACCGCGGCCTTGTTCACCTTGTCGGTGGCCGCGGGTGACGCGATCACGTGATCGAGCGAGCCCAGCTCACCGTCGAACGTGTACGTGTACTGGCCCCTGGCATGCGTGAAGAGCAGGTCGCTCCACCCGGCGTCGGTGAAGACCTTGATCGGGTCTTCCTTGGCGTAGGAGTTGAAGTCGCCGACGAGGTAGACGTCGGACTTGCTGCCCTTCGCGATGCCGTTCACGAACTTGAGCAGTGACTTGGCCTGCTTCACTCGTTCGTCGTTGAAGGCGTCCTGTCCGGCCTGCCGGTGTCGGGTCGGTGCCGCTCTTCGACTTGAGGTGGTTGGCGACGACCGTGACGAACTGCGTTGCCGTACGAGAACGTCTGGGCGATCGGCTCGCGCGCGATGTCCCACACCGTCTCGTCGATGATCGTCTGCGCCGAGCCCGAGGGCGTCACCGTGGCCGGCTTGTAGATGATCGCGTTCGTGATGAAGTCGGTGATGGCCGCGTCCTGGAGCTTCTTGGGCGTGCGAACGTAGTCCCACACCGTCGAGCCGGCGGCGGCGTTGAGGCCGGCGACGAGGTCGGCGAGCGCCTCGTCGGGCTTCTCGCCGAGCTTGACCGAGTTCTCGATCTCCTGGAGTGCCACGACGTCGGCGTCGAGGCCGTTGATCGCCGTCACGATCTTCGACTTCTGGATGGCGAACTGCTCAGCCGTGGCCGCGCCGCGGGCAGCGGGATTCTGCGAGGTGAGCGTCGTGAAGTAGTTCAGCACGTTGAACGCTGCGACCGTGATGTCGCCGCCGACGGCGGGTGCCGCGGTGGGGCGGGGGTTGCCGATGACCCTCCCCTGGCTGTCGAACTGGGAGAACGTCGGCTTCAGGTTGGCCGCGCTCGCGTCGGTGAGGGGCGTCGGCGGCTGCAACCGCCAGTTGCCGAAGTCGTAGCTGAGCACCGACCCGCCCGCCGGGAAGTTCACGACGTCGCCGTTGCGAACGACCACGTTCTTGGTGAAGTACGGCTGGTCGCCGGGGTGGTCTGCGTTGATCGGCTTGCGGATGCTGTAGCCGTCGTCGAGCAGCAGTCGCGCGTTGGTGTTGTCGGCCGTGATCTTGTCGGCCGCTGCCGTGGCGGGCGCCTGGGTCTCGAACGCCTCGACGGGCATGGCGCTGCCGGCGCTCGTCCAGAGCTCACCGAAGTTCTGCAGGTTGTGACTCGACACGAGCTTGTACGTGCCGCTCGGACGCACGAGCATGCCCTCGAACGCCTCGCGCGCGTTGCCGAGCACGGTCGCGGCAAGCGTGGTCACCGCAGGCACGGTGCCCGCGCCGACTCGTTCGATCGCCGCAGTCGCGGTGGCGGAGATCTGCGTGACCTTCGCGGCGTCGGGCACAGTCGCCGAACCACCGCGATCGGAGACGACGCCCGTGACACGCACGAGGTCACCGATGGCGACGGGGTGCACCGTGTTGCCGACGAAGACGAAGACGCCGTCGGAGGCCCCGGGGGTGAGATCGGGCGACCCGCCGGACCCGGCGGTCTGCACGTAGATGCCGCGGTATCTGCCAGTGCGGTGGTCGGCAGTGACGACGCCCTCGACGGTGACGGTCGAGCCGGCCAGCGGCGAGAGCACCGCGTTCGTGCCCTGCACCTGGGCGATGGTGTTCGTCACCTCGGCGGCGTATGCCGGCGGCGCGGCGAGCACCCCCGCGACGACGACGCCGGCTGCGGCGACCGCCACAGCTGACAGATGTTTCATGGATCCGCGACGTTGCATGACTCTCCTATGAAGGGCATCGGGTATGTGCTCGACGCATGCGGGGGCCCCGGAGAGGGGCGAATGATCGGTAGCATACGTTCGCGGATCGGCCCTGCCAAGGGGGTCGCGCGCATTGCTCATCGGGTCGTTACCCGAGATTCATCGAGCGCTGCTCACATGAGCACGAATGCCCGATCGAGCCGCGCGAATGCGCACGAACCGCGTCGCGACAACGCTGATCAGAGCCGCACCACCTCGGTGACCCGCACGACCGCGGCGCCCTCATCGGCAGACGCCTCGAGGTCGACCTCGGCGCGGATGCGCCAGTCGCGATCGCCGGCGGGGTCGTCGATCGTCTGCTCGACGCGCCAGACTCCGTTCGCGGCATCCGTCTCGTCGATCGCGACGAGCTGCGGCGACCGGGCCGCCGGCCCCACGCCGATCTCGTCGTGTTCGTCGTAGTAGCGGTCGAGAGCGCCGGGCCAGTCGACGTCGGGGTCGAGCTCGGCGAGCTCATCGTCGCGCTCGAGCGCGGCGAGCTGCACGCGGCGGAACAGCTCGTTGCGCACGAGCACCGTGAACGCGCGGCGGTTGGTGACGACGCTCGGCGGGGCCGGCGGCACGACGGCCGCCTCGTCCTCGGGCAGGTGCGACGCCGGATCGATGAGCTCGGCCCACTCGTCGACGAGGCTCGAGTCGACCTGCCGCACGAGCTCGCCCAGCCACTCGATGAGGTCGAGCAGCTCCTCGTTCTTGGCCTCGGCAGGCACGGTCTGGCGGATCGCCCGGAAGGCGTCGGAGAGGTAGCGCAGCACGAGTCCCTCGCTGCGGGCGAGCTGGTAGAACGACACGTACTCCCCGAACGACATGCTGCGCTCGAACATGTCGCGCACCACCGACTTGGGGCTCAGCTCGAAGTCGCGCACCCACGGCTGGCTCGAGGCGAACGTCTCGAACGACTGGGCGAGCAGCTCGTCGAGCGGCTTCGGCCAGGTGACCTGCTCGAGCGCCTCCATGCGCTGCTCGTACTCGACGCCGTCCTGCTTCATGGCGGCGACCGCCTCGCCGCGGGCCTTGTACTGCTGCTGCGAGAGGATCGGCCGGGGGTCGTCGAGCGTCGACTCGATGATCGACACGACGTCGAGCGAGTAGTGCCCGGTGCCGACGCCGGGCGTGCCGGGCGCCTCGTCGGGGTCGAGCAGGTCGATCGCGGCGAGCGCGAACGGCGACAGCGGCTGGTTGAGCGCGAAGTTCGGCTGCAGGTCGACGGTGAGCCGGATCTCGGCGAGCGCGATGGTGCCGATCGACGCGGGCGGCAGCACCTCGACGACGCCCGCGTCGCGCAGGGTGCGGAAGATGTCGAGCGCGCGCCGGGCGAGCTCGAACTGGCGGGCGCGCGGCTCGTGGTTGTCGAAGACGAGCGAGCGGATGTCGCCGACGACGTCTCCCCCGCGGCCGATGACGTTGATGAGCATCGCCGCGGTGAGCTGCAGGTGCGGGGCGAGCGGCTCGGGCTGGGCGTCGACGAGCCGCTCGAACGACGCCGCGCTCCAGTTCACGAACCCCGCGGGCGCCTTCTTGCGCACGACCTTCTTGAGCTTCTTCGGGTCGTCGCCGGCCTTGCGCACCGCGACCTCGTTCTCGATCTCGTGGTCGGGCGCGAGCACCACGACGGTGCCGGCCGTGTCGTAGCCGGCTCGACCGGCCCGCCCCGCGATCTGGTGGAACTCGCGGGCGCTGAGCTGGCGCGTGCGCTGCCCGTCGTACTTCGACAGCGCCGTGATGAGCACCGTGCGGATCGGCACGTTGATGCCGACGCCGAGCGTGTCGGTGCCGCAGATCACGCGCAGCAGGCCGCGCTGCGCGAGCGTCTCGACGAGCCGCCGGTATCGCGGCAGCATGCCGGCGTGGTGCACGCCGATGCCCGCGCGCACGAGCCGCGAGAGCGTCTTGCCGAACGCCGTGTTGAACCGGAACCCGCCGATCGCCTCGGCGATCTCGTCGCGCTGCTCGCGGGTCACCACCCGGATCGACGACAGCGCCTGCGCGCGCTCCATCGCGGCCGCCTGCGAGAAGTGCACGATGTACACGGGCGCCTGCCGGGTCGCGAGCAGGTCTTCGACGGTCTCCTGCACCGGGGTCTTCGCGTACGAGAAGTGCAGCGGCACGGGCCGCTCGACACCCGTGACCTGGGCGGTGTCTCGCCCGGTGCGCCGCGTGAGGTCGGATGCGATGTCGGTGACGTCGCCCAGCGTCGCCGACATCAGGATGAACTGCGCGCGCGACAGGGTGATGAGCGGCACCTGCCACGCCCACCCGCGATCGGTGTCGCCGTAGAAGTGGAACTCGTCCATGACGACCTGGTCGACGTCGGCGTCGGCTCCGTGGCGCAGGGCGAGGTTCGCGAGGATCTCGGCGGTGCAGCAGATGATCGGCGCGTCGGAGTTCACCGAGCTGTCGCCCGTGACCATGCCCACGTTCTGCGCGCCGAAGATCTCGACGAGCTGGAAGAACTTCTCGCTCACGAGCGCCTTGATGGGCGCCGTGTAGTACGAGCGGCCGCCCTGGGCGATGGATGCCGCGTGCGCGGCCACTGCCACGAGGGACTTGCCGGTGCCCGTGGGGGTCGAGAGGATCACGTTGGCGCCCGAGACGATCTCGATGACCGCCTCGTCCTGCGCGGGGTAGAGCGCGAGCCCGCGATCGCCCGACCACTCGACGAAGGCGTCGTACATCACGTCGGCGTCGAACGGGCGTGGAACGCGATCGAGGAGCGGCAGGGTCATCCGTCGAGTCTGCCGCACAACGCGGCGCGACCGATCGCATCGCGCATGGGGGAAGCCGGCCGGCGGCCCCCGGAGTCGGGTGCGGCCGCCGGCCGGCTTCATGACCGCCGCGATCGCGGTGACAGTTCCCCCTGCAGTCCGCAGGCGTCGGTCGTGTTCCACGGTAGGTTCCGGGACCCGCCCGCGGGATCAGGGTCAGCACTGACCTCGGATGCGGCCGGGCACTGTTCCGCAACGGGGCGCGGAGCGCTAGCGTTCGCTCAGATGTCACCTCGAGGAGGATCCCCCGATGCGTATCTCCAAGGAAGCCGCGCCCGAAGGCGTTGAGGCCGAGGCGGCCGGCGACGCACCCGACGACGATTTCGATGTCGCGCTCGTCGTCGTGCACGGCATGGGCGACGCCTACACGAGCCAGATCCTGCTCGAGTGGGCCGAGCCGCTGCTCGGGCGCCTCGAGTGGCTGGCGCGCGACCCCCTGATCGGCGGCGATCGCGACGGCTTCGGCGTCGAGATCCACGAGTCCACCCTCGCCGGCGACGACGCCGATCGTGACCGCGACGGTGACGTTCCCGAAGCGGCAGGGCGAGCAGGGTCGCCCGGCGCAGGGAGCCGACGTCGGGCGAGCCCGAGAAGGCGACCCGCCGGATCGCGATCGTCGAGGCCCGCTGGGAGGACGCGTTCGTGCCGCTCGACCGCGCGCACAGGTGTTCAAGTGGGCGGTTCCGTTCATGTGGCGCGCGCTTCGTGCGCATGCTGCGCCTCTTCGCCTACACGCTGGTGCTCGTGCCGCTGGTACGTCGCTGCTGCAGCCACTGGAAGGCCGACGACGAAGTGGCTGCTGCCCAAGTGGCTCAACTTGCCCGATCGACCTCGATCCGGCGCTCGTCGGCGTCGACGCTGCTGTTCGCGGTGATCTGGGTGTTCATCGTGGCGCTCGCGCATCGTGCTCACGCCGATCCTGCCGCTGCTGAGCCCCCTGCTGCATCATCCCGTGGTTCGCGAGGACGTCGCGAAGGCCACCATCGACAGCGATCGTCGAATCGATCGGCGATGCGGCCACCTGGCGGGAGCGACCCGTGCGGGCGAGCGCGATGCGCATGGTCGTTCGCGACGCGCTCGACACGACGCGAAGGGCCTCGTCGGCGACTCGGGCGAGGTGCACGTGCTCGCGCACTCGCAGGGCGCCGCGGTGGCGACGTACGCGCTGCTCGAGGAACTGATCGCCGAAGGCACTACAAGGTGCGGCGGCTGACCACCGTCGGCGCCGCGGTCGTGCTGCTCGGCGCAGACAACTGGCCGGGCCGCAGCACGCCAGTACCGCCCGGTCGAGCGAGTGGATGGCGCTCAACGACGCGGCCTGCCCCGAGCGAGCGCGCTCGTGTGGCAGAACTACTGGGCGACCTGGGATCCGTTCTCGGCCGGGCCGATCGCCGACAAGCCGGAGGACGCTGCGAGCGGCGCTGGCGTGGCGCGTACTTCCCCGAGCTCGACGTCGGTCCCCGACGGCCCCGAAGAGCACGCGGTGCACAACACGAGCCAGCCGTTCCTCGACCACTCGCTGTACTTCGAGAACACCGTGCGAGGTCATCGAGCCGACCGCGCTGCAACCTGCTCGGCGACGACTATCCGCGACCGCCCGCAGGCGCGTGGCGTACGTCGAGAACCGGCTCGTCGGTGATCGCCAAGAAGTCGCTCGGCGCCAACATGCTCGCCGCGGTCGTGATCGCCGCGATCGTGCCGGGGCTGCCGCCGCGTGCTACGCAGTTCTTCGCGCGGGTCCTCTCGCTGGATCTCGGGCTTCATTCGGCTGGCGTGATCGACTTCTTCCCCGGCGGCCGACACCCGAGAAGCCGGCGAGGTCGCTGCGGCGGTCGAGTCGTGGCGTTCATCACCGAGACCCGACTCGACTCTCGTGGGGCTGGCTCGTCGCGGCGGCGCTGATCCTCGCCGTGCTCGATCTGGGCTGAACCAGGTGCTGCACCGCGTCATCCTGCGCTCGCGCGTGTGGGAGCGCTGCCCCGTCGACGCCACGCACGTGGCTCGCGTACACGACTCGATCCCGCGCGTCGGTCTACGCGCTCTCGCCTCCGCGCGGTGTTCTTCGGCATCATGCTGTGGCCGGATCTGGTCGTGGACGCACCAGGCCGATCACACGTTCTGTGAGCGCTCGGGGATCGCGTCGGTCCTCCTCCTCGCCCGTCGCGGTGTTCCAGCCGCGCTTCGCGCCCGCCCCGGTCGTCGTGCGCGGCACGATGCCGCGTGATGCCGCCCGAGGCCGCACCCGCCGAATCGCGATCGCGAGCGAACCGTCGCGATGCACCGCCGAGGTGCGTGCATCCGAGCTCGCGCGAAGCGATGACGCTCGGCGTGCGATGACGAGCGACGACACGTCGGCGATCGCGACGAGCGGCCTACGAAGGACGATCTCGCGCACGGCGAGCACGCCGCTCGCCGGCCCTCGACACTCGCGGGCAACGGCCGCGACCCGCGCCGCGCCGCGCGCCGACGACCGACAGCCGGAGCCCCGGCACCGGCCTGAGCCCGCCACGGCTCAGCGCTCGCTACCCTCGTTCGCGGCGTGCGGCTCGACCGCACCGTCGGCCGCACCACCGACCGCGGGTCGCCGCCCGTCACGAGCTCGACGATCGCCTCGATGAGCCGGAACGGCACGACCGCGAGCGAGCTGCAGCACGACGAGCGGCGACAACACCGCGCCCGAGTAGTTGAGCAGCAGCATGAGCGGCGCGAGCCGCCACCACGGCACGGCCGCCACCGCGGGCACGACCGCGAGCACGAGCCATCCGATGTTCCAGAAGGCGAGCACGGATGCCGCGACGATGACGATCGCGCCCAGAATCGCCTGCACGAAGAAGACCGCGCCGGCGACGCCGGCGAGTGCCGCGCTCGCGATCGGCCGACACCCACGCCCACATCAGCGCGGCCCGCAGCTTCGGCACTCCCTGCTCGCGCAGCGCGGTGCGGAACACCCGGTCGACCTCGCGGCGTCGCTCGAGTTCGGCGCGGCGATCGGGCGACGACGGGTCGTCTGCGGGCGCGGCGTACACGTCGTGCATCACGGCGGGCGCCGACTGCCGGCCGTAGCTCGCGATGAAGGCCCACACGAGACTCGGCACCGACGCGAGATCGGTCTCGACGCGCTGACCCGGACTGCGCGGGCACCGGGTAACGGCGCCCCGAGACGGGATCGACGTACACGAACGGCGCGCGCAGCTCGAAGCGGTACCCGTCGGCCGGCCGCTGGGCGAGCGCGAGCTCGTCGAGCGGGCGCCCGTCGTCGGTGAGGAACGGCATCTGGTCTCCTTTTCAGCCGAGCAGGAACGCGACCGTGAGCAGCACCGGCACCGAACCGACCGTCGTGATGAACACGGTGTCGCGGGCGACGATCTCGGCGGTCTCGTACCGTTGCGCGTAATTGAACACGTTCTGCGCGGTGGGCAGCGCGGCGAGCACCGTGACGGCGTACAGCGCGACGTCGTCGAGGCCGAACACGAAGCGTCCGATCGCCCATGCGGCGAGCGGCATGGCGATGAGCTTCAGCGCCGAGGCGAGCAGCACCTCGCGACGGCCGGTGCCGGCCTCGAGCAGTCGTTGCCCGTGCAGCGACAGCCCGTAGGCGATGAGCATCAGCGGCACGGCGGCGCTGCCGATGAGCGCGATCGGCTCGATCACGATCGGCGGCAGCTCGAGTCCGGTGACGGCCACGAGCACGCCGAGCAGCGAGCCGACGATGATCGGGTTCGTGATCGTCGCGCGCACGATCTGCCACGCGGATGTCGCGCCGGTGACCTTCGCGCCGAGGATCGCGAGCGCGATCGGGGCGAACAGCAGCAGCTGCAGCAGCACGATCGGCGCCGAGTACGCGGCGTCGCCGAGCATGTACACGGCGATCGGGATGCCGAAGTTGTTGGCGTTGACATACCCCGCGCCCAGCGAGCCCGACGACGGTGCGGGCGAGGCCGTGTCGCCAGATGAGCAGCGAGACGAGCGCGAACACGGCCATCACCGCGACCGCCGCGATCGCCGAGACCGGCAGCAGCACCGAGAACAGGGCGCCGACATCGGCCCGGGCGAGCACCGAGAACAGCAGGAACGGCGCGAGCACGTTGAAGTTCAGCCGGGCGAGCACCGGCCGCGCCTCGGGCCCGAGCACCCCGGTGCGGCCCGCGACCCAGCCGACGATCACGGCGAGGGCGATGACGGCGAACCCGGTGAAGACCTCGATCATGCGCGCGCGCCACCCGGTCGGGCTGCGCGCGTGGCGCTCGTCGCAGGCGCGTGGATCATCGCCACAACGCTACCCGGGTGGCACCCCGGCGACATACGCTCGAAGGGCACGCCGAGCCGAACGGACGGGGAGACGATGACCGCAGCAGTCGAGCACGGTGAGGGGTTCGAACGCAGGCGGGGGCGCGGCATCCGTGCCGCTCGACATCGTCGACGCGTGGTGGCGGGCGGCCAACTACCTCAGCGTCGGCCAGATCTACCTGATGCGCAACCCGCTGCTCGACACGCCGCTCGAGCCCGACGACATCAAGCCCCGGCTGCTCGGGCACTGGGGCACCTCCCCCGGCCTCAACCTCGTGTACGCGCACCTCAACCGCGCGATCGTCGAGCGCGGCACGCCGACGCTCTACGTGTGCGGGCCGGGGCACGGCGGCCCGGCGATGGTCGCGAACACCTGGCTCGACGGCACCTACTCCGAGCTCTTCCCCGCGATCACCGCCGACCGCGAGGGCATGGAGCGGCTGTTCCGCCAGTTCTCGTTCCCCGGCGGCATCCCGTCGCACGCGGCGCCCGAGACGCCCGGATCGATCAACGAGGGCGGCGAGCTCGGCTACTCGCTCATGCACGCCTACGGGGCCGCGCTCGACAACCCCGGCCTCGTGGTGGCGTGCGTGATCGGCGACGGCGAGGCCGAGACCGGACCGCTCGCCGCGAGCTGGCGCGCGCACACGTTCCTGAACCCCGTCACCGACGGTGCGGTGCTGCCGATCCTGCACCTGAACGGGTTCAAGATCGCGAACCCGACCCTGCTCGCGCGCATCCCCGAGTCCGAGCTCGTCGAGTTCCTGCGCGGCAACGGGTACGAGCCGCTCCTCGTGACGGGCGGGTTCGACGGCGAGGACCCGATGTGCGTGCACGCCCGCATGGCCGACGCGATCGACGTCGCCTACGACCGCATCGCCGATATCCGAGCCGATGCCGCGGCGGGGGCGTTCGACACGCGAGGCGCCCCGCTGGCCCGCCATCGTGCTGCGCACGCCCAAGGGCTGGACCGGCCCCCGCGTCGTCGACGGCGTGCAGGTCGAGGGCACCTTCCACTCGCACCAGGTGCCGCTCTCGGAGGTGCGCGAGAACGCCGAGCACCTCGCGATGCTCGAGCAATGGCTGCGCTCCTACCGGCCCGACGAGCTCTTCGACGGCGACGGGCGCCCGGTCGCCGGGCTCGACGCGCTGCGGCCCGTCGGCGACCTGCGGATGAGCGCGACGCCGGTGGCGAACGGCGGACTGCTGCGGGCGCTCGAGCTGCCCGAGACCGCGTCGTTCGCGCTCGACGTCGACCCCGACGAGCGGGGCACGACCGGACTGGCGATGTCGACGTTCGGCGGCTGGTTCGCCGAGCTCATGCGGGTGAACCCCGACGTGCGCCTGTTCGGCCCCGACGAGGTGCTCTCGAACCGGTTGGGCGCGGTGTTCGACGTGACCTCGCGCGCCTGGTCGGCGCGGCTGCATCCGCTCGACGAGCACCTGTCGCGGTCGGGACGCGTCATCGAGGCGCTCAGCGAGACGCTCATGCAGGGCCTGCTCGAGGGCTACCTCCTCACCGGGCGACACGGGCTGATCACGAGCTACGAGGCGTTCATCCACATCGTCGACTCGATGTTCAACCAGCACGCGAAGTGGCTCGAGTCGGCGAAGGAGGTGCCGTGGCGCGGCGACGTGGCCTCGCTCAACTACGTGCTCTCGTCGCACGTGTGGCGGCAGGACCACAACGGCTTCTCGCACCAGGACCCGGGCTTCCTCAACGTCGTGGTCAACAAGCAGGCCGAGATCGTGCGCGTGTACCTGCCGCCCGACGCGAACACCCTGCTCACGGTCATGCGGCACGTGTTCGACACGCAGAACCGCGTGAACGTGGTCGTCGCGGGCAAGCAGCCGCAACCGCAGTGGCTCACCGCCGACGAGGCCGACGCGCACGTCGAGGCCGGACTGGGCGTCTGGGCGTGGGCGGGCAACGAGCCCGAGTTCGACGCCGACGACCCCGCGGCATCCGTGCCCGACATCGTGCTCGCCTGCGCCGGCGACGTGCCCACCATGGAGACGGTCGCCGCCGCGCAACTGCTGCGCGAGCGTCTGCCCGACCTCGGCGTGCGGGTGGTGAACGTGGTCGACCTGATGCGCCTGCAGGACTCCTCGCATCACCCGCACGGCATGAACGACCTCGAGTTCGACGCGATCTTCACGCGCGTCGGCGCCGGTGATCTTCGCCTTCCACGGGTACGCGTCGCTCGTGCACCAGCTCGCCTACCGGCGCACGAACCATGCCGACCTGCACGTGCGCGGGTTCATCGAGCGGGGCACCACGACGACGCCGTTCGACATGCTGCACATGAACGACCTCGACCGCTACCGTCTCGCGCTCGACGTGCTGAACCGCGTGCCCGGGCTGCTCGCACGCGCCGGAGTGGCCGAGATCGCCGACGAGTGGCACGCGGCCCGCGCCGAGGCACGCAAGTACGCCTACGAGCACGGCGCCGACCCCGACTGGATCACCGAGCTGGCGGTTCCGCACCCCGGGGGTCGAGTAGGCGCCCCGCGCCGTATCGAGACCAGGCGCCCGATCTCGCTACGCGCTTCGCGCTACTCGATCAGCGGATGCGTCACCAGCGGCCGTGCACCTGCGTGCGGATCTCGCGGTCGTAGAGCTCGCGCACGACGTCGTCGAAGTCCTCGGGCAGCTCGAGCGACCCCGCGGCGGCGTTCGCCCGTGCCTGCTCGGGGTTGCGCGCACCCGGGATCACGGTGCTCACACCCCGCTGCGTCGCGACCCACGCGAGCGCCACCTGCGCGGGCGTGTACTCGGGCGCCGCATCGCCGGCGAGCTCGACGAACTCGGCCGCCGCGCGCACGCCCGTGGCGTAGTCGACGCCCGAGAACGTCTCGCCCACGTCGAACGACTCGCCGTGCCGGTTGAAGTTGCGGTGGTCGTTCGCCGCGAACTTCGTGTCGAGCGTGTACCGCCCCGAGAGCAGCCCGCTCGCGAGCGGCACGCGCGCGATGATGCCGACACCGGCCGCGCGCGCGGCGGGCAGCACCTCGTCGAGCGGCTTCAGCCGGAAGGCGTTGAGGATGATCTGCACGGTGGCCACGTTCGGCCGGGCGATCGCGGTGAGCGCCTCGTCGACCTGTTCGACGCTGACGCCGTAGCTCGCGATGGCGCCGTCGTCGACGAGGGTGTCGAGCGCGTCGAACACGCGGTCGTCGCCGAACACCGAGGTCGGCGGGCAGTGCAGCTGCACGAGGTCGAGCGTGCTCGACGCCGAGGTTCGCGCGCGAGCGGTCGGTCCAGGCGCGGAAGTGCTCGAGGGAGTAGTTGGCGTGCTCCTGGGGCATGCGCCGGCCCATCTTGGTGCCGACCGTGACGCCCGAATCGGGGTGCTCGCGAAGCCAGCGACCGATGAGCGACTCGCTGCGGCCGTCGCCGTAGACGTCGGCGGTGTCGAAGAAGGTGACGCCCGACTCGCGGGCGGCGTCGAGCACGGCGAGCGCGTCGCCCTCGTCGACCTCGCCCCAGTCGGCGCCGAGCTGCCAGGTGCCGAGGCCGATGACGGAAACGGTGCGGCCCGTGCGGCCGAGGGTGCGCGTCTGCATGATGCTGCTCACGATATCGGCACGGCACGACCGCTCACGACGATGCCGCCGCGTTCGGGGATGTCGACCGTGAGCTCGCCCGGGCGGCCCACGTGGCGACCCTGCTCGATCAGCACGCGCGCGGGCGGGTGCACCGCCCCGAGGCTGCGCAGGTACCCGCCCACCGCTGCCGCGGCCGACCCGGTGGCGGGGTCTTCGGTGATGCGCCCGACCGGGAAGAGGTTGCGCGCCTCGAAGCGCAGGGCGGCGCCCGGGGCATCGGGCAGTCGATGCAGCACGGTGATCGTGGCGGGCCATTGCTGTTCGTCCATGAAGGCGCGCACGGCACCCGGATCGAAGGTGAACCCGTCGAACACCGCGCGATCGGTGATGACGATCACCGGGTGCTGGTTGCCGGCGGAGGCGAGCTGCGGCGGATACCGCTCGTCGAGCTCGGGTGCGGTCGATGCCGACGAGGTCGAGCAGCGCCTCGAGCACGAACTCGGGGAAGTGCGCGATCTCGGTGTCGACGCTCGTGAACGCCGCGCGGATGCCGTCGGGCTCGGCGCTCGTCTCGATCGCGATCTCGCCGACCGGGGTGGCGAAGCGCAGCACGCCCGTGCCCTCGCGCTCGGCGATGGCGATCGCCGCCGCCACCGTGGCGTGGCCGCAGAACGGCACCTCGGCGATCGGCGAGAAGAACCGCACCGTGCGCGCGCCGTCGGCCTCGCCGGTGATGAACGCCGTCTCGGCGTAGTCGACCTCGGCCGCGATGCGCTGCATCTCGGCGTCGTCGAGCCCGCCCGCGTCGAGCACGATGCCCGCCGGGTTGCCGCCCTGCGGATGATCGGCGAATGCGGTGTAGCGCAGGATCTCGATGCCCATCCTTCGATGGTCGCACGATCGGCGGGCCACGAACCCCGTGAGGTTCGCCCGCCGACGCGTCGGCGCGCGAGCGCTCAGAGCTGCTGTTCGGCGCCGAACCGCTGCCGCGCCTCGACGGGGATCAGCGGGCGCTCGCCGCGGGCCTTGATCTGCTGCACCGCCCACGTGTTGCCGTCGGGGTCGGCGAAGCCGAAGAAGGTGCCGCCGTCGCGCTCGTCGAAGACCGTGATCTCGCTGCACTCGACGCCGCGCGAGGTGAGCTCGTCGCGTGCGGCCGCCGCGTCGGCGACCACGAGCTGCGTGCCCTTCAGCGAGCCCGGCGCCATCTCCTGCTGCGACGGCAGCGAGCCGATGACGATCGAGCACCCCGAGCCGCGTGGCGTGAGCTGCGCGATGTGCATCTCGTCGGTGCGGGTGTCGTGGTCGAGGTCGAAGCCGACCTGGTCGCGGTAGAACGCGATCGATCGGTCGAGGTCGCTCACCGGGACGATGACGACTTCAAGGGTCCAGTCCATGGTGCTGCTCCGTTCTGGGTGGGTGGTTCAGTGAGGAAGGGCGAGCGGATGTCGCGAGCACGCGCCGTGCCGCGACATCCGCTCGCTTCGTGGTCAGGCCGCGACGAGCGCGTCGAGGCGCTCGTAACCCTCGCGCAGGCCGAGCTCCATGCCGCTCGCGGCCATGCCGTCGCGCGACTCGACCGTGGGATACACGGAGTGGATCTTCAGCCGCGAGCGGCCGCCGCCGAGGTCTTCGAACGTCATCGACTCGATCGCGACGACGTCGGGGAAGCCCTCGAACTCGAACGTCTGCACGGCGAACTCGTTCTCGCGAACGGTGTGGAAGGTGCCGTTGAAGGCCCAGGACTCGCCGTCGCGGTCGACGTGCACGTAGCGGTAGCCGCCCTTCGACACGAAGTCCCAGCGCTCGACGGTCATCTCGTAGCCGTTCGGCCCGAGCCACTGCGTGATGAGCTCGGGGTCGCGGTGGGCGTTGAAGAGCGCTTCGACGGGAGCGTCGAACTCGCGCTCGATCTCGATGAAGGGGAGCCCTTCGGGGACGGTGATGGTGACGGGGTTCGTCATGATTCTGCGTCTTCCTGTGTGGTGGCAGGGGTGGTGCCCCCGCCGGACGATGCGGCGCGCGGGCCGCGGTCGGTGGCGAGCAGCGAGTCGAGCGTGCGGAACTGCTGCTCGTGGATCAGCCGGTAGCGGTCGATCCACTCGGTGAGTGCTTCGAGTGCGGCGGCGTCGAGGTGCACCGGGCGACGCTGGGCGTCGCGGGTGCGCGTGACGAGGCCGGCCTGCTCGAGCACCTGGATGTGCTTCGAGACCGCCTGCTTGGTGATCTCGAACGGTTCGGCGAGTTCGTTGACCGTGGCGGGCCCGCGACTCAGGCGGGCGATGATGCGGCGACGCACCGGGTCGGCCAGCGCCATGAATGCGCGGTCGAGGCGGTCGTCGGCGCTCGGATCCACGATCACCACCCACCTCCGATCGATCATCGTCGTGATCAATCTTTGCTTGATCAACCGTTTGATTGATTAAAGAATACGAGCAACGGATGACCCTGTCAAGGGTTCATCGAAGGGGGTTGCCGCCGGCCGCCGGAGCGACCACTATCGGCTTGTCATGAACGACGAGTCGAAAGGGTCCACACGATGGTCACGCTCAACCCCTACGTCAACTTCACGGACAACGCCCGCGAGGCGATGGAGTTCTACCGGTCGGTCTTCGGCGGCGAACTGACGACGAGCACGTTCGCCGAGTTCGGGGCGGCTCAAGACCCGGCCGACGCCGACAAGGTCATGCACAGCCAGCTCGAGTCGGGCAGCATCACGCTCATGGGCGCCGACACGCCCAGCCACGTCGAGTTCGCCGGAACGAACAGCAACATCTCGATCTCACTGTCGGGCGGCCCCGACGACGACGCCACGCTGCGCGGCTACTGGGAGAAGCTCGCCGACGGCGGCACGATCTCGGAGCCGCTCGAGGTCGCGCCCTGGGGCGACGCGTTCGGCATGCTCACCGACCGCTTCGGCATCTCGTGGCTCGTGAACATCGGCGGCGGCGGTCAGGGCTGAGGCCTCTGACGACGCCCGACGGTCGCCTCAGACGGCGGCGACCGGCAGCGCCGCGCCGTGCAGCGCCTCGACGACGGGCGCGAGTTCGGGACGCTGCTCGGCCTCGGCGAGTACGCGCTCGAGCGTCTCGTCGTGGATCGGGCGCGCCCGCTCATAGAGCGAGCGGCCGATCGCGGTGAGTTCGGTGTAGATGCCTCGCCGATCATCGGCGCAGAGCACGCGTGAGATCAGGGCGCGGTCTTCGAGGCGATTCACGAGCCGGGTCGTCGCGCTCGGGCTGAGCGCCGCCGCGCGCGCGAGCTGTTGCATGCGCATGTGCCAGCCGTCTTGACGACTGAGCGCGTCGAGCACGGTGTACTCGACGACCGAGAGCTCGACCGAAGACGCGAGCGCTCGCTCGAGCTCGGCCTCGATCAGGCCGTGCAGGGCGGCGAGCGTGCGCCACCCCTGCGCGCGTACCTCGACGGCGTCGTCGGCGATGCCCATGTCTCTCCTCCTCGACAAGTAGTTGCTTGCGCTTTCTAATTGCGTGTGCAAGTATTAACGTCGCTTGCGCAATAGAGCGCGTCTGCAACTATTCCATCCAGTGTAACAGGAGACTCGCGCATGCCTCTCGGACTGATCGCCCTCGCCATCGGAGGGTTCGGCATCGGCCTCACCGAGTTCGTGATCATGGGCCTGCTGCCCGAGGTGGCCGCCGACTTCGGCGTCACCGAGGCGCAGGCGGGCTGGTTCATCTCGGGCTACGCGCTCGCCGTCGTGGTCGGCGCCCTCGGGCTCACCGCCGCCACCACCCGACTCCCCCGCAAGCCCGTGCTCGTCGGGCTGCTCGTGCTCTTCATCGCGGGCAACGCCATCTCGGCGATGGCCCCGACCTACGAGCTCATGATGACCGGACGCATCGTCGCCGCACTCAGCCATGGGGCGTTCTTCGGCATCGGCTCGGTCGTCGCCGCGAGTCTCGTCGCGCCCGAGAAGGCCGCCGGCGCCATCGCCATCATGTTCACCGGACTCACGGCCGCGAACGTGCTCGGCGTGCCGTTCGGCACCTTCCTCGGCCAGGAGTTCGGCTGGCGCTCGACGTTCTGGGCCATCTCCGCGATCGGCGTGCTCGCCCTCGTCGGCATCGCGACCCTCGTGCCGAACCTCGGCACCGACGGCCCCGCACCCAGCCTCCGCCGCGAACTCGGGGCGTTCCGGTCGGGGCAGGTCTGGCTCTCGCTCCTCGTCACGGTGCTCGGCTTCGGCGGCATGTTCGGTGCGTTCACCTACATCGCCTACACGCTCACCGAGGTGAGCGGGTTCGACTCCGCCGCCGTGCCGTGGCTGCTCGTGCTCTTCGGCGCCGGACTCGTGGTGGGCAACTGGATCGGCGGGCGCCTCGCCGACCGCTCGATCGACGGCACCCTGCTCGGCTTCATCGCGGCGCTCGTCGTCGTGCTCGCGCTCTTCGCCTGGCTCGCCTGGAGCCCGATCGCCACGGTGGTGCTCCTCGTCGCGATGGGCGGGTTCGGCTTCGGCACGGTGCCCGCCCTGCAGAGCCGGGTGATGCGGTACGCCGCGCAGGCGCCGACCCTCGCGTCGGGCGCCAACATCGGGGCGTTCAACCTCGGCAACGCGCTCGGCGCGTGGGCCGGCGGCGTCGCGATCACGGCGGGCCTCGGCTACACCTCCCCGATCTGGGTGGGAGCCGCCATCACGGCCGCGGCGCTTCTCGTCATGGTCGTGGCCGCGACCACGGCGCGCGGCGCGCGCAGCGCGCGCCCCGGACAGCCCGCGACGCCCGCCGACACGCGCGCCGTGGCATCCGTCGCCTGAATCTCCGAAATCTCAACCCGAACCCCGACCCGCCCCACGAATGGAGTACCCCTGATGAGCAAGATCCTGATGATCGTCACCGGCGCGAGCACCCTCACGCTGAACGACGGCACCGAGCACCCGACCGGGTTCTGGGCCGAGGAGCTCGTGACCGCGCACCGCGACCTCGTCGCCGCCGGCCACACCGTCACCATCGCGACGCCCGATGGCGTCACCCCGACGGTCGACGCGGGCAGCCTCGACCCGTCGCAGGCCGGTGGCGAAGCGAACGCACGCCGGCTCGCCGACTACCTCGATGCGATCGCGACCGATCTCGCGTCGGCGACGCCGATCGCCAGGTCGACCCGGCCGACTATGCCGCCATCGTGCTGCCCGGGCGGCCACGGCCCGATGACCGACCTCGCCTTCGACGCGAACGTCGGCCGCGTGCTCGTCGCCGCGAATGACGCCGGCACGATCATCGCGCCGTTCTGCCACGGCCCTGCCGCGCTGCTCTCGGCGACGCTCCCCGACGGATCCTTCGCGTTCGCGGGCCGTCGACTGACGGTCTTCACCGACGAGGAGGAGCGCACGGGCGGCACGGGCGAGAAGACGCCGTGGTGGGTCGAATCGCGCCTCCGCGAGCGCGGAGCCGTCATCGACTCGGCCGCGCCCTGGAGCGACCACGTCGTCGTCGACGGCAACCTCATCACGGGCCAGAACCCCCAGTCGAGCGCGTCGGTCGCGCGCCGGGTGATCGAGGCGCTCGGCGCCTGATCGAGCGTGCGGCGACTGCCGGCGCCGCTAGGATCGACACGAGGCGGCCTGTCAATCCCCTCGTCACCCGGTCGACCCGCTCCTTACGGTGAGAACCGGAGCGGGCATGCCCACCTGATCGGGCGTGCGCCCTCCGGGACGGAGGACGGGCCACCATGGTCGGCTGGAACACCGAGACACTCGCGGGAACGCCGGGCGCCGGCGCGATCACGATCGTCGAGGGTTCGGCCTTCTGCGTGTCGGCCGCGAACGGCGACATCGTGCCCGAGCTCCCGCACGGTGTCTTCTTCCACGACACCCGCCTCGTCTCGCGCTGGATCCTGCTCATCGACGGCAACCCCGTCGAGCCGCTCGCCTCGTCGACCCCGCGGCCGTACCAGACCGTCATCGTGGGCCGCGCGGGTCATATCCCGGGCCGCGCCGACACGCTCCTCATCGTCGAACGCGACCGCCGAGTCGATCACGGGGTACGCGAGGAGATCACGCTGCGCAGCTACGCTCGCGAGCCGATGTCCTTCCGTGTCGAGCTGGTGCTGGAGACGGACTTCGCCGACATCTTCGAGGTGAAGGAGGGCCGCGCCACCCGCCGCCCGCACCGCCTGCGTCAGGAGGCGGCCGGGATCGTCCGCGCCGACGCCCCCGGTGACGGGCATGCCGGGCTGACCGTCACCGCCCGGGGCGCCGCGTTCACGGGCGATCGGTTCTCGTTCGACGTCATCCTCGACGCTCGCGGCACGTGGTCGCAGGAGATCATCCTCGCGCCCACCACGCCGGAGGCGGAGTACCCGATCGGCGGCAGCGCGACCTCGGCCTCCGCTCGCCGCTTCCAGGCCTGGCAATCGAGCACGCCGGAACCCTCGCTCGAGGACGACTCCATCGAGCGGGTGATCCTGCAGAGCCGGCGCGACCTCGGTTCCTTGCGCATCTTCGATCCGCGGCATCCCGAGCGTGCCGTCGTGGCAGCCGGCGCTCCCTGGTTCATGGCGCTGTTCGGGCGCGATTCGCTGCTCACGGCACTCATGGCGCTGCCCCTCGACCCGACGCTCGCCCTCGGCACGCTGCGGACGCTCGCCGAGCTGCAGGGCACGCGAGTCGACACCTCCTCCGAGGAGCAGCCGGGACGCATCCTCCACGAGGTGCGGCTCGGCGCGACGACCAACCTCGCCCTGGGCGGAAGCTCGGTGTACTACGGCACGGCAGATGCCACGCCGCTGTTCGTCGTCGTACTCGGCGAGCTCGCTCGCTGGGGCGGCCTGCCAGACGACGCGGACGACCTCCTCGAGGCCGCCGACCGCGCGCTCGAATGGATCGAGCACTACGGCGATCGCGACGGCGACGGATTCGTCGAGTACGCGCGACTCAACCAGCACGGTCTGATCAACCAGGGGTGGAAGGACTCATGGGACGGCGTCACCTTCGCCGACGGATCGCTGGCGCGCCCGCCGATCGCGCTGGCCGAGGTGCAGGGTTACGTGTACGCGGCGTACCTCGCGCGTGCCGAGCTCGCGTCGTCCCGCGGTGATCGTGCGACCGCGGCATCCCTGGAGGACCGCGCCGCCGAGCTCAAGCGCGAGTTCAACGAGCGGTTCTGGCTGCCCGACCGCGGGTACTTCGCCCTCGCGCTCGACGCCGACAAGCGACCCGTCGACTCCTGCACGTCGAACATGGGGCACTGCCTCTGGACCGGGATCGTCGACGACGACAAGGCGCCCGCCGTGGCCGATCGCCTGCTCTCGGACGAGCTCTTCACCGGATGGGGCGTCCGCACCCTCGCCACCGACATGGGTGCATACAACCCGGCGAGCTACCACAACGGGTCGGTCTGGCCGCACGACAACGCGATCGTGGCGGCCGGCCTGATGCGGTACGGGCTCGTGGAGCAGGCCAACCGGATCGTCTTCGGCATGTTCGACGCGGCGACAAGGTTCGACGGACGCCTGCCCGAGCTGTTCTGCGGGTTCGAGCGCAGCCGGTATCCCGAGCCGGTGTCCTATCCGGCATCGTGCTCCCCGCAGGCGTGGGCCGCGGCGACTCCCTTCTCGCTGCTGCGCACCACGCTCCGCTTCGATCCGTCGGTGCCGACCGGCGACGTGTGGCTCGCGCCCACCTCGTCGGAGGTCTTCGGTGACATCCACCTGCGGAACATGCAGTTCGCCGGCACGCGCATCTCGGTCGATGCCGTGCGCGACGGCGCAACCGTCTCCGGCCTCCCGGCCGGCTTCACCCTGCACCACACGCCGCGCCCCGCAATGGCGACGCAGCTCACCAGAAGGGACCCGTCATGAGAATCGGCATCATCGCCCCGCCGTGGATTCCCATCCCGCCAACGGCATACGGCGGCATCGAGTCGTTCATCGACACGCTCGCGCGAGCGCTTCGACGAGGCCGGTCACGACGTGGTGCTCGGCGGCATCCGCGGACAGCACCTGCCCGGTGCCGCGGCTTCCCGGCTTCGAGCCCTCGGATCCGGCGAAGATGGGGGTGACCGCGCACGAGCTGCAGCACCTGCTGCGCGCATTCGAGGGACTGGACGATGTCGACGTGATCGTCGACAACACGCTGGCGGGCCCGGTGCTCGCTCGGATCGCGACCGACCTCCCCGTCATCACGGTGGCGCACGGGCCGCTCATCCCCCTCGAGCAGGAGCTGTACGTCGCCGGGTTGCCGGATGTCGCGATCGTCGCGATCTCGCACAACCAGGCGTCGTTCGCCGGCCCGGTGCCGGTCACCCGCGTCATCCACCACGGCATCCGGGTCGAGGACGTCCCGGTCGGCCCCGGCGGCGACTCGGCCTGCTTCGTCGGCCGGATGCACGCGTCGAAAGGACTGCCCGAGGCCATCGAGGCTGCGGCGATCGCCGGCATCCCGCTGCGGATCGCCGCGAAGATGCAGGAGCCGGCCGAGCAGGAGTACTTCGAGGAGTTCGTGCGCCCGGCGCTCGGCACGAACGCGGAGTACCTCGGCGAGCTCTCGGCCGCCGAGAAGTACGAGCTGATGGGAAACTCGTGCGCGCTGCTCAACCCGATCCAGTGGGACGAGCCGTTCGGGCTCGTGATGATCGAGGCGATGGCCACCGGCACGCCGGTCGTGGCGACACCACGCGGTTCGGTCGGCGAGATCGTCGAGGAGGGCCGCACGGGTTTCGTCCGTTCGACGCCCGACGACCTCGCCGAGGCACTCCGGCGAGCCTCGCAGCTCGACCGCCGCGCCTGCCGCACCGCGGTCGAGACGCGCTTCAGTTCACAGCGGATGGCAGCGGACTACATCGAGCTCTTCGAGGACATGCTGCGGCCGTGGTCGCGTCCGCCACGGGCGGGCGCGGCGCGCACGGCCGCCGTGAGCGACTGAGTCTGCGGCACGGCGGCCGGCGGCGACGCCGACGGGCGAGCGGCGCTCAGTCGAAGAGCTCGGAGAGCCAGCTCTCCTTCTTCTTCTTGCGGTAGCCCTGGTCGCCGTAGCCGCGGTTGTCGTAACCGCGGTTGTCGTAGCCCCGGTTGTCGGAGCCGCGGTTGTAGCCGGCGTCGAACGGCTGCTGACCGTAGGCAGGGGGTGCCGGGGCTGCCGGCGCCGCCGGGGCGGACTGCTGGGCGCCGAACTCGCGCGCGCCGCGCTCGAGGATCTTGTCGAGCTCGCCGCGATCGAGCCACACACCGCGGCACGTCGGGCAGTAGTCGATCTCGACACCGCTGCGCTCGCTCATCACGAGCACGGTTCCGTCACTGGGGCACTGCATGGGGCTCCTCCTTCGGGGCCGACAGGGTCGATCGGCACGTTCCTCGAGCCTATGGAGCGAACCTCGGAGGTTGCCCAGTTCGCGAGGCCCCGAAAACAGCACGAGCGGATGCCCCGGCACGCGCCTCACGAGGAGGCGGTGGCCGTGACATCCGCTCGTCGACCGGCGGCTTCGCCGCCGATCAGGTGGTGCGAGAACTAGCCGATGACGGTGATGTTCTCAGCCTGCAGGCCCTTGGGGCCGCTGGGCGGTCTCGAATTCGACCTTCTGGTTCTCTTCGAGCGAGCGGTAGCCGCCCGACGCGATCGCGCTGAAGTGCGCGAAGACATCGGCGCTGCCGTCGTCGGGGGCGATGAAGCCAAAGCCCTTGTCGGCGTTGAACCACTTGACGGTTCCGGTAGCCATATTCTTTTCCTTCTGTAAAGCCGAGCCGCCGAAACGGCTGCGACGTGCACGACCTCAGGTCGTGCGGGGTTCCGCGGGCGACGTCCGCCTGCGGAAGTGTGTGGGATCAGACCCGACGGAACTGGTTCACCATCGGGCAATCGAATGGGTCGCGTGCGGCGAGGCCGACGCGGTTGAGGTAGCGGATGACGATGCCGTACGACTGCAGGATCGTCGTCTCGGTGTAGGGCACGTCGAGCGTGCGGGCGTACTCGCGCACGATCTCGCGGGCCTTCGCGAGGTGCGGGCGCGGCATGTTCGGGAAGAGGTGGTGCTCGACCTGGTAGTTGAGGCCGCCGAAGAGCGCGCTCGCCCACATTCCGCCCGAGACGTTGCGCGAGGTGAGCACCTGCTTCGAGAAGAAGTCGAGCTTCGCGTCGGCCGGGATGATCGGCATGCCCTTGTGGTTCGGCGCGAACGAGGCGCCCATGTAGACGCCGAACACGGCGAGCTGCACGCCGATGAACGCGAATGCCATGCCGAGCGGCAGCATCCAGAAGATCGCGCCGAGGTACACGGCGAATCGCACGGCGATGAGGCTGAGCTCGATCCAGCGGCCCTTGACGGGACCGCGGGCGAAGAGCGTGCCCATCGACCGGTAGTGCAGGTTCAGGCCCTCGAGCGTGAGCAGCGGGAAGAACAGGTAGCCCTGCTTGCGGGTGATCAGCGCCATGATTCCGCGCTGCTTCGCAGCATCTTCTTCGACGAACGAGATCGTGTCGAAGTCGATGTCGGGGTCTTTGCCGATCTTGTTCGGGTTCGCGTGGTGACGCGTGTGCTTCGTCATCCACCACGCGTAGCTGATGCCCACGACGCCCGCGGCGATCGCGCGGCCCATGCGGTCGTTGGCGGGGCCCGACTCGAGCACCTGCCGGTGCGAGGCCTCGTGCGCGAGGAACGCGAACTGGGTGAAGATCAGGCCCAGTGCGCCCGCGATCAGGAGCTGGAACCAGGAGTCACCCAGCAGGATGAACCCCGCGATGGCTCCGCCGAGCGCGATCAGGAGGATGCCGATGAGCATCAGGTAGAACCAGCGCGTGCGGGCCAGCAGGCCCGGACTCGCGGACAACTCGTGAGAGGGCGGTGTAACTGCGCGTGATGTCGGCTGAGCCGGTGCGGGGCTTCGTAGCCCGAATCGCACCGAGGGATTCGGTGTGAGAGATGTTTGCGTCCCAGCTGGTAATCGACTTCCCAGCCGTGTCACGCGGGTAACCACCCGCTGCAGATACCTCGACACTACCCGGTCGGCATGGGAACGTGCTGGGAAATCTCGGCGCGGCGTTGCGGTGCCACACTGAATCGCATGCGCATCATCGTCACCGGCGGCTCGGGCAAGCTCGGCCGCACCGTCGTCCGCACCCTCCGCGACGAGGGCAACCAGGTCGTCAACCTCGATCGCTTCGGCGAGCGCGGCACGTTCACGCAGGTCGACCTCACCGACTACGGCCAGGTGGTCGACGCGATCGCGGGCGTCGACGACCGCCACGACGGCGCCGACGCGATCGTGCACCTCGCCGCGATCCCCGCGCCCGGGCTCGCGAGCGACGTCGCGACGTTCCACAACAACATGCTGTCCACGTTCAACGTGTTCCAGGCGGCGAAGCGGCTCGGCATCACGCGCATCGTGTACGCGTCGAGCGAGACCGTGCTCGGCCTGCCGTTCGACGTGCCGCCGCCCTACATCCCGGTCGACGAGGAGTATGCCGCGCGCCCCGAGAGCACCTACTCGCTCGTGAAGCACCTCGAGGAGCAGATGGCGATCGAGCTCGTGCGCTGGAACCCCGAGCTCTCGATCACGGCGCTGCGGTTCTCGAACGTCATGGACCCCGCCGACTACGCCGCCTTCCCGTCGTTCGACGCCGACGCGACCCTTCGCAAGTGGAACCTGTGGGGGTACATCGACGGCCGCGACGGCGCGCAGGCCGTGAGCCGCGCGCTCGCGACGGCCGGTCCGGGCTTCGAGCGGTTCATCATCGCGGCGGCCGACACCGTCATGTCGCGGCCGAACGCCGAACTGGTCGCCGAAGTGTTCCCGGATGTCCCGGTGCGCGGCGATCTCGGAACCAACGAGACCCTCCTCTCGATCGAGAAGGCACGCCGCCTGCTCGGCTTCGAGCCGCGCCACTCGTGGCGCGACCACGCGGCGACGAACACCTGATCGGCCGGGCCGCCGACACCGTTCACCCGAGGTTCACCCCTCGGCCACGCGGCATCCGCCCATCACGCTCCCGGTCGCGGCAACCTGACCGTGTGCGCCTGCACCCGGCGTACTGAACGTGATGGGAGCCCCTCCGATGACCATGACCCACGAACCGGCGCGAAGCGACGAGACGACCTCGTCGGCGCGCCCCGTCGCACGTCGCACCATGCTGCCGCTGCTGCCCATGCAGGGCCACACCTCCGGCAAGCGCAGCGCCGTGACCTGCCACCTCAAGTGCGCCGACGCGTGCTTCCACCCGGTGCCGAACACCTCGGACAACGGGTACTTCCGCGACATCGTGAGCGCGAGCATGTCGCGCCGCACCGTGCTCGCCGGTGCCGGCGCCGCGGCAGCCGCCATCGTGATCGGCGGCACCGTCGCCGGTGACGCGGCACCCGCCGCGGCGATCCCGGGCGGCAACGGCGGCAAGCTCGCCTTCGACCCGATCGCCCCCGTGCCCGCGAGCGTCGACGACGTCGTCGTTCCCGCCGGGTACGAGTGGCGGTCGATCATCCGCTGGGGCGACCCGCTCTTCTCGGACGACGACGCGTTCGACCCGCAGAACCAGAGCGCCGAGAAGCAGGCCCGCCAGTTCGGGTACAACAACGACTACCTCGACATCATCGCCGAGCCGAACGGCACGCGGGGCGTGCTCGTCGCGAACTTCGAGTACACCAACGAGTCGATCATGTTCCCGCCCGAGCTCGACGCGGCCGAGCGCAGCCGCATCGCGATCGCCGCGCACGGCATCGGCGTCGTCGAGCTGACCCGCTCGAAGAAGGGCCAGCCCTGGAGCTACGTCGTCGGCGCACCCCGCAACCGGCGCGTCACCATGGAGACGCCGTTCACCTTCACCGGGCCCGCCGCCGGCTCCGACCTGCTGAAGACCGTCGAGGACCCGACCGGCACGACGGTGCGCGGCACGCTCAACAACTGCGCCGGCGGCACCACGCCGTGGGGCACCGTGCTCTCGGGCGAGGAGAACTTCAACGGGTACTTCCGCAACCCCGGCGCGACTCCCGCCGAGCAGCGCTACGGCCTGAACGCCAACGGCGACGGCCGCGGCTGGCGCGATGTCGACCCCCGCTTCGACGGCATCGCCAACCCCGAGTACCGCAACGAGCCGAACCGCTTCGGGTGGATCGTCGAGATCGACCCCGAGGACCCGACCTCGACTCCGGTCAAGCACACCGCGCTCGGCCGCTTCAAGCACGAGGGCGCGAACATCAACATCTCGAAGAGCGGGCACGCGGTCGCCTACCAGGGCGACGACGAGCGCTTCGACTACCTCTACAAGTTCGTCTCGAAGGACCGTTTCGACGGCTCGAGCAGCCCGGCCGCTCGCGCGCACAACAAGACGCTGCTCACCGCGGGCACCCTGTACGTCGCGCAGTTCTCGGGCGACTCCCCCGCCGGCGAGATCGACGGAACGGGAACGGTGCCCTCGGACGGCCAGTTCGACGGCACGGGCCGTTGGGTGCCGCTCGTGGTCGACGGCGTGAGCCAGGTGCCCGGGTTCTCGGCCGCCGAGGTGCTCGTGAACACGCGCCTCGCCGCCGACGCGGTCGGCGCGACCAAGCTCGACCGCCCCGAGGACGTCGAGCCGAACCCCCGCACCGGGCGCGTCTACGTCGCGTGCACCAACAACACCGACCGCGGCGTTCCGGGCCGCAAGGAGGGCGCGACCGAGGTCAACCCCCGCAACCGCAACCGCGACGGCCACATCATCGAGATCACCGAGAACGGCAACGACGCGGCCGCGACGACCTTCGGCTGGAGCATCCTGATCCTGGCCGGCGACCCGGCCACGAACCCGTCGACCTACTTCGCCGGCTTCCCCGCCGACAAGGTGTCGCCGATCTCGTGCCCCGACAACGTGGCGTTCGACTCCAAGGGCAACCTCTGGATCTCGACCGACGGCCAGCCCGGCACGATCGGCCTGTGCGACGGGCTGTTCAAGGTGCCGCTCGAGGGCGCCGAGCGCGGCCGCGTGCAGCAGTTCCTCTCGGTGCCGCAGGACGGCGAGACCTGCGGTCCGCTCATCCACGACCAGGACGGCTCGGTCTTCGTCGCCGTGCAGCACCCGGGCGAGAACGGCTCGTGGGCCGCGCAGCGCTCGTACTTCCCCGACTACGTGGCGCCCGGCGCGCTCGCCGACGGCAACTGGGGCGGGCCCCGCCCCGCGGTCGTGCAGGTCTGGAAGCCGTAGCACCCGCCGGAATGACGAACGCCCCCGCAGCCTCAGCTGCGGGGGCGTTCGCGTGGTGCCTGTGCCGAGCTCAGTGCCTGTTACAGCTCAGAGCCCGCGGATGTTCTCGGCCTGCAGACCCTTCGGGCCCTGTGCGACCTCGAACTCGACCTTCTGGCCCTCTTCGAGCGAACGGTAGCCGTTGCCCGAGATGGCGCTGAAGTGCGCGAAGACGTCGGCGCTGCCGTCGTCGGGAGCGATGAAGCCGAAGCCCTTTTCGGCGTTGAACCACTTGACGGTTCCGGTTGCCATACTGCTGTCCTTCTTATTCAGATGGGCCGCTGATTGCGGACCCGATGCGACCGACGGTCGATCGCTGCCCCGGCGACAGTGTGTCGTCGAAGCGGGGGCGAGGGGCGGGGGTGCGCTCAGGCATCCGCCTTCTCGTATCGGGTCATGCCACGCGGATCGGTCCGCCTCCGGGCAATCAGGATGGAGGCCGGGCAAGTGCCCGCTTGATGGAGGAATCAGTGATAGTACCTTATCGGGTCGCACTCAGGTTCGAACAGTGGTTGACCCGATTGTGACATTCGAAATTCCCGATCGAGCGCCCGATCGACCGCTCGACCCGGCATCGGACATCCTGTGGATAACAGCACATTCATAGTCTTGCGGGGTCACAATGGATGGATGGATCGCCGCCCCCTCGGTCTCGTCGCCGCCGCATACGCGGCCGTCGTGCTGTGGGTCACCGTCGGTCCGGCCCCGTGGCGCACCGCCACGCACCAGATCGAGGGCGGCATCCTGAACCCCGCCGCGTGGACCTCGTCGATCACGTGGACCACCGGCTACCTCGCCGAGATGGTGTTCAACATCGCCCTGTTCGTGCCGGTCGGCATGCTCGCGGCGCTGCTCATCCGCCGACGCCGCTGGCCGCTCGCGCTCGCCGCGGGCTTCGCGTTCACGACCGCCATCGAGCTCACGCCAGCTGCTCTCCACCGATCGCATCTCCGACCCGCGCGACCTCGTCATGAACACGGCCGGCGCCGTGCTCGGCGTGTTCCTCGTGCTCGTCGCACGCATGGTGCGCCGCGCGGGCGCGGTCGCGGCATCCGAGGTTCGTGCGCCCGCCGACCTGCTCGGCGAGGCCAGCGCTCGAGCCGGCCCGCCCCGTCGAACTCGTCGGCGCCGGCGCGCACGCGGGCCCCGGCATGCACGCCGGCGTGGGCAGCGCTGCCGATCGCGCCGCGTAGCCGGCCGCCAGTACAGTAAGTCGGGTGACTTCGCCCGCCCCGCTCGCCCCTGCGCCCTCGCGAGCGTCGTGGGTGCGGCTCGCACTCATCGGTGCGGCGGGCGGACTGCTGTCGGGCGCGTTCGGCGTCGGCGGCGGCATCCTCATGGTGCCCCTGCTCATCACCTTCGCCCACATGGACCAGCGGCGCGCGTCGGCGACGTCGCTCGCCGCCATCGTGCCCACCGCCGTCGTCGGCGCGATCACGTACTTCGTGAACGGCGAGGTCGACGTGATCGCGGCGCTGTTCGTCGCGGCGGGCGGCATCGTCGGCGGATGGCTCGGCGCGAAGCTGCTCACGCGCATCCCGCTCACGTGGCTGCGCTGGATGTTCATCGCCCTGCTCGTCGTCGTGGCCGTGCGCATGCTGCTTCTTCGTGCCCGCAGCGCGGCGACGGCCTCGTCGAGCTCGACGCCCTCACGATCGTGGTCATGGTCGCGCTCGGCATTCGTGATCGGCATCGCCTCGGGGCTCTTCGGCATCGGCGGCGGCATCATCATGGTGCCGGCGTTCATCATCCTGCTCGGCATGAGCGACCTCGTGGCGAAGGGCACGTCGCTCGCCGTGATGATCCCCACCGCGATCAGCGGCACGATCACCAACGCGCGCGGCGGTGTCGTCGACCTGCGCGCCGGCATCATCGTCGGTGCGGCCGCGACCCTGGCCTCGTTCCCCGGGGTCGCGATCGCGCACCTGCTCTCGCCCGAGTGGTCGACGTGGCTGTTCTCGGCGCTCATCGTGATCGCCACCGTGCAACTGGCCGTGCGCGCCGTCCGCGCGCAACGACGAGAGAGGAACGAGCGTGGCCGCTGAAGCACGCCCCGCGGGCTGGTACGACGACGAGGCCGACGCCGACGCGATCCGATACTGGGACGGCAGCGCCTGGACTCCCCACACGGCTCCGAAGTCGACGGATGACCCTGCCGCGGGCCGCGCGCATTCCCCGGCGATCGCGGCCGAGCGGGTGTCGCGCCGGCCGCGGTCGGCCGCGGCGCCTGTCGCTCGCGATGCCCTCGTCGCGCGCCGCGCCTGCGGCGCGGCGCGCTCGGCGTCGACGACTCGATCGACGAGCTGACCTCGGTGCGCCCGGCGCCTCCGGCGCGGCCCATCCCGGCCGACGACCTCAACGAGCACACCACGGTGCCGCTGCCGCCAGAGAATGCGGGGCCCGCGGCATCCGCGCCGCAGTTCACGTACGACACGTACCGCAGCGCCGGGCGCACGTTCCTCGCGACCTGGCTGTTCGCGCTGCTGCTCGGCTACTGGGGCGTCGACCGGTTCTACCTCGGCAAGATCGGCACCGGCATCCTGAAGCTGATCACCCTGGGCGGGCTCGGCGTGTGGGTGCTCGTCGACCTGCTGCTCGTGCTCACCGGCGCCCAGCGCGACAAGCAGGGCCGACCGCTCGAGGGCCACGCCGAGCACGCGCGCATCGCGTGGATCGTGACGGCCGGGGTCGTCGCCCTCGGCATCGTGTCGGGGATCATCTCGGGCATCGTCGGCTCGGGCATCGTCGGCGCGCTCAGGTACTGAGACCGCGGGCGTCGACCGAGCGGCTCAACCCGCGGTGGTGCGCAGCGCCTCGGCCTTCGCGGCGAGGTAGCGCTGCTCGGGCCCGTTGAGGGTGCGCCGGGCGGCCTCGGTGAAGGCGAGCGACGCGGCATCGGTCGCCCCGCTGCGTTCGAGCAGGTGCGCGCGCACCGCCCACGTGCGGTGGTGCTCGGCGAGCGTGCCGCTCGCGTTGCCCGCCCTGCCCTCGCCGGCGGACTCGGCGCGTTCGAGCGCGGCGAGCCCGGCCGTCGGGCCCTCGACCATGGCGAGCGCGACGACGCGTCCGAGCGTCACCATGGGGCCGGGCGCGAGCCGCTCGAGCAGGTCGTAGAGGCCGAGGATCTCGATCCAGTCGGTCGCCTCGGTCGAGGCGGCCTCGTCGTGCACGGCGGCGATCGCCGCCTGCAGCTGGTAGGGGCCGATCGGCGCGCGGTCGAGCGACTCGGTGATGATCGCGACGCCCTCGTCGATCATGGCGCGGTCCCACCGGCCGCGATCCTGCTCGTCGAGGGGCACGAGCGCGCCGGCGTCGTCGGTGCGGGCGGCACGGCGGGCCTCGGTGAGCAGCATGAGGGCGAGCAGGCCGGATGTCTCGCCCGAGGCGTCGTTCGCGGCGGCGTGCAGCTGGCGGGTGAGGCGGATCGCCTCGGCCGAGAGGTCGACGCGTGCGAGCGCATCGCCCGAGCTCGCCGTGTGGCCCTCGGTGAAGATCAGGTAGAGCACCTGGCGCAGCGCCGCGAGGCGCTCGTCGAGTTCGTCGGGCCGCGGCATCCGGAACTCCTCGCCGCTCGCCCTGATGCGCGCCTTCGCCCGCGAGATGCGCTGGGCGATCGTCGCCTCGGGCAGCAGCAGGGCGCGGCCGATCTCGGCGGTCGTGAGGCCGCCGACGGCGCGCAGCGTGAGGGCGACCTGTGCGGGGCGGCCCAGCGCCGGGTGGCAGCAGAGCAGGAACAGCGTCAGCGTGTCGTCGACCGCCGGCACCGGGGCGGGCGCCGGCTCGAGGTCGACGGCGTGCGCCTCGCGGCGGCGCCGCGCGACATCCGTTCGCACCTGGTCGATGTACCGACGCGACGCGACCCGCACGAGCCAGGCGCGCGGACTGTCGGGGACGCCCTCGGCCGGCCACTGGCCGGCGGCGGCGATGAGGGCCTCCTGCATGGCGTCCTCGCACGCCTCGAAGTCGCCGTAGCGCCGAACGAGCACCGCGAGCGCCGACGGGGCGGCGTCACGCAGTGCTCGAACGGCGGCGGAGGTGCCGGCGTGCCGGGTGTGCCGGACGTGCCGGACGTGCCGGGCATCGTCAGACGTCGGCGCCCGAGGTCATCTCGAGCACCGGGCGCACCTCGATGAGCCCGAACTCGGCCTCGGGGAATCGGCCGGCGATCTCGATGGCACGCGCCTCGGTCTCGCAGTCGACGAGGTAGAAGCCGGCGAGCAGCTCCTTCGTCTCGGCGAACGGGCCGTCGCTCGCGACCGTGCCGGCGGACTCGCTGACCGTGACGCGCTTGGCGAGCGAGATGTCGGCGAGCGCCTCGTCGGCGAGCAGTTCGCCGCTCGAGCGCAGCTCGTCGCTGATGCCCCGGTAGAAGGCGTAGCCCTCTGCCTGCTGCTCGGCGCTGAAGCTCTCCCACATCGCGCGCGAGGCGGGGTTGCTGTAGATCTGGATCAGGTACTTCATCGCAATCGCTCCTTCGAACCGGGGGAGGCGGAACCGCGCTCCCATCAGTATGTCGAGGCTGCGATCGGATTCTCGACGGTCTCGCCGAAATCGCGCGGCGGCGCTACTCCTTCGGCGAGTCGCCGTTCGCCCGGCCGTTGCCCGTGCGGCGGGTGTTGACGCGGTGGGTCTTCGTGACCTCGAAGGTGCGCTGCAGCGGATCGGTGACGTCGTCGCCGCGGCGCTGGGCGATGCGCACGAACAGGAAGTCGACGAGGGCGAGCTGGGCGATGCGGCTCGACATGGCGCCCATGCGGTAGCTCGACTCGCGCGCGCGGGTCGTGAGCACGAAGTCGGCGAGCTCGGCGACCGGCGACTCGGGCGAGTTCGTGATCGCGACCGTCGTGGCGCCCGCGTCGCGCGCGACCTCGAGCGCCTGGGTCGTCTCGGTGGTGAGGCCCGTGTGCGAGATGCCGATCGCGACGTCGGTCGGCTTGCGCAGTGCCGCCGAGACCAGCGCCAGGTGCACGTCGACCGAGCAGAACGCCGAGATGCCGATGCGTGCGAGCTTCTGCTGCAGGTCCTGCGCGGTGAGTCCGCTCGCGCCGAACCCGTAGATGTCGACGTGCGCGCCCGCGACGATCGCGTCGGCCACGCGGTCGAGCACCTCGGTGTCGAGCCCCTCGACGGTCTGCTCGATGGCGAGCACCTCGTGGAAGGCGATCTTCGCGACGACGTCTTCGGCGCTGTCGTGCGGGTCGATGTCGGAGTTCGCGAGGCCGAAGCGCTCGCGTTCGGCCGCCTCGCGGCTCACCGCACTCGCGACCTCCATGCGGAACTCGCGGTAGCCCGAATAGCCGAGCGTCTGGCAGAACCGCGCGACGGTCGAGAGCGAGGTGCCGCACACCTGCGCGAGGTCGGTGATCGTGAGGTCGACGACCAGGTGCGGGTCGGCGATGATCGCTTCGGCGACGCGCGCCTCCGACGAGCTGAGGCGCGGCAGCGCCTCACGGGCGGCGGAGAGCACGTTCGCCGTCATCTACTGGCTCCTCGGGTGCTGCTGGTCGGGTTGCGTCGCGGGCGGGTGCTGCACGCTGGAGATAGCATCGCGCAGCACTCCATCCTCGGCGGCGAGGCGCGCGAGCGCGACTCGAGGCGCCACCCCAGTCAGGGTGACGAGGATCGCCGCCTTGACCGAGCCGTCGACCGAGGCGAGCGCCGCCGATGCCGCGGCGGCATCGACCCCGGTCGCCTGCATGACGATGCGCTCGGCGCGGGCGCGGAGCTTCGCGTTCGTCGCGCGCACGTCGACCATGAGGTTGCCGTGCACCTTGCCGAGCCGCACCATCGCGATCGTCGAGATGGCGTTCAGCACGAGCTTCTGCGCCGTGCCGCCCTTCAGCCGGGTCGACCCGGCGACGATCTCGGGGCCGACGACGGTCTCGATGGCGAGGTCGGCCGCGGCGCCGATCGCCGAGCCGGCGTTGCAGGCGAAGCCCACGGTGAGCGCGCCGACGCGACGCGCGTACTCGATGCCGCCCAGCACGTAGGGGGTTCGCCCGGATGCCGAGATGCCGACGAGCGCGTCACCCGGTCCGAGGCCGATCGCCTCGAGGTCGGCGGCGCCGCGGGCGGCCTCGTCTTCGGCGTCTTCCACGGCCGAGCGCAGTGCCACGTCGCCGCCGGCGATGATGCCGACCACGAGCGACGGATCGGTGCCGAACGTCGGCGGGATCTCGCTCGCGTCGAGCACGCCCATGCGCCCGGCGGTGCCCGCGCCCGCGTAGACGAGCCGGCCGCCGCCGCGCAGTCGCGCGACGATCGCGTCGATCGCGGCGGCGATCTGCGGTGCGGCCTCCGAGACGGCCGCGACGGCCTGCGCGCTCTCCTCCTGCATGGCCACGAGCTGCGCCTCGGTCGACAGCAGGTCGAAGCCCGCGTACTCCTCGTTGACGCCCTCGGTCGAGAGCTCGCCCAGCAGGTCGCGCAGTGCGATGTGTTCGGGCGATTGCTTCGGTACGGCGGTCATCGTGCCCCTCCCCCGGTTTCGATGCGTGCGACGCGTTCGACGCGTTCGATGTGTTCGGCGCGTTGAATGCGCTCGATGATGACGGATGTCCCGGCCGCGAGCGGCTCGGGGAGTCGAAGTGGCCCGGGCCCCGCCGAGAGGCGCCCGAGCACGCGGGCGGGAGCGTCGCGCGCGAGCGCGAACGGAACCCCGTGCCAGCTGCAGTAGCCGAGGAACGCGAACATGAGCGATTCCTTGAAGGCGGGGTCGATGCCGCGGTCGGCGCTCGACTCGACGGCGATGCCGTGCTCGGCGCCGAGCGCGGCGAGACGCGCGAGCAGCACCGGGTTCAGGGTGCCGCCGCCCGAGCAGATGAGCGCCGCCGGCACCGGTGCGGCCGGCCGATTCGCGCGTGACCGCCTCGACGACACTGCGGGCGGTGAGCTCGGTGAGCGTCGCCACGAGGTCGTGCACGCCGAGCCCGAACGCGCCCGACGCGATGATGGCCGCGTCGACGACGGCGAGGTCGAAGGTCTCGCGCCCGGTCGACTTCGGCGTCGGCGCCGCGAAGTACGGATGCCGCAGCAACTGCTCGAGCAGTCCGTCGTGCACGCGGCCGGCCGCCGCGAGACGGCCGCCGTCGTCGAACCCGTCGACGCCGCGCGAGTGCCGGTCGACGACCGCGTCGATCAGGCAGTTGCCCGGCCCGCTGTCGAACGCGACGACGTCGCCGTCGGCGCCGATGAGCTGCACGTTCGCGATGCCGCCGAGGTTGACGGTGGCGAGGCTGCGGCCCTCGGCGCGCGCGTCGGCGCCGAGCCAGGCGCGGTCGAAGGCCGCCATGAGCGGCGCGCCCTCACCGCCCGCGGCGATGTCGGCCATGCGCACGTCGGAGAGTACGGGCACACCCGTGCGCTCGGTGATCCACGCGGGATCTCCGAGCTGCAGGGTGCCACGGGCGTGCCCGGACTCCACCCAGTGGTACACGGTCTGGCCGTGCGAGACGATGAGGTCGGGCGTGACGCCCGATGCGCGGATGCCCCGTGCCGCGGCCTCGGCGAACGCCTGGCCGAGGCGCGTGGTGAGCCTGGTGAAGGCACCCGCGTCGAGCGCCTCGCCCGCGGCGACCGCGAGGATCTGCGCGCGGAGCTCGGCCTCCCAGTCGACGGTCTCGGCGTGGAGCGGGGTCAGCGTCGGTCGAGTGCGCCCGAGAAGGAGGACGCGTATCGAGACCCGGCTGCGTGGTCTCGATACGCTCCGTACTCGCCGACGGTTCGAGCCTCCGCGACCGACGATCGGCGACTCGACCACGGCGACGTCGATGCCGTCGGCGGAGGTGCCCGATTGCAGTGAGAGCACGATCACGCGGGTGCTCCCGAGTCGAGCAGTTCGCTCGCGGCCTCGGCCGCGAGGCGGCTCGCGGCGCGCATGTGCAGCGGTCGCGAGCGGGAGCGCGTCGCCGGGCATGCCGGCATTGACGATGACCGCGTCGGGTCGCATGCGGGCGATGTTCGCGACGCGGTCGAGCTGCGGGCCGGGCGCGCCCACGGCGTCGACGAGCACGACGAGCGCACCCGATCCGGGCACCGCCGCATCGCCGCGCAGCACCGTGCCGCCGGCGGCGAGGGTCGTCTCGACGTAGTCGCGGTCGCTGTCGACCGCGAGGGTCGAACGGCCCCGCACGTCGAGCACGGTGCGCGGGGTCGGCTGCGCGGGCACCACGCCGTCGACGGTGATCGCACCGCTCGCGACGAGCGGCGCATCGAGGGGCATCCGCTCATCGACGGCCGACCCGCCCACCGACTCGGCGAGCGTTCGCACCCGGGCGGCCGCGCGCTCGAGCACCTCGACGGGCAGCGTGCCGTCGTCGAGCGCGTCGAAGATCGCCTGCTGCACCTCGCGGAAGTCGCGCACGTCCTGATCGGGTGCGGCGGCCGCGCCGAGGTTCGCCGGGTTCGAGATGCAGAGCAGGTCGGCGCCGGCGAGCAGCGCCTGCACGGCACCCGGGCCCGCGCCGACGGTCTCGCGGACCGCCGCCATGTCGAGCGCGTCGGTGACGATGACGCCCTCGAATCCCATGGCGCGCAGGTGGCCCAGGGCGACCGGGTTGAGCGTCGCGGGTGCGTCGCCCCACGCGGGAACGATGATGTGCGCGGTCATCACCATGGCGACGCCCGCGTCGACCGCCGCCCGGAACGGGGGCAGGTGCACGCGCTCGAGCTCGTCGAGCCCGATCGTGAGCGCCGGCGCCGCGTGGTGCGAGTCGAGGTGGGTGTCGCCGTGGCCCGGGAAGTGCTTGACGCACGCCGCGGCACCCGCCGACTGGATGCCCCGCAGCGCGGCCACGGCGTGGCGGCCGACGAGATCGGGCGTCTCGCCGAACGAGCGCACGCCGATCACCGGGTTGCGCGGGTCGGTGTTGACGTCGGCGACCGGGCCGAGCACGACGTTCGCGCCGACGGCGAGCGAGCGGTCGGCGAGGCGCTGCCCGACCGCCTCGGTCACCGCGACGTCGTCGAGGTACCCGAGCTGCGCGGCTCCCGGCAGGGTCGAGCCGGCGGCCGCGTCGACGCGGGTGACGTTGCCGCCCTCCTCGTCGATGCCCACGAGCAGCGACGGGCGGATGCCGCGGAGATCGGCGGCGAGGGACATCCGCTCGCGCTCGTCACCGAGGTTGTGCGCGAACAGCACCGTGCCGGCGAGGCCCTCGTCGAACTCGCGGCGCAGCCAGTCGGGAATGGTGCGGCCGAGGAATCCCGGCCACAGCACGGCGCCCACGAGCGCCCGAAGCGCCCGGTCGTCTGACGCGGTCATCCCTTGACCGCTCCCGAGACCAGGCCGCTCGAGAGGCGGCGCTGCACGATGACGAAGAAGATCATGACGGGGATCGTGATGATCGTGGAGGCCGCCATGATGTAGCCCCACTCGTTGGAGTGCTCGCCGAAGAACTGCTTCAGGCCGATGGCGACCGTGTAGTTCTCGGTCGCCCCGCCGAGCAGGGTCATCGCGAAGATGAACTCGTTCCACGCGGTGATGAATGAGAACACGGATGTCGCGACCAGGCCCGGCATCACGAGCGGCAGCATCACCGACCGGAACATGCGGCCCCAGCTGGCGCCGTCGAGGTATGCGGCCTCTTCGAGCTCGACGGGGACCGCGGCGACGAAGCCGCGCAGCATCCAGATGCCGAACGGCAGCGAGAGTGCGACGTACACGACCATCAGGCCGAGCAGGGTGTTCAGCAGCTGCAGGTCGCGCACCTGCACGAACAGCGGGATGACGAGCGCCTCGAGCGGCACCATCTGCACGATGAGGATCATCATCAGCATCGCGGTGCGGAACTTGAACCGGAACCGGGCGACCGCGACCGACGCCAGCAGGGCCAGCAACGCGCTCGCGAGCACCGTGACGACCGCGACGATCGCCGAGTTGCGCAGGAACACGTCGAATCCGCCCTCGGTGAGCACGTACTCGAAGTTCGCCAGCGTCCACTCGCGCGGCAGGATCTGCTGGCCGCCGGTGCCGGCCTGGGCGTCGAAGGCGCTCGAGAGCATCCAGAACGCGGGGAACAGGGTGAAGCCGAGCAGCAGCACGACGAGCACGGCCCTGCCGGCCGCCGAGCGGGTCTTGCGAGCGGAACGCCGGCTCGCGCGCACGGTGGTGGTCGGTGCGGATGCCTCGGGGCGGGCGCTCGCTGCGACATCCGCCGCCGTATTCGTGGTGGAGACGCTCACAGCTCGTCCTCCTTCAGCATGGTGCGCACGTACACGACGGTGATGCCGAGCAGCACGAGGGTCAGCAGCACGGCGATCGCCGAGCCGAAGCCGTAGCGGTTCTGGCCGAACGACTCGACGTACGACCACACGCCGAGGTTCAGCGCCTCGCGGTTCGAGCCCGCGCCGCCGGGCATCAGGTAGACCTGCGCGAACACCTTGAAGTCCCAGATGGTCGAGAGGATGATCACGACCGCGAACACCTGCTTGAGGTTCGGCACGATCACCTGGAAGAAGCGGCGCCACGGGCCCGCGCCGTCCATCTCGGCGGCCTCGAGCATCTCTTTCGGCACGCCGAGCAGGCCCGCGAGGATCGTGATCGCCACGAACGGGAAGCCGTGGTGGATGACGTTGAGCAGCACGATCGCGTAGAACGTGTAGCGGTTCGTGAACCAGTTGACCGGCTCGTCCTGCAGCCCGAGCGCCTGCAGCGTCTCGTTGAAGATGCCGCGGTCGGCGTCGAAGATCCACACCCAGACGTAGGTGCCGGTGACCGCGGGCATGGCCCAGGCGATCATGATGGCGCTGCCGACGATGGTGCGCCAGAAGCCGCCGAGGCTCGCCATCAGTACTGCGACGGCGGTGCCGAGGGCGACGGTGCCGGCGACGGCCAGCACGGCGAAGCCGACGGTGTTCGGCAGCACGACGGTGTACAGCTCGGGGCTGGTGAAGATCTCGCCGAAGTTGGCGAGGCCGATCCAGTTGGGCTCGCCCGAGACGATCTCGCGCAGCCCGTAGTCCTGCAGTGAGAAGAGGAACACCCGCACGAGCGGCCAGAGCAGCAGCACCGCGAGCACGGCGAGCGCGGGTGCGAGCAGCAGCCACGGCCTGGTTCGGGTGACGAGGTTCTTGTTGCGGCCGGGCCCGCCGGCCGCGCGGGGAGCCGGAGCTCCCTGCGCGACCGACGGAGCCTGAAGGGTGTTCGACACGTGATCAGCCGTTCATGATCTCGTTCATCTCGGCGGCCGCGTCGGCGAGCGCCTGCTCGACCGACTTCGACCCCGAGAGGATTGCCTGGATGGCGGTGTTCGTGGTCTTCTTCGCCTGCACGGCGCCGTACTTCGGGGTCACCGGCACGGTGCCGCCGCCCTCGACGAGCTGCGTGGCGAACGGGGCGACCAGCGGGTCATCCGACTCCATGGTCTCGGCGAGCAGCGACGCCTGGCCGGGGAAGTAGCCCGACTGCTCGCCCCACTGCTCGGCGAACTCGCCGGTCGTCATGAGCTCGACGAACTTCCAGGCGAGGTCCTTGTTCTCGGCAGTCTCGAACATCGAGAGGTGCGAGCCGCCGAGCACCGACGGGGCGATGCCGCCGTCTTGGCCGGGGATCGGCGTCGCGGCGAACTTGCCCTCGAGGTCGGCGTTCTTCTCGAGGATCGCGGCCGGAGTCCAGGAACCCATCAGGGCCATGCCGACGTTGCCCTGCGCGAAGTTGTCGAGCACGTCGGTCTCCTTCCACGTGGTGGCACCGGCCGACGAGAAGCCGTGCTCGGTGGCGAGGCCGGTGTAGAAGCCGATGCCCTCCTGCGACTCGGCGCTGTCGAGGCCCGAGACCCACTCGTCGCCCTCCTGCGTGGCGACGTCGCCGCCGGCGCCCCAGACCCACGGGTACACCGGGAACTCGGCGTCGCCGGGCACGGCGAACGGCATCATGTCGGGGTGCGCGGCCTTGATGGCCTCGCCCGCGGCGACGATCTCGTCCCACGTGGTCGGTGCCTCGAGCCCGAGCTCCTCGAAGATGTCGGCGCGGTAGACGAGCGAGCGCACACCGGCGTACCAGGGCATGCCGTAGAGCTCGTCGTCGTAGGTGCCCGACTCGACGAGGCCCTCGACGAGGTCGCCGTCGAGGCCGGCGTCGGCGACGTAGTCGCCGATGGGGGCCAGCGCGCCGGCGTCGGCGAACTCGGCGGTCCAGGTGGTGCCCGTCTCGGCGACGTCGGGCGTGGTGCCGCCCGCGATCGAGGTGACGAACCGGTCGTGCGCGTCGGCCCACTGCACGAACTCGACGTCGAGCTCGGCGCCGGTCTCTTCGGTGAACGCCTCGCCGACCGAGTCGAAGAACGCCTCGGAGTCGGGGTTCGTGCCTTCCATGATCCAGACGGTGAGCGTCTGGCCTTCGGCGTTGACGTCGTCGTTGCCGGCGTCGTTGGAGCCGCCGGCGCACGCGGTCAGCGCCAGCGCGGCGGTGAGGCCGAGCGCGACGATCGGGAGGGAGCGCTTGTTCATAGGGGTGGTCTCCTCATTGAAACTTGGGGGCGGAACGTGCCCTGGCTGTGAATCTGAAACAGACTGGTGATCCGAACAGGTGATTGACTCTGGAAGTAGTATTCAGGAATGAGCGCGGCATTGCAAGAAACTTCCAAGCACGCAGGTTGGGTGCTCGGCATCGACATCGGCGGCTCCGGCAGCCGGGCGGCGTTGGAGCCGCTCGGCGCAGCCACCGGCAGGGTTGCCGGCGGTGCTGCGGGGGCCGTCGGTGCAGGCGCCGCGGGCGGCGCTCGCCACCTGTTCGAGGCCGAGCCGGTGTCCATTTCATCGAATGGAAGCTCCGCGTTGCCTGTGATCGCCTCACTGCTCGAGCGCGTGCGGGCCGAACGGCCCGATGCCGCGTTGGCCGGTGTCGGCATCGGCGCGACCGGTCTCGCGTCGCTCGTCGCGTCGCCGGCAGCGTCGCTCGCGGCGTTGAGCGGCGTGGCGGGCGCGCCGGTCGCGCTCGCGATCGACGCCGTCACCGCGCACCTCGGCGCGCTCGGCGGGCAGGCGGGAGCCGTCGTCGCGGTCGGCACGGGTGCGATCGCGATCGGCACCGACCTGCATGACGTGTGGCGTCGCGTGGGCGGCTGGGGACACCTCTACGACGATCGCGGCTCGGGCGCGTGGATCGGCATCGAGGGATTGAAGGCGGCGATCCAGACGCACGACGGCGTGACGACGGATGCCCCTGCCCTGCTCTCGGCCGCGGTGTCGCGGTTCGGCCCTGCGCCCACCTGGCCGTCGCAGCTCTACACGCGCGACGATCGCGGCGCGATCCTCGCCGGGTTCGCAGCGGATGTCGCGGGCCTCGCCTCGGTCGGAGACGTCGTGGCCACGCGCATCATGTCGACGGCCGGCGCGCTCGTGGCGGGCACGCTCGCCGCGGCACTCGATCCGGCCCTTCCGGCGCGTGCCGCGGGGGTCGGCGGCGTATTCGCGTCGGGCGCCGCGTTCACCGATGCGTTCGCTGCGGAGTTCGCCCGCATCGCGCCCGACGCCGAACTGGTCGAACCCGCGGGCGGCCCGCTCGACGGCGCCGTTCGACTGGCGCGGCTCGTCGCTGCGGGTGAATTGCCGACGGCGCACCCGCCGTTCGTCTGGGCGTAGCGACGCGTCAGCAGCCGGGGCTCGACGGATATGCCGTGCAATCGCCGACGGTGAGCACGGTGTCGACCTCGCCGACGAGCACGCGCTGCGGGGCGGCATCGATCGTGAGCGTGCCGGCGATCGGCAGCCAGCCCGACCCTGCGAAGCGGTACTCGGCGGCGAGCGAAACCTGCAGCGTCACGGTGTACTCGCCGCTCGCGGCGTAGACGTGACTGGTGTCGGTCGGAGTGAACTCGGCGACCCCGAGTGCGCTCCACGTCGCGCCGGGCGAGGAGCTCGCGACCGTTCCGCCGTCGGAGTGCACCCACCGGTACCCGACCGGCGTGAACCGCACGTCGGCGGGCTGCCCGAGCAGCGTGCCCGACACGACCTCGGGGCTCGCGTTCGCGACGAAGTTCGCCGGAAGCCCCTCGATCGCCCACCCGTTCGGCTCCATCACATCGCTCGGCTCGCGCGGGCCGGAACGACGCGATGTCGCGAAGCGTCACCGCTGGCGTGCCCGGCGCCGGCGTCGCGGGCTCGGTGGGCGGCGCGGTCATCACGCATTCCGGATGCCGCGTGGTCGAGCACTCCTCGACCGTCATGCCCTTCGCGGGCAGCGGGCGGTGTCTCGCGAAGCTCAGCCGCTCGCCATCCCCTGGATCGCGTGCCGCCGCGGCGTCGCCGGCTCGGGTCGCGCCGATCAAGTCGATCCAGATCGGCCTGCGAGCATCGCTGTCCGACGTCGACAGTCGCCGGCGAGCACGTCGACTTGCGAGCACTGCGAGTCCGTCGCGGAACGGCGGACTGCAGCCGGCACGTCGACTGCCAACGACACGCGAGCAGCTATGCGCAGCGCATGCGCTAGCAGAAGTCGTCGCCGGTACCATAGCTCGATCTCGTCATCGACGAGAGCGTTCGCGCTTGACCTTCGGACGTCGATACGAGGAACATCTGCGATCGGACGCGATCTGCTCGATCCGCCGGCGTGACATCGCTGCCGACCGCAGTCGACGACCCGCACTCCGATACGTCGTCGGCAGACATAGATGAAGCCGACGCTGAGCACCGTCGTTGTGTCGCATTCGACCGAGTGAGCTCGTGTCAGTCGAGAAGCTCGCGGACCCGTTGTGTCGAGACCCCGGATCACGGCTGCGAACTCCTCGTGCAGGCGTCAGTCGCGCAAAGCCTGTCCGTCACGAACGGGTCGATGCGCTCTGGCTCCGCCCCACCATCGTCCGTGATCTTCGTGCGACGCTGCTGCGATAAAGCTTCGTATGCCTCGACTGCCGCCGCGAGCGCCTCTTCGTCGGAGGCGAATATCGGGGCCGCCTCGGTCGGGGTGGGCGACTGGGTCGGCGCGGGGCTGCCGACGCAACCCGTGAGCACGAGCGCGAGCGCGCCGACGGCGGCGAGCGCGGCGCCGAGACGGCGGGGAGCTCGGCGCTTCAGGCGAGAGATCGGCATGGCGAATACCCTAAGCGAGCCGCGCGACGCGGATCTCCGGTTATCCACAGGGCCTCCGTGGTCGGTCGGCCAGCATCAGCCCAACCCCTCGCGGATGTCGGCGGGCCGTCACATGATGGGGGCATGCGCAGGATCACCGTGAACAACAACGTCTCACTCGATGGCGTGATGCAGGCGCCCATGTCGGCGGCCGAAGACGCGCGCGGCGACTTCCCCTACGGCGGGTGGGCGCTCGCGGGCAACGACGAGGCCCTCGCCGCCGAGATGGGCGTCGGCATGGATTCCGACGGCGCGATGCTGTTCGGCCGACGCACCTACGACAACATGGCCGCGTTCTGGCCGCACCAGACCGACGGCAACCCGTTCACCGAGTACATGAACCGGGTCGAGAAGTTCGTCGTCTCGCGAAATCCGCAGACCAAGCTCGACTGGCAGAACTCGACGCTGCTCGCCGGCGACGCGGCCGAGACCGTCGCCGCCCTGAAGCAGACCGACGGGCCCGACCTCACGATCCTCGGCAGCGGCGAGCTCGTGCGCGCGCTCGCGGCGGCCGGCCTCATCGACGAGTACGTGCTCATCATCCATCCGGTGGTGCTCGGCACCGGCATCCGCCTGTTCGACGGCACCCACCAGGCGTTCGAGCTCACCCGCAGCATCACGACGCCGAAGGGCGTCACCGTGGCGCACTACCTCCCCACCGGGCCGCCCGAGGCGGCGTCGTGAGCGACGAGTCCGTGGCGAGGCATCCGCAGCTCGTGTTCCGCGCCGCCACCGAGGGCGACCATGCGCGCGTGATCGCCGCGATTCCCGAGTGGTGGCAGACCCCCAACTCGACCACGCTGCCGATGCTGCTGCCGCGCCTCTTCTTCCAGCACTTCGGCGACACCTCGACGATCGTCGACGACGCCGATGGCGGGCTCGCGGCGTTCCTCGTCGGCTTCCGCTCGCAGTCGCAACCCGGGGTCGCGTACGTGCACTTCGTCGGGGTGCGTCCCGACCTGCGCGGCGCGGGACTCGCGCGCACGCTCTACGAACGCTTCTTCGCGCAGGTGCGGGCGTTCGGCTGCAGCCGTGTCGACGCGATCACCGGTCCGGTCAACCGGCGGTCGCAGGCGTTCCACCGAGCGATGGGGTTCACGCTCGGCGGCGACACCGACCTCGACGGCGTTTCCGCGTACCTCGACTACGACGGTCCGGGCGAGCACCGGGTCACGTTCACGCGGGCCGAGGGCGATCTGAACGGCGTTCGGATGCCCCGGCTCACGCCCGCGCGAGGATCGCCGCGGTGTCGACGCCGGGTGGCAGTGCGCCGTAGAGCAACCCGCCGTCGCCCTCGAGCCGCGTGCGCACGAACGCGTCGGCGACCGGGGCGGGCGAGTGCTGCACGAGCAGCGACGCCTGCAGCACGAGCGCGAGCCGCTCGGTGACTTCGCGCGCTCGGGCGGCCGCGGCGGCACTCGTGACGTCGGCCGCGACCTCGCTCACGACCGCGCGCGCCTCGGCGAGCGCGAGGTCGAACGCGGCATGCTCGCCGGCCGCCTCGCCGACGACCTCGAAGAACGCCTCGAACGCCTCGGGTTCGCGCCCGAGCACCCGCAGCACGTCGAGGGCGATGACGTTGCCCGAGCCCTCCCAGATCGCGAGCAGCGGCTGCTCGCGATACCGGCGCGCGAGCGGGAACGACTCGGTGTACCCGTTGCCGCCGAGGCACTCGAGCGCCTCGTACGCGTGGCCCGGGCCGCGCTTGCAGATCCAGTACTTCGCGACGGCCGTGGCCAGTCGGCGGAACTCCTGCTCGAGATCCTCAGCATCGTCGTCGTAGGCCCGCGCGAGCCGCATCGCGGTGAGCGTCGCCGCCTCGGACTCGAGCGCCAGGTCGGCGACGACCGCCGTCATCGCGGGCTGGTCGACGAGCAGCGCGCCGAACGCGCTGCGGTGCCGCACGTGCCACGCCGCCTCGGCGACCGACTGCCGCATGCCCGCGGCCGACCCGATCACGCAGTCGAGCCGGGTGCGCGTGACCATCTGCACGATCGTCGCGACGCCGCGACCCTCGTCGCCGACGAGCCACGCCGCCGTGCCGTCGAGCTCGATCTCGCTCGACGCGTTCGACCGGTTGCCGAGCTTGTCCTTCAGCCGCTGGATGCGGAACACGTTGCGCGTGCCGTCGGGCAGCACCCGCGGCACGAAGAAGCAGCTGAGCCCGCCGGGCGCCTGCGCGAGCACGAGGAACGCGTCGCTCATCGGCGCGCTGCAGAACCACTTGTGCCCGGTGAGGCGGAACTCGCGACCCCACCCGTCGTCGACGCCGGTCGGTTCGGCGCGGGTCGTGTTGGCCCGCACGTCGCTGCCGCCCTGCTTCTCGGTCATCGCCATGCCCATGAGCGCCGACGCCTTCGACGCACCATCGCCCAACCCCGGCTCGTACGCGCGGCTCAGCAGGCGGGGCATCCATTCGTCGCGAAGGCCGGATGCCGCGAGCTCGAGCGTCGGCACCGCCGCATGCGTCATCGACACCGGGCACGCGTGGCCCGGCTCGACCTGCGCGAAGAGGAAGAACGCCGCCGCACGGTCGACGTTCGCGCCCGGGCCGGGATCGGCCCACGCCGACGTGTGCGCACCGGCGCCGATCGACGCGGCGATGATGCGGTGGTAGGCGTCGTCGTACTCGACCTCGTCGATGCGGTTGCCCCACCGGTCGTGCGTGTGCAGCACGGGCGGGTGCGTGTTCGCGACGTTCGGCGTCGCGCTGGAACGCGCCCGAGCCGACATGGCGGCCGATCGCGTCGAGGGTCGAGGCGACAGGTTCTGCGCGGCGACCGCGGCTCGGGCCGCCGGGCGAGGCTGCGGCCGGGACATCCGCTCGCCCCCATCGCGCCACCGCCTCGACGAGCGGCACGTTCGTCGCGTACTCGTCGACCCCTTCGCGAGGCGGCGCCTGGTTCAGGGTCTCGTGCGTGTTGATCATCGTCGACCTCCACGCCCATTCTCAACGAGCCGAAGGGGTCTTGACAGCAGCGACGGGTCGCAGGAGGCTATGCCGTAGGGTCCGCAGTGAGCACCAGAGTCGTGGCGAAACATCGGACGCACCCGACGATGTCGTCACTCCTTTCTGGCCGGAGACGGGCCGAAGGAGTCGTGATGTCTCGAACTCACCCAGTTCCCAAGCGCCTCGTCTTCGGGGTCGCAACGCTTGCCCTGGTGTTCTCGATGCTGGGCCCGATCGGTGCGAGCGCCGCCAACTGATGACGGCGCACTCGACATGTACACGGTCGAGGCGAGCACCGAGGAGGCGGCCGACATCGTCGCCGGCGGCTTCGACGTCGCCGAGACCAGGTACACCGAGTCCGGCGTGAGCCTCGACGTCGTGCTCACCGAGGATGAGGCGAAGGGCCTGCGCGACCGCGGTGTCGACGTCAAGGTCAAGAAGAACAAGGACGGCAAGTCCGCCAAGCAGCTGGCGAACGAGCAGGCCGCGTCGGGCTACGAGGTCTTCCGATCCTGGGATGAGCCGGGCGGCATCCGCGACGAGCTGTACCGCCTCGCGAAGGAGAACCCGCAGCTGGTCAAGCTCGAGGTGCTCGGCGAGACCTACCAGGGTCGCGAACTCATCGCGATGAAGCTGACCCAGGGCGCCAGGGGAATCGCGGATGGCACGCGGCCGGCCGTGCTCTACAGCTCGACGCAGCACGCGCGCGAGTGGATCTCCACCGAGGTCAACCGGCGGCTGATGAACTGGTTCATCGACGGCTGGCGCGCCAACGACAAGGAGATCAAGAACCTCCTGAAGGCCAACGAGCTGTGGTTCGTGGTCGTCGCCAACCCCGACGGCTACCAGTACACGTTCGACCACGAGCGACTGTGGCGCAAGAACCTGCGCGACAACGACAACGACAAGGTGATCACGCGGTCCGACGGCGTCGACCCCAACCGCAACTTCCCCGAGCACTTCGGGTACGACGAAGAGGGGTCGTCGTCGCAGATCAGCAGCGACACCTATCGCGGCCCGTCGCCCGGGTCCGAGCCCGAGACGCAGGCGATGATGTCGCTGTTCGACCGGGCCGACTTCTCGTTCCAGGTGAACTGGCACTCGTTCGGCCAGTGGCTGCTGTACGCCGAGGGGTGGCAGACCGGCACCCCCACTGCGGACGACCCGATCTACTACGCACTCTCGGGCAACCGCGACAACCCGGCCATCCCCGACTTCGAGCCGGGCCTGTCGTCCGACGTGCTGTACGTGACGAACGGCGAGACGACCGACTTCGCGCACTCCCAGCGAGACACGCTGGCGTGGACGCCGGAGCTCGGTGAGGGCGATGCCGACGGCGGCTTCGTGTTCCCCGACGACGAGGCGCAGGTGCAGGCGGAGTTCGAACGCGTCCTGCCGTTCTCGCTCGACGTGGCGAAGTCCGCGGCCGATCCGGCGAACCCCGAGTCGCACCTCGGCCTGGAGACGAAGCCCTTCTACCTGAAGAGCGACGACACCTACAAGTACGGCCTGCCGCTGGCGAACTTCACGTTCGACTACTCGTACGGCGACCCGCAGGAGGTGCGCGTCATCGCCCGTCGGAGCCTCGGCGACGTGACGCTGAAGTACTCCATCGAGGACGCGCCCCCAGTGAGCGTGCCGACCGAGGAGTGGACGGGCGGTGACCGCTACGGCGGCCAGACCGACGTGCACTACCGCGACCATGAGCGGATTCGTCACCGGGACCGATCCTGGCGACACCGTCGAGGTCTGGTTCGAGGGCGGCGGTGAGACCAGCGAGTCGTTCACCTACGAGGCCGTCGAGGAGTCCACCGACGACGTGCTGATCGTGGCCGCCGAGGACTACACGGGCGCCTCGCCGGTGCAGGCCACCGGGCCGAACTACCTCGGCTACTACGAGGACGCACTCGAGGCGAACGGCACCGGGTACGACGTCTACGACGTCGACGACCGCGGCCGCCTCGCGTCGGATGCCCTCGGTGTGCTGTCGCACTACGACGCCGTGATCTGGTACACCGGCGAGGACGTCGTCACCCGTGAGCCCGGCTGGGGCCCGGGCAACCAGTCGCGGCTGGCCATGGACCAGATCCTCGAGGTCCGCGACTTCCTCAACGAGGGCGGCCAGGTGCTCTACACCGGCAAGTACGCGGCCAGCCAGTTCACTCCGAACATCCCGGGCCAGTTCTACGACCCGACCGAGGCGAACGCGCAGTGCCAGGCCGATCCGGCCGTGCTGATCCGATGCCGAGCACCAGGCGGATCGGGCGACTTCACGAACGACGTGCTGCAGTACTGGCTCGGCGCGTACCTGGCGGTCGACAACGCCGGCACCACCGACGACGGTCTCCTCGACGTCCTCGGCATCGACACGCCGTTCACCGGACTCGAGTGGGGATTCAACGGCGCCGACAGCGCGGAGAACCAGAATCACAGCAACTCGTTCATCACCACGAGTGGCATCCTCGATCCGGCGCTCTACCCGCAGTTCGAGAGTTGGGTCTCGGCGAAGTGGGACCGTGTGGGCGGGCCGTTCGAGCCGCACACCGGCGACTACTACGCGTACTCGCAGATCGCGGATGTGTCGTACAAGCGGCTGACGCGCACGATCGCCGTGCCGGCCGGCGGCGCGACGATGTCGTTCTGGACGTCGTTCGACACCGAGGCCGAGTGGGACCACCTGGCCGTCGAGGCTCGCACCGCGGGCGGCGACGACTGGACGACGCTGCCGGATGTCAACGGGAACACGTCGCAGGAGACCGGTGAGAGCTGCCCGGCCGGATGGAACGAGCTGCACCCGCAGCTGGACTTCTACCAGACGGTCATCGACGAGACCTCCTGCGACCCGACGGGCACGTCGGGCGAGTGGAACGCCGCGTCGGGCAACTCGGGCGGCTGGCAGCAGTGGTCGGTCGACCTGTCGGCGTACGCCGGCGGCTCGGTCGAGGTGTCGATCGCGTACATCAGCGACTGGGCGACCCAGGGCCTGGGCGTGTTCGTGGACGACATCGAGGTGTCGACCGGCGAGGGCACGACCTCGTTCGAGGCCGGCGACGACTGGCGGATGGGCGGTCACCGGGGCGCCTCCGGGCAGCGCGCCGAACCCGAACGACTTCATCATCACGACGGCGGCGGGATTCCCCGAGGCTGCCGTGGTGGCGACGCCGCACTCGCTCCTCTCCGGCTTCGGGTTCGAGGGCATCTCCGATGCCGCGACCCGAGCCGACTGGATGGGCCGGGTGCTGGACCACCTGCTCGACTGAGGCGAGTGAGCGGATGCCGCGTCGCGGGGTTGCCCGCGACGCGGCATCCGTCTGCCGCTGCGTCGTGCGCGTGCGCGGCTGCCCGGCTGACTCGGACGATTCGCGAGCGCGCCCGGATACAGCTCCTCGAGCAGGCCGAGCGCCATCGCGCTGAGCGTCGCCTGCAGGTCGCGTTCGAGCCGCTCGCATCCGCCGTCGGTCGAGCGCTGCGCCCACACGGCCGCGAGACCCGCCGCATTCGCGACGACCGCGTCGACGACGAGCTGCCGCCAGAACGGCGGGTACTCGCCCTGCGTCCACGCGCCGCGGCCACGACCGTAGTGCGCGATCGCGAGGTAGCGCAGCAGCGCCGAGGTGACGAGTCCGTCGAGGAACGCCTCCTCCCAGCGCAGGCTCGACTCGGTGCGGCCGCGCACGACGATTGACGCCGCGGGCGATGCCGGCACCGCCGAGCGCGCCGATGACGGCACCGGCGACCATGCCGGCGCCGAACGTGAGCCCGCCCGCCATGAGGTCGGCGCCGAGGCCCGCGGCCGCCCCCGAGAGCACGCCCGACACCACGCCGGCGCGCCCCTCGTCGATGGGGGCGTCGACCTGCACGTCGCTCGCCACCCGCTGCAGCACCTCGGCGGCGGCCCGGCCCTCGAGCTCGTGGATGGCGATGAGCCGATCGGTGCTCGAGCGCAGTCCGGCGTCGAGCCGCTCCTCCATCTCGCGCACCGCCGCGGCCTGCGCCTGCGTGCGGGCGGCGTTCGGCAGGCCGATCGAGCCGCCGAGGCGGGTCGCGATCGGCTCGCTCGGCAGCGTGACGCGGTCGCACGCGGCCTGCGCGATCGGTTCGGCGAGCGCGGTCATCGCCAGGTCGAACTGGTCCATGCGGCGATCGCGCCAGGCCTGCGACAGCCGCCCGAATCCCGGGGCGCGCGACTCGGGCAGCGCCCGCGCGATCGCGGCGAAGAGCGTGAACTCCTGCACCCAGCAGCGGGCGAACGCGTCGAGCGCGAGCACGTCGCGCACGTGCGGTGAATCGGCGAGCGCCGCACGCCAGCGGTCGGCGTCGGCGGCCTCGACCTCGCGTTCGCGCGGCCGGCCGGTCTGGTTGAGCAGCACGAGCACGGGCTTGCCGACCCATTCGAGCACCTCGAGCTCCGACGCGAGGTACCCCGCGTCGGCCGGCTCCTCGGCCGCGTTCACGAGGTAGAGCACCACGTCGGCCTGCTCGGCGACGTTGCGCACCGCCAGTTGCGTGAGCCAGAACGCCCGGTCCTGGTAGCGGTCCCACACCTGCGACAGGAACCAGCCGATCGGGCTGCCGTCGTGCCGAAGCCGCCGCACGAGCCGCACGCTGTCGCCGAAGCCCGGGGTGTCCCAGAGCGTGAGCAGATCGCCCTCGGCGGTCTGCACGAGCGGGAACGGCGTCGCCTCGACCGTGACGTGCGGCGCGTCGCGCACCTCGCCGACGTCGCGGCCGAGCAGCGTGCGTGCGAGCGTCGTCTTGCCGGCGTTCGTGTGCGAGATGAGCGAGAGGGCGATGGCGGCGGGCTCGGTGGGCTCGGTGGGCGCACGCGGAACGGCGGGCTCGGTCGGCTCGGTCAGCTCGGTCACGGAACCCTCCCCCGTGGCGGCTCGCCGGCATCGAGGGCGGATGCCGCGACCAGGTCGGCCTCGGCGGCCGCGAGGTCGGGCGCGGCGAGGTCGACGAACACGGCGACCGCGCCGTGCTGGGCGACGAAGTCGCGCCACGCGTCGCGGCGGGCGGCGACGCGGCTGTCGTCGTCGGGCCAGCGCGCGAGGAACCCCGATTCGTCGATCAGTGCGATCAGCGGATGTCCCGTGCCCGCGCCCCTGGCGAGCACGTCGAGGAACGCGCCGTGCGCCTCGGGCTCGGGCGTCGCCGCGAGGTTGAACAACGGGAGCGTCACGGCCGCGGCCGCCGCGTCGCCCGGCGACGGAAGCCTTCGATCCTGCCGCCGCGAGCCCGAGGAGCGCCTCGTCGTCACCCCATCCGATCGGCGGATCGACGGTCGCCGCGGCACCGCCGTAGGCGCGGGCGAGCACGGCGTCGAGCCCGGTGTGCGCCTCGTCGGTCACCGTGTAGCTGTAGGGAACGACCCGCACGCGACCCGGCCCGCCGAGGTAGGCCGAGACGAGCCGCCGGTAGTACGGCTCGGCCAGCGGCAGCCCGACGCGGGTGGCGCGGCGCCGTTCGACGAGGCCGTTGACGACCGCGAGCACGAGGCGCGGGATGATGACGACCACCGCGACGGTGCCGGCGAGCAGGTGCATCCAGGTCGCCGCGTTCTCGCTCTCGGGCGCGCGGATCGCCTCGATCGCGGCCACGTCGGGAACCGGGATGCCCGTGATCCACGAACCGGGCGCGAGCGTGACGGCGAGCAGCGCCCGCACCTGCTCGGCGCCGAGGAACGTGCTCTCCCACGATGCCCGGTACTCGAACGCGAGCCCGCGCGTGTAGAGCCCGGCGATGACGCCGAGCGCGGTGGCGGCCGCGGCGAGGTGCAGCACGCGCGCCGCCCGCGCGCCGTAGAGCGGTGCGGCGACGTGCGCCCACTCGGCGGGAAGCGACGTCAGGATCGATCGGCGTGCCGCTCCGGCGTCGTCGTCGCGGTGGCGGGTGAGCGGGGTTCTCAGCGCGGCGAGGCGGATGAGCAGCGCCCGCACGGGCCCCGGCCCCGCGCTGCGGAACGCGATGGCCCGCACGATGAGCGAGACGTACACGACGACGTTCCACACGACCAGCGCGAACACGGGAGGTGCGAGCAGGTTGATGCTCGCGCCGCCGCCGATGCGGTCGATGAGCAGCCCGAGCAGGAACGCCGCGACGATGACGATGACGCCGACCCATGGCCGCCAGCTCAGCGCCCGCACCGTGCGCGGCACCGCGGGCTGGCGCGGGCCGATGCGCTCGAGCACGAGCTGCGCCCTGCGGGTCAGGTAGGTCTCGGGGCTCGCGCCCTCGCCGACGACCTCGGCCGCCGCCCGGCTCGCCCACTCGCGGTCGGCGTCGGACCAGAGCAGGCGATCGCGGTCACCCGTCTCGACGGCGCGGGCCGCAGTGACGTCGAGGGCCGCTGACTCGTCCATATGCGCGAATTCTATGCCGGGCGGCGACGTATGCCGCGGACGCGCGATCCGAGCGGGCGGGTGCCGCGGACGAGGCCCTCGCCGCGGCATCCGTTCTGGGGGTTCTTTTGCGTCAGTTGACGGGTGATCCCGGCGTGAATATGGCGCAAGAGAACCCCCGGAGCGATTCGATGTCCGTCGTCAGCTCCCCGAACCGCGCCGCTTCGCGTACGCCGCCGTGCCCTTGTCGACGAGGTTCTTCGCGGTGCCCCAGATGCCGCGGCGGAACAGCAGCACGCAGAGGATGAAGATCGAGCCCGTGATGATGCCGATGCCGTCGAAGCCGCTCGTCGCGAGCCGGTCCTCGAGCAGCACGATGACCGCCGCGCCGACCGGGCCGCCCCACAGGGTGCCCATGCCGCCGAGCACCGTCATCAGCACGACCTTGCCCGAGGTGGTCCAGTCGAGCTCCTGCAGCGACACGAACCCGTGGCTGATGGCGAACACGCCGCCCGCGACGCCGGCGATGCCGGCCGAGAGCACGAACGCGATCAGCTTGTACTTCTCGACGTCGTAGCCGAGCGCCCGCGTGCGCGCCGGGTTGTCGCGGATCGCGACCAGCACACGCCCGAACGGGGAGTTCACGATGCGCCAGGCCAGCCACGCGCCCGCCACGATGAGGATCACGACGACGTAGTAGAAGTAGAACGCCTCGGTCTCGATGAGCTCGATGCCGAAGAACGATCTCGGAACCCCCTGCAGGCCGTTCTCGCCGCCGGTGACGTCCTTCCACTGGTTCGCGACGAACCAGATCATCTGCGCGAATGCGAGCGTCACCATCGCGAAGTAGATGCCCGAGCGACGCACCGCGAGGTAGCCGATCGGCACCGCGATGATCATCGCCGCGATCGCTCCGGCCACGATCGCCACCGGGAAGGGCACCCCGAAGTTCTGGGCGATGAGCCCCGCCGAGTAGGCCGAGACGCCCCAGAATGCCGCGTGCCCGAACGAGAGCAGGCCCACGAATCCGAGCAGCAGGTCGACCGAGATCGCGAACAGCGCCCAGGCGGCGATGTCGACCGCGATCGGCGGGTACACCCACCACGGCAGGCCGAGGATGGCGACGAGGGCGACCGCACCGAGCAGGAGGCGGCGGATGTCGCGGATGCGCTTGGCCCTCGGGTCGAAGTCGCTGACGTCGAACTTCGTGGGCAGTGGCGTTTCGAGGTCGGTGCTCATACCGCTTCCTTCCTTCCGAACAGGCCCGCGGGGCGCACCATGATGACGACCGCCATCAACACGAAGATGAGCACCTGCGAGAAGGTGCCGGCGTAGCCCTGGCCGTAGGCCTCGACGAGCCCCACGAGGAAGCCCGCCACGACCGCGCCGAGCACCGAGCCGAGGCCGCCGATGACCACGATCGCGAAGAGGATGATGATGAAGTTGGTGCCCATCGTGGCCGTGATCGCGCGGAACGGGGCGGCGAGCACGCCCGCGAGGCCGGCGAGTGCGACGCCGAAGCCGAACACCGGGGTGACCCAGGCGCCCACGTTGATGCCGAGCGCTCGGGCGCGCTCGGGCTCTTCGGTCGCGGCGCGCACGATCATGCCGACCCGGGTCTTGCTGAGCACGAACCACACGACGAGGCAGACGGCCAGCGAGAAGAGGAACACGAACAGCTGGTAGGTCGGGGATCTCGACGGATCCGAACTGCAGCAGCCCCTCGAGCCCGGCGGGCAGTTCGTAGGGCAGGCCCGACACGCCGTACTGGCGCTTCACGAGGTCGACGAGCACGAGGCTCAGGCCGAACGTGAGCAGGAAGTTGTAGAGGATGTCGAGCTTCAGCAGCCACTGCACGAGCAGCAGCTCGATGATGATGCCGAAGATGAACATGAGGATCGGCACGATCACCAGCGCGGCCCAGAACTGCACGTTGAGCACGTCGAGCAGCACGGCCGACGTGACGGCGCCGAGCATGTAGAACGAGCCGTGGGCGAAGTTGACCACGCCGAGCGCACCGAAGATCACGGCCAGGCCGAGTGCCGCGAGGGCGTAGAACCCGCCGGCGGCGAGCCCCTGCACGGTGTATTGGAGGAATGCGTCCATGATCTCGCTTCCGAGAGAGGAGTGGGGGTGGGCGGCTGCGCCGCCCACCCCGCGGAATTCAGGGACTCGCTAGAGCGAGCAGTTCGGGTTGACGTCGGGGAAGGCGTCCTCGGCGGGGATCGTGGCGATGATCTCCTCGTAGTCCCAGTCCTCTTCGACGTCGGCGGCGTCCTTCACCTTGGCGACGTAGGAGTCGTGCACGACCGAGTGGTCGCCCGCGCGGATCTCGCCGTTGCGGAGGAACACGTCGTTCACCTTGAGGCCCTCGAGCTCCGCGACGATCGCGTCGGCGTCATCGGTGCCGGCACGCTGGATCGCGTCGAGGTACTGGTAGGCGGCCGAGTAGTTCGCGGCGTGGGCGAACGAGGGGCGCGTGTCGGTCAGCTCGAGGAACCGGTCGGCCCACTCGCGGTTCTGCTCGTCGTAGTCCCAGTACCACGCGTCGGTGAACGTGGTGCCCGAGAACTCCTCGACACCGAGCGAGTGGATGTCGGTGATGAACATGAGGCCCACGGCGAGCTGCGCCTGGTCGCGCACGCCCGACTGGTTGAACTGCTTGACGAAGTTGATCAGGTCGCCGCCCGCCGCCATCGTGCCGATGACGTCGGGGTTGGTCGACGCGGCGCGCGTGATGAACGTCGAGAAGTTGTCGTTCGGGAACGGCGTGGCGATCGCCTCGTTGACGGTGCCGCCCGCGTCTTCGATCGAGCCGGTGAACGACGCGACCATGTCCTGGCCGAACGCGTAGTCGGGGTAGACGAGGCTCCAGGTCTCGCCGCCGTCTTCGACGATGCCGGCCGCGCCCTTGGCGAGCATCTGGGTGTTGTACGCCCAGTGGAACGTGTAGGGGTTGCAGGCCGCGCCGGTGAGCTCCATGGTGGCGGCGCCGACGTTGATGTAGAGCTTCTTCTTCTGCGCAGCGACCTCGGCGACGGCGAGCGCGGCCGACGAAGCGGGCACGTCGAGGATGATGTCGGCGTTCGAGCGGTCGTACATCTGCTGGGCCTGGGTGTTGGCCACATCGGGCTTGTTCTGGGTGTCGGCCGTGATGATCTCGATCTGCTCTTCGGTCACGACGGCCTCGTCGCCGTACTCGGCGAAGTAGTCCTCGATCGCCATCTCGATCGCGACCTTGCTGTTCGGGCCCGACAGGTCCTTGTAGACGCCCGACTGGTCGTTGAGCAGGCCGATGACGACCTTGTCGTTGCTGAGCTCGGACTCGGCGGCCGGCGCGGGGCCGCCGGCGCAGCCGGCGAGCATGAGCGCGGTGGCGGCGAAGCCCGTGATCACGAGGCCTCTTCTCGTGGATGCCATGTCTACTACTCCTTCGTAGGTGGTGCTGTGGGTGGTGCGGTTCGGGTGGGGTCGGGTGCGGGTGCTGGTGGGGCTTGGGTGGGGGGATGCGGGTGGTGGGGTTACATGCCGAGGTGCTCGAGCAGCTCGCCCTCGCGGGCCTGGAAGTCGGCGTTGCTCAGCTGCTCGACGACACGGCCCTGTGCGAGGAGGTAGTGGCGGTCGGCGACCGTCGACGCGAACTTCACGTTCTGCTCGACGAGCAGCACGGCGACGCCCTGCGCCTTGATCTCGCGGATGATCTCGCCGATGCGCTGCACGATGACGGGCGCGAGCCCCTCGCTGGGCTCGTCGAGCAGCAACAGCCGCGAGCCGCTGCGCAGCACGCGGGCGATGGCGAGCATCTGCTGCTCGCCGCCCGAGAGCTGGGTGCCCATCGACGAACGGCGCTCGCGCAGGCGCGGGAACGTCGCGTGGATCTGCTCCATCGACCACGCGTCCTTGTGCACGATCGGCGGCAGCGTGAGGTTCTCGGCGACGGTGAGGCTCGCGTAGATGCCGCGATCGTCGGGCACCCAGCCGATGCCGGCGCGCGCCCGCGCGTTGGGCGACCACTTCTCGATCGGCTTGCCGTCGTACGCGATGGAGCCGCTGAGCTCGCGGTGCAGGCCCATGATCGAGCGCAGCAGCGTCGTCTTGCCGGCGCCGTTGCGGCCGACGAGGGTCACGACCTCGCCCGGCTGCACGTCGAGCGAGACGTCGTTCAGCACGCGAGCCTCGCCGTAGAAGCGCGGAGAGTCCGTTGACCTCGATCATTGCGCCTGCCCCAGGTATGCCGTGATGACCTTCTCGTCGGTGCGGACCTCGTCGTAGGTGCCCTCGACGAGGATCTCGCCCTGCTGCAGCACGCTGACCCGGTCGGCGAGGCTGCCCACGACGTGCATGTTGTGGTCGACGAAGACCACCGTGCGCCCGGCCGAGATCTGCTTGACGAGCTCGATCGTGCGGTCGACGTCTTCGAGGCTCATCCCCGCCGTGGGTTCGTCGAGCAGCAGCAGCTTGGGGTCGAGGGCGAGGGCGAGGGCGAGTTCGAGTGCGCGCTTCTGGCCGTACGCGAACTCGCCCACCTCGCGATCGGCGAGGTCTGCCATGCCCACCTGCTCGAGCAGGTCGAGCGACCGGGTGCGGAACCGGCGGAGCGTGCGCGACGACCGCCAGAAGCGCAGCCCGAGGCCGGTCGGGCTGGCGAGTGCGAGCTCGAGGTGCTCGAGCGCCGTGAGGTTGTCGAAGAGGCTCGTGATCTGGAACGACCGCGCGACGCCGAGGTGCGCGATCTCTTCGGGCTGCTTGCCCGTGATGTCTCGCCCGTCGAACGTGATCGTTCCGGAGGTCGGCGTGAGGAAGCCCGACAGCAGGTTGAACAGCGTGGTCTTGCCGGCGCCGTTCGGGCCGACGAGCGCGTGCATCGACCCGGCCGCGACGTCGAGGTCGACCTGGCGCACGGCGGTGAAGCCGCGGAAGTCCTTCGTCAATGCGCGGGTGCTCAGGAGCGACTGGTGCTCGGTGCCGGCCGTCATCGGACCGCCTGGGTGCGGGCTACGCGGGGGGATCGCATGGGGGTGTCTCGCTCCTGCTGCCATAGAAGGACATTCAAACCTGACGGGTGAGTCAGGTCTCATCAAGGTAGGTCGGCTCGTGTCCAAGGTCAAGGAAGAGCGGGATGTGCGCCATGGCCGATCCCGCAGAGCGGGTGTGCATGGATGCAGATCCGCGTCGGCGGGCGGGAGTTTCGCCCTCGGTGAACGAGTGGGTCGGATGACCCGGCTCGCCTTGACGCATCAGAACGCCCGTGTAAGCCTCGAATGCTGCAATGTCGCATGGGGGTGCGACACTGTATCCGCCGTCGGGCACGCGCCTCGCGTCCACACCTCGCGAGGCTCCGCCAGTCGGCCTCTCCCTCCCACCCTCCGACCCGGAGATCTGATGCTCGGAAAAATCCTCTTCCGCTACTTGAAGCCCTACGGCTGGCTCCTACTCGGAGTCCTCGCCTTCCAGATCGTCTCGGCGGTCGGAACCTTCCTCCTGCCCCGCCTGAACGCCGACATCATCGACAACGGCGTCTCGAAGGGCGACACCGAGTACATCTGGTCGACCGGGTCGGTCATGCTCATGATCTCGCTCGGGCAGATCACGGCGTCGATCATCGCCACGTACTTCGCGGCGCGCGCGGCGATGGCCGCCGGTCGCGACATCCGCGACGACGTGTTCCAGCGCGTGTCGAACTTCTCGGAGCGCGAGGTCTCGAAGTTCGGGCCCGGTTCGCTCATCACCCGCAACACGAACGACGTGCAGCAGGTGCAGATGCTCGCCATGATGGGCGGCACGTTCCTCGTGACCGCACCGATCCTCGCCATCGGCGGCATCTTCTTCGCGCTGCAGGAGGATGTCGGCCTCGGCTGGATCATCGCCGTCGCCGTGCCGACGCTGCTCGTCATCGCCGTGCTCATCATCAGTCGCATGGTGCCGCTCTTCCGCAGCTACCAGTCGAAGCTCGACAACGTGAACCGCATCATGCGCGAGCAGCTCACGGGCGTGCGCGTCGTGCGGGCGTTCGTGCGCGAACCCATCGAGGAGGAGCGCTTCCGCGGTGCGAACACCGACATCATGGTGGTCGGCCGCAAGGTCGGCTCGCTCTTCGTGCTGCTGTTCCCCCTCTTCATGCTCGTGCTCAACGTGACCGTCGTGGCCGTGGTCTGGTTCGGCGCGTTCGAGGTCAACGACGGCAACGTCGAGATCGGCACCCTGTTCGCCTTCATGCAGTACGTGATGCTGATCCTCACGGGCGTGCTCATGGCGAGCTTCATGACGATCATGATCCCGCGCGCCGCGGTCTCGGCCGAGCGCATCGGCGAGGTGCTCGACTCCGAGAGCACGCTGGTGCGCCCCGAGAACCCCGTCCACGTGTTCCCGGCTCCCGGCACCGTCACGTTCGCCGATGCCGAGTTCAGCTACCCGGGCGCGCAGCAGCCCGTCCTCTCGGGCATCTCCTTCGCGGCGGCCAAGGGCGAGACGGTCGCGATCGTCGGCTCCACCGGCGCCGGCAAGACCACGCTCATCTCGCTCATCCCCCGCCTGTTCGACGTCACCGGCGGCGCTGTCGAGGTCGGAGGCGTCGACGTGCGCGAGGCCGACCTCGAGAAACTCTGGGGCACGATCGGCCTGGTGCCGCAGCGTCCGTTCCTCTTCACCGGCACGATCGCGTCGAACCTGCGGTACGGGCGCGAAGAGGCCACCGACGACGACCTCTGGCACGCGCTCGAGATCGCGCAGGGCCGCGACTTCGTCGAAGAGATGGAGGGCGGGCTGAACGCGCGCATCTCGCAGGGCGGCACGAACGTCTCGGGCGGCCAGCGCCAGCGTCTCGCCATCGCGCGAGCCATCGTGCACCGACCCGACATCCTCGTGTTCGACGACTCGTTCTCGGCGCTCGACCTCACGACCGACGCGAGACTCAGGCAGGCGCTCTGGCGTGAGTTGCCCGAGGTGACGAAGATCGTCGTCGCCCAGCGCGTCTCGACCATCACCGACGCCGACCGCATCGTCGTGCTCGACGACGGCCGCATGGTCGGCATCGGCACGCACGAGCAGCTGCTCGAGTCGAACAGCACCTACCGTGAGATCGTCGAATCCCAGCTCGGTGTGGAGGCCGCACGATGACCGCCCAGACCCCCCTCTCCGCAGAAGAGCAGCTCGAGATCGAACTCGGCGAGCAGGCTCGCATCAACGCCGACGACTGGAGCGGCGCGGTCGCCCCGGGCAAGGCGAAGAACTTCGGCCAGAGCTTCGGCCGGCTCATCGGCCTGCTGAAGCCGCACGCCTTCGCGTTCGCGTTCGCATCGATCCTCGGCGCGATCGGCGTCGTCCTCACCGTCTCGGCGCCCAAGGTGCTCGGCGAGGCGACGAACATCATCTTCGCCGGCGTCATCGGCAACCAGCTGCCCCCGGGCACGACGACCCAGCAGGCCGTCGACGGCCTTCGGGCCGCCGGGCAGGACGACCTCGCGAACGTCGTCGCGGCGGCCGGCGTGACACCCGGTGAGGGCGTCGACTTCGTGCGCCTGAGCCAGGTGCTCATGCTCGTGCTCGCGCTGTACATCGCGGCATCCGTGCTCACCTGGCTGCAGGGCTACGTGATCAACGTGATCATGGTGAAGACCATGTGGCGCCTCCGCGAATCGGTCGAGGCGAAGATCAACCGCATGCCGCTGAGCCACTTCGACAAGGTGCAGCGCGGCGAGCTGATCTCGCGGGTCACGAACGACATCGACAACATCACGCAGACGATGCAGCAATCGCTGTCGACGGTGATCACCTCGGTGCTCACCGTGGTCGGCGTGCTCATCATGATGTTCTCGATCTCGTGGCAGCTCGCCCTCGTGGCGCTCGTGTCGCTCCCCCTCATGGCCGTGATCTTCGGCGTCATCGGCCCGAAGTCGCAGAAGGCGTTCGGCATCCAGTGGCGCAAGGTCGGCCGACTGAACGCCCGCGTCGAGGAGTCGTTCTCGGGCCACGCGCTCGTGAAGGTCTTCGGTCGCGAAGAGGACTCGCGCGAGAAGTTCAAGGCCGAGAACCAGGAGCTCTACGAGGCCAGCTTCAAGGCGCAGTTCCTCTCGGGCATGATCATGCCGGGCATGATGTTCATCGGAAACCTCACGTACGTGGGCATCGCGGTGCTCGGCGGCCTCATGGTCGCGAGCGGCCAGCTGCGTCTGGGTGACGTGCAGGCGTTCATCCAGTACTCGCAGCAGTTCACGCAGCCGCTCTCCGAGCTGGGCGGCATGGCCGCGGTCGTGCAGTCGGGCACCGCGTCGGCCGAGCGGGTCTTCGAGCTGCTCGACGAAGACGAGCAGCAGCCCGACGCGGCCGATGCGCCGGCTCCGGTCGACGGCGACGGCACGATCGTGTTCGACCACGTGTCGTTCTCGTACAACCCCGAGCACCCGCTGATCACCGACCTGTCGTTCCGGGTCGAACCCGGGCAGACGGTCGCGATCGTGGGTCCGACGGGTGCCGGCAAGACGACGCTCGTGAACCTCATCATGCGGTTCTACGAGCTCGACGGCGGGCGCATCATGCTCGACGGGCAGAACATCGCCGACCTCACCCGGCACGACGTGCGCGCCCGCACCGGCATGGTGCTGCAGGACCCGTGGCTGTTCGCCGGGTCGATCCGCGAGAACATCCGGTACGGCCGCCAGTCGGCGACCGACGACGAGGTGCTCGCGGCCGCCCGGGCCACGTACGTCGACCGGTTCGTGCACTCGCTGCCCGAGGGGTACGACACCGTGCTCGACGAAGATGCGTCGAACGTCTCGGCCGGCGAGAAGCAGCTCATCACGATCGCCCGCGCGTTCGTGGCGCAGCCGTCGGTGCTCATCCTCGACGAGGCCACCTCGTCGGTCGACACCCGCACCGAGCTGCTGCTGCAGCACGCCATGGCGGCGCTGCGGCAGGGCCGCACGTCGTTCGTGATCGCCCACCGCCTCTCGACGATCCGCGACGCCGACCTCATCCTCGTGATGGAGCACGGCGACATCGTCGAGAAGGGCAACCACGAGGAGCTCATCGCCGCGAAGGGCGCGTACTACCGCCTCTACAACTCGCAGTTCGAGCACGCCGCGACCGACCTCGATGCCGAAGAGGCCCTCCACGACGGCACCGTCGTCAGGTCCGCCGAAGGCGAGACCCCGCTCGACGCGGTCTTCGAGGCCGCCGCCGAGCGCGAGCTGTGATCGCGACGCGAGTCAGCGCCGCGAGCAGCTAGCGCACGGCGACGCACCACACACGAGCGGATGTCCCGGACGGGGCATCCGCTCGTTCGTGTTTCGGCAGCGTCGGCTGATTCGCGGCTACGAGGCTTCCGCCAGGAACGGCTCGTGGTGGTAGCCGGTCTCGTCGAGGATCGCGACGGTCGACTCGGGCACCTCGACGAACGCCCCGGGCAGGTCGTTCAGCGGCTCCGAGACGACCACGTGCGCATGCCGGCCGAAGAGCTTCAGCCGCTCGGCGTCGGGGTACATCTCGCGCAGCGTGTCGATGTCGACGGAGTGGAAGAGCGACCGCGACCTGCCCTGCGTCGAGTAGCGGAACGCCCAGATCGTCGCGCCGTCGGAGAGCGCCATCGTGCCCTGCATCGGAAACCTGATGCCGTGCTCGCGGCCGACCTTCTCGACCATCTGCACGGCCTTCGTGATGCCGGCGACCGGGTCGTCGCGAAGTCCGAGGGTGAGCGCGAGGTGGAAGACCACCTCGGAGTCGGTGGTGCCGTGGATGTGCGGGTAGAGCGACGGGTCGACCGCGAACACGAGGTCTCGCTTCATCTTGCCGAAGTCGGCGAGGAAGCCGTTGTGCATGAACAGCCAGTTCTCGTAGCGGAACGGATGGCAGTTCGTCTGCTGGATCGGCGGACCCCCTGCGGCGCGCACGTGGCTGAAGAACAACGGGCTCTCGATGGCCTGGGTGAGCTCGCGCAGGTTCTGGTCGTTCCAGGCGGGCTCGATGCTGTGGAAGGTGGCGGGCCTGCTGCCGGCCACCGAGTCGTGCGGGTACCACCCGAAGCCGAAGCCATCGCCGTTCACGGTCTCGGCGCCGAGCGGCGAGTTGAGCGACTGCTTCACGAGCGAATGCTCGGCGTCGAGGATCACCGTCGACGGTCTGAGCGGTTCACCCGAGTATGCGAGCCAACGGCACATGTGCTCATCTCCCTGTACCTCGTCACCGATGCAGGTCCCGCGCGCGGGTGCGCCGCAGCCACGCTGCAGCCACATGGTAGTCGCGTGCCCGCGCGGCGTCACGTGCCGCGTCGATCGTCGCCGACGCACTGCCGTGGGCGACCGCCCGGGCTACGCTGGAAGCGACCGGGCCCTCGCCCGCACCATCGTCCGCGACATCCGAAGGCCGGCCCGTGATCACGCTGCCCCCGCTCCCGCGCCCATGGCGCATGTGGCTGCTGTGGGGCGTCGGCGTCGCCGCCTACGTGCTGTCGGTCACGAACCGCACGTCGCTCGCGTCGGTCGGGGTCGACGCGGCCGTGCGATTCGATGCGGATGCCTCGACGCTGTCGATGTTCGCGGTCATCCAGCTGGCCGTGTACGGGCTGATGCAGATCCCGACGGGTCTGCTGCTCGACCGCTACGGCGCACGGCCGATCATCGCGATCGGCATGGTGCTCATGGCGGCCGGGCAGCTCGTCATGGCGTTCGCCCCGAACGTCGGCATCGCGATCGTGGCCCGCATGCTGCTGGGCGCGGGCGATGCGGCCGTGTTCCCGAGCGTGCTGCGCGTGATCGCGACCTGGTTCCCCGACCAGAAGGCACCGGTCATGGTGCAGCTGACGGGTGTGCTCGGCCAGGCGGGCCAGCTGCTCGCGCTGCTGCCGCTCGCGGCGCTGCTGCACGCCACCGCTGGAGCGTCGCCTTCGGCAGCCTCGCCGGGCTGTGCGTGCTGTTCGCGGTGCTGACCTACGCGGTCATCCGCAACCGACCACCGGGGCGCGACGCCGACGTCTCGGTCGACACCTCGACGGGCGTCATCCGTGCGGTGACGTCTTCGGCGGATCTTCGCGAGGGATTCCGCGAGTCGTGGGCGCACCCCGCGACGCGTCTCGCGTTCTGGTCGCATTTCACGACGCCGTTCTCGGGCACCGCGTTCGTGATGCTCTGGGGCTTCCCGTTCCTCACGGTCGGCGAGGGGCTCTCGACGTCGCTGGCCTCGCTCGTCATCACCGTCTTCGTCGTGTTCGGCATGCTCTCGGGTCCGATCATCGGCGCACTCTCGAGCCGGCATCCGATGCGGCGTTCGCGCATGCTCGTGCTGCCGACGATCGCCATCCAGGTCGTCGCGTGGCTCGCGGTCATCGCCTGGCCCGAGTCGGCGCCGCTGTGGCTGCTGTTCGTGCTCGCGTGCGCCCTCGCGACGGGCGGCCCGGCGTCGATGATCGCGTTCGACCACGCCCGCACCTTCAACCCGAGCCACCGGCTCAGCACCGCGACCGGCATCGTCAACGGCGGCGGGTTCCTCGCCGGGCTCATCGCGATCTTCCTCATCGGCCTCGCGATGGACCTGCAGGGTGCCGGCACCCCCGAGACCTACAGCCTCGAGGCGTTCCGCATCGCGTTCCTCACCCAGATTCCCCTGTGGGCGCTGGGCACGGCGTTCATCATCATCGAGCGCAAGCGCACACGCGTGCACATCGGGCTCGACGAGCCGCGCTCGCGCCGCCGCGACCGCGGCGAGGCCTGAGCCGAAACTGCTCGTGCACGCCGCGGCGCCGGAGGTTCAGGGAAGCTCGCTGAGCGGCCACGAGCAGTACATGACGATCGACGTCTTGTAGGCAACGATCTTCGCCTGCGCAGGTGGCACGTGCCGGGTCTCGTCGTCGCGATAGAGCTCGGTGGCCGCATCGACTCCGGGCGGAAGGCAGGTTCCGGCGTTGAGCGAGACGGCGGGCCTCGCCGGCGCGAACCACTCGCCCTTCGAGTCACCGGTCGTCCCCTCGCCGGAGGCGGGGACGTAGGACGGCACGGTGAAGTAGCACACGAGGTTGAGCCTTCCGGCCTTCTCGAACAGTGCGTATTTCGATGTGAAGATGTCGATCGGCGGCGTGCCGGTGTAGATCGCTCCGGCGTAGCACGCGTTCGGGATATCGGGCTCGTAGAGCTCGGCGCCCCCGTTGTGGTCGGCATACGCGGGCGACGCGAGGCCGATGGCCGCGACGACGCCGAGCGTGGCCGCGAGCGTGACGGTCGTGGTACGCATGGCGCTCCTCCATGGACTCGAGTTCTGATGCGAGATGTGACAGGGGGAGCCGCCACGGATGCGGTGGCCGGGTACACACGGTACCGCGGAAGCAGGAGCGAGGGGAAGGCTTCGCGTCGAGCTCGCCGAACAACGCCGCCCGAGCGCACGAAACGGCCCGGGCGAGGTGTTGTCGCCCGGGCCGTCTCGCCTTCCTCGCTCCCGTGCTACTTGATCGGCGCCACCTCGAAGGCGCGCTCGATCTCCTGGGTGAGCGTGTTGCCCGCGGCATCCTGCGCCGTCACGCGCAGGTCGACCCATCCGCCGGCGGCGGGCACGCCCACCTCGGCCGAGTACGCCGTGACGAAGTCGCGGCCCTCGGGGAAGTTCGACGTGAGCTCGATGTCGTCGCGCGAGTCATCCGCCGCCGTCACCTTCAGCGCGACCGGCGCCCATGCGCCGCCGGCGACGCGCACCTCGAGCGTCGCATCCTCGAGCGCGTCGCTGCCGACCGCACCGACGATGTGCCCGATCTCGAGCCCGAGCGCCACGGGCTTGCCCTTCTTGCGCTTGGCTCCGACCTTGCCCGAGTCGTCGAGGGTCACGTCGTAGTACGCCTGCATCATCGGCAGCAGCTGCGGCAGGTAGTCGGTCGACGACCCGGTCGAGCGGAACGTCCACTCGGTGAGCGTCTTCGTCGACGAGCTGAGGTAGCTGCCGTCGTGGGTCGCCGTGTTCACGACCCGCCATGCCGACTCTCCGTCGGGGATGCCCCCGACGAACGCCGACTGGTAGGCCGACGATCCGGCGAGCTCGCCGTCGACGTACACCTCGGTGAGCTGCGCGCGGTCGTCGGTTCCCGAGAAGACGTCGAGCGCGCCGGTGTGCTCAGGCTCGCCGCCGTCGGCCCACGACGGCAGGTTGATCTGCGCGTACGCGCCGCTGCGGTGCGGCGCCCAGTAGCCGGGGCCGACGTAGGGCCGCACGATCGAGCCGAAGTAGCTCGTCTCGACCTCCTGGCCGGGCTTGTACGCGCGCTGCACGTCGCGCACCTGCCAGCCGCCGTCGATGACCGTCGCGTCCTGGTACCACTCGACCTGGTCGGTGTTCACCCACTCGGTGCGCTCGATGCCGCGCGAGGTGCGCATCGGGAAGCCCGAGGCGTGCTCGACGCCCGGCACGAAGTCGTACCGGAACTCGCCGACCGTCGCGCCCTTCTCGCCGTAGTAGGTCGTGTCGATGCGTGCGAGCTCCTTCGGCGCGTAGTCGAGGTTCTCGGGCACCGATCCGCCGCTGTAGCGGGCGATGTCGAAGACCTCGCCGGCGACGGGGATGCCCTCGCCGGTGATGGTCACGGGCTTCGCCGCCGCGATGGCCTCGAGCAGGCCGCGCCCCTGCACGCCGCTGATCGCGGCGACGGGGATGGCGACGTCGGTCGTGTAGTCGTCGGAGCCGACCCATTCGCTGAGCTCGCCATCGGCGTCGTTGACGACGATGAGCAGCTTCGCACCGGCCGCGGCCGCGTTCGCCGCACGCGCCGAGGCCGAAACCGTGTCGGAGCGGGTGACCACCGCGACCTTGCCCTTCACGTCGACCGCCGCGAACTCCTCGGCGCTGCCGAGGCCGGCGTCGACCGCGCGGGCGCGGATCTCACCGTCGAGCAGGGTCGATCCGACCTGCGAGATGAGGTCGAGCTCCTCCTTGCCCGCCTTCAGGGTGAGCAGCGGATCCTGCAGTCGCCACCGGGTCGTGAAGTCGAAGCTCTCGGCCTCGGGGGCGTCCATCGGCTGCGCGTAGAGCTCGTCGATCCACACCGGGGCGAGGGCGCTGCCGCTGAAGCCGTCGACCGTGAAGTCCATGCGGCGCACCACCGGCTCGAGGTCGTCTTCGCCCACGTCGACCGTGACGGGCTTGGTGGCCCGAGCGTCGAACGCGACCGTCTTCGCCCCGTCGAGCACGACGTCGGGGTCGCCGACGAGCGCGGTCGCCTGGGTGTCGGAGTCGCGTGCGACGTCCATGAACGACATCACCGAGTAGAGGCCGGCGGGCAGGCGCAGGGTGGTCTCCCCGGCGACGCCGAACGACGTGTACCAGCCGGTCTCGGCGTTCCAGATCCATCCGAAGGTCTCGAGCGGTTCGCCCTCGAAGTCGGTCGCGGTGACCGTGAGGTCGTAGCGCTCGGCCTCGGCGATGATGCCGAGCGCCGTGCGCGTCACGGCGGTGCCGTCGACCGAGGCGGTGAGCACGCCCGAGTACTGCGCGCCGGCGGGCACCGCGGCGGGGTCGGCGGTCATGGTCACCGAGCGGGTCTCGCCGGCGGGGATCGTCACCTCGTCCACGTCGATCGCGACGATGTCGGATGCCTCGGTCGCCGACATCGGCTCGAAGTCTCCGCCCGAGCCGGGCGTGGTGTCGACGAGTGTCGGCTCGACCGTGAGCACGACCTCGGCGTCGCCGCGGTTGGTGTACTCGATGGTGCGCACGACGGGCTCGGCGGCCTCGCCCCACGTGAGCATGCCGAAGTCGCCGGAGCCCGAGGCCAGGACCGTCGACTCGACGGCATTCGCGACGTCGACCACGCCGGCGCCGACCTGGTAGGGGGTGAGTCCGACGTCGGTCGCGGTGCTCACGAGCGCCGCCCGCAGCTGCGCTGCGGTGTACTCGGGATGCTGCTGCTTGACGATCGCGGCGGCTCCGGCGACATGCGGGGTCGCCATCGAGGTGCCGCTCATGCCGATGTAGGCACCCTCACCGGCGCTGTCGACCGAACGGGCGGCCGTGACGTCGTTGCCGGGGCCCGCGAGGTCGGGCTTCAGTGCGCCCGAGCCCACGAGCGGTCCCTGGCTCGAGAACCACGAGAGCGCGCCGGTCGGGTCGTCGACCGAGCCGATCGTGAGCGCGCTCGCGGCGGCGCCGGGCGAACCGATCGTCTCGGGCGAGGACGAGTTGCCGGCCGCGACGACGAAGAGCGCGTCGGTCTCGGCCGAGATCGCGTTGAGCGCCTCGGACATCACGTCGAGGCCGTCGGAGCCCTGCCGGGTGCCGAGGCTCATCGACACGATGTCGGCGCGCTCGGCGGCCCACTCCATCGCGGAGATGATCCACGAGTCCTGGCCGGAGCCGCCCTCGTCGAGCACCTTGCCGACGAGCAGGTCGGCGCCGTCGGCGACGCCGCGGTGCGTGCCGTCACTGGCGGCGCCGGTGCCGGCGATGGTCGAGGCGACGTGGGTGCCGTGGCCGTTCGGGTCCCAGGCCACCTCTTCACCCGGCACGAAGCTCGTCGACTCGGGGAGCACGCGGCCGGCGAGGTCGGGGTGGGTGTCGTCGTAGCCGGTGTCGAGCACGGCGACCGTGACGCCGTCACCCGTGTAGCCGGCCGCCCACGCCTCGGGGGCGCCGATGTAGGGCACGCTCGAGTCGAGGGTCGCCTCGACCTTGCCGTCGAGGTGGATGGCCTCGATGCCACCGCCGAGCGTCGGCTCGGCCGGGTCGGCGCTGAACGTGCGGGCACCGGCGGCAGGGGCATCCGTCAATGCGGCCCAGGTGTCGGCGGCGCTCGCGTGGTCGGCGGTCGCCGCGGCGCCGCCGATGCTCGCGAGCGGTGCGCCCAGCTCGACGCCGGGAACCGGCGCCGGTGCCGAGCGGCGGTTCGCCGCACCGGCCTCGAGCTCGACGATGATCGGCGTCGCGTCGACCGAGGCGTCGTCGTAGCCGAACTCGATGAGCTGCGACACGTTGAACAGGTCGCGGTCGAGCACGCCCGCGGTCACGTACGGCATCGCCGCGCTCGGCAGCACGTGCAGGTCGCCGTCGACCTCGATGGTCTGCACGCCGGCGCCGGGCTGTGCGGTCTCGATCTCGACGGCGTGCGTGCCGTCGGAGAGATCGGTGACGCGCACGCGGTCGCCCGTGATGAGGGTGACCGCGTGCTCGCCGGTCGGGGCGGCGGCGACGGGCGCGGTCGGGGCGCCGCCGCCGCCTCCCGGGTCGCCGGGATCGGCGGTTGCCGGCAGGGCGGCGGCGCCGATGCCGGCGACGCCGATCGCGATGCCGCTGATGGCGGCCGCGATCGAACGCCTGCGGCGCGATGCGGGTGTTCTGTTGCTGCGTGGCATGTAGGGATACCTCTCACACGTCGGATCTGGCTTGCCATGCACGCTTCCACAACGCGTTCGTTAGGGTGGTGGCGGAGAGATGCCATGGCCTCGATCCGCCACGACCGCGCCCCTGCCGACGCTTGGGTTCGTGAGCGGTCGCGACGCGGCCGCGGCGAGGGAACGGAAGGCTCGCGTGCTCGAGGCGATCGGACTTGATGACGAGCACACCGCCGTGTACGAGCTGATCCTGCGCGCGCCGTCGGCGAGCGTCGACGAACTCGCCGCAGCCGCGGGCCTGAAGCCGAACCGGGTGCGCAGCATCATGGACGAGCTCGAGCGGCTCGGGCTGCTGGCGCGGCAGGCCTCGGCCCCCGATCGCGTCGTGGCCTCACCGCCGTCGATCGCACTGCGGCCGATGCTGCTCGAACGCGAGCGCCGACTCACCGCAGGCGCACGAGGCGCTCGTGCAGCTGAGCGAGTTCTACCGTCAGGGTGCCGCGCAGCGCGAGGCTCCCGACGTCGTCGACGTGATCCTCGGCGCCGACGCCGTGCGCCAGCGGTTCGCGCAGCTGCAGGCCTCGGCCGAGCACCAGGTGAGCGTGCTGATGCTGAGCGACGTCGCGTTCCTCGATGCGGCCGAGAACGACGAGGAGGAACGGGCCCTCGCCCGCGGCGTGCAGGTACCGGGTGATCGTCGAGAAGGCCGTGCTCGAGTGGCCCGGGTTCATCGACGCGGCGCGCGAGTCGGCGCCCCACGGTGAAGAGGTGCGGGTGCTGCCGACGCTGCCGACCCGCATGATCATCGCCGACGACCAGATGGCGCTGCTCCCCATCCGGTCGCACGGCGACGAGCGCTCGTCGGGCGCGTTGCTGGTGCATCCGAGCGGGCTGCTCGACCTGCTGATGGCGATCTTCGAGGAGTTCTGGACGGCGTCGACCGGGTTCATCTCGGAGCGCGAGCTGCCCGGCTCGCACGATGCGATCGACCGCGACCTGCTGAAGCTGCTGCTGCTCGGACTGACCGATGCCGCGGCCGCGGCACAGCTCGGCATCTCGCTGCGCACCGTGCAGCGGCGGGTGGCCGAGCTCATGGAGACGGCGGGCGTGACCACGCGCATCCAGCTCGGCGCCGAAGCCGTGCGACGGTCGTGGGTCTGACGGCGAGCAGTATGCCGTAAGCGGCATGCAGGTGCTCGGGTGCAGCGCGCGCGCATGCGCTGCACACGCACGCCGCGGCGCCGGCCGATCCTGGGATCGAGCCGACGCCGCGGTCGGTGGTGCAGGTGCTGCTGCGGGAGCGTCGCTCAGAAGCGTCCGCCGCGCGGGCCCTTCGGCAGCGCCCGCCTTGGCGGGAGCCACCTCGAACGCACGCACGATCTCCTGGCTGAACGTGTTGCCCGCGGCATCCGTCGCGGTCACGCGCAGGTCGATCCACGCACCCGCGTCGGGCGCCGAGATCGACGCGACGTACGCCGACACGAAGGCACGCGACTCGACGAAGTCGTCGGGTCCCGGGTCGACCGGCCCCTGACGGGGCATCCGTCTCGCCTGCAGCCAGCTTCACCGGCGTCCACTCGCCGCCCGCGACGCGCGTCTCGAGCGTCGCCGCGGTGACCTTGTCGCTGTCGATCGCGCCGGCGATGTGGCCGACCTCGAGCGCCAGCTCGACGGGCGTGCCCGCCTTGCGGCCGGCGCCGACGGTGCCTGCGGCGTCGAGGTCGACGTCGTAGTACGCCTGCAGCATCGGCAGCAGCTGCTCGCGTGTAGTCGGCCGTGCTGCCGGTCGAGCGGAACGTCCACTCGCTGACGGTCTCGGTCGACGACGCGAGGTAGGTGCCGTCGTGCGTGGCGGTGTTGCGCACTCGCCATTCGGTCTCGCCATCGGGGATGTCGAAGACGCGACGCCGCCTGCCACGGCGACGACGCGAACAGCTCGCCGTCGATCCACACCTCGGTGAGCTGCGATCGGTCGGTGCGCCCCGAGAACAGGTCGAACCCGCCCGTGTGCTGCGCGCTTCCGCCATCGCCCCATGACGGCACGTTGACCTGCGCGAATCCGCCCTGGCGGTTCGGCGCCCAGTAGCCGGGGCCGACGTACGGGCGCACGATGGGGCTGAACCAGCTCTCGGCCGAGACCGAGTCGGGCTCGTAGGCCTGCCGCATGCCGCGGACCTCCCAGCCCGAGTCGATCCCCAGCGCGAACTGGTACCACTCGACCTCGCCGGTGTTCACCCACTCGGTGCGCTCGATGCCGCGCTCGGTGCGCAGCATGTAGCCCTCGCCGTACTCGACGCCGGGTGCGTAGTCGTACCGGAACTCGCCGACGAGCTCGCCCGCGTTGCCGTGGTACGTCGTGTCGATGCGCGCGAGGTCGGTCGGCTCGTAGTGAAGCTCCGCGGGGATCGATCCCACGGTGTCGTTCGCGATGTCGAAGATCTCGGTCGCGGTCGGCGTGCCGACGCCCTTCACCGTGACCTTCTTCGCCGCGATCGACTCGAGCAGTCGCTTGCCCTGCACACCGCTGACCGCGGCGACCGGGATGCCGACCGGCGTCACGTAGTCGTCGGCGCCGACCCACTCGCTCAGCTCGCCGTCGGCGTCGTTCACCACGAGCAGCAGCGTCGCGCCCGCGGCGAGCGCGTTGACGGCGCGCTGGTTCGGCGAGACGTCGTTCGACCGGGTGACGACCGCGACCTTGCCGGCGACCGCCGACCCGAGCGCGGCGAACTCCTCGGCGCTGCCGGTGCCGGCGTCGATGGCCTGGGCCTTGACGTCGCCGTCGAGGCCGATCGACCCGACCTGCGTGAGGAGGTCGAGCTGCTCCTTGCCGGCGGTCAGCGCGAGCATCGGCTGCTGCAGGCGCCAGCGGGTCGTGAACGCGAAGTCCTCGGCGTTCGGCGCCTCGAGCGGCTGGGCGTAGAAGCCGTCGATCCACGGCAGGCCGAAGATGCTGCCCGTGAACCCGTCGACGCGGTACGACATCTTGCTGAAGGCGGCTTCGAGGCCGTCCTCGCCGACGTCGACGGTGACCGGCTTCGTCGCGCGCGCGTCGAAGGCGACCTCGGCGGGGCCGTCGAGCACGAGGTCGGGGTCGCCGACCAGGGCGGTCACCTTCTCGTCGGCCTCGAGGTCGACGTCCATGTACGACATCACCGAGTAGCGTCCGGCGGGCAGGCGCATGGTGACCTCGCCCGCGACGCCGATCGGCTCGAAGATGCCCGTCTCGACCTGGTAGAGGATGCCGTACGTGTCGACGGGCTCGCCGTCGAAGCCGGTCGCCGTGACCGTGAGGTCGTAGCGCTCGGGCTCGGCGATGATGCCGAGCGCGGTGCGTGCGACGGCGGTGCCGTCGATCGACGCGACGAGGGTGCCCGAGTACTGCGTGCCGCCCGGCACCGCGGCGGGGTCGGCCGACATCGTGACCGTGCGGGTCTCGCCGGCCGGGATCTCGAGGGTCTCGGCATCGATCGCGAGCACGTCGTCCGCGGCACCGTCGAGCGCCGCCGACAGCTGCAGCACGACGTCGTCGGCAGCTGCGGTTCGTGTAGTCGACGCTGCGCACGACGGCGTCGGGCGCCTCGCCCCACGCGAGCGTGCCGAAGTCGCCCGAGCCCGCGGCGATGACGGGCGCGTCGAGCGCCTGGTCGATGTCGACGACACCGCTGCCCGCCTCGTACGAGGTGAGTCCCACGTCGGTGGCGCTGCTCATGAGCAGCGCGCGGATCTGGTCGCCGGTGTACTCGGGATGCTGCTGCTTGAGGATCGCCGCAGCGCCCGCGACGTGCGGCGTCGCCATCGACGTGCCGCTCATGCCGATGTAGCTGCCCTCTCCGCCGCTGTCGGCCGAGCGGGCGGCCGTGACGTCACTGCCGGGTCCGGCGAGTTCGGGCTTCAGCGCGCCCGAGAACGCGAGCGGTCCCTGGCTCGAGAACTCCGAGCGCTGGCCGGTGGGGTCCACGACCGAGGCGATGGTCAGCGCGCGCTCGGCGGAGCCGGGCGAGCCGATCGTCTCGGGCGCGTACGCGTTGCCGGCGGCGACGACGAAGAGCGCCCCCGTCTGCTCGGAGATGGTGTTGAGCGCCTCGGCCATGGGGTCGTGGCCGTCGGAGGCCTGCGACGAGCCGAGGCTCATCGAGACGATGTCGGCGTTCGCGCCGGCCCACTCCATGGCCTCGATGATCCACGAGTCCTGGCCCGAGCCGTCGGCGCCGAGCACCTTGCCGACGAGCAGGTCGGCGCCGTCGGCGACGCCGCGGTGCGTGCCGTCGCTCGCGGCGCCGGTGCCGGCGATGGTCGAGGCGACGTGGGTGCCGTGGCCGTTCGGGTCCCAGGCGACCTCTTCGCCCGGCACGAAGCTCGTCGACTCGGGCGAGCACCCGTCCGGCGAGGTCGGCGTGGGTGTCGTCGTAGCCGGTGTCGAGCACGGCGACGGTGACGCCGTCACCCGTGAACCCGGCGTCCCAGGCCTCGCCGGCGCCGATCCACGGCACGCTCGAGTCGAGGGTCGCCTGCACCTTGCCGTCGAGGTGGATCGCCTCGATGCCGCCGCCGAGGGCTGACCTCGCTGCTGAACGTACCGGCACCGGATGCCCCGGTGAGGGCGTTCCACGTCGATGCGGCAGTCGCGTGGTCGGCGCGTGGCTGCGGCGCCGCCGACGCTCTCGAGGGCGGTGCCGACCTCGACACCGGGCAGCGGCGCGCTGCGCGTGGTCGGGCCATCCGTGTATTCGACGATGATCGGCGTCGCGTCGACCGACGCGTCGTCGTAGCCGTACTCGATGAGCTGCGTGACGTTGAAGAGATCGCGGTCGACGACGCCGGCGGCGAGGTAGGGCATCGCCGATCGCGGCAGCACGTGCAGGTCTCCGTCGACCTCCGCGGTCTGCACCGCGGCACCCTCGACGGCCGTCTCGATGCGCACCGCGTGGGTGCCGCCGGCGAGGTCGGTGACGTGCACCTTGTCGCCGGTGATGAGGGTCACGGTGCGCGTCGCGCCCGCGGCAGCGGCCGGGTGAGGTGCCGGATGCCGCGGGCGGAGCACCTCCCCCGGCGGTCGGATCGGCGACCGCGGGAAGCGCGGCCATGCCGACGCCGGCGACGCCGATCGCGAGACCGCTGATGGCGGCTGCGATCGAACGCCGTCGGCGTCGAGCGGACGATGTGCTTTTCGGCATGGGTGAACCTCTCGCATGTGTTGCTGGCTTGCAAGCACGCTGCCACACGGTCATGGCTAGTGTGGTGGCGAAGAGTTGACATGGCCGCGACTCGCCACGGCCCCGACGATGGGCGACGCTCGTGCTCGATGCGATCGGACTGGACGACGAGCAGTCGGCCGTGTACCGGCTGCTGCTGTCGACGCCGTCGGCGACGATCGACGAGATCGCCGTCGCCGCGTCGATTCCGGCCGACCGCGTGCGGGCGGTCGTCGACTTCCTCGAGCAGCTCGGCCTGCTCGCCCGGCAGGCGTCCGCACCCGATCGCGTGGTCGCGTCACCACCGTCGCTCGCGCTGCGACCGGTGCTGCTCGAGCGCGAGCGCCGGCTGACCGAGGCGCACGAGATGCTGGCCGAGCTCAGCGAGCTCTACCGCGAGGGCGCCGTGCGCCGCGAGGTGCCCGACGTGATCGACGTCGTGCTCGGTCCCGACGCGGTGGTGCAGCGACTCGGACAGCTGCAGGCCTCGGCGGTGCGACGCGTCGACGTGTTCGTGCTTCGCGAGGTCGCGCTCGTCGACGGCAGCGAGAACGTCGAGGAGGACCGTGCGCTCGCCCGCGGCGTCGCCTATCGGGTCGTCGTCGAGGCGGGCGTGGTCGAGCGCCCCGGATTCCTCGACCAGGCGCGCTCGGTGATGCCGCTCGGCGAGGAGATCCGCGTGCTGCCCACCCTGCCGACCCGGCTGTTCATCGCCGACGGCGAGCTCGCCCTGCTGCCGATGTGGTCGCACGGCGACCAGAAGGTCTCGGGCGCGCTGCTCGTGCATCCGAGCGGCCTGCTCGATCTCGTCAACGCGATGTTCGAGTCGTCGTGGCGCTCGGCGACCCGCCTCATCGAGACCGGCGCGCTCGCCGCCGAAGACGAGGCGGTCGACCATGAACTGGTCAGGCTCGTCATGCTCGGGCTGACCGATGCGGCGGCGGGCGCCCAGCTCGGCATCTCGGCGCGCACCGTGCAGCGCCGGCTCGCCGACCTCATGGAGGCGACGGGCGTGCTGACCCGCCTGCAGCTGGCCGCCGAGGCGGTTCGCCGCGGCTGGGTGTGAGCCGCGGCGGTCAGCGGACGACGGCGTGCGTCAGGCGAACGTGGCGCAGGTGCTGCAGGCGGCGGATGACCCGCACGAGGTGTCCGCCGATCTCGCGCTCGTCGGCGTCGAGACGCTCCTGCAGCTGGCGACGCTGCTCGGCGACGCGATCGAACTCGTCGTCGTTGGAGCGAACGATGCTGGCGGCGAGGAAGCCGTGTGCGAGGTCCATGGTTCCGGTCCCTTCGTGGTTGCGGAGATTCCTCCGCGATGAGTCCAGATTCCTCGCTGAGGTAGGGGTCGCGTATCGGGCGGTCGCCCTATCTTCGGCACCTCGCCCTACCTCAGACGGGCTGGAGATGCCTTAGGCGCGACGTCGCGCGTGCAGTGCCGCGCCGTCAGCGAATGCCGCGCCCGAACAGCATCAGCGGCGTGCGCTCGGCGTACTCGCGATACTCGTCGCCGAAGGCGTCGAGCAGCCGATGCTGTTCGACGTGCGCCTTGATGACGAGCACGACGGCGAGCAGCACCCACACCACGACGAGTTCGGGACGCGCCCGCCACAGCACCCATCCGGCGGTCGCGAGGATCAGGCCGAGGTAGATCGGGTTGCGGGTGAACCGGAACACGCCGGTGGTGCGCAGCGACGCGCCGGCCTTCGGTGCGACCCACACCACGAGCTCGCGGCCGAGGCTCACCGCACCGGCGATCGCGATCGCGGCACCGAGCAGCATCAGCAGCGCCGCGATCGCCGTGATCGCCGGGGATCCCCACAGCGGCGGGCCGGGAATCAGGAGCAGGGCGAGCAGCACGAACTGCGCCCACACCAGCCAGTTCGCCCGATCGGTCATGGCTGACCGCCTCGCCGTGTCGGGCGCTACGCCGGGCGGTCGCCGACGAGTTCGGCGCGGTTCGCCTCGTACTTGGGCTTGCCGACCCACCGCCAGACGAGCCGCACCGGCGCCGGGCAGGTGCTTGCGCTGCCACTCGGCGCCGCCGTCGGGTTGCGCCGCGAGGATCGCCCCGAGCTGGAAGAACGCGAATCCCTTCGGCGTGGCCTTGCGACCGTGTTCGCCGAGCGCGTCGACCTCGGTCTGCGTGATCACCCGCTCCATGACGGGAACGATGTTCCGCTCCTCGTCGCCGCAGGTGATCGCGAGAGCGCGGTGTTCACGCCGTCGAGCGCGGCGACGGAGCGCGGACGGCATCGGCGGACCTCCCGCTCGCGCGCCATGCCGGAAGTGCGCCGTCGACCGCGGTGAGGTGCACGAGCAGCGCCGCGTGCTGCGCCTTCATGCGTTCGACGTGCGGCTGGCACCCGGGCGCGCGCTGTTCGAGCGTGTCCCACAGCATGCGGTCTTCGCCCTCGTGGTGCGCGTGCAATCCCGTCGAGAGCATCGCGAGGTGGTCGGCGACGACGCCCGCGTGCGCGGTGTTGCCCTCGCGTACCCCGTCGATGAGCGAACGCGCCTCGCCGAAGCCGGCGCGGAACATGCGATGGATCTCGGCCATGCCGCTCGCGTCGCAGATCTTGGGTCCGGCGGGCAGGTCGCCACTCGGGGGAAGGGCGGTCGCGGGCATGACGGCTCCGTTCGTCGACGATGGGTGCCTTCGCGCGAACCCTACGGCGAAGTCGGATGTCGCGACAAGACCCCGTACGGGCTACGGAACGCCCGCCGCACAGGCGCCCATCGGCTTCGCAGGGATCCTGCCGCCTGTTTCGCAGGGATCTTGCCGCCCGTTTCGCAGCGCCCACGACCCGTGTCGTGCCCGGCGAGTAGCATCGCGCTCATGCGCATCCGCTTCACGGCATCGATCTACGAGTGGACCGCTCGACGCAACTGGTTCTTCGTCGACGTGCCGCCCGAGCCGAGCGCCGACATCGCCGACCAGCCCCGCATGCCGCGCGGCTTCGACTCGGTGCGCGTCACCGCGACCGTCGGCGCGACCACGTGGAACACGTCGATCTTCCCCGGCGGTGACACCTATGCGCTGCCGTTGAAGGCGGCGGTGCTGAAGGCCGAGGGCATCGGTCTCGGCGACGAGATCACGGTCGACCTCGACGTGCACGACGGGTAGGGCTCCGCCTGCACGGCCCGGCCGCCGATGCGATGAGCGCCCGACACGACGATGCCGGTTCCCCCTCAACCACTGAGGGGGAACCGGCATGTCGATCGGCCCGCAGCCCGTACGACGGCGCCGCGTGACCGTGCTGCGGATCAGCTCTCGCCGGCCGTCACCTCGTGCTGGGTGGCGTTGGACGACGAGCTCACCTCGACGCGGCGCGGCTTGGCGCGCTCGCTCATCGGAACGATCACGCTCAGCACGCCGTTGTCGTAGTGCGCGCTGATGCCGGCGACATCGATTCCGTCGCCGACCGAGAGCTGGCGCAGGAACGACCCGCTCGGGCGCTCGTGTGCGAGCCACTTCACGTTCCGTTGTCGCGCAGCGTGCGCTCAGCGCGGATCGTCAGCAGCTGACCGTCGATGTCGATGTCGATCGAACCCGGGTCGACACCGGGAAGGTCAGCCGACAGCACGTAGTGGTCGCCATCGCGGTGCAGGTCGATCGGCATCATGCGCGGTCCCTGCCGCGAATCGAGCATGCTCGCAGCAAGTCGGTCGAGGTCACGGAACGGGTCCCAGGTCACAGCCATCAGGCTCTCCTCTCTTCGCGTCTGCTGGTTCGCCGCGTCGTCGCAGACGCTCACAATCAACACGGCCAAAGTTGAGCGACTTCGACTCAACTGTTCAAATATTAGCACTCTCCCCATGAGAGTGCCAACGCCGGCGCAACCGCACCGTCGCCAGTTGGAACGGCCGAAGTTCGAACGTCCACGACCGGTCGCCGGCGCGCTCGAGCGCGACACGAGGTGCGTCGAGCGATCGCTCGAGCAGGTCGGTCTCTTCGGCCACGGCGTCGAACGACGCCTCGAATCGCACCCGCGACCGCGCCCCGTTCGCCTCGTACAGGCGCACGACCACGTCGCCCGAGCGATCCTCGGCGAGCTTCACGCATTCGACGACCGCACCCTCGACCCGCACGAGCGGGTCGATCACGTCGACCGCGGCATCGTGCACCGCGCGCAGCGGCAGGTTGAGCCGGTACCCCTCTTCAACCGCCTCGGGGATGCCGGCGCCGGGCACGATCGACACGCGCAGGGTGTGCTCGCCCTGGTCGCTCGCGGGGTCGGGGAACAGCGGTGCGCGCAGCAACGAGAGCCGCACCGTCGTGACCGTCGCCCCGTGCTCACCGACCGACCGTCGCACGTCGTGCCCGTAGGTCGAGTCGTTGGCGACCGCGACTCCGTAGCCCGGCTCGCCCACGTGCACCCACCGGTGCGCGACCGTCTCGAAGCGTGCGGCATCCCACGACGTGTTCACGTGCGTCGGGCGCCGAACGTGACCGAACTGGATCTCGGACGCCGCCGATTCGGCGTGCACGTCGATCGGGAACGCGAGCTTGAGCAGCTTCTGCCGCTCGTGCCAGTCGATGTCGAAGCGCATCTCGAGCGCCCGCGCTCCCGCCCCGAGCGACACGGTCTCGACGACGCTCGAGTCGCCGAAGCGCCGGGTGATGCGCACGGCCGCGGTCGCGGCATCCGACTGCGTGATCTCGACCGATTCGGCGGCGCGCAGTTCGTGCACGTTGCGCACGTAGTGCGCGTCGATGTCCCAGGCATCCCATTGGTTCGGGGTGTCGCGGAACACCTGCAGCAGCTTCGCCGGATGTCCCGTGGGCACGGCTTCGCGACCGCTCGCGACATCGCGCAGCGAGACGAGCAGGCCGTCGGCGTCGAGGGTCGCCTCGACGTGGCGGTTCGCCAGCACGATCGTGGTGCCGTCGCGGCGCACGGTCACGGCGTCGGCGGCGCGGCTCACCCGACCCACCGCCGAGCGGCGCGACCCCGTCGACCGCGAACGGCCCGGCGTTCAGGTGCAGCGGTGCGCGTTCCCGAACCGGCGAGCGCGCGTGCGGAATGCTCGATGATCGCGGTCAGCGCGACCGCGACCTCGGCATAGCGGCGCTCGGCCTCGCGGTGCACCCACGCGATCGACGAGCCGGGCAGGATGTCGTGGAACTGGTTGAGCAGCACGGTGTGCCACGCCGCCTCGAGCTCGTCGTAGGGGTACTCGGCGACGCCGCGCACGGCGGCGGTCGCGGCCCACAGCTCGGCCTCGCGCAGCAGGTGCTCGCTGCGCCGGTTGCCGCGCTTCGTTCGGGCCTGCGACGTGTAGGTGCCGCGGTGGAACTCGAGGTAGAGCTCGCCCGACCACACCGGCGGCTCGGGGTACTCGGCCTCGGCGGCCTCGAAGAACGCCCGCGGGCTCGACAGCGTCACCCGCGGCGAGCCCTCGAGGTCGGCGGTGCGCTTCGCGGCGGCGATCATCTCGCGGGTCGGGCCGCCGCCGCCGTCACCCCAGCCGAACGGCACGAGCGAGGTGTTCGCGACGCCCTTCTCGGCGTACTGTCGCTCGGCGCGGGCGAGCTCTGCGCCCGACAGCTCGGCGTTGTACGTGTCGACCGGCGGAAAGTGCGTGAACACCTCGGTGCCGTCGATGCCCTGCCACCGGAAGGTGTGGTGGGGCATGACGTTCGTCTCGTTCCACGAGATCTTCTGCGTGAGGAACCAGCGCGAGCCCGCGCTGCGCACGATCTGCGGCAGCGCCGCGGAGTACCCGAACGAGTCGGGCAGCCAGACCTCGAGGGGTTCGACGCCGAACTCCTCGATGAAGAACCGCTTGCCCGCGACGAACTGTCGCGCGAGCGCCTCGCCGCCCGGCATGTTCGTGTCGCTCTCGACCCACATGCCGCCGACGGGGACGAAGCTCCCCTCGCGAACGCGCTGCCGGATGCGCTCGAAGAGCTCGGGATAGTCGCGTTTCAGCCACGCGTACTGCTGGGCGGATGACGCGGCGAAGACGAATCCCGGATGCTCCGCGATGAGCGCGTCGACGTTCGAGAAGGTTCGGGCGACCTTGCGCACCGTCTCGCGGACCGGCCACAGCCAGGCGCTGTCGATGTGCGCGTGCCCGACGGCGTGGATGCGATGGGAGCTCGACCAGGCCGGCGCGGCGAGGGCGGCGGCGAGCGCCTCACGTCCGCGGGCCGCCGTGCCCGCGACATCGTCGGGGTCGACCACGTCGACGCAGCGTTCGAGTGCGCGCAGGATCTCGGCGCGACGCGGCAACGAGACCGGCAGCTGGGCGTAGAGCCCGCGAAGCGTCGAAACGTCTTGCAGCAGCTCCCAGACGCCGACATCGAGCAGCGCGATGTCGACGCTGCGCAGCACGTAGAGCGGGTCGTCACCGGCACCCTCCCAATCGCCGAGCGATGTCGGTGCGAACGACCACTGCCCCGCGACATCCGGATTCGACGCGCCCTCGAGGTACAGCTCGAACGTGCCGTTCTCGGGCAGCGGCACCGCGCGATTCAGCGATTCGACCGCCTTGATCACGACGCCCTCGGCCGACCAGGCGAGCGCCTCGCACTGGAACCCGGGTTGCGTCGCGGTGAATCCGAGGTCGACGACGAGCTCGGGGCGCGTGCCCGCGATCTCGGCCCAGCCGCTCGGCACCTCGCCCGTGACCCGGAACCAGGTCGTGCCCCACGGTCGCCCCCACGGCGTACCCGGCGCGATCGGCGCGTACTCGGCGGCGGCCGCTTCGGCGAACGGCACGGGCTCACCCGGCGCCTGCCACTGCACGACGTCGGCCGGCACCGCTCGCCCGGTAGACCGCCGGGATGAGCCGCTCGGCGACGAACCGGGCGATGCGCGTCTCGACGAGTGCGTGGTCGTCATGCATGGCAGATCACCTATCCCTTGACCGCACCCTGCAGGGCGAACGAGCCGCCGATGCCCCGCGACACGATGACGTAGAGCACGATGACGGGCAGCGAGTACAGGAGTGAGTACGCAGCGAGTTCACCGTACGCCACCGTGCCGTACTGCCCGAAGAAGCTGTGATGCTGACCGCGGCCGTTCCGCCTCCATGAGTTCGTCCGGTCGATGGAGAAACACATGCGCCGCATCGGCATGGACGCCGGCGCCCGCGGATACGCGGGATTCAGCTGGCGCGATAGCGTGCTCGGTGCAGGTGACGCAGCTTCGGATCTACCCCGTGAAGTCGTTCGCGGGCCTCGATGTCGTTTCGGCCGAGGTGCTGCCATGGGGACTCGCGGGCGATCGTCGCTGGGGCGTCGTCGACGTGAACGGCGAGCCGGTCACGGCCCGTGAACTCAACTCGATGCTCGGACTCACCGCCGAACCGCTCGCCGACGGCGGCCTGCTGCTCGGGGACTGCTCGGCGGCGACGCCGGCGATCCGCTGCGGGTCGACCTGCCGACGGATGCCCCGGCGATCGCCGTGGGCCACTCCCGCCAGGGCACGGCCCTGTCGGCGGGTGACGAGGCCGACGAATGGCTGAGCGCTCGGCTCGGGGCATCGGTTCGATTGGTCTGGCAACCCGATCCGCGCGCCCGGCCGGTGAATCCGAACCACGGGGGCCTGCCCGGCGAGGGGCTGACGCTCGCCGATGCCGGACCGGTGCTGCTCACGAGCGAGGCGTCGCTCGCCCAGCTCGACGCGTGGACCGACGATGCGACTGCCCCGCTCGACATGCGACGGTTCCGGCCGAACGTCGTGGTCGACGGCGACGTACCGTTCGCCGAGGAGGGGTGGTCGCACGTCGACCTCGGCGGCGTGCGATTTCGCGTGGCGTCGCACTGCGACCGATGCGTGATGACGACGATCGACCCCGACACGCTCACCCGCGGCAAGGAGCCCATCCGCACGCTCGCGAAGCACCGCCGACGCGACGGCAAGACCTGGTTCGGCGTGCGCCTCGTGCCCACGACGCCGGGCACGATCAGCGTGGGCGACGTCGCGAACGCCTGGTGACGCGCCAGCGACGCACTCACGCACCGCACCCAACGCGCCAGCACCTGACGCCCGCACTCGCACCGCACGAACACCGCACCCGCACTCGCGACGACGATCGCTCACGCCGCCGGACCCGATCTTCGCTCGAGTCGGTCGGCCAATCTCGTCGGCGACTTCGTGGCGTCGCGCCACCCGCCGCCGGGGTCGAGCCACACGGGTGGCCGGATCTGCGGCACCCCGCGCTGCATGCGGATGCCCCACCCCGACGTATCGATCGACCGGTGGTGGAACCAGCAGAGCAGAACACCATTGTCGGGATGCGTCGGCCCGCCGTCGACGTCGGGGATGACGTGGTGGATCTCGCACCACGATGCGGGTACGGAACAGCCGGGGATGAGACATCCGCCGTCGCGCAGCGTGATCGCGCGCCGCTGCTGCGGCGTGAAGCAGCGATCTTGCGAGCCGAGCTCGAGGATGCGACCGCGGTCGTTCAGCACGACCCGCTGCGTGCCACCGGTGCACATCAGCTGGCGCACCGCCCGCATCGACACCGGGATCTCGACGCCGTCGGCGTGACCCGCGCCGCGACCGGCCGCGACGTCGGATGCCCGCACGCTCACGAGCACCGTCGGCGCGGCGCCACCGATGCTCGGGTGCTCACCCGACCGCGCGGCGGTCTCGACGATCGCCGCGAGCACGTCGTGACGCTGCTGGTCGGTGGTGCGCTGCTCGCCGGAGGCGTCGAAGTGCGCCGCCTCTTCGTCGGTCATGAACCCGGTGCTCGACCTCGGCGACAGGTGCGCGTCGAACAGCCGGGTGATGCCGGCCGCGACCTCGGGCATCAGGTCTCGCCGCGAATGGGGATGAGCCCGTCGCGAGCCCGCCCGAGGCGCACACCGCGTCGCAGCATCGCCCGCTCGTCGTCGGGCTCGGGGCCGTCTTGGTCGAGGAACGCGGCCCACGCCTGCGCCTGCACCCGCAGTTCGTCGGCGCTGGCGCGCACCGCGCCCGCGTCGCCTGCGCCGAGGGCTGCTGCGACGAGTTCGCGCTCGGCGGTCGCGAACGCGGCCGGGTCGGCGACGCGCCGGGGCCGATCGAGCTCGCGGACGATCGTGCCCGCGGCATCGGCACCCAGATCGCCGTCGGCGAGCGCGGCCGCGACGCCCGGGAACTCGGCCTCGAGCGGCTCGCCGGTGAACCCGACCCGGCCGCGGGTCGCCGCCCCCAGCGCGATGCGCCGCCGCGCCTCGGCACCCGACACCTGGGTCACCCGCTCGACGAGCTCTGAAGCCGACCGGCAGCCTCGGCGCGCCGACAGCCGCTCGCTGCCCAACTCGACCCGCGACCGCTCATCGATCTCGCCGGCGCATGCCGCCCGATGCGCATCGATGACCCGCCCGACCGCCTCGATCGACGCCGTCACCGCGAGCAACTCGTCGTCGGACCACCGCACCGGATCGTCGAACCGCAGCACGTCGACGAGCGTCGAGCGAACCTGCTCGAGGGCTTCGACGACTGCGGTCATGGTTCCATTCTGGTGGGACCCACTGACATTCGGAGTGACGCCAGAAATCGCAGATCAGCCTGTGAATAACTTCACCGAGCGGCGCCCTGTGGAGGACGAGTCAACACGCGCGAGCAGTCGGCAGCACGATGCCGCCAAGCACGGAAGCATCGCACCGCCCGCGCCGCCCACACCGACGCGCCGCTCCTTCGCCCTACCACCTGCGCCGAATCGGAATCAACGTCTCGGGCGGCTCGGGCCCGGACAGGAATTCCGCTATCACCCCGGCCACGAATCCCGCCCGCTCGAGCACCACGGCGTGCGACGCCCCGGGCACGACGCACAGCCGCCCGGCCGGCAGCGCCTCGAACAGCGCCACGGTGTGGTCGAGCCGCACGAGGTCGTCGTCGCCGACGAGCACGAGGGTCGGATGCCCGATGCGAGCGACGTCGTCGATCGTCAGCGTCGGCTCGGTGGCCAAGGCCATCGCCATGAACTTCTCGGCCACCACGGCGAAGTGCTCGACCCCGTCGGGTGAGCGTGCGGCGTACGCCTCGAGCATCGGCGCGGGCGGCGCCTCGCCGCTCGAGGTCGAGCGGAGGAAGCCCATCGAAGTGGAAGTTCACCCCGATGAGCACGAGCCGGTCGACGAGGTCGGGCCGGCGAAGCGCGACGAGCATGGCCACGATGCCGCCATCGCTCCACCCGACGAGATGCACCGGCAGGGCGAGCCCCAACCGCTCGAGCACCCCGATCGCGTGCGTCGCCATGTCGTCGTAGTGGAACGGCTCGTCGGTGTCGGCCGTGCGGCCGTGCCCGCGCCGATCGAATGCGACGACCCGGAACGATCGACGAGGGGCGCGCCGATCGAGTCGAGCAGGTCGTCGCTGTTACCGAGACCTCCGTGCAGCAGCACGATGGTGTGCTCGCCGCTGCCGCGCGTCTCGGTCCACGTACTCAGCCCGTCGATATCGATGCGTGCCATGACGTGCCCCCTCGCTCGGTCGAACAGATCGGGATTGCGATGCGTGCAATCGTGTCGCCGATTCGCCGACGCGGCAACGGATGACCGCGCGTGGGACATGAAGTCAACCCCCGTGCGGCCCGTGGCGATCGTGCATAGCCTGCCGGAATCAACTCCGAACGAGAACGAGCACGCCCGGCGAGCACGACCCGACACGAACGAGCACGCCCCCCAAACGAGAGGACGATTCCCGATGACCGTCGCACGCGACCTCATGACGCCCGACCCGAAGTGCGTGAAGGAGGACCAGACCCTGGTCGACGCCGCCCGCCTGATGCGCGACCTCGACGTGGGCGCGCTGCCGATCTGCGGCAACGACGACCGGCTCAAGGGCATGCTCACCGACCGAGACATCGTGGTGAAGTGCATCGCCGACGGCGGCGACCCGAACACGGTGACGGCGGGCAGCCTCGGCGACGGCAAGCCCGTCACGATCGGCGTCGACGACGACATCCGCGACGCCCTCGTGGTGATGCAGGACCACCAGGTGCGTCGCCTGCCGGTGATCGACGGTCACGACCTCGTCGGCATCATCAGCCAGGCCGACATCGCCCGCGAACTCTCGGCGACCCAGACCGGCGAGACCGTCGCCGAGATCTCCGAGGACTGAACCTCGGCCGGGGCATCCGATTCAGAACAGCCGCGCCTGCGCGACGACCGCCGCGCCCTCGTGCTCGAGCAGGAAGTGCTTGCGCTCGAGCCCGCCGGCGTAGCCGGTGAGCGATCCGTCGGCGCCGACGACGCGGTGGCACGGCACGACGATGCTCAGCGGGTTGCGGCCGACCGCGTTGCCGACGCGACGGGCGAGATTGCGGTCGCCGAGGCGGGCGGCGAGCGCACCGTAGGTCGTCGTCTCGCCGAATCGGATGTCCCGCAGCATCGCCCACACCGCCTGCTGGAACTCGTCGCCGGCGGTGCCAGGGGCAGGTCGAACGTGGTGCGCGTGCCGTCGAGGTACTCGGTGAGCTGCTCGCCGAACCGCGTGATGAGCTCGTCGTCGTGCGCGTCGACCTCGACGCCGATGGACCCGACGGCCGGCGGGTGCCAGTGCCCGGAAAGTAGATGCCCACGAGCGCCTCGCCATCGGCGACGACGAGCAGTTCGCCGAGCGGCGTCGGCAGGGTCGCGTGGCGGCGGGTCATGACTCCATCCTCACCCGAGTGCGGAGCGCGGCGCCGAATCAGTGGCGGGTATCGGACCTAGTGGCCCGGCGCCGTCAGCGGTGCCGGCTGCAGGTGATGCATCCGCCGCCGTCCCCACCGGTCGCCACGGCGTCGTCGCACCGTAGGCCATCAGCGCGCCCCAGACGAGCGGAACGAAGTAATAGAGCACCGCCCACGCACCGCTCCTGCCGAATCCGAGCCCGATGCGGTACGCGGCGATCACGAGGAAGACGAGGGTCACGATATTGCCGACCGGCACGAAGACGAGCAGTGCGAGCCAGCCCGGCTGTCCGCCCAGCTCGAGCATGCGCCACGAGTTGTACACCGGCACCCAGGCCGGCCAGCCCTCGGCGCCGGTCTTGGCGAAGACCTTCGAGAGGAACACCCCGTTGAGCACGTACGCGGCGATGCCGTAGACGGCGAGTACCGCCCAGATCGCCAGCATGGGCGCGAGCACCGCGGCGAGGTCGATGACGGGTTCTTGCATGTCGTTCACTCCAGGCCCTCGCTCGCCGGAACGAGCGTGATGTACAGCAGGTCACGTGCCGCGGCGATCGCGTCGGCGCGCAGCGCGTCGTCGGCGCATTCGACGTAGAACATCGCGCCCTCGCCGATTCCCGCGAAGGTGCGGGCCACCGCCGTGGCCGCGAAGCCCTCGCCTGCGAAGTCGACCTCGACCGCATCGACGGTGCCGAACTCGGCTGCGTCGACGGCGACCATCGTGCCGTCTTCGACGAGGCTCGGGTCGACCGTCGTGCCGAGGCCCGATTCGATGAGCGCGACACTCGCCGCGCGATCGCCGTTCGAGACGTCCACGTCGGCGCCGACCGATCCGTTCGTGAACCAGACGTAGCATCCGGTGCTCGAATTCTCGTACTCGAAGGCGTTCGCACCGCCCTCGCCCAACGCGACCCACTCGGCGACCTCGGGGAAGCCCGAGGACAGGGCGACGAAGGCGTCGACCGGGATCTCGACGTCCATGGGGAGCTCGACCGGCAGACCCGACCCGGCGGCCTCGTCGATCCCGGCGCCGCCCGCGACCTCAGCCTCATCGACCGCGGCCATCACCTGCTGCGTCTGCGTGAAGGATGTCGCGACCACCCAGAATCCCGCGACCGGAAGCAGGATCACCGGGATGGCCGACACGATGATCGCGAGGGTCAGCGCGAGGCCGAAGCCCTTCGCCCGCGACGGCGGCGGTGTCGCCCCGGTCGCGTCGGTGCCGGGCGGCGGCGGGGTCGGGGTCGGTGGCGTGGGCGCCGGCGGCATTGCCGCCTCGGGCGCCGACGTGTCGAGGGTCACGTGGCTCCATCGGGTCGAGCTGTGCTGGAGTGCACAGGATTTCGATCGTACTGATCGGAACGTGCTCTTGGGAACGTGCCCTTGCCCACCGAATTCGGGCTGTCTCCGAACGGTCGGTCGGCTGTGCACACGCACTCACGTGCAGCGGACTCACAGCCGCCGGCTGTCACAGATCGACCCCCACCGGAGTCGTATCTAGTGAAGGACGTATGAGGAGCACGCACATGCCCGTTGATCGCCATCCACCGCGCCGCCCGGTCACCGAACGCCTCGCACGCGGCATCCGGAACACCAGGCTCTTCGGTCGTCGCGTCGGCGACGTCGAGGCCGGGCTGCGCCGACGCACCGTGCCGAACCACTGGACGAACCTGTTCGGCGTGGTGACCCTCGCCTGCATCGTGGTCCTCATGGTCACCGGGGTGCTGCTGACATTCTGGTACACGCCGTCGAGCGCCATCACGATCTACACCGGCGGGTACGTGCCGCTGGTCGGCGCGCGAGGTCTCGCAGGCGTTCGCGTCGACGATGCACATCACGTTCGAGATCCCGGGCGGCCTGCTGATCCGCCAGGCGCACCACTGGGCCGGCCTGCTGCTGCCGGCGTCGATCATCATGCAGATCCTGGCCACGTTCTTCACGGGCGCGCTTCCGGCGACCGCGCCGGGGGCTGTGGGTGCTGCTGTTCCTGATCTTCATCGTCGCCCTCGCGGGCGGCTGGAGCGGCTACGCCCTGCCCGACGACATGCTCTCGGGCACCGGGCTGCGCATCACCGAGGGCATCGTGCTCGGCATCCCGCTCGTGGGCACCTGGCTCAAGTCGCTGCTGTTCGGCGGGCAGTTCCCGGGCGAGATCATCGAGCACCTGTATCCGCTGCACGTGTTCATCGTGCCCGCACTGCTCATCGCGCTCGTCGCGGTGCGCGCGTTCGCGGCGCTGGCAGCACAAGCCGCCGCAGTTCCCGGGGCGCGGGCGCAGCGAGCGGAACATCGTGGGCGTGCCGGTGCTGCCGACCGCGGCGGCCCGCGCCGGTGGACTCTTCGCGCTCGTCACCGGGTGCTGCTGCTCATCTCGGCGGCGGTCACGATCAACCCGATCTGGCTCTACGGCCCGGCCTCGCCCGGGCGACGCGGGGCCGGCAGCCAGCCCGACTGGTACACGGGCTTCCTCGACGGCGCCCTGCGCCTCGTGCCTCCCGGCTGGGAGTTCGTGTGGCTCGACCGCACCTGGACGCTCGCGATCCTCGTGCCCCTCGCGGTCGTGACCGCCTACCTGATCGCGATCGCCGTCTACCCGTTCGTCGAGGAGTGGATCACGGGCGACCGCCGCGAGCACCACCTGCTCGACCGCCCGCGCAACGCGCCCACCCGCACCGCGATCGGCGTCGCCGGCATCGTCTTCTACGCCACCCTCTGGATCGCGGCCAGCGCCGACCTCATCTCGACGCACTTCTCGGTGACCTTCGAGTCGGTGATCACGCGTGCTGCAGGTGACGGTGCTCGTCGGCCCTGCGATCGCCTTCTTCATCACGAAGCGCGTGGCCCTCGCCCTGCAGCGCAAGGATCAAGAGGTGCTGCTGCACGGCTACGAGACGGGCCGCATCGTGCGCCTCCCCGGTGGCGAGTACATCGAGGTGCACGAGCCGATCAGCGAGTACGAGCGCTGGCGCATCACGGCGGTCGACACCCCGCGGCCGCTCACCCTGCGGCCCGACGAGCGCGGACGGCTGACGCTCGCGCGGCGCATTCAGGTGCGGCTGTCGCGGTTCTTCTTCGAGGACCGCATCGTGGTGGGTGCGCCGAGCGGCGCCGTCGAGCGAGTCGACGGTTCGGTGACGGCGGCGGATGTCGCAGGCGAATCGGATGTCGCGGGCGAATCGGATGTCGCGGGCTCGACCCATGGCGACGATGCGGAACTCGCCGCGCAGGCGGGCGGTGCCTCCGCGCACCGTTGAGAGGTTCCCGCTGGAGTACCCGCCGCGGCACGGGCATTGACGCCCCGTGCCGCGGCGATCAGGCTGGCCGCATGGCAGATTCCACTCCCGAGAACTGGCGGCGCGTCGACGAGTACCTCGCGTCGACGCTCATCGACGACGACCCGACCCTGACCGCCGCGCTCGCCGATACCGCGGCCGCGGGCCTGCCCGCGATCGAGGTCACCCCGCTGTCGGGCAAGCTGCTGCACCTGCTCGCGCGCATGTCGGGCGCTCGGCGCGTGCTCGAGGTGGGCACGCTCGGCGGCTTCTCGACGATCTGGCTCGCCCGGGGCATCCCCGACGACGGCCGCGTCGTGACCCTCGAGCTCGAGCAGAAGCACGCCGACGTCGCCCGCGCCAACTTCGAGCGCGCGGGCGTGTCGCAGAAGATCGAGATCGTCGTCGGACGGGCCGCCGACAGCCTGCCGCGCATCGCCGAGCGCGGCGACGAGCCGTTCGACCTGGTCTTCATCGACGCCGACAAGGAATCGAACACGATCTACCTCGACTGGGCCATCCGTCTCGGCCACCCGGGCACGGTGATCGTCGTCGACAACGTCGGTCGCATGGGCGAGGTGGCCAACGCGGACACCACCGATGAGATGGTGATCGGCGCCCAGCGCGGGCTGGAGTTGCTGGGCTCCGATCCACGAGTGGATGCCACGGCGCTGCAGACCGTCGGATCGAAGGGGTGGGACGGGGTCGCGGTCGCGATCGTCGTGTAGGCGGCTCGGAACCGGATGTCGATCGAGGCCGCGCTCGTTCGACGCATGAATGAGGGCGACATTGACGGAGCCCCACGACGAGAGGATCGCGTGATGACGCAGTACTTCCTGACCATGCCCCACGACTCGGCGACCGAGCCGACCATGCAGTCGATGCAGGAGTTCGACCCCGCCGAACTGGCGGCCGTGATGGCCGCGGTCGACGAGTTCAACACCGCTCTGAAGGATTCGGGCGCATGGCTGTTCGCCGGCGGGCTCAACCCGCCCTCGACCGCGAAGACCATCGACGCGACATCGGGCGAGACGCGCGTGCTCGACGAGCCGTTCGTCGAAGCGCCGTCGTACGTCGGCGGCTTCTGGGTCATCGAGGCGGCCGACGAGGCAGCAGCGATCGAATGGGCGACCAGGGCATCGGCCGCAGTGCAGTCCCGCATCGAGGTGCGCGCGCTGCAGGAGGCGCCCGAGGTGTAGCCGCCGTCAGCCGTCGCCGCCGCCCCCGCCGCCGCCGTCGAATCCGCCGAAACCTCCTCCGCCGCCACCGTCGCCGAACCCCCAGCCATCGCCGTAGCCCGGGCCGGACCCGGCCCCGCCGTCGGCGGCGAGGTATCCGCCGCCCCAACTCCTGCTGTCGCCGATCATCGGCACGCCGAAGCGCGAGTCGTGACCTCGCCCGAGGGTCCTGCCGCCGACCCGAATGGGCTGCGCCAACTGAGCCGACAAGATCGCGATGCAGGAGACGAGCCGATCCGCCGTGAACGGGGCTGATGGGCGGTACCAGACTGGTGCGATACCCGATCGCTCGGCGGCCTCGGCGAAACGCTGCACCACGGACGGCTCGTCGAACAGCACCGCCCAGGGCAGCACTTCCTGGTCGGCGGCGATGCCCGGGACATCCGATGCGGTGATCGCCTCGCGCAGATCGTTCGCCCGCTGACGAAGCTGCAGCCCCGCCGCGTTCAGCGGGATCCAGCGGGGCAGGAGCACGCGCAGTCCCAGCGCCACCGCGCCGATGAGGACCGCGCTCCACGCGATCGAGTTCGAGTACTCCTCGCCCACCGCGGTCGAGAGGAGTCCCAGGACGACTCCGAGCACACCGCCGACCGTCGCGACCCTGAATCGACGGGCAGGGCGCGGCTCGCGATACCACGCCGCCGCGGCGACGAACCGGTCGCGCGTCAACGCGAGCAGGGAGGAGTTGCCGTTCACGACGCGGTCGATGTCGACGCCCGAACCATGTACGGCGAACCTCGAGCCCTCCACGAGATCGGGCGCGAGCACCGCCACCACGATGCTGTCCTCGGCGCCGCCCGATTCCGCGCCGGATGCGACAGCCACCGGAACGTCGCCGTGCAAGACGAGTCGGATGCCCGCGGCGCCGGCTGCCGTGCCGTCGCGCAACTCGCGCCGGTCGACGATGGCGATCACGCCATCGCAGGCGAGCTGCAACACCGTCGCCGGCAACCAGCGCGCCGATGCGGAACCCGACACGAACCCGACCGAGAGCAGCCCGGCGATCTTGGGATCGGTCACTCCGAACGCACTGTCGTCCTCGGGCTTGCGCAACCACGCGACGATCAGGGTTCCGACCGCGATGGCCGCGGTCAGTGAGCCGGCGAGCGCGAACAGCGGCAACAGGGCGACGCCGAGCCCATCCGCCGCGGATGCCGCGACCGCCGCATTGCCTGGCCCGGCATCGGCCAGGTCGACGATCACCTGTGACAGCGCCGAGATGATCGGTCGTCCCATGAGCGCAGGCTACTCCGGGGCGAGGCGCAGACGTGGGGTGACGGGTCCTCGCCGCCCTCGCCGCGGCGCGGCAGCATCGGGGTACGCTGAGCCTTGAACCAGACCGGAGAGGGTGGTGAGTTCCATGTCTGCGACAAAGCAGTGGAGCATCACCGTCGACATCGACGAACAAGAGGGCTCCACGCTGGCACAGGTCAGCCTGCGCACGCCCACGGGTCACGATGTGACGGGCATCGGCGAGGCCCAGCGCAACCCACTCGATCCGAGCGTGCCCGAGATCGGCGACGAGCTCGCGGTGTCGCGAGCATTGCGCAATCTCGCCGAGCGACTGCTGCACGCAACGGAGAAGGACATCTCGGGCGCCACTGGGGAGCAAGCGCACCTGCACAGGTAGTAGCCGTGCGCCGCTCGCGAGCGGGCTGCCGCGCCGATGAGTCAGTTCAACCCCAGCGCGGGCACAGTGAACTGCCACCAGACGTACACCTCGTCCAAGAGCATCTCCGCATCCGAGGCGACGACGACGACTCTGTCTCTGTCGTCGCCCAGACGGCGACGGCCGCGCCAGGCCGCGCCGTAGTAGCGGCGAGGAGCCGCGTTCGTCGCCGTCGCCATCGTCGACGCGTCAACGCACGTCGCCTACTGCCTCGAGACCCTGGAGCACGACGCCGACTGCCGAGCCGAGCTGTTCGGCGGAGTCGTAGGAACAGAGCTCAATGCTCCGACGTCAACGGGCCGCCCTCGGTGCGACCTGAGCAGCCGCTCCGCCGCGCCGCGGCCACCGGCGATCTCGCGGCGCGGGCGCCGGCGAGCATCTGTGCACGAGCTCACCGCCGTCGCGGCGCAGCGGCGCCGAGTGCTTGAGCCGCCGTCAGCTCAGGCGGGACGGGAACCTCCGTCGGCTCCGGCGGGACAGGCACCTCCGCCGGCGACCGGTGGGGCCGGCGGAGTCGGTGGCGGCTCGGCGCGGCGCCAGGACTGGGACGTACAGCAGCATCGCGCTCAGAACGACCGCACCAGCGGTGACCAGGCCAACGCCGTGTTCCGCCGACCGGCGCGTGGCATCCGCGCGAGCGCTTCGTCGCGCACGCCGTTGACCTCGGGTGACAACTCTCCACGAAACGCGAGAGCGGATCGGGGTCGGCCTGCTGCGCGAATCGCACCAGGTTCAGGAAGCGGTTCGTTGCATCAGGCTCGGGCCTCAACATCTCGGCCACACGCAGCACCGCGACTCGGCGACTCGCTCAGCCTGAAGAATGAGACCCGAGGCGGCCAGCTGCGGAGTCAGCTCGCGCCCGACCAAGCACCCGGTAGACGGCTGCGAGACTCACCCGCGAAATCGCGGCTGCATGCATACGCGATCTGATCCCCGGTGTACACGGTCGTGCGCAACCACGGCGCCACGAACGGCGCAAGGATCGTGCGAATGCCGGCGTTGTCGAGCACGAGCTCGGCGATCGCCCAGCGGTCGTGCTTCGCCTTGAATGCCCCGAAGTACGTTCCCAGCAGGAAGAGCAATTGCGGCCGCTGGCCGGCGTGGTGATATCCGCGATCGCGCCACCCTCGATCAGCAGAGCGCGAATACCGAAGTAGCTCGTGAGCTGGATTCGCGGCGACAGATTCGGGACTGACGAAGATGTCGACTCGACGTTCGTACTGCAACGTCGCCCTGACTTCGTCGACGGCGCTCTGAACGTCCGGGAACGTCTCCGCGCTGACGAGGACTGCGTCTGCCGAGAGGCGAAGCGCGGCCGAGTTGCCAGTGCCGCCCAATGGCGAACGCCTGAGATCACCAATCCGATCCACCCCGAAAATCAGGCGCCGACACGTCGATGATCGCCAGCCACACGACGACCACGGCGAGCGCGCAAGCCACGCACACCACGGCCATCGCCAAGCGGGAGGGTTCAGCCGGATACCGCAGGCGCTCCATCGTCGAGGGGAGCCCTAACGGGCTGCGCGGCTGCCGGTTCGGCGTCTGGAGCATCGTGAGCCCCTTAACGTCGGCCGCGACGCCCTCTCGGAGTGCGACCCGAGCGACTGGATCACCCCTTTGGCGAGCCATCGCCGCGGTCCACATCGGGCGGGCACCGTCAGCGGGCGGCACAATGCGACTCGGCGCTCACCTCTTCGCGATAGCCCGTCGCCAGCTCGCACCCTGACCGCCACCACACGGTCGACTTCGGTGTCGATCTCACGTGGGTGAGGGTAACGAGCCGAATGCGCGACCGGGAGCGATGGGCCGAACTGGTTCCTGCGCGGCGACGTCGCGCGTCGGAGATAACCGACACCTCTTCACGCCGCCGGACCCGATCTTCGCTCGAGTCGGTCGGCCAATCTCGTCGGCGACTTCGTCGCGTCGCGCCACCCGCCGCCGGGGTCGAGCCACACCGGTGGCCGGATCTGCGGCACCCCGCGCTGCATGCGGATGCCCCACCCCGACGTATCGATCGACCGGTGGTGGAACCAGCAGAGCAGAACTCCGTTGTCGGGATGGGTCGGCCCGCCGTCGACGTCGGGGATGACGTGGTGGATCTCGCACCACGATGCGGGTACGGAACAGCCGGGGATGAGACATCCGCCGTCGCGCAGCGTGATCGCGCGCCGCTGCTGCGGCGTGAAGCAGCGATCTTGGGAGCCGAGCTCGAGGATGCGACCGCGGTCGTTCAGCACGACCCGCTGCGTGCCGCCGGTGCACATCAGCTGGCGCACCGCCCGCATCGACACCGGGATCTCGACGCCGTCGGCGTGACCCGCGCCGCGACCGGCGGCGACGTCGGATGCCCGAACGCTCACGAGCACGGTCGGCGCCGCACCGCCGATGCTCGGGTGCTCACCCGACCGCGCGGCGGTCTCGATGATCGCCGCGAGCACGTCGTGACGCTGCTGGTCGGTGGTGCGCTGCTCGCCGGAGGCGTCGAAGTGCGCCGCCTCTTCGTCGGTCATGAACCCGGTGCTCGACCTCGGCGACAGGTGCGCGTCGAACAGCCGGGTGATGCCCGGCCGCGACCTCGGGCATCAGGTCTCCGCGAATGGGGATGAGCCCGTCGCGGGCCCGCCCGAGGCGCACCCCGCGCCGAAGCATCGCCCGTTCGTCGTCGGGCTCGGGGCCGTCTTGGTCGAGGAACGCCGCCCACGCCTGCGCCTGCACCCGCAGTTCGTCGGCGCTGGCGCGCACCGCGCCCGCGTCGCCGGCGCCGAGGGCGGCGGCAACGAGTTCGCGCTCGGCGGTCGCGAACGCGGCCGGGTCGGCGACGCGCCGGGGCCGATCGAGCTCGCGGACGATCGTGCCCGCAGCATCGGCCCCGAGGTCGCCGTCGGCGAGCGCGGCCGCGACGCCCGGGAACTCGGCCTCGAGCGGCTCGCCGGTGAACCCGACCCGGCCGCGGGTCGCCGCCCCGAGCGCGATGCGCCGCCGCGCCTCGGCACCCGACACCTGGGTCACCCGCTCGACGAGCTCTGACGCCGACCGGCAACCGCGGCGCGACGACAGCCGCTCGCTGCCCAGCTCGACCCGCGACCGCTCGGCGATCTCGCCGGCACATGCCGCCCGGTGCGCATCGATGACCCGCCCGACCGCCTCGATCGACGCCGTCGCCGCGAGCAACTCGTCGTCGGACCACCGCGCCGGATCGTCGAACCGCAGCACGTCGACGAGCGTCGAGCGAACCTGCTCGAGTGCTTCGGCGACTGCGGTCATGGTTCCATTCTGGTGGGACCCACTGACATTGGAATGGCGCTCGAAACCGCAGATCAGCCTGTGAATAACTTCACCGAGCGGCGCCCTGTGGAGGACGAGTCAGCGCGTGGCCAGCCAGGTACGGGGCCGATGTGGCAGGTCATCTCGATCGTGCTCTGGGGCGTCACGGTCGGCGTGCGCACGCCGTCGGGGGTCGCCGCCGCGGTGAGAAACGACGGATGACCCACGAGGGCCCGATGCGCGCCGGCATCGGGCCCCTCAGCTGCGCGGCTCGCTATTCGCCCGCCAGCACCGCGAACGACTCCCCCGACACGACGAGGTCGGCGCGCACCCGCGACCGCTCGATGAGCACCGCATTCGCTCCATCGACCTCGGTCGCCCACGCGAGCGCCGCTTCGGGCGTGCGCCCGTGCTCGGTGTGCCGGTCGACGAGGCGTGCGAGGCGCTCGGCATCGGGCGTGGCGCAGAACCAGGTCTCGTCGAAGCGGGTTCGCGCGCCCGACCACGGGTCGCCGTCGGCGAGCAGGTAGTTGCCCTCGACCACGACGATCTGCACCGAATCCTCGATGGCGATCTCGCCGGCAACGCCCTCGTCGACCACGCGATGGAAGCTCGGCGCGTACACGGTGTGGCCGCGCTCCGCGCGCAGCCGGTCGAGCAGCGCCACGAAGCCCCAGCCGTCGAAGGTCTCGATCGCGCCCTTGCGGTCGTGCAGTCCGAGGCGGTCGAGGGTCGAGTTGGCCAGGTGGAACCCGTCCATCGGCAGGTGAACGGCGACGCCCGGAGCGCGGCGATTGAGCTCCTCGACGAGCGCGATCGCCAGGGTGGTCTTGCCGCTGCCGGGGCTTCCGGCGATGCCGAGCATGATCCGCACCGGTGACTGCCCGGGGGCACCACCACCACCACCCGCCACCGCCGCCGCCGATCGCGCAGCCTCATCGAGCAACCTCTCGACCCGCCCGGCCAACTCTCCGATTGCGCCGATCACCCCAGCCGGGACATCCGATCGCCGCCCACGAGGCACCCGCTACCGCCCGCGCCGCCGCATCGGAATCATCGTCTCGGGCGGCTCGGGCCCCAGCAGGAACTCCTCGATCACCGCGGCCACGAACCCCGGCTGCTCCATCACCACCGCGTGCGACGCCCCGGGCACGACGCACAGCCGCCCGGCCGGCAGCGCCTCGTAGAGCGCCACCGTGTGCTCGAGCCGCACGACGTCGTCGTCGCCGACGAGCACGAGCGTCGGATGTCGCAGCCGAGCGACATCGTCGGTCGTGAGCGTCGGCTCGGTCGTCATCATCGCCATGCCCTTCTCAGCGACGACGGCGAAGTGGTCGGCGCCGTCGGGCGAGCGCGCGGCATACGCCTCGAGCATCGCCGCCGGCGGCTCCATGTCGCCCATATCCATCGGGTGCACGCCATCGACGTGGAAGTTCACGCCGATCAGCACGAGCCGGTCGACGAGGTCGGGCCGGTTCAGTGCGACGAGCATCGCCACGATGCCGCCATCGCTCCACCCCACGAGGTGCAGCGGCGGTGCGACGTCGAGCCGCTCGAGCACCGCGATGGCGTGCGCGGCCATGTCGTCGTAGTGGAACGGCGCATCGGTGTCGGCCGTGTACCCGTGCCCGCGACGATCGAAGGCGACGACCCGGAAGCGATCGACGAGCTCCGCGCCGATCGAGTCGAGCAGGTCGTCGCTGTTGCCGAGGCCGCCGTGCAGCAGCACGATCGGTGTGCTCGCCGCTGCCGCGCGTCTCGGTCCACGTGCTCAGCCCGTCGACATCGATGCGTGCCATGACACTGCCCCCTCGCTCGGTCGAAGACAGATCGGGATTGCGATCGCGTCTGCAATCGTGACGCCGATTCGGCTGACAGCGGCAACGGATGCCGCGACTCGGCCCGTGAGTCAACCCCCGTGCGGCCCATCGCGATCCTGCATAACCTGCCGGAATCAACCCGAACGAGCACGAAACGAGCACGACTCGAACGAGACGAGAGGACGATCCCGATGACTGTCGCACGCGACCTCATGACGCCCGACCCGAAGTGCGTGAAGGAGGACCAGACGCTGGCCGACGCCGCCCGCATGATGCGCGACCTCGACGTGGGCGCCCTGCCGATCTGCGGCAACGACGACCGCCTGAAGGGCATGGTCACCGACCGCGACATCGTGGTGAAGTGCATCGCCGAGGGCGGCGACCCGAACACGGTGACGGCCGGCAGCCTCGGCGAGGGCAAGCCGATCACGATCGGCGCCGACGACGACATCCGCGACGCCCTCGTGGTGATGCAGGACTACCAGGTTCGTCGCCTGCCGGTGATCGACGGGCACGACCTCGTCGGCATCATCAGCCAGGCCGACATCGCCCGCGAACTCTCGGCGACCCAGACCGGCGAGACCGTCGCCGAGATCTCCGAGGAGTGAACCCGCACCACCCCGATCGACATCAACGAAGGAGCGACCGATGACCGACTCGACCCTGCCTGACGATGTGACGCCGGTTCCCGACGACAAGAACCGAACGGATGACCCGGACCGGGCTGATGCCCGCGCCGACGCGCCCGATCAGCCCGGCGGCGAGCGGCGCGGTGGCAACAAGCCCGGCGCACCCGGCAACGACGAACCCATGACCGACTCGACCGACGGCGGCCTCGAGGGCGGCGACCCGGGCGTCGAGGAGTAGTCACCCACCACGAATTGCGGATGTCCCGTCCGGGTGCGCCCCGGCCGGGACATCCGAGCTCAGAACAGGCGCGCCTGCGCGACGACCGCCGCGCCCTCGTGCTCGAGCAGGAAGTGCTTGCGCTCGAGCCCGCCGGCGTAGCCGGTGAGCGATCCGTCGGCGCCGACGACGCGGTGGCACGGCACCACGATGCTCAGCGGGTTGCGGCCCACCGCGTTGCCGACGCGCCGGGCGAGATTGCGGTCGCCGAGGCGGGCGGCGAGCTCGCCGTAGGTCGTCGTCTCACCGAATGGGATGTCCCGCAGCATCGCCCACACCGCCTGCTGGAACTCGTCGCCGGTCGGCGCCAAGGGCAGGTCGAACGTGGTGCGCGTGCCGTCGAGGTACTCGGTGAGCTGACGACCGAACCGCGTGATGAGCTCGTCGTCGTGCGCGTCGACGTCGACGCCGATGGATCCGACCGCCGGCGGATGCCAGTGTCCCGGAAAGTAGATGCCCACGAGCGCCTCGCCGTCGGCGACGACGATCAGCTCGCCGAGCGGCGTCGGCAGGGTCGCGTGGCGGCGGGTCATGACTCCATCATCACCCGGCTTCGGCCGGCCGAGGCCGTATTCGGCAGCGGGAATCGGACTTCATCGAGGCGTGCGACGCGGGAGGTACGGCGAGGGCATTGACGCGCCGTCGTGCGGCGATCAGGCTGGCGGCATGGCGGACTCCACCCCCGAGAACTGGCGGCTGCTCGACCAGTACCTCACGACGACCCTGATCGACGACGACCCGACGCTCACCGGCGCGGTGGCCGACTCCCTGGCCGCGGGCCTTCCCGCGATCGAGGTCACCGCGCTGTCGGGCAAGCTGCTGCACCTGCTCGCGCGCATGTCGGGCGCGCGGCGCGTGCTCGAGGTGGGCACGCTCGGCGGCTTCTCGACGATCTGGCTCGCCCGCGGCATCCCCGACGACGGTCGCGTGGTGACCCTCGAGCTCGAGCAGAGGCACGCCGACATCGCCCGCGCGAACTTCGAGCGCGCGGGCGTGTCGGAGAAGATCGAGATCGTCGTCGGGCGCGCCGCCGACAGCCTGCCGCGCATCGCCGAGCGCGGCGACGAGCCGTTCGACCTGGTCTTCATCGACGCCGACAAGGAATCGAACACGATCTACCTCGACTGGGCCATCCGTCTCGGGCACCCGGGCACGGTGATCGTCGTCGACAACGTCGGTCGCATGGGCGAGGTCGCCAACGCGGACACCACCGATGAGATGGTGATCGGCGCCCAGCGCGGGCTCGAGTTGCTGGGCGACGATCCGCGAGTGGATGCCACGGCGCTGCAGACCGTCGGATCGAAAGGCTGGGACGGGGTCGCGGTCGCGATCGTCGTGTAGGCGGCTCGGAGCCGGATGTCGATCGAGGCCGCGCTCGTTCGACGCATGAATGAGGGCGACACCGACGGAGCCCCACGACGAGAGGATCGCGTGATGACGCAGTACTTCCTGACCATGCCCCACGACTCGGCGACCGAGCCGACCATGGAGTCGATGCAGGAGTTCGACCCCGCCGAACTGGCGGCCGTGATGGCCGCGGTCGACGAGTTCAACACCGCCCTGAAGGACTCGGGCGCATGGCTGTTCGCCGGCGGCCTCAACCCGCCCTCGACCGCGAAGACCGTCGACGCCACATCGGGCGAGACGCGCGTGCTCGACGAGCCGTTCGTCGAGGCGCCGTCGTACGTCGGCGGCTTCTGGGTGATCGAGGCGGCCGACGAGGCCGCGGCCGTCGAATGGGCGACCAGGGCATCGGCCGCGGTGCAGTCCCGCATCGAGGTGCGCGCGCTGCAGGAGGCGCCCGAGGCGTAGCCCCGTCAGCCGTCGCCGCCGACCTCGACCAGTGGCGGAGGTCTTAGGTCTTGCCCTCGCCGCACGTGCGGCAGGTCGGTACGCTGAGGTTGGAACCAGACCGGAGAGGGTGGTGAGTTCCATGTCTGCGACGAAGCAGTGGAGCATCACCGTCGACATCGACGAACAAGAGGAATCCACGCTGGCACAGGTCAGCCTGCGCACGCCCACGGGTCACGATGTGACCGCCGTCGGCGAGGCCCAGCGCAACCCGCACGATCCGAGCGTGCCCGAGATCGGCGACGAGCTCGCGGTGTCGCGAGCATTGCGCAATCTCGCCGAGCGACTGCTGCACGCAACGGAGAAGGACATCCGGGCGCCACTGGGGAGCAAGCGCACCTGCACAGGTAGACACTCGGCGCCGTCTGCCGCGCTCGATGCTGCGGCCGCCGTCGACCGCGCGGGGTCTCAGTTCAACCCCAGCGCGGGGACAGTGGACTGCCACCAGGCGTACATCTCGTCCAGCGAGCATCTCCGCATCCGAGGCGAAGACGACGACTCCGTCGGCGTTGTGCGTCCAGACGGCGATGGCCTCGCCGGCCTCACCGTAGTAGCAGGCCAGAACCCCACGTTCGTCGCCGTTGCCGTCGGTCCACGCGTACCAACCCCCTTGAGGGCAGGAAGTCTGCTCGAGACCCTGGAGAACCACCCCGACTGCCGAGCCGTAACTCTCGGGGGAGTCGTAGGAATAGAGCTCGAATGACGTCGACGCCGGCTTCGGTGGGACCGGAGCAGCCGATCGCCGCGCTGAGGCCACCGGCGATCTCCGGCGCGGGCGTGGCGAGCTCTGTGCACGCCTCACCGACCGTCGCCGGCACAGCGGCGGCGAGTGCTTGAGCCGCCGTCGGCTCAGGCGGGTCAGGAACCACCGTCGGCTGAGGGGGTCGGGAACTACGTTGGCTGAGGCGGGACAGGGACATCCGTGTCGACCGGTGGTGCCGGCGGCGTCGCTTGGGTACCGCCGGCGCAGGACTGGGACGTACAAGAGCATCGCGCTCAGAACGACCGCACCAGCGGTGACCAGTGCAACGGCGGTGTTCCGCCGGCCGGCGCGTGTCATCCGCGCGAGCGCTTCATCGAGCACGCCGTTGATCTCGGGTGACAACCCTGCGCGAAACGCGAGAACGGATTCGGGGTCGACCTGCTGCGCGAATCGCACCAGGTTCAGGAAGCGGTTCGTCGCATAGGGCTCGGGCCTCAACATCTCTGCCACACGCAGCAACGACGATTTGGAGACTCGCCCAGCCTGAAGAATGAGACCCGAGGCGGCGAGCTGCGGAGTCAGCTCGCGCCCGACCAAGACCCGGTGCACAGCTGCGAGACTCGCCCCGAAGTCGCGGCTGCACGCATAGGCGATCTGATCTCCGGTGTACACGGTCGTGCGCAACCACGGGGCCACGAACGGCGCAAGGATCGTGCGAATGCCGGCACTGTCGAGCACGAGCTCGACGATCGCCGAGCGGTCGTGCTTCGCCTTGAATGCCCCGAAGTACGTTCCCAGAAGGAAGAGCAATTGCGGCCGACTGGCCGGCGAGGTCATATCGGCGATCGCGCCACCCTCGATCAGCAGAGCGCGAATACCGAAGTAGCTCCTGAGCTGGATTCGCGGCGACAGGTTCGGGATGACGAAGATGTCGACTCGACGGTCGTACTGCAACGTCGCCCTGATTTCGTCGACCGCGCTCTGAACCTCAGGGAACGTCTGCGAGTTGACCAGAACTGCGTCTCCGAGCAGGTGAACGCGGCTGAATTGCCACAGCGCCCAGATGGAGAAGCCTAGGATCACCAATCCGATCCCCCCGAAAACCAGGAGGGAGAAGTTGCTGACCGCCATCCACACGACGAACACGACGAGCGCGCACGCCACGCACACCACGGCCATCACCAAGCGGGAGGGTTCGGCCGGATATCGCAGGCGCTCCATCTCGAGGGGTGGCCCCGAGGGATGAGTGGCTGCCGGTTCGGTTGTCTGGAGCATCGTGGCCCCCTTTACGTCGGCCGCGACGCCATCTCGGAGTGCGACCCGAGCGAATGGAACACCCCATTGTGGCGAGCCATCGACGCGGTCCACATCAGGGCGGCCACCGACGTGGCGCGGGTAGGGGCGCCCGCGATCAGCCGACCGAGATCACGGTCAGACCCGATGCTCGCGCCGCACTCGCGAGCCGCTCGTCGAACGTCGCGAGCGCCGACCCGCGTCTCGATCGCCACGTCGAGCACGCAGCAGTCGGGCAGCTTCAGCCCTGATTCGACCCGCAGCTGCGCGAGCCGCGCGGCACTGCCGGCGGGCGGTGCCCACTCGTCGATGCCGAGTGATGCGAGCGCCCGCGTCGCGTCGAGCCCGCGGCCGACGCGCGTCGGGCCGACGAGGATCTCGGTGAGCGTCAGCGTGTGCACGATGAACTCGGCATCAGCGTGCTCGCGGAAGAATGCCGTTGCTCGCGCGTGGTGAGCGTCGGACGCGGCGAGGTGTGCGATCACGACGCTCGCGTCGAGCACGATCACTCGCGCCACTCTTCACGCAACCGCTCGAGATACCCGGGCTCGTACGCATCGTCGAGGATGCCGGCCGAAGCCTCGACGGCGGCGATGCGCCGCGCCCGCTGTTCGACCGTGCTGCGCTCGAGCGCGTCAGCCCCGGCCTGCAGCAGTCGCATCACCCGCTCGGCGCGAGGCAGATCGGGCCACGCCGCCTCGGCGACCTTCAGCGCGCGCTCGACCTCGGGCGTCTCGGTCACCTGGAACCGCGGTCGCGTGGTCGGCATGCAGTCAAGTGTACCACCGCACGACGCGGTGGTACACCGCGATCTAGATGCCCTTGTTCGCGTGCACGTCCCACTCGAACACCGACCCGCCGTCACCGAGCCGTCGGGCTGCTGCCGCCGGTACTCGACGCGGATCTTCGCGAAGCCCAGTGCCACGGACTCGCCGAACCCGTTGCCATCCTCCGATCCGCCCGTCGACACCGCCGTGACCATCACGTCCTGCAGCTTGATCACGAGGAAGTCCTGCTGACCCGACCCCGCCTTTCGCGCCGAGAAGACCGCCTCGGGAAGGTGCGTGCCCGCCGCACAGGCCTTCATGAGATGGGGCGATGCCACATCGAGCAGGTGCGTGAACGTGAAGTCCTGCATCGTCACCTTGCCCGCTCCGCCGCCCGCCGCCACCTCCGGCGCCACCGCCGGGCCCGCCCGACTGCGCCTCGCCCCAAGCCCAGCTCTGCACCTCGATCTCGTCGCGGTGCCGGTCATCCTTGCTCTCGCCCTTGATCGCGCCGATCTTGATGAACATGTCGAACATGTCGCCGTCGCCCCCTCGCTCGCCGTTGGGGTCGGGGTTCCCGCCCCTCGGGAAGTCGACTCCCCGAAGCTGAGAGCCGCATCAGGGCGACCCCCGATTCGGCCGGGCGCGACATCACGCGGCGCACATGTCGCAGTCAGGTCGCGCGCGTACGGTTCAGCACGTGAGACGGTGCCGTCGGTCGACGACGCCCGCTCACCGAAAGGTCGCATCATGACCGCCCACCCCGCCATCGATACTGCATGGACCGTCGAGCAAATGCCCGACCTGACCGGCACGACGATCATCGTCACCGGAGGCAACAGCGGCATCGGCCTCGAGGCCGTCCGCTCGTTCGCCCTCAACGGCGCCCACGTCGTACTCGCCGTGCGAGACGAGCGCAGAGGGTCGGATGCCGCGGCCACGGTCGAGGGCTCCACCGAGGTGCGACACCTCGATCTCGCCGACCTCGCCTCGGTGCGCGCGTTCGCGGAGAACTGGAGTGGCGACATCCGTGTGCTCGTCAACAATGCCGGCGTGCTCGTGCCGCCGTTCGGGCGCACGCGCGACGGATTCGAGCTGCAGTTCGGCACCAACCACCTCGGACACTTCGCGCTGACGAACCTGCTGCTGCCGTACCTCACGGGCCGCGTGGTCACGGTCGCGAGCAACGCCCACCGCACCGGCCACATCGACTTCGACGACCTCGACTGGTCGACGCGTGAATACCGGGCCGGCTCCGACGCCTACGCGCAGTCGAAGCTCGCCAACCTGCTCTTCACGCTCGAGCTGCAACGCCGGCTCGAGGCATCCGATTCACGTGTCATCGCGACCGCCGCGCACCCGGGCATGGCGGCCACGAATCTCGGGGCGAGCACCGGCAACGCGATGCTCCGGCTGGTCGGCAAGATCGCCGTGCGGTGGGTCGCGCAGTCTGCGGCCGCCGGGGCTGCGCCGACGCTCTTCGCGGCCACCGCGCCGATGCCCGGAGCCGGGTACGCGGGCCCGAGCCGTCGCGGTGGGATGACCGGACCGCCCGTGCTCGTCGATCGTGCCGCCGCGGCGGAGGATCAGGTCACGGCCGCGCGCCTCTGGAGTGTCTCGGAGGAGCTGACGGGCGTCGAGTTCCCCTGGCCGTGCTAGACGGCCTCGGCCGAGCGTCACCCAGCGAGCACACGAGCGAGTCGACGATCGGCTGTTCGGCGGGCCCGACATCGCGCGGCGCACATGTCGCGGTCAGGTCGTGCGCGTACGGTTCGGCACGTGAGACGGCGCCGTCGCCTGATGGCGCCCGCTCACCCGGAAGGTTCGCACCATGACCGCCCGACTCGAAACCGAGCCCTGGAGCGTCGAGCGAATGCCCGACCTGACCGGCACGACGATCATCATCACGGGGGCGAACAGCGGCATCGGGCTCGAGGCCGCGCGGTCATTCGCCCACCACGGCGCGCACGTCGTGCTCGCCGTACGAGATGAGCGCAGAGGGCGGGATGCCGCGGCCACGGTCGAGGGCTCCACCGAGGTGCGACGACCTCGACCTCGCAGATCTCGCCTCGGTGCGGAGCTTCGCGGAGCACTGGCGCGGCGACATCCACGTGCTCGTCAACAACGCCGGCGTGCTCATTCCGCCGTTCGGGAAGACGCGCGACGGGTTCGAGTTGCAGTTCGGCATCAACCACCTCGGGCACTTCGCGCTGACGAACCTGCTGCTGCCGTACCTCACGGGCCGGGTGGTCACGGTCGCGAGCAGCGCCCACCGCACGGGCCGCATCGACTTCGCCGACCTCGACTGGTCGACGCGTCCCTACCGGGCCGGCTCCGAAGCCTACGCACAGTCGAAGCTCGCCAACCTGCTCTTCACGCTCGAGTTGCAACGCCGGCTCGAGGCATCCGATTCGCGTGTCATCGCGACCGCAGCGCACCCGGGCATGGCGACCACGAATCTCGGGGCGGGCGCCGGGAACGCGATACTCAAGCTGGTCGGCCAGGTCGCCGTGCCGTGGTTCGCCCAGTCGGCGGTCGCGGGGGCGGCGCCGACCGTGTTCGCGGCGACCGCGCCGATGCCGGGCGGCGGGTACGTGGGTCCGAGCCGTCGTGGCGAGCTGGCGGGCCCGCCCGCGCTCGTGGATCGTGCCGCGGCAGCAGACGACCCGATCACGGCCGCGCGCCTCTGGAGCGTCTCGGAAGAACTCACGGGCGTCGAATTCCCCTGGCCGTGCTAGACGGTCGGCGTGCGGCGGTAGCCGTCACGGCCGAACTGCACCAGCGCCGACGTGACCGCCGTCGCTGCAAGCAGTCCGAGCATGAGCATGGTTGCGAACATCGCGCACCTCCTTTCGAGGCCGAGTGTGCGGCGGTGAACTCCCGCCGCACACCACACTCCTCGCGAAACAGCCCGCGCGAATCCGTAGAACACACGGATATTTCCGTGGTGGTCATTACGGCTAGACGGTCGGCGTGCGGCGGTAGCCGTCACGGCCGAACTGCACCAGCGCCGACGTCACCGCCGTCGCTGCAAGCAGTCCGAGCAGGATCATGGTCGCGAACATCGCGCACCTCCTTTCGTCGAAGAAGTCATCGGGTCGTGTGGGTGTAGGCGTCGGCCGTCACGGCTGACTTGCGAGGGCGTCGTCGCTCACGCGTCCGTGTGAAGGCGTGGGGCGAACCACGAGAAGGGCGCGGAACCACCAGGCGTGAACCGCGTCAACCGCGTCGAGCTGAGTGATGTCGGGCCGCACGGTGTCGGGCGAGGCGGTCGCGAGCGCTCGACGCTCGGCAGCGATGCGGCGGTACTCGTTGACGCGATCCGCGGCAGCGACGTTGCTGCTCGTGAGTGGTGCGGGCCAGGTAGTCGAGTGCGAGGTCCATGGTTCCGATCCCTTCGGATGCGAGTGACGGCCGTGTTCTTCGGCCTGAGACCACACTCCTCGCGCAGGAGCTCGCGCGAATCGGCAGCGACTACCGAGATCGCGGCGGCACGGTACCGAGGTCAGCGACGCCGGCGCCGGTCAGCTACCGAGACGACATGTCGCCAGCTCGCTCGACGTCGTGACATCTCTCTCGATGTCGTGACATCCGCGCGCTTTCAGGGCCGTCGGATGTCACATCACGGCGCGTTATCTCTGTCGTATGTAGTGAAGACGATTGGGGAAGCAGCACATGCGCAGAACCGTGCAAGAACCTCGTACCGAGCTCGTGGCGGGTGGAGCACCCACGCCCGCTGACCGGCGCCCGCCGCGCCGCTCGATCACCGACCGACTCGCCGGCCGGGCCGCGAACACCACGGTCTTCGGCCGACGCGTCGCCGACCTCATCGCCGAGCTTCGCCGGCGCACGGTGCCGAGCCACTGGACGAACCTGTTCGGCGTGGTGACGCTCGCCTGCATCGTGGTGCGTCACCGTCACCGGCGTGCTGCTGATGTTCTGGTACACGCCGTCGAGCGACCTGACGACGTACACCGGCGGGTATGTTCCGCTGCACGGCGCCGAGGTCTCGAAGGCGTTCGCGTCGACCATGTACATCACGTTCGAGGTGCCGGGCGGCCTGCTCATCAGGCAGGCGCACCACTGGGCCGGGCTGCTGCTGCCGGCGTCGATCATCATGCAGATCCTGACGACGTTCTTCACCGGCGCGTTCCGGCGGCCACGCCGAGGCATGTGGGTGCTGCTGTTCCTGATCTTCGTCGTCGCCCTCGCCGGCGGCTGGAGCGGCTACGCCCTGCCCGACGACATGCTCTCGGGCACCGGCCTGCGCATCACCGAGGGCATCGCGCTCGGCATCCCGATCATCGGCACCTGGCTCAGCTTCCTGCTCTTCGGCGGCGAGTTCCCCGGGCAGATCATCGAGAACCTGTACCCGCTGCACGTGGCGGTCGTGCCGGCGCTGCTCATCGCGCTCGTCGCCGTGCGCGGGTTCGCGGCGTGGCGTCACGGGCCGCCGCAGTTCCCCGGCCGCGGGCGCACCGAGCAGAACATCGTCGGCGTGCCGGTGCTGCCGACTGCGGCCGCCCGAGCCGGCGGGCTCATGCTCATCGTCACCGGGCTGCTGCTGCTCATCTCGGCGGTGGTCACCGTGAACCCGATCTGGCTCTACGGCCCCGCCTCACCCGGCGACGCGGGCGCCGGCAGCCAGCCCGACTGGTACACGGGCTTCCTCGACGGGGCGCTGCGGCTCGTGCCGGCCGGCTGGGAGTTCGTGTGGCTCGACCGCACCTGGACGCTCGCCATCCTCGTGCCCCTCGCCGTCGTGACGGTCTACCTGCTGCTCGTGCTCGTCTACCCGTTCGTCGAGGAGTGGATCAGCGGCGACCACCGCGACCACCACCTGCTCGACCGCCCGCGCAACGCCCCGACCCGCACCGGCATCGGCGTCGCCGCCATCGTCTTCTACGGCACCCTCTGGATCGCCGCGAGCGCCGACCTCATCTCGACGCACTTCTCGGTGACCTTCGAGGGCGTGATCACGGTGCTGCAGGCGACGCTCGTGCTCGGCCCGGCGATCGGGTTCTTCATCACGAAGCGCGTGTGCCTGGCCCTGCAACGCAAGGACCACGAGGTGCTCGTGCACGGGTTCGAGACCGGGCGCATCGTGCGACTGCCCGGCGGCGAGTACATCGAGGTGCACCAGCCGGTGAGCGAGGTCGAGCGGTGGCGCATCGGGGTGGTCGACGCTCCGCGTGCGCTCGTGTTGCGGCCTGACGAGCGCGGGAGGTTGCCCGTGCTGCAGCGCGTGCGGGTGCGGCTGTCGCGGTTCTTCTTCGAGGACCGCATCGAGGTGGATGCCTCGGCCGGTGCCCACGCGGACGCCCCGGATGTTGCAGACGCGGTCGAAGCGGATGCCTCGGTCGAGACATCCGGCGAACTCACAGCTGCAGGACGTCACAACGAATCACCCATTCGGTCATAGCTGGTGAACAGAGAAATGAGGAGATGCGCAATGCGCAAGATCGTGATCGTGGGTGGCGGATACGCCGGTTTCTACACCGCTTGGAAGCTCGAGAAGCAGCTCGATCCGAGCGAGGCCGAGCTGGTGATCATCGACCCGCGACCGTACATGACCTATCAGCCCTTCCTTCCGGAGGTCGCTGCCGGATCCATCGAGGCGCGCCATGCCGCGGTCTCGCTGCGCTCGCACCTGAAGCGCACGCAGATCATCGCCGGCGGCGCCACGATGATCAGCCACGCCGAGAAGACCATCGCGGTGCGGCCGGCCGACGGCCCCGACTTCGTCGTCGACTACGACATCATCGTGGTCACCGCCGGTGCCGTCACCCGCGTGCTGCCCATCCCGGGCGCCGACGAGGTGGCGATCGGCATGAAGCACGTCGAGGAGGCCGTCGCGATCCGCGACCGCCTGCTGACGGCGTTCGACCGCGCCTCCGTGATGGAGCCCGGACCCGAACGCCGCCGCCTGCTCACCTTCGCGTTCGTCGGCGGCGGGTTCTCGGGCGTCGAGGGCTTCAGCGAGCTGCTCTCGCTGGCGACCTCACTGCTGAAGAGCTACCCCGAGCTGCACTTCTCCGACCTCGCGTTCCACCTCGTCGAGGCGAACAACCGCATCCTCCCCGAGGTGACCGAGAAGCCCGGACGCTGGGTCGTGGACTTCCTCCGCGAGCGCGGCGGCCAGGTGCACCTGAACGCGCGCGTGCTCTCGACCGTCGACGGGCACGTCGTGCTCTCGAACGGCGAGGAGTTCGACGCCAACCTGATCGTGTGGACCGCCGGCAACGGCGCGCACCCCGTGATCTCGAAGCACACCGACCTGCCCACCGACGAGCGCGGCCGCCTCATCGTGCGCGCCGACCTGCGGGTCGGCACCGCCGACGCGCCGATCCCCGACGCGTGGGGCGCGGGCGACGCTGCCGCCGTGCCCGACCTCGCCTCGCCGGTGCCGGGCGCCCTCACCGTGCCGAACGCGCAGCACGCCGTGCGCCAGGGCAAGCGCCTCGCGGCCAACATCGCGGCGTCGCTGCACGGCGAGCGCACGCGCGACTACGTGCACCACTCGCTCGGCGTCGTGGCCACGCTCGGGCTCGGCAAGGGCATCTTCCAGTACAAGGGGCTCGTCATCACGGGCCTGCTCGCCTGGATCATGCACCGCGGGTACCACGTGCTGGCGATCCCGACGTGGGAGCGGAAGCTGCGGGTGCTCGTGGTGTGGCTCACGGCGCTCGTGACGGGGCGCGACATCGTGTCGCTGCTGTCGGTGCAGGACCCGCGCGGGGCGTTCGTGTCGGGCGGGGTTCCGCATGCGCGGTGACGACCCGACCGCGAACCCTGCGCCGCTGGCGGGCACATGACCCGAGGAGTACCGTGGCGGGATGGCCGTGGCGGTCGATGCAGCCGCGTTCAGCGAACTCGAATCCGGGTTCACTGGTGAGCTCGTGCGGCCGACGGACGACTCCTTCGATGAGCTCCGGAAGGTCTGGAACGGCTCGATCGATCGCCATCCCGCCCTGATCGCCCGGTGCGCCGGAGCCGATGACATCGCCGCCGCGACGCGTTTCGCACGCCGCACGGGGCTGCCCGTCGCCGTTCGCGGCGGCGGCCACAGCTTTCCCGGACACTCGGTGTGCGATGACGGAATCGTCATCGACCTCGCGCCGATGAAGGAGATCACCGTCGATCCCGAGGCGCGCACGGTGCGCGTGCAGGCCGGGGCGCTGCTCGGTGAGCTCGATCGGGCGACGCAACCGTTCGGGCTCGCGGTGCCGAGCGGAATCGTCACGCATACCGGCGTGGCGGGACTCACGCTCGGCGGCGGCATCGGGTGGGTCATGCGAAAGTACGGCCTGAGCATCGACCAGCTGTCGTCAGTGGAGCTCATGACCGCCGACGGCGAGCTGGTCGTCGCGAGCGAGGCCGAGAACGCCGATCTCTTCTGGGGAGTGCGCGGTGGCGGCGGCAACTTCGGCATCGTCACCGCGTTCGACTTCCACCTCTGCGAGGTCGGCCCGACCGTCGTCGCAGGGCCCATCTTCTGGCCCATCGAGCAGTCGCCGCAGGTGCTCCGCTTCTACCGCGACTGGATCGCCGACGCACCCGACGAGCTGATGACCATCGTCATCCATCGCAAGGCGCCGCCGCTCCCATACGTTCCCCCTGAGCTGCACGGAAAGCTCATCGTCGGCGTGGTCTGCTGCTACACAGGGCCGGTCGAGGAGGGCGAGCGCGTCGTGCGCCCGATCAAGGACTTCGGTTCACCGGTGCTCGACCTGTGCGTGCCGAAGCCCTTCGTCGATCACCAGGCCATGTTCGACCCCTCCTTCCCGCACGGTCGCTGGTACTACGTCCGCTCCTGCGACGTCGCCGAGCTGACCGACGAGGTCATCGACATCACGTTCGAGCACTCGAGACGCATCCAGTCGCCGTTGACGAGCTTCCCCATCTGGCAGTTCGGCGGCGCGGTGGCGCGAGTCGGGGAGGGGGAGATGGCCTTCACCGGCCGCACCGTCGGGCACACCTTCAACATCAACGCGGCGACGGAGACGGCCGAGGGCTTCGATGTCGAACGCGAATGGGTCCGCGAGTTCTGGTCGGCCCTGCAGCCCTTCCACACGAGCGTCTACATGAACTTCCTCATGGAGGAGGGCGAGGAACGCATCCGCCAGGCCTACGGACCGGAGAAGTACGACCAGCTCAAGGCGCTCAAGCGCAAGTACGACCCGGGCAACCTCTTCCGGCTCAACCAGAACATCCCGCCCGACTGAGGGAGCCGGCATCGGAGCGCACGGCATCGGCTATCCGCTCTAGTCGTCGCCCCACCCGACGCGCGCGGCGCGGGACGGCGGGCAGAGCTAATCGTAGAAGTGGACCGTCTGCCGGATGTGGTCGGCGAAGCTGTAGATCTCATCCACAACGTCGATCGGATGCCGCTTCTCGACCTTCTGATTGTCGAACAGCCCGATGTACTTCTGGTTCGCGTTGAAGTGAATACGCGCGATCGGCTTCCGGTTGTTGTCATCGAGGAGCACGCCGAAGTATGACTTGGTGTCGCGCTGGGCGATGCGCGACGGGGACACCTCACTGCAGGCGATAGCGCGGATAATCTGGTACGCCTCGATCTCCTCGAGCGTCGTCATGATCCCGTCGCCGGCGTCCGCGTCGCGAGCGCTAGCTTCCGCGACGTGCTCGCTGGCGTCCGAGCCTGACACGGATGCGTCATCCCTCTGCATCGGTAACCCGGGCCACCGAGCGCCGCCTTGATCCGGTCATTCACCTGGTCGCTGAGGAACTGCTTCGAGGCTTTCGTGACAAGCACTTTGAATTGGTCTCGCACCTTCTGGGTGATCGAGCCTTCGTACACACGGCCCGTGAGAGACCGCACCCACTCGGTATCAGGATTCGTGAACTGAGCTGCCAGGACCCGCTTGATCTCCCCGATGTACTTCAGTTCCTCGGCGGCGGAGACGATCGATTCGATGTCGAACGTGTCCTTTGTGAGCTTCTGGAGCTCGGGGATCAGCGTCTCGTCGAGGTCGGAGATCTGAAGAACCAGGAAGGGCTTCTCGTCCATCCGGTTCGGGGCATCGAGGTCTGTGTAGAAGTGGTAATTGTCGCCGTCGGTGAGGACGGCGATTCGCGCGCGGCGACGGCAAAGTAGCGGAAGAGCTGCGAAGCGTGACTCAGTGAAAGCGGCGCGCCGATCTTCTTGCACTCGATGAGGATCTGAACTTCGCCGTCCTTGCACGATCGCGTAGTCGATCTTCTCGCCTCGCTTGATGCCAACGTCCGCCGTGAACTCCGGGACGACCTCGACTCGGATTGAATACGTCGTATCCGAGCACCAGTGAGATGAACGGCATGACGAACGCGTTTTTTGTCGCCTCTTCGGTCTCGATGTTCTTCTTCTGCTGCGCGATCTTGTTAGCAAGACTCGAGAGTCGTTCGGCGATCTCCATGGTGCTCCTTCTGTATGCGCCCTAGGGCATGGGCTACCTGAGGCTAACTAGGAGGAGCGGGGGAACGCTAGTCGCGAGCGAACGCTGCCCCTCGAACGGGGGCCACACATTACACGCCGAGGCGTCACGCTCATGTTCGTCCGATGCCGTCGTCTGATCCCACACAGTCAGCAGCAGGAGTCGGCCAGCGCGTCGAGGCAAAGGAACGCAGCGAGCATTTCGAGCGACCATGATCAGCAGGACAACTGTGACGCGAACCTGAGGGTGCGACAACAGGGCTGTACTCCATGTAGCTGAAGTCCTCGCGTGTGGCACGAGCGGGGTACCACCGGATGCCTCCTGCCGGGCGCTGCTCGGACGATCGCCGCGCAGCGCCAGCTCGGGCACGCCATGCCTTCGGTGGCGCCAGAGTTCGTCTGTGTCACAGCATCCGACTCTTGCGCTCGTTCCACGGCGGCAGCAGCTGCTGAAGGTACCTCCGAAGCTCCGGATCGCACACGTAGACGTAGGTCCCTCGCATCCCGCGCGTGAGCAGCACGGCGTAGATGTTCAGGATGAATTGCAGGAGGTCCTCGTCGTCGTAGGTGATGCCGAGCGTCGGGTTGTTCTCCTTGCCCTTCTTGTCGTGGTACGAGCGGCGGTCGGCGTGGACGCGACCGCGTGGTGGGGTCTAGCGAAGGTCCTGGCCGATGATGACGCCGGCGTAGTTGAGGTCGTAGCCCTGCACGGTGTGGATCGAACCGACCTCGTCGATCGACCCGGGCGAATTGATCCAGTCGACGGCGGTGCTGTTCCACCGCAACGCGACGCCGTCGAGCTCGATGTCGAATTCGAGGCATCCTTCCCGACTCCTCCACGCCCACGCGTAGCCGGCGACCAGACGCGCGAGCCCGTGCTCGCGATCCCGCGCGCGGATCGCTCGTGCATCTCGCCGAGGTCGTCGAAGACCGAAGGTCGTAGCCCGGGAAGCTCCTCGGCTCAGTGCGGCCTCGGCTCGGAGCATCCGGCGGACGTAGTCGACGTAGTCGGCGCCGCCCGCCACGCGCATCTGCGAAGCCAGCGGGTAGCGGCGCTGCGCCGTCTTCGCGTCCTCGACGAGCGGATTCGAGTATCGCGAGCGGAAGGTCGGCGGGCCGCACGCTCTGGGCTGCGTCGAGGAGGAAGATTGATGCGCGGCTCTTCGCCCGGATCCAGTCGAGCTGCGTCTTGGTGAGGTCGTCGGCGCCGAACAGCCGGTCGTTGATCTCCGTGAACTTCTTGTTCAGCACGCCTGACGACTGGTTCGCGCGCTGGTTGAGCCGGTGGGTCTCGTCGACGATGAGCAGGTCGAAGTCCTCGTCCGACGCGCCGACGTCGAACGGCGTCAGCACGAGATGCCGTCCCGAGCCCGGGCGTCTTCGTGAACACCCTCTGGATCGACTTCCGCAGCGACTGCTGCGGCACGACGAAGCCGATCCGGAAGTCGCGAAGCAGGTCTGCGTAGCCCTCCGGACGAAGAAGTCGGAGAACAGCGAGTCTGATTCGGACGTCGTCGGGGTTCGAGTCTCTGGATGTCGCGAAGAAGCTTCATCAGGAAGATCGCGACGATCGTCTTCCCGGTGCCCGGATCGCCCTGGACGACGATCGTGCTCGCGGCCTCCGTGCTCCAAGTCCTCGAACAGCCCCTCGAGGATGTCCTCGACGGCGATCGCCTGCTCCTGGGTCAGCGCCTTGAACGGCGAGAGCTTGAACAGGTCGCTGTTCTCGATCTCGGGGATGTCTGCGTGTGAAGATCCCTCTCGCGGAGCTGCTCGAAGATCTCGCCGAACGTCGCCCGGTATCGGTCGCGGTCGTAGTAGTCGGCGTCGATGATGCCCTCGTTGCGGTTGAGCACCTGTGAACTTGCCGTCGCCGGCGAAGCAGCGGATGAGGTACGACTCGAGGTCGAGGCACACGGACTTGTTGAACGTCTCGTCGATGACGACGCGAACGGCGCTGAGATGCTTCTTCGTCTCGGAGTCGAGGTGCTGGCGGAGCCGCCCGATTCGCGTTCACGCGTCTCGCCGACGTAGATGTCGCCGTCGCTGCTGAGCGTGTAGACGACCGGCCAGTTCGCGTGCCGTCCATCTGGCTCGGCCCACGTCTTCACCGCCTGTTTCGAGAACGGGAAGTGCTCGATCTTAAAGCGCGTCATACTTCGTGCTCCGCCCCGCGATCGTCTGACCGGGTACTTCGCTCGCGTCACATCGAGCTTGTCGAGCACGATCTCGTCGGGGTCGACGCCCAGCTTGTCCGCGAGCAGGAGGCAGTAGGTCAGCACGTCGGCGAGCTCCTCCGTGACGCGCGCCTGATCGGCATCGTCGTTCCACTGGAAGCACTCGAGGAGTTCGCCCGCCTCGATGCGATGCTCTTCGCGAGGTTCTCCGGGGTGTGGAACTGAGCCCAGTCACGCTCCGCGACGAACTGACGCAGAGCAGTGTGCACGGGACGGCGACTGTGCTCGTCAATTCTCCGTTCCGATATCCCGTCATGCGAGCTGGGTCGTATCTCAAGCCTTCACGCTTGAGAATGGCCGAGACGATCTCAAGATCACGATCTCGGTCGCGATCGATCTTCTTCCCCTTGAGCGGAAAATCCGTCGCTGAGATGATGACCAGTCGCAATCCGTGCTCAGGAATGAGGCGCCTGCGCCGGTCATCGTAGATAGCGCGCTGGATGCCGCGATGAACGCCCGACACGGTCATGACGTCCGGCTTGTCAAAATGCGGTGTCGGCTCGGTGTGCTGGGACTCGGCGAACTCCACCACCAATCGCTCCGCTTCCCAGTAGCCATCGACCGGTAGCGCGACTCGTCGCCCGGTCGCAGGTGACGCATCACCAAGCAACCACTCGAACCGATGCTGACGTGAGCACTTGGCACCGATGATCTGGTCACAGAGATCGAGCACGTAGTGCTCATCGCTTTCCGCTCTTGCCGCCATGAACGGAAGCATACGGTCCGCCCGATGTGTCGCGCAGAACCGGGCCATCGTGGCGGTAGCGGTCGATGACATGGAGCGGTCGAGTTCGAGCAGGACGTGATCTTCACCGATGTCGCGGGCTAAGTATCGCGCGTGGTCCTACTCCCCGACCAGCTCCACGGTCTTCGTGACTTCGTGCGCCGTGACCTCGTAGTTGATCAGGTCGTTGTCGCACGTGCCGTCGCCGCCATGCTGCATCCATCCAAAGGTGCGGATGTACTCCGTGAACTGTACCTGCCCTCGACGAGGTAGCGAGAATGCTTAGTCGCAGGCGACGCCGTCGCCGTCGCGGTCGAGGTCATAGATATCCGCGCCGTCGACGTACACAGGACCACTGACGTATGCGGGCCCGTTTCCGCTGCCGCCCGCACAATCGACGTCGGGCGCGACCGGCACGCATGCGCCGCTGTAGTTCGAGTCGCAGTCACCAGCAGGAGCGGGAGCGGGCGCTGGGAGGTGGTGGGGCCGGCTGGCGGGTCCCCACGGCGGTGATCTCTTGCACGGGTTGCACCCGCACGGCCTCGCTCTTGACGGAGCGACTCACCTCGACGCCATCCTCGTACACGACCTCATACGTGATGACCCGCTCGCCATTCACTCCTTGCGTGACCAGAGCGGTCGCGCCCACGTCGAGAGTCGAATCGTCAGTTGTCGCTGACGTATAGGGAATCGTTTCGAGCTTCTCCTCGGTCTTACGGTTCGAGCCGGGGTCGGTGTTGCGGTCGCGGTGGGCGACGGCGTTCAGCTCGATTCGAAGACGAGTTGAGGCTGGCAACGTTCGCTTGAGCATCGACATTGGCCGAACCGAGAACGGTACCCGCGGATGCCACCACTACGGTTGCAACGAACAGCACGGCCACGGCTGCGAACCGGGAATTGACTCGAAGCGACCTGATGGATCCACGCGCGAGAGCGACTACTCCCACGACCAAGCCCGCGATACCCAAGAGCAAGAGCAAGCCGCCCCATCCACCGCTCGCCGCCACGATGATCACGAGAACAAGGGCGCTGATCAAACCTGCGCGCTTCCACTTCCGTACGGTGGCAACGTTGGAGGGTTGGCTGTAATCATCGCGGTAAGTCGAGGTCCACGTCGTGCCATTCCACCATCGCTGGCGACCAGAGCCGTCGTCGTACCATCCCGCAGGGGCGTTCGTCATTGAGGGTTCGGGTCCTTTCACGTGCAACCTGCTGACTTTATGCCAGAGTTCGAAACCCTCATACCCCCAACAGTGGGGTGGGCAAAAGTGCTCTACTGGCGCCGATCAGGCGCTCGCAGGTGAGACAGCCGGAGTCAGCAAATAGCCTGGCGACGCCGTGCACCTGCCTCGCCGCATCACGCCGCCGGAAGCGCCTCCAAGTGGGGGTGTCGTGACGTCGCGGTTCCCTCCTATCGTCGATCCGAGCGCCGAAACCCGAATCGGCGAGCCCGAGGAAGGAGACCCCGCTGACCGACCCCGTCGCCGCCCCTACATCGACATTGCGTGGGCGCCCGCCCGCGGCATCCGTCATCGCCGAATGCCTGCGAATCCAGACGAACGCGCCGCCGCGGTCGTCCATCGCGCGCCTCCTCGGGCGTTCTCCGCTCTCCGCCGAAGCGATGCCCTGGTATGTCGGCGCGCTCGGCGAGCTCAAGGTCGCGCGGCGCCTCGAGGCGCTCGGGCCCGAGTGGCGGGTGTTCCACGCGGTGCCGGTGGGCAGCGGCACGAGCGACATCGACCACGTCGTCATCGGGCCGCCCGGGGTGTTCACGATCAACACGAAGCACCACGACGGCAAGGACGTCTGGGTCGGCGGCAGGCGCATCATGGTGGGCGGGCAGCGCACCGACTACCTCCGGTACTCGCGGCACGAGGCGAAGCGCGCCTCGCGACGGCTGTCGTTGGCGGCGCGAGGGATCGTCGACGTGGCGCCGGTCATCGTGATCGTGGGCGCGCGCCGCTTCACCGTGCGCGAACGCCCCGCCGACGTGTTCGTGCTCCGCGAGCATCACCTCACGCGTTGGCTCACCCGGCTGCCCGCGGTCGTGCCACCGTCGTTCGTCGACCGGCTGGCGGATGCCGCTGCCGTGCCGTCGACCTGGCACGACGCTCCCGTGCTCGACGCAGTCGATGTCGGCGCGTTCCAAGCGCTGCGCGATGAGGTCGCACGGGCGCAGAGCCGGCGACGCGTCTGGATCCTGGCACTCGTCGTCGCGGTTCCGTTCGCGTGGTTCGCGGCGTTCTCGTCGCTCCTGGGCTTCCTCGGGCGTTGACGGAGGGGTCCCGAACGGCCGCGCGACAGAAACGCGGTGCGGCCGGCAGCGCTCATCTCGTCGTAGCCTGCTGGCTCTCCCCGAAATGTGCCGGGCCGGTCGAAGAACGCGAGAACGTCGGCAGCTGAGCCTTCTGCGCTTTCGCCTTTCTGCACGAGGCGCATCGGGGGTGATGACATCGGAGCCGAAGCCGTGACGGAGTAACTCGATGCCGTTCAAGTCCGCGTCCGTGAACGTCGCGCGGTAGAGGGCGTTGCACCAGCACGTTTCATCGCCGTGGCCATGGACACGAACCAGCAACTCAGTCACATTCACACACCAATTGGGGCGAATGGCACGTGTCGCCGTTCCCCTCCCTACGGGAGCTCGTTGTCGTAGCCCTGAATGACCACGACACCGGATCGGCCCGTACGGCGTTTTCCGCGCCCGCGCAGCGATCCGACAAGCAGACGTTCGGTGGCGGGTGCGCGGTTGGAGTGAATCTCGCCGGGCTGTGGGCCAGCGAGCCGCGGGTGAGCTTCTTCCCGCAGGGCGCGGATCTCCGATGTCAGCATCTCCATCTCCACCTTCGTGGCGGCTTCCTCCTTCTTGTTGGACTCGCCGACCTTCTCCACGATCCAGGATGCCAAGGTAGCGGTCACCACACCGATCAGCGCGATCCCACCGATCATCACCCCGACCGCGACGAGCTGTCCCGTCGGCGTCACCGGGAAGTAGTCTCCGTACCCGACGGTCGTGATGGTCACGAACGCCCACCAGAGCCCGTCCCCGATCGTCTGGATGGATCCGTCTGACCGCGTTCGGCGTCGAGGACGGCGATGGCAGCTACCCATACGAGCAGCAGCGAAGCGCCAATGACGTAGAGGATCACCCGCCCACGGAACGCAGCACCGGCGGTGCGCTGGAGCACCGCGAGGAGGGTCACCAGACGGAGCAGCCGGAGTGGGCGGAGCATGGGGAGGACGACGATCGCAAGGTCCAGCAGGTGCGTGTAGAACCACCGCCACCGCTGTTCGGCGAGCCAGAGGTTCACGAAGTAGTCGACCACGAACAGCGCCCAGGTGCCCCAGATGACCGTTTCCGCGACTTCCGCAGCAGTGCCGGTGAGCTCGCCGATCACCTGCCACGAGTACGCGATGAGGAACGCCATGGCGGCGATCGCGAGCGGCCAATCGACGAGCTTCTGCCAGCGCTGCTGATCCATGCCGGTCAGCCTAGAGGCGCGCCCGGCGGAATCGCGTTCTCCGCGTGTTCGACATTCGACACCCGGTACGCCCAGTGAAGCCACGAATCATCAGGAGGTCACTTGACTCAGACCCGGCTGTCGAAGGATCCCAGAACCCATCCCTCCGGGCGTCCACTGCCGGACTGCCGTGGGGACGAGTCGAACGTAGTGCGCTAAAGGTGGCGAATTGCCGCCTCAGGCCCAGTCGAGATCGATCGCGCCGACATGGGAGTCGCGATGTTGCATTCCGCGTCCAAGCGGTCGGCGCGACGGTCACAGCGATCCGTGCTCGCCTGATCGCTCGGAGCGTCATGCCTATCGCAGGCGGTTCCGTCTCCATCACGGTCGAGCTTGCTGGAGTACCCAGGGTCGCCGGCGTGGATCGGTGCTGCCCTGCAGCGCGAACCGCGTCGCAGTTCTCGTAGTACACCGGAGCAGGGGCCGGTGCGGGTGCTGGCGCCGGTGCGGTGCCGGCGCCGGTGCAGGCGCGCGGAGCAGGAGCCGGATGCCAGGAGCAGGAGCAGGGGCAGTGTGGCTGCGCCGCGGGGGTGAACCCGGATGTGACTGCAGGCTCGTCCGGACATCCGTTAGGATCCGGGTGATGGCGTCGTGTTCCGGCTGGGTGACCCACAACCCGTACGTGGCCTTCACGGAGACCTGGTGGGCGACATACGTGCAGCGGAAGTCCTTCTTCGGCGGGAGCCAGGTCGCCGCGTCGCCGGCGCCCTTCTGGCCGTTGGTTGGACCATCAACGGCGAAGAGGTTGATCGGGTCGTTCGCGAGGCTGATCCGCTGCGCTTGAGTCAGTTGCTGTGCGCCGGTCTCCCAGGCATTCATGAGTGAGACGACGTGATCGATCTGCACTGCGAGCGATGTCGTGTTGCCGCGCACGAAGTCGATCGTCTTGCCGGTGTAGGGGTCGAGCAGCGTGCCCGACGTCACCTTGCAGGGCCCCGACTTCACCTCGGGCTCGAGGTCGCGGGCGAGGATGTCGTTCCGGGTGTCGCAGCCGTTCCGGTCGACGTCGAGCCAAGCCGTGCCGAACTTCGCTTCGCGCTCGTAGCCGGTCTTCGGGGCCCGGCCCTTCACCGGGAGGGTGTCGAGGAGGGCGAGTGCCGTCATCTGCGTTGCAGAAGCTGTCGGCGATCTTGACGGCCGGGTCATCTTCAGCCGCGACCACGTTCTCTGGGGCGTCCGGCTCGGTGTCAGCGGTCGGGGTGGGGGAAGGGGTTGCCTTGGGGGTCGGTTCGTTCGAGGGCTCGGCGGTCTCGGCTGACCGCCGGCGAGGCGTCGCGCGGGTTCGCTGCGCTGTACGCGGCACTTCCGATGAACGTTGTGAGCAAACCGCCGACGAGGACGCCCGCAGCGATCTTCCGACCTGCGATCCCCGCCCACGACGGCCGCCGAGTCGCGAGTAAGTACACGCCGGTGATCAGCGCGATCAGGCCGAGCATGATCAGCCCGCCGCCAAATCCGGTGCTCCCGAACGCCATGACAGTGAGCAGCGCGAGTACACGAAGGCGATCCACCCGAGCGGCGTGAGCCGACCGAACCAGCCGCGCACATGCCGAGAGCCGCTGCGCCGAACGCGGGCTTACCGGAGGGAACGATGGTGGCCCGCTGCTCGGTCCAGGCTGCACCGTCCCAGTACCGCTGCACCATCGCATTATCAGGGTCGGGATACCATCCGGCAGGCGGCATTGGGGCGTCGCTCATCGCTCTCCTTGATCGGGTCGACCGATCACGCTATCGCGGCCCAACTCAGGGTGATGACCAAATCGCCACCCACCTTCGGGGGTAGCCGCCAGTTGCCGCGCGATCTCTGGAACTCGAGCCGACCGGCGGGAGGCGATGGGAGTAGATATAACGAGAAATGAGTCCCACTGCAGAAGTCGGCACGGTGACTTCGACGCGGCTGTGTCGCCCCACCGTGAACTCGCGCGCGAGGCCCGGAGATCGCCAGGTGATCGAGGCGTGTTCATCTGACTTCAATGCCGCTCGCACACAGAATCGACTGACCCCGCTTCTTGAGCAATAAGGAATCCCTATGCCCGCACCTCTCCCCGACGTGTCCCCCTCCCAAACAAGGCAGGCACGAATGCGGCCACTCCTCACAGCACTGATGATCAGTTGCGCAGTTGTCCTAACCGGCTGCTCGGGCGAGGCGGTAGCTGAGACCGGTGCGGTCGCAGAGACCCCGGTGCAAACATCCATTGCAACGCCGACGTCCACGCCAACCCCGTCCTCGACTCCGACTCCTACTCCGAATCTGGAGCCAGCACCAGCACCAGCACCAGCACCAGCACCAGCTCCAGCACCAGCACCGGCACCGGCACCGGCGCCAGCCCCGGCTACCGACCCGCGCTTCGACACCTGCGGCGATGCAGTCGCAGCGGGATACGGCCCGTACATAAGTGGCGTCGATCCGGAATACGACTGGTACCGGGATGGCGACAACGACGGTGACGTCTGTGAGTCCTGACCCAGGGCCGCCTCGTCGAATTAGGAGGCCTCGATCAGTTCTTGGGACCGACCAGCGGCCAGTCGTCGTGCATCGAAACCCGACCAAGGGAGTGGAGCAATGACCGAACAGCATATCGCCGTGGCCCCGTGTGGCGGAGTACTGAGCCCAACTCCCGTGCAAATACAAAGACGCGGAGTGCCCCGGATACGAGGATGAGGCCTACTTGCCCGTCGACATCGATGGCGAAGATGCCGCTGCCCGACGCACACGCGCATGTCCGGTCGCTGCAGCGGCACCTCATGGAGGCTCTCGGGTAATGAACGGGGTGGGCCGCCTCGCGAACGCTGTATGTCGCGAGGCGGTCCGGTCGCGGCATCCGCCTACGACGACAGATGATGGTTCACCGCATCTTCAGGATCGGGATCGGCGTCGCCGCGCTGCTCGGCGTGACTCGACACCGAACGACGATCGGTATCGCTCGCGCGCAAGATCGACGTTTGAGTTAGTTCAGGTTCGGGCGGCGTCCATTGCGTCGAGCTTCTCGAGCAACGGATGGAAGCGGATGCCGCGACCGGCGCAGGGTTCGACGATCACCCCGCCGCGTACACCCACGCCTCCCCACCCGACGCCAGCTGCGCGCGAACGCGGCGGTAGTCGTCGACCTCATACGCATCCGCCGCCGCGAGCTGCTCGGCCGTGACCTCGAGCACGACACCGTCGACCCGATCGCTGGGGTCGTCCGTGCGCTCGAGGATCGGGTGCTCCGCCTCGCCGCTCAAGGCGACGACGTCGGGGGCGGTGATGCGCAGCATCCGCAGCCGCCATCCCACGAGCGCGTCGGACGTGGTCGGCAGCTCGGTGCCGAACAGCTGCCGTTGCACGTGCGGCAGCCGCAGGGTGCCGTAGCTGAAGAGGCGTTCGGTCGCGGACATGGATCGAGGGTAACCGCCACGGCTCAGCTCACCCGAGGCTGACCACGACCGCGGTGGCGCGATAACAAGTGCGGAACGCTGAGTGATCGACCGGTGCGATGGCGCGCCCGCCGTGTCACCATCGAAGTATGAGCGACCCGACGAGGGCGCCCGCCGGGTGGTACGAAGACGGGTCCGGCGGACGGCGGTACTGGGACGGCGACGCCTGGACGCAGTACGTCGCGCCCGGTCCCGCGACCGTGCCGTCGACGCAGGTCGAGCCCGACACGGCGGCCACTGCGGTGCTGCCGGTCGGCGACGAGAATCCGACGATTCCGTTCGTCTGGGGGTCGCAAGGGTCGGATGCCGCGGGGTCCGGTTATGGCGACGCCCCGACGGCGTCGGCGGGGTGGAGCGATGCGTCCACCGCGTACGGGGATACCGCGCCCACCGTGCCGTACGGGTCCGTCGGCGCGAACCCCTATGCCACGACGGAGAGCTACGGCGGACTCCCCACGACGACGCTGGCGGGGCATCCGTTCACCGAGCCGTCGAACCCCGGGCCGAACGTCGTGGGCATCATCGCAATCCTCGTCGCGATCGTGGGGTTCCTGCTCGTGTTCCTCCCCGCCGCGGCCGGCTTCGCGTGGATCTTCGTGTCGGTCGCGTTCGTGCTCTCACTCATCGGACTGTTCCTGCGCGGCGCGAAGTGGCCGGCGGTCATCGGGCTCGTCATCTCGATCATCGCCGCGGTCGCCGGCATCGTGATGTTCGTCGGCTTCCTGATCGGGTCGGTCGGCGATGTGATCGATGACGCGATTCCCGAGGTGCCCGTATTTCCGCAGCCGGCGCCGGATGACCCGGGCGCGGACCCTGCACCCGAGCAACCCGAGTCACCCGTCGCGGGCGACCTCGCGTTCGGCGAGACGATGACCTGGGACGACGGCGTCACGCTCACGGTCTCGGCACCCGAGCCGTACACGCCGAGCGACTTCGCGGTCGGCGCGACGCAGGCGAACAACGTCGTGTTCACGCTCACGATCACCAACAACTCGACGGCAGGACCTGCAGCTCCTGCCGCTGCCGGCGTTCTCGTCGGGCGATCAGGAGGTGAGCCAGATCTTCGACATCGGCAGCGATGTCTTCGAGACCGGCGACGACGTCGGCTTCCCGCCGGCCGAGACGATCGAGCCGGGCGCGTCGGTCACGCTGGAGGGCCGCCTGGTCGGTCGACGACCCGAGCTCGCTCACGCTGGAGGTGGCGCCGAGCTTCCTGTATCCGAGCGCGACCTTCACGAACGCGCCGTAGCGGGCGTGACGAGGTCGCCGACGTCGCCCCGCTGCCCACGGCCATGGCGTCGGGAGGCATCGATGTCGCGCCGCGCCAGATGCAGGGCTTCGCTCGCGAGGAATGCGGCACGCTGGGCCATGGCGACCACCTGCGCCTGGTGATCCTGGTCGGTCACCGCGATCATCACCGCGGGGCGGCCGAGGTAGTGGCCGAGATCGACCCGGATGCGCTCGGACTCGGCCAGCAGCGCGCATGGCCTCGGCGCCGATCCAGCCCGGATGGCCGGCGATGGCGTCGCGGGCGACGTCGAGCTTTCGGTCTGCGGCCTCGATCGCATGGTGCACCTGGCCCACGGGCGGGGCCGGACGGATCGCGCGCTCGCGGGCCGCCGCCATCGCGGAATCCAGCGCCGCATGCGCCGTGCGCATTCGGCTCAGGTGGGCGAACGGGTCGGTGTTGACACCGGCCGGCGGGAGGCCCGCGAGGGCCGCCTGCAGCTCGTCGATCGCGCTCGCGACGCCGCGCGACGGGGGCGCCTCGAGCGCCACGGCGAGGTGCCGACGAGACTCCTCGACGATCGCCGCCAACGTGGACTCGGCCCGCAGGGCCTCGACCTCGAAGGTCTCCACCGCATCGAGCAGGGCCGCCGCTCGGCGCACCGATTCAGCGGATGCCTCGAGCGCGACATCCGCTTGATCGCGCGCTCCCGCCTCGCGCCGCCGCTCGGCCACGCGCAGGCTGTGCTCCGCGAATGCGAGCAGCTGCTCGGCCTCGGCAGGGTTGGCCTCGACCTGCACGAGCGCCTCCCGCGCATAGCGGGTGACGAGGCGTTCGATGGTCTCGCGGACGTGCGGGACGCGAGCGCTCAGACGCTCGATCTCGGCTCGCAGACCGGCGATGATCTCGGGTGCACGCCGCGCCCGCGCGATCCGCTCGGCGAGCGCGGAGATCTGCTCATCGAGCATGTCCTCGGCCGATTCGCACAGCTGCACGATGCGCTCATATCGAGCACGCACCTCGTCGACGGTGCCGGGGATCGCATCGTGATTGAGCCGGTTCAGAAGGAACGCGTCGCTCAGGTGTCTGCGCACGTCGGCGAGCGCTTCGCTCAACCGCTGGGTCGCGCCGGCCCCCAGCTCGGCCTCGGCGAAGCCGAGCTCGTCGGCGGCGACGCGGATGCGCTCGTCGGCGGCGAACAGGGCCGCCCCGGCCCGCTTCGCCAGGTCGGCGTCGTGGACCTCGAGTTCGTGTGCGCCGCGTCGGCGCCTGACCCGGAACCCGGTCATGCACCGATCCTATGTTCGCCGCTCGGAGCCCGCTACGTGCGCAACCCCGCGTCGTAGGCGGCGATGATCGCCGCGACCCGGTCGCGCGCGCCGAGCTTCATGAAGATCGCCGACACGTGCGACTTCACCGTGCGCTCCCCCACGCGCAGCTGCGCCGCGATCTCGCGGTTGTTCGCCCCGCGGCAGATGCGGCGCAGCACCTCGAGCTCGCGTGGGGTCAGCTGCTCGAGGGCCCGGCTCGCCGTCGGAGACGTCGGCGCACGATCCTTCGCCCGCGCCAACACCCGGGGAAGCACCCGTGGGTCGAGCCAGGCTCCCCCGGCGGCGACGGCACGCACCGCCGCGATCAGGTCTTCGGCCGGGCTGTCCTTGAGCACGAAGCCCGCGGCCCCGGCCGTCAGCGCTCCCCAGAGCACCGCGTCGTCGTCGAACGTCGTCAGGGCGAGCACGGGAGGGGAGTCCGAGACGGCGCGCAGCTGCCGCGTCGCCTCGGGGCCGTCCATCCGCGGCATCCGCACGTCCATCAGCACGAGGTCGGGCCGGTGAGCGCGAACCGCCGGCAGCACGCCCGTGCCGTCCGCGCATTCGGCGACCACCTCGATATCGGGCTCGGCACCGAGGATGAGCGCGAGACCGGCTCGCACCATGGCCTGGTCGTCGACGAGCACGAGCCGAAGCGGCGCGGTCACGCGGCACCCCCGAGGGGAAGCCGGCACTCGACGACCCACGAGTCGCCCTCGGGCCCGCTGCTGAGCTCGCCGCCGAGCGAGGCGGCCTGCTCCCGCAGCCCGACGAGCCCGTATCCGTCGGAACCGGGATCGGGATCCGTCGCGCCGGTCGGCGTGAACTCGTTCGAGACCCGGGCGACCACGGCGTGATCGTCGATCCCGATCTCCACTGTGGCCGACGTGCCGGGTGCGCTGTGCCGGGCGGCGTTGGCGAGCGCCTCCTGCACGACCCGGTAGAGCGTGAGCCGGAGGGGCAGCGAAAGGGGTTCCGCGGTGCCGTTGATGCTCAGCTCCACCGGAAGCCCGGCCGAGCGATAGGTCGTGACGAGTCGCTCGAGGTCCAACGATCCCGCCTCGGACTCGTCGTCATCCCGCAGCATCCCGACGGCCCCGCGAATGGCGTCGAGACTCTCGCGCGACACCCGTTCGGCGTCGGCGAGGGCCGCCTCAGCGGCATCCGGATTCGAACGCAGCACCCGGCGTGCCCCGCCGACGTGCAGCACGACGACCGTCAGCGAATGGGCCACGAGGTCGTGCACGTCGCGGGCGAGCCGATGCCGCTCCTCGCGCGCCGCGGCGACCGCCAGCTCCCCTTCGGCAGCGCGCAGTTCGTCGGCCAACCGCGTGGCGCGCCGCAGGAGCACGCCCACGAGCACGCTGAACGCGCCGCCGAACGCGAAGTAGATCGCGCCCACATCCCACTCGACCCCGAACAGGAACGGCACGAACGGGAGCACCATGATGACGACGGTGACCGTGCCGACCAACCAGCGGTCGTCGGACCTGCTGGCGAGCCGGCTGGCCGCCGCGAAGCTGACGAAGAGCGCAGCGCCGATCTCGGAGAGGGCGATGACGGGGATCACGGGGATGATCGCGAGGGCCGCGAAGGCGAGCTGGGGGAGCTCGACGCCGAAGACGAGCAGCGCCCACGGCACCAGGGCGATCAGCATGGCCACCACGACCGCGGGATTGAACTGCGCACCGACCACGGCCAGCACCGCGGCGACGAGGGCGATGCCGGCGTAGACGAGGTCGGTGACCCGTGAACTCGCCGCGACTGAAGCTCGCGTCATGCGTCGCTCCTCTCGGGCTTCGCGTTGGCTTCGGCCCGGGTCTTCGCCTGGGCTCGGCCTCGGCCTTCGCCTCAACGAAACCGTATCGGACGGGTTCGCGCCTCGTACCGTGGTACGAGAACGAGGCGTTCCCCGGTGCGATGACGGCTGGACGGCCGGCGCGGAGCATCGAGGCATGACCACTTCGACCCCAACTCCTGCTTCGCCTCTCCTCCCCTCGCCCGTCGGCCGCGGCGCGCCGTGCTCGCGGTCGGCGCCGGCCTCAGCGCCGTCGCGTTCGCGATCGCCGTCGTCGGCCTGATCGTCGATCCGATCGTGCTCACGGGGGCTCCCGCCTGGATGAAACCCGCCAAGTTCTCGTTCTCGATCGCGGTCTACCTGCTGACGCTGCGCTGGATCCTGTCGCACGTTCGGGGCCACGCCCGGCTGCTGGCGGTGCTCAGCACCATCATCACGGTCGCCCTCGTCGCCGAGATCGCGCTCGTCGAGATGCAGGTCATGCGCGGCACGACCAGCCACTACAACGAGACCAGCGACTTCGATGCCGCGGTCTGGTACGCGATGGGCGGCATCGTGTCGCTCGTGCTGATCGCGACCATCGCCGCCGGCGTGCTCGCCCTGAAGCAGCGAGGCCTCGACCCCGGGTTGGCGGCGGGGCTGCGCTGGGGCATCGGCATCTGCGTGCTCGGCATGCTCGCGGCGGTCACGATGATCTTCAACAAGGAATGGAACGACTCCGGCGGACACACCGTCGGGGCGGCGGATGGCGGCGCCGGAATGCCGATCACCGGCTGGAGCCTCGAGCACGGCGACCTGCGCGTGGGGCACTTCATCGGGCTGCACGCCCTGCAGCTGCTGCCGCTGCTCGCCTGGGCGCTGCTGCGGTTCACGCACCTGGACGCAACGACCCGCGCCCGCCTGCTCACCGTCGCGGGGGCGACGCTACACCGCGGTCGTGCTGCTCGTCACCTGGCAGGCGATGCGCGGGCAGAGCGTCGTTCGCCCCGACGGCGAGACCCTGGCGGTCTCCGCCGCCGTCGCGGGAGTCGCGGCGGTGGCCGTGGTCGCGGTGCTGCGGCGAAGCCGTCGGAGAATGCCCGTTGGTTGAGTAGCATCCGTCATCGAGGGGCATGCTGTTCTCGACAGCGCCTGAAGCGATCCACACCACGAGGAAGAGACCTGATGCCGTCAATCGAGCAGACCGTCGTCATCACCGGCGCCTCAGGGCGGATCGGACGCGCGGTCGTCCCGCTCCTCCGGCGCCCGGGCCGGATGCTGCGCCTCGTGGACACGAGTCCGACCGAATTCGAGCCCGGCGACGACGTCTCCTGGCACGACGTGTCGATCGAGGACGCCGACGGGATGGAAGCGGTGCTCGCACGGGGCATCCGGCCTGGTGCACCTCGCGGGCCTGTCGTCTGAACGGCCGTGGGCCGACCTGCTGCGGGTCAACATCGACGCCACGCACACGGTGCTCGAAGCGGCACGGCGCACCGGCGTCGATCGCGTGCTGCTCGCGAGCTCCATCCACGCCGTCGGATTCCAGCCGGTCGCCGCGGCCGGCGCGACCGTGCCGCCGCTTCCGCGACCCGACACGTACTACGGCGTCAGCAAGGCCGCCATGGAGGCGCTCGGCAGCCTGTACGCCGACCGGTTCGGGATGTCGGTCGTCAGCGCTCGCATCTGCGCCTTCACGGTCGATGCCGGCGACGGCCGAACGACTGCCCAGTGGCTCTCGCCCGGCGACATGGCGCGGCTCATCGAGGCCGCTCTCGCACTCGACGACGGTGCGCACCACATCGTGTGGGGCGTCTCGGCCAATGCACCCGGGTGGTTCTCGCTCGACGCCGGATTCGCGATCGGCTACCGCCCGCAGGACGACGCCCGAGCGGTGGCGATCGAGCGCGACGGGGCGGTGCCGCCCGAGCCCGACACCCAGGCGCCGCTCGGGGACGTGTTCACGGATGAACAGCACCCCGTCGGCGGCACCTGGTGAGCCACGTC
>CAWILI010000020.1:0-181308 GCA_963836825.1 uncultured Actinomycetota bacterium
CGAGAAAGGTATGTGTTCGCTATGCCCCGGCTGCGAACGCACTCGCGAAGGCGCACGCGAACGCACTCGTGCCGAGGCGGCTGGAGACCGTCTCGGCACGAGTGCGTGCGATGCGTGTCAGGCGGCGGTTGCCGTCGACGTGGTCTCGCGGTTCGCAGCCAGGAACGGGAGGATGGCCGCGAGCACCTGCTCGGGGTCCTCTTCGATGGCCCAGTGACCGGCGCCGGCGATGACGGCGCCCTGCACGTCTTCGGCGACCCTTGCCGACGTTCTCGGCGACGTGGCTGCCGTAGCTGCGCTCGCCACCGACGGCGAGGATCGCAGCGTCGTCGAGCTTGCGGGTCGCGCGCCGTGTTCTGCGCCACGATCGCGTCCCACGCCTGGTAGAGCCCGAAGCTGCCGCGCAGCGACTCGGGGTTCTTGAGCAGGCCGATGTAGTACTCGATCGCCTCGGCCGGCAGGTTGCCGCCCTGCACGGCGAACTCGTAGTTGAAGTAGATGTCCTCACGTCCCGTGACGAGCTGCTCGGCGAGGCCCTCGACCCGGTTGAACGGGATGTGCCAGAGCTTGTCGTTGAGGAAGGACGGCACGAACAGCGGCGGGGCGGGAGTGGTGCCGGGGGCGCCGGGAATCTCGGCGAGCACCGCGCGCTCGACGCGCTCGGGGTGGTCGGCGGCCAGTGCGTAGCCGATGATGAAGCCGGTGTCGTGGCCGACGAGGGCGAACTTCTCGTGGCCCAGCGCGTCCATCAGTCCGACGAGGTCGTTGGCGAGCGTGGTGCTGTCGTACCCGGTGGCGGGCTTGTCGGACAGGCCCAGGCCGCGCTGGTCGACTGCGATGACGGTGTGGTTCTCGGCGAGTGCGAGCATCACGTGGCGGAAGGCGTACCAGGTCTCGGGCCAGCCGTGCACGAGCAGGACTGCCGGGCCGCTGCCGCCGATCACGGCGTGCAGGCGAACCTCGCCGGTGTCGATCAAGCGGCTGGTGAAGGTGTCGTTGAATCCCGCGGGCAGGTTCGGTGCGCCCGTAACGGATCCGATGCCCTCGACGGTGGGGAACTGGGTGAGCGATGCATTCATGATGGTGATCTCCTTCTCCGATCTCTCGGAACCGACGGGATTGTCGACTCTGACGTTTAGTCCTGATTTAGGACTGCTTGCTTCGGATAATGGAGTCAACTGTGCTCCGGGGAAGGTCATTCCCGATTCGCCGAAAAAACTTCGAAGATTTCTCAGGAGGGCGCGACGGAGTCTCCTGAAGCCATGGCCAGCGCGAGGAGCGCGCGTCAGATCGCGCGGTGGTCGACGAACGACATGCGGGGGCCGCGCCGCGGCCGGCCGCGCACCCCCGCGGCGCCGAGCAGCCGCACCACGCGATAGCGGTGGCCGCGCCCAGGGCGCCAGCGTCTCGAGCATCTCGTCATCGGTCATGTCGCGCCCCGCGAGCGCATGCCCGACGTAGTTCGAGAGGTGGTAGTCGCCGACCGAGAGGGCATCGGCGTCGCCGAGCGCGCGCTGGGCGACCTCGGCGGCCGTCCACGCCCCGACGCCGGGCATGAGGGTGAGGCGAGCTGCGGCATCCGATGGGCTCATCGACACCGCCTCTTCGAGGCGACCGGCATAGCGCGCCGCGTTCTGCAGGGTGCTCGCCCGGCGGGGGTCGACGCCGGCGCGGTGCCACTCCCAGCTCGGGATCGCGCGCCACTCGTCGGCCGAGGGCGCGACGCGCATGGGCCGCGGCGTCGGGCCGGGCGCCGGGGTGCCGAACTTCGTCACCAGGCGGCGCCACGAGTCGTGCGCCTGCAGCGTGATGACCTTCTGCTCGAGGATCGCCGCGGCGAGCGCCTCGAACACCTGCGCCGAGCGCGCGATGCGAATGCCGGGGTTGCGGCGATGCGCGTCGTCGAGCAGCGGCAACCCGGGGTCGAAGCCGCTCGGGTCGTCGCGGTCGCCGAGCAGTTCGGGCGCCTGGGCGACCGCCGCCGCCGCGCCTGGGCCCCAGCCTTCGCAGCGCAACTCGTCGCGGGACGGCTGGCTCAGCCTGATCGTCGCGATGCCCTCGACGGTTCGGGTCGCGCGCCACACCGCACCGCTCGCGTCGCGCGCGAACGCGGGGTCGCCGCCGCCGCGTCGCAGCACGCCCACCGTCTGCAGCAGGTCGGTCGCATGCCGCGGCCGCCAGCTCAGGGCCTCGTCCGCGATCACGGCTCAAGTGTGCCGCACCCGGCTGACAGCCGTGCGGTCATGCGCGACGGATGCCCCTGCTCAGGCCCGATCGAAGATGCGCCCGTGCACCTCGGTGGGCGTGATGCGCACCCAGCGGTCCTTCTCTTCGGGAGCCCACGGGGTGACGCCGAGCTTCTCGGCCTGGTAGACCTCGCCCTGCCGGTCGAACTCTTCAGCGACGCCCTTGACGACGACGCTGAATGCCTCGGTGTCGCTGAATCCGTCGATCTGGAACGCGACATGGTCGTGAATCGTGAGCTCGAGCAGCTTCGTGCCCGCCGACGTGCGGAACACGATCGTGCGGTTGTCGACCGCGTGGTTCACGGGGAACACATCGACCTCGCCTGCCGCACTCATCGCGACGCGACCGTAGGGAGCTTCGGCGAGGCGCTGCCAGCACTCGTCTTCGGAGAGGTGGCGGGTGGGCGTTCGACCGTCGACGTGATCGCTCATGCTTCGAGTCTGCCACCGCCGTTCGATCGCGGCCAGAGCGCGACGCGAGTCGCGGACCCGGTTCGCTCGATGCCGAGACAGTTCGCCGCACGGCTGCATCTGGACACGGATGCGCGCAAGCCCGAGACTGTGAGGCATGAACCCGGTGGCGGGTGGCATCCGGACGCCCGACCAGCGCTTGCGCGTCTTCGTCAGCTCGACGCTGAAGGAGCTCGCACCCGAGCGTCGCGCGGTGCGGGCGGCGGTCGAGCGGCTCGCGCTCGCGCCGGTGATGTTCGAACTCGGCGCGCGGCCGCATCCGCCGAGGTCGCTGTACCGCGCCTACCTCGACCAGAGCGACATCTTCGTGGGCGTGTACTGGGAGCAGTACGGCTGGGTGGCCCCCGGCGAGGATGTCTCGGGCCTGGAGGACGAGTGGAACCTCGCACCCGACATCCCGAAGCTCATCTACCTCAAGCGCAGCGAGCACCGACAGGAGCGGCTCGACGGCCTGATCGGGCGGATCCGCGACAGCGATGGTGCGTCGTACGTCGAGTTCACGGATGCCGCGGCGCTCGCGGATCTCGTCACCGCAGACCTCGCAACGCTGCTCGCCGAGCGCTTCGACGCGGGCGGCGGCCCGCACGAGCCCCTCGGGGTTCCGACAGCCGAGGTCTTCTCGACGGAACCCGTGCGGCCGCCGTCGCCGCTGACCCGGATGGTCGGCCGAGCCGACGAGCTCGCGACGCTTTCGAAGATGCTCACCTCGGACGGCCAGCGGCTCGTGACCGTCACCGGCCCCGGCGGCATCGGCAAGAGCCGGCTCGCGGTGGCCGCGGCGCGCGACTCGGAGTCGTCGTTCCCCGACGGGGTCGTGTTCGTCGACCTCGCTCCCGTGCTCGACGCCGACCTCGTGATCACGGCGGTCGCGAATGCGATGGGCATCCGCGATACCGGCGAGCGGCCGATCGCCGACAAGGTCGCCGGAGCGCTCGCCGGCCGTCGGGTGCTGCTGCTGCTCGACAACGTCGAGCAGGTGGTCGATGCCGCACCGAAGCTCAGTGCGCTGCTCGCCGAGTCGGCGGCGTCGGTGCTCGCGACCAGCCGCATCCTGCTCAGGGTGCGTGGCGAGCAGAACGTGCCACTCGGTCCACTGCACTCGCCCGAGGCCGGCGAGCTGTTCGTGGAGCGAGCGCGCGCGGTCAAGCCCGACTTCGAGCTCACCGATGACAACGCCCGGCAGGTGATCGCGATCTGCGGGGCGCTCGACAACGTGCCGCTCGCCCTCGAGCTCGCTGCGGCACGGTTGCGCGTGCTGACGCCGACCGTGCTGATGGAACGCCTCGACCACGCGTTGCCGCTGCTCGTCGGCGGGGCGCGCGACCTCCCCGAACGGCAGCGCACGCTGCGAGCCACGATCGAGTGGAGCGCGCAGCTGCTCACGGACGGCGAGCGGGAACTGCTGTTGCGCCTGGGCGTGTTCCGTGCCGGCTTCGGGCTCGACGCGGTCGAGTGGATGTCCGAGGACCTCAGCGGAGTGGACGCCGTCGGAGCGCTGGGGGCACTCGTCGACGGCAGCCTCGTGCGCGAGCAGGATCGCGGCCCGCGGGCATGGTTCACGATGCTGGCGACGGTGCGCGAGTACAGCCGCGATCGTCTTGCCGAACAGGGACGACTGGCCGAATCGCAGCAGCGGCATGCCGCCTTCTACGTCGGGCTCGCCACCGCGGCCGGGTCGGCGCCGACCTGGCAGAGGCAGGTCGAGGGGGTGACGCGCCTGCTCGACGAGCACGACGAGGTGCGGGCCGCCGTCGAGCATCTCTTCGCGACGGGCCGGTTCGATGACGTCGCCGAGTTCGCCTGGGCGCTCTACTCGTTCTGGTGGGGCGGCGGGCGCGACGGCGAAGTCCTGGCGTGGATGGACCGGCTCCTCGAACCCGGCGTCGAGCTCACCGAGCGTTCCCGGGCCATCGCCGAGTACTGCGTCAACGCCATCCGCTACTGGCGCACGTCCGATGAGTCGGTCGTCCCGGCCATGACCAGATGCGTCGAGTACTTCCGGCGAGTCGGCGACGGTCGCGGCGAGTCGATCATGCTCGCGTCGCTCGCCGTCGCCCAGTTCTCGCAGCAACCACCCGATGTCGATGGGGCCGAGGAGAGCGCCCGCCGGTCGCTCGAGCTCGCCGACGAGTACGACGAGGCGTTCGGCGGTGCCACGGTCGGCATCATGGCCGGCCGCCTCTGGCTCGCCCGCGGCCGCGTCGGCGATGCCGTCAGGCAGTTCGAGAGGAGCCTGACGCTGGCGAATCGCATCGATGACACGCTCGGCAAGGCGGTCGCCCTCAGCCACCTCGGATGGGCGCGACTCGTCGGCGGCGAGTCCGAGCGTGCGCGCGAGTGCTTCAGTGACCAACTCCTCTTCGCCTCGACCATCGGGCACGAGGAGGGGATCGCGGATGCGCTCGAGGGGATGTTCGCGACCGCCGCGGCGTCGGGCGACATCGAGCGTGCCGGGCGGATGTTCGGTGCGGCCGAGGACATCCGCGCACGCAAGGGGCTGCCCACCCGCTCACCGCTGTCGTTCTACGAGCGACACCTCGAGCGCGTGCTGGCCGGGCCCGAGGCTGCTCGGTTCGAGGAGGCGCGTCAGGTCGGGCGGAAGACGGAAGCGGCGGATGCCGTCGAGGCCGCGCTGGCGTGAGTCGCCCGCGCGTGCGCTCGAGCTGGCGTCAGCGCGTCGAAGCCCCCGCCGCGGCCGCGTACTGCTGCCGGATGACCGGGCGCGTGTCGACCGCGAGCTCCTCGTCGATCGCGAGCGGCCACGCCGGGCGCTCGCCCGTCAGCACCCACGCCGCCTGGCGGGCGGCGCCGTCGGCGACGTACTCCCCCGGCTCGGGCACGACGACGGGCACGTCGAACACCTGCGCCGCGATCGCACGCACCGCCGGGTTCTGCGCGGCGCCGCCGATGAGCAGCACCCGCTCGGCGGCGACGCCCTGGCCGCGCACCGCGTCGAGGCCGTCGGCGAGCCCGCACAGCAGGCCCTCGACCGCGGCGCGCGCGATCGACGGGCGCGTCGTGTTCGCGAGCGTCAGCCCCGAGAACGAGGCGGTCGCGTCGGGCAGGTTCGGCGTGCGTTCGCCCTCGAAGTAGGGCACGAGCACGGCACCGGATGACCCGGGCTCCGCCTCGAGCGCGAGCCGCCCGAGCTCGCTCGTGGTCGACCCCGAGCAGGCCGGCGGTGGCGTCGAGCACCCGTGCGGCGTTGAGCGTCGCGATCAGCGGCAGGAAGTTGCCCGTCGCATCGGCGAACCCCGCGACCGTGCCCGAGGCGTCGGCGACGGGCGCCTCGGTGACGGCGAACACCGTGCCGCTCGTGCCGATCGACACGACGACGTCACCCGGTGCGGCGTCGAGGCCGAGAGCGGCCGCGGCGTTGTCGCCCGCCCCGGCGCCGACGAGCGCGCCGGCCGGCAGTGCTGCCCGCGGCATCGGCCGGGCCGAGCACGCGCGGCAGGATCGCGTCGTGGCCCAGCGCGCGCGACCAGCAGCTCGCGGTCGTAACCCGCCGGCGCCCCAGTAGGCGGTGCCGCTCGCGTCGGAACGGTCGGTGGCGAGCTCGCTCGAGCACGGGGCCGCAGCGGGGCATCCGTCGCGTCGATCGGACCGTAGCCGCGCAGCCGCCACGTCAGCCAGTCGTGCGGCAGCGCGACGGCGGCGACCCGCTCGGCGTTCTCGGGCTCGGCGTCGCGCAGCCAGCGCAGCTTCGTCGCCGTGAACGACGCGACCGGCACGACGCCCGTGCGCTCGGCGTACGCCTCGGCGCCGAACTCGGCGATCAGGTCGCGGGCGGCCTGCGCCGAGCGCGTGTCGTTCCAGAGCAGTGCGGGGCGGATGACCCGGCCCTCGGCGTCGAGCACGACCATGCCGTGCTGCTGCCCGCGATCGAGACCGCCGCGACGTCATCGAGCCCGCCCGCGGCGGCGATCGCCGACTGCAGGGCGTCCCACCAGTGCTGCGGGTCGACCTCGGTGCCGTCGGGGTGCGACGCGCGGCCGGAGCGCACGAGGGCCCCGGTCGCGGCATCGCGGATCACGACCTTGCACGACTGCGTCGACGAGTCGACGCCGGCGACGAGCGTCATGGTATCTCCTTGGGTTACGGGCGGCGCTTGCGATGCCGGATCTCCGAGGACGCCGTTCGGCGCTGGCGCGCCTCACGGGCTGGGGCTGCCGCCTTGCCGAGCGGAAGCGTGTCGTCGCTGCGCGCCGCCACGCTGAGCCTCAGCGGGCGCCGAGCAGGTGCTCGGTGGCGAGCTGCTGCAGGCGCACGAAGCCGCCGCCCTTGCCGCCGAGGTACGCGTCGGCGTCGAAGTCCTCGTAGGCCGAGCGGTCGGCGAGGAAGTCGTCGTAGGACTCGCCCTCGTTCGAGCGTCGGCTTCGAGAGCTCGAACGACCTTCGCGGCCTCGAGCGCCTCCTGCACCTCGGGGTCGGCGCGGAAGGCCGCGGCGCGCTCCTTGAGCAGCAGGTAGGTGCGCATGTTCGCCGCGGCGGACTCCCAGACGCCCTTCTCGTCCTCGGTGCGGCTCGGCTTGTAGTCGAAGTGGCGCGGGCCCTCGTAGGCCGGGACGCCGCCGGGGCCGCCGTTCTCGAGCAGGTCGACGAGCGCGAACGCGTTGTGCAGGTCGCCGTGGCCGAACACGAGGTCCTGGTCGTACTTGATGCCGCGCTGGCCGTTGAGGTCGATGTGGAAGAGCTTGCCGTGGTACAGCGCCTGGGCGATGCCGGCGGCGAAGTTGAGGCCCGCCATCTGCTCGTGGCCGACCTCGGGGTTGAGGCCGACGAGCTCGGGGCGCTCGAGCGAGTCGATGAAGGCGATCGCGTGGCCGAGCGTCGGCAGCAGGATGTCGCCGCGGGGCTCGTTCGGCTTGGGCTCGATGGCGAAGCGGATGTCGTAGCCCTTGTCGGTGACGTAGTCGCCGAGCAGGTTGACGGCCTCGCGGTAGCGCTCGAGCGCCTGGCGGATGTCCTTGGCCGCGTCGTACTCGGCGCCCTCGCGGCCGCCCCACATGACGAACGTCTTGGCGCCGAGCTCGGCACCGAGGTCGAGCTGGCGGAACACCTTGCGCAGCGCGAAGCGGCGCACGTCGCGGTCGTTCGAGGTGAAGCCGCCGTCCTTGAAGACGGGAGCCGAGAAGAGGTTGGTGGTCACCATCGGCACGATGAGGCCGGTGTCGGCGAGCGCGCCCTTGAGCCGGTCGATCTGGTTCTGGCGCTCGGCGTCGGTCGATCCGAAGGCGAACAGGTCGTCGTCGTGGAAGGTGAGGCCGTAGGCGCCGAGCTCGGCGAGCTTCTCGACGGCGTGCACGACGTCGAGCGGCGTTGCGGGTCGGGCCGCCGAACGGGTCGGTGCCGTTGTAGCCGACGGTCCAGAGGCCGAAGGAGAACTTGTCGTCGCGAGTGGGGGTGGGAGCCATGGAGGATCCGCCTTTCGCGTCATCGGTGATTTGTTGTGAGTTACAACATATACGCATGGCATCGGATCGCAACTCGGCGCAAGCGGCAGCGGCGTCCGATCGCAAGTTTCGGGCGCTAGGATTCGAAACATGGAATCGGATGCCACCGCCGACCGCGTCACCCTGGCCGACGTCGCCGACGAGGCGGGCGTCTCGCTGTCGACCATCTCGAAGGTGCTGAACGGGCGGTCGGATGTCTCGGCCGCGACCCGCGCGCGCGTCGAGGCACCTGCTCGCCGAGCGCGGCTACCAGCGGCGCGTGGGCCGCGCCGACGCGAAGTCCGACCTCATCGAGCTCGTCTTCCACGAGCTCGATCCCATCTGGTCGATGGAGCTCATCGAGGGCGTCGAGGTCGGTCGCGAAGACGCACGGGCTGAGCGTCGTGCTCACGGTGAGCGGCAGCCGCCACGCGCCCGACCCCGACTGGATCGAGGGCGTCATGCGGCGCCGCCCGGTCGGCGTCGTGCTCGTCTTCTGCGAGCTCGCGCCCGAGTACCGCGAGCGGCTGCGCTCACGGGCCATCCCGTTCGTGATCGTCGACCCGGCCGGCGACCCGTCGCCCGACGTGCCCTCGGTCGGCTCGGCCAACTGGTCGGGCGGCCTCGATGGCCACCCGGCACCTCATCGAGCTCGGCCACCGCCGGATCGCCGCGATCACCGGCCCCGACGACATGATGTGCTCGCTCGCCCGCGTCGACGGCTACCGCTCGGCGATGAACTCCGCCGGGCCTGCCCATCGATCCCGACTGGATCCGGTTCGGCGACTTCCACGTCACCGGCGGGCGCGACCGCGCGCCGCGAGCTGCTCGCCCTCGACGAGCCGCCCACCGCGATCTTCGCGGGCAGCGACCTGCAGGCGCTCGGCGCGATCGACGCCGGCCCGAGCCGTCGGGCCTGCGCGTGCCCGAGGACCTCTCGATCGTCGGCTACGACGACATCCCGCTCGCGCTGTGGACGACCCCGCGCCTCACGACCGTGCACCAGCCGCTGAAGCGCATGGGCGAAGAGGCCGCGCGCCTCGTCATCCGCCTCGCCGACGAGACGCCGGCGACGACGCCCCGCATGGACCTCGCGACGAGCCTCGTCGTGCGCGACAGCACGGCGCCGCCGGCCCGGGTCGCCTCACCCGCCGACGACGCCCCGGCTGGTCGCGACATCCGCTCGTCGTAGTGCGGGCCGCGCACGCCAGGCCACGATCGCCGCGACGAACGCGAGGAGCACGACGATCGCGCCGACGACCTCGAAGGTCGCCTGCAGGCCGAGCGCGCCGACGATGAGTCCGCCGAGCACCGCCGGGAGCGAGAGCGACAGGTAGGCGACCGTGTAGTACGCGGACATGACGGAGGCCCGGTGCTCGGGCGGGATCGCGCCGAGCAGCGCCCGCAACCCGCCGAGGAATCCGATGCCGAAGCCGACGCCGGCGATCGCCGACCCCGCGAGGTAGAGCGCGCCCGAGTCGAGCGCCGTCGCGAGCACGATGAGCGCGACCCCGGTCGCGAGGCCCACCGACCCGATGAGCGCGCCCTTCCAGGGTGCGATGCGGCGCAGCAGCAGCTGCGAGAGCGCCGCCGACGCCGCGAGCACGACGATGCCGACCGAGGACAGCACCACGCTCGTCGAGTCGAGGAGCCGCGAACCGAGCGCCGGTCCCAGGCTGAAGAACAGTCCGCCGAGCGACCACGCCGAGATCACGGTGAGCGCGGCGAGGAGGAACGGGCGGCGAACCGCGGCCGGCACGTGCGGGCGCTGGATGCGCCACCGGACGCCGCGCCGATCGGTCGACCGGCTCGGGCATCCAGACCACGCCCGCGAAGGCGACGGCGAGCAGCGCGAACAGCACGACGTACGGCAGGGCCAGCGGCGCCGGGCCGAGCTGAACGAGCGCCGAAGCGCCGAGGATGCCGAGCGCGATGCCGAGGCTGCTGGCGACGGCGTTCGCGAGCCCAGCGCCGGCCGGGTCGCGGCGGGGGTGCAGGTCGAGCAGGGCGGCACTCGCGGCGCTGATCGCCGCGCCCGTCGCCAGCCCCTGCAGGCCGCGGGCGACGAACAGCCAGGCGACGGATGACGCGACGATGAACATGAGGGTCGACACCATGAGTGCCGCCAGGGAGACGAGCAGCACCGGACGACGACCGACGTCGTCGGAGACCGACCCCGCAACGAGCAGCGTGACGAGCACGCCGATGGCGTAGGTCGCGTAGACGAGCGTGAGCGTCAGCGGCGGCAGGTGCCACTCCGCGCTGTAGGCCTGGTACAACGGCGACGGCGTGACCGAGGCGAGCAGCCCGAGGCCGACGATGGCGGCGGCGAGCGTGAACGCGAGCCGCGGCGGCAGCGTGCGACGGCGCGGAGGGACGGGCGCGGGCGTCGGCGCCGGGCGCGGCATCCGTGGGGATGGTGGCGGTGGTCATGACGACCCTTTCAAGGTGAGCGGCTCACCGTGCCGCGGTCGCGAGACCACGGCACGGCGAGTGCGTGCGGTGAGTTCTGCTGAGTGCGACCGGAGTCACAGGGCGAGCGCGCCGAGCGCGGTGAGCACGAAGTCACGCTCGGGCTCGGGCTCGGGCTCGACCCGCGGCGCGGCGCTCTGCCGCCCGTAGGTCTCGAGCAGGCGGAGCCAGATCTCGTTGATGGTCGGGTAGGCGGGCACGGCGTGCCAGAGGCGGTCGAGCGGCACCTCCCCGACGATCGCGATGGTGGCGGCCTGCAGCAGCTCGGCGACGTCGGGCCCGACGAAGGTCGCGCCGATGACGACCGAGCGGTCCTCGTCGACGACCATGCGGGCTTGGCCCTGGTAGCCGTCGGCGTGCACGCTGGCGCCTGCAACCCAGCCGATGTCGTAGTCGACCGCGCGCACGCGGTAGCCGGCGGCGGTCGCGGCATCCGCGGTGAGCCCCACCGAGGCGACCTCGGGATCGGTGAACGTCACCTGCGGCACCGCGGCGTGGTCGGCGCTCGCGACGTGCGCGCCCCACGCGGCATCCGACACCGCCGTACCGTTCGCCCGAGCGGCGATCACATCGCCCGCGGCACGCGCCTGGTACTTGCCCTGATGCGTGAGGAGCGCGCGGTGGTTCACGTCGCCGACGGCGTAGAGCCAGTCGAAGCCGGGAACCCGGAGGGTGTCGTCGGTGTCGAGCCACTGGCCGGGCTCGAGCCCGATCGTCTCGAGGCCGAGGTCTGCGGTGCGCGGGGCGCGCCCGGTCGCGACGAGGAGTTCCTGGGCGCTGATCTCATCGCCGGCCGAGGTCTCGACGGTGACGCCGGACTCACCGCGGCTGACGCGCACCGGCTCGGTGCCGAGCCGTAGGTCGACGCCCTGCTCGCGGAGTGCGGCGGTGACGCGCTCACCGGCGAACGGCTCCATGCCGGCCAGCAGCCCGCCGCGCGAGATGAGGGTGACGTGCGTGCCGAACGCGGCGTAGGCCGTGGCCATCTCGGCGGCGACCACGCCGCCGCCGATGATGGCGAGGCTCGCCGGCACCTCCGTGACGCTGGTGGCCTCGCGGCTGGTCCACGGACGCGCGTCGCGCAGGCCCTCGATGTCGGGGATGAACGCGTCCGAACCGGTGGACACGGCGACGGCGTGCCGCGCGACGAGCACGAGGGTGCCGCCGTCGGGCGTCGTCACGGTCACTTCGCGGATGCCGCTGATGCGGCCGTGGCCGCGGACCAGGTCGATGCCCGCGCTCTTCACCCACGACACCTGGCCGGCGTCCGACCAGTTGCTCGTGAACGCGTTGCGGCGTTCGAGGACGGCGGCGACGTCGAGGTCGCCGGTGACGGCTTCAGCGGCGCCGGGAACGCGACGAGCGGCGCGGAGCGCGGCCGCCGAGCGCAGCAGCGCCTTCGAGGGCATGCAGGCCCAGTAGGAGCATTCGCCGCCGACGAGCTCGTGCTCGACGATGACGGAGGTGAGGCCGCCCTGCACGGCGCGGTCGGCGATGTTCTCGCCCACCGCTCCGCCGCCGAGGACGATGAGGTCGTACTCCTCGATGAGCGTGGTGTCGATGGCGTGCACGTCGATCATCGCCCTTCGGATGCCGCAGTGGTCGCGGCATCCTTCACCAGTCGATAGCCGCGTGCGGCCAGTGACGAGGTCATGTGCGCCGCGTACCACGCCGGCCACTCCTCGTCGTAGACGCCGTCGAGCTCTTCGGCCTCGTATACGCCGTGGGCCGCTGCGGCCTCGGTGAGGAGGCCGAGGATGACCTCATTCGTCGTCGTGTCCATGATCTGTCTCCTGCTTCTCGTCGTCTGCGTGCGTCGGGCTCAGCGTCCGGGGAGCCGGGTCGAGATCTCCTGCAGCAGCCAGCCGTTGCCGTCGGGGTCGCTGAACGAGGCGTAGGTTCCGTACGTGGCGCGCTCGGGGTGCGCGCCGGCGATGCGGTGGCTCGGGTCGGCGTGCACGAACGGGTCGGCCTCGTGGAACAGCTCGGAGACGTCGACGCCGCGCGCGATCGAGGTCGGCGCGGGCCACCTCGATGTCGGGGACCGCGACCAGCAGGCCCTGCACCGATCCGGCCGGCGCGCCGCTGATGCCGGTGCCGATCATGATCGACGCCGCGGATCCCGGAGGGGTGAGCTGAACGACGCGATACCCATCGTCGATGACGAAGTCGGCATCGAGGCGGAAGTCCAGTCGCTGGTAGAAGTCCTTCGCGCGGTCCACATCCGAGACCGGGAGGACGATGACTTCGAGTTTGAGTTCCATGATTCTTACTCCTAAATTAGGACTTTATTGTCCCGATGGGTGAGTCAACCGTGCGAAGGGCGTACTCTATTCCCATGACCTCGAGAAAATACGAAGATGCCTGCGGCATCGCCCGGTCGCTCGACGTGATCGGCGAGCGATGGGCGCTCCTCGTGGTTCGCGAACTGGTGTTCGGTCCCAAGCGGTTCACCGACCTGCGTGCGGGGCTGCGCGGCATCAGCCAGAACGTCCTCAGCCAGCGACTGCGCGACCTCGAGGCGGCCGGCATCGTGCGGCGAATCGTCCTCGGCCCGCCCGCGAGCACGAAGGCCTACGAGCTGACCGCACTCGGCCAGGCGCTCGAGCCCGTGCTCGTGGCGATGTCGCGCTGGGGCGCGCTCACGCCCGTCGAACCGGGTTTGGAGATGAGCAACGACGCATTCGCGCTCGCGCTCAAGTCGCTCTTCGCTCCCGTCGGCACCGAGTCCCACCCGTTCAGCGGGCGCGTTCGCGTGAAGCTCGTGCGCGACGCGTTCGACATCGAGGTGAAGGCAGACCAGATCGACGTCGTGCGCGCCACGGGCGCCGACCCGGCGCTCGTGATCGAGGGCGCCGAGTCGGCGATGCGAGCCGTGATGTTCCAGCGACGAGGCCTCGACGATGCCATCGAGCAGGGCGAGCTGCGCATCGACGGAGACCGCGCGAAGGCGGCTGCGTTCCTCGAGCGCTTCGCGCTGCCGCGGCTCACGAACGACGTCGCGGCGGCTTAGGCGGCGGGCGCGCTCGGTCGTTCGATCTTCGAGACGTGGTAGTGGCTGATGAGCCACGATTCCGTGCTGCGTTGGAGCACGGCTGTGAGGTGCACGGGGATCACCGCTGCGTCGGGCGGGCTGAAGTCGACGCGGGCGTAGGCGATGAGTGCGTCATCGGCGACCTGCCGGTGCTCGACGAGGTGGAAGGCGGCCCTCAGACCGACGGGCTGCTTGGCATAGTAGGCCGCGATGCCGGTTCGTCCGACGGTGTGGGTCGGGTCGAATCCCTGGAAGACCGCGTCCTCGGTGAAGACGGAGGCGACGTCATCGGGCTCGTGCGCACGGATGCCGTCTGCCCACGTGCGCAGGACGCCGGTCACGAGCCGGTCTCTGTTCGATCGTGTCGATCATGGACATGTTCTGGTGTTCCTTTCGGCAGGGGCGGGGGCGGTGCGAGCGCACCACCCCCGCCGATGATCAGTTGCCGGCGCTCTGGCCGCCGTCGATGTGCAGGAACTCCCCGGTGACGAACGGGCGCCTGCTCGAGGTAGAGCACGCCGTGTACGACGTCGTCGATGTCGCCCATGCGACCGACCGGGTGCAGCGCGGCGTAGGTCGGGTGGGCTTCGACGGCGTGCAGCGGGGTCTTGATGATGCCCGGGGACACGGCGTTGAAGCGGATGCCCCGAGCGGCGAACTCGATGGCCAACGACTTGACGACCGACGCGAGCCCGCCCTTCGTGAGCGAGGCGAGTGCCGAGGGAACGCTCGAGTTGGCATTCTCGACGAGCGTGGTCGTGACGTTCACGATGTGACCCGTGCCCTGCGTCGACATCTGCGCGACCGCCTGCTGCGTGATGTGGAAGAACCCGCCGAGGTTCACTCGAAGGGCGTTGTCGTAGTCGTCGTGCGTGTACTCGAGGAACGGCTTGGCGATGAAGATGCCCGCGTTGTTGACGAGCGTGTCGACGCGCCCGAACGCCTCGACGGCCGTGGCGATGACCGCTGCGGCGACGGCGGGATCCGAGATGTCGCCCTGAACCGTGCGGACGAGATCATCGTCCGACGCTGCGATGGTGCGCGAGTTCGCGACGACCGCGTAGCCGTGGCGTCGGTACGCCTCGACCAGTCCCGCTCCGATTCCCTGTGATCCGCCGGTGATGACGGCGACCTTGCGTGTTTCCATGAGCTGCTGTGTCCGTTTCCTGTTACTAGATGATCGGTCAACTACCGATCTGGACAGTTATAGCCGACCGGTCGTATAATTGCAAGCATGGGACGGAAATCAGACGCGGGCGAGCGAATCCTCGATGCCGCCGCCAAGCTCTTCGCACAGCGCTCGTACGCGGCGATCGGCGTGGCCGAGATCAGCGCGGCGGCCGGTGTTCCGAAGGGGAGCTTCTACTACTTCTATCCCTCGAAGCAAGACCTGGCGCTCGCGGTCGTGAACCGCCACTGGGAGCGGCAGCGCGCCGAATGGCTGCGCATCCTCACCGCACCCGAAGCCCTCTCCGACCGGTTGCACGCCCTCTTCGTGTCGACGAGGGAGGTGCAGCTGCAGGCGTTGAACGGCACCGGTGCGGTTGCCGGCTGCCTCTTCGGCAACCTCGCACTCGAAGTCAGCGCGCAAGACGATCCGGTGCGGGCCCGGCTCCAGCAGATCTTCGAAGAGCAGATCGACATCGTCGAAGCCGCGATCCGTACCGTCGACGAGGCGGGCGAGGCCGGCGTGACGGCGCCGCGTGAGGCGGCGAAGGCCATCGTCGCCCAGATCGAGGGCATGGTGCTCTTCGCGAAGCTCTTCAACGACCCGGGTCAGCTCGACCAGCTGTGGCAGAACAGCATGCGGCTGCTGGGCCTGCCCGCTCGAGGCGCAGTTCCAGCGGGCCGCGAGTAGCGCTCGCGGTGTTGAGCACGGCACCGCCGGCCGGGTAGGGGTCGCCGGCCGGCGATGCCGCACGTTCAGTCGATGACGGATGCCTCGACGACGGCCTCGATCGACACGTCGGGCTGCAGCCGCCTGGTGTGGTCGAGCTCGCGCACGTCGCCGGTGAGCCGCACGGAGTGCGCGAACGGCAGGTCGGCGCTCGACCGGCCCGCGCTCAGCACGAGCTCGCCCGGCTCGACGATGCGGCGGCCGTCGCGCCCGGTGAACGACGCGAGGTCGGCGGGCACGGCGAACGACACCTCGGCGCGCGCTCGCCGGGCGTCGAGCTCGACGCGCGCGTACCCGATCAGCCGCTGCACCGGGCGCACGACGCTGCGCGACCGGATCGTGCAGGTAGAGCTGCACGACGTCGGCACCCGATCGCGGTCGCCCGCGTTGCGCACGCGAAGGCGCACGGTGACGGTTCCGTCGGTGTCGATCTCGGTCGCGTCGCCGTCGAATGCGTCCCACTCGAAGTCGGCGTAGCCGAGTCCATGCCCGAACGGGAATGCAGCGGTCGGGTCGACGTTCGAGACATCGCTCGCGCGAGCGAGCGGCGCCGCGAGGTAGGTCGTCGGCTGCGAGCCGGCACCGGCGCGGGATGCTCACGGGCAGGCGCCCGCTCGGGTTCACGCGCCCGCTCAGCACGCCGGCGACGGCGGGCGCTGCCCTCTTCGCCGGCGAAGAACGCCTGCACGATCGCGGCGGACTCGTCGACCGCGCCGGCCGAGCGCGTAGGGGCGCCCGGCCAGCAGGGTCAGCACCGTGGGGGTGCCGGTGTCGAGCACCGCGTCGACGAGCTGCTGCTGCGCGCCGGGCAGGTCGAGCGACTCGGCGTCGCAGCCCTCGCCGCTCGTGCCGCGGCCGAACAGGCCCGGCACGGTCGCCGAGCGCGAGGATCGCGACGTCGGCGGATGCCGCGACCGCGGCCGCCTCGGCGATGCCATCGGTCTCGCCGCCGTCGACGCTCGTGCCGCGCGCCCAGCGGATCTCGCTCGCCGGGAACTCCGTCGCGAGCGCCTCGAGCAGGGTCGGGATGCGGATGCCCAGCTCGACGCCCGGGATGCTGCGACACCACGTGCGTGGGGAACGAGTAGCAGCCGAGCATGGCGTAGGGGTCGTCGGCGTTCGGGCCGATGACCGCGATGACCGCCGGGCGCGGCGAGCGGCAGCGTGCCGTCGTTGCGCACGAGCACGATCGCCTCGCTCGGCGAGCTCGCGGGCGAGCGCCCGGTTGCCGGCGGAGTCGAGGTCGATCGAGCCGCGAAGCGTCTCGGCGTGCGTCAGGTCGGCCGCGGCGAGCGCCGGCGGAACCGGCGACCAGTCGGCGTCGAGCAGGCCGAGCTCGGCCTTCTGCCGCAGCACGCGCCGCAGGGCGCGTGTCGACGAGCGCCACGTCGACGGCGCCCGCCTCGATCGCGAGGCGCAGCGGTTCGCCGAACGCCTTCACCGTGGGCAGCTCGACGTCGATGCCGGCGTCGAGCGCGGCCTCGGCCGCCTCGGCCCAGGTGCCGGCCGTGCCGTGCAGCAGCTTCAGGAACGCGACCGCGAAGTAGTCGGCGACGACGGTGCCGTCGAAGCCCCACGTCTCGCGCAGCAGCCCGGTGAGCAGTGACGCGGTCGGCGGCCGACGGCACGCCGTCGATGTCGGTGTAGGAGTTCATCACGCTGCGCGCGCCGCCCTCGCGGATCGCCATCTCGAACGGCGGCAGCAGCACGTCGGCGAGCTCGCGCGGGCCGATCGACACCGGCGCGAGGTTGCGACCGGCCCTTCGAGGCCGAGTAGCCGACGAAGTGCTTGAGCGTCGCCACGACGCCCGACGACTCGAGCCCTCGCACGTAGGCGGTGCCGATCGTCGCCGACGAGGTAGGGGTCCTCGCCGATGGTCTCCTCGACCCGGCCCCAGCGCGCGTCGCGCACGACGTCGAGCACGGGCGCGAGGCCCTGGTGCACGCCGACCGAGCGCATGTCGTCGCCGATCCGGCGGGACATCCGCTCGACGATCTCGGGATCGAACGTCGCGCCCCACGACAGCGGAACCGGGTAGGCGGTCGCGCCCCACGCGGCGAAGCCCGCGAGGCACTCCTCGTGCGCGATCGCCGGGATGCCGAACCGGTTCGCGGCGACGATGCGCTGCTGGGTGCGGGCGAGCGAGAGCGCGCCGACCGCGGGGTCGACCGGCGCGGTGCCGAACGGCCGGGTGAGCTGGCCGAGCCCCGACGGAAGCAGCGTCGTCGAGGTCGACGTCGTCGTTCAGGTCGTGCTGGTGCGGGGCGACGTCGCTCGCCCGTCGTCGGACGCGCCGACCCACACGCCGTAGAGCTGCGCGAGCTTCTCGTCGAGGGTCATCTGCGCGATGAGCGCGTCGACGCGATCGTCGAGGGGGCGCGACGGGTCGCGCCACGAGGCATCCGTCATCGTGGTCTTCCTTGAGCGTCATCCCTTCACCGCCCCCGTGAGGCCGCCGACGATGCGCTTCTCGGCGAACAGGAAGAACAGCGAGCGCCGGGATCATCGCGAGCGACGTGTAGGCGAGCACGCGCGCCGGTGTCCTGCGAGTACTGCGTCGAGAACTGCGTGACGCCGAGCGGCAGCGGCCAGAGCTCCTGCGGCAGCGTGCCGGTGCTGATGCACGAGCAGCGGCAGGAGGTAGCCGTTCCAGCTGCCGACGAACGCGAGCACGCCGACCGTGACGAGTCCCGGCATCGACAGCGGCAGCAGGATGCGCCAGAAGAAGCCGATCGCGACTGGCGCCGTCGATCGACCGCGGCCTCTTCGAGCTCGTCGGGGATCGCTCGCAGGAACGGGACGAGGATGATGATCGTCGTCGGCAGCGCGAACGCGATCTGAGGGATGATCACGCCCAGGTAGGTGCCGTGCAGTCCGAGCGTGCGCAGCAGCAGCGTCAGCGGCAGCGCCGCGACCGTGAGCGGGAACATCAGCCCCGCGGCGAACAGCGTGTAGAGGCACCTCGCGGCCGCGGAAGCTGTAGCGCGCGATCACGAACGCGGCCATGACGCCGAGCGATCACGACGCCGGCGGTCGTGCGCGACCGCGAGGATCGTGCTCGCGAGCACGTTGCCCCAGAACCGGGGTGCGGCCAGCACCGTGCGTCCAGTTCTCGAGCGTCCACGGGTCGGGCATGCCGGCCGGGTTCGCGTTGAGGTCGGCGGTCGTGCGGAACCCGCCGATGAAGACGTAGAGCACGGGGCCGATCGCGACGGCCACGACGACGAGCGCGACCAGGTAGACGAACGGCTGACCCCAGTCGAAGCGGCCCTGACCGGCTCGACGCTTCGGCACGGATGCCTGCTCGAGTGCGCGCTCGGAGCTGGCGGTGGTGGCGGACAGTCAGCGTTTCCCTCCCGTGAGTGATGGCGCCGGCGAGATCGCGGCGCAGGGCGAAGCGCTGGTAGACGAGCGCGACTGACCAGGGAGATGAAGAACAGGATGACGGCGACGGCGCTGCCGAAGCCGGGCTGGCCGGCGAACTGGCCCTGCTGGACCATGTAGGTCGCCATGGTCTCGGTCGCGCATTGAGCGGGCCGCCGCCGGCGACACGGTGACCCACACCATGTCGAAGAGCTGCAGCGAGCCGATGATCGACAGGAACGCCCAGATGCGGATGGTCGGGCCGAGCAGCGGGATGGTGATGTACCGCTGGATCTGCCACCAGCTCGCGCCGTCGATCGAGCGCCGCCTCGGCGAGCTCTTCGGGCACGCCCTGGAGGCCGGCGAGCATGAGCAGGATCGCGAAGCCGATGTACTTCCAGGTGAGGATGGCGAACATCGTCCACAGCGCGATGTTCGGGTCGGCGAGCCAGTTCTGCTGCAGGTCGCCGAGGCCGACGGCCTCGAGCATCGCGTTCACGCCGCCGTTGGGGCTGCAGCAGCAGCTTCCACGCGAGGCCGGCGATGACCTCGGCGAGCACGTAGGGCACGAAGATGAGCAGCGCGCAGCAGCGCCGCGGCCGCGCAGCTGCGGTTCAGCAGCAGCGCGACGCCGATCGCGATCGGCCCCTGGATGAGCAGCGACAGCACGAGGATGAAGAAGTTGTTGCCGATCGAGCGTGTGGAACACCGGGTCGGTGAGCGCCCGCACGTAGTTGTCGAAGCCGACGAAGCGCTCGGGGTCGGCAGGTCGTCCCACTGGAAGGCCGTGCGGCAGGTTGTAGAAGCTGTAGACGCCCGCGAGCACCACCGGAAGGATGACGAAGCCGAGGAAGAGCGACGAGGGCCGGCCCGACGAAGAGGACGATCTCGGTCCACTTGCGGCCGCGTGCCCGGTGCGCGAGCGCTGCGTGCTGCGTGGCAGGGGCCGGGCCCGCGGAAACCGCGGGCCCGGCCGTGTCGATGATGCTGGTCATCAGCTAGAGCGTCGCCGCCGCGTCCTGCATCTTCTTCGACGATGTCCTCGGGCGTGCCGCTGCCACCGAACAGGTTCACGATGCCCTCGTTCATCGCGTTGCCGACGGTCGGTGCCGTACTGCGGTGTCGAGCCAGAGCTGCACGAACGACGAGGCGCGAGGCCGTCGGCGACCAGCTTGAGGTTCGGGTCCTCGATGCCGAGCCTCGCGCGCCGGCACGGTCGGGATGCCCGAGCCGCTCGCCGCGAAGCGCTTCTGCACGTCTTCGCTCATGATGTACTCGAGCAGGTCGGCGCACTCCGGCGGGAGCGTCGGCGGAGCAGCCGAAGCCGTCGCCGCCGCCGAGTGCCGCCGTCGGGTCGCCGGCCGCGCCCTCGATGCCGGGGAACGGGAACCAGACCGAGGAACGCCGGCGGACCTCCTGGTCGGCCGGTCGAGTCCGCCGATCACGCCGGCGTTCCAGTGGCCCATGAGCTCCATGGCCGCCTGGCCGTTCGCGACGAGGCCGGCCGAGCTGCCCGCGCCGGTCTGGGCGGGGGTGCCGAGGAAGCCCTCCTGGAACGGCTCGATCGCCGAGGAACTCCTCGCAGCTGCTCGCCGGCCTCGACGAAGCAGGCGTCGCTGAAGTCGAGTCGGTCTCGGCCGCCTGCAGCGCCTCGGGCGAGCAGGAGTGCAGCGCGAACTGGTACCACCAGTGCGCGGCCGGCCACTTGTCGCCCGCGCCGACGGCGATCGGGGTGATGCCCGCCTCGCGCGAGCTTGCCGACGGCGTCCACGAGCTCGTCGAGGGTCGCGGGGGTCTCGTCGATGCCCGCCTGCTCGAACAGGTCGGTGTTGTACCAGAAGCCCTCGATGCCGAACGTGAAGGGGATGCCGTAGGTCTTGCCGTCGACCTGCCACGGGTTGACGGTCGCGCCGACGCTCGCGATCGTGTCGGGGATGGCGTCGTCGAGCGGCATGAGGTAGCCGTTCTCGACCTGGTCGCGCAGCTCGCCGCCCGGCCAGACCTGGAAGAGGTCGGGCGGGTCGCCGGCCGCGCAGCGCGTTCGGGATCAGGGTGCGCTGCAGCTCTTCGTTCTGGTAGCCGGTCTGCTCGACCGTGACGCCGGGGTGGTCGGCCTCGAACTCGGCCGCGACCTCCTCCCAGACTGCGGGCATCAGCGGCCCGACGGTGGCGTTGTGCCACCACGTGAGCGTGACGTCGCCGTCGGATGCCTCGGGATCGCCGGAGCCGGTCGCACAACCGCTGAGCGCGGCGACGGCGAGGCCCGCGGCGGCGGTGAGCGCGACGAGCCTGGATGTGCTGCGTCTGTTCATCTTTGAACCTCTCGAAAGTTTCGACTTCTGCGTCGAAAGTAATGTGGACGTGTTGAATATACGACGGTTCGGATTTGGGGTCAAGCGCAACAAATACCGGCGCGCCCCGTCGTGACCAACCCGTGACCCGCCTAGAGTTGACGCGTGACAGACCGAGCAGGCACCTTCGACGGCGTCCACCGTCGAAACCTCTCGAAAGTGCTCGGCCACGTGCACCTCGAGGGGCCGCTCTCGCGCGCACGCCTCACGGCGATGACGGGCCTCAACCGATCGACGGTCGCCGTCGCTCGTCGCCGAGCTCAATGCGCAGGGCCTCACGATCGAGCAGGCGCCCGACCCCACGAACCGCGTCGGCCGCCCCTCCCCCGTCGTCGCGCCCGATCCGCGCGTGCTCGCGATCGCCGTCAACCCCGAGGTCGATGCCGTCACGATCGCCGCGGTCGGCATCGACGGCGGCATCCCCGCGCGGGAGCGCATCGAGGTCGACCACCTGCCCACGCCCGACGAGACCGCCGAGCTCGTGGCATCCGCCCTCGACCGCTGGCGCGCCGGCGACCTGCGCGACGCGCGGTTCGTCGGGGTCGGCCTGGCGGTACCCGGTCTCGTGCGCGCGAGCGACGGGCTCGTTCGGTTCGCACCGCACCTGCTGTGGTCGGATGTCCCGATCCGCGCCCTCGTCGAAGACGCCACGGGCCTGCCGACCGCGGTCGGCAACGACGCGAGCCTCGGCGCGATCGCCGAGCACCTGTTCGGCGCCGGACGCGGCGTCGACGACATGGTCTACCTCAACGGCGGCGCCAGCGGCATCGGCGGCGGGCTCATCGTGCACGGGCTGCCGGTCGGCGGCTCGGCCGGCTACGCCGGCGAGTTCGGGCAGAACCGGCCGGGAATCGACGCCAACGAAGATCGACGCGCCGCCGGAGGCGTGCTCGAGGACGAGGTGAGCCGCGCCCGCCTGCTCGAGGTCGTGGGGCTCGACCACGGCGACGAACCGGCACTCGCGGCAGCCCTCGCCGCGAGCGACTCCCCCGCCGTCGCCGACGAGGTCGACCGGCAGCTGCGCATCCTCGCCACCGCGCTCTGCAACGCCGTCAACGTGCTGAACCCCTCGCTCGTCGTGCTCGGCGGGTTCCTCGCGACGCTCGCCGAACGCGACCTCGGGCGCTCGAGCGTGCGGTCGCGGCGCAGGCGATGCCCGCGGCATCCGAGGGTCTCGAGATTCGCGTGGCCGCGCTCGGCGAGAACCGCCTGCTCATCGGCGCCGCCGAGATCGCCTTCGCCGACCTGCTCGCCGACCCGCTCGTTCGCTGATCGGCGGTCGCCGCCAGTCGCCGATGTCGGCGGGCGCCCCTATCGTGAGCGGCATGCAGTACCTGGATGCCTATCCGGTGGTGTTCGTGCGCGACCTGCCCGCCACCGCGCAGTTCTACACGGGCGTGCTCGGGCTCGAGACGCTCTTCGAATCCGACTTCTTCGTGCTCCTCGCACTGCCCGGCACGAACGTGGTGCGGCCGCATTCGTCAGCGAAGATCATCCGACCACGCCGCCGAGCGGTCCTGCGATCGTACCGGGATCGAGCGTGTTCCTGACCCTGCAGGTCGCCGATGCCGGCTCGGCGCACGACCAGCTCGAGCGCGCCGGAGTCGCCATCGAGTACCCCTCCGCGACGAGCCATGGGGCCAGCGTCGGTTCGGCGTGCTCGATCCCAATGGCCTCTACGTCGACGTCGTCGAGCAGACCGAGCCCGACCCCGACTTCTGGCCGAGGCACGGCGTCGGCGGCTGAGCGCCTCGTCGACGGTCGCTCCGTCGACTGCGCCGGCGGGCAGGCCGCTCGGCGCGCGAGCGCTCAGCGCGGGGCGAACGCGTTGCGGAAGATCGTGCGTGCCCGCTCGGCCATCGCCTGCCGCTGATCGGCCTCGGAACGCGCGAGCACATCCGCGAGCATCGAGATCGCGAGCAGCACATCGGCTGCCTCGACGTGCTCGCCGATGCGATGGGCGGCGTGTTCGCGGGCGAGCAGCCGTTCGACGAGCGCCGTGAGCCGGGCGCCGATGTGCGCGACGCGCTCGTCGTTCACGTTGGTCCAGATCAGGTCGATGAACGCCGTCGAGACGAGCGCCTGCTCGATGATGTTGTCGATCAGGTCGCCGAGCGTCGAATCGGGCGCGGCGACCGCGGCCTCGAGCAGGTCGAGGTTCTCGTCGAACACCGCCACGGCCAGCGCGACGCGGTCGGGGAAGTGCCGGTAGAGGCTGCCCTGGCCGACGCCGGCCTTCTTCGCCACGGCGTTGAACGGCGCCTGCAACCCCTCGGCCGCGAACACCTCGCGCGCCGCCGCGATGAGGGCGCGCCGGTTCTCGGGGCCGGCGCTCGGCCCACGGTTGACCTTGCGAGTCCCTGAGACGTTCTTCCCACTCTCAGCCACGGGTGTTAGCGTACTACCGGACAATGATGTCCGGTACAAGGAGGAACCATGACCCGAACTTGGAATCGCGAAGTCGACGTGCTCGTCGCCGGAAGCGGCGCCGCAGGTATGACGGCCGCGATCGCCGCAGCAGACGCCGGGCTCTCGACGCTCATCGTCGAGAGCACCGACCGATGGGGCGGCACGACGATGCGCAGCGGCGGCGGCCTGTGGATGCCGAACAACCCGATCATGAAGCGGCTCGGCATCCGCGACTCGCGCGAGGAGGCGCTGACCTACCTGGAGGCGTCGATCGGCCCCGTCGACGACATCGGACCGGCGAGCTCGCAGGAGCGCCGCGAGGCGTTCGTCGACGCGGTGCCCTCGCGTCGTCGAGATGCTCGAGCGGCTCGGCGTGCGCTGGGCGGCATCGAAGGACTACCCCGACTACTACCCCGATCGGCCGGGCGGCAAGGTGGGCCGCGCGATCGAGGTCGTGCCGATCAACGCGCGCAAGCTCGGCGACTGGCAGCGCACCTCGCGCATCGGCGACGCCATCCCCGTGCCGATGAAGACCGACGACGTGTGGCTGCTGTCGCGCGCCTGGTCGACGCCGTCGGGCTTCATCCGCGGCGCACGGTTCGTCTTCCGAACCCTCGGCGGCCTCCTCACCGGCCGCAAGCTCGTCGGCATGGGCGGCGGGCTCATGCTCAGCCTCGGCCTGATCGTGAAGCAGCAGGGCACCGAGCTGCTGCTGAACTCGCCGCTCACGGAACTCGTGAAGGACGACGACGGCCGCGTGATCGGCGCGCTGGTGTCGACGCCGCAGGGCGTCCTGCGCGTTCGCGCCCGGCGCGGCGTCATCCTCGGCGCCGGCGGATTCGCGAACAACCGCGAGTGGCGCGAGCGCTACCACGGCATCCCCGGCTACACCTCGGCGGCCGAGGGCGACCTCGGCACGGCGATCGAGGCCGGCGAGAAGGCGGGCGGCGCGCTCGCCCTCATGGACGACGCGTGGTGGGGCGCCTCGGTGCCCGTGCCCGGCAAGCAGCCGCTGTTCGTGCTCAACGAGCGCTCCGACCCGTTCAGCATCGTGGTCGACCAGTCCGGCGCGCGGTACCTCAACGAGTCCGAGAGCTACATCGACTTCGGCCACCACCTGCTCGAGCGCAACCGCACGACCCCGGCGAACCCGTCGTGGCTCGTCGTCGAGCGCCGCCACCGGCAGCGGTACATGTTCGGGGCGATGCTGATGGCCGGCAAGGCGATGCGCGAGAACGGCATCTCGGTCACGGCAGACACCCTCGAGGAGCTCGGCCGGAAGATGGGCGTCGACGCGAAGACGTTCCGCTCCACGATCGAGCGCTTCAACGGGCTCGCCCGCGGCGGCGTCGACGCGGACTTCGGCCGCGGGCGCACCGTCTACGACAACTACTACGGCGACCCGCGCGTGAAGCCCAACCCCAACCTCGCGCCGCTCGAGCGCGGTCCGTTCACGGCGGTGCAGCTCGTGCCGGGCGACCTCGGCACGAAGGGCGGCCTCGTCACCGACGAGCACGCCCGCGTGCTCGAGGAGTCGGGCGCCGTCATCCCCGGCCTCTACGCGGCGGGCAACACCACCGCCTCCGTGATGGGCCGCACCTACCCCGGCCCCGGTTCGACCATCGGACCGGCCGCCGTGTTCGGCTACCTCGCCGCGAAGCACGCGGCCGGGGCATCCGTCGTCGACGCTGCCACCGCAGCGCCGCAGCAGAAAGAAGAGAAGGAAGCACTCGCATGACCCCCAAGACCCTCACCGGCGACGACTCGATCAAGACCTGGCTCGAGCACCCCGTCGGCGGCCCCATCATCCGCGACCTGCTCGCGCAGGCCGGCCAGAACGCCGATGTGATGAAGCCCGTGCAGCGCCTCGCGATCAAGCGGCTGGTCAAGCTCAGCAAGGGCCAGTTCAGCCAGCAGATGGTCGACGACCTGGTTGCGCGCGCCGCTGCCGGCGACGTGCCGGCGGGCGCGGCGGATGTCCCTGCCACCGCCGAAGCGCCGAGTGAGGCCGACGCGGCCGACACGACCCCCGAGGTCGAGCGCCCCGAGTGGGTCGAGCGCATCGACCAGGGCCGCTTCAGCGGCAAGACGATCATCGTCACGGGCGCCGGCTCGGGCATCGGCCGCGCGACCGCGTCGCGCATCGCCCGTGAGGGCGGCCGTGTCGTCGCGGTCGACGTGTCGCAGGAGCGCCTCGACGAGTTCGCGGGCGAGCACGCGGGCGCCGACATCGTGACCCTCGTCGCCGACATCACCGACGACGCCAAGGTCGCCGAGATCGTCGCCGCCGCGGGCGAGCGCATCGACGGCCTCGCGAACATCGCCGGGATCATGGACGACATGACCCCGATCGGCGAGCTCACCGACGCCGTGTGGAAGCGCGTGTTCTCGGTCAACGTCGACGGCACCATGAAGCTCATGCGCGCCGTCGTGCCCACGATGCTCGCGCAGGGCGTCGGCTCGATCGTGAACACGGCGAGCGAGGCGGCGCTGCGCGGCTCGGCCGCCGGCGTCGCCTACACCGCGTCGAAGCACGCGGTCGTCGGCCTCACCAAGTCGACCGCGTTCATGTACGGCCCGAGCGGCCTGCGCGTGAACGCCGTGGCCCCCGGCCCGACCATCACGAACATCGAGGCGAGCTTCGCGTCGCCGCTGGGCGCCGAGCGCGTGCAGCTGGCGATGACGATCCTCCCGGATGCCGCAGAGGCCGAGGCCCTCGCGGCGTCGATCACGTTCCTGCTGAGCGACGACGGCGTGAACATCAACGGCGTCGTGCTCGCGAGCGACGGCGGCTGGTCGGCGGCATAGCCGCGCTGAACACCGGGGGCGGCGGCTGACTCCCTGTCGCTCGCCGCCCCTGCCCGTCCGCATCCGCCGGACGTCGCCGGCCGGGCCGCTCCGCCCCGAGCCGACTGCATCCCCCCGAGCGAAGGAGCTCCCATGACCGCGTTCCACCCCGACCTCCGGGCCGCCCGCTACATCCCTCGCTACACCATGGGCCCTCGGCTCACCCGGCTCATGCGCAGCGGAGAGCTGCGACTGCCCCCGGTGCCCGACGACGTCATCGTCGAGGACGTCACGGTGCCCGGCCGCGACGGTGAACCGTCAGGTATCGCTGCGGATCTATCGACCGCGTGAGCTCGCCACCCCGGCGCCCGCCCTGTTCTGGACGCACGGCGGCGGATTCATCCAGGGCAGCCCCTCCCAGGACGAGGTCGCGAACATCGCCTTCGCACGCGAGCTCGGCATCACGGTCGTTGCGGCGCGCTACCGGCTCGCGCCGGAGCATCCGTTCCCCGCTGCCATCGACGACCTCTACGCCGGACTCACGTGGCTGTTCGACGAGGCGGAAGCGCGCGGCATCGACCCGACGCGCATCGCGATCGGCGGGGCATCCGCCGGCGCCGGCCTGACCGCCGCGCTCGCGCTCGTCGCGCATGATCGCGACGAGGTGCGGCCGGCGTTCCAGCTGCTCGTGTACCCGATGCTCGACGATCGCACCGTGCTGCGCACCGATATCGATCACAAGCCCCTGCGCATGTGGTCGCCGGGCAGTAACCGGTTCGGGTGGGCGTCGTACCTCGGTCGGCGGCCGGGGTCGGCGGATGTCTCGCCGTACGCTGCGCCCGCCCGACGCGACGACCTGTCGGGGCTGCCGCCCGCGTGGATCGGCGTCGGCACCCTCGACCTGTTCCACGACGAGGACCTCGAATACGCCCGACGCCTCGAGGCGGCAGGAGTTCCGTGCGAGGTGCACATCGTCGAGGGCGCGTTCCACGGATTCGACGCCGTCTTCCGCAAGGCCGGGGTGACCCGGGCCTTCTGGGAGGAGCAGGCCAGGGCGCTGCGGGCGGCGCTGCTCGGGTGAGTCGCCCGCATTCACGGCTCGGATTCGTTCGGCCGGGCGGTCAGCGCGTCCCCGGCCCGACCGTCTCCCCGGCCTCGCGCCATCGGACGCCGTTCGGGGTATCCGAGGTACACGGCGTGCATCCGTCGTACGCTGCTTGCCATGCGCTTCGGAACGCTCGACTTCACGCCGGCACTCGACTCGCCCGACCTGCTCGCCGCCCCGACGGCAGCGGCGCTGCGATCAAGCGGCGGAGCTGCGACATCCGATGACCCGCTCGTCGCCGCCATCGACCCGACGCTCGCCGACACGGCCGCGTTCTGCGCGCACTACGAGATCTCGACTGGGCGACGGCGCCAACTGCGTGATCGTGCAGGCGCGCCGCGGCGAGCGCACCTGGTACGCGGCGTGCCTCGTGCGCGGCGCCGACCGCCTCGACGTGAACGGCGCCGTGCGGCGCCACCTCGGCGCGCGCAAGCTCTCGTTCGCGTCGATGGACGACGCGGTCGAACTCAGTGGAATGGAGTACGGCGGCATCACGCCGATCGGGCTGCCGGCCGACTGGCCGCTGCTCGTCGACGAGTCGGTCGCCGCGCACGAGCGCCTGATCATCGGCAGCGGCATCCGTGGATCGAAACTGCTCGTGACCGGTGCGCTGCTCGCGGCGCTGCCGAACGCCGAGACGCTCGCTGTCGCGATCGCCTGACGCCCGACCTCAGACCGGCCCGCCGCCGATGTCGCCGAAGAGGAATCCGCCACGGCGGGAGTTGCGCTCGATCTCCATCGGGTCGAGGTCGATCGGCTCGTCGATGCGCGGGGCCTCGGCGGCGGGGCTCGACGCCGTCTTCGGTCGGCACGTCTGTCGGATCCGCCTCGGCTCGCAGCCGTTCACGGGCGGCATGCTCGGCGAGCACCGGCACGAAGTCGTGCACGCTGCCCTCGTCGAGTCGGTGCTGCTCCTCGCTCACGACCGATGCGATGTGGTCGTGGGTCAGGGTCGGGAATCTCGCCGCGAGTCGGGAGACGACGCGATCGATCGCGCGGCCTTCGTCTGTTCCGCTCATCGTGCCGTTCCCTTCGATGTGGTTGTGGGGCTGCGCTCAGCTCGTCTCGAGCACGATCGCCGGCTGTTCTTCGACGGGATCGGCGAGCCCATTCTCGGCCAGGTAGTGCTCGGCGTCGAGCGCTGCGGCGCATCCGGTACCCGCGGCGGTGATCGCCTGTCGGTACCGCTTGTCGACGAGATCGCCGCACGCGAACACGCCGTCGAGATTCGTTCTGGTCGACGGATGCTCCACCACGACGTAGCCCTCGTGGTCGAGTTCGACCTGCCCGGCCACGAGCTCGCTGCGCGGGTCGTGGCCGATCGCGATGAACAGGCCCGTCGCCGCGAGGCTCTCGCGCTCGCCCGTGCGCGTGTCGCGCAGCTGCAGGTGCTCGAGCCCGTCGGCGCCCTCGACGGCGACGACCTCGGAGTTCCACTGCGGGCGGATCTTCGGGTTCGCGAACGCGCGCTCCTGCATGATGCGCGAGGCGCGCAGCGAGTCGCGGCGGTGCACGAGCGTGACCGAGTCGGCGAATCGGGTGAGGAACATCGCCTCTTCGAGCGCCGAGTCACCGCCGCCGACCACGGCGATGTCCTTGCCCTTGAAGAAGAACCCGTCGCACGTGGCGCACCACGAGACGCCGCGGCCGGTGAGCCGCTCCTCGCCCTCGACCCCGAGCTTGCGGTAGGCCGACCCCATCGCGAGCACGACGGTGTGCGCCCGGTACTCGACACCGTTGATGGTGCGGATCGTCTTCACGGCGCCGGCGAGCTCGACCTCGGTCGCGTCGTCGTAGATGATGCGCGCGCCGAAGCGCTCGGCCTGCGCGCGCATCTGCTCCATGAGGTCGGGCCCCATGATGCCCTCGGCGAAACCGGGGAAGTTCTCGACCTCGGTCGTGGTGACGAGCGCGCCGCCGGCCTCGACCGAACTCGCGAGCACGACGGGTGCGAGCCCCGCCCGCGCGAGGTAGACCGCGGCCGTGTAACCTGCCGGACCGGAACCGATCACGACGACGCTCTCGACCGCGGTCACGGCCTCGGTGCTCGCGTCGCTCATGGCTAAGCCGCCGCGGGTGCGATCTCGGCGAGCAGCGCCTCGACGCGACCCTTGATGTCGTCGCGCACGCCGCGCACCATCTCGAGCTGCTGGCCGGCCGGGTCGTCGAGCTCCCAGTCCTCGTAGCGCTTGCCGGGGAAGATCGGGCAGGCGTCGCCGCAGCCCATCGTGATCACGACGTCGGACTCCTTGACGGCCTCGACCGTGAGGATCTTCGGCGTGTTGCCGGCGATGTCGATGCCCTCTTCGGCCATCGCCTCGATGGCCACCGGGTTGATCTGGTCTTTCGGCTCGGAACCGGCCGACAGCACTTCGACGCGGTCGCCCGCGAGCTCACGCAGGTAGCCGGCGGCCATCTGCGAACGGCCGGCGTTGTGCACGCACACGAAGAGCACGGTGGGCTTGTCGGTCATGGGAACTCCTTCGGGTTTTCTCAAATGATAGACCAGTATCTATGCATCTGGGAACCGCGGGTTCTCATCCGCCCCTCGGGCGACCGCGACGCACTCGCTCGATGGTCTCCCCCGCCGCCGTCGCCACCAGCACCGCTGCGGCGAGCACGCCGGTGGTGAGTGGATCGATGAGCGGCGTGAACGCGGCCAGCAGGGCGAGTGCGACCAGCCCGCCGAGCTGTGCGACCGCCCATTGACGGTCGAGCACGCGTCGGAACAGCAGCGTGCCGACGAGGAACAGCACCGGGCCGCCGAGTACCGTCACCACCGCCGGGAAGCTCTGCTCATGGGGGTGCCCGAGCACCTCCTTGTCTCCGACGCCGAGCATCACGATGCCGCCGACGATGGCGAGGTGCACCCAGGTGTACGCCGTCCGTGCCAGTCGGCCTGGCGAGTCCGAGGCCTCGATCACGTCGGAGCCGATGCGTTCGCCGTGGTCGAAGTAGATCCACCAGCACGCGGCGGCGGCCACCAGCGCGGTGGCGATCGCGACGACCGCCTCGACCGACGACTCGGTGGCGACGAAGGTGAATCCGGTGACGAGCAGGCCCTCGCCGAGGGCGATGAGCACGAAGAGCGCCGTGCGTTCGGCGATGTGGGGCCCCGAGACATCCCATGCACTGATCGAGACGCGACCCCGGCCCGGGCACCGGATACCCGAGCACGCTGCCGAGGAGTTCGAGCGCCGACCGCGGCCACCCACAGCGGCAGCTGCAGCGAGAGGGGCAGCAGCGCGCCGACGATCCAGAGCACGGCGCCGGCCGAGGCCCAGGCGAGCACGTGCGCGAAGTCGCGGGCCGCCGCCGGGTCGTGGCGCGCCATCGCCCACACGAGGAAGCCCGTGCGACCCACCTGCAGCACGACGTAGGCGATCGCGAACGCCCACGCCCGGTCGCCGTAGGCCTCGGCGATCGACACGCTCATGACGAAGGCGATGAACGCGAGCACGATGACCGCGACCCGCACCGGCAGGCGCACCGGATCGAGCCAGTTCGTCACCCACGTCGTCGACACCCACGCCCACCAGAGCGCGCACAGCAGCGTGACGCCCTCGAGCGCACCGAGCGGTGTCTGGTGCTCGTACAGGTAGGAGCCGAGCTGGGTGAGCGCGAACACGAACACGAGGTCGAAGAAGAGCTCGACGTAGGTGACCCGGTCGGAGCGCGGGGACTCATGCTCCCGCAGCACATCGCGTCGCAGTCCGAACGTCATGGGGTCATCATGGCATCGGCGTACGTGCCCGTTGGTCGAGTAGGCGCGCCAGCGCCGTATCGAGACCCCGCGCGTCGCTCCCGAGACCCGTTACCGGTCTCGATACGCGTGCTCCTGCGTCGCTCGCTACTCGACCACCGGAGGGTCAGCGCGACGCGGTGACGTCGAGCAGCTGCGACAGCTGCCCGAGCGCGCCGGGCACGAGCTTGTAGTACGCCCAGGTGCCGCGCTTGCTGCGGCTCAGGAAGCCGGCCTCCATGAGGATGCGCAGGTGGTGCGACACCGTGGGCTGGCTGAGCCCGACCGGTTCGATCAGGTCGCACACGCAGGCCTCTTCGCCCTCGGATGCGGCGACGATCGAGACGAGCCGGAGTCGCGTGGGGTCGGCGAGGGCCTTGAGCTTGCGGGCGAGGTCTTCGGCACGATCGGCGTCGATGGTCTCGCGCGTCAGCGGGGTGCAGCAGGCGCCGTCGGAGGTGTCGGTGACATCGGTGACCTGCAGCAGCGTCGTGCTCATGCGACCATGCTATCTCGAATATTGACAACCTTCGATATAGTCGCCACACTCAATATCGAAGAACATCGATGCACTGGAGGAGCACCTGTCATGACGCTGATCGACCTCACCGTCCCGAGCCTGCGGCAACGCAGCCTCGACACCCTGCCCGTCGCGATCATCGGGGCCGGCCCGATCGGCCTGGCCGCGGCGGCCAACCTCGTCGAGCGGGGCATCGACTTCGTGATCTACGAGTCCGGCGACGAGGTCGGTTCGAGCATGCGGCAGTGGGGCCACACTCGCCTGTTCTCCCCGTGGAAGCACGTCGTCGACCCGGCCTCGCAGCGCCTGCTCGAGGCCACCGGATGGCAGCTCCCCTCCCCCGACCGGCTCCCGACCGGCACCGAGCTCGTCGAGCAGTACCTCGAACCCCTCGCGCAGCTCGAGCCGATCGCCTCGCGCATCCGCACCCGGCGTCGCGATCGAGGCGGTCACCCGCCAGGGCATGGACCGCACCCGCACCGCTCGGCGCGCACAGACCCCGTTCCTGCTCCGAGCGCGCACCGACGACGGTCTCGAAGAGTTCACCGCCCGCGCCGTCATCGACGCGTCGGGCACCTACGACCGCCCGAACAGCCTCGCGTCGAGCGGGCTCGAGCCGCTCGGCCTCGCCGAGGTCGCCGACCGGGTCAGCCACGCGCTGCCCGACGTGCTCGGCCGCGACCGGCCGACCTTCGCCGGACAGGCACACCACCGTCGTCGGCGCCGGGCATTCGGCGGCCAACACGCTGATCGCGCTGGCCGAACTCGCCGAACAGGAGCCCGGCACCCGGGTCACGTGGCTCATCCGCAACGCCAGTGCCGCTCGCGTCACGACCTCCGATGACGACGAACTCGCCGCTCGCGCGACGATCGGCCGCCGGGTCGATGCGCTCGTGGCGTCTGGCCGCATCACCCTCGTCGACCGGTTCGAGATCGTGCGCCTCGGGCGCACCGACGACGGCGTTCGCCTCATCGGCGCCCGCAACGGCGAGCTCGTCGAGCACGACACCGAGGTCGTCGTCAACGCCACCGGGTTCCGCCCGAACCTCGACATGCTCCGCGAGATCCGCCTCGAGCTCGATGAGATCGTCGAGGCGCCCAAGCACCTCGCACCGCTGATCGACCCGAACGTGCACAGCTGCGGCACGGTCGAGCCGCACGGATTCGCCGAGTTGCAGCATCCCGAACCGGGGTTCTTCCTCGCCGGCATGAAGAGCTACGGCCGCGCGCCGACCTTCCTGCTCGCGACCGGCTACGAGCAGGTCCGCTCGATCACGGCGTGGCTCGCGGGCGACATCGCCGCGGCCAGCCAGGTCGAGCTCGTGCTCCCCGCCACCGGGGTGTGCTCGACGAGCCTCGCCGCCGACGGTTCGTCCTGCGGACCCGACGACGTCGGGCGCGTCGAGCTGCTGCTGACCGGCGCCGGGCGGCCCGGCTGCGCATAGACTTCGATCTATGGATGTCGCAACCGAGGCCGCCCAGCTGCGGGTGCTCGCCGACCCCACGCGCGCCAAGATCCTGCGCCGCATGATCGAGAGTCCCGACGGCCGGGTGCAGGTCGGATCGACGGCCGACGAGCTCGGCCTGCGCCAGCCCACGGTGAGCCACCACATGAAGGCCCTGCTCGACGAAGGGCTCGTCGAGCGCATCCCCGACGGGCGCAAGGCCTGGTACTCGCTCGCCCCCGAGCACGCCGACCGCATCGGCGAGATGCTGGGCCGGCAGGTTCGACCGGTGCCCGATGACGCGGTGATCGACCGCGTCGCGCGCGACCTGAGCGAGCGGTATCGCGGCACGTTCGGCAAGGAGACGGTCGAGCGGTACGTGCGCGAGAGCTACGACCTGCTCGCGGCTCGGCCCGGGACCGACCGGTACCTGCCTTCCCTGGCCGCGCAGTTCGCCGCCGATCGCCTCGACGCGCTCGCCCGTGACTCCGCGCATCCGGCAACCGAGGTTCCCGAGGTGCTGTTCGTGTGCGTGCAGAACGCCGGCCGCTCGCAGATGGCCTCGGCGATACTCCGTCACCTGGGCGGCGACCGCGTGCACGTCCGCACCGCCGGCTCGGAACCCGCGGGTCAGCTGCGCAGTTCGGTCGTCACCGCGCTCGACGAGATCGGCGTCCCCGTCGCCGGCGAGTATCCGAAGCCCCTGACCGACGAGGTCGTGCGGGCGGCCGATGTCGTGATCACGATGGGCTGCGGCGACGCCTGCCCGGTCTACCCCGGACGCCGCTATCTCGACTGGGAGCTCGACGACCCGGTGGGCAGGCCGCTCACCGACGTGCGCCGCATCCGCGACGACATCGAAGCCCGGGTGCGATCGCTGCTCGCCGAGCTCGGGTCGACCGGTAGGCAAGCCCGAAGCCGCCTGTGCCGAAAGGCCCGCGCTGCGATTCGTCTCGACTATTGATAGATGGTGATCTATCATTCGAGCATGACCACGATGCGCAGCCAGGCCCCGCTCCTCCGCCCCGATTCGGTGCTGCACCGAACGGCCGAGCAACTGGCGACCCACTACGCGGGGATCGTCAACGGCGAGACCGTCGAACGCGTCGTGTTCGAGTCGTACACGGCGCTGGCGCGCACAGCGAAGGTGTCGACGCACCTGCCGAGCCTCGCCGGCCGGTTCGCCCGCGACCGCCTCGACGCGCTTGCCCAATCAAGGGGCTGATCGCGAAGGACGTCCCCGAGGTGCTCTTCGTCTGCGTGCAGAACTCGGGTCGGTCGCAGATGGCGGCGGCGCTGCTGCGTCAATTGGGCGCAGATCAGGTGCATGTCCGCTCCGCCGGCTCCGAGCCGGGCAGCGCGATCCTCCCGATCGTGGCGCAGGTGATGGCCGAAGACGGCCTCGATCTCGCCGAGGAGTTCCCCAAACCCCTCACCGACGACGTCGTCCGCGCTGCCGACGCGGTGATCACGATGGGCTGCGGCGACGCCTGCCCGGTGTACCCGGGCAAGCGTTACCTCGACTGGGAGCTCGCAGGATCCGGCCGCCCTCGACCTCGACGGCGTCCGGCGGGTCCGCGACGAGATCCGCGCGCACGTCGAGGCGCTGTTGGGCGAGACCTCCCCGGCGCCCCTGTGCGCTGACTGGCCGCGGTGCTCGACCGCCTGTCGGCCTCGAGGACCGCCCGAGGGCTACCGCGCCATGGATGCGCGCGAGGCGCTGAAGGTGATCGTCGAGCCGTAGTGCGATCGGATGTCCCGCGCTCGCGATATTCGCCGAGCGCGGACATCCGCCCCGACGTGCCCCGCGGCACGCAGACTGGAAGACGTCCATATGAGAAGGAGACGACGTGAGCACCTGGACCGAGGATGAACTGCGACGCATCAGCGACGCCGATGAGCTCAAGGTCTCGTCGTACCGGCGCGACGGCTCACTGCGGCCGTACGTGACCATCTGGGTCGTGCGGGTCGGCGACGACGTGGTCGTGCGTTCGGCCTACGGACCGGGCAACGGCTGGTTCCGACGGGCGAAGGCGAGCGGCCGCGGGCGCATCCGCGCCGGCGGCGTCGAACGCGACATCGAATTCACGGATGCCGCGCCCGAAGCCCACACCGAGATCGACGCCGCATATCACGCGAAGTACGACCGCTACGGGCCCCGCATCGTGGGCACGGTGGTCGGCCCCGACGTGATCGAGACGACGTTCCGGCTGGTGCCCGCCGGAGACTGAGCCACCAACTGATCGGGCGGCGATCCTGATCCGTCCGGTCCGGCCTCCGGTTCACTCGAACAGCGGCGAGAGGAAGCGTCGTTCGTACCTGCGGATGCACTTCGTCTCGGCCGCGAACCGATAGGCGTCGACGCACTCGGGGTCTTCCGTCGCGGCAACGCGGTACTGCTCGTACGCAGCGAGCGACGGGAAGGTGAACAACGCGAACGCCTCGTCGCTGTCGCCCTCGCTCGGGAGGAAGTAGCCGTGGTGCGTGCCGCCGAGCTTGCTCACGAGGTGGATCCACCGACGCCCGTACTCCGCGAAGTCCGCCTGCTTGTCGGCGTCGATCTCATACCTGAGGTGAACGGTGATCATGTGCGCCCATTTCGTCGGCTCGGGATGGTATCCATGAGACTGCCATACGGATGACGAGGTAGCCGAGCGCTGTTCGGGATTGAAATGCCGTGGGAGATGACGGATGCTGTGCAGGCTGCGGCGGCGGCGACCCGGTCGCCGTCAACCTCGGGCGACGCTCACGCTCACGCCGTGACCAATTGGTTCGCGCTGCGCAGCACTCGCGAGTCCCGCACGGCATCGACGTCGAGCGCATCGACTCCGTGCACGCGGAACGTCCACGACTCCCCCGGCAGCAGGGTCACGAGCCCCGAGTCGACGGATGCCGCGGGGTCGATCTTGTCGACGAGCAGCATCAGGTCGCGCACGAGCGTCGCGCCCGCCGCGGTCACGGCGACCGCGAACCCGTCGCCCTCGGCGGCGACCTCCACGTCGAGTGCGGCCCTGCCGAGGGCGCTGTCGCGCGGCTCCGCGAAGAACCAGAGGCCGCGCACGCCCGTCAACTCGGCGATGAGCACGTCGCTCGCGGCATCCGTCGCCTCGGCGAGCGCAGCCGGCACCTGCACGGTCTCGGAGGACCGCGGCGCGCACCGTGATCGCGACGTCCGCGCGACGGCGCACCGACCCGTCGAACCGACGCAGCTCGAAGGCGAGTTCGCCCTGCCAGGCGTCGGCCGTGTCGTTGCCGACCACCGCGGCGAGGCCGTCGCCCCTCGGCTGGAGGGTGACGACCCGCGGCGCGAACGCGTTGCGGATCGCGTGGAACAGGGGCTTCTCGCGGCCGTCGCCGTCGATGGCCGCCCACGAGGTCACGGGCCAGCAGTCGTTGAGCTGCCAGACCACGGCACCGGCGGTCTTCGGCGCGTGCGAGCGGTAGTGGTCGAGCGCGCACGAGACCGCGTTGGCCTGGTTGAGCTGCATCGCCCAGTGCCAGGTCTCCATGTCGTCGGGCACGCGGTAGTGCCGCACGAGCCCGTCGGTGAGCTTGACATTGCCGTCGATCGCCTTCTGGTGCACGATCATGCCCGGCGACTCGGGCGTGAGCGGGTCGTCGCTGATCGCGCGGGTGAGCGTCGACCAGGCCGGCGGGCCCTGCCAGCCGAACTCGGCGACGAACCGCGGCGCGGTGTCGCGGTAGTGCGGCCAGTCCTTCTGGTTCCAGAGGTCCCAGACGTGCATGGTGCCGTGGCGCTCGTCGTTCGGGTGCTCGCCGCCCGGGCTGAACGGGCTGCCCGGGGCGTACGGCACGTGCGGCGCGAGCTCCTCGATCAGCGTCGGGAACAGCTCGTGGTAGTAGTAGGCGCCCCACGTCCTGCCGTCGAGCCGCAGCTTCCAGCCCCAGTCCTCGTAGCCCCACAGGTTCTCGTTGTTGCCGGTGAGCAGGCACAGCGACGCGTGGTGCGCGAGGCGCGCGACGTTCTCGCGGGCCTCCGCCGCGACCTCGGACCGCAGCGGCTCCTCCTCGGAGTACGCGGCGCACGCGAAGAGGAAGTCCTGCCAGGTGAGCAGCCCGAGCTCGTCGCACAGCTCGTAGAACGCGTCGGCCTCGTAGATGCCGCCGCCCCACACCCGCATCAGGTTGAGGCCGGCGGACTCGCGCCTGCTCGCAGCCGCGCGCGCGTAGCGGGCGTGGTCGACTCGCACCGGGAATGCGTCGTCGGGGATCCAGTTGGCGCCCTTCACGAACACCGGCTGGTCGTTGACGACGAGCTGGAACGGGGTGCCGTCGGCGTCGGGCTCGGTGTTCCAGCGGAGGTCGCGGAAGCCGACCCGGCGGGTCGTCGCGTCGAGCACCCGGCCGGCGGCGCCGAGCCGCACGCGCACGTCGTAGAGCGGCTGGTCGCCGTAGCCGACGGGCCACCAGCGGTCGACGTGGTCGAGTTCCACCCGCACGACGGCCTCGCTCGCTCCGGGCGGGACGACCACGGCCGCGCGCACGCCGGCGACCTCGAGGTCGAGGCTCAGTTCGGCGTCGGACGCGTGCGCCGCGTGGCGTCGGCGACGGCGCGCCGCGGCATCCGCTCGCCTGACCGTGACGACCGCCTCGACGACCCCGCCGTCGCCCGCGGGCGACGCGTGCACCCGCACCTCGTCGAGCCGGGCCGTCGACCACGACTCGAGCCGCACCGGCCGCCAGATGCCGCTCGTCGACGTCGCGATGCCCCAGTCCCACCCGAAGCTGCACGCCGACTTGCGGATCGCGTCGAACGGCGTCGGATAGGCACGCGGGCGCGCGCCGAGCGCGAGGCTCTGCGCGTCGGCGTACTCGACCGGGCTGCGAAATGCCACGACGAGGTGGTTCTCGCCGTCGCGCAACAGGCCGGTCACGTCGAGGCGGTAGCTGCGGTGCTGGTTGGCGACCTCGGCGATCACGGTGTCGTTCAGCGAGACCGTCGCGACGGTGTCGAGACCCTCGAAGACCAGCTCGTGCACGGATGCCGCGGCGAGCTCGTCGGCCCGCAGCGTGAACGTCGTCTCGTACGTCCAGTCGACGAGGCCGATCCACGCTGAGCGTCGACTCGTTGTCGTCGAGGTACGGATCGGGGATCAGGCCCGCCCGCATCAGGTCGAGATGCACGACCCCGGGCACGACCGCCGGCACCGTCTCGGACGCGACGGCATCGGGTGCCGGCCCGGACGCCACCCGGACGCGCCACCCGGAGTGCAGCGGCCGTTGCACCTTGTGCATGATCCTCCCATTCTCCAGCAAGGCGACGAGCGTCAACAGGATGCACCAGGACGCGTCGCCACGACCACAGATCGGGGGCTACTGGCACCGCACGGGCGGGTCTATCCTGTGAGCGCCGAGGCACGGGAATCGAGGCCGACATGAGTACTCCCAACGAAGCCGTGATCGAACGGCTCATCGCCTGCATCAACGACCGGCGCATCGAGGTCATGGACGAGCTGTTCCACGACGACGCGACGATGGACTGGCCCCAATCACGCGAGCGCGTCTCAGGTGCGGCGAACCGACGGGCGATCTACGGCGCGTTCCCGCAGCTGCCGACGATCACCCCGCGCCGAATGCTCAGCGCCGGCGACCTCGTCACTCTCGAGGCGACGCTCGACTACGACGGACCGAAGTACGAGACCGTCTTCATCTTCGAGTTCGACGCCGGCAGGATCCGCAAGGAGACGGCGTACTGGAGCGAGCCGTTCGACGCGCCCGACTGGCGCGCCGAGTGGGTCGAGTCGTTCTGACCTCGAGATGTCATAGTGGTGCGCGAGGGGGGACTTGAACCCCCACACCCTTGCGAGTACTGGCACCTGAAGCCAGCGCGTCTGCCAATTCCGCCACTCGCGCACGTATGGTCGCACCGTGGTGCGTCCAACCACGAGAGACTAACATCTCCCGGGCGGCAACACCATTCGGGGCCGCACCTTGGCACTCCCTCAGAGTCTCGACCTGACCTCGCGCTCGCCCCGCCACGCCGCAATAGCATCGGGACGTACGGGTTCTGGCGCCCACGACCATTGCGACCGAAAGGACCGCCCCCGTTGTCCCATTCCCCCTCGTCCCCGACGACCCCGAGGGCTCCCGCCGACACCGATCTCAGCGGCATCCGCGGCTACCTGTTCGACCTCGACGGCGTGCTCACGCCCACCGCGATCGTGCACATGCACGCGTGGGCGCGGCTGTTCACGCCCTACCTCGAGCAGCACGGCGCCGCGCCCTACCGTGAGTCCGACTACTTCGCCTACATCGACGGCAAGCCCCGCTACGACGGGGTGCGCAGCCTGCTCGAGAGCCGCGACATCCGCATTCCCGAGGGCGACGTGACCGACTCGCCCACGCAAGACACCGTGCACGGACTCGGCAACCGCAAGAACGAGGCCTTCAACGAGACCCTGGCCGACGAGGGCGTCGCCCCGTACGCGACGAGCGTCGCGTTCCTCGATGCCGTGCAGGCGAGCGGATGCCTCGTGGCCGTGGTCTCGAGCTCGAAGAACGCGCCCGCCGTGCTCGAGGCCGCCGGGCTCGCCGACCGGTTCGAGGTCGTCATCGACGGCGCCGTCGCCGCCCGTGAAGGGCTGCCGGGCAAGCCCGCGCCCGACACGTTCGAGCGCGCGGCCGAGCTGCTCGGCCTGCCCACCTCGGCCTGCGCGGTCGTCGAAGACGCCGAGTCGGGCGTCAAGGCCGGCGCGGCCGGCGACTTCGGCATCGTCATCGGCGTCGACCGCGGGGTCGGCCGTGACGCGCTCGTCGAGCTCGGCGCCGACGTCGTGGTCGACGAGCTCGACGAGCTCATCCCCGCGGTTCGACGCGCTGCCGAGGCATCCGCTCGATTCGACGCAGAGGAGCACGCATGAGGTTCGCCGACAGCGACCCGCTGAACCGCAGCCGCTTCCCGATCGACGAGTGGTCGCTCATCGAGACCGAGTTCGGCACCGACGACATGGGTCGCACCGAGACCATGTTCGGCGTCGGCAACGGCTACGTCGGCCTGCGCGGCAACGTCGAAGAGGGCCGTGACGGCCACATGCACGGCACGTTCGTCAACGGGTTCCACGAGACCTGGCCCATCCGGCACGCCGAAGAGGCGTTCGGCTTCGCGCGCGTCGGGCAGACCATCGTGAACGTGCCCGACGCGAAGATCATCCGCCTCTACGTCGACGACGAGCCGCTCGTGCTCACCGAGGCCGAGCTCCTCTCCTATGAGCGCCGCCTCGACTTCCGGCTCGGGGCGCTCAGCCGATCGATCGAGTGGCGCACCCCCGCGGGCAAGCGCGTGCTCATCACGAGCCGCCGCATGGCGAGCTTCACCGACCGGCACCTCGCGGTCATCGACTACGAGGTCGAGCTGCTCGACGACGATGCCGCGGTCACCATCTCGAGCCAGATCCTCAACCGGCAGGACGGGCGCGACGAGTACCGCGGCGGCGTGCTCGAGGCGCCCGGCGGGTTCGACCCGCGCAAGGCCGAGCAGTTCATCGAGCGCGTGCTGCAGCCGCGGGTCAAGCGCGAAGACGACGGCCGCTACATCCTCGGCTACCAGTGCACGAACTCGGGCATGACCCTCGCCGTCGGCGCCGAGCACTCGATCGTCACCGACAACCCGTTCACCGAGACGGGCGCGATCGGCGACGACCTCGCCAAGCACGTGTACCGGGTGCACGCCAAGAAGGGCATGCCGATCCGCATCACCAAGACGGTGAGCTACCACACGGCCCGCAAGGTGCCGGCGCGCGAGCTCGTCGACCGGTGCGACCGCACCCTCGACCGGGCGGCCGAGCTCGGGGTCAGCGAGCTCTTCACCCAGCAGCGCGCCTGGCTCGACGACTACTGGGAGCGGTCCGACGTCGAGATCGCCGAGCAGCCGGCCCTGCAGCAGGCGACCCGGTGGAACCTCTTCCAGCTCGCCCAGGCCACCGCCCGCACCGACGGCGGCGGCGTCGCCGCCAAGGGCGTGAGCGGTTCGGGCTACGGCGGCCACTACTTCTGGGACAGCGAGATCTACGTGCTGCCCTTCCTCAGCTATACGGCGCCGATCGTCGCCCGCAACGTGCTGAGGTTCCGGCAGCGCATGCTCGACGCCGCGCGCGCCCGCGCGCTCGAGCTGAACCAGCACGGCGCCCTGTTCCCGTGGCGCACCATCAACGGGCAGGAATCGAGCGCCTACTACGCCGCCGGCACGGCGCAGTACCACATCGACGCCGACATCGCGTATGCACTGTGCCAGTACGTCGCGGCGACGGGCGACACCGACTTCCTGGGTCGAGGCGCGATCGACATCCTGGTCGAGACCGCCCGCATGTGGGAGGATCTCGGCTTCTGGCGCTCGAACGCCGACGACGTGTTCCACATCCACGGCGTCACCGGGCCCGACGAGTACACGACCGTCGTCAACGACAACCTGTACACGAACGTCATGGCGCGGGCCAACCTCGCCGCCGCCGCATTCGCGATCGACAACCTGCAGGTCGACGACGCGATCGGCTACCACCGGCTCGTCGAGCGGCTCGGCGTCACGCCGGCCGAGGTCGCCGGCTGGCGCCGCGCGGCCGCGCACATGCACATCCCGTTCGACGAGCAGCTCGGCATCCACCCCCAAGACAGCGCCTTCCTGCAGAAGGAGCTGTGGGACCTCGAGCACACGCCCGAAGACCGCCGCCCCCTGCTGTTGCACTACCACCCCCTGGTCATCTACCGCTTCCAGGTGCTCAAGCAGGCCGATGTCGTGCTCGCCCTCTACCTGCAGGGCGACCGGTTCAGCGCTGAAGAGAAGCGCGCGAACTTCGAGTACTACGACCCGCTGACCACGGGCGACTCCACGCTCTCGGCCGTGGTGCAGTCGATCGTCGCGGCCGAGGTCGGCTACCACGAGCTGGCCCTGCGGTACTTCCGCGCCGCCCTCTTCGTCGACCTCGCCGACCTGCACCACAACGCGGCCGACGGCGTGCACGTCGCGTCGACGGGCGGCGTGTGGTCGACCCTCGTGTCGGGGTTCGGCGGATTCCGCGACCACAACGGCCGCTTCACCTTCGACCCGCGCCTGCCCGACGAGTGGGAGCGCCTGACGTTCCGCCTGACGCTGCGCGGCACCCGGCTGCGCGCCGACCTCAAGCCCGACTCGATCACGTTCACGGTCGAGGTCGGAGACGAGGCGCGGGTGCGCGTGCGCGGCACCGACCTGGTGATCACGCCGCACTCCCCGGTGACGGTGACCCTCGCCGGTCAGGGTCCGCGGTTGTACGGCTCGCCGACGATGCAGGATGTCACGGGCTCGCGCCGCGCCGACGGTACTCTGCTCACGGCGTCGATACCGACCCTGTCACTCGACGCCGACGACTTGGAGACGGTGATTCCGATCGACTGATCGGCGTGTGCACAGGCCTTCGGGCTACCATGGCACACAGTCAGAAACCGGAGCGGGAGACCTGTGGGCCTACTGGACAACTTCGAGAAGGGTCTCGAGCGTGCCGTCAACGGCGCGTTCGCGAAGACCTTCCGATCGGGGCTGCAACCCGTCGAGATCACGTCTGCCCTCAAGCGCGAGATCGACACGAAGGCGGCCGTGGTCTCTCGCGACCGCGTGCTCGTGCCCAACAACTTCACGGTGCGCCTCGCGCCGGCCGACTTCGACCGCATGACGGGCCTCGGTCCGGCCCTCATCGACGAGCTCGTCGACCTCGTGCAGAAGCACGCGGCGAGCCAGCGGTTCCAGTTCGCGGGCGGCATCACCATCGGCCTCGAGCGCGATTCCGGCCTCAGCGTCGGCATGGTGCAGGTCGATTCGCTGAACGTCAAGGGGCAGGTCGCGTGGACCCCCGTGCTCGACGTCAACGGCAAGCGCTACCCGATCATGAAGGGTCGCACCGTCATCGGCCGGGGCAGCGAGGCCGACATCACCCTCGACGACTCGGGCGCCTCGCGCCGTCACGCCGAGGTGCAGTGGGACGGCAGTCGTGCTCGCGTGCGCGACCTCGGCTCGACCAACGGCACCCAGCTGAACGGCGGCCCGGTGAAAGAAGCCATCCTCGAACCCGACGCGGTCATCACCATCGGCCGGTCGCGCATCGTCTTCCGGGTGCTCGCGCAGGCCTCGGGCGCTCCGAGCGACCCGCGGCGCGCCGACCCGGCGACCCAGCGCCACGACATGGGCGGGTTCTGGGGGCCCGGCGAATGAGTGAACTGACCCTGCTCGTCCTGCAACTGGGCTTCCTGCTGCTGCTGTGGGTGTTCATCTTCGCGATCGTGTACGCCCTGCGCAGCGACCTGTTCGGCCAGCGCGTGCGAAAGCTGCAGACCGAATCCCCCGCCTCGGCCCCCGCTCCCGCGGCCTCGGCGTTCCCGAGCAGCCCGGCCACCGGGGGCCGCGGCGGCGAACACGGCCGCCGTCGCGGCGCCGGTCGCGACATCCGGGCCCGACGGCGAACTCGCGTCGAGCGAGAACGCCACCCGTCTCGTGATCACGAGCGGCACGAAAGCGGGCGCCGAGTTCCCACTCGGTCGCGACGAGATCACGATCGGCCGGTCGAGCGACTCGGCCATCATCATCCGCGACGACTACACGTCGACCCACCACGCCCGCATCATGCTGTGGAACGGCCGGTGGATGATCCAAGACCTCGACTCCACGAACGGCACCTTCCTCAACGGCTCCCGAGTGACCGTGCCCGTACCGATCCCGCTCGGAGCCACCGTGAAGGTCGGAGCGACGACGTTCGAGCTGCGACGGTAGGCCATGGCGACGGTCAAGGCGAGCGCAGCGGTCTCGCACGTCGGGCGGGTCCGCTCGAACAACCAGGACTCCGGCTACGCCGGGCGCCGGTTGTTCCTCGTCGCCGACGGCATGGGCGGCCACGCCGGAGGTGACGTCGCCAGCGCGATCGCCACCCGCCGCATCGCCGAAGCCGACCTCGACTACGACAGCACCATCGATGCCGGGGCCGAGCTCGAGGCCGCGTTGATCGCCGCGAACCGGCGCATCGCCGAGACGGTCGCCGACCACGCCGAGCTCACCGGCATGGGCACCACCGTGAGCGCGATGCTGCACCTCGGCGACCGGGTCGTCATCTCGCATATCGGCGACTCCCGCATCTACCTGCTGCGCTCGGGCGAGCTCAGCCAGATCTCGACCGACCACACCTTCGTGCAGCGCCTCGTCGACGCCGGCCGCATCACCGCCGAAGAGGCCATGGTGCACCCGCGACGCTCGGTGCTGATGCGCGTGCTCGGCGACGTCGAGGCATCGCCCGAGATCGACCAGATGGTGCTCGACACCCGCGACGGCGACCGCTGGATGCTCTGCTCCGACGGCCTCTCGGGCGTCGCGTCGTTCGACGAGATCCTCGAGATCATGTCGAACGACGCGGGCGCCAAGCAGGTCGCCGACCGGCTCGTGAAGGCCTCGCTCGACGGCGGTGCGCCCGACAACGTCACGGTCGTGGTCGTCGACATCGGCGAGCCGGCCGCCCCGGCGACCCCGCCGCTCATCGTCGGCTCTGCCGCAGCCCCGCTCGCGTTCGACGCGGCTCCCGAACCGGCCCGGCCCCGGGGCATCCGTCTCACGCCGTTCCGGCCGCATCCCGTGCAAGAGACGCACTTCGAACCCGACTCCGACGACTTCTTCGACGAGATCATCGAAGAAGACGCTCGCCGTCGCCGCCGACGCCGCTGGGTGTGGGGATTCTGGATCGTGATGCTGGTCGCAGCCATCGTCACCGCGTTCGCGCTCGGCTACCAGTGGACGCAGACGCGCTACTACGTCGGCGAGTCCAACGGTCGCGTCGCGGTGTTCCAGGGCATCCAGCAGAACCTCGGGCCGCTGTCGCTGCACGACCTGCACGAAGAGACGACGCATCGACGTCTCCGAATTGCGCACGTACGATCAGCAGCGGGTCGAGCAGACCATCAGCGCCGGCTCGCTGACCGAGGCGATGCTGATCGTGCAGCGTTTGGAGGACTCCATTGAGTGACGTGACCGGGTCGCCGGTCGCCACCGGCACGCCGCCCACCGGCATCCGAAGAATCCGGATGCCCCAGAAGCTGCGCAATCTCGAATTCTGGCTGCTGATCGTGGCCTGCGTCATCAACGCCGCTGCCATCGTGCTCGTGCAGCTCGGTGCCCTGCGCCGCGTCGACACGCAGCTCGTGCTGCTCGGCGCCGGCCTCTCGGTGCTCGTCTTCGGGCTGCACATCGCGATGCGCTTCGTCGCGCGCGACGCCGACCCGTTCCTGCTGCCGATCGCGACCGTGCTCAACGGGCTCGGCATCGCCATGATCTACCGCATCGACATCGCCAACGGCGAGGCCGGCTGGGAGTCGCGCCGCCGTGCGCCAGATCGTGTGGAGCGCGATCGCGATCATCGCCGCGATCGCGACCATCCTCGTCATCCGCAACCATCGCGTGCTGTTCCGCTACACCTACCTCGCCGGGCTCGTGGCGATCGTGCTGCTCCTGCTGCCGCTCGTTCCCGGGCTCGGCCGCGAGGTCAGCGGCGCCCGGGTGTGGATCGGCTTCGGCGACATCGCCACGTTCCAGCCCGGTGAGATCGCGAAGATCGCCCTCGCCGTGTTCTTCGCCGGGTACCTCGTGCGCAACCGCGACTCGCTGTCGATGGTCGGCACGCAAGTTCCTCGGCATGAAGTTCCCGCGCGCGCGCGACCTCGGGCCGCTGCTCGTGGTGTGGGCGCTGTCGATGTCGGTCATCGTGTTCCAGCGCGACCTCGGCACCGCGCTGCTCTACTTCGGCCTGTTCCTCGTCATGCTCTACGTCGCCACGAGCCGCATCTCGCTGGGTCGTGCTCGGCCTCGCGCTGTTCGTCGGCGGCGCCCTCATCGCGAGCCAGACGCTCGACTACGTCGGCAACCGCTTCGCGAACTGGCTCGATCCGCTCAACCCCGAGCGCTACGACGCAGCGGTCGGCGGCAGCTACCAGCTCGTGCAGGGACTCTTCGGCCTCGCCAACGGCGGGCTGATCGGCACCGGCTCGGGGCAGGGCCGACCCGACCTCACGCCCGTGCCGCAGAGCGACTACATCATCGCGAGCCTCGGCGAAGAGCTCGGCCTCGCCGGCGTGTTCGCCATCCTCGCCCTGTACCTGCTCTTCGTCGCCCGCGGGTTCCGCATCGGCTTCGCCGGCCAGGACGACTTCGGCAAGCTGCTCGGCGTGGGCCTCGCCTTCGTCGTCGCGCTGCAGGTCTTCATCGTCGTCGGCGGCGTGACCCGGGTCATCCCGCTCACCGGTCTCACGACGCCGTTCCTCGCGGCCGGTGGTTCCTCGCTCGTCGCGAACTGGATCATCGTCGCCCTGCTGCTGCGGCTCTCCGACACGGTGCGCAACCACCCGAGGCTGGTGATCGACGGATGAACCGCGAACTCAAGCGCGTCTCGATCATCGCGCTGCTCATGTTCGTCACGCTGCTGGTCTCGTCGACGATCATCCAGTACGTGCAGGCCGAGCGCCCTCGCGGCCGACCCGCGCAACGCCCGCACGCTCTACGACGAGCTACTCGGTCGAGCGCGGCCCGATCCTCGTCGACGGCACCCCGATCGCGTTCTCGCAGCCGAGCGACGACGACTACAAGTTCCAGCGCGTCTACGCCAACGGGCCGCTGTACGCGCCCATCACCGGCTACATCCCCGTGAACGGCGAGGCCACCGGACTCGAGCGCTCGCTCAACGACTACCTGAGCGGGCAGTCCGTCGAGCCAGTTCTTCGACTCGCTCAACCGCCTCATCTCGGGCCAGGACCCGATGGGGGCATCCGTCGAGGTCGCCATCGACCCGGTCGCGCAGCAGGCCGCCTGGGACGCGCTCGGCGACTACACCGGCGCGGTCGTCGTCACCGAGCCCGCGACCGGACGCATCCTCGCCATGGTGACCAAGCCCACCTTCGACCCGAATGCGCTCGCGGTGCACAACAACGCCGAGCTGCAGGCCGACCTACGACGGCCTGCTCGCCGACCCCCAAGACCCGCTCTTCAACCGGGCCACCGGCGGCGACATGAACCCCCCGGGCTCGGTGTTCAAGCTCGTCGTCACGGCGGCGGCGCTCGAGTCGGGGCGGTACACGCCCGAGTCGACGTTCCCCAACCCGCGCGAACTCACGCTGCCCGGCACCACGGCCGTCGTGCGCAACTCGGGCGGCGGCACGTGCGGCGGCGGATCGACGGTGACCCTCGCCGACGCCCTGCGGCTCTCGTGCAACATCCCCTTCGCCGAACTCGGCATGGAACTCGGCGACAACGCCATCCGCGAGCAGGCCGAGAAGTTCGGCTTCAACAACGAGTTCCTCATCCCCACCGTGACCGAGGTCAGCACCTACCCGCGCGGCCTCGACGAACCCCAGACCGCGCTGAGCGCGTTCGGCCAGGGCGACGTGCGGGCGACCCCGCTGCAGATGGCGCTCGTGTCGGCGGCGATCGCCAACGGCGGCATCGTGATGAACCCCAACCTCGTCGACCAGATCACGGCGCCCGACTTCAGCCCGCTGCAGGAGTTCAAGCCCGCTGAATACGGGCGCGCGATCAGCGAGCAGACCGCGAGCACGATGGTGCAGATGATGGTCAACGGCGTCGAGAACGGGGCTGCGAGTAATGCAAGAATAGACGGCGTCACTGTGGCGGGTAAGACCGGAACAGCAGAGAACGGCGAGAGTGACCCGTACACTCTCTGGTTCACCGGTTTTGCCCCCGCAGACAATCCTCAGTATGCAATCACAGTGCTCGTGGAGGACGGCGGAGGAATGGGTCAGGAAGGGTACGGCAATCTCATCGCCGCACCCATCGCAAAGCAGGTACTAGAGGCGGTGCTGAACAAATGAGACCGAGCGCAGGGCTCACCTTCGGGGGGCGCTACGAACTCCAGTCGCGGATCGCGATCGGCGGCATGGGCGAGGTGTGGCAAGCCACCGACCTCGTGATCGGTCGTCAGGTCGCCATCAAGATCCTGAAGGACGAGTACCTGGGTGACCCGGGCTTCCTCGAGCGGTTCCGCGCCGAGGCCCGTCATGCCGCGCTCGTCAACCACGAGGGCATCGCGAACGTCTTCGACTACGGCGAGGAAGAGGGCAGCGCCTACCTCGTCATGGAGCTCGTGCCCGGTGAGGCGCTCTCGACGATCCTCGAGCGCGAGCACGTGCTCTCGACCGACAAGGTGCTCGACATCGTCGCGCAGACCGCGTCGGCGCTGCAGGCCGCCCACGCAGCCGGCCTCGTGCACCGCGACATCAAGCCCGGCAACCTGCTCATCACGCCCGACGGCCGGGTGAAGATCACCGACTTCGGCATCGCCCGCATCGCCGACCAGGTGCCGCTCACCGCGACCGGCCAGGTCATGGGCACCGTGCAGTACCTCTCGCCCGAGCAGGCGTCGGGCCACCCGGCGTCGCCCACCACCGACATCTACTCGCTCGGCATCGTGGCCTACGAGGCCCTCGCCGGTCGTCGCCCGTTCACGGGCGAGTCGCAGGTCGCGATCGCCATGGCCCAGATCAACGAGACGCCGCCCGACCTTCCGGTCACGGTGTCCGAGCCGGTGCGCAACCTCGTCTACGCGTGCATCGCCAAGAACCCCGCCGACCGCCCGCAGTCGGCGGCCCACCTCGCACGCGCCGCGACGGCGTTGCGCCGTGGCGACGTGCAGGCGGCCGCAGCCGCAGTGCCCGCAGTGCTCGGTGCCGCGGGCATCACCGCGGCGACCATGCTCATGCCGCAGCAGGGCGCGACGGCCGCGACGACCGTGATCCCCGCGGGCGCCCCCGTCGACGGTGAGCTCGTAGAAGAGGGCGAAGAGCAGCCGAAGAAGCGCAGCCCCTGGACCTGGCCGCTCATCGTGCTCATCGCGCTGCTCGCGATCGTGCTCATCGGCACGATCATCGCGTTCCTGGTGAACGGCGCCAACGACGACCCCAAGACGTCAGCACCGTCGACGCCGCCGCCGACGACTGCCTCGCAGACACCCACGCCGACGCCGACGCCGACCGAGACCACGCCGACGACCGCGCAGATCAACCCCGACGACTACATCGGGCTCTCGGTCCGACGACGCGAGTGCGGCGCTCGTCGCCCTCGGCATGGTCGCCAATGCCGTCGAGGGCAACGCGGCCACGTCGCCCGACCAGGCGGGACTCGTCTACGCGGTGAACCCCACCGGCCCGGTGCCCATCGGCAGCGAGGTCACGATCACCTACTACGCGGCTCCTGAGACGCCGGCGGCACCCGGCGCGCGCCGACCGTCGACCCGGCCGAGGTCCGCAACGGCGAGTCGTTCCGAGTCTCGTGGCCCGCAGCGACCTGCCCGGCCGGCCAGACCCTGTCGGGCTACCAGGTCGCCGTCGACGGTCCGGCCAACGCCGCCCCGCCGCTCGGTGCCGGAGCCACGCGACGTCACGATCAGCACGACCGGCGAGGGCACGGTGAACGTGACCCTCCAGTACTTCTGCGGTCAGCTCAGCTCGCCGGCCTCCCCCGCCACCGCCGTCAACGTGATCGCCGGGCCCGACACCGAGTAGACGAACCCGTCGCACGCCGCCGCCCGGCGGTGCGAGACCAGCCGACGAACACGATGAGAACTGAAGGGAGCCGCGCACCGTGAGCGATGAAGGACGAGTCCTCGCCGGGCGATATCGCGTGGGCTCGCTCATCGGGCGCGGCGGCATGGCCGACGTGCACGTCGGCACCGATGCCCGCCTGGGCCGCCAGGTGGCGATCAAGCTGCTGAAGCCGCAGCTCGCGACAGACCCGGCGTTCCGCATGCGGTTCCGGCAAGAGGCGCAGTCGGCCGCGCGCATGGCCCATCCCACCATCGTGCGCGTCTTCGACGCCGGCGAAGAGACCGTCGTCGACCCCTCGGGTCACGAGGTGCAGCTGCCGTTCATCATCATGGAGTTCGTCGAGGGGCGCCTGCTCAAGGACATCATCCACGACGGCCCGCTCGAGCCCGCCGCCGCGGTGCGGGTCATCGACGGCGTGCTCACCGCGCTCGAATACTCCCACCGTGCCGGCGTCGTGCACCGCGACATCAAGCCGGGCAACATCATGATCACCACCACCGGCCAGGTGAAGGTCATGGACTTCGGCATCGCGCGCGCCGTCTCCGACTCTGCGACCACGGTCGCGCAGACCACCGCGATCCTCGGCACCGCGTCGTACTTCTCGCCCGAGCAGGCCAAGGGCGAGACCGTCGACGCCCGCACCGACCTGTACTCCACCGGTGTGGTGTTGTTCGAGATGCTCACCGGCCGCCCGCCGTTCCGCGGCGACACGCCGGTCGCCGTCGCCTACCAGCACGTCAGCGAGCGACCCGTCAAGCCGAGCGTGATCAACCCGAAGGTCTCACCGGCGCTCGACGCGGTCGTGCTGCACGCGCTCGCGAAGAACCGCGACGATCGCTACCAGACCGCGGTCGAGTTCCGCGCCGACGTCGACACCGCGGCCGCCGGTCGCGTGCCCGTGCATCAGAAGCCGACCGAGTCGCAACTGCTGTTCGGAGCACCCACCGCAGCGCTCTCGAGTTCCGAGCTCGCACTGCGACAGCTCACCGAAGACGAGACGATGGCCCGCACGCAGCGGCGCCCCCCGGCGATCTGGATCTGGTCGGGAATCATCGGCGTCGTCGTCATCGTCATCGCCGTCATGTACTGGGCGTTCAACCTGCAGCCCGCCGACGACCTGCCGTCGAATGCCCGCGAGGTGCCGGTGCTCACCGGCATCACGTACGAAGCGGCGGTCGAGCAGCTCACCGCCATGGGGCTTCCGGCGACCCGCGTCGACGAGACGAACGAGACCGTGCCGGCCGACCAGGTCATCGGCACCGTTCCCGCCGCCGGCGACATCGTCGATGCCGGCACGGTCATCACCGTGCACGTCTCGACCGGTCGTGAGGCCGTCGCCGTCCCCGCAATGGTCAACATGACCCTCGCCGATGCGAAGGCCGCCCTCGAGGCCGTCGGCCTCGTCCCCGGCCAAGAGACGCGCGAGTACTCGCCCACCGTGGCCGCAGACACCGTGCTGTCGACGTCACCCGAGGGCGGCGCCTCGGTCGAGATGGGCTCCACCGTCGAGTTCGTGCTCTCGAACGGCATGGTGCTGCTGCCCGACCTCACCGGGCAGACACTGGCAGCGGCATCCGATTACCTGACGGCCGACAACCTGCAACTGAACCCGGTTCCCGTGCCCGATGGGTCGTGCCCCACAGCGCCCGGTTCGCCGATCACGCAGCAGTCCCTGCCACCCGGCGACGTGCCGCAGCACTCCGAGGTGCAGCTCACCTACTGCGCCGGCTGAGCCTCGCGCCGCCTACGCCGTCGGGCGCACCAGCGGGTTCAGGCTCTGCGGCACGCTCGCGCGCCTCGGGCAGTCCGGCGACGGCGAGCCAGTTGCCGAGCATGCGGTAGCCGCCCTCGGTGAGCACCGATTCGGGGTGGAACTGCACGCCGTAGATCGGCGCCGATCACGTGCTTCAGCCCCATGATGACGCCGCCCTGGGTGCGACTCGTGACCACGAGCTCGGGCGGCATCGTGCCGTCGACGATGGCCAGCGAGTGGTACCTCGTGGCGGTGAACGGCTGCGGCACGCCGTCGTAGAACGGGCTGGCGTCGTGCTCGATGCGCGAGGTCTTGCCGTGCATGAGCTCTTCGGCGTTCGTGACCACGGCGCCGAACGCCTCGGCGATCGCCTGGTGGCCGAGGCACACGCCGAGGATCGGCTGCCCGGTCGCGAGCGCGGCCTCGACGACGGGGATCGAGACACCCGCGTCTGCCGGCTTGCCGGGCCCCGGCGAGATGAGCACGCCGTCGTACTCGGCGATCTTCGCGGGCACGTCGGCCACGTCGATGTCGTCGTTGCGCACGACCTCGGTCTCGGCGCCGAGCTCCTGCAGGTAGCCGTTCAGCGTGTAGACGAAGCTGTCGTAGTTGTCGATGACGAGGATGCGGGTCATGGTCCCTCCACGGTGACGTTGATCGGGTTGAGGATCGCGTCGACCCACGGGAACACCCACGAGAAGAGCGCGAAGACGACGGCTGCCACGAGCACGAGCAGCAGGATGACCCGGAGCCAGGCCGGCCCGGGAAGGATGCGCCAGAGGGCACCGTACACGGTCACGCCCCCCAGCCGGCGACGACGTCGGCGATCTCGGTCGGCGCCCCGGCTTCGGCGGGTTGCCACGACTCGAGCACGCCGTAGGCGATGACGCGCTCGTCGGTGGAGTACAGCGGGTTGCAGCTCGTGAGGGTGATGATGCGGTCGGTCGGCGTCAGCTCGGGATGGTGCGGCACGGGCGCGAGCACCTCGACGGTCTGGGGCGTCACGTACTCGAGGTCGCGGAAGCGGTAGGTGTACCAGCCGTCCTTCGTCTGCACGTAGATCGCGTCGCCGAGCTGCAGCTGCTCGATCTCGTGCATGCCCCCGCCGTAGGCGCTGCGGTGCGAGGCGATCGCGAAGTTGCCGACCTCGCCGGGCGCCTGGGTGTCGGGGTAGTGCCCGACCCCGAGGTCGACGCTGTTGAGCACGTCGAGGCCGATGCCCTCGGCGATCGTGCGCTGCGAGTCGTCGCCGAACCGCGGCACGTACATCACCCCGAACGCCTCGGCGTTCTCGTGGACCGTCGTGTCGACGACGGGCTCGACGGGCTGCTCGGGTTCGACGGGCTGCTCGGACGGCGTCGACGCGCCTCCACGGGCCGCCTGCTGCTCGCTCCACTGCGAGCTCAGCTGCGAGGCGGCGCTCGACTGCTGCCCGGCCACGATCGCGTCGTTCCACCACAGCTGCCAGCCGAGGAACAGCAGGATCACCGCGCCGGCCGTGAGCAGCAGTTCGCCCGACCACCCCGACGACGCTCACTCGACGGCGCGGCCGCGGACCTTCGGGCTGCGGTCGGCCGAGCGGCGACCCGTCCACGGGCCCACCGACGGCAGGCTGCGACACGGACATAGGAGCGATTCTATGCCGACGCGGCTGTGCTCGGAACCCGATGCGAACGCCTGCGCTGGGTACGCACGGTTCCCTCCGATAGAATCGCCCGCATGGCACGTGCAAAATCATCGAAGCCCGAGCGCGCTGAAGCGACGAGTGGCGAAGAGGCTCCGAACCCGGTCTGGTTCAAGCCCGTCATGTTCGGCTTCATGCTGATCGGGCTCGCTTGGATCATCGTCTTCTACGTGAGCCAGGGGCGCTTCCCGATTCCCGACCTCGGCTCGTGGAACATCCTCATCGGCTTCGGCATCGCCTTCGTCGGCTTCCTCATGACCACACGCTGGCGCTGATCTTCGCTCCCCGGTCCACGGGAGCTCCCGACTTCTCGCGACGGGCGGGTGCTGCGGCATCCGCCCGTCTTCATGCGAACGCCGGCATCCAGCCCTGAGTTATCCACAGCTGTGGAGAACGTCGAACGGCCTCGCGTCCCCCGAACTGGCCACAACTACAGCCGTGTAACTCTCCCCAGCTGTGGAAACACCTGTGGATAACTTGTCACCTGAACAAGCGACGCCCGTCAGAAACGGCGGGAACACGAAGAAGCGCAGGCTCAGCAGCAGCAGCACGACGACCACGCCGACGAGCAGCCACGACCTGCAACGCCTGACGCGAGCGCTGACGGGTCTCGACGAAGATGAACCCCACGAGCGCGCCGACGACGAGCCCGCCGAGGTGCGCCTGCCACGCGACGTTGAACCCGGGGATGAAGCCGATGACGAGGTTGATGCCGAGCAGCACGAAGAGCTGCGTGGTCTGCCCGCCGAGCCGCCGCTGGATCACGAGGAACGCGCCCATGAGGCCGAAGATGGCACCGGATGCCCCGACCACGCCGACGCGCGGATCGGACAGCCAGAGCACGCCGATCGAACCGCCGAGCCCCGAGATCAGGTAGAGCGCGAGGAAGCGCCACCGGCCGAGGAGCCCCTCGAGCAGCTGCCCGAAGATCCACAGCGTGTACATGTTGAGCAGCACGTGGAAGATCAGGTCGGTGGAGTGCACGAACACCGACGTGATCATGCGCCACGGCTCGAGGTTGCCCGGGAGCGAGTAGACGCCGGCGTAGAGCAGCCGGTCGGTGATCGCGAGCCCCGGGATGAGCTGCAGCAGGAACACCGCGAGCGTGATGCCGATGAGGGAATACGTCACGACCGGCGCGCCTCGATCGGCGGCGGCGCGGGCGCGCGTGAGCACCGCGGGCTTGGTTCGAGGCGCCGACGCGCGCTGCTCGCGCATGCACTCGGGGCAGATCACGCCGACGGGCGCGGGGGTCTGGCATTCGCCGCAGATGGTTCGCCCGCAGCGCTGGCAGAGCACGAAGCTCGGCCGGTCGGGGTGCCGGTAGCAGTAGCCGGGTCGATCGGGCGCGGCGTCGCTCACCTCGTGATCAGACCTGTTCGACGGTGATGCTCTCGATCACGACGTCTTCGAGGGGACGGTCGCGACCGTCGGTGGCGACCGAGGCGAGCTTCTCGACGACGGCCTGGCTCTCGGCGTCGTTGACCTTGCCGAAGATCGAGTGCTTGCCCTGCAGCCAGGTGGTCGGGCCCACCGTGATGAAGAACTGCGAGCCGTTGGTGCCGCGGCCGCCCTGGATGCCGGCGTTCGCCATGGCGAGCACGTAGGGCTCGGTGAAGTCGAGCTCGGAGTTGATCTCGTCGTCGAACTGGTAGCCCGGTCCGCCGATGCCCTGGCCGAGCGGGTCGCCGCCCTGGATCATGAAGCCGGGGATGATGCGGTGGAAGACGACGCCGTCGTAGAGCGGCTTGGTGGACTTCTCACCCGTGGCGGGGTGGGTCCATTCGATCTCACCGGTGGCGAGGCCGACGAAGTTCTTGACGGTCTTCGGAGCGTGGTCGCCGTAGAGGTCGACCTTGATCGGACCGTGATTGGTGTTGAGTGTCGCGACTGCGGTGGGAATCGGCATGCACACATTCTGTCACGGTGCCCCGCACGTGAATTCGCGAATCGGCATGAAGGATTCCGACTCCCACCTCGCTTCCAGCCAGTTCGGTGGCAAGATGGAGGAGTTCGCTGCACAACGATGGAGGTCGAGATGAGCCTGTCACGCAAGCGCCGGAAGGAACTCAAGCGGCTGCGCAGCAGCGCCGAGGAGCTCTGGGGTAACCAGCAGAACGTGCTCGAGCACGCCAATGCCGTCGCTCGCGAGGCCAGCCGCCAACTCGGGCACCTGACGCGCGAAGAGGTCGCGCCACGGGTGCGCACCGGCTACGAGAGCTACGTCCGCCCGGGTGTCGACCAGGCGAAGGGGTACGCCCGCGTCGCGGGCGACTCCGTCGAGCGCGGCCTCGGCACCGCGCTCGGGTCGGTGCTCGCCATCGGCGACATCGCCAACGACGCTCGTGTTCGCCGGGCGGTGCAGCGCGTCTCGCCGCGTGCGGTCGCCGTCGTCGATCAGAAGAAGGGTCGCGGGGTGGGCACCTACCTCGCCATCGGCGCGGGCATCGTCGCCGCGGTCGGTGTCGCCTACGCCGTCTGGCAGACGTTCCGCGCCGACGACGAGCTGTGGGTCGCAGACGACGAGCCCGACGTGGGTTCGACCTCCGGCGCCTGACGCAAGAGTTCCCCGAGTGGCCCCGCCTGACCAGGCGGGGCCACTCGTCGTCGTGTCGGCGAGCCAGGCCGCGAATCCGTTCCTCGGCCCTGCCCGCGATTCGACCCCTCATCTCAGGGCTGGCACTGAATCTCGAACGGATCTGAGAATTCCCCTTGCGTTCGACGTGAAACTCCCGCTAATGTCTCTACCGGTGCAAACGCGCCAGAGCGCAAGAGAGAGGAGTTGATCCCGATGATGACTCACATCTATATCCCCGCATTCACAGCGGCCCGCACGGCGATCCTCCTCCCAGCGCCCGCCTGCTAGCCGGGCGCCTCGGCGCCCCGGGCGAGAGCTCTGCCCTGACGCCCTTCCGGCCCTAGCGGTGTGACCCCGCGGCTCCGCCCGCGACATCCGTCGACGATCCTTCGTCACCGATGTGCAACGGCGAACGGATGTCCCGACTCACGCCCCGGCACCACGGCCCAGCCGTGACTCGCGATGCCCTGCGGTCTCGCAGCGCATCCTCCCCGCACTCCGTGCATCCCCTCGACGACGCCTCGCCGGCACTCCCGCCGATCGTGGCGCACCCCGCACCACCCGGTGCGGGCCGCACCATCCGGTGCATCCACCATGAAATGAAGGAATCGACGTGAACGCCAGTTCTCTCTCCCTCGGTCGCTCCCAATCCGTGTCGACCATCACCGCCCGCGCACACTCGCGCGGCCTGAATGAACGAATCGCCCTGCGCATCGGTCTCGCGTTCATCGCGTACAGCCGTCACCAGAGCGAGCGCCTCAGCACCGAGGCCGTGATGCTGCGTCGTCAGAACTCGCAGCTCGCACACCGCGTGCTCGACGGCAACGTCCGGCACAACGCGCTGATCGCGCCGACCCTGCGGTGACCGAAATGCACACCACCCACACCGAACTCCCGATGGACGGCGTCGTCGCCCCCGCGACGGCGTCGCCCCCGGGAGTTCGGCAGCGCGCGGCCTCGTCGCGAGCGGTTCGGCCGCATCCGGTCGGAACGCCCACGTCGGGGCCGCGCGTCTGCCACTCCTCAGCGGCCGCGAGCTGGTTCGGCTATCGCGCCGGCGGGCGGCCGTCTGCCGGCTCGGCCGTGTTGAGTCGCAGCGCGATGTCGAGCAGGCTGACCCGCTTGAGCTGCGGGACCTCGTCGAGCGGAAACCATCGCGCCTCGTCGCTCGAGCCGTCGACCTCGCTGCGCAGCGCCCCGCCGACCACGCTCGCGCGGTAGATGACCCGCATCGCGTAGAGCGGCGTGTTCGCCGAGTGCCGTTTCGATGCGGGAATCACCATCGTGTCGATGCCGAGCAGGCGATCCACGGATGCCTCGTACCCGGTCTCTTCGCGAATCTCGCGCCGCGCCGCCTCGAGCGGATGCTCTGAGCCCTCGACTCCGCCGCCCGGCAGGGTCCATCCGGAGCGGCCGTGCTCATTCCAGTGCGACAGCAGGATCTGCGCGTCGCGGATGATCACGCCATACGCAGCGATGCGGATGTCCATCACGTCACTGTAGCGGGCGCGTCTGGAACACCGCGCGCGTCACTGGCTGTACGTGTCGGCCTGGATGCGGTCGTACTCGGCCTGGCTGATCGTGCCGTCGCGCAGCAGGCCCTGGGCCTTCGCGATCTCGTCGTTGGGGTTGTACGCCTGAACGTCACCGCGATCGTCGACGTATTCGTTGGCGATGCTGGCGCGCTCGCGCTGGCGCGCCGCCAGTTGCTTGCCGCGAGCGATCACGTAGACGAGCGCCGTGATGAACGGCACGAGCACGAGGAAGAGCAGCCAGATGGCCTTGGCCCAGCCCTTGAGCTCGGTATCGCGGAACAGGTCGGCGATGATCGTGAACAGCACCACGAGGTAGGCGATGAACACGAAGACCCCGAAGAGCCCGCTGAAGATGTCCCAGAAGCCGTATTCGGTGAGCATCGTCGCGTCCTTCCGCCGGATCGCGCGAGCGACACCCGCGCTGATGACGCCAACACTAGCGGAAGGGAAACACTGTGGAGCCTAGGAGATTCGAACTCCTGACATCCTGCTTGCAAAGCAGGCGCTCTACCAACTGAGCTAAGGCCCCGGAGCAGGTGCGAGGCACCTGCGGTATGGAATTGTTCGGTGGGGATACGAGGACTTGAACCTCGGACCTCTTCGTTATCAGCGAAGCGCTCTAACCGCCTGAGCTATATCCCCGAATTTCGGCCAGAGGAAAGACTACCCGACACCGCGGGAATCTCTGAAATCCGGGCCGAACGCGGCGTCAGTTGTTCGTGAAGCCGACGAGGATTCCGCCGGTGATCTTCACGCTGAGGTTGTAGAGCACGGCCAGGATCGCGCCGAGCGCGGTGGTCACGACGAGGTTGAGCAGCGCCGCCACGATCGCGAAGCCCATGACATTGCCGAGCGAGAGCACCGACGACAGGTCGCCGCCCGTGCCGGCGACGTCTTGCACGAGCTCGTTGAGCTTGTTGAAGATGTCGGTCGAGTTCAGCACCGTCCAGATCAGGAACGTCGCGACGATGCTCACCACCGCGAGGCACACCGCGATCAGGAACGACAGCTTCACGGCCGACCAGAAGTCGATGTAGACGAGCCGCAGGCGCACCTGCTTCGCGGGCGCGCGCTTGCTCGACTTTCGGGCCAGCTTCTCGGCGACGCTACTCATTGTCGGTTACTCCTTCACTCGCGGGCTCGGCCGCTTCGGACTCTGCGGCCTCCTCCTCCACGAGATTCCGTTCGGAATTCTTCGCGATGGCGATGATGCGGTCGTCGTCCGCGAACTTCGCGAACACCACGCCCATCGTGTCCCTGCCCTTGGCGGGAACCTCGGCGACGTCAGAGCGTACCACCTTGCCGCTGGCAAGAACCACAAGCACCTCGTCGTCGGTGCTCGACGATGAGCGCACCCGCCAGGTCGCCTCGATCGTCGCTCAGTTTCGCGACCTTGATGCCCAGTCCGCCGCGGTTCTGCAGGCGGTACTGGTCGACGGCGGTGCGCTTGGCGTAGCCGCCCTCGGTGACGACGAACACGAACTTGCCGTCTTCGGCCTCGTCTGCGCCAGCCGATTCGCCGGCCTCTTCGGCGCCCAGCGCCGCCGCGCGAACGACGGATGCCTCGAGCAGGGCGTCTCCGTCACGGAAGCCCATGCCCTTCACACCCGAGGTCGAGCGGCCCATGGGGCGCAGCGCCTCGTCGGTGGCCTCGAAGCGAAGCGACATGCCCTTCTTCGAGACGAGCAGGATCTCGTCGCCGTCGTCGACGAGCATCGCCGAGACGAGCTCGTCGCCCTCGCGCAGCTTGATGGCGATGACGCCGCGCGAGCGGTTGGTGTCGTACTCGTCGAGCGCGGTCTTCTTGACCAGGCCGTCGCGGGTGGCGAGCACGAGGTACTTGGCGACCTCGTAGTCGCGGATGTCGAGGATCTCGGCGATCTTCTCGTCGGGCTGCATCTCGAGCAGGTTCGCGACGTGCTGGCCCTTGGCGTCGCGGCCGGCCTCTTGGATCTCGTAGGCCTTCGCGCGGTAGACGCGGCCCATGTTCGTGAAGAACAGCAGCCAGTGGTGCGTCGTCGTGACGAAGAAGTGGTCGACCACGTCGTCGGCACGCAGCTGGGCGCCCTTGACGCCCTTGCCGCCGCGGTGCTGCGAGCGGTAGTTGTCGCTGCGGGTGCGCTTGACGTAGCCGCCGCGGGTGACCGTGACCACCATCTCCTCTTCGGGGATGAGGTCTTCGACGGACATGTCGCCGTCGAAGCCGGGCATGATGTGCGTGCGGCGCTCGTCGCCGTACTTCGCCACGATCTCGGCGAGTTCGTCGGAGATGATCGTGCGCTGGCGCTCGGGGCGCGCGAGGATGTCGCGGAAGTCGGTGATCTCGGACTCGAGCGACTCGGCCTCGTCGATGATCTTCTGGCGCTCGAGCGCGGCGAGGCGGCGCAGCTGCATCGCGAGGATCGCGTCGGCCTGCAGGTCGTCGATGTCGAGGAGGCCCTTGAGTCCATCGCGGGCATCGTCGACCGTCGCCGAGGCGCGGATGAGCGCGATGACCTCGTCGAGCGCGTCGAGCGCCTTGAGGTAGCCGCGCAGGATGTGCATGCGCTCTTCGGCCTTGCGCAGGCGGTACTGCGTGCGCCGGACGATGACGTCGACCTGGTGGTCGACCCAGTGTGCGATGAACCCGTCGATCGACAGGGTGCGGGGCACGCCGTCGACGATCGCCAGCATGTTGGCGCCGAAGTTGTCTTGCAGCTGGGTGTGCTTGTAGAGGTTGTTGAGCACGACCTTGGCCACCGCGTCGCGCTTCAGCACGATGACGAGGCGCTGGCCCGTGCGGCCCGAGGTCTCGTCGCGGATGTCGGCGATGCCGCCGATCTTGCCGTCTTTCACGAGGTCGGCGATCTTGATGGCGAGGTTGTCGGGGTTCACCTGGTAGGGCAGCTCGGTGACGACGAGGCAGGTGCGGCCCTGCAGCTCTTCGACCGAGACGACGGCGCGCATCGTGATCGAGCCGCGGCCCGTGCGGTAGGCGTCGTTGATGCCCTTGACGCCGAGGATCTGCGCGCCGGTCGGGAAGTCGGGGCCCTTGATGCGCTGCATGAGCGCCTCTTGCAGCTCTTCGCGCGTGGCCTCGGGGTGCTCGAGGTACCACTGGGCGCCCGAGGCGACCTCGCGCAGGTTGTGCGGCGGGATGTTCGTCGCCATGCCGACGGCGATGCCGACCGAGCCGTTGACGAGCAGGTTCGGGAACCGCGCGGGCAGGATCGACGGCTCCTGCGTGCGGCCGTCGTAGTTGTCCTGGAAGTCGACGGTGTCTTCGTCGATGTCGCGCACCATCTCGAGGGCGAGGGGCGCCATCTTCGTCTCGGTGTATCGCGGGGCGGCGGCACCGTCGTTGCCGGGAGAACCGAAGTTGCCCTGGCCGAGTGCGAGCGGGTAGCGCATGCTCCACGGCTGCACGAGTCGCACGAGCGCGTCGTAGATCGCCGAGTCGCCGTGCGGGTGGAACTGCCCCATGACGTCGCCGACGACGCGGGCGCACTTCGAGAAGGCCTTGTCGGGCCGGTAGCCGCCGTCGTACATCGCGTAGATCACGCGGCGGTGCACGGGCTTGAGCCCGTCGCGCACGTCGGGCAGGGCACGACCCACGATCACGCTCATGGCGTAGTCGAGGTACGACCGCTGCATCTCGAGCTGCAGGTCGACCTGGTCGATCTTGCCGTGGATGCCGGGGCCGTCGATGTTGTCGGTCTCGTCTGCCATCTTCGTGGTTCTCGTTTCTCGCAGTCTGGGTCTCGATACGCCGGCCGGAAGGGCCGGCTACTCGACCTTGATCGAGTCGCCGCTGACGCGGCTCATGCGATCAAATGTCAAGGAAACGCACGTCCTTCGCGTTCTTCTGGATGAAGTTGCGGCGGCTCTCGACGTCTTCGCCCATCAGGGTCGAGAAGATCTCGTCGGCTGCGGCCGCGTCGTCCATGGTGACCTGCAGCAGCGTGCGGGTCTGCGGGGTTCATGGTGGTCTCCCACAGCTCTTGGTGGTTCATCTCGCCGAGACCCTTGTAGCGCTGCACCCCGTTGTCTTTCGGGATGCGCTTGCCGGCAGCGACGCCGGCCGTGAGCAGCGCGTCGCGCTCTTTGTCGGAGTAGACGTACTCGTGGTCGGAGTTCGTCCACTTCAGGCGATAGAGCGGCGGCTGCGCGAGGTACACGTAGCCGAACTCGATGAGCGGGCCGCATGTAGCGGAACAGCAGGGTGAGCAGCAGGGTGGTGATGTGCTGGCCGTCGACATCGGCGTCGGCCATGAGCACGATCTTGTGGTACCTGGCCTTGTCGGTGTTGAAGTCCTCGCCGATGCCCGCGCCGAACGCGGTGATCATCGCCTGCACCTCGGCGTTGGCGAGGGCGCGATCGAGGCGTGCCTTCTCGACGTTCAGGATCTTGCCGCGCAGCGGCAGGATGGCCTGGGTCTCGGGGTTGCGGCCCTGCACGGCGGAGCCGCCGGCCGAGTCGCCCTCGACGATGAAGATCTCGGAGACCGACGGGTCTTTCGACGAGCAGTCCTTGAGCTTGCCGGGCATGCCGCCCGACTCGAGCAGCCCCTTGCGCCGCGTCGCCTCGCGCGCCTTGCGGGCGGCGAGGCGCGCGGTCGCCGCCTGGATCGCCTTGCGGATGATGTCGCGGGCCTGAGTGGGGTTGCGCTCGAACCAGTCGCCGAGCTGGTCGCCGGTGACCTTCTGCACGAACGACTTCGCCTCGGTGTTGCCGAGCTTCGTCTTGGTCTGGCCCTCGAACTGCGGCTCGGAGAGCTTCACCGAGATGACCGCGGTGAGGCCCTCGCGAACGTCGTCGCCGGAGAGGTTGTCGTCCTTCTCCTTGATGATGCCCTTCTCACGCGCGTACTTGTTGACGAGCGTCGTCAGTGCGGCGCGGAAGCCCTCTTCGTGGGTGCCGCCCTCGTGCGTGTTGATCGTGTTCGCGTAGGTGTGCACCGACTCGGTGTACGACGTGGTCCACTGCATCGCCACTTCGAGCGCGATCTTGCGATCGGTGTCTTCGGACTCGAACGAGATGATCTCGTCGTTGACGAGATCGGACTTCTTCGAGCGGTTGAGGTACTCGACGTAGTCGACGAGGCCGCGCTCGTAGAGGAACGTGTCGGTGCGCTGGCCGGGAGCCGCGCTCGGCTTCACTCGCGGCTGTGTCGTCGGGATCGATCTCGACGTGGCCGCTGCGCTCGTCGGTGAGGGTGATGCGCAGCCCCTTGTTGAGGAAGGCCATCTGCTGGAAACGGGCGCGCAGCGTCTCGTAGTCGAACTCGACGGTCTCGAAGATGTCGGCGCTCGGCCAGAAGGTGGTGGTCGTGCCGGTCTCGGCGCTGACCTCGTCTTTCGACAGGGGCGCGTCGGGCACGCCGACCGAGAACGACTGGCGCCAGACGTGGCCCTGCCGACGTACCTCGACGTCGAACTTCGTCGACAGTGCATTGACGACGGATGCCCCGACGCCGTGCAGCCCGCCCGAGACGGCGTAACCGCCGCCGCCGAACTTGCCGCCGGCGTGCAGCACGGTGTGCACGACCTCGACGGTGGAACGGCCCTCGGTCTTGTGGATGTCGACCGGGATGCCGCGGCCGTCGTCGATGACGCGCACGCCGCCGTCGGGCAGGATCGTGATGTCGATCGTGGTGGCATAGCCCGCAAGCGCCTCGTCGACAGAGTTGTCGACGATCTCGGAGACGAGATGGTGCAGGCCTCGGGGACCCGTCGAGCCGATGTACATACCCGGCCGCTTGCGAACCGCCTCGAGGCCCTCGAGTACCTGGATCTCATCAGCACCGTAAGCCGGCGTCTGCTGGGCCTTCGTGGGTTCGGCTGTCATGTGTGAATCGGGCTCCTGACCGTCATTCTGGCGACCCTTAACCCTATCAAATCGCGCCTCTGCCGCAGGCCGGAAGCGCCGATCTCAGGCGATGAAGCGGGCTCAGTGACCGTTTTCGTCTTCTCAGCCGTAGGTATCGCGTGGACCACGCCCTGGAACCGATCTGGGACCCCTTTTCCAGGTGGGGGCATCGGGCCCTTGGAAGCGGATCGTCTCGACCGACGCCCCGGGGAACCTCGAACCGATCTCGGTGACGAGTTGCGTGCGCATGAGTCGGAGCTGGGTCGCCCACGCCGTCGACTCGCAGCGCACCTGCAGCACGCCGCCCTCGATCGCGATGGCCTCGGTGTGCCGCGCGGTCTCTTCGCCGACGATCTCGGCCCATGACGCGAGCACCTCGTGCTGCGAGAGCGGGCCGGTCCAGCCGAGCTGCGAGCTCAGCCCGTCGAGGGTCGCGCCGAGCGCCTTCGGGTCGCGACCCGACGTGAAGGGCTGGCTTCCGGAGGTCTCACGGGTGCGCACCCTGCCGGCCCGGCCCGCCCGCCCGCGCGGCTCGCCCCCGAAGATCTCGCGGAAGTGCTGGTAGACCCGGGCGGCCTCGGAGTTCATCGGCTCAGGCATCGGCGCCCTCCTCGAGGATTCGGCCCGCATCGATGTGCACGATGCGTGCGGTCAGCGGCTCGGGGACGTCTTCGAGCACCGCGGCGGTGACGAGCACCTGCTCGAAGCCGGCGATGGCCTCGGCCAGTCGCTGCCGGCGCAGCCGGTCGAGTTCGGCGAACACGTCGTCGAGCACGAGCACCGGGTCGCCGGTGGTGGAATCGCGCCGCAGGAGTTCGGCCGAGGCGAGACGGAGGGCGAGTGCGAACGACCACGACTCGCCGTGACTCGCGTAGCCCTTGGCCGGCAGGTCGTTGAGCAGGAGCAGCACGTCGTCGCGATGCGGGCCGACGAGCGTGACGCCGCGCTCGAGCTCTTTCGGGCGAAGCACTCGGAGCGCTGTCGAGAAGCGCTCGGTCGTCGGTTGGTCGGCGCCCGATGGAGGACGCGTATCGAGACCGATCGTCGAGTCGGGGGTCTCGATGCGCCCGCCGGCGCTGCACCTCGACCGGCGGTGCCCTGCTCGTCGTCGGGGTCGCCGCCGTCGATCGACAGCACGGGCCGCAGGCCGGGTGAGTGGTCGGCGTCGACGATCGCGCGATACGCGTCGGCGAGCGGCTGGGCGAGTTCGGCGACGAGCGCGAGTCGCTGGTCGATGATCTCGGAGCCGAGTGCCACGAGCCGTTCGTCCCAGATGTCGAGCGTGGGCAACCGGTCGGCGGACAATCCGCGGGCGCGGGCGCTCTTGAGCAGCGAGTTGCGCTGCTTGAGCACCCGCTCGTAGTCGGCCATGACCCCCGAGAGTCGCGGGGTGCGCTGCACGAGCAGTTCGTCGAGCAGTCGCCGCCGAACCCCGGGCTCGCCCCGCACGATGGCCAGGTCTTCGGGTGCGAAGAGCACGCTGTGCGCATAGCGCGGCAGCTCACGGCTCTTCACCGGCGACCGGTTGAGCTGGGCGCGGTTGGCCCCGTGCCGATTGAGTTGGAGTTCGACGAGCAGTTCGCGGTCGCCGTGGGTGAGGAGCGCCCGGATGATCGCGGCGTCGGCGCCGGACCTGATGAGCGGCTGGTCGCCCGAGACGCGATGCGAGCCGAGCGTCGCGAGGTAGCCGATGGCCTCGACGAGGTTGGTCTTGCCCTGGCCGTTGCGACCGACGAGCACCGTCGCCCCCGGCCCGAGTTCGAGCTCGGCGCGCGCGTAGTTGCGGTAGTCGGTGAGCGAGAGGCGCGCGACGTGCACGGGCGGCCCTCCTTCTCTCGAACCCCGACTACGCTACCCGCGACCGCCGACAGCCGGCACGGGACATCCGATCGCCGAATCGCCGAATCGAACGCGGCGTCTCGATACGCGCTCGCTCGGCGCTGCGCCGGCGATGGGCCCGTGCGTCAGCGCAACAGCAGGTTCGGCTGCAGCAGGTAGCGGTAGCTGTCGGCGCCCGGCCTGCTCGCGCGAGGTCTGGCTCGTGATGAGCACCGGACCCGGCTTGTTGGGGTTCTCGGTCTTGGTGAACGAGATGCGCACGAACTCGGAATGCACCGCACCGAGCCCGTCGAGCAGGAACTGCGGCTTGAGCGAGACGACGGTGTCGTCGCCGGTGAGGATCGCGTCGATCGTCTCGGAGGCCTGGGCCTGCTCGGTGCCGATCGCCTCGAGGGTGAGCCCGTCGACCGCTGAAGCTGTAGCGCAGCGCGGCCTCGCGCTCGAGCACGAGCGCGACGCGGCGGGTGGCCTCGATGAGGTCGGCGGTGTTCATGACCGCGTAGTTGTCGACGGTCTCGGGGAACAGGCGGCGCACCGGCGGGAAGTTGCCCTTGATGAGCAGCGACGTGACCGTCTTCTTGTCGGCGCTGAACGCGATGAGCTCGCGATCGTCGCGGCTCGTGATGGCGACCGAGATCGTGCCCGAGTGACCGAAGGTCTTGCCGACCTCCTGCAGCGTGCGCGCCGGCACCAGGGCGGTGACCGCCTCGGAGTCGCCGGCGACCGTGCCGCCGTCCCAGTCGATCTCGCGCACGGCGACCCGGTAGCGGTCGGTGGCGACGAGGCCGAGGCTGTTCTCGCGCACCTCGAGCTGCACGCCCGTGATGACCGGGGTGACGTCGTCGCGCGAGGCGGCGACGGCGACCTGCGCGACCGCGGCCGAGAACTCCTCGGCCGGGACGACGCCCGACTGTTCGCCGATCTCGGGGATCGACGGGTACTCCTCGACCGGCATCGACAGCAGGGTGAAGCTCGCCGAGCCGCAGCTCACCGAGATGCGGCTCTCTTCGGTTGCGACGCGGACCGGCGCGTTCGGCAGCCGGCTGGCGATCTCGGCGAGCAGCCGCCCGAGACGAGTACCGTGCCCGTCTCTTCGACGTCTGCCTGGATCTCGGTCTGCGACGACACCTCGTAGTCGAAGGAGGAGAGCACGAGCCCGTCGTCGTTCGCCTGGATGAGCACACCCGAGAGGATCGGCAGGGTCGTGCGCTGCGGCAGCAGCTTGACGGCGAAGGAAACGGCCTCACTGAAGACGTCACGATTGACCTGGAACTTCACGGTTCTCCCGTCGTGGATGTCGCAATAGTGGCTCCCATGCTATCCGCAGGCCGTTCCCGGCGTGGGGCGATTCGCCCGAGCTGCGCACGAGTGCTCGGCACACCGACGTCGAGGTTGTGGGAAGTTCGCTTTAACCCTCTATCTCTTAACAGTGTTAACCGCTGTGGAAACTGTGGATAACGAACCGTGGGTCGCCGGAATGACACCGATCCCGGGCCATCCGATCTGTGCACAGTGTGTGGATTCACGAACGGATGCCTCCCGCCGAAGTCGAACGCCGAACACCGTTCTCCACAGGCGGGCCGGCGAACTCAACAGGCGCGGCGGGGTTGCTCGTTAACTATCCACAGGTTCTCCACAACTGTGGGAACCGTCGCGAATGAGGCGTGCAGCGCCGCTGCAGACCCGATTTCGTCGGTCGAGCAGCGACCGACGGCGACTCGGCGACTCAGCGGTAGCGGCTGGTCTGCTTGATGCGGGCGGTCAGCTCGGTGACCTGGTTGTAGATCGACCGGCGCTCCTTCATGAGCTCGCGAGATCTTCTTGTTGGCGTACATGACCGTGGTGTGGTCGCGGTTGCCGAAGAGCTGGCCGATCTTCGGCAGGGACAGGTTCGTGAGCTCGCGGCAGAGGTACATCGCGATCTGCCGTCGCCGTGGCGACCGCCTGCGACCGGCTCGATCCGTAGAGGTCGTCGACGGTGAGCTTGAAGTACTCGGCCGTGGCGGTGATGATGTCGACCGGCGCGACGACGTTGTCCGAGTCATCGCGTGATGAGATCTTTCAGCACGGTCTGCACGAGCGGCATGTCGACCGGCGTGCGGTTGAGGCTCGCGAATGCGGTGACGCGGATGAGCGTGCCCTCGAGCTCGCGGATGTTGCTCGACACCTTCGACGCCATGTACTCGAGGATCTCGTCGGGCACCTGGAGGCGCTCGGACTGCGCCTTCTTGCGGAGGATCGCGATGCGGGTCTCGAGGTCGGGCGCCTGCACGTCGGTGATGAGGCCCCACTCGAAACGGCTGCGCATGCGGTCCTCGAAGCCGGTGAGGTGCTTCGGCGGCACGTCGCTCGTGATCACGACCTGCTTGTTGTGGTCGTGCAGCGTGTTGAAGGTGTGGAAGAAGGCCTCCTGCGTCTCGGCCTTGCCCTGCAGGAACTGGATGTCGTCGATCAGCAGGATGTCGATGTTGCGGTAGCGCTGCTGGAACAGCGAGCCCCGGTTGTTGGCGATCGAGTTGATGAAGTCGTTCGTGAATTCCTCGGACGACACGTACCGCACGCGGATGCCCGGATACAGGCTCATCGCGTAGTGGCCGATGGCGTGCAGGAGGTGGGTCTTGCCGAGGCCGGAGTCGCCGTAGATGAAGAGGGGGTTGTACGCCTTGGCCGGCGCCTCGGCCACCGCGACCGCCGCCGCGTGCGCGAATCGGTTGGACTGGCCGATGACGAAGTTGTCGAACGCGTACTTCGGGTTGAGGCGGGTGTCTCGGGCCGAGACCGGCGTCGTGTTCTCGAAGACCGACTGCGGCGAAGCGCGAAGCTCGACCGGATCGCTGAGGTCGTCGACGAAGGCGGCCTGGGGCTCGGGCGCACGCAGCTCTTCGAGCTCGGGGTTGACGACGACGTAGAAGGAGGTCACCGGCGACGGCACGTCGACCTCGCTCATCGCCGAGAGCAGCGAGACCCGCATGCGCTGGTTGAGCATGCTCGCCGTGAAGTCGTTGGGCACCTCGAGGTAGAAGGTGCCGGCGGCGATGCCCTTCGGCTCGACCAGGTTCAGGAATCCCTGGAGCATCGGGGTGATCGCGTCGTCGTCTGACAGCCGATCGAGGATCGTCGCCCATGTGTCGGTGATGGGCTGCTCTGTCATCGTTCCCCGCAATCGGTCTGGGTGCCTTGGTACGCCGCTCACTCGATCCCCCGATCGACGAAGCAGAGCGGCGCGAGGCGTGTGTTCACAGGGTTATCCACCTCCTGTGGGCAGATTCGGGGAGTCGCCCGGGATTCCGCGTGCAAGGCTGGGGATAACTGGTGTCAAACGCTATCCAAAACCGGCCCTGTGGACAAATGCCGATTGGAGGATTCGATCACGCGGGCGTGTCGCTCCACAGGCATTCTCGAGGTTCGAGAGATACTGTGGGGTTCGATCTGCGCCTCGCACGCGGCTCCTCGGTTTGACCCTGAGCCACGGAGGCCGTAGTTTTAATCAGTTGACCCCAGCCCTTTCGGGCACCCAGTTTTCCCGCCATCGCGCTGCACCACCTGTCGCAGCTGCTTCCCGGCGAGGAGATCCAACAGCCGGAGAAGAAGAATGAGCAAGCGTACGTTCCAGCCGAACAACCGTCGTCGCGCCAAGAAGCACGGCTTCCGCCTTCGCATGCGCACCCGCGCCGGTCGTGCCATCCTCTCGGCACGCCGCGCCAAGGGCCGCACCGAACTCTCCGCCTAGTCTTTCGGTGCTCGCCAAAGCCAATCGCATCACGAGCGCCGACGACTATCGAGTCATCGTGCGCCGGGGTGCGAAGGTCGCCGGTGCCCACACCGTGAGCTACCTGCGCCCACGGGAGTCGGGCACCGACGCACGCTTCGGCTTCATCGTCTCGAAGAAGGTCGGGGGCGCCGTGCGCCGCAACCTCGTCCGTCGTCGGCTGAAGGCCGCGTGCTCGAGGCGCTCTGCGACGAGTCGGCGATACCGGCATCGCCGGCGTCGATGTGGTCGTGCGTGCTCTGCCGTCGGCGGCCGTCGCCGATTGGGCCGCGCTGCGGTCCGAGGTGTTCGCCGCCGTGTCGAACGCCGTGCTCGCGAGCGCGCGGCCGCAGACGCAGCGAAGGGCGCGTGATCATGCGTACCGCCGCGTTGTTCGTGCTGCTCATCCCCCGCAACCTCGGGGTGCTGCTGATCCGCGGCTACCGCGCCGTCATCTCCCCGCTCTACGGAGACGTCTGCCGGTACTACCCCTCATGCTCGGCCTACGCGCTCGGGTCGGTGCAGCAGCGCGGACTCGTCGTCGGATCGGCGCTCACCGCGTGGCGCATCCTCCGGTGCAACCCCTGGGCGGCCGGCGGCATCGATGACGTCCGCGCTCGCGAAGCACGGCCGCTACCGCGTCACGCCCTTCGGCTGGGTCGTGCCGGCGGGCGCGAACGCAACGACGGATGTCCCTGCCGAGGCTCATCACCACCGAGACGCCGACGCGCACGAGCATGCCGCGCACGGGACATCCGATCACCTGAACGTCGCACCGGTCGCGCTTCGGCGCGATGCGGTACTCGCCACCTCCAACGCCGCAGTGTCCCGAAAGGACTGATCCAGCTCCATGGACATCATCAGCATCATCCTCTGGCCCATCAAATGGGTCATCGAGCTGATCCTCGTCGCCTTCCACTCCCTGTGGACGTTCGTCGGCCTCGACCCGAATGCCGGTCTCACCTGGGTGCTGTCGATCGTCGGCCTCGTCATCGTGGTGCGTGCCGCGCTGATCCCGATCTTCGTGCGCCAGATCAAGAGCCAGCGGCGCATGCTCGAGGTCGCGCCGCAGCTGAAGAAGATCCAGGACAAGTACAAGGGCAAGAAGGACCAGTTCTCCCGCGAGGCGATGTCGCGCGAGACCATGGAGCTCTACAAGAAGACGGGCACCAACCCGCTCTCCTCGTGCCTGCCGCTGCTGCTGCAGATGCCGATCTTCTTCGGCCTGTTCTCGGTGCTGAACGACGCGTCGATCCACTCCGAGCGCGGTGGCGTCGGTGCGCTGACGCCGGCGCTGGCCGAGTCGTTCTCGAACGCCGAGTTCCTCGGCGCTCCCCTGAACGAGACCTTCATCAACGCGTGGAACAACAACTTCCAGCCCTGGCAGGTCATGGTCGTGGCCTCGGTCATGATCGTGCTGATGACCGCGTCGCAGTTCATCACCCAGCTGCAGATCGTCTCGAAGAACATGTCGCCCGAGACCAAGGCGAGCCCGATGTTCCGCCAGCAGCGCATCCTGCTGTACCTGCTCCCCCTGGTCTTCGCGTTCTCGGGTGTCGCCTTCCCGATCGGCGTGATGTTCTACTGGCTGGTCTCGAACTTCTGGACCATGGGCCAGCAGTTCGTCGTCATCCGCAACATGCCGACGCCCGGCAGCGAGGCAGCCAAGGCCCGCGAGGCGCGCCTCGCCAAGAAGGGCAAGCTCGTCGTCGACGAAACGTCCGGTGACGTGATCGTCGTCGAGGAGCCCAAGAAGACGCAGCGCCAGCAGCCGATCAGCAAGGCTCGCGCGAAGAAGCAGGGGAAGTAGACCATGACCGACGTGCAGCACGACGCCGAGCACCGATCGACCGCGCAGCTCGAAGAAGAGGGCGACATCGCCGCCGACTACATCGAGGAGCTCCTCGACATCAGCGACCTCGACGGCGACATCGACATCGATGCGCGCAACGGGCGGGCGTACATCTCGGTGAACGCCGGCGAGGGCGCCAACCTCAACATGCTCTCGAAGCCCGAGACCGTCAGCGCGCTGCAGGAGCTCACGCGCCTCGCCGTGCAGACGAAGACCGGTGTGTTCTCGCGGCTGATCCTCGACATCGGCGGCTCGCGTGACGCGCGCCGCGATGAGCTGGCGAAGCTGGTGTCGCACGCGCATCGAGCGCATCGAGGGCGGCGCCGCTTCCGCGGCGCTCCCGCCGATGTCGTCCTACGAGCGCAAGCTCGTGCACGACCTCGTCGCCGAGCGGGGCTTCCACTCGGAGTCCGACGGCGAGGGCGCCGACCGGCACACGGTCATCACCCGCGCGAGCTGACGTTTCACGTGAAACAATGACCGACGGACTCGAGCCCGAGCCGGCTGCTGCCGCCGAACTGTTCGGCGAGCACATCGAGGCCGGCCGCGCATTCACGACCGCGCTCGCGCGGCACGGCGAGGAACTCGGGCCTGATCGGCCCGCTCGAACTCCCCCGCCTCTGGACGCGCCACGTGCTCAACAGCGCGCTCGTCGCTCCGCTGCTGCGGCCCGGCCGCGTCGGCGATGTCGGCTCGGGCGCCGGGCTTCCCGGACTCGTGCTGGCGATCATTCGGCCCGACGTGTCGTTCACGCTCATCGAGCCGATGGAACGCCGGGTCGCGTGGCTCGAGCGCCAGGTCGACGAGCTCGAGTTGGCGCAACGTCTCGGTGGTGCGCGCCCGCGCCGAGGAGTCGAAGCTGTACGACTCGCTCGACCAGGTGACGGCCCGCGCCGTCAGCGCGCTGCGCACGCTGATCCCCCTGACCGCTCCCCTCGTGCAGACCGGCGGTGAGCTGGTGCTCATGAAGGGCGCCGGCGTCGACGGCGAGGTCGGCGCCGCCGAGAAGGCGATCCGCAAGTACAAGCTGCGTGACGTCGAGGTGCTCGTGCTGGGCGAGGGCGTCGTGCCCGCCAGCGAAGTCACCCGGGTGTTCCGGGCCACTGTCGGCTGATCGCCTGCAGTTCCGGCGAATACTGAGCGTGGCCGCGTGGTCGCTTTGGTCGGGCGGCTCGCCCGGTGATCGGGCACGAACTTGTTCGGCTGTTGTCTGTTGCGAATGGAGTGCCATGCTTCGGACATCGTGTTTCACGTGAAACACCACGTGCGAATGGCTGCGAATGTCAGTGGCAAGCGTCTTTCCGCCCCAGAGTCTGCTGTGGCCAGAGAGAGCGGCTGAGGGTCACTGGCTTCGGGCCAGCCGCTGGGGCGAGCGTCTCGTCCGGCGCGCGGGACTACGTTGACTCCCCCATCGGCGTGAGCATTGCGCGCTTCCGGAAGATTGCGTCAGTCGGGCCGCTTCGCGAAACGACTGGTTCGCAAGCGTGGTGCCATCCGACCCGCCGTCAGCGGGTGTCTTCCGCGGCGCGCTCCATATCTCTGTACTCAGCGACCACTCCCCCGCACGCTTTCAAGGCGTTCACTCAGCGACACCACTCCACTTGACGCCTGTGGCTCTCGTTGTCGGAGGTGAAGCACACGGGCTACGCATCTGCCCGGGGGTTCACTATCGGTTCGGCCGATCCGCAGACGGGTCGCGCCCCCAATCGCCGGCGGTTGTTGGTGGGAGACAGCGTGTGTGAGCGAACAAGGAGTCCACCGATCGAGGCTTCATCGGCTTGGTGTTGGGCCGATGGGCGCATTGCGGGCCTGGGAGCGGCTGCCGAATGGGGGCGCGATAGTCGGATGAACGCTACGCGTGCCTGAGACGCCCGACGCGATTCCGATACCGCAGCCCTACGCCGCGCCGATCGTGTGTGGGCTTCTTGACTCCGACGACCGAAACGTGACGGGCCAAGACGAGGTCGAGTTGCTGACCAGCTTGATCGGACTTGCCTCCAATCGACGTGTTTCAGGTGAACTTCGCGCGGTGCTTTGGTCCAGACTGCGTGGATTGGTGGGATGCGGGTCCAGAGTGCGTGGATTGTGATGCTTCCATGGCTCCGCGCGTCGACGCCGGCCCTTGCTCGGCCCGGCACCGATACATGTGCGGGCGCCGAGGATTCTGCATGCCTGCTGATTGCCTCAGTTCGTGGTGAAGGCACTCCCTTGCGCTGCCAGCGTCGTCCGAGCGCTGAAGCGGACGTTTCACGTGAAACATCCCTCTCAGGTCGGGCAGCTCAATCTCATCACGGCCCTTGGTCGGATCGCGTCTATGGATCTCGGTCGGATTTGGTGCGCGGCACCTCACGACCCGTTCCGCCGTAGCTGGGGTTGGCATACTCATGTTGGCGATCGGGGATTGGCGATTGGCGCTTTGGCGCTTGGTGCTCGGCGCTCGGTGCCGGGCGACTCAGCTCGTCCGATGCCGTCGCACCCTTCCCCGATGCCGTCGCACCCTTCTTAGTACGCAGCGTTTCACGTGAAACATTCGGCCGTCGACTGATGCAGGGAAAGCGAATGATGGCGCTAGCCGGAGGAGCTCCCGTACAGCCCTTCGTTCGCATCACGCCGACGGCAGGCGGCTCGGCTGCCTTTCGAACTGCCCCCAAATACTTCCGTCGGCCTCCAAATGAGGCAGTGATGAAAGACGAGTGGCCCTTCCCCTCGGCCGTAGTCAGGGTGATGCGGGCCTTGGGGCTCAACCCACCACCTGGCTGGCGAGATGTGACCAGTTGCGGGGGCTGACCCTACCGCGCGGCGAGCGTGTCCGACCGCCTGCGAGTGAATCCGCGGTCGCCGGCGTCCGCCGTCCAAACGCCGCGCGCAGACCTATCCCGGGAGGGGACGGTTCGCCCGCCCGCGAGGGACATGGCTTCCAGCATGGGCGCGGCGCAAGCACTGAGGATTCGCAGGCGGTGAGGGGCTCGTTGGGAGAACCCACCGTTTCACGTGAAACATCGAGCCGATCGGCCGACGAGACGCGAACAATCGGCGCATTCTCCATCGAAATCACCGAATCCGAGTCGACCGTCGGAGGAGGCGGTTAAGCTTGTGACTCGGGTCGATCTGCCACGTGGTGTTCGACGCACACTGGCGATGAGGAGCGAACGGCATGACACCTGGCGGGGGGCGTGGCTGGTTCCACCGGAAGCGTTCGCAACCCGCTGACCCACCGACGCCCGAGACGTCGAGCGCCCCGAAACCACCAGCCGACGGCAATCCGATCGCCGAGGCCACGAGCTCGTCTGGCTCTCCGGCGCACGATCCATGGCGCTGAGCCCTCGACCCAGTCGGATGCCCCACTCGAGCCGGCGGTGACCCTCGCCCGTTCAGCCGCACCGCCGCAGCAGCCCGGCGATCCGTTCCAGCAACGCGTCGAACCCGTGCTTTCGGCCGGGGAAGTCCCCCAGCAGTCGCCAGGGGGCCCCGCGGATCGACGAGATCCGAACCAGCGCGGGGATCGATTGGGATGCCGAGACCGCGGCCGCACTCAGCGGCGATGGCGAGGCGATGCATCACTCGAGTGGTCCGAATGCGCTCGACGCGCATGCCGCACCAGACCAGTTGCTCGAAGACCTCATCCGCGAGATCGTCGGCGACGCTGCGGTCGACACAGCGTCGTCGCTGCATACGCCGCGGCCCATGATGGGCGCCGAGGAGCCGCTCCCGCCGACTCCAGCGGGCGCTGAGTCACCGCACACCGATCCCGGCCACGAGGCGCGAGCTCCGAAGTGTCGGGCTCTGACCTGCCGAGCTCCAGCGCGCCGGCTCAACGCACCGAGCTCCAGCGGCTGCTCGGACGCTCCGATCGCTGACACGCGCATCCCCGATCTCCCGAGCTCCGAGGGTCCGATCGAGGACCGCTCCGAGGCGCCAAGCCTCGGCCTCTCGGCCGCGAGGCGCCGAGGCAGGAAGCCCCGCACGCGACGGTCACGTCGGCATCCGTCGACGAGTACCGTCCGTCGACACCGGCCTTCCGCCCACCCGCCCCAGCAACCCCGCACGAGCAGTCCGAACCCGCCGCATCGCTCCCGCCGACGAGCCAAGATGTCGCACTCACCGAGTGCGGCGTCCGCCGGCCGGCACGGTCGCGGCGCCGACGCTCACGCACGCCGCGAGTGAGCCGACGGCCGCGCCGCAGGTCGGACCCGCCGCCGCTGAACCGAGAACCGCTGGCATCACGGCCGAATCGGCACCAGCCACCGATGTTTCACGTGAAACATCATTCGATCACGGAGGAACTCCCCTGGCCCACGAACTTGCCGACGAGACCCGTCGGCGCATTGCGCTCGAAGAGGCGGTTCTCCCGCTGCCCCCGGCCACTCGGGTGCTGACGATCTCGAACCAGAAGGGCGGCGTCGGGAAGACGACGACCGCCGTGAACCTCGCGGCAGCACTCGCCCGTTCCGGAGCGCGGGTTCTGGTCATCGACCTCGACCCGCAGGGAAACGCGTCGACCGCGCTCGGAGTCGATCATCGTTCGGATCAGAAGAGCGTCTACGAGGTACTGGTCGCGGATCTCGCGCTCGACGAGGTCGTGAAGGTGTCGACCGAGCATGAACGACTCGACTGCGTTCCGGCCACGATCCACCTCGCCGGCGCCGAGATCGAACTCGTCTCCCTCGTCGCTCGCGAACAGCGCCTCCGCCGAGCACTCGATGCGCACCTCGCCACGATGGATCACCCGTACGACTACGTGTTCATCGACTGCCCGCCGTCGCTCGGCCTGCTGACGATCAACGCATTCGTCGCCGCGCGCGAGGTGCTCATCCCGATCCAGTGCGAGTACTACGCACTCGAGGGCCTCTCGCAGCTGCTCAGCAACATCGAACTCATCGAGAAGCACCTCAACCCCGACCTGCGGCTCTCCACGATCCTGCTGACGATGTACGACTCGCGCACCAACCTGGCGCAGCAGGTGGCACAGGAGGTGCGCGACCACTTCCCCGCCCAGACGCTGTCGACGATCATCCCCCGATCGGTGCGCGTGTCCGAGGCGCCGAGCTACGGCCAGAGCGTGATCAGCTACGACTACGCGTCGAGCGGATCCCTGTCATATCGAGAGGCCGCCGCCGAGATCGCACGTCGCGGCGCCGCAGAACCCCAGGAGTCGAACTGATGGCAACGAAGCGAACCGGACTCGGCCGAGGCATCGGCGCGCTGATCCCAGGCGGCGACGACAGCGTTCGGTCGGCGCGCCCGGTCGACGTGTTCTTCCCCGACGCGGACTCGACACCGGCGACGGCGATCGCCGCGGTCGAGCAGGCCGCCGCCGCCGACGGCGGGCTCGTCACCGTGCCGGGCGCACACCTCGCCCGACTCGACCCCCATGACATCCTGCCGAACGCCCAGCAGCCGCGCAGCGTGTTCGACCCCGAAGATCTCGCCGAACTCGTGCACAGCGTTCGCGAGTTCGGGGTGCTGCAGCCGATCGTGGTCCGGCCCCACCCCGATCTGCCGGGCAAGTACGAGCTCGTCATGGGCGAACGCCGCCTTCGGGCGACCAAAGAGGCCGGCCTCGATTCGATTCCGGCCGTCGTCAAGGACACCGCGAACGAAGACATGCTTCGTGACGCGCTGCTCGAGAACCTGCACCGCTCGCAGCTGAACCCGCTCGAGGAGGCCTCGGCCTACCAGCAGCTCCTCGCCGACTTCGGAATCACCCAGGACGAACTGGCGAGCCGCATCGGTCGCTCGCGGCCGCAGATCTCGAACACGATCCGGCTGTTGAAGCTGCCCGAGCCGGTGCAGGTGCGTGTCGCCGCCGGCGTCTTGAGTGCGGGTCATGCGCGCGCGATCCTGTCTGTCGGTGACCCCGACGAGATGCAGCGGCTCGCCGACAAGATCGTGAATGAGGAACTCACGGTGCGCGCGGCCGAGTCACTCGCCGCGAAGGAGCCGAAAGCCGCGCGAGCCAAGCCCGCGGCGGGCAAGCGCCAAGACTTCCTCGACGATCTGGGCACGCGCTTGGGCGACCGCCTGAACACCCGCGTGAAGATCGCGCTGGGGGCACGGAAAGGCCAGATCAGCATTGATTTCGCGACGGTCCAGGATCTCCGTCGGATCCTGACGGAACTGGGCGAGGAACTCGACGGCGTGTGAGCGTCATCCGCTCGCAGAATCGCTCCTGACGACGCGAAACGCGGTGTTTCGACTCACGAGAATTCGTCGGTGCACATGAGAAATGCGGGGCGACATCGTCGCCCCGCATTGCCGTCTCGGCGCGACCGTCTACGCCGCTCGCGCGTGAGCCCTCCGCACGAGTTCGCTGTAGAGCACAGAGCTCGCGACCCCGAAGCTTCGATGGCGAGCGGCACGAGTGACGTCTCGGTCAGCCCGGGGAGCACGTTCGCCTCGAGGAACCACGGCCGACCATCGCGGTCGACGATGAAGTCGACGCGCGAGAGATCGCGAAGGCCGAGGGTGCGATGCGCGAGGATCGCCGCGTCGGAAGCGGCGGCGATCACGGCATCGTCGAGTCGCGACGGAGCGTAGAAGGTGGTCTCCCCCGCGTTGTAGCGCGCCTGAAAACTGTAGACGCCCGCCGTCGGCTCGATCTCGACCGCGGGAAGCGCACGAGGGCCATCCCCGGTGTCGACGACCGCGATGGCGATCTCGGTGCCGAACACCCGGTGCTCGACCACCGCGACATCGGCGTAGGTGAACGCCTCGACCATCGCCCGCGGGAGTCCGTCGGGGTGGTCGACGATGCTCACGCCCTGCGCCGATCCGCCCGAGACGGGCTTGACGACCAGATCGCCCTCGAGGCGTTCACGGACGACCTTCAGAACGCTCGCCGCTCCGAGTTCTCGGAACGACTCGTGCGAGAGCACGATGGAATCGGGGACCGCGAGCCCCGCGGCACCGACGAGCGAGCTCGCGACCGCCTTCGACCAGGCGCGGCGAGCCGCAGCACCGGTCGAACCGACCACCGCGATGCCGAGGCCGGCGAGCAGGTCGAGCAGTGAACCGTCTTCGCCGCTCGAACCGTGGAGCGCCGGGAAGACGACGTCGGGACGCTCGTTCGCGAGGAACGGCAGCAGCGAGGCGTCGGGATCGCGCAGCACGACTCGATGCCCGGCGGCGATCAGCGCGTCGGCGACCCGGCGGCCGGAACGAAGCGACACGTCGCGCTCATGCGAGATGCCGCCGGCGAGAACGACGACGGACAACGCGTTGGATTCGCTCATGATCTGGGGTTTCTCCACTACTTGAGGTCAGAGGGCGGCGCGGATTCGTAACCGGAGCTCGGTGGAAGCTGCAGCGTGCCGGTGCCGGCGAACGTGTCGAGCAGGTCGAGCTCGCCGTTGACGACGGTCGCGAGCCGCCGCACGCCGAGGCGGATCGCCTCGGGCGTGGGATAGCAGAACGAGAGCCGCATCGCGTGCCGGCCGCGCCCGTCGGCGAAGAACGCCGTTCCGGGGGTGTAGGCGACGAGCTCCTTCACGGCGCGCGGCAGCATCTGCTTCGAGTCGAGCACGTCGGGCATCGTGACCCAGACGTAGAATCCGCCGTTCGGGTTCGTCCAGCTGAGCTGGGGCAGGTGCTCCCCCAGCGCCTCGATCATCGCGTCCTTGCGCTCGCGGTACACCCCGCGGAACGTGTCGATCTGGCCCTTCCAATCGGCGTTCGCCAGGTACTCGGACACCACGAGCTGACTGAACGACGATGGCGACAGGATCGCCGACTCGGCGGCGAGGATGAGCTTCTCGCGGATGGCGTGCGGCGCGAGCGCCCAGCCCACCCGGAATCCGGGCGCGAGCGTCTTCGAGAACGACCCGAGGTAGATGACGCCGTCGGGGTCGAGCGCGCGCAGCGCGTCGGGCGCCGGCTCGTCGAAGTGCAGCAGGCCGTAGGGGTTGTCCTCGAGCACGAGGATCTCGTTCGATCGGCAGATCTCGAGGATCTCGGGACGCCGCGACGCCGACAGCGTGACGCCGGCCGGGTTGTGGAAGTTCGGGATCGTGTACAGGAACTTGATGCGCCGACCCTGCGCCGCGCAGGTGCGCGATGGTCTGGCGCAGTGCCTCGGGGATCAGCCCGTGCTCGTCCATCGCGACGTGCACGACGTTCGCCTGGTACGACCGGAAGACGCCGAGGGCGCCGACGTAGCTCGGCGATTCGGCGAGGATCACGTCGCCCGGATCGATGAACAGCTTCGCCACGAGGTCGAGCGCCTGCTGCGAGCCGGTCGCCGTGACCACGTTGTCGACCGTGCCCCGGATGCCCTCGAGCGCCATGACCTCGAGGATCTGCTCACGAAGCGCGGGAATTCCCTGACCAGAGCCATATTGCAGCGCGGTCGGCCCCTGCTCGGTCATGACCCGTTGCATCGACGAGACGATCAGGTCTTGCGGCAGCGCCGAGACGAACGGCATTCCGCCGGCGAGCGAGACCACCTCGGGCCGCGAGGCGACGGCGAACAGGGCTCGGACTTCGGAGGCGGCGAGCCCGGCGGCTCGCTCGGCGTAGTTGGCGTACCAAGGGTCGAGATTGTTGCCGGTGCGCTGCGGGACGCCGTCAGAAGTCACTGCGATTTCCGTTCTGGTGGTGAGGTTCCATGCTAGTTGCTGGGTGGGCGACGCCGATTCGGGGACGTCGCGCTGCGACATCCGCCGCTCGAACACCGGGATCGCCGGCGATCACGCCGTGGATACGCGAAAGACCCGCCCGGCGGGTGCCGGACGGGTCTGACGTGAAGCGAGACCGCCGACTACGAGATGAAGGCGGCGAGGTCGGCCTCGAGGGCGGGCTTCGGCTTGGCGCCGATGACGGTCTTCACGACCTCGCCCTTCTCGAACACCTTGAACGCGGGGATCGCGGTGATCTGGTACTTCATGGCGAGCCCGGGGTTCTCGTCGACGTTGAGCTTGACGATGTCGAGCTTCTCGGAGTGCTCGGTCGCGATCTGGTCGAGGATCGGGCTGACCGCGCGACACGGGCCGCACCACTCGGCCCAGAAGTCGACGAGGACGGCCTTGTCGTTGTTGAGTACCTCCTGCTCGAAGGTGGCCTCGGTCACTGCACGTGCAGTCATTGCGTTCTCCTTTTGGGTGGAAATCGGGTAACCGGATTGATCCGGTGGTCGGATGTCGCGTCGCGTCAGTTCGCGACGGCGAGTGCGGATTCGGCCGCTTCGGCCTCGGTGACGGATGCCGCGTCGCCGGCGACCTCGGCCTCAGGCGCTTTTGGGAGCGCGGCGAGGTACTGCTCGGCGTCGAGTGCGGCGACCGTGCCCGAGCCCGCGGCGGTGACCGCCTGGCGGTAGTGCGGGTCGGTGACGTCGCCGGCCGCGAACACGCCGGGGATGTTGGTCTTCGACGTGCGGCCCTCGACGGCGATGGTGCCCTCGGGGGTGAGGTCGAGCTTGCCGTGCACGAGGTGGGTGCGCGGGTCGTTGCCGATCGCGACGAACAGGCCGTCGAGGTCGAGGCCGCGCTCGTCACCCGTGACGGTGTCGCGCAGGGTGACGCCGGTGACCGCGGTGGTGCCGTGGATCGCGGCGATCTCGGCGTTCCAGATGAACTCGATCTTCTCGTTGTCGAAGGCACGCTGCTGCATGATCTTCGACGCCTTCAGCGAGTCGCGGCGGTGGATGACGTAGACCTTGTCGGCGAAGCGGGTGAGGAAGGTCGCCTCCTCCATGGCGGAGTCGCCGCCGCCGACGACCGCGATGGTCTTCTGGCGGAAGAAGAAGCCGTCGCACGTGGCGCACCACGAGAGGCCGTGACCCGAGAGGATCTCCTCTTCGGGGAGGCCGAGCTTGCGGTAGGCCGAGCCGGTCGCGTAGATGAGCGACGCGGCCTCGTGCGTCTCGCCGTTGCCGAGCTTCACGCGCTTGACCGGGCCGTCGAGTTCGAGCTCGACGACGTCGTCATAGACGACCTCGGTGCCGAACCGCTCGGCCTGCGCCTGCAGCTTCGCCATCAGGTCGGGACCCATGATGCCGTCGGGGAAGCCGGGGAAGTTCTCGACCTCGGTGGTGTTCATCAGCTCGCCGCCGATCTCGACCGAGCTCGCGATGAGCAGCGGCTTCAGCTCGGCGCGCGCCGCGTAGATCGCGGCCGTGAACCCGGCCGGGCCCGAACCGATGATGATGATGTCGCGCAACGGTGCTCCCTGTGCTTCTCGTAGGTGTGGCATCCGAATGATCCGGATGTCACGCCATGGTCAACACAGTCTAGGCGGCGGGTATTCCAGCGCCCGGTCGTGCGTCGCGGAGTGTGACGGATGCCCCGTGGCCGCGGTCAGTCGCGTCGCAGCCGGCTCACGAGCGGCTCGGCGAACCCGCGCAGCTCGGGCGAACGCAGCAGCCAGAGCCCCGCGAAGTACAACACCGCCATGACGGAGCCGATGATCGCCATCGAGACGACTGATCCGAGGATGCCCGAAACGGCGAAACCCCCTTCGGTGGTTCCGCCGAGCAGCACGAGCAGCCCGATGCCCGCGGCCAGTGGAAGCACGAGGGCGAGGAACGACCGACCGAACCCGCGTGCGATGCGGGCAGCGTCGAGCGTGTGCAGACGACGCCGCAGCAGCCACGCGGCGAGCACGAGTTGGGCGATGCATGCGATCGTCGTGGTGAGGGCGATGCCGGCGGCGAGGACGTCTTTCGGCAGGGCGAGGCACGCGAGCGCTCCCGCGATGAAGACGATGACCTGGAAGAGCGTGAAGCGGAACGGCGTGCGGGTGTCGCCGAGCGCATAGAACGTGCGCTGCACGACGAACAGCGTCGAGAACGGCACGAGCCCGAGCGTGAACGCGATGACGACGTTGCCGAGCGCGGCGGTGTCGGCGTAGCTCGCGGTCTCGAACACCGCGGCGAAGGGGTAGGCGATGACCAGCAGCACGGCGGCCGCGAGGTTGATGATGAGCGTGATGCCGCGGATCGCGCCCGACAGGTCGTCGCGCACCCGATCGAGGTCGTCGGCGGCCGCGTGCTCGCTCATGCGCGTGAAGTAGGCCGTCGCGATCGACACCGTGATCACCGAGTGCGGCAGCATGAAGATGAGCCACGCGTAGTCGACCGCCGCGATCGAGGCGTTCTCGCCCGAGGCCGTGCCGAGCACGAGCGTCTGCACGATGCCGGCGAGCGTCGTGAGCAGCAGCATGCCGAAGGTCCACCCCGCCATGCGCCCGGCGGTGCCGAGCCCGACGCCGCGCCACGCGAAATCGGGGCGGTAGCGCAGGCCGATGCGCCGCCAGAACCAGAACAGCACGAGCGCCTGCACGGCGATGCCGAGGGTGGCCGTTCCCGCGAGTACCGCGATCATCGCGGGGGTCCACTCGTCGGCGGCCCGGGCGCCGTCGGGGTCGACGCCGAACGCCCACGCGAACACGAGCAGGCCCGCGATCGCGACGATGTTGTTGAGCACGGGCACCCAGGTGAAGGGGCCGAAGCTGCGTCGCGCGTTGAGCACCTCGCCGAGCAGCGTGTAGAGGCCGTAGAAGAAGATCTGCGGCAGGCACCACCAGGCGAACGCGATCGCGAGATCGAGGGTCGCCTGAGGCAGCGTGGCGCCGTACACGAGCGTGAGCAGTGGAGCCAGCGCGGTCGCGAGGATCGTCGCGCCCGCGAGGATGACGAGCGCGACGGTGAGCAGCTTGTTGATGTAGCCGCTGCCGCCGTCGGCGTGGGCGCCGGCGCGCACGATCTGCGGCACCAGCACCGCGCTGAGCACCCCGCCCGCGACGATGACGTAGACGGTGTTCGGCAGGGCGTTGGCGACGGCGAACGCGTCGGCACCGGCCGATCCGACCACGCCGATCGTGGCGGCGACGATGATCGCCTTCACGAATCCGAGGATGCGCGAGACGATCGTGCCCGACGCGAGGAAGGCGCTCGCGCGCCCGATGCCGTCAGTCATTCCGCGGCTCGGCGGGGTCGGTGCGGGGTTCATCGGTGATCTCGGATGCCTCGGGCTCGGCCGCATCGGAATCGGCGGGTGCGGCCGAGGCCTCGGCAGAATCGGATGCCTCGGGGTCGGGTTGCTCGGAATCCGCCGGCGTCGCGTCATCCGTCGGTTCGGAGGCCTCGACGGCCGCCTCGGCGCGCTGCCGGCGGCGACGGCGGATGTTGCGCCAGATGCCGAAGCCGAAGAACAGCGCGACGGCGATCGCGAGGATCGTGGCGCCGAGGCCCTCCCAGTCGGCCTGCACGTTCGCTTCGATGTTCACCGTCTCGCCGACCGGCACGCCCGTGGGCGAGGAGAGCGAAACCGCGAGCGTGACCTCGCCGCGGCCGACGCCGGCCGCGATGGGCACCTGCACGTTGCTGCGCGACTCGGCCCCGACGGTGACCTCGACACTGTCTTCGACGATCAGCCGCCCGTTGGACGGGTCGGCCGAGACGATGACGGTCGCGGGGAACGGCAGCGCGTTGAGCACGGTCGTCGGGCAGCGGCGACTCGCGGGCGACGACCAGCACGCTGCTGCTCGGTACGACGGAAACCGAATCGAGGGTCGTGCGCCGGGCGGTGAGCCACGTGTTGACCGCGGTGTTCCACGCGACGGGGTCGCCGAGCCACCCCACGTCGAGCATCGCGAGCAGGTCGCGCCGCACCGGCCCGGTGAGCAACCGCGGATCGTCGAGCACCGTCGCGAACTCGGTGATCTCGGCCTCGACGGCGATCATGCGCTCGGCGGCGGCGCGACGCTGGTCGTCTTCGGGCTCATCGACGAGCGCGCGGGCGACAGGCGGCGCCCCGATCGCGTCGGAGAGGCCCGCCGGGACGACCCACGGGTTGCCCGTGACCTCGTCGATCGTGTCGGCGACCCGATCGGCGTTCGCGTACGCGCCGCGATCGAACGTCGCGAGCATCGTGACGGGGCGACCGGATCCGGCGTCGATGGCGAGCTCGGCGAGCAGGCGCCCGGCGGCGGAGCGCCATTCGATCTCGGTCGACGCAGCCGACGCGGCGCGCAGGGACGTCGTGAGGCCCGCGTCGGCGACGACAGCGGTGGACTCCTCGATCGCCGACGCGGCATCGAGCCTGCCGTCGAGAGGCGTGACATTGCCGGGAGCGACGATCGCGGTGGTGAGTCCGGCCGCGTCGAGGTAGCCGAGGTCGCCGGCTGGCGATCGTGTCGTCGGCGGGCCAGGCGATGTCGGTGCGGGTGTACGGCCAGGCGAGGATCGCCTCGGTCGTCGGCAGCTCACCGTGGGGTCGGCGGGGTCGGTCGGGTCGGGCGTCGCCTCGCCGGTGGGGTCGGTGGTGGGCGTGGGGGTCGGCGTCTCGGCCGGGTCGACGGGCGGGGGCTCGATGTCGGTGAACGCGCCGGGGTCGAGCACGTCGGAGAAGGTCGTCGGCGTCAGCAGCCCGGGCAGTTCGAGTTGCGCCTGCAGTGCGACATCGGCGTCGGCGTATGCGAGCGGGAAGGTCTCGTTCGTGAGGGCGCCGAGCCTGGCCAGCCACTGCGTGGCCGAGGCGGGCGCGGCCGAGCCCAGCACGCGGATCGAGGCGATGATGCGCGGGTCGATGCCGACCGCGACCTGCTTGCCGGCGACCGCATCGAGCTGTCGATCGAGGAGGCCGAGCGGGGCGGTCCACTCCTCGAGCTGCTCGGCCGTGAAGATGCCCGCCGACCCGGCGGGCACGGTCAGCGGGTACACGAGCGCGAGGGAGGTCGGATCCGACGCGGGCGCCGTCGAGGTGGCGAAGGCCTCGCCTGCCGACGCGACGAGCATGCCGTCGACGACGATCTCGGCGCCGAGGCCGAGCACGGCCCCGTCGTCGGCGGCGCCGAGCGCGTTCGGCGGGCACGGTGAACGACACGACCGCGGTCGAACCCGCGGCGACCGCGCGAGACTCGGCCTCGAGCAGCAGCACCGGCTCGTCGACCGGCTCGTCGGCATCGCCCCCGGTGCCGAGCCACGCATCGAGTTCAGCCGGTGCTGTCGATCGGGCCGTCGGCACGGGTGAGGCGCACGGTGCCCGGTGCGAGCGCCTCGGCCGTCGAGTTCTCGATCTCGACGCTGATCGCCAGCGGCGCGCCGGGGGTGACGGTGGTGTCGATCGTCGGCGCGATGTGCAGGTCGACGCCGTCGAGGTCGTCGGCGGGCTCGGAGCCCGCGGCGGCGGCGGAACCGGCGGGGCCGCCCGCCGCATCGAGCGCGGCCTCGGCGGCGCCGCGTGCGTCGGAGACGGCGAGGGCCCCGAGCGGCGCCGCGATCACGGCGACGATCGCGGCGGCCGCGATGCCGAGGGCGACGCCGCGCCGCCGGCGCGGACCGATGCCCGCCTCGGCCTCGGCGGTCGCGCCCGAGGCGGCGGCCGGGGCATCCGCAACCGTGTCGTCGGTCGTCTGGAGTCGTTCGCCGTGCGCGCGCGCAGGAGGAATCGACTCGTCGGACATGCACGCGATTCTACGGGTTGGGCCCCGTGCATCCGCTCGATGTCCGCAGGCGGGAGGGGGCCGTGCAGGTCGCCGTCGGACGACTCCACTTAACATGGGGGCATGCAGAGTGTCGCGGCGGCCCTCGACCGGCTGGGCGAGCTGGCGGCTTCGCCGACCGTTGCGAAGCTCGCCGCGGCGTTCGAGGCATCCGGGCACGAGATCGCGCTCGTCGGCGGACCGGTGCGCGACGCGTTCCTCGGTCGGCCGGTCAGCGACCTCGATTTCACGACGGATGCCACTCCCGACGAGATCCTCGCGATCGTGAAGCCCATCGCCGAGGCGCACTGGGACATCGGCCGTGCGTTCGGCACCATCGGCGCGAAGATCGCCGGCGAGACCGTCGAGATCACGACCTACCGCGCCGACGCCTACGACGGCGACTCGCGCAAGCCCGAGGTCGTGTTCGGATCGTCGCTCGAAGACGACCTCACGCGCCGCGACTTCACCGTGAACTCCCTCGCGCTGCGGCTGCCGAAGCTCGAGCTCGTCGACCCGTCCGGCGGCGTCGAAGACCTCGTGGCCGGCGTGCTGCGAACCCCCGCCCCGCCCGAGCAGTCGTTCGGCGACGACCCCCTGCGCATGCTGCGCGCGGCACGCTTCGCGTCGCAGCTGGGCTTCGAGGTCGACGACGCCACGCGCATGGCCATGGACGACCTCGCTCCCGCGATCGAGCGCATCTCGGCCGAACGGGTTCGTGACGAGCTGTCGAAGCTGCTGCTGACCGATGCGCCGCGGCGGGGCATCCGATTGCTCGTCGAATCCGGGCTCGCCGCACTGGTGCTTCCCGAGCTGCCCGCGCTGCGCCTCGAACGCGACGAGCACCACCGCCACAAGGACGTCTACGAGCACAGCCTCACGGTGCTCGAGCAGGCGATCGACTACGAGAAGTCGCGCGGCGTGCTCGACTCCCCCGACCTCGTCGTGCGCCTCGCCGCGCTGCTGCACGACATCGGCAAGCCCGCCACCCGCAAGTACGAGCCGGGCGGCGCGGTGAGCTTCCACCACCACGACGTCGTCGGCGCCAAGCTCGCGCGCAAGCGATTGCGCGCGCTGCGCTTCGACAACGACACGATCGCGGCGGTGTCGCGCATCATCGAGCTGCACCTGCGGTTCTTCGGGTACACCGACGGCGCCTGGAGCGACTCGGCCGTGCGGCGCTACGTGCGCGACGCCGGCGAACAGCTCGAGCGCCTGCACATCGTCGCGCGCGCCGACGTCACCACGCGCAACCGCCGCAAGGCCGACCAGCTCGGATTCGCCTACGACAACCTCGAGGAGCGCATCGCCGTGCTCGCCGAGGAGGAGGAGCTCGCGGCCGTGCGCCCCGAGCTCGACGGGCAGCAGATCATGGCGCTGCTGGGCATCACGCCCGGACCGGTCGTCGGCGAGGCCTACCGGTACCTGCTCGAGGTGCGGCTCGACGAGGGCCCGATCGGCCCGGATGCCGCGACCGAGCGCCTGCGCGCGTGGTGGGCCGCGCGCGAGGGCGCCTCCGGCGCCTGACCGCGCGCCGCCGGCCCGCTCCCCGCCTGACCGCGTCCTGCTCGCCGCGCCGGCCCGCACCCCGTCCGCTCGATTCGCTCCGGGCGGTGCTTTCCGTCGCATGGCGCAGCGATCCGGGCGACTCTGGCGGCGAAGCACCGCCGGTGCCCGATGGCGTGCCGGTGGCGCCACATGGTCCTCCACAGCGGCGGGCGCGAGGCCGTGCACAGACGCGAGCGAGCCGCAACGCTGCGCTCCGGTCGGTGCATCGTCGGTGAATGAGTCATCCCGTCGACGAACCCCCGCTCGCCGTTCGGTTCCGTGCGCGACCCGGCGAACCCGCGGCATCGGAGCGCACGCTGCAGCGCCGCGCACGAAGCGGGGAGCTGACGCGTCTTCGCGCGGGAGTGTTCGCCGAACCGGCAGCGCTCGAAGCGGCGACCCGGCGACAGCGTGAACTCGCGCACATCGCTGCGGTGGTCGGCACTCGCCGCGGGCGTGTCGTGCTCTCCCACGAGTCCGCGGCGACCGTGTGGGGGCATGCCGCGGATCGGCCCGCCGCCCGACACGGTTGAGCTGGTCGACGCGCGTGGCACTCGCCGAGGTCGATGAACGGTGTCTCGTGGCGGCGCACGCCGTTCGACTGCACCGAAGTGGTCGAGCGCAACGGATTCCTCGTGACCGGGCTCTTGCAGACCATCACCGACCTGGCATGCGATCGGGGGTTCATCAGTTCGGTGGCGGCGCTCGATGCCGCGATCGGGGCATCGCTCCGCTCGGATGCGTTCATCGTGGAACGCGGCGTGCCGGCCGCAGCCGTCGCCGAGCGATTGCGCGAGTTCGGGCTGCCGTCGCGGCGTGCGCTCAGGCCGATCGTGCGCATCGCCTTCGCCGACGCCCGCGGCGGAGTCCGCCGGGGAATCGGTGAGCCGCGCGCAGATGCACCTGCTCGGGTTCCCGGCGCCCGCACTGCAGGTCGTGCTTCGACCGCGCAGGACGGCGGAGTCGACATCGTCGACTTCGACTGGCCCGAGTACGGGGCGTTCGGCGAGTTCGACGGCGACGTGAAGTACCTGCGAGCGCGGTACATGCGCGTGGCCGCACGATCGAACGACGTCGTGCTCGCATGAGAAGGAGCGCGAGCAGCGCATCGCGCTGCGACATCGCCGCCGAGGAGGCGATTCGGTGGGGATGGGACGGTCGCGCTCCGGCCGCACCGCCTGGCCGACGGCGGCCTCGATGCACCACGGGCTCCGCACTCGCTTGCGAGACGCTACGTCACCGCCGAGTGTTAACGCAAGTCAGCGAATGTCGACGTCGAACGTGACTGGGCCGCGCGCTCAGCGTTAACGCTCGGCGAGAATGGAGGCGCCGCGGGAGCGCGCGGGCGCGGGGCGCGGGGTGCGGCGGTGCGGGGGCGCGGGTGGGCGCGGGAGCGCGGGGGCGCGGAGCGCCCGCGAATGGCGCCGGGGAGGGACATCCGCTAGGCTGTACCGGTTGCCCGTGTGCCGCGATTGTGCGGCCTCCACGACGTGACGTATGCACAACCCTCCTGCTGCAGAGATCCTGTAGCCGTTTGAGTCCGAAGGAGGTGGGTTAGTCATGCACCAGTACGAGCTGATGGTAATCCTCGATCCCGAGATCGATGAGCGCACCGTTGCTCCCAGCCTTGACAAGTTCCTCAACGTCATCCGTAATGATGGCGGCACCGTCGACAAGGTCGACATCTGGGGACGTCGTCGTCTGGCCTACGAGATCAACAAGAAGAACGAGGGCATCTACGCCGTCGTCGACTTCACCGCTGAGTCCAAGACCACCGATGAGCTCGACCGCCAGCTGAACCTCAGCGAGGCCGTCATGCGCACCAAGGTGCTCCGCGCCGAAGAGGCGATCGCCCAGGTCGCCGCCCACGCCAAGGCACAGGAGGCGAAGGCCGCGAAGAAGGCCGCCGCCCAGGCGAAGGCCGGCGCGAAGGCAGCTGCTCCGGCCGCTGCGGTCGCTGCTGCACCCGCCGCCGCCGCGGCCAAGAAGGACGCCTAGTCCCCATGGCCGGCGAGACCATCATCACCGTGGTGGGCAACCTCACTGCAGATCCCGAGCTGCGTTACACGCAGAACGGCCTCGCGGTTGCCAACTTCACCATCGCGTCCACTCCCCGCACGTTCGACCGTCAGGCGAACGAGTGGAAGGACGGTGAAGCGCTGTTCCTGCGCGCGAGCGTCTGGCGTGAATTCGCCGAGCACGTCGCCGGTTCACTCACCAAGGGTTCCCGGGTCATCGCTTCCGGGCGTCTCAAGCAGCGTTCCTACGAGACGAAGGAAGGCGAGAAGCGCACCACCATGGAGCTCGAGATCGACGAGATCGGTCCGAGCCTGCGCTACGCCACCGCGTCCGTGACGCGCGCCCAGTCGAACCGCGGTGCGGTCGGCGGCGGCGGCTCCTTCGGGGGCGGCCAGTCCGACGACGCATGGGCACCCAGTGCGCCCGCAGCAGCCCAGCAGGGCGGCGGCGGCGACGTCTGGAACACGCCCGGCACCAACTTCGGCGACGAGACCCCCTTCTAGGCCCCCGGGCCGGTGAACTGACGCCACGCGGCATCCGTTCACTCGAATCGTTTTCAATCAGACAGGAAAGACAATGGCTGGAAAGTCGAGCGGCGATCGCCGCAAGCCGAGCCGCGGGAAGGGCGCGAAGAACGCCGCCCCGGCGAAGTCCATCAAGGTCGGTGTCATCGACTACAAAGACGTCGCGACCCTTCGCAAGTTCATCTCGGAGCGTGGAAAGATCCGCGCCCGTCGCATCACCGGTGTCTCCGTGCAGGAGCAGCGCCTCATCGCCCGCGCCGTGAAGAACGCGCGCGAGATGGCCCTCCTGCCCTACTCGGGCTCTGGCCGCTAAGGAGCACGACAATGGCAAAGGTTATTCTCACGCACGAGGTCTCCGGCCTCGGCACGCCCGGCGACGTCGTCGAGGTCAAGAACGGCTACGCGCGCAACTACCTGGTTCCCCAGGGCTTCGCCACGCCGTGGACCCGCGGTGGCGAGAAGCAGGTCGAGCAGATCAAGGCGGCTCGTGCCGCTCGCGAGATGCACTCGCTCGAAGACGCGCAGGCCCTCAAGGCCAAGCTCGAGTCGGGCAAGGTCAGGCTGGCCGTCAAGGCGGGCCTCGGCGGCCGCCTGTTCGGTTCGGTGAAGGTGTCGGATGTCGCGGCTGCGGTCGCGGCGGCGGGCCTCGGTGACGTCGACAAGCGCAAGATCCAGATCACCACGCCCATCAAGGCGGTCGGTGACCACGAGGCGACGATTCGCCTCCACGACGAGCTCTCGGCGACGATCACCCTCCAGGTGGTCGCGGCGAAGTAACTCGCTCAGCACGACGCAGACGGCGGTCGGAACCTCGGTTCCGGCCGCCGTTTCGTCGTCCCTGGCGACGCAGCGCCACGCTCGCGCGGAGCGCCCGATCGCCGCGCCGCTCGGACGCCTCAGTGGAGCTACACCTTCTGGTGCCCGGGCGCAAGTCCTTGTGGGTTTTCCTTGAGGGTTGTGCACAGGTCGAACGTTCATGACCGTGCAATTCTGAAGAAGTTTTTACCCACAGGTGTGGAAACACAAAACACCAGATCAAGCTGAAATTGCAACGGTGTAATTCACACGAATTCCACAGTTTTCCACAGGCTGAGTGCACATGTACTGCGGCGTTTCGCGCAGTCTCTCCACAGAGTTATCCACAGGCTGGGTTGTGCTGTGGACGGGCAGTCCATATCGTGAAGCAGCGTCCCTCGACCAGCGATTGCCAACCGGTCGCACGAGCCCATGTCAGTGGCTCCGACCAGACTGAAGAGCGGGCCGGGGTATTCCAGCTCTTCGGGGCGCAAATCGGAGGTCATCCAGTTGTCGATCGCGCACATCGGGCTCGCAGATCCCGTCGACGACGGTGAGGCCCGACGGGGCGAACGCGTTCCCCCGCACGATCTCCTGGCCGAGCAGAGTGCCCTCGGCGGCATGATGCTCTCGAAAGACGCCGTGGCCGACGTCATCGAGACCATCCGCGGCGTCGACTTCTACGTTCCCAAGCACGAGGTCGTCTTCAACGCGATCCTCACGCTCTACTCGCACGGCGAACCCACCGACGTCATCGCCGTCACCGACGAGCTCACCAAGAGCGGCGACCTGCAGCGCGCCGGCGGGGTCGAGTACCTGCACAACCTCACGAGCCTCGTGCCGACCGCGGCGAACGCCGGCTTCTACGCCTCGATCGTCGCCGAGCGGGCACTGCTGCGTCGCCTCGTCGAGGCGGGCACCCGCATCGTGCAGATGGGCTACGCGGGCGAGGGCGAGGTCACCGACCTCGTCAACAACGCGCAGGCCGAGATCTACTCGGTCACGGGGTCGGTCGAGACCGAAGACTACGTGCCGCTCTCCGACGCGGTCACCGTGGCGATCGACGAGATCGAGGCGGCCAAGCACACCGACGGCAAGTTCACGGGCGTGCCCACGGGCTTCGCCGACCTCGACGACCTGACCAATGGGTTCCACCCCGGGCAGATGATCATCGTCGCCGCGCGACCCGCCATGGGAAAGTCGACGCTCGCGCTCGACTTCGCGCGGGCCGCGTCGATCACGAACGACCTTCCGTCGGTGTTCTTCTCGCTCGAGATGGGCAAGAGCGAGATCGCGATGCGATTGCTCTCGGCCGAGTCATCCGTGCCGCTGCAGAACATGCGCAAGGGCACCGTCGACTCCCGCGACTGGACCACGATCGCGTCGACGCGCGGTCGCATCAACGAGGCGCCGCTCTACATCGACGACTCCCCCAACATGACGCTCGTCGAGATCCGCGCGAAGTGCCGCCGGCTCAAGCAGCGCGTGGGCCTCAAGATGGTCGTCATCGACTACCTGCAGCTGATGACGAGCGGCAAGCGCGTCGAGAGCCGCCAGCAAGAGGTGTCCGAGTTCTCGCGTGCCCTCAAGCTGCTCGCGAAAGAACTGCAGGTGCCGGTGATCGCCCTGTCGCAGCTGAACCGTGGCCCCGAGCAGCGTGCCGACAAGATGCCCGCGCTCAGCGACCTGCGCGAGTCGGGCTCGATCGAGCAGGACGCCGACATGGTCATCCTGTTGCACCGCGAGGCCGCCTACGAGCGCGACAGCCCCCGTGCCGGCGAGGCCGACCTCATCGTGGCGAAGCACCGAAACGGCCCGACCCGCACCATCACCGTGGCGTTCCACGGGCACTTCTCGCGGTTCACCGACATGGTGCAGGTGTAGCCGGTCGTATCTCGTCGAGTGCGGGCATCGCAACAGCATGCACCGGAACGCGCCCGAAGGTGAACCGGTTCGAAGCTTCTCGAGCCGGTAGGGTCGATCGCATGGAGCCGCATCGGCTCGCCCCCGGCGAGGCCCGCCGCATCGCGATCACCGCACAACGGCTGACCGCCGATCGCCCGCTCGACGTCGTCGGACTCGTGCACGACCTCACCGTGCTGCAGGTCGACCCGATCGCGGCGATCGCACCCAGCGCCGACCTCGTCGCGTGGAGCCGGCTCGGCGACGCCTACCGGCCCGAGCACCTCACGCGCGCGCTCGAGGTCGACCGCACGCTCCTCGAGCTCAGCGCGATGATCCGCCCGATGTCCGACCTCCCGCTGTACCGCGGGATGTTCACCGCCGTGGGCGAGCACGGACACTGTGCGACGGTGGCTCACCGCGAATGAGGGGTTCGCGCGGGACGTCCGCGCGCTCCTCGAGCGGTCGGGGCCGCTGCCGTCCAAGGAGATCCCCGACACGTCGGCCGTGTCCTGGTCCTCGAGCGGCTGGACCACCGAGCGGCACGTGACCCAGATGCTCGAGCTGCTCGCGATGCGCGGCGATGTCGCCATCGCCGGCCGCCGCGGCCGCGAGCGGGTGTGGGATGTCCCCGAGCGGGTCTACCCCGCCGGCCTGGAGGCGCTCGATCCGGAGGACGCGCGGCGCCGGCGCGACGAGCGCCGGCTCGGTGCGCTGGGCATCGCCCGGTCGAAGTCGCCCAAGACGCCGAACGAGCCCAACGACGTCGGCGACGCCGGCGAGCCCGCGGTCGTCGACGGCGTGAAGGGCACCTGGCGGGTCGATCCGCGCGTGCTCGCCGCCGTGCGGGAGCATCCGTTCGAGGGCCGCACGGCCCTGCTCTCGCCGTTCGACCGGCTCATCCACGACCGGAAGCGCACGCTCGAGCTGTTCGGCTTCGACTACGCGCTCGAGATGTACAAGCCCGCGGCGAAGCGGCAGTGGGGCTACTACGCGCTGCCGATCCTGCACGGCGATCGTCTCGTCGGAAAGCTCGACGCCGCCGCAGACCGGGCGGCGGGGGTGCTCGTCGTGCACGCGATCCACGAGGACGAGCCGTTCGGCCCCGCGCTCCGGCGCGCGGTCGACGACGAGGTCGAGGCGCTCGGGCGGTGGCTCGGGCTCGGGGTCGACGCAGGTCGGTGAACGGCTCGGCGCCCTCGCGTCGTCGGGTGGGTCACGAGCGCGGTCGACAGCGGCACGAGGCATCGCTCGATGCGATTTCCGCGAAGATGGCACTTCGGATGAGGCCACCTCGATTTGGGGAGGTCGAGCGTAATGGGCCGCCGAACCATTCGGGGCTAGCCGCTTGCGGACATCACGCGTACGGTCGAGCCATGGCGAAGCTCATCGAGAACCTGGCGGAATCCGTGCCCGCGTGGGGCGCGAAGGTGGCATATGGCGAGAAGTCCACGTTGGACGGGCGGGAGTTCGTGCCCGTCGCGTTCGTGGCGTTCGGCTTCGGCGGGGGTGAGGGCTCCGGCGACATGCCGGCATCCGAGAAGACGCCGGCCGGGCGGGGCGAGGGAAGCGGCGGCGGCGGGGGCGGATACTCGTTGCCGATCGGCGCGTACATCGGCGGCCCAGACGGGCTCAAGTTCCGCCCCAACACGATCGCCCTTGCCGTGGTCGCCGTGCCGTTGGTGTCCGCATTCGGGGCAGCACTGGCCATGATCATCGGCGCGAGTCGGTTCACCAGCCGGAGTTGACCACCGGGCGCTGCCCGGCGGGTGCGCGTGATCGTCCGCCCCGATGAAGGCGGGGCCCGGCGCAGAGGTTGAGGACCGTGGGGTGGAGGCGGTTCAGCATGGTCATGCCGCCCAGATGCTCGGCCTTCTCTCCTATCCGGCCATGACGTCGCGGATGGCGTCCATGACGATCTCCGGTTGGTCGTCGTGGATGTTGTGGCCCGTGTCTTCGACCTCGATGAGCGTGCCGCGCGTCGACTCGGCGGCGAGCTCCATGAAGCCGTCGTCGAAGGCCGCCTCCGTCGCCGCGTGGTAGCTGTCGGGCAGGCCCGGCAGGGGTGGCAGGGGTGGTCCCCGGAGCACGACGACCGGGAGGTCCCCGAAGATCGGCCCGGGCTCGTCGAGCAGCGCCGCCACCTCGTCGTCGCTCGCCGCCAGGAGGAGGTGCTCGGGGTTCCGGGCCGGGTCGAAGAGGTCCTCGGTCAGGAAGCGGCGTTCTTCGGCCACCTCCGGTGACTCGTCGGGGCTCTCGGGAGGCAATGCGGCCCGCTGCGCGGCGCCGACGCGCGGTGGCAACGGGTCGATCAGCACCACTCCGGCGACGCGCTCCGGAGCACGAGCCACGAGCCCGACGGCAGGATGCGAGCCGAGGGAGTGCGCGGCGAGGACGACCGGCTCCTGCAGGTCGGCGGCATCGAGCAGCGCCACCAGGTCCGTCACCTGGTCCTCCGTGGTGCGGCTGGCCTCCGGCGCCGGGTCGCTGCCACCGACTCCGGCCCGATCGTAGGAGCACAAGTGGTGGCCCTCGGCGGCGAACGCCCTGGCAAAGGGCTCCCAGGACGACGTCGTGGGCCCGTGACCCGTGATGAGGAGGACCGTGGGTTCGCCGGCAGCCGGCTCGCCCCAACACTGCATGTGCAGCGACCGACCCCCGATGTCGATCTGCTCCGAGGACCTGGCGATCTCCTCCGGGTCGTCCGACGTGCGGGAAGAGTTCCCGGGGCTGGCCGGGCTCGACTCATCCCCGCCCTGGGTGCACCCGGCACCAAGGAGGGCGATCGCGACGGCAAGGGAGGCGAAGAGCCAGGAACGTGCCCCCATGCGCATCATGATCCTCCGCATGGGGCGCGCGGACAACCGGGCAGGCGTCGCTCCGCGTGCGCGGCATCGCGCGGTGCGTCGTCGAAGCCCGCTTCGGGTGAGGATGCCGACGCACAGCGGCTTCTCGTAGCTTCGACGGATTCCGCTCGCTGTACTATGGCGCGCGTGCCTTCCTCGATCGCCTCAGTCACGCACACTGCCGCGCTGGCTCGGTTCGGCCACGCGCTGTCGGATCTCGACCCGGGTCGGGGTCCTGCTGGCGCTGCGCGAGGCGCCTGCGTATCCCTCCGACCTCGCAGATGCGCTCGGGGTGTCGAGGCAGGTGATGTCCAATCAGTTGGCCTGTCTGCGCGGATGCGGCCTCGTGGAGGCGATGCCCGACGGCCGGAGGACCTGGTATCGCCTCGCCGACCCACACCTCGCTCCCGCGCTCGACGAGCTGCTGCGGGTGACCCTGTTCGTCGAGCCGGGATGCTGCGCCGGCGACGCCTGCACGTGCGCATGACCAGCGCACACCCAGCGCTCTCAGAGGAGCGGCGGCAGCACCTTCACCGCCGGATCCGGTGGATCGTCGCTGCGACGATCGGCTACAACCTCGTCGAAGCGGTCGTCGCGATCACGGCCGGCACGATCGCCTCCTCTGCTGCGCTGATCGGCTTCGGCCTGGACTCGACGATCGAGGTGCTCTCTGCGGCCGCAGTGGCATGGCAGTTCACCCGGCGCGACCCTGAGCGGTGGGAGAAGGGCACCCTGCGCTTCATCGCGGTCGCGTTCTTCACCCTCGCCGCCTACGTGACGGCGACATCACTGCTCGCCCTGCTCGCACGGGTCGATGTCGGTCACTCTCCACTGGGTATCGCGATCACCGCGCTCAGCCTCGTCATCATGCCGATCCTGTCGCTTCTCGAGCGACGCGCGGGTCGCGAACTCGGCTCGGCGACCGCGGTCGCGGACTCGAAGCAGACCCTCATCTGCACCTACCTGTCGGCCGCCGTGCTGATCGGTCTCGTCGCTGAACAGTCTCTTCGGCTGGTGGTGGGCCGACGCGGTCGCCGGCTTGGTCATCGCCGTGTTCGCCGTCCGGGAGGGCATCGAAGCATGGCGTGGCGACGCCTGCGCGACGTCCGTCGGCATGCTGCTCGACGCAGCACCGTCGCCCGCGCCGCATGGTGGAATAGCGGCATGCTCGTCCATCCACCGAAGGCCCGCCCCGGCGACCGGGTCGCCGTCGTCTCCCCGGCATTCGCCGCGCCCGCCGTCGGGCCCGCCATCCACGAGCAGGCGATGCGGCGGCTCGTCGAACTCACCGGCCTCGAACCGGTCGAGTACCCGACGACCCGCCGACTGGGAGCCACGGCCGAAGACCGGGCAGCCGACCTCAATGCCGCCTTCGCCGATCCGACCATCCGCGCGATCGTCGCGACGATCGGCGGCGACGACCAGATCACCGTCATCCCCCACCTCGACGCCGAACTCATCCGTCGTGACCCGAAGCCGTTCGTCGGCTACAGCGACAACACGAACCTGCACGACTGGCTCTGGCGGCAGGGAGTCGCGTCGTTCTACGGCGGCTCGACGCAGGTGCATCTGGGCTCGGGCCCGCACGTCGATCCCGAGCAGGCGTCGTCGCTGCGGGCGTCGCTGCTCGACGGTGGCGTGCTCGAGCTCACCGAGCCCGGCGAGTCGCAGGACTTCGGCCTCGACTGGGGCGATCCTCGGGCGCTCACCGACGGTGGCGAGCGTCGGGCGACCGAGCCGTGGACCTGGGCGGGGCCCGCGACATCCGTCACCGGCGCGACCTGGGGCGGATGCCTCGAGGCGATCCAGTGGATCCTCACCGCCGGCCGCGGACCGGCCGAGCCGAGCGCTGCTCGACGGCGGCGTGCTGCTCGTCGAGACGAGCGAAGAGCTCATTCCCGCGCTCGAGTTCGGCCGCATCCTGCGGAGCCTCGGCGAACGCGGCCTGCTCGGCGCGGTGAAGGGCGTGCTCGTCGCACGCCCACCGGCATCGAACTTCGACGTGCTCCCGACCCAGGCCGAGCAGGCCGAGCATCGCGCGCGGCAGCGCGACGCCGCGATCGAGGTGATCGCGCGCTACAACCCCGATGCCGTGGTCTGCGTGGGGGTTCCGTTCGGGCACACCCGCCCGCAATGGATCGTGCCGCACGGCGGCGAGGTCACGCTCGACGGCGCGGCGCAGCGGGTCTGGGCCGACTACCGCTGAGCCGCCGGCCGCAGACCCCGAGCGGATGTCCCGGGCCCGGGTTCGACGCGACGATCTGCGTCGCAGCGTACACGCTCGCGAAACCCAGAACTCCGAGACGATGTCGCCAGGAACGAAAGATTCCGAATTCTTAAGCATCGAAACGGGCTCGTTTGGTGCGAGTCGAGGATTGCGGCGCATACGCTGATCGACATGCTGCAGTGACGCCGTCGGCGGCGTCCGCTCATCGAGGAGGAGAAGCCGCATGTCTCGTATCGGCATCGTGACCGAGCAGAGTCCGGAGACCCGCGTCGCGGCCACACCGGCGACGGTGAAGCAGTTGACGGCGCTCGGCTACGAGGTCGTCGTCGAAGCGGGTGCGGGCGCCGGGTCGGCATTCCTCGATGACGCCTACGTCGAAGCGGGCGCGCGCGTCACGCCGAGCGCGGCCGAGGCGCTCGCGAGCGACCTCGTGTTGAAGGTCAACGCGCCCACCGACTCCGAGATCGCACAGCTCGCGCCCGGCACCACGATCATCGGCCTGCTCGCCCCCGCGTTCAAGCCCGAGCTGCTCGAGGCGCTCGCGGCGCGCGGAGTGACCGCGCTCGCGATGGACGCGGTGCCGCGCATCTCGCGCGCCCAGTCGATGGACGTGCTCAGCTCGATGGCGAACATCTCGGGCTACCGCGCGGTCGTCGAGGCCGCCCACGAGTTCGGCCGGTTCTTCACCGGGCAGGTCACCGCGGCCGGCAAGGTGCCGCCCGCGAAGGTGCTCGTCGCCGGAGCCGGCGTCGCGGGACTCGCGGCGATCGGCGCGGCCTCGAGCCTCGGCGCGATCGTGCGGGCGACCGACCCGCGGCCCGAGGTCGCCGACCAGGTGAAGTCGATCGGCGGCGAGTACCTGAAGGTCGAGGTCGAGGTCGAGCAGTCGACCGACGGCTACGCCAAGGCGACGAGCGAGGACTACGACCGGCGTGCCGCCGAGATCTACTCCGAGCAGGCTCGTGATGTCGACATCATCATCACGACCGCCCTCATCCCCGGCCGGCCCGCGCCCAAGCTGATCACGGCGGCGGATGTCGCGACCATGAAGTCGGGCAGCGTCATCGTCGACATGGCTGCCGGGCAGGGAGGCAACGTCGCGGGCTCGGTCGCGGGCGAGCGGATCGTCACGCCCAACGGCGTCATCATCCTCGGCTACACCGACCTCGCGTCCCGCCTTCCGACCCAGGCATCGCAGCTGTACGGCACGAACGTCGTCAACCTCGTGAAGCTGCTGACGCCGGCCAAGGACGGCGAGCTCGTGCTCGACTTCGACGACATCGTGCAGCGCTCGGTCACCGTCGCCCGCGACGGCCAGGTGACCTGGCCGCCGCCACCGGTGCAGGTCTCCGCCGCACCCGTGGCCGCGACATCCGCCCCTGCGATGCCCGCGCACGAGGCCAAGAAGCCGATGTCACCCGTGAAGAAGGTCGTGCTCATCGCCGTCGGCATCGCCGCGCTCTTCGCGGTGAATGCGATCGCGCCCCCGCCGCTGCCCCAGCACTTCACGGTGCTCGTGCTCGCGGTGGTCGTCGGGTTCTACGTGATCGGCAAGGTCGCGCACGCGCTGCACACGCCGCTCATGAGCGTGACCAACGCGATCTCGGGCATCATCGTGGTCGGCGCGATGGTGCAGATCACGAGCGAGGTGCCCGCCGTGCAGGTGCTCGCGGCCGTGGCCGTGCTGCTGGCCAGCATCAACATCTTCGGCGGCTTCGCCGTGACCCGCCGCATGCTCGCGATGTTCGCCAGGGGCGCCGCCCCGGCCGCTGCTGCATCGACGAGCGCGCCATCGACGTCGGCATCCGCGAAGGGCACTGCCGCTGTGAACGTCAAGACCGGAGCCGAGCGTGCCTGAGACCGCCAGCCTGTTGACCCCGGCGTCGATCGCCGGAGCCGCCTACATCGTCGCGGCACTGCTGTTCATCATGAGCCTCGCCGGGCTCAGCCGACATGAAACCTCCAAAGCCGGTGTCAGCTACGGCATCGCCGGCATGGCGATCGCGCTCGTCGCCACCGTGTGGGCGACGTTCGCCGGCGCCTGGGGCACGCCGCAGGCGAGCGTCGGGCTCGGCCTGCTCGTCGTGGCCGTGCTGGTCGGCGCCGCGATCGGCCTCTGGCGCGCACGGATCGTGCCGATGACCGGCATGCCCGAGCTCATCGCGCTGCTGCACAGCTTCGTCGGCCTCGCCGCCGTGCTCGTCGGGTGGAACGGCGCGCTCGAGACCTCCGACCTGAGCGGTGCGCTGCTCGACATCCACCACGCCGAGGTGTTCATCGGCGTGTTCATCGGCGGCGTGACGTTCACGGGCTCGATCGTGGCGTTCCTCAAGCTCTCGGCGCGCATGTCGTCGGCGCCGCTCATGCTGCCGGGCAAGAACGTGCTCAACCTCGGGGCGCTCGTCGTGTTCGTCGTGCTCACCGTCTGGTACGTCATCGACCCCGCGCTGTGGCTGCTCGTCGCGGTGACCACGCTCGCCCTGCTGCTCGGCTGGCACCTCGTCGCGTCGATCGGCGGCGGCGACATGCCCGTGGTCATCTCGATGCTGAACAGCTACTCGGGCTGGGCGGCGGCGGCCGCGGGCTTCCTGCTCAACAACGACCTGCTGATCGTGACCGGCGCGCTCGTCGGCTCCTCGGGTGCCTACCTGTCGTACATCATGTGCAAGGCCATGAACCGCTCGTTCATCTCGGTGATCGCCGGCGGATTCGGCATCGCCGCGCCCACCTCGAGCGGCGAAGTCGAGGGCGAGGTGCGCGAGATCGGCGCCGAAGAGGCCGCGGAGCTGCTGCGTGACGCGTCGACCGTGATCATCACGCCCGGATACGGCATGGCCGTCGCGCAGGCGCAGTACCCGGTCGCCGAGCTCACGAGCCGCCTGCGCGAGCGCGGCATCGAGGTGCGGTTCGGCATCCACCCGGTGGCCGGCCGCCTGCCCGGGCACATGAACGTGCTGCTCGCCGAGGCGAAGGTGCCGTACGACATCGTCGAGGAGATGGACGAGATCAACGACGACTTCGCCGACACCACGGTCGTGCTCGTCATCGGCGCGAACGACACCGTGAACCCGGCCGCGGCCGAAGACCCCACGAGCCCGATCGCGGGCATGCCGGTGCTGCGCGTGTGGGAGGCGTCGAACGTCATCGTCTTCAAGCGCTCGATGTCGGCCGGCTACGCCGGCGTGGCCAACCCGCTCTTCTACCGCGACAACGCGCAGATGCTCTTCGGCGACGCCAAGCAGCGCGTCGAGGACATCCTGCGGGCGATCTGATCGGCGACGACGGCGACGGAGAATGCGCCCAGACACGGCACGTAGGATGGATCGGTAACCCCCCGATGTGAAAGAGGTCGCCGTGGCCACCGCCCGCGATGCTGTTCCCGAGCGCGCCCAGTACTGGGTCGTCCCGGTGATCCGCGGCCTCCTCGCTGCGGTCGCCGCCGTCGTCATCACCTTCTCGCAGAACCACTCGCCCGAGTTCGGGTCGCTCGTCTTCGGCGTCTGGGCCGTCGTCTCGGGCCTCGTCGTCGGGGCACTGTCATTGCGACTGGTCACGGCACGGGGCATCCGCTCGCTCTTCGCCATCAACGCCGTCGTCACCGTCGTCGCCGGCCTGCTCGCGCTGACCGTGCCCGGAGGCGGGCTGCCGTTCCTGCTCTACCTCGTGAGCGTGTGGGCGGCCGTCACCGGCTTCGTCGAGCTGTTCGCCGGCCTGCGGGCTCGCGGCACGGTCGCCGCCGCACGCGACTGGATCGCCGTCGGCGCGCTCACCGCGCTCCTCGCGATCGTCTTCCTGCTGCTTCCCCCCGACGCCGTCACCGCGGTCGGCCTGCTCGGCGGATACCTCGTGATCGTCGGTGTGTACCTCATCATCGGCGGATTCTCGTTGAAGTGGGCCGCCGCCCCAGCCGAATCCGGCACCGCGGCCGGAACGGAGCAGCAGTCGTGACCCAGTCCCCCGGTGAGTTCAAGCCGAGCAGGCGCGACATGCTGCGCCCGATCGAGTACGTCGGCGGCGCGGCCATCGCCGCGGTGTTCACGGGTGTCGTCGTGCTGCTCACGACCCGCGACCTCACGCTGGCGCTCATCATCGCCGGCATCGCGTTCATCGCGGTGCTCATGGTGCTCGCCCTGCTCGCGATGACGATGAAGCCCAACGCCGAAGAGACGGCCGAGATCGACGGCACGGATGACCCGGGCCGGGGCGATCCCCGAAGCCCGGGTGGCCCGGGCTCGGCGCACTAGCCGACAGGCGGCCTCGCCGGTTGCCGAAGCCGAGCTCGGCGGGGCATCAGTGGCCTCATCCGGCGCACGCGATCCCGGTCGGGGCGGTACCGAGACGAGGAGGCGCGCCGATGGCAGCTCCCGACGTTGAGAAGAAGCGGATGACGGTCCTCCAGGCCACGTTCATCGGCGTCGGTTCGATGGTCGGGGGCGGGCATCTTCGCCCTGCTGGGAGCGGCCGGCGAGGTCGCGGGGTCGGCGGTGTGGCTGTCGTTCCTCATCGCCGGGGTGATCGCCGGCCTGCAGGGGTACTCGTTCGCCAAGCTCGGTGCGAAATACCCGACGGGCGGCGGACTGATCACCTACCTGTCACGCGGATTCGGTGAGGGGCACATCGCCGGCATCGGCGCATGGCTGTTCTTCACGGCGGGCTCCATCGTCGTCGCGATGATCGCGGCCTCGTTCGGCGGCTACGCCAGCTCGGTGGTCGCGCAGGGCGACGTGTTCTGGGCCAAGGCGCTGGGCGTGCTCCTCATCGTGGTCATGACCACCCTGAATGCCATCGGATCGACCGCGGTGGCCAGGGTGCAGTCGGTGCTGGTCACCATCGTGCTCGGCATCCTGATCGTGTTCGCTGCGGTGACGATCGCGAATCTCGACCCCGCACTGCTGGCCCCGAGCGGATACCCGCGCTTCCAGGACATCATCGCGAGCGTCGCCCTCACCTTCTTCGCGTTCCTCGGCTTCGGTGTCATCACCTTCACCGCGAAGGACCTGCCGAACCCGTCCCGCCAGCTTCCGCGCGCCATCTACCTGGCGCTGGCGATCGCGACCACCGTCTACGTCGCCGTGTCGCTCGGGGTGTTCGGCACGCTCACCGCCGACCAGGTCGTCGAGTACGGCACCACCGCGATCGCCGAGGCGGCCAAGCCCACGCTGGGTCAGGCCGGGTACGTGCTCATGGTGATCACGGCCCTGCTCTCGACCACCGGGGCCGTGAACGCCGGTCTCTACCCGTCGATCGGGATGACGCGCCACCTCGCATCGATCGGGCAGTTCCCGCCGGTCTTCGATCGATCGCTCGGTCGCTTTCCCGTCGGCCTGCTGGTGATGGCCGGCTTCGCGAGCATCCTGGTCGCCGGGTTCGATCTCACGGCGATCGCCTCGATCGGAAGCGCGGTCGCATTGCTCGTCTTCTCGACGGTGAGCGTCGGGCATTTCCGGCTGTACCGGGAGACGGGCGCGAACATCATCGTGCTCGTCATCGGCCTGATCGCCACGCTGGGCACGCTCATCGTCTTCTGCCTGACGACGCTGGTGAACGAACCCGCCACCGCGATCGCGCTCGTCGTGATCGTCGCCCTGTCGGTCGTCATCGACCTGGTGTGGAAGCGCAGCCGAAACGCCGATCGGCGATCCGCCGCTCAGTGAGGTGACCGGATCCGACTCGCATCTCGGGGGCGGGGCGCACATCTCGTCTGCGCATCCCGCCTGCGACTCGGCGAGCGAGGGTGGGCGAGCGGGGTGCGGACGGCGGGTGCCTACAGCCGGTCGACGAGCTGCGAGGCGATGCCCGTGTACGTCGCGGGCGTGAGCGCGAGCAGGCGCTGCTTGGCGTCGTCGCCGATCTCGAGGCCGTTCACGAACTCGGCGAGCTCGGCCGCGCCGACCCGCTTGCCTCGGGTGAGCTCCTTGAGCAGGGCGTAGGGGTCGGCGATCGTCGAGCGACCGGCGACGACCTCGGCGCGGATGACCGTCTGGATGGCCTCGCCGAGCACCTCCCAGTTGTGGTCGAGGTCATCGAGCAGGAGGGCCTCGTCGAGGTCGATCTCCTGCAGCCCGCGCTGGATGTTGTCGAGCGCGAGCAGCGAGTGCCCGAAGCCGACGCCGATGTTGCGCTGCGCGCTCGAGTCGGTGAGGTCGCGCTGCAGGCGCGAGGTGACGAGCGTGGCGGCGAGCGAGTCGAGCACGGCCGACGAGAGCTCGAGGTTCGCCTCGGCGTTCTCGAAGCGGATCGGGTTGACCTTGTGCGGCATCGTCGACGAGCCCGTCGCGCCGGCTGCGGGGATCTGGCGGAAGGCGCCGAGCGAGATGTAGGTCCAGATGTCGGTGGCGAGGTTGTGCAGCACCCGGTTGGCGTGCGAGATGCGGCCGTAGAGCTCGGCCTGCCAGTCGTGCGACTCGATCTGGGTGGTCAACGGGTTCCAGGTGAGCCCGAGCGACTCGACGAACTCGCGCGAGACCTCGGGCCACGCGACATCGGGTGCGGCGACGACGTGCGCCGAGAACGTGCCCGTCGCGCCCGAGAACTTGCCGAGGTACTCGCTCGCCTCGACCTGCGCGGCGATGCGCGAGAGGCGGTAGACGAACACCGCGAGCTCTTTGCCCATGGTCGAGGGCGTCGCGGGCTGGCCGTGCGTGCGCGAGAGCATGGCGGCGTCGCGGTGCTCGACGGCGAGGGCGGCGAGGGCGTCGACGACCCGGCGGAACTTCGGCAGCCACACGTCGCGCACGGCGTCGCGCACGGTGATGGCGTACGAGAGGTTGTTGATGTCTTCGCTCGTGCAGGCGAAGTGGGTCAGCTCGGCGATCGCGTCGAGACCCAGGTCGGACAGGCGGCGGCGCACGTAGTACTCGACGGCCTTCACGTCGTGGCGGGTGGTCGCCTCGAGCGTGGCGAGCTCGTCGATGTCGGGCTGGCCGAAGTCGGCGACGACCTTGCGCAGCGAGGCCTTCTGCTCGGCCGACAGCGGCGAGGAGCCGAAGAATCCGCGGTCGGTCTGGGCGATGAGCCACTCGACCTCGACGTGCACGCGCGCCCGGTTGAGGCCCGCCTCGGAGAGGTGCTCGCCGAGTTCACCGACCGCCGACCGGTACCGGCCGTCAAGGGGGCTGAGCGGCTGGGGAGGCAGCGGAGTCATCGGATTCCTTGTCTGAGAGCGGGGGCGAGCTGGCGGAAGAGCGCCTGAGTCGACTGTTCAATCATGCCAAGAACTCGATCGAACATCGCCGCGTCGGAGTAATAGGGGTCTGGGACGTCCTGCTGCTCGCTCGGATCGCCGGAGAACTCGAGCAGCAGCCGAACCTTCTGCTGCTCGGTCGTCGAACCCGCCCAGTTGCGCAGGATGCGCGCCTGACCGCGGTCGAACGCGACGACGAGGTCGAGGTTCGGGAAGTCGGTCGCGTCGAACTGACGCGCGCGGTGCTTCGTGCCGTCGTACCCGGCCCGCGCGAGCGCCTCGATGGTGCGCAGGTCGGCGGGCTCGCCGACGTGCCAGTCGCCCGTCGCGGCCGACTCGATGGCGATGCGCGTGCTGAGCCCGGCGTCGTCGGCGAGCGTGCGCAACACGACCTCGGCCATCGGCGACCGGCAGATGTTGCCGGTGCACACGAATGAGACCCTGAATTGTTGCGCGGCGTGACCCCTGGGCACCGCTCGCGTCATGGGTTCCATTGTGGACGAGATCCGCGCTTCGCACAGCCCCATTTCGGCCGCGATAGGCTGACGTGCCGCGAGGGGAGGGACGATGCGATGACCCTTCCAGATGCGCAGGGCGCCACGGATGCCCCGCCGCCCGACTTCCACGTCGACGCCGAGCTCGCGGCGCGGCTCGTGTCGTCGCAGCATCCCGATCTCGCGGGCCCGCTGACCCTCGTCGCCAACGGCTGGGACAACGCGATCTTCCGCCTCGGCGACGATCTCGCGGTGCGACTCCCCCGCCGCGTGCTCGCGGTGCGCGCTCATCGAGCACGAGCAGCGCTGGCTGCCCGAACTCGCCGGTCGGCTGCCCGTCGCGGTGCCGACCCCGGTGCGCATCGGCCGGCCGGCCCCCGAGCTCGGGTACGACGTGCCGTGGAGCATCGTGCCGTGGCTGCCCGGCGCGTCGCGACCGGGTTCACGGCCGAGCAGCGCGACGCGGCGGCCGCGCGCGCTCGCCGGGTTCGTCGCGGCGCTCGCGGCGCCGGCCCCGCCCGACGCCCCGCAGAACCCGTATCGCGGCGTGCCGCTCGCACACCGCGACGACACGATGCGGGCGCGCTTCGCCGGCGGGCGACTGACGGATGCCTCGCGGCTGGTGCCGCTCTGGGAGCGGGCGCTCGCGGCGCCCGAATGGACGGGACCGAAGCTGTGGGTGCACGGCGACCTGCATCCGGCGAACCTGCTGCTCGGGACATCCGGTCGCCTTTCGGCGGTCATCGACTTCGGCGACCTGACCGCCGGCGACCCCGCGACGGACCTCGCGACGGCGTGGCTGACCTTCAGCCCGGAGGGTCGGCGGGTGTTCCGGGCCGAGGTCGAGGCACGCATGCAGGTCGACGCCGCGACCTGGGAGCGGGCGCGAGGGTGGGCGCTCGTCATCGCGAGCGCGGTGGTCGAGGCGATCGGCACGACGAGCCCGCTCGGGCAGGTCGCCGCATACGTGCTCGACCAGCTCGTCGCCGACTGAACCGAGGGCGCGCGCCGAGGTCGCGTGGCGCGCGACGCGACTCGTCCTCGACAGGCGGCCGTCGGCTGCGAGCCTTCCACGGCGGCTGCACGGGCGCCACCGAGGCCGCCGGCATGGCGGCAGGCTCGGCGGCATGGATGACATCGACCGGTTCCTCGCGCTGGCCACGGGTCGCACCGTGACCGCCGATCAGGTCGCCGAGGCGGTGCGGCTGCGCGGGCGCCTGCGGGCGTTCCGCGACGAGGTCGAGCAGACGCTGCCGGCACTCGTGCCGCGCGCCACCGGCGGGTGGCGGTCGACCGCCGCCGACCGGTACGTCGAACGACTCGACGAGCTGCAGTCGCAGTTCACCGAGGTGCGTGCCGCGCTCGGCGCGGCCGAGGTGCAACTCGACGAGCGCATCCGGCGAATGAGGGCCGAGCTCGACGCGCTCGACGAAGGGGAGCACCGGTGGGCGACGGGCTGACGATCTCGGGCGGTGGTGGCACGGCGGTCGCGACCGATGAGCTGTTCGTCGATGCCGCCCGGCTGGGCGCGGCCGCAGGGGTGATCGACGCCTGGGCGGCGAGCGCGGCGACGCTCGCATGCCGAACTCGACGCCGCCGGCGCTCGACCGCGGCGCGGGCGGTTGGGCCGAGCCGGCACCGGCCGACGCGATGCGCCGGGTCGAGCAGGCGCTGCGTGCGCTGCGGCGACACGGCCGACGAGCTGCGCGGCGCACTCATCGCCAGCGCCGAACGGTACGGGTGGGCAGAGCGCTGGATCGACGGGCTCTGGAAGGTCGGCGGCGGGTTCCTCGCCGGCGCGCTCGGGGCGCACCTGTTCTCGCTGCACGGCGTCGGCTTGGCCGTCGGGCTCGGCGTGAATGCCGCGGCGCGGAATCTGTTCGGGCCCACCCCGCTCGACCAGTGGGTCGCTTCGCAGCAGGGGCTGCTCTCGGATCCCACGTTCGTGCGCGTGGTGCGGGCGGCCGCCGACTCGTTCGACGAGCTCGTCGCAGGGGCTCGCGGCGTGCCCGGGTACGGCGCCTTCGGCCAGCTCGTCGGGGCACCTGAGAGCGCTTCGGTGCTGCTCGGCATCACCGCCCTCCTCGGCACGAAGGTGCTCGTCGACGGCCCGGTGTCGGTGACGAGGGCGATCCCCGGGCGTCGGCGCACCGCACGGGGCACCCGGCGGCCGCCCCCGTGCGCATGGTCGCCGCTCCGACCGGTGTCGGCGACCTCGCCGACCGGGTGCCGTCGGGCGACGGGCCCCAGATCCGCATCGAACGCTACGGACGGCCCGACGAACCCCGCTGGGTGGTCTACATCAGCGGAACGGTCGAGTCGTCACTCGTTGCAGGCGAGGAACCGTTCGACCACTCGTCGAACGTCGTTCGGCATCGCCGACGACTCGTGGATCGATGAGCTGCGAACGGCCGGCGCCGAGTCGGGCGCGGGTGAGCGGGCGGTGCGCCAGGCGATGGCCGAGGCCGGAGTCGCGCCGGGCGACCCCGTGATGCCGGTCGGCCACTCGGGCGGCGGCATCATCGCGACGAGACTCGCGGCCGACCCCGAGCTCAACGTCGTGGGTGCCGTCAACCTCGGCGGCCCGGTCGTGTCGGCACCGACGAGTGAGGGTGTGCCGGTGCTCTCGATCGAGCACGACGAGGACATCGTTCCCGCGGTCGGCGGGTCGGGACATCCGTCTGACGAACGCCTCACCGTCTCACGCAGCGTGCTCGAGGAGGGGCGCGCGTACGACATCCGCCCTGCCCGCGCACGAACTGGCCCGCTATCGCGAGACGGCCGCGCTGGTCGACGAGTCCGAAGAGCAGCGCCTGCGGGCGTTCCGCGAACTCGTGGGATTCACGGGCGGCGGCACCGGTGTGGTGACCGAATGGAAGGCGACCCGCGAGGTCAGCTCTTCGACGGGCGCACGATGAGCCCGATGAGCCAGCTGATGAGCCCCAGCACGAGGGCGCCCAGCACGCCCCACCAGAAGCTGTCGACCACGAGTCCGAAGCCGAGCAGGCCGCTGATCCAGTCGACGAGCAGCAGCAGCAGGCCGTTCACGATGAACGAGATGAGGCCGAGCGTCAGCACGTAGAGGGGGAATGCGACGATCCTGATGAACGTGCCGACGATCGCATTGACGAGGCCGAAGATGAGGGCGACGAGCAGGTACGTGAGCACCGTCGCGAGTTGCGTGTTCTCGTAGGGCACCACGCTCACACCAGCGACGAGGAACGTCGTGAGCCAGAGGGCGAACGCGATGACGATGACCTTGACGATGAACCGCATGGGTTCAACTCTGGCAGAGAGGCGCAGCCGGGGCGAAGGGGTACGGTGGAAAACGTGACCGCACCGGAGCAGCCGGGCGCGAGTGTTCGGCTCCGCCCCGAGATCGCCGCCCTTCCCCCATACCGCCAGGGGCGCCCCGCGCCCGCCGACGGCTTCAAGCTCTCGAGCAACGAGAACCCGCACGATCCGTTGCCCGGCGTCGTCGAGGCCGTCGCCGAGAGCGCGCACGAGATCCATCGCTACCCCGACGCCACGGCGCTCGCCCTACGCGAGCGCATCGCCGAGAAGTTCGGCGTCACCAGCGACGAGGTGATCGTCGGGGCGGGCTCGGTGTCGCTCATCGCGCAGTTCATCACCGCAGCGGCGGCGCCCGGCGACGAGGTCGTCTACTCGTGGCGCTCGTTCGAGGCCTACCCGGGGCTCGTCACCGTCGCCGGCGCGACGAGCGTGCGCGTGCCCAACCGACCCGACCACAGCCACGACCTCGAGGCAATGGCGGCGGCGGTCACCGACCGAACCCGGGTCGTCATCGTCTGCTCGCCGAACAACCCCACCGGCACGGTCGTCACCGCCGACGAGTTCGAGCGGTTCATGGCCGCCGTGCCCGGCGACCTGCTCGTGCTGCTCGACGAGGCGTACATCGAGTTCGTCCGTGACGAGGCATCCGTCGACGGCCGCACCCTCATCGGCCGCTACCCGAACCTCGTGCTGCTGCGCACCTTCTCGAAGGCCTACGGGCTCGCGGGGCTGCGCGTCGGCTACGCGATCGGGCCGGTCGCGATCCTCGACGCCGCCCGTTCGACGGCGATCCCGCTGAGCGTCACCGCCGCCTCGGCCGCCGGCGCGATCGCGTCGCTCGACGCCGAGGCCGAGCTGCTCGAACGCGTCGACGTGGTCGTCGAACGCCGCGATCGGCTGCGCGCGGCGCTCATCGCCCAGGGCTGGCCGATCCCGCAGGCGCAGGGCAACTTCGTCTGGCTGCCCACCGGCGACGACACTGCAGCCGTCGCCGACCGCCTGTTCGATGCCGGGCTCGTGACGCGCGCGTTCCCGCCCGAGGGCATCCGGGTGTCGATCGGCGAAGAGTCTTCTGTCGACATCCTCCTCAGGATTCTGGGTGAGCTTGTACCGGCTTCACAAGAAGGGGCTGCCGACTAGCGGGTAGCGTGGAACGGTGCCAGCCCGCGAGAGAGAATTCACCGCGCCGACGGTCCAGCTGCTGACCCCCGAGGGCGAGCTCCGTGCGACGCCCGAGGCCGAGGCCTATCTCCCCCTCGTCGAGGCGCTCGACGACGCCACGCTGCAGCGGTTCTACCGCGACATGACCGTGTCGCGGCGACTCGATGTCGCCGGCGCCAACCTGCAGCGGCAGGGCCAGCTCGCGCTCTGGGTGCCGAGCCTCGGGCAGGAGGCCGCCCAGGTCGGGTTCGGCGCACGCCGCCCGCCCGCAGGACCACATCTTCCCCTCGTACCGCGAGCACATCGTCGGCATGATCCGCGGGCTCGACCCCGTGCGCATCCTCGCGCTGCTGCGCGGCGCGACGCTCGGCGGGTGGAACCCCGAGGAGAACGGCAACTTCCACCTCTACACGCTGGTGCTGGCATCGCAGACGCTGCACTCGACCGGCTACGCCATGGGCCTGCAGTTCGACGGCGCCACGGCCACCGGCGACCCCGAGACCGATGCGGCCGTGCTCGTGTACTACGGCGACGGCTCGACCTCGCAGGGCGACGCCAACGAGGCGCTCGTCTTCGCCTCGAGCTACCAGACGCCCCAGGTGTTCTTCATCCAGAACAACCAGTGGGCCATCTCGGTTCCGGTCTCGCGCCAGTCGCGCAGCCCGCTCTCGCTGCGCGGCGGCGGCTTCGGCATGCCGGGCATCCGCATCGACGGCAACGACGTGCTCGTGAGCTACGCCGTCACCCGCCAGGCGCTCGAAGAGGCGCGGGCCGGCGAGGGGCCGACGCTCATCGAGGCCCTCACCTACCGCATGGGTGCGCACACCACCGCCGACGACCCCACCAAGTACCGCACCGACGCCGAGGTCGAGTACTGGCAGCAGCGCGACCCGATCGCGCGGTACCGCACCTGGCTCGAGGGCCGGGGCGCATCGGCCGCGTTCTTCGCCGAGGTCGATGAAGAGGCATCCGATGTCGCGGCCGACGTGCGCCGTCGCGCGCTCGAGATCACGATTCCGACGCGCGAGAAGATCTTCGCGCACGTCTACAGCGAGCCGCACCCGCTCATGGTCGAGCAGGCGGCCTGGCTCGACGCGTTCGAGAACTCGTTCGACGGAGACGCGGAATGAGCGCCGGTATCGATCAGGAGGTTCGCGTGACGGATGCTGCGAACGGGGCTTCGACGCCCGACACGCCTGCGGCGACCACGCCCCCCACCGACGCCGCCGCGCCCGAGGCGCGCGGCGTGCACACGCTCTCGATGGCGAAGGCCATCAACGCGGGTCTTCGCGAGGCGCTGCTCGGCGACGAGAAGGTGCTGCTCATGGGCGAGGACATCGGACCGCTCGGCGGCGTGTTCCGCGTCACCGAGGGGCTCTCGGCCGAGTTCGGCGAGAAGCGGGTGCTCGACACTCCCCTCGCCGAGTCGGCCATCGTCGGCAGCGCGATCGGCCTCGCGATGCGCGGCTACCGACCGGTGATCGAGATCCAGTTCGACGGGTTCATCTTCCCCGCGTTCGACCAGATCACCACGCAGCTCTCCCGTCTGACCGTGCGCCACGACGGCGCCCTGTCGATGCCGATCGTCATCCGGGTGCCGTACGGCGGGCACATCGGCTCGATCGAGCACCACCAAGAGAGCCCCGAGGCGTACTTCGCGCACACCCCGGGCCTGCGGGTGGTCAGCCCGTCGAGCCCGCACGACGCGTACTGGATGATCCAAGAGGCGATCGCCTCGAACGACCCGGTGCTGTTCTTCGAGCCCAAGAGCCGCTACTGGCCCAAGGGCCCCGTCGACCTCGACCACTCGGGGCTGCCGCTGCACGCGAGCCGCGTCGTGCGGCAGGGCACCGATGTCACGCTCGTCGGGCACGGCGCGATGGTCGCCACGCTGCTGCAGGCCGCCGACATCGCGGCCGAAGAGGGCCGAAGCCTCGAGGTCGTCGACCTGCGCTCGCTCTCCCCCATCGACTACGGCCCGCTGCTCGACTCGGTCAACCGCACCGGGCGGCTCGTCGTGGCCCAAGAGGCGTACGGCAACGTCTCGATCGGATCCGAGATCGCCGCGACGGTCGCCGAGCGGGCGTTCTACTCGCTCGAGGCGCCGGTGCTGCGGGTGTCGGGCTTCGACACGCCGTTCCCGCCCGCCGCGCTCGAGACCGAGTTCCTGCCGAGCCCCGACCGGGTGCTCGAAGCCGTCGACCGCGCGCTGGCCTATTGACATGCCGATCACGGCATAACTCGACTGCGAGGGTAGAAGACAGATATGAGCGAGATCCGATTCCCCCTTCCAGACGTCGGTGAGGGCCTCACCGAAGCCGAGATCGTGCAGTGGCGCGTCGCTCCCGGCGACCGCATCGTGCTCGACCAGGTCTTCGTCGAGATCGAGACCGCGAAGTCGCTCGTCGAGCTGCCGAGCGCATTCGAGGGCGTCGTCTCGGAGCTGCTCGTCGACGAGGGGAAGACGGTCGACGTCGGCACGCCGATCCTCGTGATCCAGACGGATGTCCCGGCCCCGGCCGATTCGTCGGCGCCGTCGGCGCCCGGCACTGCGAGCGCACCGCGGCAGCGACCCGCGCGCCGCGACCGACGCTGCGCCGGCGCCGGCCGCCGCCGACGAGGGCGGCGCGGTGCTCGTCGGTCACGGCGCCTCGGGCCCCGTCAGCACCCGTCGCCGCCGGCACCCCTCCCCCGGCGGTGCGCACGAGAAGTTCGCGGCTCCCCCGGCGGCAGTGCCGGCTCCGCCCGCCGCGCCGCCGCGCCGACCCCGCCCGCCGGTGCGACGCCGGCTGCGACATCCGCCGCTCGCGCCGAGGCCACCCCCGAACCGCACATGCCGGTGATCGCGAAGCCGCCCATCCGCAAGCTCGCGAAAGACCTCGGCGTCGACCTGTCGCGCGTCTCGGCGACCGGCCCGATCGGCGACATCACCCGCGACGACGTCATTCGCGAGGCGAGCCAGGCGAGCGTGTTCCGCAACATCCAGACCCCCGAGGCGCCCTCCGATCGCGAGAGCCGCATCCCCGTCAAGGGCGTGCGCAAGGCCATCGCGAGCGCGATGGTGCAGAGTGCATTCCAAGCGCCGCATGTATCGGTCTTCGTCGACGTCGACGCGACGCGCACCATGGAGTACCTGAAGCGGCTGAAGGCCTCACCCGACTACGCCGGCATCAAGATCTCACCGCTGCTCATCATGGCGAAGGCGATGATCTGGGCGGTGCGACGCAACCCCACGGTCAACGCGCAGTGGACCGACGACGAGATCATCGTCAAGCACTACGTGAACCTCGGCATCGCCGCGGCCACGCCGCGCGGGCTCATCGTGCCGAACGTGAAGAACGCGCAGTCGATGTCGATGGTCGAGCTCGCGGCCGCGCTCGAGCAGCTCACGCTCACCGCCCGCGAGGGCAAGACGCAGCCCGCCGAGATGCAGGGCGGCACGATCACGATCACGAACATCGGCGTCTTCGGCATGGACACCGGCACGCCCATCCTGAACCCCGGCGAGGTCGGCATCGTCGCGCTCGGCACGATCAAGCAGAAGCCGTGGGTGGTCGACGGCGAGGTGCGCCCGCGCTTCGTGACGACGATCGGCGGGTCGTTCGACCACCGCGTGGTCGACGGCGACGTGGTGTCGCGGTTCGTCGCCGACGTCGCCTCGATCATCGAAGAGCCGGCACTGCTGCTCGAGTAGCGCCGAGCTCGCGGTCGCGCTCGATACGCCTCCTGCGTCGGGCGCTACTCGACCACCGGAGCGCGGGGCTAGAGGCGCAGCTCGTAGGTGATCGTGTCGGCGGTGCGGGACATCTCGCCGAACCCGGCTCGCTCGAGCACGCGCCGCGCCGGGAGGTTCGAGACCTCGGCCTCGGCGCGGGCGACTCGGGCGCCCGCTGACCGGGCGAGTTCGACGGTCGCGGCGACCGTGTGCTGCGACAGGCCCTCGCCGCGCACCGCCGGCACGAGCCCGAACACGAACTCGACGACGCCGTCGGGGCCGGGCGGGCCGAACAGGTTCACTCCCCCGATGGCCGCACCGTCGCGGCCGCGGCGCACGAGGTAGGGGCCGAAGGGGGCCGGATCGCCGTTCTCCTGGACCGCGCGCACGTACTCCGAGAGCAGTTCGGGCTCGTCGGTGAACGCGTAGGCGCCCTCCCACCCGTCGTGGGGGTCGACCTCGCCGGCGAGCATGCGCTCGGCGTCGTCGGGAGTGAACGGATGCAACGTGATAGGGGTCGTCGTCGTGTCCACGTACTTCACTCTTGCATGGACCCGCGACACTCGCCAGAGTTCTCCACAGGATGACGGGGAATGTCGCACGCGGTGACGCCGTTGGCGATCCGAGGTCGTCTCACGACGTCTCCATCGCTGCGTCACCGCTCAGCCTCCGCCGACGAGCGTTACTGGTTTTGACAATCATTATCAATAAGCGTACGTTCGAGGCATGAGCAGCCTCCGACCGACCTCGCGCGACCCGACCGTCGCGGCTGCTCGTCGCGGGCGGCACCGTCGCCGCGGCGGCGCTCGCGCTCGCGGGCTGCGCCAGCCCCGGGGCATCCGGCAACTCGGCCGACGGCCCGGCGATCGTGGCGACGACGACCCAGGTCGGCGACTTCACACGCGAGCTCGTGGGCTCGTCGGCCGAGCGTCACCCAGCTGCTCGACTCCCGGGCAGGGCGCGCACGGCTTCGACCCGTCGGCGGGGCAGCTGCTCGCGCTGGCGGGTGCCGACGCCGTCGTCGTCAACGGCGGCGGCCTCGAGAGCTGGCTCGACGACGCGCTCGAGGCGTCGGGCTTCGACGGCGTGCTCATCGACGCGAGCGAGGGCATCGAGCTGTACGGCACCGGCGACCACGACGACGACTCGCCGCAGAGGCTGAGCACGACGACCACGACGAAGCCGGGCACGACGACCAGGCCGAAGCGGCCGACGACCACTCCGACCACGACCACGGCGACGGCAACCCGCACATCTGGACCGATCCCGAGCTCGCCGAGCGCATGGTCGCGAACATCGCCGACGGCCTCGCCGAGGTGCCCGGCATCGATGTCGCCGAGGTCGAGGCGAACGAGTCCGATTACGCGGCACAGCTCGAGCGCGCTCGACGCGTGGATCAGCGAGAACGTCGCCACGGTTCCGGTCGAGCAGCGCCTGCTGGTGACCAACCACGACGCGTTCACCTACTTCGTCGACGCGTACGACGTCACGTTCATCGGCAGCATCATCCCGAGCTTCGACGACAACGCCGAGCCGAGCGCCGCCGAGATCGACGAGCTCGTCGCGAAGATCCGCGACACGGGCGTGGCGGCGGTGTTCTCCGAGGCGTCGATCTCGCCGAAGGCGGCCGAGACGATCGCGGCCGAGTCGGGCGCCGCCGTGTACTCGGGCGACGACGCCCTCTACGGCGATTCGCTCGGCCAGCCGGGCACCGAGGGTGAGACCTACCTCGGCAGCCAGGTGCACAACGCCAGGCTGATCCTCGAGTCGTGGGGCGTCGAGCCCTCGGCCCTCCCGGCGGCCCTGCAAGGATGACGCCATGACCGACTCACCCGTGCTGCGCCTCGTCGACGCCGCGTTCACGCACCCCGGTGGTGCGGGTGTCGGCGGGCTGCGGCTCGACATCGCGCCCGGCGAGGCCGTCGCGCTGATCGGACCGAACGGCGCGGGCAAGTCGACGCTGCTGAAGGGCATTCTCGGCCTGGTGCCGCGCACCGCGGGAACCCTCGAGATCGGCGGCGTATCCGGTGATGCGCAGGCACATGCCCGCCACGGCATAGTCTCGTTCCTGCCGCAGTCGGCCGACCTCGACCCCGACTTCCCGATCAGCCTCGAGCAGGTCGTCATGCAGGGCCGCTACCGCGGGCTCGGCCTGCTGCGATGGCCGGGCCGCGCCGACCGCGCAGCGGTGCGCCGCGCCCTCACGTCGGTCGGCCTCGAGTCGCTTCGTTCGCGCCCGTTCGGGGAACTGTCGGGCGGCCAGCGGCAGCGCGGGCTCCTTGCACGGGCCCTCGCCTCCGAGCCGCGCCTGCTGCTGCTCGACGAGCCGTTCAACGGCCTCGACCAGCCGAACCGCGACGCCCTCGTCGACACGATCCGCTCGCTGAAGCGCGACGGCGTCGCGGTGCTCGTCTCGACGCACGACCTCGAACTGGCACGGCTCGTCTGCGACTCGGTGCTGCTCGTGAACCGCACGCAGGTGACGTACGGACCGGTCGACGAGGTGCTCACCCTCGGCAACATCCAGCAGTGCTTCGAGGGCGTCGAGGTCGAGATCGACGAGCACACGCTCGTCGTGCCCGGTCACGAGGGCCATTGATGCCGCCGTCGGCATACGCCGAGACGGCGTGGGGGAGTGCGATCGGATGTCCCTGACCGACGCGCTCTTCACCGCGTTCTCGATCCCCTTCATGGGCCGGGCGCTGCTCGTCATGCTCGTGCTCGCGGTCGTCGCGGGCGTCGTCGGCGTGCTCGTGAACCTGCGCGGGCTCGAGTTCATCAGCGACGGTCTCACGCACGCCGTCTTCCCCGGCCTCGCGATCGGGCTCGTGCTCGGCGGAACCGCGGGCCTCGTGCCCGGGGCCACGATCGCGGCGCTCGCCGGCGCGCTCGCACTGACCTGGCTCGACCGGGCGGGCATCACCGCCGACGCCGCGATCGCGATCGTGCTGACGGCGACGTTCAGCATCGGCGTCATCGTCGTGTCGAAGAGCGACGACTATGCGGGGGCGCTCGAGGCGCTGCTGTTCGGCCGCGTGCTCACGATCCCGCCCGACGAGGTCGTGCCGCTCGTCGTCGTGAGCCTCATCGCCCTCGCGGCGACCGCTCTGACGCTCAAGCAGCAGCTGTTCCGCGCGTTCGACGCGCGGGGCAGCCGCGCGTCGGGCAACTCGGCGCTCGTGCTCGACCTCGTGCTGAACGGCGCGATCGCGCTGGTCGTCGTCGCGGCGGCGAGCACCATCGGCACGCTGCTCGTGCTCGCGCTGCTGATCGTGCCCGGCGCGGTGGCGCGGCTGGCCACCCGCCGGCTCTGGTGGCTCTTCCCGATCGCCGCGCTCTTCGCCGCCGTCGGCTCATGGCTGGGCCTCGCGGCCGGATTCGCGTTGTCGGTGGGGGCCGGGGTCGACCTGCCGGCGGGCGCGACGATCGTCGGGGTGTTCGTGGTCGGGTACGCCGTGGTGCTGGCCGCGAGCTCGGTGGTCCAGCGTGCGCGTGCCCGTCGAGCTCCCGACACGCGACCTCCTTCGAGCGGCGCCGCTCGACCCGCGGTCGCTCCCGTGGTCGGTACCGCGGGGGAGGGGCGCTGATGGGCTACTTCGAGCGCGCGCTCGTCGCGGCCGTGGTGATCGGCGCCGGCGCCGGATTCGTCGGAGCACTCGTCGTGCTGCGCCGGCGCACCTTCTTCGCCCAGGCGCTCACCCACGGCACCTACCCGGGTGCGGTGGCCGCCGCGGCACTCGGCGTGAGCGTGCCCGCGGGCGCAGCCGTGGCATCCGTCGCGCTCGTCGCCGTGATGGCCGGCATCGCGCGCATCCGGCGGCAGGGCGCCCAGGTGGCGGCCGGCATCGTGCTCACCGGCGGATTCGCAGCGGGCGCGCTGCTGCAGGCGATGATCCCCGGACTCCCCGTGCAGGCGGAGTCGTTGCTCGTCGGCTCGATCCTCACCGTGAGCGACGCCGACATCGTGCTCGCCGCCAGCGTCGCGCTCATCTCGTTCGCCGCAGTGGCCTTCGTGGGCAAGGAGATCGCCTTCTCGACGTTCGACCCGGCCGGATTCCGGGCAGCCGGGTACCGCGAGTGGCCGGTCGAACTGCTCGTGCTCGCGCTCACCGCAGCCTCGGTCGTGAGCTCACTGCCCGCGGTCGGGGCGATCCTCGCGATCGCGCTCATCGCCGCGCCGGCGGCGGCGGCCCGCCTCGTCGTCGGCTCCTTCCGCGGGGTGCTGCTGGCGGCGCCGGTGATCGGCGCGGCATCGGGCGTGATCGGCGTGCTCGCCTCGCGGGCACTCGCGGTCGCGGCGGGCCCGGCGATCGCCTTGGCCGCGACGGCCTTCTTCCTGCTCGCCTTGGGAATCTCCAAGCTGCGGGGGCTACCGTGGAAGCGAGTCGACATCCCCGTCGAGACCGCAGAGGACGCACGAATCGCATGAAACGCAACACGTGGCAACGCGAGGCCGTCCGCGAGGCGCTCGATGCGACCGAGGGCTTCATCAGCGCCCAGGCGCTGCACTCCACGCTGCACGCGAGCGGATCGCCGATCGGTCTCGCGACGGTGTACCGGGCGCTCGGCGACCTCGCCACGAGCGGTGAAGCCGACTCGCTGCAGTCGCCCGATGGCGAATCGCTCTACCGCGCCTGTACGACGACCGGCCACCACCACCACCTCATCTGCCGCAACTGCGGGCTGACGGTCGAGATCGCGGCCGACGAGGTCGAGGCGTGGGCGAAGCGCGTCGCCGCGCGGCACGGCTTCACGCAGGCCGCGCACGTGGTCGACGTCTTCGGCCTGTGCGAGAACTGCACGAGGCTGGCAGCGGGGGAGTAGCTCGCGGGGCCGCGGTCGCGAATCCGACAACGTCGCATACTCGCCACGCATATTCAGCGTCCAACGTTCGACTTTCATCAGCGGATGTGATTAGTCTGGCCAAGCCTGCGGCGCCGCCGGTGCCGAACAGGCCTTCGACTGGAGGAGATCATGTTCGCGAACCTCAACGGCTGGCACGCCGTCATCATCATCGCCGTCATCCTGTTGCTCTTCGGCGCTCCCAAGATCCCGCAACTGGCCCGGTCACTCGGGCAATCCATGCGCATCCTGAAGACCGAGATCCGCGAAGAACCGGGCGCGAAGGCGACCTCGGACGCGCCATCCGCGCCAGTGGCGGACACCGTCGAGTCGACCGTGTCCGCCACTTATGACGAAGCGTCGACTAAAGCTATCTGAGGACCCGCCAGCTTTTGCTTGACCGACTTATCGATTAATGCCGTAGCGTTCCGAAAAGCGAGCATGTGGTTCCTCCACCTGTGAGCTGCAACACCCCTCTTCACGTGCAAAGGAGCATCATGAACGACGATCTCATCGATCGCAGCGACGATCCTCAGCTGGGGCGCAGCCTCGGCCTCTCCCGGCGCCAGCTGCTCGCAGCGACGACGGGCATGGCCGCAGCCGCCGCACTCGGGGCCGCCGCATTCGGCGCGGGCAGCCCTGCCCACGCCGCGACCCGTGCCGCCGTACCCGGCGCGGTGAAGGCCGCGGGCAACGGTGTGCTCTTGCCCCCGGGCAAGCGGGGCATCATCCTCTACACGGTCCGCGACGCCATCTCGCGCGACCCGAACACGACCGACCTGGCGTCCGGCTTCAAGGAGGTCTTCCAGGAGCTCTCCCGCATCGGGTACAAGCAGATCGAGTTCGCGGGCTACAACCAGCACGCGAACGCCGAGGGCGGCAACGTCAACAACGTCGCCGGCGCCCAACTGCTGCGCACGTGGCTCGACGACAACGGGCTCGAGGCCGAGGGCAACCACGGCAGCATCCCGGGAACGGTCTCCGACGCCACGCTCGCGGCATTCGACGCGCAGTGCGAGATCGCGAACATCCTCGGGTTCGGCCACATCGGAACCGGCAGCGACCCCACCGGCAGCGCCTACCTCGCCGACTGGGAGCTCGCAGCCGATCGGTGGAACGTCTTCGGTGAGCGCGCCGCCAGCCACGGCCTCAAGCTGTACACGCACAACCACGACATCGCGTACAGCTTCCTGCTCGACAGCGGCCCGCTCGACGCGCTGGGCCGCCCGACGCGTTCGAGCGGCATCCGCCGCCTCGAGCACTTCCTGGCGAACACCGACCCGAGCTACGTGTACCTCGAGATGGACGTCTACTGGGCGCACGTCGCGCAGTACAAGCACACCTCGTACACGGCGCCCGACGGCACCGTGGTGACCGACCTGTTCGACCCGGCCGGCACCGTCGCGGCGCAGACCACCCGGTTCCCGCTCTTCCACACGAAGGACGGCAAGAAGGACACGACGCAGGCGAACGGCTACGTGATGGCTCCGTTCGGCACGGGAGACATCGACTACACGACGTTCTTCCAGCGCATCGGTGCCAAGGGCTACCACAACGCCATGTGGGAGCAGGACACGGCACCCGGCGGCACGGCCAACCCCGGCCAGTCGCTCGAGTTCGCGCAGGTCTCGTACGACAACATGGCCGCGCTCCGCGGCTAGCACAGCCCCGGGCCGGCCCGTAACGCCGGCCCGGGGCTCATCCACCGCGCCTTGGGTCGGCCCGTAACGCCGGCCCGGGGCATCCGTTCATCTCATGACACCCCTCTTCCAAGGAGACACTCATGTCAACACCCCGGTTCCGCGTGGGCGCACTCGTGCTCAGCGGACTCCTGGCGGTCACGTCGCTCGCGCTGAGCGCCGGTGCCGCCAATGCCCATGAAGGGCACGATCACGGCGACGAGGTCAGCGCCACCACGTGGGCGAACTACGAACGCGTGACGCTGACGAAGGACGTCGGCGAGCCGATCGACCTCGCCGTGCTGCCCGACTCGCGCGTGCTGCACACGACGCGTGGCGGCCAGGTGCGCCTCACCGATCCCTCGCAGGGCACGACGACGGTCGTGAACACGATCGACGTCTACGCGAACTCCGAGGACGGCCTGCAGACGATCGCCCTCGACCCCGCGTTCGAGGACAACGGCTGGGTCTACCTCTACTACGCGCCCCGCACGATGACGGCCCCGTACCCGGCGACGACGCCGACCGGTTCGGCGCCGAACACGCTGCCGGCGGGTGCCGACGAGTCGTACTGGAACCAGTGGAAGGGCTACAACCAGCTCAGCCGATTCCACTGGAACGCCGAGACGAACTCGCTCGACCTCGCGAGCGAGCAGGTGATCATCAAGGTCGAGGTCCAGCGCGGTCAGTGCTGCCACGTCGCCGGTGACATCGCGTTCGACAACGACGGCAACCTGCTGCTCGCCACGGGCGACAACACGCCCGCGAGCACGCCCGGTGCCAACGGCTACGCGCCGAACAACGACCGGATCGGCTACAACCCCGGTCTCGACTCGCGTCGCGGCGCCGGCAACTCGAACGACCTGCGCGGCAAGATCCTGAGGATCGACGTGCAGGACGACGGCTCGTACACGATCCCCGCGGGCAACCTCTTCGCCCCGGGAACCGAGAAGACCCGCCCCGAGATCTTCGTCACCGGCCTGCGCAACCCGTTCCGCATCGACTACGACCCCGAGACCGGCGCCGTCACCTGGGGCGACTACGGCCCCGACGCGGGCACGGCGAGCGACCTGCGCGGCCCGATGGGCTACGTGGAGTGGCAGAGCACGACGAAGCCGATCAACGGCGGCTGGCCGTACTGCCACGGACCGAACGCGAACTACAACGACTGGGACTACGAGACGCTGACCCAGGGTGACTGGTTCGACTGCGCCGCCGGCCCGATCGAACACCTCGCGCCACAACACCGGCCTCACGCAGCTGCCCGCTGCGACCGCGCCGCAGATCTGGTACGGCGACCAGCCGACCCACCAGCCGTGGCCCGAGCTCGGCGCCGGCGGACAGGCCCCCATGGGCGGCCCGACCTACCGTTACGACGAGGAGAACGAGTCGACGACGAAGTTCCCCGAGTACTGGGACGGCAAGGCGTTCATGGCCGAGTTCTCGCGCGACCGCGTCTTCGCGTTCAGCCAGGAGGACCCCGACGGCGAGGTCACGAAGATCGAGGACTTCCTGCCGAACGCCTCGCTCAACGCCGCGGGCATGCCCCCGTGGGACAACGTGATCGACTTCGAGTTCGGTCCTGACGGTTCGCTCTACGTGCTCGACTACGGAGACGGCTTCTTCCGGCCGAACCCCGACGCCGGCCTCTACCGGGTCGACTACGTCGAGGGCACCAAGGGTCCGCGCGTGCAGCTCGACGCATCGGTGACCTCGGGCCAGGGTCCGCTCACGGTCGACTTCTCGGCCGCCGAGAGCACCCACCCCGACGACCTCGCGCTCAGCTTCGCGTGGGACCTCGAGGGCACCGGCACCTTCACCGATGGTGAGAGCGAGATCAGCCACACCTACACCGAGGACGGCCAGTACACCGCACGCGTCCGGGTCACCGACTCGAGCGGACGCGTCAGCCTCGCATCGGTCGTGATCACGGTCGGCAACACCGCGCCGATCATCGAGATCGTGACTCCCGAGAACGGCTCGTTCGCCGACTGGGGTGACACCATCGCCTTCGAGGTGAAGGTCACCGACGCCGAGGACGCCGCGATCGACTGCTCGCGCGTGAACTGGAGCTACGCCCTGGGTCACGACAACACCCACGCCCACCCGCTGTTCACCGGTACCGGCTGCACCGCCGAGATCGAGATGCAGGAGGAGGCCGGCCACGGCGAGACCGAGAACATCTACGCCCAGATCGGCGCCTCGTACACCGACGGCGGCAGCGCGACGGCTCCGGCCCTCTCGGCTGACGACGTGACGCTGCTCAACCCGCGCGAACTGCAGGCTGAGCACGCCGACGCCAAGGGCGGCGAGACGACGATCGTCGACGACGAGTCGGCGCACGGCCTGCGCAAGGTCACGTCGTTCGACGCCGGCGACTGGCTCGCCTTCGACCCGGTGAACCTCGTCGGGATCACGGGCGTCGAGGCTCGCGCCATCGGCACCGGCACGCTCGCCCTGCACTGGGGCAGCGCCGACGCCGAGCCGTTCCTGACGATCGACGTCGCGAACACGAGCGGCGCCTGGCAGGGGGTCTCGTCGCCGCTGGTGAACGTCCCCGAGGGCACCGACCGGCTCTACGTGACGAGCACGGGCGGAGTCGAGCTCGACCAGCTGGCGTTCACCACGTCGACGAGCGACATCCGTGCACTGCTCGACGCCCTCGAGGCCGACAAGCGCATCACGCGCGGTGCTGAGGCGTCGTTCGGCGACACGCTGGCCGAGGTCGACGCGGCGCTCGCCGCCGGCGACACCGCCACGGCCATCAGCAAGCTCGAGTTCATCGTCAAGCAGGTCCCGAACCGGATCCGCACCGACGCTGACGCGGCGGCGCTGGTCATCCGTGCGGCTCAGGCGGTGATCGCCGACCTCGAGTAGCGCGTCGCGAGACGCCTGCCACGGAAGCCCCGGTTCGTTCGCGAACCGGGGCTTTCCGGCGTGCCATCGACGCTCCAGTGCGAGTCACCCCGAAGTGCCGCCCGGCAGCGTCGACCGCGGCGTTTTCGGGTGACTCGGCACTTCGCGCCGCGTGGCACGTCGGCAGGCCACGGATCGGGGCATCGCGGTGTGCGATCGAACCGACGGATGTCGCGGGCGCAGGGGAGTGGGTCGCGATGTCGACGGATGTCGCGGCGGTCGACGTACGTCGTCGACCGGCGATATCGATATGCCGGAGCGGGCGGCGACGCCGAGCGCAGTGATGGACGGAGGCGCGAGGCCGTGGCGCGAGGCGATCGGATGTCGCGGGCACGGGTGCATGACACGCGTCGCGGGCAGATGCCGGCGGGTCGCACGCTGCGCCAGGCGATCGGATGTCGCAGCGGCACCGGTTAACCGCGTTCTGGGCCGCACCCGTAACGCGCGACCCAGAACAATGCGGTACCCCTCTTCCAAGAAGAACCAGCTTGAGAATTCTAGTTCCTGTCGCTGAAAACAGGCTCCCCCCAGCCTGGGGGTGACCTGTGCACGGCATCGCTGCGCAGGGACATCCGCTCGCTCCTCGCTGCCGCGCACACGACTGCGCCCCGACGATCGATGATCGCCGGGGCGCAGTGGGCAGAGGTACCGAGCTAACTCGATCGGCCGGGGCGGCTCGCGAACCGCTGCTGCAGCAGCACCGCGACCACGATGATGACGCCCTTGACGACCGCCTGCACCGAGTTCGAGAGGTTGTTCTGCGTGAACACGTTGGTGAGCGTCGCGAAGATGAGCACGCCGAGCACGGTGCCGAAGATCGTGCCGCGGCCGCCGACCAGCAGCGTGCCACCCACGACGACGGCGGCGATGGCGTCGAGCTCGTAGAGCTGACCGTGGGTCGACGTGCCCGCGGTGGTGCGGCCGAGAATCATGACCGCCGCGATTCCGGCGCTGAGGCCGACGAGCACGTACAGCGCGACGAGGTGGCGATTCACGCGGATGCCCGCGAGGCGCGTCGCCTCGAAGTTGCCGCCGATGGCGACGGTGCGGCGACCGAACGTGGTGCGGCTGAGCAGGAACCACCCGACGACGGCAGCGATCACGAAGATCCAGACGAGCCACGCGACGCCGAGGAAGTCGCCGCGGAAGAACTCGAGGAAGCCCTGCACCGTGACGATCTGCGTCGTCTTGTTCGAGAGCAGTTCGGCGAGACCGCGGGCGGCGACGAGCATCGCCAGGGTGGCCATGAACGGCACGACCTTGCCGTAGGCGATGATGATTCCGTTGACGAAGCCGGCGGCGCCACCGACGGCGAGAGCGACAGCGACCATGAGCAACCAGCTGGTCTGTTCGGATGCCGCCTGCACCCACGAGAGCGAGGCGACGACCGAGGCGAGGCCCATCACCGAGCCGACCGAGAGGTCGATGCCTCCCGCCGTGATGACGAAGGTCATGCCGATGCTGATCACGCCGATGATCGAGGCGAAGCGGATGATCGTGAGGAAGTTCTCGACGTTCATGAAGCGGTCGCCCGCGGTGATGGCGCCGACGACGATGAGCAGCACGAGCGCGATGATGAGGCCGAGGTTGCGACCGGCAGCGCCGCTCAGGATTCGCTGCATGACATTGCCCGACTTCTCGGGCGGGGCCGCCTGAGTCGGCGCTGCCGACTCGCTGACGGTGTTGGGGGTCTGCTCGCTCACGCGGCCGTTCCTTTCATGACGAGGTCGAGCACGCCGTGCTCGTCGATCTCGGTTGCGGGGGTGGTGTGGATGACGCGGCCGTCGGCGATGACGAGCACGCGGTCGGCGAGGCCGAGCACCTCGGGGATCTCGCTCGACACCACGACGATCGCGGTGCCGGCGTCGGCGAGCCGACGGATGAGGGCGTAGATCTCGGCACGGGCGCCGACGTCGACGCCGCGGGTGGGCTCGTCGAGCAGCAGCACCCGGGTGCCGTGCACGAGCCAGCGGGCGAGCATGATCTTCTGCTGGTTGCCGCCCGAGAGGGTGCCGGCGGGGCGATCGGGGTCGGCCGGCCGCAACTCGAGCGCCTCGATCTGCTCGCGGGTCACCGCCCGCTCGCGGCGCTCGTTGAGCACCGGACCGCGCGCGTAGCGGGCGAAGTTCGAGAGGGTGACGTTCTTGAAGATCGGCTCGTCGAGGATCAGGCCCTGGCTCTTGCGCTCTTCGGGGGAGAGGCCGATGCCCGCGGTGACCGCCTTGTCGACGGCGCCGGGACGGAGCCGGTCGCCGCCGACCGAGACGTGGCCGGTCGACGCGCGGCGCGCGCCGTAGATCGTCTCGAGGATCTCGGAGCGACCCGAACCGACGAGGCCCGCGAGCCCGACGACCTCGCCCGCGCGCACCTCGAACGAGACGTCGGTGAAGATGCCGCGGAGGCCCAGCCCGTCGACGTCGAGCACGACCGGCGCTTCGGCCGGCAGTTCGCGCCGCGGGGGGAAGACGAACTCGACGTTGCGGCCGGTCATGAGGCGGATGAGCTCGGGCGTCGTGGTGTCGGCGACCGAGAGGCCGCTCGCCATGCTCGCGCCGTCTTTGATGACCGTGATGCGGTCGCCGATCTGGCGGATCTCTTCGAGGCGGTGCGAGATGTAGATGATCGCGATGCCCTGCGAGGTGAGCTCTTCGACGACGCGGAACAGGTTCTTCACCTCTTCGGCGTCGAGCACCGCGCTCGGCTCGTCCATGATGATGAGCTGCGCGTCGTGCGAGAGCGCGCGCGCCATGCTGACGATCTGCTTGTTCGCCGCCGACAGCGTGCCGACCTCGCGGTGGGGCGAGAGGTTGCCGTGGCCGAGGCGCTCGAGCAGCTGGCGGGTGGCGCGGGCGGCGCGGGCGCGATGCAGGACCCCGCCGGTCTCGAGCTCGTGGCCGAGGAAGATGTTCTCGGCGATGGTCAGGCCGTCGACGACGTCGAGCTCCTGGTACATCGTGGCGACGCCCATCTGGATCGCCGCGACCGGGTTCGGGATCTCGACCTGCTCGCCCTGCCAGAAGATCTCGCCGCCCGAGGGCTGGTGCGCGCCGGCGAGGATCTTGATGAGCGTCGACTTGCCCGCACCGTTCTGGCCGAGCACGCAGTGCACCTCGCCCGCGACGACGTCGAGATCGACGCCGCGAAGCGCCTTCACTCCGGCGAACTCCTTCGTGATCCCGCGCATCGACAGTAATGACGCCGTGTTATCACCTTTGATCATGCGATGAACATAACAGATGCACCCGGCGCTGTACCAGTCCCTTTGGACGAACGTCCTCGCACCACACGCGCGCGTGGTGCGCGCGCGCGGAGAGCCTTCAGTCGTGGCATCCGCACTTATGACGATTGACAGAATTAAGTTGACAATCAACGCGCCACTTATGTTACGGTGACGAGGTCAGCGTGGACGACACACGGCCAGCCTCCCCGGGCAGATGCCGGGCACCCGCCCCCGCCGGCACTTCTGCGAATCACTCATATTTGGAGGAACCATGCGCGCAGCGCGTACTCGAGGGCGGATGCTCGCCGCAGCCGGCGCCATGCTGGCGATCGCCGGGCTCGTCACCGGTTGTACTGCCGGCACCGACAGCACCAGCTCCGGTCCGACGAACAACGCCAACAACACCGAGACCGGCGAGACCGTTCGCATCGGCTTCTCGGGCCCCGCGGCCGACCACGGCTGGCTCGGCGCCATCAACTCCGCCGCCATCGCCGAGGCTGAGAAGTACGACGACGTCGAACTCATCGTCGCCGAGGGCACCAACGACGCGAACCTGCAGATCAGCCAGGTCGAGACGTTCATCACCGACCAGGTCGACGCCATCGTGCTGCTGCCGACCGACGGCGCAGCCCTCACCGAGGTCGCGATCAAGGCGATGGAGGCCGGAATCCCGGTCATCAACGTCGACCGCGAGTTCTCGAGCACGTTCGCCGCACGCGCCACCGTGCTCGGCGACAACTACGGCATGGGCGTGAGTGCCGGCACCTACATCTGCGAGCAGCTCGGCGACAACCCCGACGCCATCGTCGCCGAGATCGCGGGCATCGACTCGCTGCCCCTCACGCAGGACCGGTCGCGCGGCTTCGCCGACGCGCTCGACGACTGCGGCCTCGAGGTGAGCAACCGCGTCGCCGCCGACTTCACGGTGCAGGGCGGCGAGGCTGCGGCATCGCAGCTGCTGTCGGCCGCCCCGCAGATCGACGCGCTGTGGAACCACGATGACGACCAGGGCGTCGGCGTGCTCGCCGCGATCGACGCGGCAGGCCGCGACGAGTTCTTCATGGTCGGCGGCGCCGGCTCGAAGAACGCCATGGAGGCCATCAAGGCCGGCGACTCGGTGCTCGAGGCGACGGTCATCTACCCGTCGACCCAGGGTGCCGACGGCATCGCCCTCGCCCGCCTCGTGGCGCAGGGCAAGGCGCTCGGCGACCTCGTCGAGCAGGACGTCCCGACCCGCATCGTGCTCAACGCACCCGTGGTGACGGCCGACAACGTCGACGAGTACCTGCCGACCGCCTTCACCTCCTGATCGCGTGGGGTGCCGCCGCGGCGGCGGCACCCCCGCAACACCCCTCGGAACGCCCGCGTCGCACTCACGATGCGGGCGTTCCGACCGACTCGCCCAGCGCGGCAGACGAGAGAGAGAACGATGACCTCGATGCGGGTAGCCATGGTCGGCTACGGATTCATGGGTGCCGCACACTCGCAGGGATGGCGCGTCGCGCCCCGCTTCTTCGATCTGCCCGCGCAGCCCGAGATGTCACTGCTCGTGGGCCGCAACGGCGGCGCCGTCGCCGAAGCCGCAGCCAAGTGGGGCTGGGCCGAGACCACGACCGACTGGCGCGAGGCGATCCGCCGCGACGACATCGACGTGATCGACATCGTCACGCCGGGCGACTCGCACGCGGCGATCGCGATCGCCGCCCTCGAGGCGGGCAAGCACGTGCTGTGCGAGAAGCCGCTCGCGAACACCGTCGACGAGGCCGCCGCCATGGCCGACGCGGCCGCGAGCGCCGCCGCCCGCGGGGTCTACGCGATGGTCGGGTTCACCTATCGCCGCGTTCCCGCGGCCACGTTCGCCCGCGAGCTCGTCACCGGCGGCGCCATCGGCGAGGTGCGCCAGGTGCGCGCCGAGTACCTGCAGGACTGGCTCGTCGACGAGACCGCCCCGCTCGCGTGGCGCCTGCAGAAGGAGCACGCCGGATCCGGCGCGCTCGGCGACATCGGCGCCCACGCCATCGACCTCTCCCAGTTCATCACCGGCCAGCGACTCACCGGCGTCTCGGGCATCATCGACACCGTCGTGACCGAGCGCCCGCTGCTCGCCGAGGGCAGCGGCCTCTCGGGCACCGCCGGCACGGGGTTCGGCACCGTCACCGTCGACGACGTCGCCCTGTTCAACGGCCGCTTCGAGGGCGGCGCCCTCGGGTCGTTCGTCGCCTCCCGCATGAGCACCGGCCGCAAGAACGCCCTGCGCATCGAGGTCTCGGGCTCGCGCGGCGCGATCGCGTTCGACCTCGAAGACCTGAACGCGCTCGGCTACTACGACCGCACCGCACCGGCCGACCGGCAGGGCTTCTCGAAGATCCTCGTCACCGAGCCCGAGCACCCCTACGTCGCATCGTGGTGGCCCACCGGCCACATGCTGGGCTACGAGCACGGCTTCGTGCACCAGGCCAAGGACTTCATCGAGGCCATCGCCACCGGCACCCAGCCGCGGCCCTCGTTCGCCGACGGCTACCAGGTGCAGCGCGTGCTCGGCGCCGTCGAGCAGAGCTCCGGTGCCGACGGCCTCTGGACCAGCATCGACTGACCGCCGTATCGTCACCAAGGCACCAGGCATCACCAGCACCAGGCGTCACAACGCACCAGGCATCAAGGAGGATTCTGTGACTCGACCGATCACGCTGTTCACGGGCCAGTGGGCCGACCTTCCGCTCGAGGAGGTCGCGCGACTCGCCTCGGGGTGGGGCTACGACGGGCTCGAGATCGCCTGTTGGGGCGATCACCTCGACCCGTGGCGATGGGATGACGACGACTACATCGCCGACCGCCTCGCACTGCTCGAGCGCCACGGCCTCAAGGTGTACGCGATCTCGAACCACCTCAAGGGCCAGGCGGTCTGCGACGACCCGATCGACGCCCGTCACCGCGACATCCTCTCGGCGAAGGTCTGGGGCGACGGCGACCCCGAGGGCGTGCGCCAGCGCGCCGCCGAAGAGATGCAGCACACCGCGCGCCTCGCGGCCCGCCTCGGCGTCGACACGGTCGTGGGCTTCACCGGCTCGTCGATCTGGAAGTACGTGGCGATGTTCCCGCCGGCCTCGCAGCAGATGATCGACGCCGGCTACCAGGACTTCGCCGACCGCTGGAACCCGATCCTCGACGTGTTCGACGAGGTCGGCGTGCGCTTCGCCCACGAGGTGCACCCGTCAGAGATCGCCTACGACTACTGGACGACCGTGCGCACGCTCGAGGCGATCGGCCACCGAGAGGCGTTCGGCCTCAACTGGGACCCGAGCCACATGGTCTGGCAGGACCTCGACCCGGTGAGCTTCCTGTGGGACTTCCGCGATCGCATCTACCACGTGGACTGCAAGGACACGAAGAAGCGCATGGGCAACGGCCGCAACGGCCGCCTCGGTTCGCACCTGGCCTGGGCCGACCCGCGCCGGGGCTGGGACTTCATCTCGACCGGTCACGGCGACGTGCCCTGGGAAGACGCGTTCCGCATGCTCAACACGATCGACTACCAGGGCCCGATCTCGATCGAGTGGGAGGACGCCGGCATGGACCGCCTCATCGGCGCGCCCGAGGCCCTCGAGTTCGTGCGCCGGCTCGCGTTCGACGCGCCCGACGCGGCCTTCGACGCGGCGTTCAGCACGAAATAGCGTCGGCCGCCGCCTGAGAACGACGGATGCCGCGGGGTGGGTGTTCCCCCGCGGCATCCGTATTTCTGCGTGCAGGCAGCGCCTGAAGTGCCGGCAGCGAGAAACGACGAACCGCCCGCCACCCCTTGGGGTGCGGGCGGTCGGCCGATGCGTCTCAGACCTTGGCCACGCTCGGTGCGCCGACGACCATCTCTTCGATGTTCGCGGGCGAGAGGGCGTGGTGGATCGCGAGCATGCAGGCGCCGAGCACGGCGGCGTCGGCCCCGGCCTTCGACTGCGTGATCTGCAGGTGCTCGGTGGCCAGCGGCATCGAGCGCGTGTAGACGATCTCGCGCACGCCGGCGATGAGGTGCTCGCCGACCTGGGCGGCCGAGCCGCCGATGACGATGACCGACGGGTTGATGAGGCTCACGCAGGTGTTGAGCACCTCGCCGATGTCGCGGCCCGCCTGGCGCACGGCCTGGATCGCATCGATGTTGCCGCGCTTGACGAGCTCGACGACGTCTTGGCCGGTCTCGGCGCTGAGCCCCATCTCGCGCAGGTCGCGGGCGAGCGCGGGCCCGGAGGCGAGCGCCTCGAGGCAGCCGCGGTTGCCGCACTTGCAGGGCACGTCGGCGCCGCGCGCGACGTAGACGTGGCCGATGTCGCCCGCGGTGCCCTGCGCGCCGCGCTGCAGGATGCCGCCGGAGATGACACCCGAGCCGATGCCGGTCGCGACCTTGACGAACATGAGGTGGTCGACGTCGGGCCACGAGAGCTCGCGCTCGCCGAGGGCCATGATGTTGACGTCGTTGTCGACGAGCACCGGTACGTCCCAGCTCTCGTGGAACCAGCCGGGCACGTCGAAGCGATCCCAGCCGGGCATGATCGGCGGGTTGATCGGGCGGCCCGTGTTGTACTCGACGGGGCCGGGCAGCCCGATGCCGATCGCGAGCAGGTCGCTCGAGTCGCGCCCGAGCTTCGCGAGAAGCTCGTGACCGGCGGTCGAGACCCAACTGAGCACGGCCTCGGGGCCCTCGTGCGACCTGGATGTTCTCGCTGGTCTCGGCCTGCAGGCGACCCGTGAGGTCGCTGACGGCGATGCGCACGTGCGAGGCGCCGACGTCGACGCCCAGCACCACGCGGCCGCTCGCCGCGATGGCGAACTGCGACGACGGCCGGCCGCCGGTCGAGACCGCGTCGCCGACGGGGCCCACGAGGCCGAGCTTCATGAGCGCGTCGATGCGGAGGGCGACGGTGGAGCGGGCGAGGCCCGTCATCGCCGAAAGCTCGGTGCGAGTGCGGGGGCGGCCGTCGCGGAGGATCTGGAAGAGGTCGCTCGCAACTGAGGAGCCGAGGGCGGTGATGTGCCCGTCGCTCGCTTCGCGACTTATGTCGGTCATAGTCTTATTATTCCATGTCTTCTGGTCAAAGGGGCCACGCTTCGGTCGTCGCGACGACCCCAATTCGGTTGTCACGATGGATATCCGAGTTCGCCGGCGGCGCGGAGTGCGCGGGCTTGCAGCACGCTCCATGGGCTCAGCACGAACGGCATGGCCTCGGCGGCGCTCAGGAAGTCGGCGGCGCTCGATCCATTGCCATTCCATGACTTCGTCGGGGTGCCGGCCGGGGGTCGGAGCGCAGTTGTGCGAAGTACACCGGGCAGACTTCGTTCTCGACGATGCCGTCGGGGGCGACCGCGCGGTAGCGGAACTCGGGGAGCACGAGTCGGAGGGATTCGACCTCGACGCCGAGTTCGTACCGCATCCGGCGCCGGATCGCGTCCTCGAGGGTTCTCGCCGGGGGCGGGGTGTCCGCAGCAGGTGTTGGTCCACACGCCGGGCCAGGTGCGTTTGTCGAGGGAGCGTCGGGTGAGGAGCATCCGCCCGTCGGAGTCGAACGCGTAGCAGGAGAACGCGAGGTGCAGGGGGGTGTTCGTGGTGTGCACGCGTGATTTGTCCATGGTGCCGATGGGCGTGCCGTCGGCGTCGACCAGCACGACCTGTTCGTCGGCGAGCGTCGTGCTCATGGCGCGTACGCCGCGTCGTCGGGCGTCGGCACCGCGATGCCGGCCGCCTGGAGCACGAGGTCGCGCACCCGCGCGGCGGGGACGGTGTCGCCTGCGGTGTCCCAGAACGCGAGGTTCGGGTCGGAGCACAGCAGCAGCGGCGAGTCGTCGACCGGTGTCGGGGAGGCGGCCGTGGGTGCCGCGGACCCAGGTCGGGTCGAGGGGGACGACGTTCATCGCGTAGCGCAGGCCGGCCTTCTTCTTCAGCAGGCCGAGGCCGGCTTTGGCTTTCGCGAACCGGTCGGCGGGGTCGAGGAAGAGTTCGGCGGGGTCGTAGCCGGGTTTGCGGTGGATGTCGACGCCGCGGGCGAACTCGGGTGCCCGGTCGTCGTCGAGCCAGTAGTAGTAGGTGAACCACGCGCCGGGCTCGGCGATGACGACGAGCTCGCCGGAGCGTTCGTGGTCGATGCCGTAGCGGGCCTGCTGTTCGCGGTCGAGGACCTCGTCGACGCCGGGCAGCGCCTCGAGCACGTCGCGGGTGCGGTTCAGGTCGGCGGGGTCGGCGACGTAGACGTGCGCGACCTGGTGGTCGGCGACGGCGAACGCGCGCGAGGTCCACGGGTCGAGCTGCTCCCGGCCCTGCTGGGTGTAGACCTCGAGCAGGCCGGCGCGGCGCAGGGCCCGGTTGATGTCGACGGGCTGGTTGGCCGGTTCGATGCCGTACTCGGCGACCGCGATCACGGTGACCCCGGACGCGGCGGCGTCGTCGAGCAGCGGTGCGAGCGCCTGGTCGAGTTCGGCGGCGGCCCGGTCGGCGGCGGGGGATGCGGGTCCGAAGCGTTGCAGGTCGTAGTCGAGGTGCGGCAGGTACGCCATCACGAGGTCGGAGCGGTGCTCGCGCATGATCTTCCGGGTCGCCTCGATGATCCACCGGCTCGAGGTGATCGACGCGGTCGGCCCCCAGTACTGGAACAGCGGGAACTCGCCGAGCGCGCCGGTCAATTCGTCGTGCAGGGCGGGCGGGCGCACGTAGGCGTCGGGGGATTTGCGGCCGTCGGCGTGGTAGATCGGTCGCGGCGTGACGGTGATGTCGGTGCTCGCGCCCATCGCGTACCACCAGCCGATGTTCGCGGCGGTGAACCCGGGCTGCGCGCGCCGGGCGGTCTCCCAGACCTTCTCGCCCTGCACGAGGGCGTTGTGCTGGCGCCACAGGTGCACCTCGCCGAGGTCGCGGAAGTACCAGCCGTTGCCGACGATGCCGTGCTGCGCCGGCGCGAGCCCGGTGAGCATCGTGGACTGCACGCTGCACGTCACGGCCGGCAGCACCGTGCCCAGCCGGGTCTGCGCGCCCGAGGCCGCGAGGGCCTGCAGGCGGGGCATGTGCGCGAGGGTGCGCGGGGTCAGCCCGACGACGTCGAGCAGCAGGGTCGAGGTCATCACGCCACCTCCGCGGGCACGGGTTCGACGGGCACGGATGCCGCGTGCGCGGGTTCTGGCGCGGTTGCCGAGCAGGTGCTCGGACGCCCAGCGGAGCTCGCCCGCGATGCCGGCGACGAGGTCGTCGACGGGTTCGGGCAGCACGGTCCAGGTGTAGGTCTCGACGTCGAGGTGGGCCTCGTCGCCGTGCGGCAACTCGCGGACGGCGTCGAGGGCGGCCGTGAGCACGTCGGTCGTGGCGGTGATCGGCGCACGCGGTGCGAGATGCAGCGGCACGTGGAAATGCACCCGCCACGGGCCATCCGTCGGCAGCGTCTCGAGCGCCTCGGGAAGGTCGTCGGCGGCGCCCACCGAGCCGTCGGGCCGCAGCGCGCGGGTCTGGTGCAGGTAGCGCTGCTCGACGAACGCGGCCACCGCGTCGCGGCTCGCGGGGTCGGACGGGCGCTCGACGTGCAGCGCGGCCGAGGCCTGCACCTTCACGACGCGCAGGCCCGCCGCGCCGATCCGCCGCACGGCGTCGACGGGGTCGGCGAACGACACGGCGAGGTGGCAGGTGTCGAGGCAGACGCCGACGAACTCGGGGTCGATGGCGTCGTCGCCGGCGCCGATGCGCGGTTCGAGCCATCCGACCACATCGGCGACGGTGTCGAGCACGCAACCCGGTTCGGGTTCGATCGCGAGCCGAACCGTGCGGCCGGTCGCGTCGCGCAGCGCGCGCAGGCCGCGCGAGACGTGCCGCGAGCGCCGCGGTCGCCTGCCGGTCGTCGTCGGCGGTCCACGGCTCGCGCCAGCCGAGCGGGCAGCGTCGAGATGCTGCCGGCGGCGCCGTCGGGGCAGCAGGTCGGCGAGCACGGCCGCGCAGTCGAGGGTGTACTGGGTGCGGCGGGGGTCGGTCCAGTCGGGACGGTAGACGTCGAGTTTCACGACGTCGGCGTGGAACGCCCGGTAGGGGAACGCGTTGATCGTGCGCAGCGTGAGCCCGTTCGCGTCGAGCCGTTCGCGCAGGCGGGCCCGGTCGTCGGCGCTGCCGCGAGCTGGGCGGCGAGGTCGGCGGGCAGCCAGAGGCCCACGCCGAGCTCGGCGAAGCCGGCCGCGCGGCGCACCGGGCCGGCGAACGCGTCGAGCTGGTGCAGGACCCCGTCGAGGTCCTCGGCGGGGTGCACGTTGGTGCAGTAGGAGAGGTGCATCAGACCCGCGCCCCGCGCAGCACCGAGTTGCCCTCGAAGGTGACGCCCGCGGCGGGCGGCTCGTGCTCGGCGAACCCGGGCACCGGGTCGAGGTGCAGGCGGCCGCTCTGCCCGTAGAACGCGACCGGGTTCTGCCAGAGCACGACGTCGACGTCGTGCTCGGTGAATCCGGCGTCGAGCATCGCCTGGGCGGTCTTGCGGGTCTTCAGCGGGTCGGAGTTGCCCCAGTCGGCGGCCGAGTTCACGAGCACCCGCTCGGTGCCGAACTCGCGCAGGATCGCGACCATGCGGTGTTCGTCCATCTTGGTGTCGGGGTAGATCGAGAAGCCCATCCAGCAGCCGCTGTCGGCGACCGCGGCGACCGTCGTCTCGTTGAGGTGGTCGACCACGACCCGCTCGGGGGCGATGCCCGACTCGCGGACCACGTCGAGGGTGCGTGTCGTGCCCGCGGCCTTGTCGCGGTGCGGGGTGTGCACCATCGCCGGCAGCTCGAACGTGACGGCCAGGGCGAGCTGGGCCGCGAAGACCTCGTCCTCCTCCGCGGTCATCGAGTCGTACCCGAGTTCGCCGACCGCGACGACGCCGTCCTTGGCGAGGTAGCGCGGCAGCACGTCGAGCACCTCACGGCAGCGCGGCGTCGTTCGCCTCCTTCGGGTTGAGGCCGATCGTGCAGTGGTGGCGGATGCCGTACTGCGCCGCACGGAACCGCTCCCAGCCGATCAGCCCGTCGAAGTAGTCGACGAAGCTGCCCACGTTCGTGCGGGGCTGGCCGAGCCAGAACGACGGCTCGACCACGGCGCGCACGCCCGAGTCGTACATCGCGCGGTAGTCGTCGGTCGTGCGCGCGCTCATGTGGATGTGGGGGTCGAAGATTCGCATGGTCAGCCTCCCGGCGTAGGGGTCGTGGTGATGGAGGACGTGGTGGTGGCAGCGGGGCGACGAAGTCGGCGGGGCGCTCGCCGCGACCCGGCGCATGTCGTCGTTGATCTCGCGGCCGGCGGCGCGGCGCTCGGCGATGAGCCCGGCGGCCATGCGGGCCAGCTCGGCGTCGGCACGATCGTCGAGCCGCGCGACGACGTCGACGGGGATGCCCATGAACAGCACCTTCAGCACGCCGTGCCGCCAGGCGTGGTCGTCGAGGTGAGCGCCGGCGAAGTCCCCGAGCGCGGCGGCGACGAGCCGCGGGTCGTTCGTGCGCAGCGCGTCGGCGACGAGCTCGAGGCCCGCGTCGACGACGGCCGCCGCGTGCGATCGGCTCGGGCGCGGCGTTCAGCCCGCGCAGCACGCCGCGTCGTTCGGCGTCGTCGCCGTAGCGGTAGAGGTCGCCGAGCGCGGTCGCCGCGGCGTCGGCGGGCAGCGCGGCGAGCAACGCCGCCACGAGCTGCTCGCGGGCGAGGTCGTCGGCCGTGCCGTACCGCAGCCCGAGCGGGTCGGTCGCCGGATCGACCGGCTCGCGTCCGACCGCGCGCCCGGCGGCGGGGAACAGCACGGCGATGCGCTGCGGTTCCGCGGCGATGTCGGCCACGGCGTTCGCCGTCCAGGGGTTGTGTCATCGTTCCTCCCAAGCCGAGCGCAGCGCACGCATGCTGCGTGCGGCGGCGCCCGGCGCGTCGTGCGAGTGGCGGGGCAGTTCGACCGCCGCCACGCCGCGGTATCCGATCTCGTTCAGGGTCGTGAGCGCAGCGGTCAGGTCGAGTCGCCCGCTGCCGAGCTCGAGGTGCTCGTGCACCCCGGGCAGCATGTCGTCGACCTGCACGTTCACGAGCAGGTCGCCCGCGCTGCGCAGCGCGCCGACGACGCCGTCGGGTTCGACCGCGACGCAGTGACCCAGGTCGACGGTGATGCCGAGCGCAGCGGGTGCACCGAGCTCGTCACGCAGGCGCAGGGCGTCGGCGACGGTCTCGACGAGCATGCCCGGCTCGGGCTCGAAGCCGAGCACGACCCCCGATGCCTCGGCATAGGCGACGACCTCGCGCATGCGACCGACGAGCAACGGCCAGGCCTCGGCTCGCGACATCCCATCGGGCACGACGCCCGACCACAGCGAGACGCACTCGGCACGCAGCACGACCGCGAGGTCGATCGCACGGCGCAGGAACGCCATCCGCGACTCGGCGTCGACGTCGACGAGCGTCGGGCGGTGCTTGACGAACGGGTCGAGCAGGTACCTCGTGCCGGTCTCGACGACGACCCGCCAGCCGAGCTCGTCGAGCCGCTCACGCAGGCGCGCGGCCTGCTCGTCGGCGTCGGCGGCGAACGGGTCGAGGTGCGGATGCCCCAGCGTGAGCGCGATGGCCCCGTATCCGGTCACCTCGAGCACCTCGATGGCGCGGTCGAGCGGGTGGTCGGCGAATCCGTTGGTTCCGTATCCGAGGGTGAACCCGGCGCCGGGCAGCGGATGCCACAGCGCGTCGATCGCGGAGGCCAGGGTGTCGCTCACGTGACATCACCCCGCGATCGCCGTGCCGAGAGCGCGCGGCGGGCGACGTCGACGCCGCCGAGCAGGGCCGCGGGGCCGAGGGCACCCGAGCGGGCGGTGAGGGTCGCCTGCAGCGGCACCATCGCGCCGATGCCGGCGCGCGTCGCCGTGCGCGCGTTCGCCGCCGACGGGTCGTCGAGGGTCTTCAGCTGGCTCGGCAGCGTCGTGGCGAGGTAGGCGGCCGCTCCCGCGACGGCGGCGAGCACCGAGACGACGCGGTGCGCTCGGCCGGCGCCGTTCGTGCCGCTGCGTGGTCTGCGGACGCCGGCGGCGCCGGTGGCGGCGGCGGTGCCGATGCCGGCCACGGCCGCCAGCGCGGTCACGCCCGTGATCGCGAGGCCGGCGCGCGCCGTGCCCACCGAGCCGCCATGCACCTCGCCCCGCGAGGTGGCCGTGACCCCGGCGGTGTGCAGCGCGACCGTCGCCGCGGCCGGCAGGGCCGCTCGCGCGCCGCCGCCGCCCATGAGCACGTCGAGGCCGCGGCACGCCGCCATCGACACGGGCCCGGCCGCCGTGTCCTTGGCGACGGTGTTGTACAGCACGATCGCGCCCACGAGCGGTGCGGCGACGCCGAGCGAACGGCGTCCGCCGCCCGCCGCCGCGAGCCCGACGCCCGCGGCCATGAGCGCAGAGGCGATGCCGAGCGCGCGCCGCGCCGGGACCCGCCCCGACGGGATCGGCCGCTCGGGCCGCTCGACGGCGTCGAGCTCACGATCGGCGTAGTCGTTCAGGGCCATCCCGCCGCTGTAGAGGAACACCGACGCGAGCGGCAGCAGCCACTGCCGGCCCGTGAACCGCGCGCCGCCGGCGTGGCCGCCCGCGATGGTGTCGCCGAGCACCGTGAGCGCGGCGGGCGCGCGCACCAGCTCGAGGACGTCGCCGGCGGTGGTCATCGCCCGAGTGCCTCGGAGGACCGGGCAGCCGTCGCCGCCGTCGCGGCCGCCGCCGTCGCGACGCGCTCGCCGGTGGCGTGCGCCCACGCGTACAGTTCGGTGGTCTGCCGTGAGAAGTCGTGCACGTCGCTGCCCCACGGGTCCTTGAAGAAGAACCCGAGCTCGGGCACCACGCCGCGCACGCCCGCGGTCTCGGCCAGCGCGAGCAGGCGGGCGATGTCGAGGATCAGCGGCGCCGCGAGCATCGAGTCGTACGCGGTCCAGATGGTCTGCATCGTGATGCGCGAGCCGAGGAAGCCCTCGGCGTGGATGTGGTCCCACGCGGTCTTGATGTCGCCGAGGTCGGGCACGTTGTCGATGTGCAGCGGCGCGACCACGTGCTCACCGACCAGGCTGCGCAGCCCGCGGGTCTTCGACGCGAGCTTGCTGCGCACCGCCTCGGGGTCGGCGAGCGTGGCGCCGTCGCCGCCGCCGAGCAGGTTCGCGCCCGCCCACGAGTGCACGTGCATGCCGCGCGCCACGAACATCGGCGCGATCGCGGTGCGCAGCAGGGTCTCGCCGGTCTTGCCGTCCTGCCCGGCGAAGGCGATGCCGCGCTCATCGGCGAGTGCCCGGATCGCCGGGAGGGTGAGCGCGACCGACGGGGTGAAGCACGCGTACGCGCTGCCCGACTCGATCGCCGCGAGGGCGGTGATCGCGCTCGCCGGAAGCAGGGCGGCGTCGGGGTCGGCGAGCACCTCGGCGAGCAGGGCGGTGTCGTGGAACTCGGGGCGATCCTCGGGGATGGGTTCGGTCGACGAGATGTCGACGACCACGACCGTGCGCAGGGCGTGGCGCGCGCGGAACCCGGCGATGTCGGCCGCGAGCCGGCGCACGACGTCGGCCTGGCTGCCGTGGTGCGTCGGCGGGGTCGTAGCCGGGCCGGATCTCGGCGTCGGCCTGCTCGAGTCCGGCCTGCGCCGCGGTCACGAGGCGGGGCGGGATCATGCCCGAGTCGGCGAGCTGCTGCGCGCGCAGGGTGAGCGGGGTGCGGCTGATGTCGTGGCCGCCGAGCACGAGGTCGGCGAAGCGCGGCAGCGGCACGCCGACGAACTCGTCGCCCGCGGTCGTGCAGCCGGTCGGCGCGGCCAGCTCGTTCGCGATCACGTGCAGGCCGACGGCGACGGTCGTGCCGATCGAGCCGCGCGCGCCGACGAGCCAGATGCCGACGCGGTCGTCGGCTGGGCGGTCGGCCGGGGTCTGGGCCTCGGTTCGTGCGGTGTCGAGCATGGTCACGTCGTTCCTCCATGTGTGGTTCGTCGTTCATCGCCGTCGTCCTCGCATCGAGCGAGCGAGGTCGGCGAGGTAGGTTGCCAGCGGGTCGGGCAGCGCCGTGCCGGCGAGTCGGATGCCCCGGCTCATGTGTTCGTCGATCGTGCGTGTCGACCGACTCGCGTGCGCCGGTGCGCAGCACGATGTCGCGCACGAGGTCGGCGTCGGCGTCGGTCGCGTCGGGCAGCCCGAGCACGGCGTCGAGCGTCGCGCGATCGGCGAACCCGGCCCGTGCGTACGCGATGCGGATGTGCTCGGTGCGCTTGCCCTGCCGCACGTCCGAGAGCACCGACTTGCCCGTCGACTCGGTCGCGCCGAAGAGCCCCAGGTCGTCGTCGGCGAGCTGGTACGCGATGCCGAGCGCGATGCCGACCTGCGTGAGGCTGCGCAGCGTCGCCTCGGACGTGCACCCGGCCGCGACCGCACCCAGCCGCAGCGGGAGCACCACGCTGTAGGCGGCGGTCTTCAGCTCGGCGACCCGCAACGGCGCGGCCCGGTCGGGGGTGATCGTCTCGGACTGCACGTCGAGCAGCTCCCCGGCGATCGTGCGCTCGAGCTCGGTCGTCGCCTCGACGGCCAGGCGGTGGCGCACCGCAGCGGCGCCGGCGCGTCGAGCAGCGCGAGCAGCGCCGCGTTGAGGGCGAGGTCGCCCGCGAGCAGGCCCGCCGCGAGCGCCTGGCGCTCAGCCGCGGCCCCGTGAGTACCGGCAGCGAGTGCCGCGTCGTGCGAGCGGCCGATCAGGTTCGGGGTGCCGTGCCGCACCCGGTCGCCGTCGATGAGGTCGTCGTGCATGCACAGACCGAGGTGCAGCAACTGCTGGGCGCCGGCGACCTCGGCGAGCAGCTGCCGGATCGGCGCCGCCCATGCCCAGGTACGCCGCCGCGACCAGCCGCGGACGCATGTGCTTGCCACCGTCGGAAGCCTCGGCGTCGTCGATGAGGCGGGTCACCGCAGGACCGATATCGGCGCACCGGGCGCGCACCCGCTGCCACAGCGCCGACGTCGCGGCCGGCGAGGTGGCGGCGAACGCCTCGACGAGCGCCTCGAGCCCATCGGCGGCCGCGTCACGGGGAGCCTGCGCCGGCGGAACAGCGTCCGCGACCACCGAGATCGCCGGTGCTGGCTTCATGGTGCTCCTCCGTCGACGTTGACTGGCTCGGCCGGGATGAAGGCCGAGTCAGCCTCGGAAATCGAGACTGACTCATCCTTCTGTCGCCGGTTGCGATGAAAGTCACGCTATCGCCGACGTAAGTAGCGCGCAAGACCTCGCTCTTACGATTTCCCGTCGGTGGAAGCGTTCCGATGAACGCGACGTCAGCGAGAACGACGCCGCCGACCGGCCCGTCGATTCGGGGTATCGCACGCACGCCCGCAGGGCGTAGTGTCTGGCGCGTAGACGGTGACCGACCCGGGGGCTCGGCACACCTCTGGGGTCGATCGCCTCCGGTGGCACGCGCGCGACGCGGGCCCGGTCAGACGACCTGAGCGGAGGAGCCACCATGACCCACGATCCCAACGTCATCAAGCCCACCTACACCCGAACCGGAGTGCGCACCGCCGCGCCGCGCCTGACCATCCCCGATGCCGAGATGAATCCGGGTTCGGCGTACCAGATGGTGCACGACGAGGCCATGCTCGACGGCAACGCCCGCCTGAACCTCGCGACCTTCGTCGCCACGTGGATGGGGGACGACGCCGACCGCCTCTACGCCGAGACCTATGACAAGAACATGGTCGACAAGGACGAGTACCCCCGCACGGCCGCGATCGAGGAGCACTGCTGGCACATCCTCGCCTCGCTCTGGAGCGCGCCGGATGTCTCGAACACGATCGGCACGTCGACGATCGGATCGTCGGAGGCGTGCATGCTCGGCGGCCTCGCGTTCAAGCGGCGCTGGCAGCTCGCCCGTCGCGCCGCCGGAAAGCCGACCGACAAGCCCAATCTCATCATGAGCTCCGCCGTGCAGGTGTGCTGGGAGAAGTTCTGCAACTACTTCGAGGTCGAGCCCCGCTACGTTCCCGTCACCGACGAGCACCCCATGCTCGACGGCAGCCAGCTCGAGCAGTACGTCGACGAGAACACCATCGGCGTCGTCGCCATCATGGGCGTCACCTATACCGGCATGTACGAGCCGGTGAAGGAGATCGCGGCCGCACTCGACGCCCTGCAGGCGAAGACGGGGTTCGACGTCCCGATCCACGTCGATGGGGCATCCGGTGCCATGATCGCGCCGTTCCTGCAGCCCGAGATCGAGTGGGACTTCCGTCTCGAGCGGGTGCACTCGATCAGCACCTCGGGCCACAAGTACGGGCTGGTCTACCCCGGCGTCGGCTGGATCGTCTGGCGTACGCTCGACGCGCTGCCCGACGAGCTCATCTTCCGCGTGAGCTACCTCGGTGGCGACATGCCGACCCTCGCCCTCAACTTCTCGCGCCCCGGCGCCCAGGTGCTGCTGCAGTACTACCAGTTCCTGCGCCTCGGGCGTGAGGGATACACCGCCATCCAGCAGGAGTGCCAGGACGTCGCGCAGTACATCGCGAAGGGCATCTCCGAGATCGGCGCCGTTCGACCTGTGGAGCGACGGCTCCGACATCCCGGTGTTCGCGTGGCAGCTGAAGTCCGGCTACACCGACAATTGGAACCTCTACCACCTCTCCGACCGGCTGCGCATGAAGGGCTGGCTGGTGCCGGCGTACCCGATGCCCGACAACATGAGCGACCTCACCGTGCAACGCATCGTCGTGCGCAACGGGCTGAGTCGCGATCTCGCCGACGACCTGCTCGACGACATCCGCACCGAGACGGCGTGGCTCGATGCGCTCGATACGCCGATGCCCACCCACGGGCAGAAGCCCGGGTTCCACCACTGAGCGCGAGATGAGCACGGATGCCGCGGCGATGAGTTCCCCCGCGGGACGCACCGGGCGACGGCGACGGCTGCGGCGCGAGGCGTGGGGCTTCGCCGTCGGATCGCTGTGCTTCCTGGTGGGCGCGGTGCCGTTCTATGCGGAATGGGCCGGGGCCGTCGGCACGGGGGTCACGTTCTTCGCCGGGTCGATCTTCTTCACCGCGGCGGCGTTCATCCAGCTGAGCCTCAGCGGGCGCCGCCCGCCGCGCGGCGACACCAACCGCGCCGATCGAGCCGACTGGTGGGCCGCGGCGATCCAGTTCTTCGGCACCCTCTGCTTCAACGTGAGCACCTTCGTCGCGCTCCTCGCGGCGATCGCAGACCCGACCCGACTCGGCGCGGGCTGGCGACCCGACGCGTGGGGATCTGTCGCGTTCCTCGTCTCGAGCGTGCTCGCCGTCGTCGCGACGAAGGATCGCGGGCGTCTCTGGGACGCCGATGCGCGCACCTGGCACGGCACCTGGCTGAACCTGCTCGGCTCGATCTTCTTCGGCGCCTCGGCCGTGGGTGCCTACGTCGACCCCGACACCGGCACGCTGGTCAGCATGTTCTGGGCGAACCTCGGCACGCTGCTCGGTGCGATCTGCTTCCTCGTCGCGGCCCTGCTCTCGCGGCGCACGATCGACGAGGAGTGACCGGTCACGGACTGGTCGGGCCGGGCATACGTCGGTGTCGAGGACGCCCTGGGCCGCCACGGAGCCGCTGCGGCCACCGCCGTAGCCCCGCAGCACGAAGGCCAGCAGGACCGCGGCGACCGCGCCGGCGATCGGGCCCGGCGACGTAGACCCAGTAGTCGGTGAAGTCGAGGCCGGCGAGATCGGGGCCGAACGTGCGAGCCGGGATTCATGGATGCTGCCCGAGATCGGGGCTGCCCCACGAGACCGGCGAGCGCGATATAGCTGCCGACCCCGCAATGCGCCGATGACGCCGACGTTCTGCGCGCCCGACGCAGTGCCGAGGATGACGCTCACGAGGCCGAGCGTCAGCAACGCCTCCATCATGAACGCCTGGAACGAGGAGTAGCCGTCGGCGGGATAGTTGGAACCGTACGTCGCGGAGACGCCGATGATCGGGCTGGAGGATCCACGCCGCGCAGCGTGGCGCCGAGCAGCTGCACGCACGATGTAGCCCGGCACCCGCCGCCACGGGAAGTCGCCGCGCAGCGAGAACGCCGAGGGTCACGGCCGGATTCAGGTGAGCGCCCGAGACCTTGCCCATGAAGAGGATGATCCCCATCACCATGAGGCCCGGGGCCGACCACGCGCTGCGGTACGGCTGATCGTGTCGGGGAACGCCTGGCTCATCATCCCGCCGCCGGCAGCGACGAGCACGAGGAAGAAGGTGCCGTAGAACTCCGAGAAGAGCCGTCGCCATTCCTGCCGTGGGTTCTTGAAGTCTGCGATCGGGTCGACGACCTCGACCTCGAACCACCGGTCGAACCGGCCCCGCAGTTCGACTCGCTCTGCCTGCGCCATCGTTCCCCCAAGGAAGACGTGGTCTCCGCACGCGATCGAGTGCGTATAGTCCCCAGTCCGATCGCCCTGCTGAGTTCGCAGAGCCTCGAGACCGGTCGAGCAACGCTCGGCAATGAACTCCTCGATCGGCGGCGTCGCTCAGTCGCCGTCGCGGGCGAAGTGCTGACGCAGCAGCTTCACCGGCGCCTTCGCCGCCCACGCCTCGGCGACGAGCTCGGCGAGCCGCCGCTTCGAGATGCGGTCGAGGTGCACGAGCACGGCCGCGTAGCCGTCGAAGTGCGGGGTCGTGAAGAAGATCGACGGGTCCTCGGAGATCAGCGCGAACTTGACCGCCTCGTCGTCGGTCCACGCGCCGAGCACCGGGCCGTCCTGGGCTTCGATGCCGAGCGAGTCGAGGTCGGCGCGCCGAAGCGGGCGCTCCCACACGAAGCCCTTCGTGCGCACCTTCCACTGCGCGCTCCCGCGCGAGACGTGCTCGCTCGTCTCGGGCAGCGCGAGCGCGATCTCACGCACGTCGTCCCACGTCGCCATGCGCGTCACGCTACGCGCGCGTGCGCCGCCGCGCAGCAGATCGCGGACCACTGGCGCGATCTCGATCGACGAACGGCGAGCGCACCTCGGCCGTCGCGCAGGGCCGCGCCACGGGACATCCGCTCGATTCGGCCCGCGACCGGCGCCTCTGGTAAGCTGGCTCGTTGGCTGGGTACTTCCACTGCCCAGACCGTCGACAATCCCCCATGAATCCGCGAGTGATCGCGGGCGTTCGCGCGGGATCGTCAGCAGACAAGAGACCTTGGGAGGGGCATCCGCCCCTCGGTATTGGAGGAAAGACCAATGGCAGCAGTGTGCCAGGTGACTGGAGCCGTTCCCGGCTTCGGGCACAACATCTCGCACTCGCACCGCCGGACGAAGCGCCGCTTCGACCCGAACGTGCAGAAGAAGACCTATTACGTGCCGTCGCTGCGTCGTAGCATCACCATCAACGTGTCCGCCAAGGGCATCAAGGTGATCGACGCCCGTGGCATCGAAGCAGTGGTCAAGGACATGCAGGCACGTGGGGTGAAGCTCTAATGGCGAAGGCGCAAGACATCCGGCCGATCATCAAGCTTCGGTCGACGGCAGGCACCGGGTACACCTACGTGACCCGCAAGAACCGCCGCAACAACCCCGACCGTCTCGTGCTCAAGAAGTACGACCCTGTAGTGCGCAAGCACGTCGACTTCCGAGAGGAGCGCTAAGACATGGCGAAGAAGAGCAAGATCGCGCGCAACGAGCAGCGCAAGGTGATCGTCGACCGCTACGCGGCCAAGCGCCTCGAGCTGAAGAAGGCGCTCGTCGACCCGAACGGCACCGACGAGACCCGCGAGGCCGCCCGTCTCGGCCTGCAGAAGCTTCCCCGCAACGCATCGCCGGTTCGCGTGCGCTCGCGTGACGCCATCGACGGCCGCCCCCGTGGCATGCTCACGAAGTTCGGCGTCTCGCGCGTCCGCTTCCGTGACATGGCGCACCGTGGCGAGCTGCCCGGCATCACCAAGTCGAGCTGGTAAGCAGCAGTAGCTTCACCGCTTCACCGAGAGGGGCGTCCCGAAAGGGGCGCCCCTTTCGTCGTCCCATCCGCGCGCGCACCCGCGCACCTCACCCGCTGCGGGGGTGCTTTTCCGACGATCGGATGCCCCGAACGCGGCCGAAATGTCGCGAAAGCACCCCCGCAACGAGGCCGGCGAACCCGCGACACGCCGGGGCGATGGGGTGGAAAGGCCCGGAAATCCGCGAGATTCCGCGGATCTCTGTTACATTCGAGGCGGCCTGACGGCCACGGGGGCGTTCGAACGATCGTTCCCACTCCAATTCAATTTGCTGTACTTTTCACAGCGGAAGTCCTGAGGAGGACATTCAATGGCTGACACGCTGAACAAGTCCGAGCTCGTCGCGAAGATCGCTTCGTCGACCGGCCAGAGCCAGGCCACCGTCGACGGCGTGCTCAACGGCCTGTTCGAGGCGCTCGCCCAGTCCGTGGGCTCGGGCACCAAGGTCTCCATCCCCGGCTGGCTCGCCGTCGAGCGCACGCACCGCGCTGCGCGCACCGGCCGCAACCCGCAGACCGGCGCCACGATCGAGATCCCGGCCGGCTACTCGGTCAAGGTCTCGGCCGGCTCGAAGCTCAAGGCTGCTGCCAAGTAGCAGGGCCTTCCCGAGGGGGCGTGCGGCGTGAGCCGCGCGCCCCTTCGTCGTCCCCGGGAGCACTGGGCGTGCGCGCAGACGACACCGCCTAGGCTGGTTCAGTGCCCCGCTCCGTCCGCGTGCTCGGCCCTGCCGTGCTCACCATCGTCGCGCTTCTCGCGACGTTCGCCGCGCTCGCGTTCGGCGGGGGCGCCGACGCGCAGCTGATCCAAGACCCGGGGCCGATCACCCGCTACGGCGTGCCGATCGCGAAGCTGCTGACGAACCTCTCGGCCGCCGGCATGATCGGCGCACTCGTGCTCGCGGTGTGGGCGCTGAGCCCGAAGCGCCGCGAGTTCGACCTCGCCCTCGACGTCGCCGCCGCCTCGGCCGCCGTGATGACGGTCGCGAGCGCGGCGACCGCGTTCTTCACGTTCCTGCTGGTGACGGCCGTGCCGTTCGACCTGAGCGACGACTTCGGGCAGAAGCTCGGCCAGTTCGTCACGACGATCGAACTCGGCCAGGCGTGGCTCACGACCACCCTCATCGCCGCCGCCGTGACCGTGCTGTGCTTCGCCGTGCGCAACCACACCGCCCTCGTGTTCGTGGCCGCGCTCGCGGTCGCCGCGCTCGTGCCGATGGCGCAGCAGGGCCACGCGGCCGGCGCAGCCGGTCACAACGCCGCGATCTCGTCGCTGGGCCTGCACCTCGTGTTCGCGGCGGTCTGGCTCGGCGGGCTGCTCACCATCGTGCTGCTGAAGCGCGCCCTCGGCACCGAGCGGCTCGTGGTCGTGCTCACGCGGTACTCGACGGTCGCGCTCGTCTGCTTCATCGTCGTGGCCGTGTCGGGCTACGCCAGCGCGGCCCTGCGCATCGGCACGCTCGATGAACTCGCCACGCCCTACGGCGGCCTCGTCGTCGTCAAGGTCGTGGCGCTCATCGCGCTGGGCTGCTTCGGTGCCGTGCAGCGGCGGTTCCTGATCGGGCGGATGACCCGTGGTGCGGGAGCGCCGGCCGCGAGCGGCCCGTTCTGGTGGCTCGTCGTCGGCGAACTCGTCTTCATGGGGCTCGCGTCGGGCGTCGCCGCCGCACTCGCGCGCACTGCGACGCCGGTCACCGAAGAGGCCGGGTCGCTCGCCCGCACGCCCGCCGAGATCCTCACGGGCGAGCCGCTGCCGCCGTGGCCCGACTACTTCCGGTTCTTCACCGAGTGGAAGCCCGACCTGCTCTGGCTCGTCGCGTGCGGGTTCGGCATCTTCTTCTACGTCGCGGGCGTGCTGCGGCTGCGCCGGCGCGGCGACCACTGGCCCGTGTACCGCGCGGTGCTGTGGGTCGCCGGCCTGTTGCTCCTGGCGTACGTCACGAGCGGTGGCGTCAACGTCTACGAGCAGTACCTCTTCTCGGCGCACATGCTCGGGCACATGGCGCTGACCATGGCGGTGCCGGTGCTGCTCGTACCGGGTGCTCCGGTGACACTCGCGGCACGGGCCATCCGTATTCGCAAAGACGGCAGCCGCGGCGGCCGTGAGTGGATCCTGCTCGCCGTGCACTCGAAGTTCGCCGGCTTCATCGCCAACCCCATCGTCGCGGCCGTGCTGTTCGCCGGCTCGCTGTGGGTGTTCTACTACACGCCGCTGTTCCGGTGGTCGATGCTCGACCACATCGGCCACGAGTGGATGGTCGCGCACTTCCTCATCACCGGCTACCTGTTCGTGCAGTCGCTCATCGGCATCGACCCGGTGCCCTACCGCCTGCCGTACCCGTTCCGGTTGCTGCTGCTGCTCGGCACCATGGCGTTCCACGCGTTCTTCGGGCTCGCGATCATGAGCGGCACGGGGCTGTTCCTCGCCGACTGGTACGGCGCGATGGGCTGGGGCACCGACGCGCTCGTCGACCAGCAGCTCGGCGGCGGCATCGCCTGGTCGGTCGGCGAGATCCCGACGGTGGCGCTCGCCATCACGGTCGCGGTGCAGTGGGCGCGCAGCGACGAGAAGGAGTCGAAGCGCCTCGACCGGCACGCCGACCGCACGGGCGACGCCGACCTCGAGGAATACAACGCGCGCCTCGCCGAGATCGCCGAGCACGACACGCGCACGCCGTAGACCACAGAGCGAGCGGATGCCCCGGCTCGCGCCGCGCGCGACGCCGCGCGCCGCGCTACTTGAGCTGGATCGCGATCGAGCCGTCGGGGTTGATCGTCGCCGCGAGGGCGAGCGTGAACGGCCGGTCTTGCTTCGATCGTGTAGAAGTGGCCGTCGAAGAGGTCTTGGGCCTCGACCGAGATGTGCGCGACGCCCTCGGTGGGGGGCATGTCGAACGAGCTCTCGCTCGCCGTGAGCGTGACCTGGGGCGCCGTCACGATCGACCACTGCGGCTCGCCCGTGACCCGGTCGTCGACCTCGATGCCGAACGGGCACCCGGCGGGCTGCAGCACCGGCTGGTCGGTGCACGCGGTGAGGTACTCGTCGACCTTGAGCTGCACGCGCTCGACGAACGCGGGGGTGGGCTGGGCGTCGACCGTGACCGGCACCTGCTCGGCGGCGTCGGCGACCACCGACACCTGGGCCGCCTCGAGCAGGGTCGAGTCGTACTCGAACGTGTAGGCCGCGGGGGCGATCGCGAGGTACGGCGCCGTCTGGCTGAAGGCGGCGAGTTCGTCGCCGGTCTTGTTCGCGCGAGTGTCGAGCGTGAGCGTGCCGACGGTGAAGAGGGGGTTGTGCGCGGCGGTCACGTCGATGACCGCGATGGGGCTGTCGGCGAACTCCCACCGGTGCAGCACGCCGTAGAGCGGCTCGAGCGGGCGCACCAGGAACGTCGACTCGGCGATCTCGGCCGCGAGCCGGTAGCTCGCCGTGACCGAGTGGCTGCCGTCGGGATTGGCGACGTCGCTCACGATCCTGACGTCTTCGGGGCCGGCGGCGACGACGCCCGAGCGCAGCATCGCGGTGGAGATGTCGGCAGGCAGGCCGAAGGCCTCGATCTCGGCGGCGTCGAGGGCGACTCCGGGCGTCGACGAGGCCGCGGCGATGTCGTCGTCGGCGATCGCCTCGAGGTAGCGCTCGACGAAGCTCGAGGAGCCGTAGATGGTCGCGTTCAGCCCGCCGAGCGCGGCGAGGAAGGCGCCGACGACGAGCATCGCGAGTGCAGCCCAGCCGATGACGGCCATGGCGGATACCCGACCTCGGCGCACGTCTGAACTCCCCACCCGGCCAAGTCTATGGGTGGGGTCTGCGACAACCTGAGCATCTGCACCGTGGCCGCGATCCGACGCCCGCGGCCGACTGTGCACAGATCCGGGCGGCGCGGGGGAACACGCGGCTCGCGCGGTTACAGTGGGAGCGCGCAGCCTCGGCGACCGCGCGGTGCCCACGGCCGGCATCGGCGCGCGGCGCCGGCTGCGACATCCGCTCGCCTCATCGAAAGACTCCCCGTGCAGAACGTGACCCTCACCCGCGAACAGGCCGCGGTGTTCCAGGCGATCGAGGGCACCCGCGAGCACGTGTTCGTCACCGGGCGGGCGGGCACCGGCAAGTCGACGCTGCTGAACCACCTCAACTGGCACACGCAGAAGCAGATCGTGATCTGCGCGCCCACGGGCGTCGCCGCGCTCAACGTGGGCGGGCAGACCATCCACTCGCTGTTCCGCCTGCCGATCGGGGTCATCGCCGACCACGACATCGACCAGAACGACACGGTGCGCAAGATCCTGAACGCCATGGACACGCTCGTGATCGACGAGGTGTCGATGGTGAACGCCGACCTGATGGACGCGATGGACCGGTCGCTGCGGCAGGCCCGCCAGCGACCGTTCGAGCCGTTCGGCGGGGCGCAGGTCGTGCTGTTCGGCGACCCCTACCAGCTCGCGCCGGTGCCCGGCGACGGCGACGAACGCGCCTACTTCGCCGACACCTACGACTCGATGTGGTTCTTCGACGCGAAGGTGTGGCACGAGGCCGACCTGAAGATCTTCGAGCTCGGCGAGGTGCACCGCCAGCACGACGGCGAGTTCAAGCTCATGCTGAACGCGGTGCGGCACGGGCGGGTCACCGCCGAGATCGCGGGGGTGCTCAACGACGTCGGAGCGCGGCGGCCGCTGCCCGAGCACGGCGCGATCACGCTCGCGACACGCAACGACACCGTCAACCGCATCAACGCGACCCAGCTGCACCGTCTGCCCGGCACGTCGCAGGCGAACGAGGCCGAGGTGAACGGCGACTTCGGCGGCCGCGCGTTCCCGGCCGACGAGCGACTCGAACTCAAGGTGGGCGCGCAGGTGATGTTCCTGCGCAACGACACCGCCATCGGGCACGAGGCCCAGCGCTGGGTGAACGGCACGATCGGAACGATCACGTCGCTCAAGCGCGAGGTGAAGGTCGAGATCGACGGCGACGAGCACGAGGTCGAGCCGGTGACCTGGGAGAAGTTCAAGTACTCGTGGGACCCGGTGCGCAAGAAGCTCGAACGCGAGATCGTCGCCGAGTTCACCCAGTTCCCGCTTCGGCTCGCGTGGGCCGTCACCATCCACAAGTCGCAGGGCGCGAGCTATGACACCGCCATCGTCGACCTCGGTTCGCGGGTGTTCAGCCCCGGCCAGACCTATGTCGCGCTGAGCCGGCTCACCGCCCTCGACGGGCTCTTCCTGTCGCGTCCGCTGCGGCCCAACGACATCATCGTCGACCGCAACGTCGAGCGGTTCATGTCCGGAGCCGTCCGCGAGATCGGGCCCGCTGGCGCCTGATCGGGGCACATCGTCGACTGCGGGTTACAATTCGTACGGACACACGGCTAAGGGGGCTTGGTGGGTGACCGGAACGGGGGCAGGCGGCGATGGCGAACGGCCGTCGCCGCGTTCGCTGCCGCCGCAGCGCTCACGCTGACCGCCTGCACCGGCGACGGCACCGACCCCGGGCAGCAGTTCGATCGGGTCGATGCCGCGTTCGACGAGGCACTCGTGACATCGCTCGACGCGGTGCTCGACCAGGCGATCGCGCTCAGCGGGTCCAGCGGCGGTGTCGCCGGGGTCTGGGCGCCATGGGCGGGGTCGTGGTCCGCGGCATCCGGAACCGTCGGCCTCGGCGAAGATGCGCGCCCGGCGTCGACCACCATGCGATTCCGCCTCGGCACCCTCACCGCCGAACTGACCTGCACCGTCTTCCTGCGGCTCGTCGAGGCCGGCACCGTCGCGCTCGACGACCCGGTGACCGAATACGTCGACCGGGTGGCGGGGCTCGAGGGCATCACCCTCGAGCAGCTGTGTCGCCACACGTCGGGCCTCGCCGACTACTACCCGGGCCTCGAGCCGCACTTCATCTCCAATCCCGAGCGGATCTGGTCGCCCAACGAGCTGCTCGCGACCGGCCTCGCCAACGAACGCACCGGAGCACCGGGCGAGACGTGGTCGTACTCGCGCACGGGCATCCTGCTGCTCGGGCTCGCGCTCGAAGAGGCCACCGGCCGAACCTGGAACGACCTCGTGAAGCAGTACGTCGCCGATCCGCTCGGCCTCGACGACACGTCGCTGCCCGCGCCGACCACCACCCGCCTCGACGGCGTGCTCGGGGCGTACGCCGCGACCATCGCCGCCGACGGCAAACCCGTCTGCGATGCCGTGCTCGACGATTCGCTGCAGTCGAGTTCGACGGGCGGCGTCGCGGCCGGCGCGGTGTCGAGCCTCGACGACCTGTACCGGTTGAGCGAGGCCTTCGCGACGGGGTCGCTGCTCGGCGAACACCATGCCCGCGCGCAGTGGACGACGACACCCCTCGGCGGATCCGCGCCCCCGTGGCAGACGTTCGGCATCGGCGGGGCCGAGTACGGTCCGCTTCGCGGCGGGTTCAGTGAGTCGCCCGGCGCACTGACGGCGGCGTTCACCGATCCCGAGACCGGGCTCACCGTCGTCGTGGCGCTCAACAACTCCACTTCGGGCGCCGACTTCGTGCGCGAGGCCGCGTTCGCGCTCGCGTCGCTCGGCTCGAAGGCCGCGCCGGCCGCCGATCGGACGCAGCCGCTCGTCGAGCTGCCGTGGTCGTTCGAGCAGGCGACGGCGAAGATGACCGAGCTCGCGCTTGTGCCCCACGGTTGCGGATGCCGCTGAGGAGGCGCCGGCCGAGACGCCGGCGCCGCCCGCCGAGGGCTGAGGCCGGCGGCTCGTCGCGGCGCGCCCGACGGCGCTCTTCCCGCGGGAGCATGATCGGTGGGAGCATCACGGTAGACGTTCGTCTGTCGTCGCAGGTCGTCGTGGCTGCGCGCTGCACGACGACGCGGCGGAATCGGGGGCGAGATGAAGAACTGGCCGGTCATCGCGATCCTCGGCAGCGCCCAGTTCGTGATGGTGCTCGACGGCACCGTGATGAACGTGTCGATCTCGACGGTGGTCGAAGACCTCGACACGACCGTCGACGCGATGCAGGCGGCGATCACGTTCTACACGCTCACGATGGCGGCACTGATGCTGCTCGGCGCGAAGCTCGGCGATGTCTGGGGTCGGCGCAGGGCGTTCGTGATCGGCTCGATCGTGTACGCGGTCGGCTCGCTCACGACGGCGCTGAGCCCGAACGTCGCGACGCTGTTCGTCGGCTGGTCGATCATCGAGGGACTCGGCGCCGTGCTCGTGATCCCCGCCATCGCGGCGCTCATCGCCGACAACTACGAGGGTCACGCCGGGTCACCGCCTACGCGATCATCGGCGCGGCATCCGGTGCGGCGGTCGCCGCGGGCCCTTGATCGGCGGCTTCATGACGACCTACCTGAGCTGGCGGTACGTGTTCGTCGCCGAGGTCGTGATCATGGCGGGCGTCGTGCTGTTCGCTCGTCGGATCGAGGATCGAACGGGCGCCCGGCCATCGCCGATCGACCTGCTGAGCGTGCTGCTCTCGGCCGCCGGCCTCGTGTTCGTGGTGTTCGGGATGCTGCAGAGCAAGAGCTGGGGCTGGGTCATCCCGCTGCACCCGCCGGTCATCGGCGGCGTCGAGGTCGCGCCGCTCGGGGTATCGCCGACCACCTGGTTCGTGATCGCCGGATCGGCGCTGATCTGGGCGTTCGTCGCCCGGCAGCGGCATCTGTCGGCGATCGGCAGGCCGCCGCTGGTCGACGTCGACCTGTTCCGATCCTGCGGCTGCGCAGCGGGCTCACGGTGTTGCTCGCGCAGTACGCGATGACCGCCGGGTTGTTCTTCATGATGCCGGTGTACCTGCAGATGACGCTCGGCCTCGACGCGCTGCAGACCGGCATCCGCATCTTCCCGCTGTCGATCTCGCTCATCCTGTTCTCCATCCTCGGCACGCGGCTCTCGCTCATGTGGTCGCCTCGTCGCATCATCCGCATCGGGCAGGTGCTGCTCGTGCTCGCGTCGTTCCTGCTGCTCGGCGCCGTCGACATCGAACTGCAGAGCCCGGCGTTCGGCATGGGAATGTTCGTCGCGGGCGCGGCCCTCGGACTGCTCGCCTCGCAGATCGGCAACGTCAACATGTCGAGCGTCGGCGAGGAGCAGTCGAGCGAGGTCGGCGGACTGCAGGGCGTGTTCCAGAACCTCGGATCGTCGCTCGGCACCGCCGTCATCGGATCGGTGCTGATCGGCGCGCTCGCCACGTCGTTCGCCGGCATGGTGGCCACGAGTTCGCTGCCCGACGAGACGCAGGCGCTCGTCGCCGAGGCGACGAGCGAAGGCGTCGACATCGTGCCCGCGGCATCCGTGCCCGACCTCGCCGCCGAGGCCGGGCTCGACGACGCGCAGGCGGCGGAGCTCGAGCGCGTCTACGCCGAATCGCAGATCGAGTCGCTGCGGGTCTCGCTCGTGGCGCTCATCGCCATCTCGCTGGGCTCGCTGTTCTTCTCACGAGGCATCCCCAGCGAGGTGCTCGGGCGACCCGATGAAGAGGAGTCCGCCGTCGGTGACGGCGCAGTGAAGGGAGCTGTCCCATGAGTGACGCAACCGGCATGCCGGCAACGACCGACTTCGAGGCGCGGGCCGAGTACGGCCGCGCCGCACGTCGGCGCATCCCGCGGTCGAGCCATGCGGGGTGGTCGCCGCCGCCCGACCGCGTCGACCCGGTGTCGCTGCTCGAGGAGCAGGCGACGACACGGGTGCCCGAGCTCGTGCCGATCCGGCATGCGCGCATGCTGGTGTCGCCGTTCACGTTCTACCGCGGTGCGGCGCTGCTCATGGCGGCCGACCTCGCCAGTACGCCGGTCTCGGGCATCACGACGCAGATCTGCGGTGACGCGCACCTGTCGAACTTCGGCGTGTTCGGCACGCCCGAGCGCCGGCTGGTCTTCGACATCAATGACTTCGACGAGACGTTGCCGGGGCCGTGGGAGTGGGATGTGAAGCGGCTCGCCGCCAGCTTCGAGATCGCCGGGCGGAACCGCGGCTTCTCCGACGCCGACCGCGACGAGACGAACCGCGCCGTGGTGCGCGGATACCGGGAGTGGATGGTGCACGCCGCAGGCTCGAACGTGCTCGACGCCTGGTACGACAGCATCGACGCCCAGCGCTTCATGGAATCGCTGGAGGCGTTGCGCAAGGAGAAACGCATCGCAGGCAAGCAGGTCAAGCGGGCCGACGCCGCGTTGGCCAAGGCCCGCACGCGCGACAGCATGCGTGCCGTCTCGAAGCTCGTCGAAGTCGTCGACGGCCAGCTGCGGATCGCAGCCGATCCTCCGCTCATCATGCCCGTCGAGATGGTCGCCCCCGCCGGCCGCGCGCCTGACACGGACTTCGCGCTGATGCAGGAGCTGATGCGCTCGTACCAGACGACGCTGCAGCTGCCGCGGCATCCGCTGCGAGAGTTCTCGTACGTGCACATGGCACGCAAGGTGGTCGGCGTCGGGAGTGTCGGCACCCGTGCCTGGATCATCCTGCTGCGCGGGCGTGATGACGGCGACCTCCTGCTGCTGCAGGCGAAGCAGGCCGAGCAGTCGGTGCTCGAACGATTCCTGCCGCCGAGCGAGTTCGTCGAGCACGGTCAACGCGTCGTCATGGGGCAGCGGCACATGCAGGCGGCGAGCGACATCTTCCTCGGGTGGCAACGAGTGAAGGGATACGACGACGTCGAGCGTGACTTCTACCTGCGCCAGTTGCACGACTGGAAGGGATCGGTCGACGTCGAGGTCATGGAACCGCCGGGCGCGAAACTCTATGCCCAACTGTGCGGCGGCACGCTTGCGAGGGCGCATTCGCGCGCGGGCGACCGCGTCGCCATCGCGGCCTACCTCGGCAGCAGCGACCGGTTCGATCGCGCGATCGCCGAGTTCGCCGCCGACTACGCCGACCAGAACGAACGTGATTACGCGGCGTTCGCCGAAGCGGTCGCGTCGGGCCGTCTCGAGGCGGCCGAGTCGGTGTGAGCGAGACGGATGTCCCGACGGCGGGAGCGTGGCACGTGGCACGGCTGCTGAGCATGGGCATCACCTCGCTCGACGGCTACATCGCCGACGAGCAGGGCAGGTTCGACTGGAGTGTTCCGAGCCCTGACGTGCACGCGTTCGTCAACGAGCGGGCGCGCGGCATCGGCACGGAGCTGCTCGGCCGCCGCATGTACGAGGTGATGCGGGTCTGGGAGGACCTCGTCGACGACCCCGGCATCTCGCAGGTCGAACGGGATTTCGCGGCGAGCTGGGCCGGCCTCGACAAGGTCGTCTACTCGTCGACGCTCGAGCGGGTGACGACGGCGCGCACCCGCCTCGAGCGATCGTTCGATGCAGAAGCCGTGCGGGCGATGAAGGCCGCATCCGACCGCGACCTGTCGATCGCGGGCCCGACCCTCGCCGCCCACGCCGCCAGGGCCGGCCTGATCGACGAGTTCCAGCTCTACGTGAACCCCGTCGTGGTGGGTGGCGGAACGCGGTTCCTGCCCGGCAGGGGTGCGCCTCGACCTCGAGCTGCTCGAGGAGCATCGCTTCGAGAACGGGGTGGTGTTCCTGCGATATCGGAACGTCACCGGCTGAGGCGGTTACGGCGCGCGGTCGAGCCGAGACGCCCCTACTGGGGCCCGGGCGACGCTGCCCCTTCGACGCGTCGCTCACGATCGACGCGATGCGCTGCGACTTCGTCTCGTCGCGCGCGGCGAGCGCGATCCACGACAGCGCCGACCGCCGCACCGAGGGCGGGTAGGCGTTCCAGTTCGCGCGCGCCGTGGGGTCGACGTCGAGCAGGATCGCGAGCTCGGCGGGCTCGATGAGGCGCTCGGCGTCGTCGAACACGCTCCACATGCCGTTGGCCTTGGCCGCGTCGATGGCGGCACGGCCCGCGGGCTGCATGAGCCCCTCGGATTCGAGCTGCTCGACCCGCTGCTTGTTCGACGCCGACCAGGGGCTCTTCGGCGTGCGCCGCGTGAACCACATCATGGTGCGCTCGTCGTCGACCGTCTTGGCCTGCCCGTCGATCCACCCGACGGCGAGCGCCTCGAGCACCTGCTCTTCGTAGGTCGGGCGGGCGCGACCCGTGGTCTTCTTCCACACGACGAGCCAGACCCCCTGACTCGTCTCGTGATGCTCCGCGAGCCAGTCGCGCCATTCGGCGCGTGACTCGACGTGGAGACGTTCGGCGGCGTCGCGATCGACCATCCCCGAATGCTACCGGTCGGCGCCGAGACGACGGATACCGCGGGGAGCGGCATCCGATCTCATGCCGCCGGTCGCACCTCGGTGTCGCCGGGAGCAGCGAGTGCGTTGATGAAGCGGATGAACACCGAGATCCAGCCGAAGATGATGCTGAACGCGATGAGCTCCAACGCCGTGAGGTTGTAGTAGCCGACCGGCTCGAACAGCAGGAACGAGCCGATCAGCACCACGAACGTGCCGATGCAGAAGACGAAGAATCGGCGGGGGAGTCCGGCCAGGATGCGCGGCGAGCCGAGCACCATCACCGAGAACGCGATCGCCATGCCGGTCGCGCAGAGGTTGTGCAGCGGCATGCTCACATTCACCGGAAAGGCGCCGACGCCGGCGAGCATGAGTCCCATGATGATGAAGATCACCGAGATGGTGCGAGGGGCGGTCGGATGCTGCAGCACGCCCCGTTCGACGAGCGTGGTCAGGTCGCGGTTCAGGTAGAGCGCGAACGTCGTGACGAAGAAGCCCGCGACGATGAGCGCGAGGTTGAACAGCGACGACGAGAAGTCGCCCGCGGTGCCGAGCTGGCTGAAGTGGTACTCCCACCAGGCGGGATCCTGCGCGGTCGCGATGCTCGTGAGCACGCTGATCGCCATGAACGCCACGAGCATCGACGACATCTTGCGGGTCGTGATGTCGGACACCGACTGGTAGATGAGGTACGCGCCGGCGCCGGCGCACACGGCGACGGCGATCGAGCCGCTGTACACGTCGAGCACGAGGCCCTCGAAGCTGCGCTGCAGCAGCACGAAGACCGCCATCGTCAGGATCGCCGCGATCATCGCGTGCACGAGCGCGACCGTGGTCGAGTCGACGATGAACTTCCACGACGCGATGCGCAGTCGCCACTCCTGCCCGGGCCGGTGCCTCGAGCGCCAGTAACCGGTATAGCCGGCGGCGATGCCCGCGACGAGTGCGCTGAGGGCGGCGATGGCGCCGACCGAGAGCCCGCCCCAGAGCGGCGTGACCTGCCCGGCGAAGATGATCAGGGCGACGATTCCGAAGAGCACGGCGGCGGCGAGACCGGCGACGATCGCCTCGGTCTCGACGCGGAGGCCATAGGAGCGCGGGTTGATGCCGCCCGACCGGATGCGGCGAGGCCGGGTGGGGTGCCTGTGGTTGTTCTGCGGCGAGCATGGTACTCGGCACGATGCCCCGCGCTCATGCGTGCCGCATCACGCGGATCGCGTGAATGACGTTCGATGAAGCGGTGCGATCCGACTCGTCCGTCAGTTGCTCGAATCGCAGGTCAGAGGCGATGAATACCGCGAGAAGCGCTTCTGTCAAGCCCCTCTCGATCGAATGCGTCGCCGTATTTAACGTGGCTCTCAGAACCCCGGTCACGAGCCGGGAACCGGCCGAGTGCCGGGCGGCCGAGCGGAGGACCACCATGCATCGTGTTCGAACGGGACTCGCCCTCTCAGCAGCCACCGCGCTGCTGCTCACCGGATGCGCCGTCGGAACAGGGGGGTCGGCCGGCGACGACGACACCGAATACGATCCCGACGCCGAGCTCACCGGTGAACTCTCGGTGATGGGATTCTCAGGCGACGTCGACGAGGTGGCGAGCGCCCGCGTCGAGCACGCGGAGGAGCAACTCGGCGACGTCGAGGTCGAAGCTGATCGAGGGCGACCTCGACATCCAGCAGTTCCTCTCGGCCGTGGCATCCGGCGAGCCGCCCGAGCTGCTCTACGCCGACCGCGACCAGATCGGATCGCTCGCCGCGCGCGGAGCCATCATCCCGCTCGGCAACTGCATCGACGGCGAGGGCATCGACATGGACCAGTTCCGCGAGTCGGCCGTCGACCAGGTGACCCTCGACGATCAGGTCTACGGCATCCCGGAGTTCAACCAGAGTGCAGGTGACGATGGCGAACGCCGACCTGCTCGACGCGGCCGGGGTGTCGATCGAGGACGTCAACGGTTCCGACCGCGAGGCCATGACCGAGGCCAATCGTGCCCTGACGAAGTCCGACGGCGGCTCCCTGACCGTCATCGGCGTCGACTCGAAGCTTCCCGAGTTCCTGCCGCTCTGGGTCGCGGCCTCGGCGCGGATCGCTGCTCTCGGAGGACGGCCGCACCGCGAGCCTCGACTCGCAGGAGGCGATCGACTCGCTCACCTGGGCCGTCGGCATCTACGACGACCAGGGCGGCTTCAGCAAGGTGAAGGCGTTCCGCGACTCCGCCGACTTCTTCGGCGGCGGCAACCAGTTCGCGACCGAACGTGCTCGGCGCCATGCCGATGGAGCAGTGGTACATCAACGTGCTGAACGAGGTGTCACCGGATGCCCCGATGGCCTTCGACACCGTGCGCACCACCGAGGGCGAGCCGATCGCCTTCGCGGGCGGCTCCGCGTGGGCGATCCCCTCGGGCACCCAGAACCCCGCGGCGGCGTGCCGCTGGGCGAAGGCGATGACCGAGGTCGATGCGTGGAAGGCCGCGGCCGACGCGCGCCTCGCGCTCCGCGAGGAGGAGGGCAAGCCCTTCACGGGCATCCTGACGGGCAACTCCGTCGCCGACGAGCAGATCCGCGAGATGGTGACGTCTGGCGGCGAGCCGTGGGACTCGGGCATCGAGGCGATGTACGAAGCGAACGACAACACCGTCTCGCTGCCCGCCAACCCCGCCGACGCCGAGTTCGAGCAGGCGATGCAGGATGCCGTGAACAGCGTGCTGAACGGCGAGGCAGACCCCTGAGGAGGCGCTCGCCAAGGCACAGGACGACGGCGCAGAAGGCCCTCGACGAGGCGCTGGAAGACGCTCGAGGAACGCGGCGCGGAAGATGACCAGCACGGCCATTCGCACGTGGCGGAGCGACCCATCGGCGGTCCGTCACCCGGAGGAGCGCCAGCGCAATCGGCGGCGGGCGAGTCGACGCAACGTGCTGTCGGCCATGCTCTTCCTGAGCCCGTGGATCGTCGGTTTCCTCGTCTTCACCGCGTGGCCGATGATCTACAGCGCCTATCTCTCGCTGACCGACTACGACGTCATCAACAACCCGAATTTCGTCGGGCTCGAGAACTACGCGCAGCTGGTCTCCGGACCCGAAGGTGCTGCTCGCCTTGGGCAACACGCTCTTCTTCACGCTGCATCCAGGTGCCGCTCTACGTGATCGTGTCGCTCGATGCTCGCGCTGCTGCTCGATCGTGCCGGCAGGGCAACGGGGTTCTTCCGAACGGTGTTCTTCCTGCCGAAGATGACCCCGCCGGTCGCCGTCGGCGTGCTGTTCCTGCTGCTCTTCAACGGGCAGACCGGGCTGCGTCAACACCGTGCTCGGGTGGTTCGGAATCGACGGTCCCGCCTGGACGACCGACCCCGCCTGGGTGAAGCCGGGACTGATCTTCATGTCGCCTGTGGACGGTGGGGGCCTCGGTCATCATCCTGCTCGCCGCGCTGCGCAACGTGCCCGAGGACGCTGTACGAGTCGGCGAAGCTCGACGGCGCCGGGTTCTGGCGCACCTCTGTTCAGCGTGACGCTGCCGATGATCAGCCCGGCGCTCTTCTTCGTCATCATCGTGAACACGATCGCGGGACTGCAGACGTTCGACGAGGCGTACACGGCCTTCTTCGGCGGCGGGCAACACGACGTACAGCAATGACGCCGCGCTGTTCTACGTCGATCTACCTGTTCCAGCAGGCGTTCGAGTTCCTGAACATGGGATACGCCTCGGCGATGGCTTGGATGCTCTTCCTCGTCATCATGATCGTCACGGCGATCCAGCTGATCGTCTCGACGACGGCTCGTCTACTACGAGGGGGACCGATGACCGGCGTCGATGTCGATGTTCCCGTGGGCGGCATCGCCGCCCCGGCGCCCCGGCGCGAACCCGCGCTCGCCACGGTGCCGACCGCGCGACCGCCGACCGAGGTCGAGCAGCTGCGCCGGCGGCGGCGCCGGTCGGCGCACGACCGTCGGACGGGTGTTCGCCTGGATCGCCCTCGCACGTGCTGGGCGTGGTCTTCGTCTACCCGTTCATCTGGCTCGTCAGCGCCTCGTTCAAGCCGCGCACCGAGGTCTTCGACAACCGGCTCATCCCCGAGACGTTCACGCTCGACAACTACGTGCAGGTCTGGCAGGAGGCGCCGCTCGGCGCTCTGGCTGCTCAACACCGTGATCGTCACCGTGCTCGCCGCGGTCGACCGTCACGCTCTCGAGCGCCATGGTGGCGTGGGGCTTCGCGTACTTCCGCTTCCGCGGTCGCGGCGTGCTCTTCGGCCTGGTGCTCGCCACGATGATGCTGCCCGGGCGCGGTGACGATGATCCCCGTCTTCCTCATCTGGAACGGGCTGGGACAGGTCGGCACGCTCACGCCGCTGTGGGCGCGGCAACCTGTTCGGCAGCGCGTTCTACATCTTCCTGCTGCGGCAGTTCTTCCTCGGGCTGCCCGCGACCTCTTCGAGGCGGCCCGCGTCGACGGCGCGTCAGCAGTGGGCAGATCTTCTGGCGGATCGCGCTGCCGCTCTGCAAGCCCGCGCTCGCCGTGACGCTCGTGTTCGAGGTGCAGGCCGTCGTGGACCGACCTCATGCGAGCCGCTGATCTACCTGCGCGACTGCCGACACCTTCACGGTGCCGCGAGGCCTCAAGTCGCTCGTCGACGCGTTCGGCTTCGGCGGCGAGTGGCACTGGGAGATCATCATCACCGCGAGCGTCATCACGACGATCCCGATGATCATCATCTTCTTCGTGGCGCAGCGCCAGATCATCGACGGCGTCGCGTCGACCGGCATCAAGGGCTGACCGAGGCCGACCGCCGGGAGCGTCGCCTCGGGTCCGCCGGCGTGCAGCGGGAGTCAGATCACGTGGCTGCCCGGATCCAGCGGATCGTCGGTGTCGCGGCTCGGCAGGCCCGGGTCGAGCGGGTCCACGATGGGGTGCATGTCGGCGGATGCCACGGGGTCGACGTAGACCGCCGCGGGCGGCTCGTCGCGAACCCGACGGCGGACCTCCTCGTCGATGCCGCCCCCGTCGGGTCGGTTCTCTTCCGTCGTCGGTCCCTCGGGTCGACCGGACGGGTGCTCCATGATGTTGCTCCTTCCGTGCGCGCGGATGCTTCGGGGCATCCGACGATGACAGGGTAGGTCGGGTGCCGCGATTGCCGTGAGGGCCTTGACGATCGGGCTCCGCAGTGGCAGGGCGCGCGCCTGCTCACCGGGAACGCGGATGCTCGGGAAGCGTGGGATCGAGGTGCTCGGCGCCCTCGCGCAGCGTCACCCTGCCGTCGTCGACGACCGCGACGTCGCGCCAGTCGACGAGGAACATGCCGCGGTGCAACCAGTGTTGCGGGCGAGCGACGATGGCCGGGGCATCGGCGCCCCTGCGCTCGAACCCCCACGTCGAGAACCGGCTTCGCGGACTCACCAGGATGCCGACGACCACGGTCTCGGCGAGCAGCTGTGCGGGTGCGCCCGCGATCTCGAGCCGCACGTCGACGAGCGCGCCGAGGTGACGGCCGTCGCTGCCGACGACCTCTGAGCCGAGCAGGTCACTCAGGATCATGTCGGCCCCCGGGGATGCGGGCGATGATGTGCTCGCTGACCCAGCGTTCGGCCCACGTCGCGTCGAGCGAGTCGCCGGTCACGCCGAGGCGGATCGTCGTGCCGACCTCGGACACGAGCCGCCACGGAATGCGCATGCGTCGCGACGACGGGGGCCGTCCGCCGAAGATGCGGGTCGCGAGGTCGGCGCCGGTGAGGATCGCGGTGATCTTCGGCGGCGGGGCATCCGGATCGATCGCCGTCCCGAGCTCGATGCCGTCGAGTTCGAGGTCGTCGAGGGTCGACACGGGCAGTTCGTCGCGGTCGAGCACCTGGCGGTCCAGCAGGTGCAGGTGCGCGTCGAGCACGCGTCCGAGGCGTCGTCGGTGGTCGTTCATGCGCCGGCTCCCGTGATGATGAGCAGTGGGATGGCCGCGAGCGCCGCGGCCAGGATGACGACGAGGTAGACGGAACCGAGGAGGTTCATGCCGCGGCCGTTCACCTTGTCGCCCATGTACTCGCGATCGTTCGCGATGATCAGGATCGGCAGGTAGGTGAGCGGCAGCGCGACGGCGGAGAACACCACGGAGTACTCGGTGACGAGGATGGGGTCGACTCCCGTGGCGAGGATCGCGACCGCGATGAGGACGCAGATGATCATCGAGAGGTGGAACCGCGCCGCCTTCGCCGGCTTGCGGAACTTGCCCCACGACCATCCGAAGTACTGGGCGAGCGTGTAGCCGCTCGAGAGCGTGGTCTCGAGGGCGGCGCCGAACGTGGCGGCGAGGATGCCGACGATGGCGAACGCGAGCGCCACCTTGCCGCCCGCCTCGGCGACCGGCAGCACCACCTGGCTGAGGCTCGTCACCTCGATCGAGGCGGGCAGCAGCACGACCGCGGCGCAGGCGGCGATCGCGATCGACAGCAGCCCGCCGAGCGGGAAGCCGACCAGCACGTTGAGGCGGGAGGTGGCGAGGTCCTTCTCGGTCCAGCGTTCCTCGATCGCGCCCGAGGAGAAGAAGAACACCTCGTACGGCGTCATGGCCGCGCCGAACAGTGCGACGGCGAAGAACCAGTACGTCGCGACCGGCTCGCCCTGCGGCGGACCGGGTTGCAGCGCCTGCCCCGCGAGCACGCCCCAGTCGGGGGCGAGCATGAAGAGGGCGACGGCGAAGACGATGAGCGTGAGCCCCAGCAGGCCCGTCACGTTCTCGAGCAGGTCGAAGCGCGCCCGCCAGATCACGATCCACACGCCGAACGCCGCGACCGGGATCCACAGCAGCGGGTCGACGCTGGTGGCGAGCTGCAGGGCGAGGGCGACGCCGCCGATCTCGGCCGTGACGGTGAGGAGGTTGATGAGGAACGAGGCGGCGAGATTCGCCAGGCCCGCCCGCGGGCCGAGGCGCTCGCGGATGATCTCGAACGTGGCCCGCCCGCTCACGGCCGCGACGCGGCCCGCCATCTGGGCGTAGACGCAGATGCCGACCACCCCGACGAGGACGACCCACGCGAGCCCCAGCCCGAACCGCGAGCCGACGACCGCGTTGGTGACGAGGTCCCCGATGTCGACGAATCCCCCGATCGCGGTGAGCACGCCGAGGGCGACGGCGAAGAGCCGTTTCATCGGTCACCGCCCGTCGCGCCGAGGTCGTCGAGGGCGTCGGCCGCCTCCTCGAGCGCGGGTTCGACCGCCGCGAGGGAGCCGATGCCCGCCATCGCGTCGAGTGCCTCGTTCACCGCGTCGACGCCGAGCGCGAGGGCGTCGAGCACGTCGGCGCGGGAGGCGGCGTCCGATGCGCTCGCGGCATCCGTCTCGGCGACCGCGGTGGAGGCGTCGACCAGTTCACGCCTGGCGTCTTCGAGCGCCGTGCCGGTCACCGTCGGAAAGGTCCGATCGTCGAGTTCGAGGGCGACCGCGAGTCGGGCGGTCTCGACGGCCGCGAATCCCTGTCCGACGGCCTGGTCGAACTGCGCACTCGGGCTGGTGCAGCCGGTCAGCACGGATGCCGCGACGGCGAGCAGCCCGGCGGCGAGGGCCACCCGGGCCCGCCCTGTCGCCCTCGTACACCCGCGCCCGCCCCGCGTCATCCGCCCTCCGTCCCTTCGCCCCGATGCTGGCCCGCGCCCCGACCGGCGGCAAGGGCTTGACGTGGCCATAGCCGCGGGTGCCTGGATTCGCAAGCCCCTCACGAATCGCGCTCCGGCTTCATACCGTGAAGAGCGAGGCGAGCGAATGCCGTCTCAGAGAGGAGAACCGAGATGAGCACGACCATCACGGCCGATATCGATGTGGACGTCCCCGTTCGCACCGCGTACGACCAGTGGACGCAGTTCGAGTCGTTCCCCGAGTTCCTCAGTGGAGTCGATGACGTGACGCAGGTCGACGACACGCTGACCCATTGGGTCGTGAGTCTTGGCGGAGTCCGGCGCGAGTTCGATGCGCGGATCGTCGACCAGGTTCCCGACGGTCACGTCGCGTGGCGGAGCGTCGGAGAGGTCAGGCACGACGGCCGCGTCGCGTTCCGTCCCGAGTCGGGGAATCGCACCCACGTGCAGCTCACCATGGAGTGGGAGCCGGAGGGGTTGGCCGAGAAGGCGGGCGCGGCACTGCAGTTGGACGACATGCTGGTCAAGCGCGACCTGCAGCGCTTCAAGGAGTTCATCGAGAAGCGCGACGTACCCACCGGATCCTGGCGCGGCGAGGTGCACGGCGGCCACGCCGGCGCCGATGCGGGGAGCGACGCGCGGAGCGTTCCGCAGTCCGATTCCGACGGCACGCTGGGTGCCGACCCCGACCTGCGGGCCTGATCGCCCGCAGACGCTCGACGGGCCGTGTCAAGCCCATTGAACGCGTCGCATTGCGATGCGACCGTGACAGCACGAAGAATTCGACAGGTTTGAATCATGTCGACACGCGACCCGCTGATGCCCGAAGAACGCGACCCCCTGATGCCCGAAGGAGAGGCCGACGCGATAATCCTCGAAGAAGTCGAAGAAGAGGGATCGTACGTGGACGCCGAACTCCCGGTGGACGCGGTCCTGCCGAAGGACGACGATCGTCTGGACGACGCCGATGACGACCTCGGGGTGACGCGCGATGCCGCCGACGAGGACTACCGGCACGGGTAGACGGCGTCAGGGCGGCGGCGGCGCCGGTCGCCGCCCCAGCACCATTCACGAGTGAAACCCGAGAGCGGATGTCCCGTCAGATGCGGCGGCGGCGACCCGGTGTGACCGCTGCGCCGACGACTGCGGCCTTGGCGACCGGCGACGGCCCGGGGGTGACCGCGGCGCCGACGACTGCGGCCTTGGCGACCGGCGACGGCCCCGGTGCGACCGCTGCCCCGACGACCGCTGCCCTGGCGACGGGGGCGCCGACGACGCCGACCCGTCCGACTCGTGCTGCCCTGAGTGGCATGTCATGCTCCTGTCGTATCGAGCGATTCGTCGGCCTCGAGCGAGGCGATGATCGCCTGGGTGGGGATGCGGCCGTTGGCGATGAGCTGGCCGCCGGCGCGGCGCGCGGCCGAGGCGAACGGCGCCGCCCAGAGGTTCTCGTAGACGAGCACGCCGGCGACACTGCCCGGCTCCATCGCCACGGCGAGCTTCGCGACATCCTCTGCGGCCAGCAGCTCGGCGAGCTCGGACTCCAGCTGCGACCAGCGGCCCGAGTTCGCCGAGGTCCTCGAGCTCCATGGCATCGATCTCGCCCTCGGCGTCCTTCGTCATGATGATCAGGTCGATCAGCCGGATCGTGCCGGCATCGACGAGGCGCACGAGTTCTTCGGCGATCTCGCCGGTGAAGTTCGCCTGCCCCGCCGGGAACTCGATGACCAGGAAGTCCACCGGCCCCATCTCGTCCAACGTGCGCTCGGTCATCGCCGTTCCTCTCCTCGATGATCGGCACGATGCCCCGCATGCACGCGGGCCGCATCATGCGGATCGCGTGAAGGCGGTTGTCGGGTAGTAGTGGTGGACATACCCATGGGGGGTATCGCGACCGAGAGGAGTGACATGTGCGGCACTGACGGCAATCACGAATGCGCCTGCGGCACCACCGCGACACTTGAGATCGGGCGAGCGCCCCATCACGCAGCCGCGGCAGCGGTGACCACGTCGTACGGCGTCGAGGGCATGACCTGCTCGCACTGCGTGGCGAGCGTGACCGAAGAGCTCAGCGGTCTCGCACGGGGTCGAGCAGGTGAACGTCGAGCTGGTCGCCGGGGGCGTCTCGCGCGTCACGGTCTCCAGCGCCACCGCGCTCGAGCACGGCGACGTGGTCGCGGCGATCGACGAGGCCGGCTACCAGTTGGCCGACCTGCCGCGATGAGCGACCAGCAGGTCGAACTGCTCGTCGGCGGCATGACCTGCGCTTCGTGCGCCGCCCGCATCGAGAAGAAGCTCAACCGCATGCCCGGTGTCGAGGCATCCGTCAACTACGCCACCGAGAAGGCCAGCGTGCGCCTCGTCGACGGCGTCACCGTCGACGAGGCGATCGCGACCGTCGAGGCCACCGGCTACACGGCGGTGCTGCCGGCGCCGCCTCCGGTGCGCGACGATGGCGACGCAGACGCGCAGCGGGCCGACCGTGACCGCGGGGGTGAGCTCGCGGCCCTCCGGCAGCGACTGATCGTCTCGGCGGTGCTGACCGTTCCGGTGGTCGGCGCATGTCGATGATCCCGGCGCTGCAGTTCACGAACTGGCAGTGGCTCGCGCTCGCGCTCGCCGCGCCGGTCGCCGTGTGGGGCGCCTGGCCGTTCCACCGGGCCGCGTGGGTGAATCTCAGGCACGGCGCCGCCACGATGGACACGCTCATCAGCGTCGGCGTGCTCGCGGCCCTCGGCTGGTCGCTCTACGCGCTGTTCCTCGGCGACGCGGGCATGCCCGGCATGACCATGACCTTCGAGTTCTTCGGCGAGGTCGGGTCGGGCGCCGACGAGATCTACCTCGAGGTCGCTGCTGCCGTCACCGTGTTCATCCTCGCCGGCCGGTACTTCGAGGCACGGGCCAAGACCCGCTCGAGCGCCGCCATCACGGCGCTGCTCGAGCTGGGCGCGAAGCACGCGACGGTGCTGCGCGACGGCGTCGAGGTGCGCATCCCGGCGGGCGACCTCGTGGTCGGCGACCGCTTCGTCGTGCGGCCGGGCGAGAAGGTCGCCACCGACGGCCTCGTCGTCGAAGGCGGCTCCGCCATCGACGCGAGCATGCTCACCGGCGAATCGGTTCCGGTCGAGGTCGGCCCCGGCGATCGCGTGGTGGGGGCGACCATCAACTCGGGCGGGCGCCTCGTCGTGCAGGCGACCCGGGTCGGCGCCGACACCGAGCTCGCGGTCATGGCCCGACTCGTCGAGCAGGCGCAGACCGGCAAGGCCGAGGTGCAGCGGCTCGCCGACCGGGTGTCGGCGGTGTTCGTGCCGGTGGTCATCGGGCTCGCGCTCGCGACGCTCGCCGTCTGGCTGCTCGTCGGCGGCGGTGCCGAAGCGGCGTTCACCGCGGCCGTCGCGACCCTCATCATCGCCTGCCCGTGCGCGCTCGGACTCGCCACCCCGACGGCGCTGCTCGTCGGCACGGGGCGCGGCGCCCAACTCGGCATCCTCATCAAGGGTCCGCAGATCCTCGAGTCGACGCGCCGGGTCGACACCATCGTGCTCGACAAGACCGGCACGGTCACCACCGGCCGCATGACGCTGACCGACGTGGTCCCCGCCACGGGCCGAAGACGCCGATGCACTCGCTGCGCCTCGCCGGCGCGGTCGAGGCCGGGTCGGAGCATCCGATCGGCGCCGCCATCGCGGCAGCCGCGGCCGACCGTGTCGGCACGCTGCCGGCGCTCGAATCGTTCTCGTCGACGCAGGGGCTCGGCGTGCAGGCGATCGTCGACGGCCGGTTGGTGGCCGTCGGCCGCAGCGCGTGGCTGTCGACGCAGTGGGGCATCACGATGCCGGCCGAACTCGACGCCGCCGCGACCGACCTCGAACGCCGAGGGCGCACCGTCGTCGTGGTCGCCTGGGATGGCGTGGCCCGCGGCATCCTCGCGGTCTCGGACACGGTGAAAGACGACAGCGCCGCTGCGATCGCCGAAATGAGGCGACTCGGGCTCACGCCCATTCTGCTGACCGGCGACAACGCGCGAACGGCGCGCGAGGTGGCCGCGGCGGTCGGCATCGACGACGTGCGCGCCGAGGTGCTGCCGGCCGAGAAGGCCGACGTGGTTCGCGCCCTGCAGCAGCAGGGCCGGGTCGTGGCGATGGTCGGCGACGGCGTCAACGACGCGGTCGCGCTCGCCACCGCAGACCTCGGCATCGCGATGGGAACCGGCACGGATGTCGCGATCGAAGCCAGCGACCTCACGCTCGTGCGCAGCGACCTCACCGCGGCGGCCGATGCGATCCGGCTGTCGCGGCGCACCCTCGGCACGATCAAGGCGAACCTGTTCTGGGCGTTCGCCTACAACGTCGCCGCGATTCCGCTCGCGATGCTCGGCATGCTGAACCCGCTCGTCGCGGGCGCGGCCATGGCGCTGTCGTCGGTGTTCGTCGTGAGCAACAGCCTGCGGCTGCGACGCTTCCGCGCGACCTAGCGTGCCGCGGGCAGGGCGATTCGGGTCGACACCGACCGCGTCCGCGGGCGTACTGTTGGCGGCAGGGGTGGCAGATATGAGCGACAGGAGCTCGAACGCCGGATGCCTCGCCGGAGGCGGTGCGTTCTACAGTCTCGGCATCTTCGGCGCGTGGGTCTATTTCTGGCAGCAGGCCGAGGGGTTCTGGGAGTACGTCGGGGCGATCCTGCAGGGGTTCGTGTGGCCGGCGTTCATGGTCTACGACATCTTCGAGGCGCTGGGTACCTGACACCCCGTTCGCCGTTCGCCGCCGAACCCGCCATCATGGTGGCGGGGGGCTGAGATGAACGCGAAGCGCATTCCGCAGTGGCTGGTGCCGCCCGGAGTCGACACGGCGCTGACCTACGAGCGCGCCTGGTTGTGGCCCGACATACGCGCCGGCCTCGTGCTCACCGCCCTGCTCATCCCGGCGGGGATGGGCTACGCCGAGGTGGCCGGGCTCCCGCCCGAGACCGGCCTCTACGCCACGATCGTGCCCCTGCTGGTGTACGCGGTGTTCGGGCCGTCGAAGATCCTCGTGATCGGCCCCGACTCGGCGCTCGCGCCGATCATCGCCGCAGCGATCGTGCCGCTCGCGATGGGCGACGAATCGCGCGCGGTCGCCCTCGCCGGACTGCTCGCGATCATGGTCGGCGTCGTCCTCCTGGCAGGGGGCATCGTGCGGCTGGGCTTCGTGACCGCGCTGCTGTCGAAGCCGATCCGGGTCGGCTACCTCAATGCGATCGCGTTCATCGTGATCGTCTCGCAGTTGCCCAAGCTGCTGGGCTTCTCGGTCGAGGGCGACTCGCTGCTCGATGAGGTGACGGCGATCGTCGCGGGCATCGCGGGAGGCGACATCCTGCCGCTCGCCGTCGCGTTCGGTTTCGGATGCCTCGCGGTCATCCTCGCGCTCACCTGGCTGAAGTCGCCCGTGCCGGGCGTTCTGGTCGCGGTCGTCGGCGCGACGTTGCTCGTGTGGGTCCTCGGCATCGCCGAGGACCTGCCGGTCGTCGGCGCGCTTCCCCGCGGGCTCCCGGCCCCGGCGCTCGGTGGGCTCGAGTGGGCGGATGTCGCGGAGCTCGCCCTTCCCGCCCTCGGCATCGCCCTCATCGCCTTCGCCGACACCGCCGTGCTCTCGCGCACCTTCGCCGCGCGCCGGGGCGAGACCGTCGACGGCAGCCACGAGATGGCCGCGCTCGGCGTCTCGAACATCGCGACCGGGTTCCTCGGCGGGTTCCCGATGAGCGGATCGTCGTCGCGCACGCCCGTCGCCGAGCAGGCCGGTGCGAAGACGCAGCTCACGGGGGTCGTCGGCGCGGTGCTCATCATCGCGTTCATGCTGTTCGTTCCCGGCCTCACGGCGTACCTGCCGGCCTCGGCGCTCGCTGCGGTCGTGATCGTCGCCGCCTCGCGCCTCATCGACGTCAAGGGCTTCCTCCGGCTGGTGCGCATGGACCGGGTCGACGCGCTGCTCTCGGCATCCGCGTTCCTCGGGGTGCTCGTGTTCGGCGTGCTCGCGGGCATCGGGGTGGCGATCGGGTTGTCGCTGCTCGCCTTCGTCATCCGCTCGTGGCGCCCGTACCGGGCCGAGCTCGGGCGGGTCGAAGGGCTTCGCGGGCTATCACGACCTGTCGCGGTACCCCGAGGGCGAGCGCATCCCCGGGGTCGTCATCGTGCGCTTCGACGCACCGCTCTTCTTCGCGAACGGCGACCTGTTCGAGGCCTTCGTGCGCTCGCGGGTGAAGGACGCCGGTCCCGATACCCACACCGTGATCCTCGCGGCCGAACCGATCACGGGAATCGACACGACGGCCATCGACGAACTCGTCGAGCTCGACGACTACCTCGCCTCACGCGACATCCGGCTCGTGATCGCCGAGATGAAGGACCCGGTCGTCGACAGTGCTCCGAGAGTACGGGCTGCGCGACCGGTTCCCGCCCGAACGGTTCGCGCCCACGGTCGGCGCCGCCGTCGACGACGTCACCGGAACGCTTCGCGGCGACATCGAGGGCACGAAATGGGACGACGACGAAGAGAGCCGATGACGGGAATCGAACCCGCGCTATCTGCTTGGGAAGCAGAAGTTCTGCCATTGAACTACATCGGCGTGCGGCATCCGTGAGATGCGGCGATGACCATCGTAGCAAGGCCACCGCGCGCGGTGACGTGCGTGCGGGCGTCCCGGAGGCGTGACGCCACGATCGCGGGTTGCCCGCGCCACGCCGCGAACATCGCTCCGCGGGAAATCCCCGCGCCCTCTTGCGGCGGCGGGATAATTCCTCATACGGTGAGCGAAGAGGCACGCTGACAAGATCTTCGCCGGCGCACCTTGCAATATGCGGTTCCAGCTCGTCGTAGTCGTCTGGCCGCCCTACGGCGTTCCAGACAGGGTTTCTGGTTTATTCGGGGGTTGATCAGTATGGCCGATCTGTCGAGGCTCGCACGCGCCGCTGGCGCAATGGAGCGAACTACTGCTGCTGAACCGGTCGGGGGGTGGGCGCTGTGAGCGCCGACGCCTCGGCGATGCCGCGAGCGAAGGCGCCCGCCGTCAACTACATCTCATGGATCGCCCTGGCGCTCATGACGACGGCCTCGGTCGCGAGCCTGCGCCCGGCGCCGACGATGGCCATCTACGGCCTCGCGGCGATCTTCCTCTACATCGTTCCCGCGATCGTGTTCCTGCTGCCGACCTCGCTCATCTCGGCGGAGCTCGCGTCGGGCTGGGAGGGCGGCGTCTACAAGTGGGTGTCGACGGGCATCTCGAAGCCGATGGGATTCCTCGCCGTCTGGTGCCAGTTCGCGATGACGATCTTCTACTACCCGAGCCTGCTCGGGTTCGTCGCGGCGACGCTCGCCTACGTGATCAATCCCGATCTCGCGAGCAACGGCGTCTGGACGGCGCTCGTGATCATGGTCTGCTACTGGTCGGGCGTGTTCATCTCGTCTCGCGGCACGAAGGGCGTCGCGGGTCTCGCGAGCGCCGGCCTCATCATCGGAACGCTCATCCCGGGCGCCATCCTGGTGCTGCTCGGCGCCGCGTTCCTCGCGCAGGGCAACCCGTCGGCCGCACCGATGACCGCCGAGAACCTGCTGCCGCAATGGGCGGGCCTCGCGAGCCTCGTGCTCATCGTCAACAACTTCCTGTCGTACAGCGGCATGGAGATGAACGCGGTGCACGTCTCGTCGCTGCGCAAACCGGCGAAGGAGTACCCGAAGGCCATCTTCCTGGCGATGGGGCTCGTGCTGCTCATCTTCATCCTGCCGGCGCTCGCGATCAGCTGGATCGTGCCCGCCGAGGAGTTGTCGCTCACGGCCGGCGTCATGCAGGCGTTCGACGCGATATTCGCCGTCTTCAACCTGCAGTTCCTGACGCCGATCATCGGGCTGGCGCTCGTCTCGGCCTCGCTCGCCGGCATGCTGACCTGGCTCGCCGGGCCGTCGAAGGGCCTGCTGCTCATCTCGCGTGAAGAGGGCTACCTGCCGCCGTTCCTGCAGAAGCTGAACAAGCACGGCGTGCAGCAGAACCTGCTGGTGGTGCAGGGTCTCGTGACGACGGTGATCGCCCTCGGCTACGCCCTCATCCCCGACGTCTCGAGCGCGTACTGGATCTTCTCGGTGATCACCACGCAGGTGTACCTGATCATGTACCTGCTGATGTTCGTCGCGGCGGTGCGGCTGCGCAGGACCCACCCCGATCACCCGCGCGGCTACCGCGCCCCGATGCTCATCGGGCTCGCCGGCGTGGGCTTCGCGGCATCGCTCTCTGCGCTGCTCGTCGGGTTCATCCCGCCGTCGCAGTTCGGCGGCGGCAACCCGTGGATCTACTTCGTCATCGTCGCGGGCGGCGCCCTCGGGCTCGGGCTGCTGGTGCCGTACCTCTTCTACAGGTTCCGCAAGCCGTCGTGGAAGCAGCCCGAGGCCGCGGCCGAGCAGCCGGAGGTGACCGGATCATGAGCACGAACACCGAGACCCAGCCCAAGCGCGAGAGGTCGCTGCTCTACATCATCACCGCGGTGGTGCTGGTCGTCGTCGGCGTGATCGCCGTCGTGATGTTCATGTCGGCCCGGTCGTCGGTGCAGGCCGAAGACAAGGCAGAAGAGCTCATCCAGAACCTCGAGGACGCGGGCGTCGATGTCCCATTCACGCCCGAGCAGGTCGCGAGGATCTTCGGCGAAGACGGAGGAGCCGTCTGCGCCAACCCGAACGACGCCCTGAGCCGGGCGATCCTCTTCGATCGCATCGCGAACGGCGCAGGCGGCCCCGGGATGCGGCCGATCATCACCGACGAGCGGTACCTGCAGGGACAGGTGCTGATCATGGAGGTGTACTGCCCCGACGAGGTCGAGGAGTTCCAGCAGTTCATCGACGAACTCCAGACCACCGACACGGGCGAACTGATGGTGGCCGAACTGCGGGCACGCGTCGGCGAGCTCATGACCGCGTCAGCGTGGTCTGAGCTCGCCGAGCTCGTGTCGTTGAAGTCGGTCGCCGACCCGCGACAGTTCCCGCCCGAGGAGTGCGCGAAGACCGCCGAGTGGGTGCGCGACCGATTCGCGCAGCTCGGCTTCGCCGACGCGCGACTCGAGCGCACGCCCGACGGCAGCGATGCCGTTGTCGGTTCGCGTCCCTGTGGCGATCCGGATGCCCCGACCGTGCTGCTGTACGCGCACTACGACGTGCAGCCACCGCTCGACGACGACGCCTGGCGCACGCCCCCGTTCGTGCTCACCGAGGCCGACGGGCGCTGGTACGGCAGGGGCGCGGCCGACTGCAAGGGCAACATCATCATGCACCTGCTGGCGTTGCGGGCGCTGGGCGACGACATCCCCGTGAACCTGAAGCTCGTGGTCGAGGGCTCCGAGGAGCAGGGCACCGGCGGGCTCGAGGCGTTCGTCGAGCAGAACCCCGACCTGCTGCGCGCCGACGCGATCCTCGTGTGCGACACGGGCAACGCCGCGGTCGGAAAGCCCGCCGCGACGGTCACGCTGCGGGGCATGGCGAACGTCGTCGTCCGCGTCGAGGCGCTCGCCTCAGAGGTGCACTCGGGCATGTTCGGCGGGCCCGCGCCCGACGCGCTGGCGGCCCTCGTCGCCATCCTCGCGTCGCTTCGCGACGAGCGGGGCGAGACGACGGTCACCGGCCTCGACCACTCGAAGCAGTGGACGGGGGCTCCGTACCCGCCCGACCAGTTCCGCACCGACGCGGGCGTGCTCGACGGCGTGCAGTTGCTCGGCGATGGCAGCGTGTCGGACATGCTGTGGTCGCGCCCGGCGATCACGATCCTCGGCATCGACTGCCCGCCCGTGACCGGGTCCACGGCGGCGATCGTGCCACGCACCGCTGCCCGGCTGAACCTGCGGATTCCGCCGGGCATGTCGGCGACCGACGCGCACGACGCGCTCCTCGCGCACCTGCGCGCCGCAGCGCCGTGGGGCGTGCACGTCGAGGTCGAGACCGAGGCCGTCGGCTCGCCGTTCGAGGCCTCGATCGACGGGCCCGCGTACCAGGTCATGGCCGGCGCGATGCAGGAGGCGTTCGGCACCCCGATGACGACGCTCGGGCAGGGCGGCTCCATCCCGCTCTGCAACGTGTTCGCCGACACCTACCCCGGGGCCGAGATCATCCTCATGGGCGTCGAGGAGCCGCTCGCGCTGATCCACGCCCCGAACGAGAGCGTCGACCCCGAGCGAGATCGAGCACCTCGCGCTCGCCGAGGCGCTGTTCCTGCGGGGGTACGCCGCGGCGCGCGCCTGAACCGAGGCACGCGGCATCCGTCGTTCGCGTCTGCGTTCGCAGGCGCACGGATGCTGCGTGCCTCGGTTGCTACGCTGGGCGCGTGCTGCTCTCCGATCGCGACATCAGGGCCGAACTCGAGCGCGAGCGCATTCGGCTCGAGCCCTACGAGCCGGCCATGCTGCAGCCGAGCAGCATCGACGTGCGCCTCGACCGGTACTTCAGGCTGTTCGACAACCACAAGTACCCGTTCATCGATCCGGCCGAAGACCAGCCCGAGCTCACGCACCTCATCGAGGTGCATCCCGAAGAGGCGTTCGTGCTGCACCCCGGCGAGTTCGTGCTCGCGTCGACGTTCGAGGCGGTCACCCTGCCCGACGACGTCGCGGCGCGCCTCGAGGGCAAGAGCTCGCTCGGCCGGCTCGGGCTGCTGACGCACTCGACGGCGGGGTTCATCGACCCCGGATTCACCGGGCACGTCACGCTCGAGCTCTCGAACGTCGCGACGCTGCCGATCAAGCTGTGGCCCGGCATGAAGATCGGGCAGATGTGCTTCTTCCGGCTGTCGTCGCCGAGCGAGCGGCCCTATGGCTCGGCCGAGTACGCGAACCGCTACCAGGGGCAGCGCGGGCCCGACGGCGTCGCGGTCGTTCCAGAACTTCCATCGAACCGATGTCGGCGTGAGCGAGGCGGGGGCGGCGGGGCGCTGAGGTCGGGCTGCGACGGAGATTCTCGGCACGAGGCACGAGACGAGGCACGAGGCCGAGGCACGAGGCAAGCAGAGACACCGGATCGCCGTGTGATGGAGCATCGAGTTGGCCGTTGTCCACTCACAAGCCCTGATGATGCGCGGGGCGGGTACGGCGCTTGCGAGATGGCCGGCGCATGCATCGCCCGGATGGACCTGCGCGGGGGGCGTGCGCTGAACGACACCACTGGATGGATGGCCTGCGCGGCGGGGCCGTGCTGCTCGTCGTTCTGTGGCATGCATTCTCGATCCCTTACCCGACGATCCCGTCCGGCATCGAGTGGGTGAGCAACTTTCTCTCCGTCTACCGCATTCCGCTCCTGATGTTCCTCTCGGGACTTCTTCTCGACCAGTCGCTGGCCAAGCCGACAGGCATCTACGTCGAGGGGAAGCTGCGTCGCATCGCGTGGCCGCTGGTCGTGTGGTCAGCGATCCTCGTGCTCATCGGGTGGCCCGCGGCAGAGGCAGGAAACGGGTGGTTCTGGCTCGGCGACGGCGCGCACCTCTGGTACCTCGGCGTGCTGCTCGCCTGTTACGCGATCGGCTTGCTCACGAAGTGGATTCACCCGGTCGTGTTTCTCGCCGCAGGGCTCCTCGCGATGCAGTTTGTCGAGAGCGACATTGCGTTTGTAAACAACACTCTCTGGTTCGGTCTCTACTTCTTCGCCGGGGCGACGATGTCGCGATGGCTCGAGCGGTGGTTGCGAGTCGGCCCGATCATCCCGAGCCTGTTCCTGATCGCGGCATCAGCGTGGGGTGCGTACTCCGCTACGGTCAACGGGTATGTGCCGATCGCGCATTGGCGCCCGTTCTTGCTGTCCATCCTCGGTGTCGCGGCCGTCGTCTGGATTGCGACGCGTGCCCCGCGTGTGCGGTGGCTCGAGTGGGTGGGGCAGCGGTCGATCGTGTTCTACGTCGCGCATGTTCCGTTTATTTTCATAACAGCCCTGCTTGCTCGTCGGATGTCGTCCCGCACGCCTTGACGTACGCGATCGTGCTGATCGTGACGGGGAGCGGGTGCTACGTTCTCGCGCGATACCTGAACGGAAGTCTGTTGTTCGAGTTCCCCCGAATTCGACTCCGACCGAGGAGATCGAGAAAGCGCCGCCCCCAGCCAGACGTGAGGTTGGGGCGGTAGGGCGGTGGCAGTGGCTCCAGGACGGTGTCGTCTGCAGGGTGTCTCGCCTGCTCGGCCCAGGTGTCAGTGGTCGCCGCGGAGCCCGAGTGATCGTCCGCCATCAACGACCAGCTCCTGACCCGTGATGAAGGTGGCACGCGGACTCGCCAGGAAGCCGACGGCCTCGGCGACGTCCTCGGCCTGGCCGATGGCCCCGAGAACGTTGGTGCGTTTCACGCGCTCCAACTCTCCCTGCGTCGGCTCGCCTCGGAGGACGATGCCGGGAGAGACCAGGTTGACGGTTACGCCGAACCGGCCGAGTTCGATGGCCGCAGACCGCATGTAGCCCGCAAGCCCCGCCTTCGCCGCGGCGTAGTCAGCGAAGCCCGCCTTGCCCGCACTACCGATGATCGAACCGACGCTGATGATGCGGCCCGAACGCTGCGCCATCATCTTGGGGCTGACCGCATGGACGCACGAGATCGCCGCCCGAAGGTTCACGGCGAGAATCCGATCGATCACCTCGAGGGATTGATCCCACACTGGACCGTATTCGCCCCGCGCGCTTCCGCCGGCGCAGTTGACGAGGATGTCGACACTCGGGAGTGAATCGAAGAATCTTGTCACGGCCGCGTCATCCTCGAGGTCGACCTGGGCGGCATGTGCGGTGCCGCCGAGTTCGCGGATCTCACTGACCACCGCTTCGAGCCGGGAAGCCGAACGTCCGAGGACGTGCACCTCGGCTCCGCTCGAGGCCAGTCGGACCGAGATCGCGCGGCCGATGGCTCCGCCTCCGCCCGTCACGACCGCGCGCCGACCGGCCAACTCCGGAGGTGAATCGACCGTGACCACGTACGGGCGGGCCATCACCACCCTCGCCGGTCGCCTTCCCACCTTCGCCAGCACGCGATTCGCCAACCGTCGCACCCCGGCCATGTGTCCCCCCTCTGTCACGTCGAACGAGAAGTCCCCGCAGCTACCGCAAGCCGAGCCGACGCAGCACCTTGCCGCCGAGTCGCCGGATCCGGTAGCGGATGGTCGGGTTGTCTCCGCCACCGGCCAACGTCGCGTAGTAGGACTTCAGCTGCGCGACGTCGGAGACCTTCTCCGAGAACACCTCGAGAACCCGCGGCCCAGGCACGCTCAGGTCCGTGAGCCAACCGATCCCGGTGCCCGCCGCATCAGGACTGGGGGCGGTCGAGTACGCGATGCCGAGTGACTCCACCCACCCACGGGCGCTCATGGCATGCTCCGCGCTGACATGGCGGCCCGCGATCTTCGAATAGTCCGCCGGTAACGGGATGTGCATCACCGCGCCGCCGGCGTTATTGAGCAGGAGGATGCGCAGATTGTCTGGCAGGTCGCGGATCCACAGGGAGTTCATGTCGTAGAAGAAGGTGAGGTCGCCGATGATCACGAACGTCGGCTTGGCCGTCGCCGCTGCGTAACCGATCGCCGTCGACAGGCACCCATCGATGCCGTTCACTCCGCGGTTGCAGAAGACGTCGATCGATGGATCGATCTCGTAGAGCTGGGCCATCCGGATCGCGGCACTGTTGGCGATGTGGAGCGAGCTGCCAGCGGGAAGCGCCGCCATGAGACCGCCGATCACTGCCAGTTCGCCAGGTTCGGAAGGCGGTGCCGGTATCGAGTCCACGGCGTTGAGCATGCTGCTGCGCGTACGTCGCGCGGGCCGGCGGAGCGGTGCGTGTCGCGGCCATGCGTTCGAGAAAGTGCTCGGGTCGGCACTGGATGACGTCGGTGAGCGTTCGGAAGGGATCGGTGATCGCGCCATCGGGATCGACACGCCAGTGTTCGTGAGTCGCCCGATTCAGGAATCCCTTGAACTCGTCCTTGAACACGATGTTGCCCCCGAACGTGATCACGACGTCGGGTTTGAGATCGCCGCGCCGCGCGGCGGCGGCGCGCAGGAACGCCATCGGGTTGTCGACGCGACCGTCGCGGGGCAGATTGGCGAGATGGTCGGCGATGACGGCGGCGTCGAACGATTCGGAGAACGCGCCGAGCGCGGCGAGGGCGCGCTCGCTCGGGCGCGGCCCCTGCCCCCACACGAGGAGCACGCGCTTGCGCTGCAGGCGTTCCGCGAGCGCGACCCAGTCGGGTTCACCGTGACTCGGGACGATGGCGGGCGATCACTCGGACGTCAGGAAGGCTCGGCACAGTGAACTGCACACCGCTGTGGGACTCGATCGGGATGTTCAGGTGGACGGGACCGCCGCCACCCTCACGGACTGAGATGAGTGCCTCGTTGATGACCCGATTGCAGTACCACCGGTCGCGCTCATTCGCGATGGGACGGAGGTCTCCGGTGAATCGAACGAACCGGTCGAAGAGCCCGGGCTGATCGATCATCTGGTCTTCCATCTGACCGAGGTATTCAGGAAGCCGGTCAGTCGTGATCGCCACGAGAGGGAGCTTCTGGGACGCGGCCTCGGCGATCGCCGAACCGTAATTGAGCGCGGCGGTGCCCGACGTGCAGATCGTCGCGGCCGGCTCGCCCGTCGCCTGGATGAGGCCCAAGGCGAAGAACGCCGCCGACCGCTCATCGACCACCGAATGGAGATTGAAGTACGGGTCGTTCTCGAACGTCCGCGTGAAGGCGTAGTGCCGGCTGCCCGGTGAGATGACGATGTTCCTGACACCGTGCGCCCTGAGCAGTGCCGTCAGTTCGAGAACGAGCGGTTCATTCGCGTACATCTCGTGATGTGCCCCACTTCAGTCGAAGGTTCAGAGCGGGCTCTGTTCGAGCCGTGGTTGCCCGAGCGACGTCATCGGCCGGGATCCGCGGATGCGTACCTCCGCGTATCGAACGAGAGCCTACGAGATATCGGGTTCCGTGTCTCGCGACATCCTGATCACGAGGTCTTCGTTGCCCCGGTGTCAGCCGTCGGCCCGCTGCCGCGCGGCGACCGCCTCGCGGATGTCCTCCTCGACGAGGTCCGCGTTGATGTCGCTTCCCGCGAGGTTCCCGGCTGCCATCGCGACGGGAACCGACGACTTGGCGGTCGCGATATTGCCTGCGGCCCACAGCCCGCGAACGTTCGTGCGACCCGACGCGTCGACGAGCACCCAGTCGGCACCGTTCTGGCGCATGGCGCGCGCGCGGAGCTCGCGGAGCAGGCGGTCGTTCGGCACGGCGATCGGGGCGACGAAGATCGAGTCGGCCTCGTGCTCGGTTCCGTCATCGAGGCGGATGCCGCGGAGGCCGCCGGCCTCGTCGCCCATGACCTCCACGACCGTTCGCGACTCGATCGCGATGCCACGTGCCTCGAGCTCGGCGCGCGCCGCGTCGGGGAGGTTCACTCCCTGGGAGTAGAACGTGACCTGCGGCGAGAGCTGCCGCATCAGCTGCGCCTGGTGGGTGTTCGCCGCGTCAGTGGCGATGACGGCGATGCGTCGGTCGCGCACCTCCCATCCGTCGCAGTAGGGGCACAGCGCGGCATTGCGGCCCCACTGCTCAGTGAGGCCGGGGATGTCGGGAAGCTCGTCGCGCAGTCCCGTGGCCACGAGGAGCCGCCGTGCGGTGTGCCGTTCGCCGGACTCGAGCACGACCTCGAAGCCGATGGCGTCGGTGTCGAGCAGGCTCGCCGAGACGACCGTGCCGGACTCGACGGCGACGTCGTCGTAGCGCGTGAGCTCGGCGCGTCCGGCGGCGAGGAGGTCGAGTGGCGAGGAGTGGTCATGGCCCAGCACGCCGTGCATGTGAGCGGAGTAGCGGTTGCGCGGCTCGCCCCCGTCGACGACGAGAACGCGGCGACGCGAGCGGCCGAGCATCAGCGCGGCGCTGAGGCCCGCGCTGCCGCCGCCCACGATGATGACATCCCATTCGGTTCGCTGCATGCGTCAACTATGTCAGGAGGGTGCGTTGGGACGGCATGGGGCGGATATGATGCCGCAGACACGACACCGCGAGAGGGGAAGCCGTGCCCGAAGTCGTCCTCGCCCACGATTACCTCGTGCAGGTGGGTGGTGCTGAGCGCGTCGTGGCCGAATGGGCCACGGGGTTCCGGTCTCACACCGTGGTGACGCTCGCCTATCGGGCCGCGGCGACCTTCGATGAGTTCCGGCAGCTCGACGTTCGGGCGACGATCCCGCGCAGGCTCGCAACGCAGGTCGAGCGGATGCTGCCGATGCTGCCCTCGATCGCGGCGCGTACCACGGTGTCAGGCGGCGATGTCGCCCTCGTCTCGAGCAGCGGGTGGGCCCACCGGTTCCGGTTCGAGATCCCTCACGTCGTCTACGTGCACAGTCCGGCCCGGTGGCTCCACGCGGCCGACGACTACCGGATGCGGCTCAGCCCTATCCGTCGTGCGGGGCTCGCGGTGAGCACACCGCTGCTGCGCAGGGGCGACCACGACGCGATGGAGCGCGCGCATGCGATCGTGTCGAACTCGGAGGTGACCCGCGATCGGATGCGCGCGGTCTACGGCCTCGACTCGATCGTCGTGCACCCGCCGGTGGAGCCCGTCGCCACCGAAGCGCGACGGCCCGCCCGCGAACTGCCCGACGAGTTCGTCGTCGTCGTCGCCCGGAATCGCGGCTACAAGAACGTGACGCTCGCCGTCACCGCGGCGCAGGCGGCGCGGATGCCCATCGTCATCGTCGGTTCCGGTTCAGACCGGCTCGACGCGCCCGATGAGGGCGTATACGGGATGGGTCGCGTGACCGATGCCGAACTGTGCTGGCTGTACCGCGAGGCATCCGTCATCGTCGGCGCAGGGCGAGAGGATTTCGGCCTCTCCGTGCTCGAGGCGGCTCTCGAGGGAACCCCGGCGGCGACCGTCGCCGCGGGCGGCTACCTCGAGACCGTGCGATCGGGGATGAACGGCTTCCACGCGGCGTCCGCGACGCCCGAAGACCTGGCGATCGCGATCCGTCGCGCCCGCGAGCTCGATGCGGCCGCGTGCCGGGAATGGGGACACGGATTCCGACGCGACGCGCATCTGGCCCGACTCAGTAGGGTGATCGAAGAGGTGGTGCAGCAGGCGTGAGCGAATCCCAGGTCAGCGTGCCGCTTCCGGTGCGCCTGCGATTCGGGCATGCCGCGGTGCAGCACCTGGCCCAGCAGATCGGGGTCGACATCCTCCACATCAAGGGGGCAGCGGTCGACCCGTCGCTCCGGCCCGGCAACTACGCGGGCAGTGACGTCGACGTGCTCGTGCGCCCCGAGCACGTGCCTGCGCTCGACCGGGCGATGCGGCAGCACGGATGGCGCCTCTACAGCACCTTCGAGTACGGTTCCCCGTTCGGCCACGCGCAGACCTACATCCACGACGCGTGGGGTTACATCGACCTCCATCGCTTCTTCCCCGGCATCCGGCTCGAGCCCGAGCGCGCGTTCGAGTGTTCTGGTCCGACCGGCACGAGATCGAGATCGCGGCCGTCGGATGCCTCGTGCCCGGCGTGACCGCACAGGCGGTGCTCCTCCTCCTCAACGCGGCGCGCGCGCCCCGCCAGGCGAGACCTGACGTGTCGGCGGCCTGGCGCAAGGCGAGCGACGAGCAGCGCCGCGAGATCGAACGACTCGTGGGCCGCCTGCACGCCGAGGTCGCGTTCGCCGCCGCTACGGGGACCTCGAGCGGCACGCGACGCGCGCGACTACCGGCTGTGGAAGGTCGCCTCCGAGGGCGGCAGCCGAACCGAGGAGTGGTGGGCGCGCATCATGGCGGCGCCCGGCGTCTGGGCGGGCGCTGCGGGTCGCCGCGCGCGCGCCGCTCGTGAACGTCGACCACCTCGCGCACCGCCTGGGCCGAACCCCGAGGCGGCGCGACATCGTGCTCGAGTTCATACGCCGTCCCCTGAGGGCGGTCCGCGAGGCGGCACGAGCGCTAGGTCGGAAGGCGATGCGTCGATGAACGGCTACCGCCCGGGCGACACCGTCGGCATCGTCGATCATGAAGACAAGCTGTACGTGGCGACCCTTCCCGACGGGCCGATCGTCGTGCTCGACGGCATCTCCGCACTGATCTGGGACGAAGCGTGCGCGGGCCCCCGAGAGACGCTCGTCGACCGGGTGGCCGCAGCG
>CAWILI010000021.1:0-12813 GCA_963836825.1 uncultured Actinomycetota bacterium
CCGATGACCGAGTACGTGACATCCGCCGACGGCACGCGCATCGCCTACGACCGCCAGGGATCGGGGCCGCCGGTGATCCTCATCGCCGCCGCCATGCAGTTCCGCGCATTCGACCCGACGACCGTCGAGATGGCGGCAGCTGCTCGCGGGCCACGGCTTCGACGTCGTCAACTTCGATCGGCGCGGTCGCGGCGAGAGCCCCGCCGAGGCGCCGATCACGCTCGCGCAGACCATCGACGACCTGCGCGCGCTCACCGACGTCGTGCTCGACGGCACCGACGACGCCGTCGCGCTGTTCGGCTTCTCGTCGGGCGCGTCGATCGCGCTCGCGGCCGCAGCGGCCGGCCTGCCCGTGTCGAAGCTCGCGCTGTTCGAGGTGCCGCTCGACCCCGAGGGCGGCAGCGAGGGCGCGGTGTTCCTCTCGGAGCTGCGCGAGCGCATCGCGGCCGGCGACCGCGCCGGCACCCTCGAGGTGTACATGGCCGACATGCCGCCCGAGGTGCTCGAGGGCGCCAAGCAGAGCCCGGCCTGGCCGACGATGCTCGAGGTCGCGCCGAGCCTCGAGGCCGACGCCGAGTCGCTCGCGTGGACGCAGTCGGCCCCGCGCGCCGAGCTCTGGCGCGGCATCAGCGCGCCGACCCTCGTGATGGTGGGCGAGCAGACGCATGCCGATCATGACCTCGGCAGCGGCATCCGTCGTCGCATCGATGCCGAACGCGCAGTCACGCGTGGTTCCCGGGGCGAATCACGCGTTCGAGCCGCACTCGATGGCCCTCGCCATCGCGGAGTTCCTGGTCGGCTGAATCCGGCCGTGCCGTCGCTGCGGCGCCGCAGCGCACGCCGCGCCGCGCCTCAGGAGGTGACCGAGACCCGCGACCGGCTCGGCGCCGACGTGCTCACCCGTACGACGAGCTCGGGCACCGTCGGCGGCGGCATCAGCCGATCGTCGTCGCCGAGCACGGCGAGCACTCCGGCCATCGCGTCACGGCCGAGCGCGTCGAAGTCCTGACGCACGGTCGTGAGCGGCGGCGCGAAGAACGCGGCCTCGGGGATGTCGTCGAACCCGACGACGCTCACGTCGGCGGGCACCTGCAGCCCCGCCTCGGCGAGCGCGTGCATGACCCCGAGCGCCATCTGGTCGTTCGACACGAAGACGGCGGTCATCTCGGTGTCTTGCGCGAGGGTGCGTCCGTGCACGTATCCGCTGCCCGGCGACCAGTCGCCGACCGCGACCTCGCGCGCCGCAAGCCCGTGCTCACCGAGGACGGCCGACCAGCCGCGCACCCGTTCGGCCGCGTCCATGGCGTGGGTCGGCCCGCTGATGTGCCGGATCTCGCGGTGCCCGAGCTCGATGAGGTGCTCGACCGCGAGGCGCGCACCGGCGTACTGGTCGAGCCAGACCCGGTGCATGCCGCCGCGGTCTTCTGAGGCGACCGCGATGATCGGCACGCCGAGCTCGACGCCGTCGAGCGCGTCGAGCGCCTCGCGTTGCGCCGCGATGAGCACGATCGCCTCGACGTTCTGCCGCACGAGCAGTTCGGCCGCGGAGCGCAGGCTCGGCGCGTCGCTCTCGAGCATGCTCGCGGTGATGACCGAGTACCGCGCATCGCGCGCCGCCTCGTTGAAGTGCAGCGCGGTGCTCGACGGACCGTAGTCGGGCGCGCCCGTGACGATGAGCCCGAGGGTGCGCGTGCGCCGGGTGACGAGGGCGCGCGCCGCGGGCGACGGCACGTAGCGCAGCTGCTTGATCGCCTGCTCGACCCGGGCGCGGGTCGCCGGTCGCACGTTGGGCAGGTCGTTGAGCACCCGAGACACGGTCTGGTGCGACACGCCGGCGAGCCGCGCGACATCGAAGATCGTCGCAACGCGCGCCTTGTCGTCGTGGTCGGCCACTCGCTGCTGCGCTCCTGCCCCGCGCCCTGGGGCGCGCTCGTTACGTCGATTATCCTGCCCGGAGCCGGTCGGTTCCGCCGCCGCCACGGCTCAGCGCCGCCTTGCGGTCAGGACCTTCTGCAGGATGATGAAGACCAGCAGCAGCGCACCGATGAAGATCTTCGTCCACCACGACGACAGCGTGCCCTCGAACGTGATGATCGTCTGGATCACGCCGAGCACCAGCACGCCCAGCACCGAGCCGAGCACGAAGCCGTACCCGCCGGTGAGCAGCGTGCCGCCGATGACCACCGCGGCGATCGCGTCGAGCTCGGTGCCGATCGCCGTGAGCGGGTAGCCCGACAGCGTGTAGAAGGTGAACAGCACGCCCGCGAGACCCGAGCAGAACCCGCTGATCACGTACACGAGCACCTTCGTGCGCGCCACCGGCAGGCCCATGAGCAGGCCGCTCTGCTCGCCGCCGCCGATCGCGTAGACCGTGCGACCGAAGCGGGTGGCGTGCAGCACCCACACGGCGATCGCCACGACGACCACGGCGATGATGACGCTCGGCGTGATCGAGAGGTTGCCGCCGAGCGGGATGCGGGTGACGGCGAGCTGCACGAACGTCTCGTTGTTGATCGAGATCGAGCTCTGGCTGATCACGTAGCAGAGCCCTCGGGCGAGGAACATCGCCGCCAGGGTGGCGATGAACGGTTGCACCTTGAAGATGTGGATCATGAGGCCGACCAGCAGGCCGAGCACGCTCGTGAGCACGAGGATGATCGGGATCACCACGGCGGGCGACCAGCCCGTCTGCAGCAGGCTCGCCGCGATCATGCCGCTGAGCGCGACGACCGCACCCACCGAGAGGTCGATGCCGCCCGTGAGGATCACGAACGTCATGCCGACGGCGAGCACGATGAGGTACGCGTTGTCGACGAGCAGGTTGAGGAACACCTGGCCCGAGAAGAAGCCGCGGTAGCGCACGCCGCCGATGATGAAGATGGCGACGAAGAGCACGGCGGTCACCGTGACCGGGCCGTACTTCGGGCTGGTGAGCAGGTTCCGGATGCTGCGCATGAGACTCGTGCGCTGGCCCGAGCCCGTCGGGCCTGCGGGGCCACCGGTGCGCACGCGGCGCTCGGGACGTTCGGGGGCGTCGAGGAGCTTGGTCATGATGCCACCGCCCCCTTGCCCGATCGAACGGCCAATCGTCGTCGGAACCCGCTCAGCGCCTCGGCCGTGGTGGGCGATTGCAGCAGGCAGACGATCGTCACGACCGCGGCCTTGAACACCATCGTCGCGATCGGCGGGATGCCGACCGTGTACACCGTCGTGACGAGCGTCTGGATGACCAGGGCTCCGACGAGCGTTCCGACGAGCGAGTACCGCCCGCCGGCGAGCGAGGTGCCGCCGATGACGACCGCGAGGATCGCATCGAGCTCGATGAAGAGGCCGGTGTTGTTGGCGTCGGCCGCGGCCGTGTTCGCGGTGAGGATGAGTCCGGCGATCGCCGCGCAGAACGCCGAGAAGGTGTACACGACGAAGAGCAGTCCCCTCGCCCGCACGCCGGCCTGGCGACTGGCCTCGGGGTTGATGCCGACCGATTCGATGAACATGCCGAGCGCCGTGCGCCGCGTGATGAGCGCTGCGGCGCCGAACACGACGGCGGCGATGATGACCGCGATCGGGATGCCGAGCCAGAAGCCCGAGCCGAGCGCCTTGAACGGCGGGCTGTTGACGGTGAGGATCTGGCCCTCGGTGATGAGCATCGCGACGCCGCGGCCCGCCGTCATCAGGATGAGCGTCGCGATGATCGGCTGGATGCCGAGCACCGCCACGAGGAATCCGTTCCACATGCCGAGCACGAGCGAGATGACGAGGGCGACCGTGACGGCCACCGCGACCGTCGCCGGGTTGCCGGGCTCGGGCGAGCCGAGGATGATCGAGCAGGCGACGGCTCCCGAGATCGCGGCGACCGCGCCGACCGAGAGGTCGATGCCGCGGGTCGCGATGACGAGCGTCATGCCGACCGCGATGATCAGCGTCGGGGCACCGTTGCGCAGGATGTCGATCAGGCTGCCGAACAGGTGCCCGTCGCGCACCGAGACGGTGAAGAAGCCGGGGAACGCGATGAGGTTGATCGCGAAGAGCACGATCAGCATCACGATCGGCCAGAAGATGCGGCTGGCGATGAGCCGGGCGAGCAGGGCGCTCATCGGATGCCTCCTGTGGAATCGGTGGTGGTCGGGTGGGAGTCGGGTGCGGCGGGGTCGCCGGGATCGGCAACGGCGAGGGCGGCGACCGGAGCGGGGCCCGCGGCATCCGGATCGTCGTCGTTCGAGCCCTCGGCGATGAGCGCGAGCAGTGAGTCGACGGTGAGCCCGTCGTTCTCGAGGTCGGCGACGACGCGGCGGTCGCGCAGCACGACGATGCGGTGGCTGAGGCGCAGCACCTCCTCGAGCTCGGCCGAGATGAAGAGCACGCTCATGCCGTTCTCGGCGAGGTTGAAGACGAGCTTCTGGATCTCGGCCTTGGCGCCGATGTCGATGCCGCGCGTCGGCTCGTCGAGGATGAGGAGCCGGGGCGCGATCGCGAGCCACCGTGCGAGCAGCACCTTCTGCTGGTTGCCGCCCGAGAGGTTGCGCACGAGCGCGTCGGGATTGCCGGGACGGATGTTGAGCGCCTGGATGTACGACTGGGTCAGCTCGTCCTGGCGCTTCTTCGGGATGGGCCGGAACCAGCCGCGGTCGGCCTGCAGCGCCAGCGCGATGTTGTCGCGCACGGTGAGGTCGCCGACGACGCCCTCGTCGCGGCGGTTCTCGGACGAGAACGCGATGCGGTGCGAGATGGCCTGCCGCGGCGTGCGCAGCCTCGTCGCCTTGCCGCGGATCGTGAGCTTTCCGGTGTCGGCGCGGTCGATGCCGCCGAGCAGGCGCGCGAACTCGGTGCGGCCCGAGCCGAGCAGCCCGGCGAGGCCCACGACCTCGCCCGCGGCGATCGGCAGGTCGGCCGGATGGATCGCGCCGCGGCGCCCGAGCTTCGACGCGTTCACGAAGAGCGCGTCGTCGGATTCGTCGACGACGACCGAGCGGGCCCGCTGCTCGAGGTCGTCGAGCACGGTGAGCTCCTTGCCGATCATCTTCTGCACGAGGTCGATGCGCAGCAGCTCTTCGACGAGGTACTCCCCCACGAGCTTGCCGTTGCGCAGCACGGTGAGGCGGTCGCAGATCTCGTAGACCTGGTCGAGGAAGTGCGAGACGAAGAGGATCGCGACGCCCTGCTCCTTGAGCGAGCGGATGACGCGGAAGAGCTCGGCGACCTCGTCGGCGTCGAGGCTCGAGGTGGGCTCGTCGAGGATGAGCACCTTCGCCTGCACGTCGATGGCGCGGGCGATCGCCACGAGCTGCTGCACGGCGAGCGAGTGGTCGCCGAGCAGTGATCCGGGGTCGAGGTCGAGGTTGAGGCCCGCGAGCAGGTCGGCGGAGCGGCGGCGCATGGCCCGCCAGTCGATCGATCCGAATCGGCGCGGCTCGCGGCCGAGCATGATGTTCTCGGCCACCGACAGGTTCGGCAGCAGGTTGACCTCTTGGTACACGGTCGAGATGCCCGATTCCTGCGCCTGGGCCGGGCCGCTGAACGACACCTGCTCACCGGCGAGCGTGATGGTGCCGGTGTCGATGCCGTAGACGCCGGTGAGCGCCTTGATGAGCGTCGACTTGCCCGCACCGTTCTCGCCCATGAGCGAGTGCACCTCGCCGGGGAACATGCGGAAGTCGACGCCGTCGAGCGCTTTCACGCCGGGGAAGGTGATCGAGATGTCGCGCATCTCGATGACCGGCGCGGCGGCGGATGCCTGGTTCACGAGTCTCTCCATCGAGGTTTGTGGAGGCATCTGCTCGGTGCGATGCCGTGGGTCGAGAGTAGGGCACGGCGGGTGTGCGGCATGGATCCGCACACCCGCCGATCCGAACGGGCGGATGCCGCGGCATCCGCCCGTTCAGTCTCAGTACTGGCGGTCGGGCAGTGCCTCGATGGCCTGCTCCTGGTTGAAGGTGGTCTCCTCGGTGATGATGCGCTCCTCCACCGTGCCGCCGTCGTTCAGGGTCTTGATGATGTCGACGAGCTGCTTGCCGAGCAGCGGCGAGCACTCCACGATGAAGTTGATCTTGCCGTCGGCGAGCGCCTGCATGCCGTCCTTGACCGCGTCGACCGTGACGATCTTGATGTCTTCGCCCGGCACGAGGCCGGCCGCTTCGATCGCCTCGATCGCGCCGAGGCCCATGTCGTCGTTGTGGGCGTAGACGAGGTCGATGTCGGGGTTCGACTGCAGCAGCGCCTCCATGACCTGCTTGCCGCCGGCACGGGTGAAGTCGCCGGTCTGGCTCGCCACGACCTTCAGGTTCTCGTTCTGGCGGATCACGTCGGCGAAGCCCTCGGCCCGGTCGATCGCCGGTGCGGCGCCCGTCGTGCCCTCGAGCTGCACGATGTTGACCGTCTCGGTCGCGTCCTTGTACTCGTCGAGCACCCAGAGGCCGGCCTTCTTGCCCTCCTCGATGAAGTCGGAGCCGAGGAACGAGACGTACAGCGAGGTGTCTTCGCTGTCGACGGCGCGGTCGGTGAGCACCACGGGGATGCCGGCGGCCTTGGCCTCGTTGAGCACCGCGTCCCAGCCGGTCTCGACGACGGGCGAGAAGGCGATGTAGTCGACGCCCTGCTGGATGTAGGAGCGGATCGCCTTGATCTGGTTCTCCTGCTTCTGCTGCGCGTCGGAGAACTTGAGCTCGATGCCCGCCTCTTCGAAGGCCGCCTGGATGTCCTTGGTGTTGGCGGTGCGCCAGCCCGACTCCGCGCCGACCTGGGCGAACCCGACGACGAGTTCCTCGATGGGCACGGGGCCCTCGGCTGCGGCGTCGCCGCCACCGCCGTCGCTCGCGCATCCGGCGAGTGCGAGCAGCATGGCTCCGGCCGCGGCGAGTCCGATGAGCTTCTTCATCAGCGTGAACCTCCTTGTTCATGGATGCCGGCGGAGGGTGACGTGCTGCGTTCCTGGTGCGCCGGGCCGTCAGTTCGTTCTGACCGCAATCAGGATGTTAGCGCTCACTTGTGAGCGCTCACAAGTGGCAAATCGAAATTGATGCGGATCCGCCCCGAATGGGGGATGCCTCTGGTCGAGCACGATGGATGTGAGCGCTCATACTGGCGCGGGCCGTGCGGCGCTCACTCGCCCGGGGCGCAGCGGAATGCAGGAAGAATCGCGAGCACGTCGGCGCGTCGCCCCACCCGCGACGGCGTTTCGCGCGGATGTTCCTGCATTCGTGGCCGCGGTCCGGCGCGCGTGGCGGGACTACCGCTGCCGGCGCCGGCGCGCCGTCGCCGCTACTTCGCGGTCTTGGCTGCGGCCTTCGCCGCCTGCTTCGTGGCGCGCACCTTGGCGAGCGACTCGGGGTCGACGATGTCGGCGACCGAGCGGTGGCTGCCGTCTTCTCCGTACGATCCGGATGCCTCACGCCAGCCCTGCGCCTCGATGCCCAGCTGCTTGCCGAGCAGTGCCAGGAAGATCTTCGCCTTCTGCTCGCCGAACCCGGGAAGGGCCTTGAGCCGCTTCAGCACCTCGGCCCCGTCGGGATCGCCCTGCTGCCAGATCGCGGCCGCGTCGCCGCCCCAGTCGTCGACGACCGCCTGCGCGAGCGCCTGCACCCGCCCCGCCATCGAGCCCGGGAACCGGTGCACGGCCGGAGTCTGCTTGAACAACTCGGCGAAGTGCTCGGGGTCGTCGCCGGCGACGGTCTCGGGATCGATCGCGCCGAGGCGCTGCTGGATCTTGAGGGGGCCGGCGAACGCGGTCTCCATGGCGACCTGCTGATCGAGCAGCATGCCGGTGAGCAGGGCGAACGCGTCGGTGCTGAGCAGCTCGTCGGCGGCGGGGTCTCCGGTGATGTGCAATGCCATGCGCTCCATCCTTCCACCGCGCCGCCCGCGCCGCCCAGTCCCCCGAGGCCGGCCCGTCGCGCGTCAGGCGCCTGCGTCCGCCGAGTAGTCGGGGAGCTCCTGCAGGGTCCAGCGGTTGCCGTCGGGATCCTTCAGGGTGACGAAGCGGCCCCACTCCTGCTCGTCGACGCCCTCGGCCTCGACTCCCTTGGCGCGAAGCTCGGCCAGCACGGCGTCGGCGTCGGGGATCACCACCTGGATCACGTCGAGCGTTCCGGGCTCGACCGCACTGCCGAGCCCTTCGCCGATCGCGATCGAGCACGCCGACCCGGGCGGCGTGAGCTGCACGAAACGCAGCCCCTCGTACACGGTGCGATCGTGGTCGGCGTTGAAGCCGAGCTTCTCGACGTAGAACTCCTTGGCGCGGTCGACGTCGGTGACGGGCACGTGGATGAGTTCGATCTTCCAGTCCATGTTTCGCTCCTCGTAGGGTGTCGGGCAATCCGTCTCATCGAATCGCCTGCGACCAGTCTCGCCAAGCATGCGGCCAGTTCCTGTCCGCTTCGCGATCGGGTCGGCGACGAGCGGATGCCCCGCCCTCAGCCCCGAGGCGCGGCCGTGCTCGAGCGCACGATGAGCTCGGGCAGCCGAGACGTGCGGTCGGGCGCTGCGGCCTCGTCGCGCAGCGCATCGAGCACCGTCGCCAGCACGTCGCGGCCGAGGGCGTCGAAGTCCTGCCGCATGGTGGTCAGCGCCGGCGTGAAGTATGCCGCTTCGGGAATGTCGTCGAAGCCGATGATGCTGAGGTCGTCGGGCACCCGCACACCCGCCGCATGACAGGCGTGCAGCACGCCGAGCGCCATCTGGTCGTTCGCCACGAACACGGCGGTCGCCTCGCGGTCGGCGACGAGCGCGCGCCCGGCGGCGTCACCCGACGACGCGAGCCAGTCGCCGGCGATCGGCTCGCGCACCTCGAGCCCGTGCTCGGTCATGGCGTCGGTCCAGCCGCGACGGCGTTCGGCGGCGTCCATCGAGTCGGCCGGGCCCGTGACATGGCGGATGACGCGGTGCCCGAGCGCGATGAGGTGCTCGGTCGCGAGCCGGGCGCCGGCGTACTGGTCGATCGCCACGCGGTGCAGCCCGGCCGCCCGTGCCCGGCCCGGTCCCGGCCCCGGCGCAGGTTCCGACGCGACCGCGACGAGCGGCACGCCCGCGTCGATGCCCGACACGACCGCCACCCCGTCGCGCTCGCCCGAGATGAGCACGATCGCCTCGACCCGCTGCAGCACGAGCCCGTGCACCGCCTGCGTGAGGGAATCGGCGTCGAGCGAGCGCATGCTCACCTGGCTCACCGTGTACCCCGAGTCGCGCGCGGCCTCGTTGAATCCGAGCGCGGCGCCGGATGGCCCGTAGTCGGGCCGCCCGGCGAGGATGAGCCCGATCGATCCCGACCGTCGTTTCGCCATCGCGCGAGCAGCCGGCGACGGCGTGTAGTTCAGCTCGGCGATCGCCTGCTCGACCCGCACCTTCGTCGATGCCGCGACGCCGGTGAGCCCGTTGAGCACGCGCGACACCGTCTGGTGCGAGACGCCGGCTCGCCGCGCCACGTCGAACATGGTCGGCACGCCGGCGGGCTCGGCCGGGACATCCGCCTCGACCGGCTCATCTGCCTGCCCGCTCACCCGTCCTCCGATCAGAGGCCCTGCGCCAGTCGGAAGTAGGCCTGGTTCCAGCGTACTTCGCGCTGGAAATCGGGCAGCGTCGTCTGCTCGTCGATGACGAGCAGCTCGGTCTTCGCCATCTCGGCGAAGTCGCGGAACACCTCGACGCCCACGGCGGTCGACATCACCGTGTGGTGCGCGGCGCCCGCGGTGAGCCAGCCGCGGCCGACGCTCGTCTGGAAGTCGGGCGCCGGCTTCCACACGGCGCGTCCGACGGGCAGGTTGGGCAGCGGATGCCGCGGCTCGACGTTCTCGACCACGTTGGCGGTGAGGCGGAACCGGTCGCGCATGTCGCTCAGCGCGACCACGACCGCGGGGCCGGGGTCGGCCGTGAAGACGAGGCGCACCGGGTCGTCCTTGCCGCCGATGCCGAGCGGGTGCACCTCGAGCGACGGGCGCGACGTCGTGAGCGACGGCGACACCTCGAGCATGTGCGCGCCGAGGATGAGCTCGTCGCCGGGGGTGAGGTCGTAGGTGTAGTCCTCCATGAGGCTCGCGCCGCCGGGCAGGCCGGCACCCATGACGTTCGCGACGCGCACGAGCACGGCGGTCTTCCAGTCGCCCTCGGCGCCGAAGCCGTAGCCGTCGGCCATGAGCCGCTGCACGGCGAGGCCGGGCAGCTGCTTCAGCGCGCCGAGGTCTTCGAACGACGTGGTGAACGCGCCGAAGCCGCCCTCCTCGAGGAACGAGCGCAGGCCGAGCTCGATCGCCGCGCCGTCGCGCAGCGACTGGTGGCGGTCGCCGCCGCGGCGCAGCTCGGGCACGACGTCGTACTGCTCCTCGTACTCGGCGACGAGGATGTCGATGTCGGCCTCGGCCGTCGCGTGCCACCGCCTCGGCGAGCTCGTTCACGCCCCACGTGTTCACCTGCACGCCGAACCGCAGCTCGGCCTCGGTCTTGTCGCCCTCGGTCACCGCGACGTAGCGCATGTTGTCGCCGAACCGGGCGAGCTTCAGGTTGCGCGATGCCGCGAGGCCGGCCGCTGCGCGCTGCCAGGTGCCGAGCTCGGCCTGCACGCGCGGGTCGGAGGCGTGGCCGACGATCGTCTTGCGCGGCACCCCGAGCCGCGTCTGGATGTACCCGAACTCGCGGTCGCCGTGCGCGGCCTGGTTGAGGTTCATGAAGTCGAAGTCGATCTCGCCCCACGGCAGCTCGACGTTCGCCTGCGTGTGCAGGTGCGCGAGCGGCTTCTGCAGCGCGTCGAGTCCGGCGATCCACATCTTCGCGGGGCTGAACGTGTGCATCCACGCGGTCACGCCGATCACGCGGTCGTCGGCGTTCGCCTCGAGCGCGAGCCGCTTGATCGCGGCCGAGTCGGTGAGCACCGGCTTCCACACGAGGCGAACCGGCACATCGGATGACCCGTCGAGCGTCTCGGCGATGACGCGCGACTGTTCGGCGACCTGGCGAAGGGTGTCTTCGCCGTAGAGGCCCTGGCTGCCGGTGAGGAACCAGACCTCGTACTCGTCGAGCGAGGTGGTGAGCGGGGTGCGGGTCATGCGTGTCTCCTGGTGCGGTTCGGCGGTGTTCGTGTCGGGGTTCGGTGAGGTTCGGTGAATCGGGTGGCGCTCGGTCAGAGCGCGTCGACGGCGGCGGCCTCGGCGGCGAGGCCGGCGCGGTAGCGGTCGAGGTATGCCGAGAAGCCGGCGACGTCGTCGGGGTCGGGGTCGACGGTGTCGAACACGGCGCTCGCGAAGACGCGCTCGCTCAGGTACGTGCCGAGATCGAGTCTCGTCGGCGGACGGACAGGTAGGACGCCAGCACCGCGATGCCCCAGGCGCCGCCCTCCGACGCGGTCTCGCCGACGGCGACGGGCGCGTCGAGTGCGCCGGCCAGGAAGCGCTGGGCGACGCCGGCGGTGCGGAAGATGCCGCCGTGGGCGAACATCCGGTCGAGTTCGACGCCTTCGCCGGCGAGCACCCGCATGCCGAGCGCCAGCGTGCCGTAGACGCCGTACAGCTGCGCGCGCATGAAGTTCGCGAGGGTGAGCCGGCTGTCGGGCGTGCGCACGACCATGGGCCGGCCCTCGGTCAGCCCCGCGATCGGCTCCCCCGCGAGATGGTTGTACGCGAGCAGCCCGCCCGCGTCGGCCTCGCCGTCGAGGGCCTCGCGGAAGAGCACCTCGAACGCGGCATCCGCGTCGACCGGGCGTGCCCGCGGCGGCGGCGAACTCGGTGAACACGCCCGACCCACGCGGCGAGCTCGCTCGCGCCGTTGTTGCAGTGCACCATCGCCACGGGATCGCCCGCCGGGGTCGTGACCAGGTCGAGTTCGTGGTGGGCGTGCGCGAGCGGACGCTCCAGCACGACCATCGCGAAGATGCTCGTGCCGGCGCTGACGTTGCCGGTGCGCGGCGCGACCGAGCAGGTGGCGACCATGCCGGTGCCGGCGTCGCCTTCGGGCGGGCACAGCGGCGACGCCTGGCCGAAGCGTGCCCGACGGGTCGAGCAGCGCGGCGCCCTCGGCGGTCAGCTCCCCGGCCTGTCGTCCGGCCGGCAGCACCTCGGGGAGCAGGTCGGCGACGTGCAGTCCCGGCGCGCGGTCGGCCACGAGCCGATCGAACGTCGCGAGCAGCCGTGCGTCGTAGTCGTTCGTCGCGGAGTCGATCGGGAACATGCCCGACGCGTCACCGACGCCCAGCACCCTGCGACCCGTGAGCCGCCAGTGCACGTAACCGGCGAGCGTGGTGACGAAGTGGATCTCGCGGGACGTGCGGCTCCTCGTCGAGGATCGCCTGGTGCAGGTGGGCGATCGACCACCGCAGCGGGATGTTGAGGCCGAACTGCTCGCTGAGCTCGGCGGCGGCCGGCCCCGTCGACGTGTTGCGCCACGTGCGGAACGGCACGAGCAGTTCGTCGTTCGCGTCGAACGCGAGGTAGCCGTGCATCATCGCCGAGACGCCGATCGCACCGAACGTCGTCGGCTGCACGTCGTAGCGGCGTCGCACGTCGGCGACGAGATCGGCGTACGCCGCCTGCAGTCCCGACCAGACGTCCTCGAGCGAGTAGGTCCAGACGCGGTCGACGAACCGGTTCTCCCACTCGTGGCTGCCGACGGCGAGCACGACGGTCGGATCCTCGCCGACGAGGCACGCCTTGATGCGCGTCGAGCCGAGTTCGATGCCGAGCGACGTGCGTCCGTCGAGGATCGCCGTCCGCGCGTCGGGCTGGGTCTGCAGGCCCTCGGGCATTCGGTGACTCCTTCGTCGCGAAGATCTTCGTTAGCGCTAACAACCCTTCAATGTTAGCGCTAACGAAGCCAGGAGGCAAGCGCCGTGCATGCGGC
>CAWILI010000022.1:0-12754 GCA_963836825.1 uncultured Actinomycetota bacterium
TGCCGCACGCGAACGCGCCGACGATGTCGCCGGATGCCGCTCCTTCGCGCCACTCGTCGATGGTGACCCTGCGGCTCTCGACCGCGTGGCCGCGGTCCTTCGCGAGCTGCAGCACCGAATCGCGCGTGATTCCCTCGAGGATCGAGTCGGACTCGGGAGTGACGAGCGTGCCGTTCTTGTACACCAGCACGACGTTCATGCCGCCGAGCTCTTCGAGGTACGTTGCCCTCGTCGAGGAACAGCACCTGCTGGCAGCCGTGCTCGGCGGCCTCGGCCTGCGGCAGCAGGCTCGACGCGTAGTTGCCGCCGGTCTTCGCCGCGCCCGTGCCGCCCTTGCCCGCTCGCGCGTACTTCGTCGACAGCCAGATCGACACCGGCTGCACGCCGCCATGGAAGTAGGCGCCGGCGGGGCTCGCGATGACGTAGTACGCGACCTTCTTCGCGGGGCGCACGCCGAGGAACGCCTCTTTCGCGAACATGAACGGGCGCAGGTACAGGCTGGTCTCGGGCGCGCTGGGCACCCAGTCGGCGTCGACCGCGATGAGCTGCTTGAGCGACTCGATGAAGATCTCGCTCGGCAGTTCGGGCAGGGCGAGCCGCGCCGCCGAACGCTGCATGCGCGCGGCGTTCTCGTAGGGCCGGAAGGTCCAGATCGACCCGTCGGCGTGACGGTAGGCCTTCATGCCCTCGAAGATCTCTTGCGCGTAGTGCAGCACGGCGGCCGACGGCTCGAGCGCGATCGGGCCGTAGGGCGAGACGCGCGGACGGTGCCAGCCGCCCTTCTCACTCCAGCAGACGTCGACCATGTGGTCGGTGAAGTGGTTGCCGAAGCCCGGGTCGGCGAGCATCGCGTCGCGTTCGGCAGGCGTCTTCGCCTGCTCGTTGCGGGTGACCTGCCAGATGAGGCCTGCGGCCGATGGAGCCTGGAGCGGGAGGTTGATCGTCATGGTGTGCTTCCTTCGTGCGCTGGATCAGTCGAGTGCGCCGACTCGGGCGACGATCGCGTCGCCGACCTCGGAGGTCGATCGTTTCGCGTCGCCGCGGTGGGCGACATCGGCGGTGACCGCCTCGCGGACCTTCGTCGCGGCGCCTGCCCGGCCGAGGTGGTCGAGCAGGAGCGCGATCGAGAGGATCGCGGCGGTGGGATCGGCGATGCCCTTGCCGGCGATGTCGGGAGCTGAGCCGTGTACGGGCTCGAACATGCTGGGGAATCGGCCGTCGGGGTTGATGTTGCCCGAGGCTGCGAGGCCGATGCCGCCGCTGATCGCGCCGGCCAGGTCGGTGAGGATGTCGCCGAAGAGGTTGTCTGTGACGATGACGTCGAATCTAGCAGGATCGGTGACGAGGAAGATCGTCGCGGCGTCGACGTGCAGGTAATCGACCGTCACATCGGGGTACTCGGCGCCGACTGCGTCGACGGTGCGCTTCCAGAGCGAGCCGGCGAACACGAGCACGTTGGTCTTGTGCACGAGGGTGAGCCGCTTGCGCGGGCGAGCGGATGCCGCGGCGAAGGCGTATCGCACGACTCGCTCGACCCCGTAGCCGGTGTTGACCGAGACCTCGTTGGCGACTTCGTGGGGCGTGCCCGCGCGGATCGCGCCGCCGTTGCCGACATAGGGCCCCTCGGTTCCCTCGCGTACGACGACGAAGTCGACCTCGCCGGGATTCGCGAGCGGGCTCGCAACGCCGGGATACAGTACCGACGGCCGCAGGTTGACGTAGTGGTCGAGTTCGAAGCGCAGCCTGAGCAGCAGCCCGCGCTCGATGTTGGCGCCCGCGAGGCGCGGGTCGCCCGGCACGCCGCCGACGGCGCCGAGCAGGATGGCGTCGTGCCCCTTGATCGCGTCGAGGTCGTCGTCGGTGAGCACGTCACCGGTGTCGAGGTAGCGCTGGGCACCGAGTGAGAAGCGAGTCTGCTCGAAGGTGAGATCGGTGCCGTCGGAGACCGCGGCGAGCACCCTGAGTGCCTCGTCGACGACCTCTGGACCGATCCCGTCGCCGGGAATCACCGCGAGCCTGACTGCTTCACCCATGAATGCTCCTTCGAATGTCAACCCCTCCAGCGTACTGTCCACCCGGCACGGCCGGCTCGATACACTCGGCCTCAGGACGAGGCATCCGCCTCATCGAAACGCGGCCGCGAGGTCGCCGAGAGAAAGTAGGACGTATATGAGTATCGGACTCGGAATCGTGCTCTTCGTCATCGGTGCGATCCTCACCTTCGCGCTCAACATCACCGTCGACTGGATCAACCTTCAATTGGTCGGCTACATCCTCATGGGCGCCGGCGTCGTGGTGGTCATCTTCGGCATCGTCATGCTCGCACGCCGCCGTCGCACGGTGGCGACCTCGCACACGACCGTCGACCCGTCGACGGGCGACCAGGTCACCCGCAACGAGCGGTCGACGCCCGAGGACCCCACCGCCCTCTGACGGGCGCGCTCACTCCCCGCGCGACGCTCGCGCGCGGCATTCGGGTTGCGCAGCGTGACCGCACCGATGATCGCTGCGGCGGCCATGAGCGCGACACCGATCAGCGAGGTCACGACGACCCCCTCGTCGAAGGCGAGGGCAGCGGATGTCGCGAGCTGGTCGGCGATCGAAGCGGGAAGCTGCTCGGCCACGCTGACAGCGCCCGCGAGCGTCTCGCGCGCCGTCTCGGCCTGGGCGGCCGTCAGCGCGGCGGGCAGTTCGATCGCGGCGCGATAGTGCGCCGCGAGGATCGATCCGAGCGCGGCGGTTCCGAGCACGGCGCCGAGCTCGTACGCCGTCTCGGAGACCGCTGATGCGGCACCCGCCTTCGCCGGCGGGCGCGCTCGACAGGATGAGCTCGTTCGAGACGGTCTCGGCCGCGCCGATGCCGACGCCGAGCAGGACGAACGCGATGACGACCGGCGCGATCGAATCCGCGTTGGCGGTGAACGCGATGAGCGCGTAGCCGGCGGCCGAGAGCCCGAGCGCAACGGGCACGAGCACCCGGGGTCGCACGCGCCGGGCGATCGGGACGACCACCAACCCCGCGACGATCATCGCGACGAGGCCGGGCAGCAGCGCCATGCCCGCCGCGACGGGCGTGAGTCCGGCGATCAGCTGCAGGTGCTGCGACACGAAGAAGAGGAAGCCGACGAGCGCGATGACGCTGAACAGGTTGATGAGCACCGCGCCGCCGAACGAGCCCTGGCGGAACAGCCGTATGTCGAGCATCGGCGAGCTGCTGCGCAGCTGGCGGTGCACGAACCACGCGCCGGCGGCGAGGCCGAGCACGATCATGGCGGCACCGACAGCGGTGAACCCCTCGGTCGCGAGCGACTTGATGCCGTAGACGACCGGGCCCATCGCCGCGAGCGAGAGCAGCGTGCTGACGAGGTCGACCCGACCGGGCGCGGGGTCGCGGCTCTCGGGGATGAGCAGCGGCACGAGGATCAGCATCGGCACGAGCACGGGCACGGCGAGGAGGAACACCGAACCCCAGTGGAAGTGCTCGAGGAGGACTCCGCCGACGATCGGGCCGAGTGCGGCGCCCGCCGCGAATCCCGATGCCCAGATCGCGATCGCGAGTCGTCGCTGCTCACGGTCGGTGAAGACCGTGCGCAGCAGCGAGAGCGTCGACGGCATCAGCATCGCGCCGAAGAAGCCGAGCGCAGCGCGGGCCGCGATCAACGCCTCGGCGGTCGGCGCGAACGCCGCGGCGACCGAGAGCACGGTGAAGCCGATCGATCCGACCAGCAGCATGCGGCGACGGCCGTAGCGGTCGCCGGCACTGCCCATTCCGACGAGCAGTCCGGCGAGCACGAGCGGATAGGCGTCGATGATCCAGAGCTGCTGTGCCGCCGTCGGCGCCAGGTCTCGCGAGATCGCGGGCAAGCGCGAAGCTCAGCACGGTGTTGTCGACCGAGACGAGCAGGGTCGGCAGCATCAGCACCGCCAGGGCGAGCCAGGCTCGGCGAGGTGCGCGCGCGCGGGTGCGGGTGCGGGTGCGATCGGAGGATCTGCTGGGTGGGCGTGCTGCGTCGCCGTGAAGTCGGTCATCGTCTACTCGTTCATCATGCGGGTTACTGTACCGTCTGGTTGGTATAGTAACAGACATGAAACCGGCACCGGCCAGAATGGGGTCATGAGCCGCCCCCCAGCCGCCCGCGAGGCGGTGCTCGACGCCTTCGAGCGCATCATCATCGCCGAGGGCGAGCGCGCCGCGACGCTCGACGCCACGGCGAAGGCCGCCGGCGTCTCGAAGGGCGGCCTGCTCTACCACTTCGGCTCACGGCACGCGCTCATCGCCGGCCTCGTGGAGCGGCTGCATCGGCTGGTCGACGAGGACGTCGACCTCATCCACTCCGCTCCCGACGGCGCGATCTCGTACTTCGTCCGCTCGTCGGTCGAACTGGAGTCGGCGCTCGACCGCAGCTTCGTCGCCACGGTGCGGCTCGCCCAGGGCGGCGACCACCAGGCCGCCGAGGCGATCGGCGCAGTGCGGTCGCGCTGGCTCACCGAGATCGGCCGGCACGTCGACGACCCGTCGCTGGCCCTCGCGATCACGCTCATCGGCGACGGGCTCTACTACCACTCGGCACTGCGCGCCGAGGTCGACGCCGGCGCCGACGACGCCGGCGACGAGATCGGCCGCCCCGAGATGGACGCGCTCGTCGCGCTGCTCGAGCGCATCGCCCGCGAATCACGCTGACGACGACGGATGCCTCGACGCGAACGCTGCGGGGAGCGTCGCGCCGAGGCATCCGGAACCTCGATGGGTCTCGCTACTCGGTGATGTCGACCTCGACGAAGAGGTCGGCGTCGATCGCGTCGCGCACGCGGTCGAGCACGTCGGTCGGAACGGGCGAGTCGACGGTCAGCACGCTGAGCGCCGAGCCGCCGGCCTCGCGGCGCGCGATCTGCATGCCGGCGATGTTGATGCCGGCGTCGCCGAACTCCTGGCCGTAGACGGCGACGATGCCCGGGCGGTCGGTGTACTCCATGATGATGTGCGTCGTCGCGATCGGCACCTCGATCTCGAAGCCGTTCACCCCGACGAGCTTCTCGATCTGCTTCGGGCCGGTGAGCGTGCCCGCGACCGAGACCTGCGTGCCCTCGGCGAGCGCGCCCGTCAGCGTGATGACGTTGCGGTACTCGGGCGAGTCGGGTGAGGTGATGAGGCGCACCTCGATGCCGCGCTGCTCGGCGAGCAACGGTGCGTTCACGTACGACACCGTCTCGCTCACGATGTTCGTGAACAGTCCCTTGAGCGCGGCGAGCTTCAGCACGCTCACGTCGTAGTCGGCGAGCTCGCCGCGCACCTCGATGTCGATGCTCGTGAGCCGGCCGTGCGCGAGCGCCGCGAACAACTGCCCGAGCTTCTCGACGAGCGGGATGCCCGGACGCACATAGGGGTCGATGACCCCGCCGGCGACGTTGACCGCGTCGGGGACGAGCTCGCCCGCGAGGGCGAGACGCACCGACTTCGCGACCGAGACGCCCGCCTTCTCCTGCGCCTCGTCGGTGGAGGCGCCGAGGTGCGGCGTGACGATGACGTTCGGCAGTGCGAGCAGCGGCGACTCGCGCGGCGGCTCGGCGACGAACACGTCGAGGCCGGCGCCGCCGATGCGCTTCGCGACGAGCGCGTCGTGCAGGGCGTCTTCGTCGATGAGGCCGCCGCGCGCGACGTTGACGATGAACGCGGTGGGCTTCATCTTCGCGAGCTGCTCGGTGCTGATCATGCCGGTCGTCTCGGGGGTCTTCGGCATGTGGATCGTGATGAAGTCGCTGCGCTCGAGCAGTTCGTCGAGGCTCACGGTCTGCACGCCGAGCTGCTGCGCCCGCGCCGCGGTGATGTAGGGGTCATAGGCGATGATCTCGGTGCCGAACGCCTGCAGGCGCGCGGCGATGAGCGCGCCGATGCGGCCGAGGCCGATGATGCCGATGGTCTTCTCGTAGAGCTCGGTGCCCGTGTAGTGCGACCGCTTCCACTCGCCCTGGGCGAGCGCGGCGTGCGCGGCGGGGATGTGCCGGGCGAGGCTCAGGATGTGCCCGACGGTGAGCTCGGCGGCCGAGATGATGTTCGAGGTGGGCGCGTTCACGACCATGACGCCCGCAGTGGTCGCGGCCTTGATGTCGACGTTGTCGAGCCCGACGCCGGCGCGCGCGATGACCTGCAGCTTCGGAGCCGCCGCGATCGCCTCGGCATCGACCTTGGTCGCCGAGCGCACGAGGATCGCGTTCGCATCGGAGAGTGCGGCGAGCAGCGCGGTGCGGTCGGTGCCGTCGACGTTGCGGATCTCGAAGTCGGGCCCGAGGGCGTCGACGGTGGCGGGCGAGAGTTCTTCGGCGATCAGCACGACCGGCTTTGACACGTACGGTTCCTTCGGGATGATGCGCGTCTCACGCGCCGACGAAGCGCCCCCGCCTTTGGCGGCGCCGATACCGGCACCACTTTACGGGAGACCCCGGCCGGGAGCCGACTTCGTGACGTCAGGGGACGACGATGCCGCCGGAGACTCCGAGCAGCACGGTCAGCGTCAGGAACAGCGCCGCCGAGACGGCGAGGCCTGCGAGGTAGAGCGCCGCCTTCGCGACCACGCCGCGTCGGCGCCCGAGCGCGAACGCACCGACGAACGACGCGACCGGCGCGACCAGGGCGACGACGAGCAGCACCCAGCCGATGGCCGAGAACGCGAGCCCGAGGCCGGTGAGCTGCACGATCGACCCCACGACCTCCCACACGTCGTAGGCGAAGAACAGCCCGAACAGCACCGCGAGCGCGACATCGAGCCAGAGCGGGGTGCGTGGTTGCGCGGCCGGTGGCACGACCGCGGCGGTCTCGGCGCTCATGCGGTCACCCCCAGCACGAACGGCACGGGAACGAGCAGGATGGCGCCGCCGATGAGCCACAGCAACCGGGATCGCCGGCTGCCCGCGAGCCAGAACGACAGCCCGAGCCAGAGCGCGGGCGCGAGCACCGCGAGCCACAGCCCGAGCGAGTACATCGCGTCGTCGACGACACCGAGGCCGGGTGCCGTCGTGCGCAGCGCGGTGATGAGCCAGCCGATCGTGTACAGCAGGTAGATGCCGCCGAGCACGCCCAGCACGACGAGTTCGACCGAGCCGGTCTGCGCGGGGCCGTCGGCTTCGCTGTCGGATGTCGCGGCCTCGGCCTCACCGTCGACCGCCCCGGTCGCGGCATCCGTCGCTTCATCGGGCACGCCCGCGAGGGGCACCGGCCGTCCGACGGTCTTCCAGCCCGGCGCGAGTGTGGGGTCGTCGTCTCCGCCCCAGCTCAGCGCCTCGTCGTCGGGGTCACGGGTCATGCGACCAGACTAGCCAGTCGGAGGTGCCGCGACCCGACGTCCGTTACCGGCGGTCCTCCTCCATCAGCTGCCGCAGCGTCTTGTCCGCAGTCGGGGACACGAGCTCGGGCGCACTGTCTTCCTCCATCAACTGCCGCAGCGTCTTATCCGCTGAGGAGCACGAGCTCGGCGCACTCTTCCTCCATCAACTGCCGCAGCGTCTTATCCGCTGGAGGAGACACGAGCTCGGGCGCACGGTCTTCCTCCATCAACTGCCGCAGCGTCTTATCCGCCGATCTGGGCGACGGTTCCTGCGCACGGTCTGCCTCCATCAACTGCCGAAGGTTGTCGGTCGCCGAGAGCGCGATGTCCGGGCCGGTCGGCATCATCGTCGCCGCGGTGCCGGTCTGGCTCGCGTGCGCGGTGACCGGCGTCAGTGCGAGGACGGAACCGAGAAGGATCGCGGCGGCGACGCCGGCTGAGCGGGTGTTCTTCGTCGTGTTCATGTGCACGACGATCCGCCTCAGTGGTATGCAGTCGCGGTTCGACCGGTATGTGAACGGTATTCGCGTGATGGCCCCTGGCGGATCAGCGGCTGAGCCGGGCGGCGGCGACCGCGGCGCGCACGAGGCCGGGGTCGGTCACGTCGAATCCCGAGACTCCCCCACCGGGTCCGCTCGCCCCACCGCGCGTCGTCGTGCCGCGTGCCGAGAGGTGCACCGCGTCGACGCCTGCTGCGGCGAGGTCGGCGATGTCGGCGATGCGCACGCCGCCGCCGGCCATGATCTCGAGGGCGCCGGAGGCCGCGACCATCGACTGCAGCGTCGCCAGCCCGGCGCGGCAGTCGGCGGCTCCGCCCGAGGTGAGCACGCGGCGCACGCCGAGCTCCGCGAGCGAGGCGACGGCATCGACCGGGCGGGCCGATGCGTCCACCGCGCGGTGCACCGTGACGTCGGCGTCGCCGGCGGCATCGATGAATCGTGCGATCGCGTCGAGGTCGAGCTCGCCGGCCTGGGTCAGCGCACCGACGACGACGCCGTCGGCGCCGAGCGCGATCGCGGTGCGGATGTCGCGCGCGATCGTGTCGAGTTCGTCGGCCTCGTACACGAATCCGCCGCCGCGCGGCCGCACGAGCACGTGCACGAACCCGACAGCTCCGGTCCAGGCGACGGCGGCGACCGTCGCCTCGATGAGGCCGGCCGAAGGCGTGAGGCCGCCGAGCCCGAGCGCCTGGCACAGTTCGACCCGGGTGGCGCCGGCTTCGAGCGCGATGCGCGCGCCCGCGACATCCTGAACGGCGATCTCGACGGAGAGTGGGGCAGCGACCATTCCCGACACGCTACCGGCAGCGCGCCGGCACCCGATCACGTCGCGCGATCTCGCGGTCTGCGGCAACCCGATCGCGTCGATGCGAACGGCCCGCCCCGGGGCATCCGGGGCGGGCCGTTCGCATGACGGATCGACCGATCAGAACACCGGCACGCCGTTCCTGACCAGGCGCCAGTTCTCGACGTGGAAGGTCGCCGGATCGATCGTGCCCTCCGCCGACGCGTAGGCGACGATCGCCTCGCGGATCGCGACCTGGGCGTTGTAGACCACCGGCGCCGTCGCGATGTGCGGGAACCCGCCACCGCCCGACTGCCGGTAGTTGTTGACCGCGACGACGAACTGCTGGCCGTCGGCGACCGGCGCACCGTCGTACGATGAGCGGCGAGATGCGCTGCCCGACCGGCTTCGAGATGTCGATCGTGTACTCGACGCCCGAGAACTGGTCGTAGTTGTAGTCGGGGGTGAACGGCGAGCGGCGTCGGGGTCGCGGCGTTCGTCCATGCGGCCGGGATCGACCGGGGCGTCGGGCGCGACGACCTTGAAGTACTCCGCCGAGAACTCGAGGTACGCCTTGATCTGCGCTCCCGTGAGGATCGACGCCATGAGCGTGTTGTCGTAGATGTAGAGCCCGGCGACGTCCTTGATCGTCACCTGCCCCTGCCGGGAAGCTCGCGGCCCGGTTGAACGGCGCGGCGATCGAGACGATCGGCAGGGATGCCTCGGCGGTACCGGCGATGGCTGCGGCGACGGTCGCGGTCTGCACCTCGTTGACGTAGTCGAGGATCGCGGTGTCCTTCCAGCACGACTCGGCGGCCGAGCATCTCCTCGGTCGAGGTCGCGACCTGCGAGTTCATGTACTCGACGACCGCGTCGTGCTGGTCGCGCACGAGGGCGACGAACGCGGGGTCGTCGACGACGGTGTTCGTGTTGAGCAGGTAGCGCCCTGTGCTCTGCGCGACGCGACCACTTGCCGCGCGCGAACTCGAGGTCGAGGTCGAACACGCTGAGACGCTGGCCCCAGTTCTTGGGCTCGCTCATGATGACCTCGGCACCGGTCACGAGGTTCGTGACGAGGCGCTCGGGGATCTCGGCGTGCGCGTGCCCGAAGAGGATCACGTCGACGCCGGGCACCTGCTCGGCGACGAGCTTCGCCGCGTTCTCGATCGGCAGGTCGGGCCCGTACGACGAAGTGCCGCTCTCGCCCGAGTGCGCGCTCACGACGATGATGTGGGCGCCCTCGGCCTTCATCACCGGAACCCAGCGCTTGGCGGTCTCGACGAGGTCGAGCACCTCGACCTTGCCCGACACGTTGGCCTTGTCCCAGATGACGACGCCCGGGATTCGTGAGGCCCGAGCACGCCGACCTTGACGGGCGGGTGCCCCTTCGCGACCTTCATGCGACGTGATCGTGTACGGCGTGTACCGGGGAACCTTCGTGCCCGCGTGCACGGCGTTCGCGGCGAGCACCGGGGCGTCCATCTGCGAGATCCAGTTGTCGAGGAAGTCGAGGCCGTAGTTGAACTCGTGGTTGCCGAGGGCGACGGCGTCGTACTCGAGGGCGTTCATCTGCGCAGCCATCGGGTGCAGTCGCGCCCGACTCGGTGACCGGCTCGACGGTCGCGTAGTAGAACCCGAGCGGCGTGCCCTGGATGGTGTCGCCGGCGTCGAACAGCAGGGTGTGCTCGCGGCCGCGGTCGGCGCGGATCTGCTTCACGAGGCTCGCCACGCGCGCGAGGCCGACGGCATTGCCCGCGCTGTCGCTGTAGGTCGCGTCCTTGTAGTAGTCCCAGTTGACGACGTTCGCGTGCAGGTCGGACGTGCCCATGATCGTGATCTTCGCCGACGTGCCGCTCGGTCGCCGCCGTCGCCGGAGCGGCCGACCAGCCGGCCGCGGCGAGGGCGGTCGCGGCAGACGCGCCGATCAGTACGTTGCGTCGGCTGAATCCGGATGTCGCGTGCTCGACCTCTTCGTCGGGCACGGCGCAGGAACACCAGCGTGGGGTGGGCTGGCTGTGGTGGTGTGAGAGTTCGCTCATGGAAGGAAATGGGATCACAAGCCGAACGACCAGACAAGGGGGTCGGTCAAGAATCCTTCTGCTCATTCGCGCACGGTGATCGCAGTGTTCATGCTCCTGCGCGACGGGTATGCAAGCGACCGCCGAAGGTATGCAGTCGGTATGCGCGGTATGCGCGAGTCATTGACGGGGGGCGCGGAACGGCGAACAATGCGGAGCATGAGCGTGGTGGTGTTCGGCCCGCTCACTCTCGAGGGGGTGACGCTCAGCCCGAGAGAGCGTTCAGTGCTCTCGGCGCTGGTGCTTCGCGCGGACCGACCGGTCACGACCGACGAACTCGCCGACGCACTCTGGGGCGACGAGCCGCCCGGCACCTGGCAGAAGCAGCTGCAGGCGTCGATCGGCCGGGTGCGGGCCGCGATCGGACGCAACGCGATCGCCACGTCTCCGGGCGCGTACACCCTGCGCATCGACCCCGAAACCGTCGACGTCGAGCGCTTCGAACGGCTCGCGGCATCCGCCCGCCGTCACCTCGACGATGATCCTGCACGCGCGCTCGATGCCGTCGAACGCGCGCTGGAGCTCTGGCGCGGCACGCCATACGCCGACCTGGCGTCGTGGACGCCTGCCGTCGTCGAGGCGGAGCGCCTCGACGAGGTGCGTATGGAGCTCGAGGAGGCGCGGGTCGACGCGCACCTCAGGCTCGGCGAGGATGCGGCATTCGTCGCCGATGCGGAACGACTGGTGCGCGTGGCGCCGCTGCGGGAGCGACGATGGGTGCTGCTCGCCACCGCCCTGTACCGCGGTGGCCGCCAGGCCGACGCGCTCGCGGCCATCCGCGCGGCCCGCGAGCGACTCGCCGACGAGCTCGGCGCGGAGCCGGGCGCCGAGCTGGCGGAGCTCGAGCTGCAAATCCTCCGCCACGACGACGCCCTCGACCTCGGCGACGCGCCCGCGAGTACGAGCGCCGCCTGCCCCTATCGCGGGCTGCAGCCGTTCGGCGTGGAGGACGAGGACGACTTCTTCGGACGTGATGCCGATATCGAGGCCGCGCTGGCCCGACTCGGCACGTCGCGCTTCCTCGCCGTGTCGGGCGCCTCGGGCAGCGGCAAGTCCTCGCTCGTGCGCGCCGGCGTGGTTCCCGCCCTGCAACGCCGCGGCGACCGCGTCGTGATCCTCACGCCGGAGCACGACCTCGACGCGCGGATCCGCGAGGCCGTGTGGTCGGGGCGAGCCGACGTCGTGATCGTGGACCAGTTCGAGGAGGTGTTCCACGCCGGCGAGGCCGACGTCGACGCGGCCGCCCGCGCGATCGCCGAGGCGACGGTGACGGGCGCGACCGTCATCCTCGTCGTGCGCGCCGACTACCTCGGTGACTGCGCCGCGCACCCCGATCTGGCGCCCCTCGTCGCCGAGGGCGTGCATCTCGTCGGCCCGATGGCGCCCGCCGCGCTGCGCGAGGCCATCGAGGAGCCCGCCCGGCGCGCCGGCCTGCGCCTCGAGCCGGGGCTCGTCGAGATCATCCTCCGGGATGCCGCGGGCGAGGCCGGCGCACTCCCCCATCTCTCGCACGCGCTCGTCGAGACCTGGCTCCGACGGGAGGGTGCGACGCTCACGGTCGCCGGCTACGAGGCCTCCGGCGGGATCTCGGGCGCGATCGCCCAGTCGGCCGACCGCCTCTACCAGTCGATGGACCCCGACCAGCGCGTGACGTGCCGCTGGCTCCTCCTGCGACTGGTGGCGCTCGGGCCCGACGGCAGCCCGGTCCGCCGCAGGGTGCCCTCGAAACCCCTCCGAGCGGATGCCTCGCGGGAGCAGGTGCTCTCGATGCTGGCCCGAGCGAGGCTCGTGACCGCGGAGGCCGACTCGATCGAGGTGGCGCACGAGTCGCTCGCGACGGCGTGGCCGCGCCTCGAGGCGTGGCTCGAGGAGGACGCCGAGGGCACGCGCATCCTCACGGCGGTGGCCGCGGCCGCGGAGGCGTGGGGCGCCGCAGGTCGTCCCGAGGACGACCTGCTCCGCGGCGCGCGCCTGCAGTCAGCCATCGAATGGCGCGACGCGGCGCCGCGGGACCTGACCGACGTCGAGCGGGCTTTCCTCGACGCCTCCGCCGCCCGCGCCACGGCGGAGCGA
>CAWILI010000023.1:0-58055 GCA_963836825.1 uncultured Actinomycetota bacterium
GGTATGCGAGCGACCGACGAAGGTATGCAGTCGGTATGCGCGGTATGCGCGAGTCATTGACGTGGGGCTCGGAACGGCGAACAATGCGGAGCATGAGCGTGGTGGTGTTCGGCCCGCTCACTCTCGAGGGGGTGACGCTCAGCCCGAGAGAGCGTTCAGTGCTCTCGGCGCTGGTGCTTCGCGCGGACCGACCGGTCACGACCGACGAACTCGCCGAGGCACTCTGGGGCGACGAGCCGCCCGGCACCTGGCAGAAGCAGCTGCAGGCGTCGATCGGCCGGGTGCGGGCCGCGATCGGACGCAACGCGATCGCCACGTCTCCGGGCGCGTACACCCTGCGCATCGACCCCGAAACCGTCGACGTCGAGCGCTTCGAACGGCTCGCGGCATCCGCCCGCCGTCACCTCGACGATGATCCTGCACGCGCGCTCGATGCCGTCGAACGCGCGCTGGAGCTCTGGCGCGGCACGCCTTACGCCGACCTCGCGTCGTGGACGCCTGCCGTCGTCGAGGCGGAGCGCCTCGACGAGGTGCGTATGGAGCTCGAGGAGGCGCGGGTCGACGCGCACCTCAGGCTCGGCGAGGATGCGGCATTCGTCGCCGACGCGGAACGACTGGTGCGCGTGGCGCCGCTGCGGGAGCGACGATGGGTGCTGCTCGCCACGGCGCTGTACCGCGGCGGCCGCCAGGCCGACGCGCTCGCGGCCATCCGCGCGGCCCGCGAGCGACTCGCCGACGAGCTCGGCGCGGAGCCGGGCGCCGAGCTGGCGGAGCTCGAGCTGCGCATCCTCCGCCACGACGACGCCCTCGACCTGGGCGACGCGCCCGCGAGTCACGAGCGCCGCCTGCCCCTATCGCGGGCTGCAGCCGTTCGGCGTGGAGAACGAGGACGACTTCTTCGGACGTGATGCCGATATCGAGGCCGCGCTGGCCCGACTCGGCAGGTCGCGCTTCCTCGCCGTGTCGGGCGCCTCGGGCAGCGGCAAGTCCTCGCTCGTGCGCGCCGGCGTGGTTCCCGCCCTGCAACGCCGCGGCGACCGCGTCGTGATCCTCACGCCGGAGCACGACCTCGACGCGCGGATCCGCGAGGCCGTGTGGTCGGGGCGAGCCGACGTCGTGATCGTGGACCAGTTCGAGGAGGTGTTCCACGCCGGCGAGGCCGACGTCGACGCGGCCGCCCGCGCGATCGCCGAGGCGACGGTGACGGGCGCGACCGTCGTCCTCGTCGTGCGCGCCGACTACCTCGGTGACTGCGCCGCGCACCCCGACCTGGCGCCGCTCGTCGCCGAGGGCGTGCATCTCGTCGGCCCGATGGCGCCCGCCGCGCTGCGCGAGGCCATCGAGGAGCCCGCCCGGCGCGCCGGCCTGCGCCTCGAGCCGGGGCTGGTCGAGATCATCCTCCGGGATGCCGCGGGCGAGGCCGGCGCGCTCCCCCACCTCTCGCACGCGCTCGTCGAGACCTGGCTCCGACGGGAGGGCGCGACGCTCACGGTCGCCGGCTACGAGGCCTCCGGCGGGATCTCGGGCGCGATCGCCCAGTCGGCCGACCGCCTGTACCAGTCGATGGACCCCGACCAGCGCGTGACGTGCCGCTGGCTCCTCCTGCGACTGGTGGCCCTCGGGCCCGACGGCAGCCCGGTCCGCCGCAGGGTGCCGTCCAAGCCCCTCCGAGCGGATGCCTCGCGGGAGCAGGTGCTCTCGATGCTGGCTCGAGCGAGGCTCGTGACCGCGGAGGCCGACTCGATCGAGGTGGCGCACGAGTCGCTCGCGACGGCGTGGCCGCGCCTCGAGGCGTGGCTCGAGGAGGACGCCGAGGGCACGCGCATTCTCACGGCGGTGGCCGCGGCGGCGGAGGCGTGGGGCGCCGCAGGTCGTCCCGAAGACGACCTGCTCCGGGGCACGCGCCTGCAGGCAGCACTCGAATGGCGCGACGCGGCCCCTCGGGACCTGACCGACGTCGAGCGGGCTTTCCTCGACGCCTCCGCCGCCCACGCCACGGCTGAGCAGGAGCAGCACCAGGACCGCGCGCGCCAGGACCGCCGCCAGAACCGTCGGCTCAGGGTGCTGCTCGGGGTCGCGGCCGGCCTGATCGTGCTGCTCGCCGGCGCCGGATCGGTGGCGGTGGTGTCCTCGCAAGAGGCGAACGCGCAGCGGGACAGTGCCACGATCGAGGCGCTCGTCGCCACATCGCTCGCGCTGCAGACGTCGGAGCGCGACGTCTCCGCCCTCCTCGCCGCCGAGGCGTATCGACGGTGGCCCGACGACCCACGCACGCGCTCGGGGCTCATGAGCGTGCTCCAAGGGGCGGGCGGATTCCTCGGCACGGCCGTCCTGGCGTCGAGCGGGAACGCGTATCGGAAGCCTCATCCCGGGCACGGACGACGTCCTCGTCGTCACGACCGCCGGGAATGCCGGGATCCGGGATGCCGGCACCGGAGATGTGATCCGGGAACTGGACCTCGGGTTCGATCCCGGTCTCGGCCACTCCCGCTCCGCTCGTCGAGGTGAGCGGCGACGGCCGGGTCGGTGCCGTGCTGTGGTCGGCTGACACGCGTCTGACAGCCGGCCCGCGTCCGCAACATCCACGAAATCCGACCTCGTGGTGTTCGATCTCCAACGCGCCGAGCGCATCGAGGGGCCGATCCGGATCGACATCGGGACGGGTGCGCTCGCCGTGAATGCCGACGGCTCGACCATCGCGGTCGCCGGTTTCCGCAATGGCGCCGTGACGCTCGTGTCGACCGTCGAACGGGCAGATGCGCGGCATCGCCAATGAGAAGACTCCCCTGGCGCGCCACGATCGACATTGACCGCTGCAGCCACCCGTCGCCGCGCGCTCGCGTTCGACGGCCATGGCCGGCTCCTGGTCGGACGGCGTCGACGACCGCGTCGACGTGATCGATCCGGCGTCAGCGACGATCTCGGCGAGCATGGAAGTGCCGCACTCGGTCGGCGCACGCCGCCATAGCGGTCGGCGATTCCGGAGTCGTGATCGCGTCTGGAAACTTCGGGCTGATCGCCTTCGAACCTGACAATCAGCGGGTGCGTTGGTCGACAGACCTCAGCGCCGCTCACCGGACCAGTGCAATTGGATCGCCATGTCGGAGTCGATGGAACGCGTGTACTGCGCAAGCAGATTCGGGCGGATCAGCGTCTTCGATCTCGCCGACGGTGCGCCGATTCCCGCCGAGGAGATCGGGCCCCTGTACGGGGACGTCGGAACGATCGACGTGAGCACGGACGGCGCTACCCTCACGGTTCATCAGTCGCGGTGAGCCGATCATCTCCCGATGGCATCTTGAAGGGATCGGCCTCGGCCGTCGGCTCGTTGCTCCCGGCCACTTGCTGGCGGGGCCGTACTCGTACGAGGGCTCGTCCGTCGCTACGGCACCCCAGGTCGATCCCCCGACCCTCGGGTGTCGAAATCGGACGGATCATCGACGGTGTCCTCGAGGGTGTCGTCGTGGTGGACACGGCGACGGGCGGTGTGACGTATCGCTTCGACGAGGCGGTGAGCGATGTCGGCTGGGCACCGGACGGACGGGTGTATGCGCGTTCGGAAGTGGACGGGGTGTTCCGCATCATCGAGGCGGACACGGGAGAAGAGGTGGAGATGACGATCGACCCGCGCGACGACACGCTCTGGCCTTCGACCGACGGCACGAGACTCTATGCGGCTCGAGGCGGACTCATCCAGGAGCTCGATCCGCTGACCGGTGACGTGGTCGGCGAGCCGTGGCGAGTCGACGGGTACCCGCTTTGGATCTCGGTCGCACCCGAGGGTGACCGGATCGCCATGACCTACTCGGCCTCTGGGTCGCCGCGGGAGACCGAGGACACGTCGACGATCCGGCTGGCGATACTCTCCGCCCGAAGATCATCGCATTCTCTACGACGAGCCCGCTGACATCGAAGCCCACGTCATGCTCGCGGACGGCGAGCTCCTCGGCATGGAGGGCACTCGCATGGGTCGGTACGAGACCGATCCGCTCGCTCGGGTGGGGTCGATCCCCGGCGCAGCGGGTGGCCTCGAGCAGCCCGTCGCTGAGTCGTGACGCCCGGACCCTGCTCGTGACGACTGACGATGGAACCGCGTTGCTGTACGACACGGCGACGGGAATCCGGATCGGCGAGCCGTTCCGGACCGACGACCGGCCCGACGCTCCGGGCGTCTTTGTGATCCGAAGCCACCATCGAGCTGGCGCTCCCGATCCCCGACGGTGTCATCCGCCCCGATGGCCTCGAGATGGCGCTTTCGACTGCCCGAGGGCGTCATGGTGTGGGACATCGATCCCGAGCACCAGTTCGAGTTCGCCTGCCGGATCGCCGGTCGCGATCTCACCGAGAACGAGTGGCGCACCTACCTCGCCGCACTCGGCGAGCCGCAGAGCACGTGCGGCTTCAGCGAGCGAGTGAGCCGACGAAGCGGCCGACGCTGGTTCGTGCGTGTGGTATCACGACGTGGACGGGCGGCGACGCCGACCAGTGTGCCGGGTGAGCTCGGGGCGACGAGCAACGACCCCGACGCGCTCCACGCGAAGAGCTTGCGCGCAGCTCCGGCCCGCCGCGGCGAGTGCCGCGACAGGCCGGTCGCGCCCGGTCAGCGCGTGCTGACGAAGATGTCGCCGGCACGGCCGAAGTACAGCCGATGCCCATCCCCCGACAGCGACGGCCGGGTCTCGCCCCCGACGGTGTTGACCGCGGACACCGCCGCCGGTTCGCTCCACCCGCCGCTCGCACCATTGGCCGATCCGTGGCGCGTGGCAGTGTAGATGTCGAACAGTCCCTGACCGCCGTGTCGGGTCGACGCGAACACGAGCTCCTTGCCGTCGCGGCTCACGTTCGGCATGACGTCGTGCGCCGGAGTGTTGAGCTCGGTGACGGGCTCTCCGGGTCCGAAGGTCATGGGACCGGTCTCGGCGCTCGCGTAGATGTCCTGCTGCGCCGACCCCGCCACATTGATATTGCCGCCACTGGAATAGAACAGGTACGTCGTGCTGCCCGTGGTCACGAGCGACGGGCCATACTCCCAGTCGCCGGTGTTCGGACCGTCTGGCGCGCAGCCCAGGTTGCGCGGCGCGGTCCATGCGTCGGTGCCTCGCACAGGCGTGGTGAGGTAGATGTCACCGCCGCCGCAGGCGCTCGTCCCGTAGGCGTCGACGCCGGCGCGACTCGACACGAACAGCAGCGATCCGTCGTCGAGCGGCGTCGGGCAGAAGTCCTGGGCGTCGCTGTTGATCGGCTCGGGCAGGAGCACGGGGGTGCCGAAGCTGCCCGGGATGCCGACGCGCGGTGCGACCCAGATGTCATTGTCGAGGCCGTCCCGCATCGAGGCGATGAACAGGCTCTGACCGTCCGGTGACTCGATCGGGCAGCCGTCGCCCTCAGGCGCGTTGATGTTCGCGACGGACGACGCCTCTCCCCATCCGCCGTCAGATCCGTGCGGCGCGCCGCTGGCCGCGATCGGCGCGAGTGCCACCCCGGCGGCGAGCGCAGCCGCTGCCACCAACGCCGTCCTGCGCATGATTCCGTTCATTTCGTTTCCCTTCTCTCTTCCGGACATTCGCGCCCGGTCGACGGGCGCTGAATCGGATCCGCCCGAACTCCAAGACGTCAGTGGTCGGATTCCATGAGCTGCCGGAGGTTGAACGGAGCGGTGCCGACAGCATCCGGGCCCCGATCCGCCTCCATCGCCTGCCGCAGGTTCGGGACCGACAACGACGGCACATCCGCCGCCGCAGGACGATCCGCCTCCATCGCCTGCCGCAGGTTCGGGACCGGCAACGACGGCACCTCCGCCGCCGCAGGGCGATCCGCCTCGATGGCCTGCCGCAGGTTCTGGGGAGCCGTGACGTCGCTGAGCGAACGCTGCTTCAGGGAGGTGTCGGCCTCGGTGGCCGTGCCGGCGCAACCGGCGAGGAAGGCGAGAAGCGCGGCGGCCGCGAGTGCGGCGGCGGCGCGGGTGCTGGTGTTGGTGTGAGTGTTCATGTCCGCAGCGTCTCTCCGAGCGGTATACCCTCGACGCGCGAGCGGTATACGTTCGGTATACGGGTCTGGACCCGTTGATTGACATCGTCCCCCTCGAAGGCGAAGACTTCGGGCATGGGCGTCCGGGTGCTCGGCCCCGCGGAAGTCGATGAAGGGGCTATCAGCCCGAGGGAACGCATCATCCTCTCGGTCTTGGTCCTCCGTGCCGGCGCGGTCGTCTCGCGCGACGAACTCGCCGACGCGCTGTGGCCCGAGGAGCCGGCGACCACGTGGCCGAAGCAGGTGCAGGCGACCATCACGCGCCTCCGCCGGACGCTCGGACCGCGCGCCATCCGTACCGCACCGAACGGATACGGGCTCGAGCTCGACCCCGACTCGATCGACGCGGTGCGTTTCGAGCGGCTGGTGGCGTCGGCCCGGCAGCATGCGCTCGACGGCGACCCCGCCCGCGCGATCGACGGATTCGATCGCGCCCTCGCGCTCTGGCGGGGCAGCCCGTACCCCGACCTCGCCGCGTGGCCGCCGGGGGCAGCGGAGGCCGAACGGCTCGCCGAGGTCCGATCGGACATCGACGAGGAGCGGACCGTCCAGCGTCTTCGCCTGGGTGCTCACCGCGCCGTCGTGCCCGATGCGGAGCGCCTCGTGCGCGAAGCGCCGCTCAGGGAGTCCCGCTGGGTGCTACTCGCGACCGCGCTGTACCGCAGCGGTCGCCAGGCGGACGCGCTGAGCGCCATCCGCGCGGCACGGGAGCGCCTGGGCGACGAGCTCGGCATCGACCTCGGCGATGAGCTCGAGTCGCTCGAACTCGCGATCCTCCGTCACGACCCCACGCTCGCGCCGCCGGACGCCCCGGGCGCGGCGAGCGCGACGTGCCCCTACCGCGGACTGCAGCCGTTCGGCATCGCCGACGCCGAGGAGTTCTTCGGCCGCGACGCCGACATCGCCGCGGCGCTCGCCCGCCTGGCACGCTCGCCGTTCCTGGCGATCTCCGGTGCATCCGGCAGCGGGAAGTCTTCGCTCGTGCGGGCGGGCGTGGTGCCGGCTCTGCAGCGGCGCGGGAATCGCGTCGCGATCCTGACGCCTGCGCGCGAACTCGACGTGCAGGTCCGCGATGCGGTCGGGCCCACCGGAAGATCCGACGTCGTCGTGATCGACCAGTTCGAGGAGATCTTCCACGCCGACCACGGCGATGTCGACGCGACCGTGCGCGCGATCGCCGACGCGGTCGCGTTCGGGACGAGCGTCATCGTCGTGGTCAGGTCCGACTTCCTCGGCCATTGCGCGGCGCACCCCGAGCTCGCGCCGCTCATCGCCGAGGGCGTCCACCTCGTGGGACCCATGGCGCCTGATGCGCTCAGGGAGGCCATCGAGCAGCCGGCCCGCCGCGCCGGGCTGCGCCTGGAGCCCGGCCTGATCGAGGTGATCCTGCGGGATGCCGCGGGCGAGCCCGGTGCACTTCCCCACATGTCGCACGCGCTCGTCGAAACCTGGCTGCGGCGCGAGGGCACGACGCTCACCGTCGCAGGATACGAGGCCTCGGGCGGGATCTCGGGCGCGATCGCGCAGTCCGCCGACCGGCTGTACCAGTCCATGGACGCCGAGCAGCGCGTGCTCTGCCGTTCCGTGCTGCTGCGCCTGGTCGCGCTCGCACCGGACGGGAGCCCGGTCCGACGGTGCGGCCCTCGGCGAAGCCGCTGCGAGCGGATGCCGCGCGAGACGAGGTGCTCGCGATGCTGGCCGGTTCACGCCTGGTCAGCGCCGAGGCCGATTCGGTGGCGGTCTCTCACGAATCGCTCGCGACGGCGTGGCCGCGCCTGCACGCATGGCTCGAGGAGGACGCGGAGGGTGCGCGGACGTTCGCGGCGCTCTCGGCGGCGGCCGAGACCTGGAACGCCGACGGGCGTCCCGATGACGAGCTGTACCGCGGTGGTCGCCTGCAGGCCGTGCTCGAGTGGCGGCAGTCCACCCGACCGGATCTCACCGAGACCGAGACCGCGTTCATCGATGCGTCGGCGGAGCTCGCGACATCCGAGCTGCGCGATCTCACGAAACGCATGCAACACGACGCGAAGCAGAACCGGCGCTTGCGTGCCGCTCTCGCCGGGGCCGCGGTGCTGTTCGTCACCGCCGCGAGCGCGGGGTCGGTTGCGCTCGTGCGAGGCGACGAGGCGGCGCGAAACGCCGAGAACGCCCGAATCGAGGCGATCACGTCGACCTCGCTCGCGCTCCGCTCGACCGATCCGGACGTCGCCGCGCTCCTGGCGGCCGATTCCTACCGACGATGGCCGGATGACGCCCGGGTGCGTTCAGCGCTCTGGGGGACGATGACGGCCGCGGGCGGTCTCATCGGCACGACGGCGATCCCCGACGCCGACATCTCGGCTTCGGCGATCATCCCCGGAACTCGCCACGCACTCGTCGTGAGGGACCAGCCGGGCTCCGCCGACAGCGAAGCGGACTGGACGACGGACCTCGTCGTCATCGACTCCGACTCGGGCGAGGTCATCCGCGCGCTCCCGGATTCCGCACTTCCCAGCTATGAGACCCAATTGGGTCGTGACGTTCACGTGAGCGGCGACGGGCGCGTCGCACTCGTGCAGACCGGCGTGCTGCGCGACGACGACGATTCGGAATCGTGCTGTGCGAACCAGCTCGACTTCTTCGATCTCGCGACGGGTGCGAAGCTCGGCGGATCTCAGCTGCTCGACTCGCGCACCAGCGGCGAGATCGACCTCGGTGAGGATGGGTCGGTCGCGTATCTCGCAAACCCCGTCACCGGCGACGTGATCGCCGTCGAATCGGCGACCGGCGTGGTCCGGTCCTCCGGATCATCGGACCCGGAGGAAACGGAAGGAATGGACGGCGTGACCGACTCCGTGACGATCGTGGACGATGGGAGGGTCGCGGTCGGCGGCCCCGACGCGATCACGATCTACGACCGCGACGCACTCGAGATCGTTCAGCGAATCGACGTGCCGACCGAGACATCCGAGGCTGCCGTGGTCCTCGACGGCCGCGGCGGACTCGTTTCGGCTGGATTCAACGGCATCACCCGATTCGATCTCGAATCGGGCGCCGTCTCCTGGCATCGGCCGTCCGAGCGGACCTTCGGCTACGCCGAGCTGGACGTCGCGGTCGAGCGCGATGCGGTCTACGCGAGCGACTGGAATGGCCATGTCGACGAGTTCTCGCTCACGACCGGCGAGCCGACGGGCCGCACCTTCAGCACGCGGCGTGGCGGCGTCGTCACCCCGGTCGTGCTGGAGGACGGCGGCGAGCTCGTCGTCATCGACCGTTCCTTGCCGGTCTTCCTGCGTTGGCGTCTCGACTCTGCCGGGCCCGCCTCGACGCTCGTCGCACGCGGGCACGTCGCGACCGATGGATTCGGCGAGTGGTGACCAGGCCATCGTGACGCCTCGTCCCACGAGTGAGAACGGCCCCGGCGAGCAGGTGCTCTGGGATCTGGCGCGCGACGTCCAGCTCGACGAGCATGCCACATGGCTGGGCTGGCTGGGCGATGGCGTCCTCGGTCGCTGGACGGAGTCGGGCGGCCTCTCGCTCGTCGACCTCGCGACCGGTCGCGCGTACGACGCACAGCTCGATCCGGCCGTCGTCTTCGACCAGGATGAGGCGGGGCTCACCAGCGGCGGGACCGGCCCGCTGGCGTTCGCCTTCGGGCCTGGCTGGATCATCCCGTTCGACCCCACCACGGGGTCTGTCGCAGGTGCAACGATCCAGCTTCCCGGTGGTGAGCTCGGACAGGAGATCGCCTCGATCAGCGAGACTCGGTCCGCCGAGGAGATCGTCGTGACGTGGTGGTCGAACACGGAAGACGCGGGCACGACCTCGGTGTTCGACGTGGCGACCGGCGAAGAGCTCCGTCGCGGTCTGCTCGGCGACGGCATCAGCGTCGTGACGCCGCTCGACGAAGTGGTCAGCGCTGCCGACGAACGCCTGGCACGAAGCCCGATCGATTCCCTCGAGCCGACATCGACGCTCCCCAAGCCGGCCTCGCTGGGCCGCACGATGCAGGTGAGCGACGACGGATCGACCTTGCTCATCGCCTCATGGGATCAGACGGTCTGGCTGTACGACCTCGAGGGCGGCATCCGGCTCGGCGACCCGATCGAAGCGGATGCGCCCGACATGGAATCCGCGTTCCTCCACCGCGACGGGCGGTCGATGCTCACGAACTCCGCCGAAGGCGTGCTGCGCTGGGACCTCGACCCCGCCCACCACGCCGAGGCCGCGTGCCGACTCGCGGGCCGCAATCTCACACCGGAGGAATGGGCGACCTACCTCGCCGACCTCGGCCCATATCGCGAGACCTGCCCGGCACCGGGCGCGTGAACAGCCGAAGTGGCACGCACTGTGCGCCACCCGACCGCAGGAACGCCGACGGCGGGGCCGGCCGGAGCCGACCCCGCCGTGCGGGTGACACTGGGAACTAGCGAGCGACCTCGCCGTCGACGTAGTCGTCGTCGTTCGACGCGTTCCACGCGAAGAGCTTGCGCAGCTCGCGGCCGGTGGCCTCGATGGGGTGCGCCTCGCCCTTGGCGCGGAGCTCGAGGAACTCCTTCTGGCCGTTGTCCTGGTCGGCGATGAACCGCTCGGCGAACGCGCCCGACTGGATGTCGGCGAGCACGGCCTGCATGTTCTCCTTGACGTGCGGGTCGATGACGCGGGGGCCCGAGACGTAGTCGCCGTACTCGGCCGTGTCGGAGACCGACCAGCGCTGCTTGGCGATGCCGCCCTCCCACATGAGGTCGACGATGAGCTTCAGCTCGTGGAGCACCTCGAAGTACGCGACCTGCGGCTGGTAGCCGGCCTCGGTGAGGGTCTCGAAGCCGTACTGCACGAGCTGCGAGACGCCGCCGCAGAGCACGGCCTGCTCGCCGAACAGGTCGGTCTCGGTCTCTTCGGTGAACGTGGTCTTGATGCCGCCGGCGCGGAGGCCGCCGATCGCCTTGGCGTACGAGAGCACGAGCGGCCAGGCGTTGCCCGAGGCATCCTTCTCGACGGCGACGATCACGGGCACGCCGCGGCCGGCCTCGTACTCGCGGCGCACGGTGTGGCCCGGGCCCTTCGGGGCGACCATGACGACGTCGACGCCCTCGGGCGCCTCGATGTAGCCGAAGCGGATGTTGAAGCCGTGGCCGAAGACGAGGGTCTTGCCCGCGGTCAGGTTGTCCTTGATCGACTCGGCGTAGATGTGCCGCTGGTACTGGTCGGGCGCGAGGATGACGATGACGTCGGCCCCGGCGGCCGCGTCGGCGACGTTCAGCACCTGGAAGCCGGCCTCTTCGGCCTTCGGCTTCGACCGCGAGTCGTCCTTGAGGCCGATGACGACCTCGACACCCGAGTCACGCAGGTTCTGCGCGTGTGCGTGGCCCTGCGAGCCGTAGCCGATGACGGCGACCTTCTTGCCCTGGATGAGGGAGAGGTCGGCGTCCTTGTCGTAGTAGATCTCAGCCATGTGCTGTTCTTTCTCCTAGTTGTGGTTCAGATGACGGATGTCGCGACGCAGTGCCGCGGCATCCGTCGGTTCAGTTCTTGAAGACGCGTTCGGTGATGGACTTGCCGCCACGGCCGATCGCGAGCAGGCCCGACTGGGCGATCTCTTTGATGCCGTAGGGCTCGAGCACCTTGAGGAACGCGGTGGTCTTGCCGGAGTCGCCCGTGACCTCGATCACGAGCGCCTCGGTCGACACGTCGACCACGCGGGCGCGGAAGAGGTTGACCGCCTCGAGCACCTGCGAACGCGTCGTGTTGTCGACGCGCACCTTGATGAGCAGGTGCTCGCGGTGCACCGACTGGTTGGGGTCGAGCTCGACGATCTTGATCACGTTCACGAGCTTGTTCAGCTGCTTCGTGACCTGCTCGAGCGGAAGCTCTTCGACATCGACGACGACCGTGATGCGCGAGAGCCCCTCGATCTCGGAGTGGCCGACCGCGAGCGACTCGATGTTGAAGCCGCGTCGCGCGAAGAGCCCGGCGACCCGGGTGAGCAGACCCGGCTTGTCCTCGACGAGGAGCGAGAGCACGTGTGTCGACATGGTCAGTCCTCCTCGCTGAATGCCGGCGAGTGATCGCGGGCGTACTGCACGTAGCTGTTCGAGACGCCCTGCGGCACCATCGGCCACACCATCGCGTCGGCCGAGACCACGAAGTCGATGACCACCGGCCGGTCGTTCGTCTCGAGCGCGAGCTTGATCGCCGCGTCGACCTCCTCCTTCTTGGTGACGCGGATGCCGAGGGCGCCGTACGCCTCGGCGAGCGTCACGAAGTCGGGGATGCGCACCGTGTCGTGGCCCGTGTTGAGGTCGGTGTTCGAGTACCGGCCGTCGTAGAACAGGGTCTGCCACTGGCGCACCATGCCGAGCGAGGAGTTGTTGATGATGGCGACCTTGATGGGGATCTTGTTGAGCGTGCAGGTGGCGAGCTCCTGGTTCGTCATCTGGAAGCATCCGTCGCCGTCGATCGCCCAGACCACCCGGTCGGGCTGGGCGACCTTGGCGCCCATGGCCGCGGGCACGGCGTACCCCATGGTGCCGGCGCCGCCCGAGTTGAGCCACGAGTTGGGACGCTCGTACTTGATGAACTGGGCAGCCCACATCTGGTGCTGGCCGACGCCCGCGGCGTACACGCCCTCGGGTCCGGTGAGCTCGCCGATGCGCTCGATGACGTACTGCGGTGCGAGCAGGCCGTCGCTGGGCTCGGTGTAGCCGAGCGGGAACTCGCTGCGCAGCCCGTCGAGCGTCGCCCACCACTCGTCGAGGTCGGGGCTTCTCGCCGGCGATCGCGTCGCGGTAGGCGGCGGCGAGGTCGACGAGCACGTCTTTCAGGTCGCCGACGATCGGCACGTCGGCCGTGCGGATCTTCGAGATCTCGGCGGGGTCGATGTCGACGTGCACGACCTTCGCGTTCGGGGCGAACAGCGCGGCCTTGCCGGTGACCCGGTCGTCGAACCGGGCGCCCAGCACGACCAGCAGGTCGGCCTCCTGCAGCGCCAGCACGGCGGGAACGGTGCCGTGCATGCCCGGCATGCCGAGGTGCTGCTGGTGCGAGTCGGGGAACGCGCCGCGGGCCATGAGCGTCGTGACCACGGGTGCGTTCGTGAGTTCGGCGAGCGCGAGCAGTTCGTCTGACGCGTGCGAACGGATGATGCCACCGCCCACGTAGAGCACGGGACGCTTCGCCTCGGCGAACAGCTGTGCTGCCGCGGCGACCTGCTTGCCGTGGGCCTTCGTGATCGGCCGGTAGCCCGGCAGGTCGACCTTCGGGGGCCAGCGGAAGCTGAACTTGGCCTGCTGCGCGTCTTTCGTGATGTCGACGAGCACCGGGCCCGGGCGACCCGTGGTGGCGATGTGCGCTGCCGCCGCGATGGTCGCCGGGATGTCCTCGGCACGCTTGACGAGGAAGGAGTGCTTGGTGACGGGCATCGTGATGCCGACGATGTCGGCCTCTTGGAACGCGTCGGTGCCCATGAGGTTCGAGAACACCTGGCCGGTGATGGCGAGCATCGGCACCGAGTCCATGTGCGCGTCGGCGATGGCCGTGACGAGGTTCGTGGCACCGGGGCCCGACGTGGCGATCGCGACGCCGAGCTTGCCGCTCGACGACGCGTAGCCCTCGGCCGCGTGGCCGGCGCCCTGCTCGTGACGCACGAGGATGTGTCGCAGCTTCTTGCTGTCGAGCAGCGGGTCGTATACCGGGAGGATGGCGCCGCCGGGCAGCCCGAAGACGTCGGTGATGCCGAGCATCTCGAGCGAGCGGACGACGCCTTCAGCACCCGTCATCTCCACGGGTGTGCCTGGCGGCACTGCAGCGGGCGATGGCACGGGGTGGGATTCCGTGGTCATTCGGTTCCTGTTCTGGTGGACGGTGTGTGTGCGGGGAAGCGCAGCACTCAGCCCGTCGTGGCGCCTTCGGCGGCGGAACGCACGAGCTTCGAGTACTTCGCGAGAACGCCTCGGGTATAGCGCGGAGGAAGCGGAGCCCAGCCATCACGGCGGGCTGCCAGCTCGGCCTCGTCGACCAGTAGGTCGATGGACCGGGCCGCGATATCGACCCGAATCAGATCACCATCGCGCACCAAGGCAATAGGACCTGCGTCTACTGCTTCGGGTGCCAGATGGCCGATGCACAGCCCGGTTGTGCCGCCTGAGAATCGACCGTCAGTCAACAGTAGTACATCTTTTCCGAGCCCAGCGCCCTTGATGGCGGCGGTGATCGCGAGCATCTCGCGCATGCCGGGGCCGCCCTTGGGCCCCTCGTAGCGGATCACGACGACGTCGCCGTGGTTGATCTCGCCGGCGGTGAGCGCGTCCATCGCGGCGCGCTCGCGCTCGAACACGCGGGCGGGTCCTTCGAAGGTGGCGGCGTCGAAGCCGGCCGTCTTGACGACCGCACCCTCGGGAGCCAGCGAGCCGTGCAGGATGGTGAGGCCGCCGGTCTCGTGGATGGGGTTGTCGAGCGAGCGCAGCACCTCGCCGTCGAGCGGCGCGATGTCCATCTCGGCGAGGTTCTCGGCGAGGGTCTTGCCGGTGACGGTCATGCGTCGCCGTGCATGAGCCCGGCGTCGAGCAGCGCCTTCATGAGCACGGGCAGGCCGCCGCGACGGTCGACGTCGTTCATGACGTACTTGCCGAACGGCTTGAGGTCGCCGATGTGCGGCACCTTCGCGCCGATGCGGTTGAAGTCGTCGAGCGTGAGCTCGACCTCGGCCTCGCGCGCGATGGCGAGCAGGTGCAGCACGATGTTCGTGGAGCCGCCGAGCGCCATGCCCACGGCGATGGCGTTCTCGAACGCCTCTTTGGTGAGGATCTGGCGCGCGGTGATGCCGTGCTTCAGCAGGTTGACGACGGCCTCGCCCGAGCGGTGCGCGTAGTAGTCGCGGCGACGGTCGGCGGATGCCGGCGACGCCGAGCCGGGCAGCGAGAGCCCGAGCGCCTCGGCGACCGACGCCATGGTGTTGGCGGTGTACATGCCGCCGCACGCACCCTCGCCGGGCGCGAACGCGCATTCGATGCGCTTCGCGTCGGCCTCGCTCATGGTGCCGGCCTTGACCGCGCCGACCGCCTCGAACGAGTCGATGATCGTGATGTCCTTCTCGGTGCCGTCGGACAGGCGCACCCAGCCGGGCGCGATCGAGCCGGCGTAGAGGAACACCGAGGCGAGGTCGAGACGCGCTGCGGCCATGAGCATGCCGGGGATGGACTTGTCGCAGCCGGCGAGCAGCACCGAGCCGTCGAGCCGCTCGGCCTGCATGACGACCTCGACCGAGTCGGCGATGACCTCACGCGAGACGAGGGAGAAGTGCATGCCCTCATGGCCCATGGAGATGCCGTCGGAGACCGACACCGTGCCGAACTGCAGCGGGTAGCCGCCGCCGCCGTGCACGCCCTCTTTCGCGGCCTGCGCGAGGCGGCCGAGCGAGAGGTTGCACGGCGTGATCTCGTTCCACGAGCTCGCGATGCCGATCTGGGGCTTGTCCCAATCGGCATCGCCCATGCCGACGGCGCGGAGCATGCCCCGGCTCGTCATGGCTTCGATGCCGTCGGTGACGGTGCGACTACGAGGTTTGGGATCGAACTCGGGCATGGGACGAGTCTATGACCAGTGCGTGGACGCGCTGCGTTCGGCGTCACGCGCGGTCGCGAGGCGCTCGAGCAGGATCGCGACATCCTCGGGGCTTCGCAGCCGGTAGGCCGCGACCGACTTGCCCTGGCCCACCTTCACGCCGACGTCGTCGGTCTCGAGGGCGGCGAACGCGTCTTCGTCGGTGACGTCGTCGCCCACGTAGATCACCGCGCTGGCGCCGGAGTGCTGCCGCAGCCGGTTGAGGGCCTCGCCCTTGTCGCTCGACCGCACCGCGAACTCGAGGACGCCCTTGCCGGTGCGCACCGACAGGTCGGGGACGGCACGCTCGACGCGCTCGCGGGCGACGCGTTGCAGTTCGGCGGCGACGTTCGCGGCGACCTTGCGCGTGTGCAGCGCGCGGCCGGCGGGCTTGTGCTCGACCCAGGCCCCGTCGGCCCCCGCGGCGACCTCGTCGAGGATGCGGGTGAGCCGCTCGAGCGAGTCGAGCTCTGCGTCGCGCAGGTCGATGGTGACGCCGCCGCCGTCGAGCTGCAGCTCGACGCCGTGCGACCCGCTGAGCAGCGTGCCGTGCGGCGGATCGGCCACTCCGCGCAGGCTCCCGAGCGCCCGGCCCGAGACGATCGCCACGCGGGTGTCGTCGGCAGCGGCGAGCCGCTCGATCGCGGCGCGCGCCCGCTTCGTCGCCCGTGCGTCTTCGGGGCGATCGACGAGGGGTGCGAGCGTGCCGTCGAAGTCGAGCGCGACGAGCAGGCGCTCGGTCCTCGCGATGGCCGAAACGGCGGCGTCGAGCGCATCGGGCACGCCCGGCGCGATGATGCCCGCGCCGGTCAGCGTCTTCAGGAACGTCGCCGACCACCGGGCGACGTCGTTGTCGCTCACCCGCTTGCGGAGTGCCCGCATGCGCCGCGCCCGCTCGCGCTCGGGCATCTCGACGGCCTCGACCATCGCATCCTTCAGGCCCTCGATGTCGTGCGGGTTCACGAGCACCGCCTGCCGCAGCTCGTCGGATGCGCCGGTGAACTCGCTGAGCAGGAGCACGCCGTCGAGGTCGAACCGGCACGCGACGTACTCCTTGGCCACGAGGTTCATGCCGTCGCGGAGCGCGGTGACGAGCATGACGTCGGCGGCGAGGTAGAGCGCCACCATCTCTTCGCGCGGGTAGCCGTGGTGCAGGTAGGCGATCGCCTGGTGCCCGAGCGTCGAGTAGTCGCCGTTGAGCCGCCCGACCATGAGCTCGATCTCGTCGCGCAGTTGCCGGTAGGTCTCGACGCGCTCGCGCGACGGGCTCGCCACCTGCACGAGCGTGGCCCGCTCGACCGAGAGCCGGTCGTCGCGCAGCAGCTCGCCGAACGCCTTGAGGCGGTGCCGGATGCCCTTCGTGTAGTCGAGCCGGTCGACGCCGAGCATGATCACCTCGGGGTCGCCGAGACTCGAGCGGATCTCGCGGGCCCGCGCCTGCACCTCGGGCCTGCGGGCGATCTCCTCGAAACCGGCGGCGTCGATCGAGATCGGGAAGTGGCGGGCGACGACGCGCCGCACGTCGCCGCCGCTGGTCGGCACCTCGATGAGCGAGCCGCGCGTCGTGTAGCCGTACAGCCGGCGCACCGCCCGCGAGAAGTTGCCGGCGTCGGCTGCGCGCTGGAACCCGATGACATCGGCCCCGAGCAGTCCGTCGATGACCTGCCGCCGCCACGGCAGTTGCGAGTAGATGCCGTATGCCGGGAAGGGAATGTGGTTGAAGAAGCCGATGACGAGGTCGGGTCGCATCTCGCGCAGCATCTTGGGCACGAGCTGCAGCTGGTAGTCCTGGACCCAGACGACCGCGCCGTCGGATGCCGCGCGGGCCGCCGCCTCGGCGAAGCGGCGGTTGACGCGCACGTAGGCGTCCCACCACTCCCGGTGGAACGTCGGCGGTGCGATCACGTCGTGGTAGAGCGGCCAGAGCGTGTCGTTCGAGAAACCCTCGTAGTAGTCCTCGAGTTCTTGCGCCGAGAGCGGCACCGGGATGATCGAGATGCCGTCGTTCTCGAACGGATCGAACTCGCGGTCGGCGACTCCGGCCCAGCCGATCCACGCGCCGTCGGCGGCGCGCATCACCGGCTCGAGCGCGGTGACGAGCCCGCCGGGCGAGCTCTTCCACTGCGTCTCGCCGTCTGGGCCGGGCTGGTAGTCGACCGGGAGTCGGTTGGAGACCACGATCATGTCGTAGGCGGCGTCGACGTGCAGGTCGTCGCGTGACGGTTCAGGGGCGTTCATGAAGCGGATGTCCCTCCTCGCACTTCGATCAGGCTAACAGCCGGCACTCCCGCTCGGGCCCGCGCGGGTGGGAGCATGGGGACACGACGGCGCTCCGGGGGCAGGGAATGGACTGGGTGATCCTGATCGCATCGGGCGTGCTCGAGGCGGTGTGGGCGACGGCCCTCGGCGCGTCGCAGAACTTCCGTCGCCTCTGGCCGACGGTGATCTTCGCCGTCGCCCTGGCGCTCAGCATGGCCGGGCTCGCGTACGCGATGACCACGATCCCCGTCGGCACCGCCTATGCCGTGTGGGTGGGCATCGGCGCCGTGTTGACCGTGGCGTACGCGATGATCTTCGGCGGCGAGAAGGCGAGCATCGTGAAGGTCCTGCTGCTGCTCGGCATCATCGGCTGCGTCATCGGGTTGAAGATCGTCGGGGAGGCCTGAGATGTACTGGGCGATCCTCATCGTGAGCGCGGTGCTCGAGGCGGTCTGGGCGACGGCGCTCGGGCTCTCCGACGGGTTCTCGGTACTCGTGCCGACCATCGTGTTCTTCATCGCGCTCGCCGGCAGCATGGCCGGCCTCGCCTACGCGATGCGCGGCATCCCGATCGGCACCGCCTATGCCGTCTGGACCGGCCTCGGCGCAGCGCTCACGGTGACCTGGGCGATCACCTTCGGCGGCGAGTCGTCGAGCGCGCTCAAGGTGCTGTTCCTCGCCGGCATCATCGCGTGCGTGATCGGCCTGAAGCTCGTGCACTCCCGCGAGGAGCGGGTGGCCGCCGAGGTCGGCGCGATGCCTCCGCCCGACGAGCCACCCGGCTCCTGATCCGCCCGCGGGCCGCGACCGAGGTCACCCGAGCGCGGCCGCCGCGAATCCGATCGAGCGGATGCCGCGACGACGGCCCACGACGAACAGGGTGCCGGCGACGCCGATGAGCCCGAAGAGCGCGATCACGCCCGCCGCGGCGGCCACGGCTCCCCCGCCGGCGCCCGCGACGATCAGCTGCATGCCCTGCACTGCCCACGTGAGCGGCAGGAACGGGCTGATCGCCTGGAACGGACCGCTCAGGATCTCGACGGGGTAGAGCCCGCCCGAGGCCGCGAGCTGCAATGCGACGAGCACGAGCGAGACGAGCAGGCCCGCCCGGCCGAGCCAGACCGTGAGGAAGGCGTGCAGGGCCGTGAACGCGAGCGCGAGCAGCGCGGCGAACCCGAGGGTCTGCGGCAGCAGGCTCCAGTCGACGCCGAGGGCGCCGTGCAGGAGCAGCACGACGGTGACCGCCTGTGCGAGGGCGAGCAGGCCGGCGCGGGCGAGCGTGCGCCACACGAGCCCGCCCGTCGACGCGGTGCTGCGCAGCGCCTCGCGGCCGAACGGCCGGAACACGAGGAACATCGCCATCGCGCCGAGCCACAGGCCGATCGGCACGAACAGCATGCCGATGACCTCGCCGGTCGACTCGATCGGGTTGTCGCGCGTCGCCTCGACGGTGACCGGTTCGGCGACGACCTCGGCGGTCGTCGCCGCGTCGATGTCGGTGAGTGCCGTCGCCTCTTCGGCGCCCGTGGAGAGCCCATCGGCGAGCGTGCCGGCACCGGTCGCGAGCTTCGTCGCGCCGCTCGCGGCGTCGGAGGTGCCGGTGTGCAGCGACCCGAGCCCGCCGGCGAGCTCGCCGACGCCCGAGGCGATGCCCGATGCGCCGTCGCGAAGGCCCGATGATCCGGCCGCGAGCTGCGTGGCGCCCGAGGCGAGCCGCCGATGCCGCCGTCAGCCGTCGATGCCCGCGCCGAACCCGCGGCGAGCTGTCGCCGCGCCGACCCGAGAGTCGTCGAGATGCCGCCCTGGACGCCGTCGATGCCGCTGCGGGTGCCTGCCGCGAGCTGCTGGCCCGAGGTCGAGAGCGTCGTGAGGCCGCCGAGCGTCTGCTGGATGCCGGCGATCGCCTCATCGATCTGCGGCGCGAGTTCGGGCTGGTCGATCGCGAGCTGCTCGAGCTCCTCGATCAGGGGCGTGGCCACCTGCTCGACCTGGCCGACGCCCGCGCTGATCCCGCCGACGTACTGGTCCCAGCCGTCGGAGAGCGCATCGAGCTGCGCGGCGCTCGTGTCGAGCTGCCCGAGTCCCCCGGCGATGCCGTCGACGCCCTGCGTGTACTTCGGCGACCCCTGCGGAGTAGCTCGTCAGCCCGCTCGCGATGCCGTCGACACCGTCGTGTACTGGGCGACGCCGTCGGCGTACTGGGTGGCGCCGTTCGCGGCATCCGACGCCCCCGACGCGGCCGAACCGACGCCGTCGGCGAGCGTGCCGAGCCCGTTCGCGAGCCCGCCGACGCCCGACGACAGCTGCGTCGCACCGTCGGCGGCGTCGCCGAGCGCCGCCGCCCATGGTCGCGAGGTTCGTGTAGAACCCCTCGAGGTACTGCGTCGTGAGCTCGCGGCCGAATGCGGTCGACATCGCGTCGCCGACCGATTGCGCGACCGAACCGGTGAGGTAGCCGTGCGCGTCGTCGGTGCGGATGTCGAGGTTCGCCTGGGTCGGCGACTCGCTCGAGATCGAGGTCACCGACTCGGAGAAGTCGGCGGGGATGGTGAGCACGACATAGGCGTCGCCCGAAGCGAGCAGCTCGGCGGCCTCGTCGTCGTTCGAGATGGTCCAGGCGAATCCGGCGGTGTCGGGACCGGTGAGCTCGGTGACCAGTTGGCGCCCGGCGAGCACGGGCTGCTCGGTGCCGTCGGGCAGCGTCATGGTGACCATCTCGTCGTTGTTCACGACGACCGCGGGGATCTGCTCGAGGTTGTCGCCGGCGCCGCCGAGGGCGCCCGACATGAGCCCCGCGACCGCGAGGGGAACGGCGATGACCGCGGCGACGAGCACGCCGTAGCGGGTGCGCCGCTGCGCGGGCGTCGTTCCGAAGAGTCGGGAGAGTCGAGTGCTCATCGAAGTGCCTCCTGAAGTGCGGCGACTCGGTCGGGTGCGGAGTCGGGTTCGATGGTTCGGATGCCCCGTGCCGCGAGCTGCGGCGAGACGTCGGGCAGGGTCGCCGCGGCGCCGATGCCGACGACGAGGGTCACGGTCGACGGGCACCAGCCGCGCGAGCGCGTCGCCACAGCTTCGGTGTTCGCCTCGCTCGGGTCGTCGTCGAGGTCGATCACGACGACCTTCGGACGCTCGGCGAGCGCGGCAGCGACAGCGACGACCGCACGCGTCTCGGCGCCCAGCGTGGCGATCGGCGTGTCGACGCCGAACCGGGGGTCCGTCGAGGGTGTGCCCGACCGCGTCGGCGGCCCGCGTCGCCCACTCCTCGACGAGCGCCGACGACGGGCGCAGGCGGTACCACGGCCGGGTCGCGTCGAGTCGCGCTGCGATGAGCTCGCCGACCGTGCCGCCGGTCGGGACATCCGTACGACGCCCTCGGCGATCGCGACGACGCGCATGACCTCGCTCGCGCCGGTGGGCAGCGGCGCACCCTGTACGGCGAGGCGCCCGTCGACGAGCGCGAGCCGTCCGGCGAGCGTTGCGACGACGACCCGGCGAGTCGACGGCTTCGCCGCGTACGACGAGCACGCCGCCGGCGGGAACCTCGACCGTGAGCGGGCCGATCGGCCGCTCGGCGAGGCCGAACACCGCGGCATCGGCGTTGATCGCGGCCGGCCGCGCCGCGGCCCACTCCTCCTGCTCGAGGTGGGCGCGCAGCCCCTCGCCCTCGATGTCGACGTTCGGCAGCCGCTTCTCGAGCCACTTGGGAAGCCACCAGGCCGCCCGGCCCGCGAGCACCATGGCCGCCGGCACGAGCGTCATGCGCACGAGGAACGCGTCGAAGGCGACGCCGATCGCGAGGGCGAACGCGATCGCCTTGATCGCCCCCGAGCCCTCGGGAACGAACGCGAAGAAGACGAAGAACATGATGAGCGCCGCGGCCGTGACCACACGGGCCGCGTGCTGGAAGCCGTGCACGACCGAGCCGCGGGGTTCGCGGGTCTTCACGAACTCCTCGCGCATGCCCGAGACGAGGAAGACCTCGTAGTCCATCGCGAGGCCGAAGAGCACCGCGATGAGCAGGATCGGCAGGAAGCTCAGGATCGGGCCGGGCTCGATGTGCAGGAACTCGGCCATCCAGCCCCACTGGAACACCGCGACGCTCACGCCGATGGCCGCGAACGCCGAGAGCAGGAACCCGAGCGCCGCCTTGATCGGCACGAAGACCGACCGGAACACGAGCAGCAGCAGCACCACCGACAGCCCGACGACGATGAGCGCGAAGGGCACGAGCGCGTCGTTCAGCCGGTTCGAGATGTCGATCGACACGGCGGTGTAGCCGGTCACGGCGATGGGCGTGCCGAAGTCCTCCTCGATCTGCGGCTGCAGCTCGCGGATCTCCTGCACGATCTGCTTCGTCTCGGGGTCGTTCGGCGCGCTCTCGGGGATCACCTGGATGATCGCGGTGTCGACCGTCTCGTTGGGCAGGCCGTCGCCCACGTACACGACGCCGTCGACCTCGGCGAGGCGTGCGCCGATCGCGTCGAGGTCCTCGAAGATGTCGGTCGTCTGCGTGATGTCGACCGTGACGATGAGCGGACCGTTGTAGCCCGGCCCGAACCCGTCGGCGATCATGTCGTAGGCCTCGCGCTCCTCGCTGCCTGCCGCGGCGGTCGCACCGCTCGGGAGGTTCAGGTCGATGCTCGCCGCCGGGATCGCGGCTGCGCCGAGCAGGCCGATGACGACCACGAGGAACACGACGGGAGCCTTGAGCACGAGGTCGACCCAGCGGCGACCCATCGTGCGCCTGCCGCCGTCGTCGCTGGCATTGGCACGGCGGTGGGCGCGGCTGCCGGTCTTCGGGACGAGGCGCCGGCCGAGCACCCCGAGCAGGGCCGGCAGCAGCGTGACCGCGGCGGCCACGGCGACGAGCACCGCGAACGCGGCCGCGACGCCCATGACGCTGAGGAACGGGATGCCGACGACGAGCAGGCCGAGCAACGCGATGATGACCGTGAGCCCGGCGAACACCACGGCGCCGCCGGCGGTGGCGACCGATTCGGCCGCGCTGTCTTCGGGCTCCTGCCCGCGTGCGAGCTGGGTTCGGTGGCGCGACAGGATGAAGAGGGCGTAGTCGATGCCGACCGCGAGGCCGATCATGACCGCGAGCATCGGCGCGGTCGACGAGACCGGGGCGAACGCCGCGACGATCGAGATGCCCCCGAAGGCGATGCCGACGCCGACGAGGGCGGTGAGCAGCGGCATCCCGGCGGCGAGCAGCGAGCCGAACGCGATGATGAGCACGACGCCCGCGAACACCACGCCGAGCACCTCGGTGATCGTGAGCCCGAAGCTCGTGTCCTGGAAGACCTCGCCGCCGAACGCGACGCGCAGGCCGGCGTCTTCGCCGACGGCGCCGGTCGCCACGACCGCGTCCTTCGACTCGACGGTGACCTCGGTGTTCGGCCCGTCGAACTGCACCTGGATGAAGGCGGTGCGGCCGTCGTCGGAGACCTGCTTGCCCGCGTACTCGTCGAACGGTCCGAGCACGCTCACCACGCCGTCGACGTCTTCGAGGGCCGACTCCATGTCGGTGATCGCGTCGCGGTACGGTGCGTCGTCGACGGATGACCCGTCGGGGGCCTCGACGACGGCCTTCGCCGACGCGCCCGCGGTCTGGGGGAAGACCGCCGCGAGCTGGTCGATGGCGGTCTGCGACTCGGTGCCGGGAATCGCGAACGAGTCCTTCAGCTGGCCGCCGAGACCGAGGCCGAGGCCGACGAGCGCGCCGAGGGTGAGCATCCAGGCGACGATGACGAGCCACGCCCGGCGGTAGGCGAAGCGGCCGATGCGGTGAAGAAGGAGGGCCACGATCTCTCTCAGTCGGTGGTGGTGGACGGGCGGCCGGCGGCCGGCAGCAGCAGTTCGCCGAGCACGGCGTGCAGCACGCCGCGCAGCTCGTCGTCGGATGGGAGCGCATCGTCGCTGAAGAGCCGCCCCGCCGTGAGCAGGTAGGCGGCGCCGCCCAGGGCGATGCCGAACCGGATCTGCTCCTCGAGGCTCTCGCGTTCGCGGCTGACCGCCTCGGCGAGGCGGCGCACGGCCGCGTTCGCACGCGCGATGATGGGCACCTCGCTGAGGCTCTGCCCCTGCAGGATGAAGATGTGCACGGCGAGCCGGTGGTCGACGAGGAGGTCGACCACGCTGCCGACGAGCGCCCCGCGTCGACCGCCCGCGGGACCGCCGAGGTACTGTTCGAGCACGAGTTCGAACTCGTGGATGGCCGGCCCGATCGCCGCCTCGAGCAACGCCTCTTTCGAGCCGTAGTGGTAGAGCACGCTCGACTTGGCGTAGCCGGCGTGGTCGGCGATCTGCTGCAGCGAGGTCGCCGCGAAGCCGACCGTCGCGAACTGCTCGAGGGCGGCCTGGCGCAGCTCGTCGCTCGCGCGCACGCGCAGCGTGGCCTGGGTTTCGGGGGGCATGGAACGACCGTACTTGACCGATCGGTCAGCTTCTGCACGATCGGTCAGATTCACGGACGACTCACAGCGCGAGTTCACCTCACGGTAGCGTTGCCGTCATGCGCAAGTACCTCTTCAGCGGGGCCGTGATCGGCGCCGCCCTCAGCGGCATCGCCATCGTGCGCGCCACGATCGCGGGCCCCCGCGACTGGCGCCTGCTGCTCACCTGGGTGGCGTGGGCCGCGAGCCTCGCCATCGCGATCGGCACGGTCTCAGAAGAGACGAAGCAGAGCGAACCCGGCCGATAACACCGGGCGGCGCCTCCGCGCTCGCGCGGCGTGTCTCGCGAGATCCTCGCCGTCGTGCCCGAAACTGGGACGAACGACCTGATTCCGAGAACGAACCACCGAGAGGGGCCACCGATGTTCCGCCGCTGGCGCCGTGCCCGACTCGCCGCTCAGGCGTCTGCGCACGTTGCCGCCTCCACGCCCCGCCTCACCTCAGCCGACCTGCGCGGCGAGCACCTCTTCGAACTGCTCAACGCGAAGCTCTCGGAGTTCATCGGTCCGAACGGCACCTGGTCACTCGTGCGCAGGTCGCCCGAAGACACCGACCAGATCTTCCACGCGATGCTCACCCACCAGATCGCCGCCGAACTCACCCGCAGCGTGCTCGACGAGCGCGACGCCGTCGCCGTCGTCGTCCCCGCCGAGAACGAGCCGCTCGCGCTGAGCTGGCAGCCCGCGCCGCTCGTGGTCTGGGCCGAGCCCGTGGTCGTTCCCGAGATCGAGGCCGATGCCGCCTCGCTCCCGTCCATCCGATCCACGTCGGAGTTCGAGGCCCGCGCGGCCTGAGCCGTCCAAAATCCGGGCTCGATTCTTGTAACGCTGTGGCGACGCGGCACTCCCCCTTCCTCCTAGCGTGAATTCCGGGCACTTCGCCCGCCACGACACGAGAAGGGGTCCTCGATGAGCACCGCCCACGGCAGCACGCCCGGCACCACCCCCGGCACCACCCCGGCACCACGACGGAGCCTCGACACCCCCCGCGCGCCGGCACACCGCCCGCGACCTCGCCCAGATCGCCGTCTTCGCCGCACTCATCGCGGCGCTGACGCTGCCGGGTGCGATCCCGCTCGGCTTCGGCGTGCCGATCACGCTGCAGACCCTCGGCGTCATGCTCGCCGGCGCGATCCTCGGCTCGCGCAAGGGCACCCTCGCCGTGACGGTCTACGTCGCCCTCGGCCTCGTCGGCCTCCCGATCCTCGCCGGCGGCGCGGCCGGCCTCGGGGTGCTCGCCGGCCCGACCGGCGGGTTCCTCATCGGGTTCATCCCCGGCGCCTTCGTCACCGGCTGGATCGTCGAGCGGTTCGCTCCCAAGATCCCGTTCTGGGCGCTGCTCGTCGCGACCCTCGTCGGCGGCGTGCTCGTCGTCTACCTCGTGGGCATCCCGTGGTTCGCGGTCGTCACCGGCATGCCGATCGGCGCCGCGATCGGCGTCATGAGCCCGTTCCTCATCGGCGATGTCGCGAAGGCCGTGGTCGCCGCGGGCGTGGCCGCCGGCGTGCACCGCGCCTGGCCCGGCCTGATCACGCCCCGCCCGTGGCCGTGGGGCCGTGCGCACGGGACATCCGATATCGAGAACGCAGGCTCGCCCGCCGCATGAGCGAGATCGTCTTCGACCACGTCACGCACCGCTACGACGGCGAGGCGGTGCTGCACGACGTGTCGCTGCGCCTCACCGAGCGACGCATCGGCGTGGTCGGGGCGAACGGCTCGGGCAAGTCGACGCTCGCGCGCATGGTCAACGGGCTCGTCACCCCGACCGCCGGCCGCGTGAGCGTCGACGGCCTCGACGTGGCACGCAACGGCCGCGAGGTGCGGCGCAAGGTGGGCTTCGTGTTCACGAATCCCGACAACCAGATCGTCATGCCGACGGTGCGCGAAGACGTCGCCTTCTCGTTGCGGCGCCTTCGATTGAGCGCAGCGGATGTCGCGGAGCGGGTCGATCGCGCACTCGATCGCTTCGGGCTCACCGAGCTCGCCGACCGCCCGGCGCACCGCCTCTCGGGCGGGCAGAAGCAGCTGCTCGCCCTCGCTGCGGTGCTCGTGATCGAGCCCTCGGTCGTCGTCGCCGACGAACCCACGACCCTGCTCGACGCCCGCAATTCCGCGCTCGTCGAGCGGCACTTCGCCGAACTCGACGAACAGCTCATCGTCGTCACGCACCGACTCGAGTCGGTCGAGTCGTTCGACCGGGTGCTCGTCGTCGAAGGCGGGCGCATCGTCGCCGACGACTCCCCCACCGCCGCGCTCGACGCCTACCGGGCGCTGCTGGCATGATCGGCGTCTACGTCGCCGGGCGGTCGGTGCTGCACCGGGCGCCGGCCGGGGCGAAGCTCATCGGCCTCGCGATCTGCGTGATCGCGGTGGCGCTGCTGCCGACGTGGTGGAGCCTCGCCATCGCGCTCGGAATCGCGCTCGCGGGGTTCGCCCTGGCGCGCATTCCGGCGCGGCTCGCGGTGCGCCAGCTCGTGCCCGTGCTCTGGATCCTCGCGATCGCCGCGCCGCTCAACGCGCTGTTCTCGGGGTGGGAGTCGGCGCTCGTCATGAGCCTGCGCGTCGCGACGTGCGTGGCACTCGCGGCGCTCGTGACCCTCACGACCCGGGTCTCGGCGATGCTCGACGCCGTGCAGCGCGGACTGCGGCCGTTCGGCTCGCGAGTCGACGCCGAGCGGGTCGGTCTCGTGCTCGCGCTCACCATTCGGGCGGTGCCGGTGATGACCGAGATCGTCGTCGCCGTGCTCGAGGCACGCAAGGCGAGGGGCGCCGAGCGCTCGGCGCGTGCGATCGCCGTGCCCGTCGTCGTGCGGGCCCTGCAGACCTCCGACGCCATGGGCGAGGCGCTCATCGCGCGCGGCTTCGACGACTGATCGAACCCAGCGGCACATCCAGCGGCATCTGCACGCCTGGGCACACGGCGAGGGGGCCGGCCCGTTCGGACCGACCCCCTCGCCGTGTGCATGACCCTCTAGGGCGACACCGCCGGCTGCACCGCTGTCGTGGTGTGCGCCGAGACGGCCTCGGCACCACCGTTCAGGTCGGTGTAGCTGATGGTGACCTGCAGCCAGCTTCCCTCGTCTTCGGCGACCGGGCTGTACGTGTTCGCCGTGACCCCGTCGATCGGAGTCCAGGTCGGCGTTGCACCGACGACGTTCGGGTCGTCGGTCGTCTTCGCCCACTGGTAGGTGAAGACCTGCCCGTCCTCGCTGAACCCGTCGCCGTCGGTCGGGGAACCGGCGGCGAACGCGACCCCGACCTGCGGCACCGCCGACCCGAGGGTCAGGGCACCCGGCTGGTTCACGTTCACCACCGTCGAGGGCGACGTCGCCGACGTGGCGGTTCGGAAGAAGCCGTCGGCGTCGACATAGCTCGCCGTCACCCGGATGTACATTCCCACCGTCTCATTCGTCAGGACGAATTGGTTCGATCCGGATCCGGCCGGGTTGATGACCTCTTCCCACTCGCTGATCGTGTTCGGAGTGTCACCCTCTCCGGCCCACCAGGTGTAGCGGAGCGCGGTCACCCCTGAGGTGTCGAACGGCGTGACGCCGTCGGTCTCGAGGAGGTTGGCCGTCGCGGTCGTGCCCTCGAGGAACGGATCCGCCGTGTCGAGCGTCACCAGGGCGCTCGGCTCGCACGAGACCCAGGTGTTGGTCTCGGGGTTGACGGTCGCGCAGCCATCGGCGAACTGCAGGCGCTCGAAGCCGCGGATGACGTCCACGCCATCGCTCTCCTCCGCCTCGGCCACCTGGGTGTGCTCGACTCGCCAGTAACCTGAGCCCGCCGGGCCGACCTGGGTGATCGTGTACGACTCGAACGAGTTGCGGTAGAACGCGGTGTCGATCGCCGTTGTGCTCTCGTCGTAGACGATCTCACGGACGATATCGATGTCACCGGGGTTCAGGGTTCCGGCGAACACCGCACTCTGCAGCTGCGCGGCGCTGTCGTATCGCTGGCCCGTGATGGTGTTCTCGAGCTGCACTCGGAGCATGGCATCGCCGTCGAGGTAATCGTTTCCGCCTCGACCCTCGATGGTGTCGCTACCGGGGCCGCCGATCATCACCTTGTGCACGCCGTCGGCGTCGAGATCGGGAGTGCTGCGCAGGATCGGCAGGGAGAAGTCGCCGAGTGCAACCTGCTCCCCGTTCACCTCCACCGTCGGACGGAGCATCTCGGTCAGTCCGTCGACCAGCTGCAGCGTCTCCTCAGTCGCCTTGTGCAGCGGGATCTCGCTCGGGGCGATGTCGTCGGCTTCGACGAGCGGGCCGCGGAGGGTGTCGTTGCCGGCACCGCCCGAGAGCGCCTCGAGCTGGTCGAACCTCGACGGGAGCGGGTTGTTCGGGTCGGCCGTCCGCGTGAACGACCAGTCCGACGTGACGTTGAGCGTCTGGCCGTAGTAGGTCAGCCAGTCGAAACCGATGTTGCCCAGGTGCCGGTCGGTGCCGACGGCTGCGCCGATGAGGACGTCGTCGCCACCCTCACCTTCGATGTCGTCGTTGCCGGCTCCGACCGTCACGACGTCGTTGCCGCCGTGCGGGTTGTTCTGGAACTGGTCGGCGTTGTCGCCCTGGAGGAGGTCGGCGTGAGCGCCGAACCCTCGATCCAGTCGTCGTGCTCGCCGCCGAAGACGGTCGTCGCGACCCGACGCGCCGAGCAGGACGTCAGCGACCCGTGCCCGAGAGAAGACCGAACTTGAACTCCGCTCCGGTGACCATGTAGTCGTCGCCGTGCCCACCGAGGACCAGGTCGTCGCCGGAGCCCGACCTTGATGGCGTCGTTGCCCTGCACGCCCTTGATGTTGTCGTCGCCGAAGGTGTCGGTGAGGATGTCGTTGCCGCGGCCGCCGAGAGTGGCTGTCGTTGCCGGAGCCGCCCTCGATGCGGTCGTTGCCCTCGTAGCCCCAGAGGCGTCGTCACCTTCGTCGCCGCGGATCCTGTCGTCTCCGCTGCCGGCCGTGGATCTCGATGTGCTCGTCACCGTCCCAGCGGCAGGTTCCGTCGACATCTGCGATGAGTCCGGCCGGCAAGCGGGTTGGGCAGGTCTCCAGGTCGATGAAGGGGTCCTGCACGGCGAAGATGTCCGCCGGCAGGATCGTGGCGTCGGTGTTGCGCTGGATCAGTCCGGAGAACGAGTTGCCCTCCAGCGCGGCGAACAGCTGGTTGCCCTGGTTGCGGAACAGGTAGTAGAACCGGTCGCCGAACTGCAGGATCCTCGAGCTGCTGACTCGAAGACGTAGTTGAACGTCGAGCCGAGCATGCCGCCGAAGGGCTCGAGCGCCTCGGCGAGGCCGCCCATCCAGAAGTCGACCTCCTCGAGGCCGGTGACGGTGTCGCCGGCGACATTCGCATACGCACCGGTGCTGTTCATGAAGTCCAGTCGGTCGGCAGGCGCCTGAAGCGGCTCGGGTGCGAGGTCGGCGAGCGAGAGCTCCACCGCCGCGCTGACCGCTCCGGTACCACCGAGGATGAAGATCTCCTCGGGTGCGAGGCGGGCGATCTCGGCGCGCAGGGCGGGCGTGAGGCCCGTCGGCGGCACGAGCAGGATCGGAGCGTGGTTGATGCCGGCTCCCGAGGCCGCGGCGAGCGCGTCCGGGAAGTTGGCGCCGGTCGCCAGGTAGACCCGGTCGGCTCCGTCGGGGTAGAAGTGCTTGCTGATTGCGATCGCCGTCTCATAGCGGCTCGCACCGCCGAGTCGCACGACGTCGCCCGAGGTGTACGTCGCGAGGCGGGTCGCGACCGAGGCGCTCACCGCGCCGGTCGAACCGAGCACCACGACCTCAGCCGGGTTGAGCCGGTCGAGTTCGGCCGCGACGACCCTGGGAATCGCGTTCGGCTGCACGAGCAGGATCGGCGATCCGTCGCGCGCTGCGATCGCGGCACCGGCGAGCGCGTCGGGGAAGTTCATCCCATTCGCGACGAACACCCGGTCGACGCCAGGGGCGAAGGTGTCGGCCGAGATCGCCGCGGCGGTGGCGAACCGGTCGGCGCCGGCGAGGCGCGTGATCGGTGCATCCGTCGTCGAGATCGCGTTCAGCGCCGTGACCGTCCTCGGCCCGACGACACCCGTGCCTCCGAGCACGACGATCCGATCGGGGTTGAGCCGGATCAACGCGTCGCGCGTGGGAAGCGGGAGCTCGCCGGTGTCACCGGCACCCGTGAGGAGGATCGGTCCGTTGAGCGGGCCGCCTGCGAGCGCGTCGGGGAAGTTCATCCCGCTGGTCACGTATGCGACCTCGACACCCGGCTGGAAGTGCGCCTGGGCGATCAGCGCGGCGGTGTGGAAGCGGTCGCTGCCCGGGAAGCGGGTGATGAACTCCTGACCCGCGGGAGCGCCGTTCACCACGAGTGCAGCGGCATCGCGCTTGCCCTCGACGGTCGTCTCGGCCGTGATCGAGGGGTGCGAACCGTACGCCGCGACGAAGTTCACGAGCGAGGCGTTGTTGCCACCGCGACCGAAGTTGTTGCCGTTCTTGATGTTCAGGCCGAAGTCCACCCAGTTCGTGTAGGGCTTGACGTCGGCGTCGCCGGTCGCGGCGTAGAACGTCTCACGAGCGTCCTGCAGCGGCGGGATGCCGACGTCGCGCGCACGCAACAGGTTGATCGTCGCGAGGTCGAGCGGCAGTCCGAGCAGGCTGTTGCGCAGCGTGTCGACGATGTGCTCGTCGATCTGGCTGCCCACACGTGACGTCATGCCGTTGACGAGCGACCCGGCTGCCTCCTCGGGAGTGAGGGTGCCGCCGTCGTTGAACGCGGTCGGGTTCAGGAAGCCGTCGAGCAGCGGAACATCTTCGAGCCCCGAGGTGGTCGCGACATCCTCACGACCGATCTCCTCGGTCATCATCGAGTGTCCGAAGCGGTAGACCACCTGCGAGAACTCCGCCGTGATGGAGGGGTCGATGCCGGCGTTGTAGCTGTTCTCGTTGAACACCACCGCGTCGATCGTGGGCGCGACCTTTCGTGCGAACTCCTCGAACACGAGGTGCTGGTACTGCATCTCGGTCGCGAACTTCGCTGCCTGGAAGAGCCGCTGCTCGTAGGTCCAGTTGTCGGCCTCGGCTCCGGGGAGCGTCTCCTCGGGCTTGGCCGAACGGTACGCGTGGTCCTCACCGCGGAAGGCCTTGGCGAACTCCTCCAGCTGCGTGGGGTCGGCGACGGTCTGGTCGTTCAGCAGCTCCGGCATCTCCCCCGCGAGGAGAGCCTCGATCTGTCCGGCCATGCGGTTGTGCTCGGCGTGGAAAACCGCGTGCACGGCGGTGAGGCCGATGTTCTCGTTGACGCGGCCGTCACCGGCGATGAAGTGCTCACCCAGTGCGACGTTGTCGTACCCGGCGAGCGTCGGGTCGTTGACCGGAGCGCCGTTCGCGTCGAACAGCGGGATACCCGGGGGGATGACGTTGCCGTCCTCGCCGAACTGCATCGGCACGAGGTTGCCCTGGGCGTCGAACAGCGGCGTCGCGCCGTGCGCGATGTCGTCGAGGAACGCGTGACCGGTCGAGAGTGCGTTCTCGGTCGAGACCGGTGCATCCGTGTCGCCCTCGACGAAGGTGACGTCGTCGACGGTGTCGCCGGCGGCGACGATCAGCTGCGGAAGGCCGCGAGCCGGGCCGGGTACGAAGTTGCCGTACGGGTCGGTGAGGACCTGCGGAACCGCGAGCACGTCATCGTCGGTGAGGTCGATGCCGAGGATGTCGCGGGCCTGGGCCTTCACGTCGTTCCAGGTCGCCATGCCGCCACGCTCGCCGCCGCCGAGGTCGCCCTCGATGAGCCGGCCGGTGTCGTTGGCAGCCGCGTCGTACTGGCGGAGGAACACCTGGTGCGACGGGTGCGACGAGTAGGTCTGGTTCTGGTCGATGAACGGGGTCGTGAGGTTGGTGTACTCGCCGGTGGCGTTGCCGGCCGCGTCTTCGGCGCGGTCGCACGAGTGAGCATCAGGAAGTTCGTGTTCGACTCGGGGTCGTACAGGGGGTCGTCCTCCTCGAGCGGAACGACGAGCGTTCCGTGGCCGCCCTTGGCGATGAGGTCGAGGCCGTGGTCGAAGAACTGGCCGAAGAAGCCCATGAACGTGTTGAACGGTGCCGACAGCTCCTCATCGGCAGCGGTGTTCGGCGTGGTCACGCGGTCGGTGCCGGGGATCAGCGTCGCGGTGCCGGCGTCGAGCTGGTTGAGGATCGCCGGGTTGTTCGTCGTCTGGTCGACGATGAGATTGCTGACCGTGCGCGGCTCGGAGTCGTAGACGAAACCCTCGGTCTGCGAGTAGCAGGTCTGGGCGAACGGTGAGGGCGGCCCAGCGTTGCCGCAGACCGCGGTGTTCGCCGGGTTGTTCGCCGGAGCGCCGGCCGGAACGGTCTCGGCCTCGCGCCACACCGGGTCGAGCAGCCGCGGGAAGGTTCCGTCGGAAGCCCCGAACCCGTTCTGTCCGACGACGAGGTTGTTGTACGTGCCGTCGACCGTGCGCACACCGAACGTGTTCATGGTGTTCGGCACGCACTTGCCGCTGGAGTCGTCGGGATCCGCGCAGAGCAGCTCGTAGTTCGACGGGCTCAGCGAGTCGGCCGCGTGCGCCTCGGAGATCTGCACCTGCCGAAGGATGAACTCCAGGTCGTTCTGGTTGAGCACGAATGCGGGGTCCTCGTCGGTGACCGCATGCGCCGCAGGGGTTGCGACGTTCGCCAGGGACATCGTGGCGATCAGACCGATCAGGGCGAGCAGTGCAACGAGTATTCGCTGTGGACTCGATTCAGGTCGGCGTCGTAGGGAGAACGGGCTGATTCCGGGCGATGCACTCAATTTCAGTCTCCAGAGTTGACGGTCTCGGCCGGTACCAAGGTCGTCAGGCGGCGACAGTGCCCCCTGTACAACCCGACCGGCAGGCCAGGGTTTGCACCTGTCTAGCGGCAGTCAGAAGTCGCTTGCCAGCGATTGAAACGAAATCAGCCCCGAACTGGGGACGTCGGAAGCCGATTCCGCCATGTTCCTGAGGAAGGCTCAGAAATGAGCGCTGACCAGCCATTTTCAAAGAGAGTGCTCGACGCGCCGAACGATCGAACGGGTTTCGCCCCTATGCCGGGGTCGTGCGATCCTGCGTATGTTCGATGCAGCCAACCGAAGGACTCCGCGTGACCGCCAACTCCCGCCGTTCAATTCTCGCCTCCGCCGCCATCGCCGCGGCGCTCGTGCTCACCGGATGCGCCGCCGACGACGGACCGCCCTCGAAGGAGGCCCTCGCCACGACGTGGGGCTCGGAAGACGAGGGTCAGCCGCACATCACCTTCGCCGAAGACGGGAGCGTGTCGGGCTCCGACGGGTGCAACGAACTCGCCGGCAGCTGGACGCTCACCGACGACACGATCGCCACCGACAGCCTCGCGACGACGCTCAAGGCCTGCGAGGGCGTCGACACCTGGCTCTCGGGATTCGCCACTGCCGTCATCGACGGCGACCGCCTCATCGTGAGCGGGGTCGACGGCGAGCAGATCGGCGAGCTCCGACGCTGACCCGTGCGCCGCGAACGCTCGGAAGAGCCGTACCACGAGGGTCGCCCGCGCCGCGCGACGAAATTGAAGAAGCCCCGAACCTGGCGAGAGGTTCGGGGCTGCAGTGCACCCCCAGGGACTTGAACCCTGAACCCACTGATTAAGAGTCAGTTGCTCTGCCGATTGAGCTAGAGGTGCGTGATTCCGGCCATATCGCAGAACCGGAACCGAGGAACCACGTTATCAGGAGAACTGTCGGCGCGCGAATCGGAGGTCACGATGCACGCCGCGGATGACCACGCCGATCTCGAGCCGTCGGCCGAACGCGAGCGTGCCGGTGGGGCCGGCTCCGAAGAGCCGGCCCCACCGGGCTTGCATGCGTCGCCCTCCTAGGGAAGTACGACCGGATCGGCCAGTGGTGCGCCGACGATGATCCGATCCTGCAGCACCCCATTCACGTCGACCTGGTACTGCACGACCACCCGGAGGAACATGCCGACGTCGGTGTCCGGCGGGACCGCGATGGTGTCCTCACTCGGCGTGTACGTCGACACGAGGCCGCCCGCGTCGTCAGGTCCGACCGGGAGGTCGGCGTCGACCGCCGTGCCCCAGGGACCGTCGATCGCGGGAGCGGTCTGCCAGCTGAACTGGAGGTCCCCAGCGGGGGTGACTCCGTCAGGCAGCGTGACCGTCGCGGTGACGGGCTCGCCCTCGGTCGGCACCGTGATCGGGTCGGGGAGCGTGAGCGCGACCTCACCGGCCTGTACGCACGACACCGGCTCGTCACCCGTGATGTCGAGGCATCCACCGTTCGCGAACAGCAGCTGCTCGATGTTGATCAGCACATCGGAGCCATCCTCGGGGAACGTCGCCGCGGGGTCGAGCTGGTTCGATCTGCGGCGGGTTGCCGGGATCGATCGGTTCGACCCGCCAGTAGCCGCCACCGAGGTTCGTGATGGAGTACTCCAGCAGGTCGCCGACGTACTGCGCGGCATCGACGTCGTGGCGACTCCCGGCTCAATCGAGCGGAAGATGTCGACTCACCGGGGTTGATCTCGCCCGAGAGCATCCGGGCCGAGATCTGGTCGGCGCTGTCGAACCGCTCGTCGAGGTACCCGAGCTGAGTCCGCAGCACCGAGTCGCCGTCGATGAAGTCCGAACCGCCGCGACCGTTGATCACGTCGCTGCCGGGGCCACCGAGCATGACCTGGTTGGTCAGCTGCGGCGTCAGCGGGTCGAACGGCGTGGCCGGCAGGAACGGCGTCGAGTAGTCGGCGCCAGCCCGGTCGCAGCAGCGCTTCGAAGCCGTCGACGAGATCCAGCGCACGCTGGGACAACTTGTGGAAGATGGCATCCTCAGGTTGCAGGATGTCGCCGTCCACGAGCGTGCCGAGGATCGTGTCGTTGCCGGAACCGCCCGAGACTGCTTCGAGCTGGTCGAAGCGGTCGCGCTGCGGGTCCTCACCGGTCTGCTCGAGGAAGATCGACAGGTCGATGTTCACCCCGATGCTCTCGCCGTAGTACGACACCCAGTCGTAGCCGAGGTTGCCGAGGAACCGGGTCGTGCCCGACTCGCGACCGACGATGATGTCATCGCCGCCCTCACCTTCGACGTCGTCGATGTTGCCGCCGCCGAGGATGACGTCGTCACCACCGAGCGTGTCGTTCTGCTGCTGGTCGGCGTTGTCGCCCTGCAGCAGGTCACCGTGGATGCCGCTCTCGAGCCAGTCGTTGCCCTCGTTGCCTTGGACCACGAGCCGGCCGTCGGTGCCGAGCACGATGTCGTCGCCCAAGCCTGCGAACACGCCCTTCTCGTCGGAGCCGTTGGTGACGAAGTCGTCGCCGAGGCCTCCGATCGCCAGGTCGAATCCGCTGCCGGTGCTGATGACGTCGTTGCCCTGCTTGCCCTTGATGTTGTCGTCACCCTGCAGGTCGGTCATGATGTCATCGCCCGTGCCGCCGACCAGTGAGTCGACACCCGCGCCGCCCTCGATCCGGTCGTTTCCGCCGTACCCCAGATCGCGTCGTCGCCCGCGTCACTCCGCAGGTCGTTCGCTGCGTCGTTGCCGTGGAATTCGACGTGCTCGGGACCGATCCATCGCATCGACGTCGGCGTCGCCGTGAGGTTCGCAGGCAGCGGCGTCGGCAGTGCATCGATATCGAAGACCTCGTCGGCGACCGAGAAGATGTCGGCCGGCAGGTTCGAGGCGTCGGTGTTGCGCTGGATCAGGTCGGAGAACGTGTTGCCCTCGAGTGCCGAGAACAACTGCTGGCCCGGGTTGCGGAACAGGTAGTAGAACCGGTCTGCGAACTGCAGGTTCTCGAGCTGGGTCGTGAAGACGTACTCGAAGGTCGAACCGAGCATGGCCTGGAACGGCTGAAGCCGCTCCGCCAGTCCGCCGATCCAGAACTCGACGTCCTCGAGGCCCGTGACCGTCTCTCCGGCCACGTTCGCCCAAGCGCCCGTACCCTCCATGAAGGCGAGCCGGTCGGCCGGAGGAAGTGCCACCGGCGGAAGGAAGCGTGAACAACTGCGCCTCGATCGCCGACGGCACTGATCCGGTGCCACCGAGCACGCGGATCTGGGTTGCCCCGAGTCGCTTGATCTCGGCCATGACGAAGGCCGGGAACCCCGTTCGGGGCACAGGAGCAGCGGTGCACCATTGAGTCCGGCCGCAACGCCGCCCGCGAGGGCGTCGGGGAAGTTGGCCCCGGTGGCGATGTAGACGCGCTCGGCACGGGCGGGTTCGTGAAGAACCGCTGGCTGATCGCGACGGCGGTCGCGTACCGGTCGGCGCCCGAGACTCGCGTCACCGGGCCGATAGGCGCCAAGGGCGTTCGCGACACCCGCGCTCGACGGCGCCGGTGCCACCGAGGATGACGATCTTGCGGGATCGAGCGCTGCGAGCGCTGCCTGGTCGCTGAGGAAGCGCCGTCGGGGTTACGAGGAGGATCGGCGATCCATCCCGTGCACCGACCGCAGAGGCCGGAGTGCGTCAGCGTAGTTCAGGCCGTTTGCGATGAACACCCGCTCCACGGGCGGAGTCGCGAACTCCTGCGCTATGAGTGCCGCGGTCGAGAACCGGTCGGCACCGCCGATGCGCACAACCGGACCATCGGTGTACTGAGCGAGCGCCGCGAACGTTTGCGGTCCTGGACCGCTCCCGTTCCACCGAGGACGACGATGCGCTGCGGACGCAGCCGAGTGAGCTCCTGCGGTCGCCGCCACCGTCCATCCGCGCGCCGACAGCAGGATCGGCCACGTTCGGCCGCCGCCGCCGGACCGCCGGCGAGGGCGTCGGGGAAGTTGAGGCCGTTCGTGATGTACGCAACCGGGAACACTGTCGCGCCGGCGGCCGGGGTCGGAACGTGGCCGAAGCTCACCCTCGCCGCAGTCTCGAAACGGTTCGCACCCGGGATCCGAGCGAAGAACTCCCCGCCTAGGAACGGCCGTTGACGAGCAGCGATGCCGCGTCCCGCTTCGCGGCGAGCGTGTGGGCGCGTGACCGACGGGTGCGTACCGTACGCCGCCACGAAGTTGATGAGCGACGCCGTGCTGTTCGAACGACCGAAGTTGTCGCCGTTCTTGATGTTCGCCCCGAAGTCCCTCCAGTTCGCGTAGGGTTCGAGCGCCGGGTTGCCGGTCTGCGTGAAGAGCGTCTGGCGCACCGTCCTGCAGCGGCGGCACACCGGTGTCACGGCCACGCATCAGGTTGAGCCGACGGAAGGTCGAGCGGCAGGCCGAGCAGGTTGTTGCGCAGCGTGTCGACCACGTGCTGGTCGATCTGGCTGCCGACCTGAGCGGTCATGCCGTCGATAAGCGAACCAGCCGCCTCTTCCGCCGGAACCGTGCCGCCGTTGTCGTACAACCCCGGGATTCAGGAATCCCTCGAGCAACGGGATGTCCTGGAACTCGTCGGTGCGGCACCGCTCGTGGTCTCAGCCACGGTGGTGCGTCCGATCGTGCTCGGTCATCATCGAGTGGCCGAACCGGTACACAGTGTGCGCGAACTCGGCGAAGATCGCCGGGTCAGCGAGTTGTTGTAGCCGTTCTCGTTTCCGACGCACTCCGGCTACCCACGGGGTGCGAGCTTGCGAGCGAACTCCTCGAACACGAGATGCTGGTACTGCATCTCGGTCGCGAACTTCGCCGCCTGGAAAAGTCGCTGCTCGTAACGTCCAGTCGTCGGCCTCGGGCTGCGGAAGCTCCCAGCCCTCTTTCGCGTCGACCGTGTACGTGTGGTCCAGCCCGCGGAATGCGTTGTTGAACTGCTCGCGCACATCGTCGTCGGCCGCCGACTCGGGGTTGAGCAGTTCGGGACGGAGCCCAGCGAGCACATCCTCGATCTGGCCGACCATGCGGTTGTGCTCGGCGTGGAACACCGCGGTGCACTGCCGTCAGGCCGATGTTCTCGTTGACGCGACCATCACCCGCCATGAAGTGATCGTCGAGGGTCGCGTTGTCGTAGCCCGTGAGCACCGGCTCGCCGTTCGCGTCGAGCACGGGGTCGCCGTTCGCGTCGAAGCGCGGCAGCAGGTCGCCGGTGACCGGGTCGACGACAGGAGTCGAGCCGTGTGCGATGTCGTCGAGGAAGGCGTGACCCGTGCCGACGGCGTTCGCAGGCACCGGAACACCACCGGGCCCGGCGGGCACCAGCGAGGTGACCCCGGCGTCATCGGCGACCACGAACTGCGGGTAGCCGTTGTCGCCGGGAATGAAGTTGCCGTACGGGTCGGTGGCCAGCAGCGGGATGTCGAGCAGGTCGGCGTCGGTGAGCTGGATGCCCAGGATGCCGCTGGCCTGCGCCTTGAGGTCGGCCCACGTCGCCATTCCGCCGGTCGCGCCTCGATGAGGTGACCGGTCGCCTGCGGCGCGTTGTCGACGTAGCGTCGTACGCACGCAGGAACACCTGGTGCGACGGGTGCGACGAGTAGGTCTGGTTCTGGTCGATGAACGGGCTCGTGATGTTCTTCGTCTCGGTCGTCGGGTTGCCGGCCTCGTCGAGCACGCGCGTGGCACGTGAAAGGGTGATGAAGTTCGTCGGCGATCCCGCGACGTAGAGCGGGTCGTCGGGCTGCAGCGGCACGACGATCGTGCCGTTCCCGCCCTTGCCGACGAGGTCGAGGCCGTGGTCGAAGAACTGCCCGAAGAAGCCCATGAACGTGTTGAACGGCGCCGAAAGGCCCTCGTCGGGAGCGGTGTTCGGCATGACCACTCGACCGGAGTTGCCCGGAAGCCGGTGGCGGATCCCTCGGTGACCATGTCCTCGATCGCCGGGTTCGTCAGGTTCTGGTCGACGATGAGGTTGCTCACGGTGCGGGTTCCGAGTCGTACACGTTGCCGTCGGTCTGCGTGTAGCAGGTCGTGCCTGCGACGCAGCTCGCGGTCTGCGCGGGAGTGTTGGGCTCGAAGCCCAGCGCGGCGACCTCGGGGTCGGCCTGTCGCCACTCGGCCGGGACGAGCCGCGGGAACGCGACATCGGAAGCGCCGAAGTTGCTCCCGTCGAAGCCCGGGTTGATGTTGTTCTCTTCACCGGAGACGGTGCGAAGGCCGGTCGGCTTCGAGTCGGTTGCGGCGCACTTGCGCGGCTCGGTGGTCGTCGGCGTGCAGAGGATCGCATTTCCTGCTGCATGCGACTCCGAGACCTGGATCTGCCGGAGGATGAACTCCAGGTCGTTCTGCGTGAGCACGAACGATGGATCATCGTCGGTGGCCGCGAACGCGGGTGGCACGCTCGATGGCGAGGTCAGGTTTCCGATCAGCAGAGTCGCGATCGCGGTGATCATGGCGATCACCACGAACCACAGCCGCCTCGGGTCGCGCAGACCGTCAGCGGCTGGTAGGGCAGTTCGAGTACTCACGGGGCGCTCCTTGTGCCGTGGCGGCCCTGACGGATCCGCCGGGAATGAACCCACCGGGGGTCCGGCGTCGCTGCCATTGCCCCCGCAGCAGTCGGCGCTCTGGACCGACTACTGCGCCAGTTCTATCCCCGTTTCTGAGTACACCTCAAGAAGCGGGAGCCAAATTCCCCCCGTATTGGGGGACGATCTGAGCTCGGCTCAGCTGCGCTCGGCGAGCTCCCGCTCGGGTACTCGGTCCGCGGTTCGCGAGAGCGCGCCCGGCCACCAGATCGCCGGCCCGATGTCGTATGAGAGCGCCGGCACGAGCAGCGTGCGCACCACGAACGTGTCGAGCAGCACGCCGAACGCCACGATGAACGCGATCTGCGTCAGGAAGAGCAACGGCAGCACGCCGAGCGCGGCGAAGGTCGCGGCCAGGATGACCCCCGCCGAGGTGATGACGCCGCCGGTGAGCACGAGCCCCCGCAACACCCCCTGACGCACGCCGTGCCGCATGCCCTCCTCGCGTGCACGCCTCATCAGGAAGATGTTGTAGTCGACCCCGAGCGCGATCAGGAACACGAAGGCGAACAGGGGCACGGTCGGGTCGGCGCCCGAGAACCCGAACAGCGTGTTGAAGATGATCGCCGAGAACCCGAGCGCGGCCGCGTACGAGAGCGCGACGCTGGCGACGAGCAGCAGCGGGGCGACGAGCGCGCGCAGCAGCAGCATGAGCACCAGCAGCACCGCCAGGAGCACGAGCGGGATGATCAGCGTGCGGTCGCCGGTCGCGGCCGCGTTGCCGTCGACGTCGATCGCGGTCTGGCCGCCGACGAGGATGTCGGGACTGACGTCGTCGAGGGCCGAGCGCAACTCGCGCACCGTCGCCTCGGCCTCCGGCGTATCGGCCGCCGAGGTGAGGGTCACTTCGAGCAGCACCCGGTCGTCGACGACCAGGGGGTTGGGCGCGATGCCCGCACCCTCGGCGAACGGCTGCACGCCCTCGGGCGTGATCGGCGCGGGTCCGGCGAGCGTCGCGATGCGCACGGAGTCGACGCCGGGCACCTCGAGTGCCCGCTCGGTCGCCTGGAGCATCGAATCCACGCCGACCACCACGGTCGCGGGGGTGCCTGCGCCCGCGGGATAGTGCTCGGCGATCACCTCGAGACCGTCGCGCGCGGGCGACTCGCCGAGCACGTACTCGCTCGAGGGCGACCCGTCGGCGCGCAACTGGGTGAGGCCGAGCGCCATGACGACGAGCACGAGCGTGGAGACGACCCAGATCGCCCTGGGGCGACGTGCGATGCGGCGGGCAAGGCGCGCCCAGACGCCGTCTCCCTCGAGCACGTCGGCGTGCGTCGGGTCGGTGACGGTCTTCAGGTGTCGTGGCCAGAATGCGGCCCTGCCCGCCCACAGCAGCAGCACCGGAAGCAGCGTGAACGCCGCGAGCAGCGCGAACACGATGCCGATCGCGGCGACGGGGCCCAGAGTGCGATTCGAGTCGAGCTGGCTGATGAGCAGCACCATGAGCGAGACGATCACGGTCGCACCCGACGCGAGGATCGGCTGCCATGAGCCCTTGAGTGCGTCGATCGTCGCATCCCACTTCGAATCGAGGCGCGCGAGCGCTTCGGTGTAGCGCGAGATGTAGAGCAGGGCGTAGTTGGTCGTCGCCCCGATGACGAGGATCAGCAGGATGCCCTGTGTCTGGCCGGCGAGCAGGATGACCCCGCTGCGCGCCAGCGCCGAGACGACGAGCACCGCGCCGCAGAGCGCCGAGAGGCTGGTCACCAGCACGATGAGCGGCAGCAGCACCGATCGGTACACGATGATCAGCACGAGCAGAACGGCCGCGAGCGCGACGAGCAGCAGCAGCCCGTCGATGCCCTGGAACGCCGTGATGATGTCACTCGTGAATCCCGCCGGCCCGGTCACGTAGACCTGCAGTCCCTCGGGCACGACTTCGGCAAGACCCGAACGCAGGGCGGTGACGGCCTCGTCGATCTCACCGGCCGCCTCGACCGGGATCACGAGCTCGGCCGCGAGGCGGTCATCCGACACGATGACCGGCGTCGCATCGAAGACCCGCACTCCCTCGATCGGCTCGATGCGCCGCACTCCGCGCTCGATCTCGGACTCGACGAAGTCGTCGATCGGCGCGTCGGCCTCGAACACCACGACGGCGTACGTCACACCCTCGAGGGCGAACTCCTGCTGCAGGTCGCGCACCTGCGTGGACTCCGCCGTCGCCGGCAGGAACTGCACCCGATCGTTCGTGGAGAGCTCGTTCAACTGGCTGAACATGCGCCCGCCCACGAGGAACAGCACGGTCCAGATCAGGACGAGCGCGACGGGGAGGGCGACGCGCAGCCAGCGCGGCGCGCCAGTGGGCCGCGAATCGGGTGCTTCGGGATTCATGCGTCACAATCTAAGGCGTCGACCGTTCATCACGTGCGATTGCGGCACCGCACGACGGCGCGCCGGATAGCCTGAGACGGTGACCGCAACGCTCGGCGACGACCTCGCCCTCGCCCTCGAACTCGCCGACCTCGCCGACGCCGTCTCACTGTCGAGATTCCGCGCCGTCGACCTCGACATCCGCACGAAACCCGACCGTTCGTTCGTGACCGAGGCCGACCTCGCCGTCGAGCGCGTCATCCGCGATCGGCTCGCCGCCGAGCGTCCCGAAGACGGCATCCTCGGGGAGGAGTTCGGCATCGCGGGCGATTCCACTCGGCAGTGGATCATCGACCCGATCGACGGCACCGCCAACTTCCTGCGCGGCGTGCCCGTGTGGGGCAGCCTCATCTCGCTCGCGATCGACGGCGTGCCGGTGGTCGGCGTCGCCTCGGCACCCGCGATGGCACGCCGCTGGTGGGCGGCGACCGGGATGGGCGCGTGGACGACCGCTTCGTCGGCAGAGCTCGGTGCGAGCGCGATCGACGAGCGTGATAGCAGTCGGATGCCCCGCCGGAGCCTTCCCCGACGCCCGCCGCCTGCAGCGTCTCGCGTGTCGCCGAGCTCGGCCGACGCGGCACTGAGCTTCCAGAGCATCGCGCAGTGGCGCGACGCCGGGTACCTCGACCGCCTGCTCGACCTCGCCGGACGCGTGTGGCGCGATCGTGCCTACGGCGACCTCTGGTCGTACATGCTGCTCGCCGAGGGGCTCATCGACATCACCGGCGAGTTCGACGTGAAGCCCTACGACCTCGCAGCGCTCATCCCGATCGTCGAGGAGGCGGGCGGGCGATTCACCTCGATCACGGGCGAGCGCGGCCCGTGGCACGGCAGTTCGCTGGCCACGAACGGGCTGCTGCACGACGCCGTGCTCGACGCGCTCGCCTGACGGCTCCAGAACGGCGAGCGAGTCGGCCTGACGCTCGCCGTCAGCTCGGGCGGACGAACGAGGGAATCGCCCACGAATGAGCCCCGGCCCACGCGATGACTTCCGCATGATTCCGGGGCTCTCAGCCACATGTGCGACAACGGCCGATGGTGGAGATGGGGGGAATTGAACCCCCGTCCATCGCTGTGATTCCACGCCTTCTCCGGGCGCAGCCTGTGCAAGCGTTCTGCTCGGCTCCGACCTTTGCCACAGGCGCCTAGGTCGACGAGCCCAGCCTGAATAAAGTCCCGCGAGTCGCTCAGGCGACGACGCGCAGCAAGTTCCCTAGATGACGCCAGCGACCGGGGCGGGAACAGACCCGGGCTGACGGACTATCGGGCTCGCTTATGCAGCGAGGGCGAAGTCAGTGCGCTTTGCATTGGCACTTATTGTTTTCCAGAGATCGTTTACGAGATAACCCTGGATCCTCGGCCCGCTTCTCGTGGGTTCGCAGACGATGTCGAAACCGATCATCCCCATGTGTCGCCGGGCGCTCGTGATGAGCACCTGGCGGGCCGTTATCGCACACTGTGGAGTTTCCAAGACCCGGGCGGCGCTCGTTGAGTCGAGAACCACCCGGCCTTACAGTCTAGAACAGGCGCGGCCGCTCCGCCATTCCGACCATCATTTCCGAGCGGATGACCCGGGAGGTCCATGTGGCAACCGTCATCGCCGTGCGCGGCACCGCTGAAGAGCGCATCGACCCCGAGCTGGGCGCGGTCTCGCTGTCGATCGGGGTCTCGGAGCCCAAGCGCGACGTCGCGCTCGCGCGCACGACCGAGGCGCACGACCGCCTCATCGCCGCGGTTCGCGAGCTCGAGGCGTCGGGCGCGCTCGACACGTGGTCGGCCGGCCAGCTCAGGGTGTGGTCGCATCGCCCGTGGAACAACGAGGGCAAGCAGCTGCCGCTCGTGCACCAGACGAGCGCCGAGGTCGAGGTGGTCTTCACCGACCTCGAGCGGCTCGGCGAGTGGGTGAGCCGGGTCACCACGGGCGACACCGTCAGCATGGGCGGCATCGAGTGGCGGTTGACCGAGAGCACGCGGCGTCGCGTGCAGGAGTCCGCGCAGCGGGGCGCCGTCGCCGATGCCGTGGCGAAGGCGCGGGTCTACGCCGCCGCCCTGGGCCTGGGCAGCGCCGACGCCGGTCGAGCTCGCCGACACCGGGCTGCTCACGGCGCAGCCGGTCGCACCCGGGCGGCGGCGAGCGGATGTTCGCGATGCGCGCCGCCGCCGACATGGGAGCCGGCGCCGGGTCGGTCACGCAGTTCGCTCCGGCGAAACTCGTGATCGAGGCATCCGTCGAAGCACGGTTCGCGGCCGAACCGCAGTAGGCACCTCGCTTCGGCGGTGCTCAGGAGCGCGTCGATGAGCAGCGCCTCGAGTGCGGCGAGCTCGTCGAGTGCCAGCCCCGCCGCGAGCAGGTACTCACGCGTGCTGCCGTGCGCGCGCTCGACCTCGTCGAGCACGCCCTCGATCGCCTCGCGCGGGCTTCCGCCCATGAGCGTGCGAAGGGCCGGGGTGTCGGCGACGCCGTACCGGCCGACCAGCGTCACCATCTCTTCGAGCCACTCGCCGGCCAGGTTCGCCTCGGTGCGGGCGTAGTCGTCGATGACCGCCTCGCGGTCGACGCCGACGGCCCTGAGCGCCAGGGCGACGACCACGCCGGTGCGGTCTTTGCCCGCCGTGCAGTGCACGACCACGGCGCGCTCGCCCGCGCCGGCGATCTCACGGAGGGCACTGACCACCACCGGTGCGTGCTGCGTGACGATGCGCGCGTACAGCGCGTCGAGCGAGATGCCCGCGGCCCCCTGCGACGCGCCGGATCCCTCGAACACGGGCAACCGCAGCACCTCGACGTCGAGCCCGTCGAGATCGTCGGGCATGTACCGCGCTTCGTTCTCGTCGCGCAGGTCGATGACGATGCCGACACCCAGTTCGCGCAGCTCGTCCTTTCCGGCCTCGCCGAGGCGATGCAGTCCGTCGGAGCGGAACAGCACCCCGCTGCGCACCGTGCCCGTCTGCGCCGGGAGGCCGCCGACATCGCGGAAGTTGTAGGTGCCGGGCACGGGAATTCGCATCGACGTCTTCATCTCGCGAAGAGCATACTCGGCGCGGGCGACGCCGCGGCTGAGAGGACGCCGAGTGCTAGTCGCCCATGTTGCGACGGCTCGCCATGGCCCGATCGGCCTCGCGCTTGTCTTGACGCTCGCGCAGCGCCTGCCGCTTGTCGTACTCGCGCTTGCCCTTGGCGACCGCGATCTCGACCTTGGCGCGGCCGTCGGCGAAGTAGATCTGCAGGGGGACGAGCGTGTAGCCGCCCTCTTTGGTCTTGTGGCTGATCTTCACGATCTCCTGCTTGTGCAGCAGGAGCTTGCGCTTGCGCCGCGGCGCGTGGTTGTTCCACGTGCCCTCGGTGTACTCGGGGATGTGCACCGCGTCGAGCCACATCTCGCCGCCGTCGATGAACGCGTAGCCGTCGACGAGCGACGCGCGCCCCTCGCGCAGCGACTTCACCTCGGTGCCGGTGAGCACGATGCCCGCCTCGTAGGTGTCCTCGATCGTGTAGTCGTGGCGCGCCTTGCGGTTGGTCGCGACGACCTTCTGACCGCGTTCCCTGGGCACGTCGGACTCCTCGATTCGATGAATGATCGTCCCCGGGGCATCCGGGAACGACCTTTCACTTTAGCCCACTCAGACGTCAGCCGACTCAGACGCGCAGGTACCTCGTGATCGCGATGCCCGCCGACACGGCGGCGAGCAGCACGCCCACGGCGACGAGCAGCGGCACCACGAGCAGCGCGTCGTTCACGCCCACGAACGTGAACGAGAGGTTCTCGGCGAGGTAGCCCTGCACGAAGAAGTACACGATCGCGACGACCGCGCCACCGGCGAGCAGCGACCCGATGAGTCCGGCGAAGATGCCCTCGAGCACGAACGGCGTCTGGATGAAGCGATTGGATGCCCCGACGAGACGCATGATGCCGAGCTCGCGCCGTCGCGAGAACGCGGAGAGGCGGATGGTCGTGGCGATGAGCAGCGCCGCGGCGACGAGCATGATCGCCGCGACGGCGATGGCCGTGTAGCTCGCCGCGTTCAGCACGTCGAAGATCTGGTCGAGGTAGTTGCGCTGGTCGAACACCTGCTCGACGCCCGCGAGGCCGGCGAGGCTCTCGACGATCACCGCGGACTCGGACGGGTCGACGAGGTTCACCCAGAACGTCTCGTTGAGCACCTCGGGCGTGACGTAGTCGGCCGCCGGGGTGCCCTCGAACTGGTCCTGGAAGTTCGCGAACGCCTGCTCGTGGTCCTCGAAGTAGAACTCGTCGATGAACGGCTTCAGGGTCGGCGAGTTGAGCTGGTCTTCGATGGCCTGCCTTCTGCTCTTCGGTGGCCTCGCCGTCGATGCACCCGGCCGCGGTCGACACGGTGGTGCAGAGGTACACGGCGACCTGCGCGCGGTCGTACCAGAAGTTCTTCATCTGGGCGATCTGCAGCTGCAGCAGCGCGGCCGTGCCCACGAACGTGAGCGAGATGAACGTGACGAGCACGACCGAGACCACCATCGAGGCGTTGCGGCGCAGGCCGTTGGCCGCTTCGCCGAGCACGAGACCGATCCTCATTTCGTCGGCCCCACTTCTTGGTTGTCGTCGCCCTCGCGGGGTCCGCCGGGCGCCCTGAGTCCCAGCCGCTCGGCGAGGGTCAGGGGGCGCTCGGATGCCGCGGGCGCGGCCTTCTTCGCGGTCTTGGGCTTCGCATCCCCGGCCGACGCCTCGCAGCCTCGTCGGCCGCGCCGCCGCCGGCCGCGACGGGCACCGCTGCGGTCGCGGCGGCCGTGATCTCGGCGGCGGCGTCGGTGACCTCGTCGCGTTCTTCGGGCTCGACGTAGAGCGGTTGCGCCTCGCGCATGTCCTCGGTCGTGACCTTCGGCGCCGCGGCTCAGGTCATCGTGCTCGCCGGCGAGCGCCGCGACGGCCACGTGCCGGCTCCCCCGGTCTCGACGCCGGCCGGTTCCTGCGACGTCGGTCGAGCACGGTGCCGTAGCCGGCGCTGCGCTCGTCGCGCACGATGTCGCCCGCGGAGAGCTCGATCACGCGTCGCTGCATCTGGTCGACGATGCCGGCCTCGTGCGTGGCCATGACGACCGTGGTGCCGCTCGCGTTGATGCGTTCGAGCAGGGTCATGATGCCGGCGCTCGTGACCGGGTCGAGGTTGCCCGTGGGTTCGTCGGCCAGCAGGATCTGCGGCTTGTTCACGATCGCCCGGGCGATGGCGACACGTTGCTGCTCGCCACCCGACAGCTCATGGGGCATCCGCTTGCCCTTGCCGTCGAGCCCGACGAGTTTCAGCGTCTCGGGAACCGCCGACTGGATGAAGCCGCGCGACTTGCCGATGACCCGCAGGGTGAACGCGACGTTCTCGAACACCGACTTGTTCGGCAGCAGGCGGAAGTCCTGGAACACGACGCCGAGGTCGCGACGGAAGTACGGCACCTTGCGACTCGAGATCGACCCGAGGTCTTGGCCGAGCACGTGGATCTTGCCCCGCGTGGGCTTCTCTTCTTTGAGGATGAGCCGGAGGAAGCTGGACTTTCCCGACCCCGACGCGCCCACGAGGAAGACGAACTCACCGCGCAGGATCTCGACCCCGATGTCGTTCAGGGCGGGCCTCGATTGGCCGTGGTAGGTCTTGGTGACGTTGTCGAAGCGGATCATCGCAATCGAGCCTAAGCAGCGCAGCCGCCGTCGGCACCAACGACTCGCCCAACTCTCAGCGAACCGTTGACGCCGACGGCGGCCGAAGCCGGCTCGGGCGGTCTACAGTGACGTTCGTGACTGATTACCAGGTGTTGGAGATGGGCGGGCTCGACGAATGGCGCGGGCACTACGGAGGGTTCCGGCCCGAGACCTCGAGGGATGGTCGACGCGTCGTCGATCACGACCTCACGATGCAGTTCATCGGCATGACCGCCAATGCATTCGAGCCGGGTGAGGAGGCGGGCTACTGGCACACGCACGCGCGCGTCGAGGAGGCCTACGTGTTCCTCGCCGGGCGCGGCCAGATGGGGTTGGACGACGAGATCGTCGACGTCGGGCCCGGCACCGTCGTGCGGGTGGGCCAGGGCGTGTGGCGCACGTGGCGTTGCACGCCCGACAGCGCCGAGCAACTGCGATGGCTGTGCATCCGCGCGGGAGGCTACGAGCTGCCGCACTTCCCCGACGACAGCGAGCGCGACAACGCACGCCCGTCGCCGTGGTGACCTCACCCGACTGACGACCACGCGCAAGGCCCGTGCGGCGCGAGCCCGGAGTCCGTATGTTGGAGGTGTCCGACCGAGAAGGTGGGGAGGAACGCATGACGGTTCCGCTCATCGGCGTCGTCGCCGATCGCAAGTCCGCGAGCTCGGGCGCGTGGGTCGACATCCCCACCGACGGTCTCGCTCACGCCTACATCTCCGCCATCCAGGAGGCGGGCGGCGCACCGCTCCTGTTCCCGAGCCTCGACGTGCACCTCGACGATCCCGAACGCCTGATCGACCTCGTCGACGGACTGTTCCTCCCCGGCGGTCGCGATCTCGACGCCGAGCTCTACGCCAGCGTCGCGCATCCGTCGAACGACCCGCCGCTGCGCGTGCGCGACGAGCTCGAGATCGCCCTCACCCGGCTCGCTCGCGAGCGGGATGTCCCGGTGCTCGGCGCCTGCCGCGGAATGCAGGTGCTCAACGTCGCGCTCGGGGGCACGCTCGAACAGCACCTCGGCGATCGCCTCGACCTCACCCCGCACCGCGCGATCATCGGCGAGAAGACGGCGCATCCGGTGACGATCAAGCCCGACACGCTGCTGCGCAGCATCACGCACGAGGCCGAGTTCGAGATCTCGTCGCATCACCACCAGGGCGTCGACCGGCTCGGCGAGGGCCTCGTCGCGTCGGCGAGCGCGCCCGACGGTGTGGTCGAGGCGATCGAGACCACCGACGGCGCGTTCTGCCTCGGGGTGCAGTGGCATCCCGAGGAGCGGCTCGATCCCGAGGGGATCGCGCTCATCCGCGCCTTCATCGCCGCGGCGCGCACGCGGTCGCTCGCGCAGTTCGCGATGCGGTCGTAGCGATCGAGCGGATGCTCCGGGCGCGCGTCATGCGCCCCGCTCGGTCGTCGGCTACTCGGTCTTCTGCTTGCGCCACTTGATGCCGGCGGCGATGAAGCCGTCGAGATCGCCGTCGAAGACGTGGCTCGGGTTGCCGACCTCGTAGTCGGTGCGCAGGTCTTTCACCATCTGGTACGGCGCGAGCACGTAGGAGCGCATCTGGTCGCCCCAGCTCGCGGTGATGTTGCCCGCCAGCTCTTTCTTCTGGGCGGCTTCCTGCTCCTTCTGGATCAGGAGCAGTCGCGACTGCAGCACGCGCATGGCGGCGGCGCGGTTCTGGATCTGCGACTTCTCGTTCTGCATCGAGACGACCGTGCCGGTCGGCAGGTGGGTGAGGCGCACGGCGGAGTCGGTGGTGTTGACCGACTGGCCGCCGGGGCCGCTCGAGCGGAAGACGTCGACGCGGATGTCGTTCTCGGGGATCTCGATCTCCCCCGCCTCTTCCATGAGCGGGATGACCTCGACCGCGGCGAAGCTCGTCTGCCGCTTGCCGGCCGCGCCGAAGGGGCTCATGCGCACGAGGCGGTGGGTGCCGGCCTCGACGCTCAGCGTGCCGAAGGCGTAGGGGGCGTCGATCTCGAACGTCGCCGACTTGATGCCCGCCTCTTCGGCGTAGCTCGTGTCCATGACGGTCGCCGAGTAGTTGTGCTTCTCGGCCCAGCGCAGGTACATGCGCATGAGCATCTCGGCGAAGTCGGCGGCATCCACGCCGCCGGCGCCGGCACGGATCGTGATGACGGCCGGGCGGTCGTCCCACTCGCCGTCGAGCAGGGTCTGCACCTCGAGGTCGCCGATCGCCTTCTGCAGGGACTCGAGCTCGGTGCGCGCCTCGACGGCGCTGTCTTCGTCGCCCATCTCGTTGGCGAGTTCGATGAGCACCTCGAGGTCGTCGAGTCGCGAGTCGATGCTCTTCACCCGCGCGAGCTCGGACTGGCGGTGGCTGAGCGCGCTCGTCACCTTCTGGGCGCGCTCGGTGTCGTCCCACAGGTCGGGTGCACCGGCCTGCTCTGAGAGTCGCGCGATCTCGGCTTCGAGGGCGTCGACGTCGACGACGGCACGGATGTCGCGGAAGGTGGAGCGCAGCGCGGCGATCTCGGGCGAAAGGTCAAGTTCCAACATGGCCTCCCCAGCCTAGTCGCGCATGCCGGGAGCGGCGTGCGTGTGCGGCGTGGCCTATCGGCATGCGCACGTCCGCGGCAGAATCGACACACCCGAAGGCAGGTGATCGTGGACGTCACGGAGTGGTTGCTCGACTCGGATCCGGCGATCCGCTGGCAGGTGATGCGCGATCTCACCGACGAGCCCGCCGACGTCGTCGCCGCCGAACGCGCCCGGGTCGCCACCGAGGGCTGGGGCGCGCGGCTGCTCGCGCTGCAGGGCGACGACGGCCAGTGGGGCGGCGGCACCTACTCACCGAAGTGGATCTCGACCACGTACACGCTGCTGCTGCTGCGACTCCTGGGGCTCGACCCCGCCTCGGAGGAGGCGCGCGCCGCCGTCCAGCGGGTGCGCGACGGCGTGAGGTGGCAGCGCCGGAGCAGCGGTCCGTTCTTCGCCGGCGAGACCGAGACCTGCGTGAACAGCATGGTGGTGGCGCTGGGCGCGTACTTCGGCGAGCAGGCGCCGACCAGCAACGCCTGCGGGAATGGCTGCTCGGCGAACAGCTCGACGACGGCGGCTGGAACTGCGAGGCGCCCGCGCGTTCGCGGCGGTCGTCGTTCAACACGACGATCCTCGCGCTCGAGGGCCTGCTCGAGGTGGAGCAGTCGGGCGGCGCCGATCCCGTGATCGCGGCCGCCCGCGCTCGCGGCGAGGAGTACCTCCTCGAGCGACGGCTGTTCCGGTCGCTGACCACCGGCACGGTGGTCAACTCGACCTGGCGGCTGTTCTCGTTCCCGCCGCAGTGGCACTACGACGTGCTGCGCGGGCTCGAGTACTTCCGTGCCGCCGGCGCACCGCCCGACCCGCGGTGCGCGCGAGGCCATCGACCTCGTGCGTCAACGACGGCGCGACGACGGACGATGGCCGCTCCAGCACACCCACCGCGCGCGGACCCACTTCGAGATGGAGGAGGGCGACGGCAAGCCGAGCCGCTGGAACACCCTCCGCGCCCTGCGAGTGCTGCGCTGGTACGAGGGCGGGTCCGTCCCGCTGACGATCGCCGCGCCGCGGCCCGGGTGTAGCGTCGAAACCGATGACCGATGCGACTCCCCCGTTCTCGTGGCGCTCGATCATCCTCCCCGCGTTCCTGCCGACACTGCTGTTCTCGATCGGCGAGGGCGCGCTCATCCCCGTCATCCCCGTCGTGGCGACCGACCGCGGCGCATCGCTCGCCCTCGCGGGACTCATCGCCGCCATGCTCATGGTCGGCGAGCTGGCCGGCGACCTCCCGGCCGGATGGCTCGTGGCCCGCATCGGCGAACGGAACGCCATGATCGGGGCGGCGATGCTCGCCGTCATCGGCGTGCTCATCGCGCTCGCCTCGCCCACGCCGGCCGCCCTCGGCATCGGCGTGTTCCTGCTCGGCCTCGCGACGGCGGTGTTCGGGCTCGCACGACACGCGTTCCTGACGAGCTACGTGCCGGCGCGCATCCGCGCTCGAGCACTCTCGACCCTCGCGGGCGTGTTCCGCGCCGGCTGGGCGGTCGGCCCCTTCGTCGCCGCGGCGATCATCGCGTGGACCGGCTCCGTCGGAGCCGGTGTTCTGGGTGCTCGTCGCGAGCTGCTTCGCGGTGGTGGTGGTGCTCCTGCTGCTGCCCGACCCCGAACGGGTCTTCGGTGCGGCGCGGCTCGCGCGCGAGACATCCGCTCGTGGCGCCGAAGGGCTGACGGCCGGCGAGGCCGAAGCGGATGCCTCGTCGCACGGCGTGTTCCGTGCGATCGTGACCCATCGCGGGGTGCTGGCCCGCGTGGGCTCGGGGGTGGGCGTGCTGTCGGCGATCCGGGCGAGCCGCACCGTGATCCTGCCGCTGTGGGCGGTCTCGATCGGCATGCCCGCCGAGGTCGCGGCGATCGTGATCGGCGTCTCGGCGGCGATCGACTTCGCGTTGTTCTACGTGAGCGGCCAGATCATGGACCGGTTCGGACGGTTGTGGGGAGCGATCCCGGGGCTCATCGGGCTCGCGACCGGGCATCTCGTGCTCGCGCTCACCCACGACCTGCCCGACGCCGACCTGTGGTTCACCGTCGTCGCGGTGCTCTTCGGCGTCGCCAACGGCATCACGAGCGGGGTCATCCTCACCCTCGGCGCCGACCTCGCACCCAAGGCGAACCCGGCGCCGTTCCTCGGCGCGTACCGCACCATCGCCGATGCGGGCGCGGCGGCCGCGCCGCTCGTGGTCGCGGCCGTCACGAGCATCGTGTCGATCGCGGCGGCGAGCGCGACCATGGGCGTGGTCGGCCTCATCGGCGCCGGCCTGCTCGCCCGGTTCGTGCCGCGCTACGTGCCCCGGCGGTCGCATCGCTGACGCTCGACGCATCGCGGCGGCATCAAGGGTGACTTCGGCGCACGCCGGGTGAACACTGGAACTGCGCCTCGTGCCGTTCATCGAGATCGCGCGTCGCGCCTCGCATCGAAGAAAGGTAGTGACATGGCCGAGATCATCGAGCACGAGCCTCCCTACACCGTCGGGTACTTCGTCGGCAGTCTTGCGAAGGCATCGATCAATCGAACCCTGTCGAAGGCGCTGATCCGCCTGGCGCCGGCCGGGCTCGAGTTCACCGAGATCGCGATCCGCGACCTGCCGCTCTACAGCTACGACTACGACGGTGACTACCCGCCGGTCGCGCGCGAGTTCAAGGCGGCCGTGAAGGCATCCGACGCCATCCTGTTCGTGACGCCCGAGTACAACCGCTCGATCCCCGGGGGCCTGAAGAACGCCATCGACTGGGCGAGCCGTCCGTGGGGGCAGAACTCGCTCAGCCGCAAGCCGTCTGCGGTGATCGGCGCGTCGCCCGGTCACCTCGGCACGGCGGTGGCCCAGCAGAACCTGAAGAGCGTGCTGTCGTTCTGCGATTCGCCGCAGATGAACGCCCCCGAGGCGTACATCCAGATGACGCCCGGGCCTCATCACCGACGACGGCGAGGTGACGAACGACGGCACCGCCGCCTTCCTGCGCAACTTCATGGACGAGTTCTACATGTTCATCGAGCGGGTGCTGACGGTGGTGCCGAGGCCCGAGCACTGAGCCTGGCACCTCGGGCGGGCTGCGGCTGCGGATGCGGTGGCGGTGGTAACCGACCTGACGCCGGCGCGTCAGTGGAACACCGACCGCGCGGTCGCGGTGACCTCGATGGGAACCGCGACGGGCAGCAGCTCGGTGTGGATCGGCGCGTGCCACACGGCACGCAACGTGATCGTGGCGCTTCTGCCGTCGATCGAGGAGGCGCTGACGAGCTCGACCTGGTCGAGTTCGTGCGCCGCAACAGCCAGGTAGTCGGCCGCGACACGCTGTACGTCGGCGTCGTCGAGGTCGAAGGCCAACTCGTCGTCGTCGATGCGGATGGAGTCGAGGCTCCACGCCTCGGCTGCGGCGAGCGCCGCACCGTCGGCGACGGTGAAGAGGCGCTTGCGGTCGAGGTAGAGCGACGTCGCAGCGGCGACGACGAGCACGAGCGAGAGCCCGAGGAACGAGAAGAAGATCGTCAGCAGCAGGGTCGATCCCTGCTCGTCGCCGTGCATGCGGGCCCGCATGCGACGCATCAGGAGGAACCTCGCGCGAACCGGGAGACCGTCTGCGTGGCGCTCGCCTCGACCGGCACGCTGCCGACCAGGCCGAGTTCGAGCACGTCGGGCACGAGCGGCAGTTGCACCCGAGCCTCGACCGAGACCCGCACCCGCGTGCCCGGTGCGTCACACGCGGCGCTCTCGCAGTCGATGACGACCGATGCCGCGTCGGCGTCGACACCGTAGTCGGCGAGGGTCACCCGCACCGCCCGGTCGACGGCGCCCTCAGCACGCGAGAGGTCGCCCGACTGCACCGCGATGCGCGCAGCCTGGCGGGCCGCGCCCTCGACCGCGAGCGCACCGCCCTGAACGGAGGCGAGGGCGAGCACCAGGTAGACGATCGGCACGAGAAGCAGCATGCCGACGGTGAGGAACTCGAGCGATGCAGATCCCCGCTCGTCGCGCAACGTGGAATCGACGTGCGCGGCCGGATCGCCGTCGTCAATCGAGCGTTTCGACGGCTGCATGCCCGGTCACCTCCAGTCCGTGCTCGAACCCGAGCAGGCCGATGACCGGCATGGTCGTTCGAACCGTGATCGCGACGGCCGGAACCCCGCCGATCGTCGTGCGACCCGCGGTGACATCACCGGCGAAGTCCTCTGAGATCGCCGCGCCGATGAGGTCGCGGGTGCGCGCGACGCCGGCATGCTCTCCCGATCCCGCGAGCGCGGCATAGCGCGCTCCTTCAGCCGCGGCGTCGAGCACGGTGTTGCGCACGTGCAATGCAAGGGCGAGTTGCACGACGGCGAGCGCGAGCACGGCGAGCAGGATTCCGACGAGGGTGAACTCGGCAACGGCCGAGCCCCGTTCATCGTCGAGGAGCCTGCGCAATCGAGCCGGGGCCGTCGCGGGGCCGCTCAGAACCCCAGGACGCGACTGATGGCCTGGTCGAACACGCCGCTCAGGGCCGGACCCGCGAGCCCCCAGATCACGATGACGAGTCCGGCGGTCATGAGCGTGATGAGCACCCAGCCGGGGACGTCGCCCCGCTCGTCGCGGAGGCGTTCCAGGATCGACGTTCGCATGTGTGTTCCTTTCGTTGGGGCACGGCCGCTCGCGGCCGGCGTCGCTCGTGGGTTCCGCCATCAGAACCCGGCTTGCAGCACGAGGTATCCCGGGAACAACGCGAACGCGATGGTGACGGGAAGAATCAGGAAGATGAGCGGGACGAGCATCGCGATCTCCTTGCGACCGGCGAGCTCGATGATCGTGCGCTTCGCCGCCTCACGTGCGTCTCCAGCCTGCGATCGCAGCACGGCGGCGAGCGGGGCGCCCCGCTCGAGCGCTCCGAGCACCTGGTCGAGCGCGCGAGACAGCGCGGCATGGTCGAGCCCGTCGCGAAGCTCGGCGAGCGCCCGACCGAGCGGCACGCCTGTGCCGACCGACGCCACCACTCCCGCGAACTCGCGGGGAAGCTCGCCCGCCCCGGCATCGGCCACACGACGGATGGCGTCGAGCATGCCTTCGCCCGCGGTGAGGCTGAGGGTCAGGAACTCGAGCACGGTCGGCAGCTCGGACGAGATTCGAGCGAGGCGACGCTTCGCGCGACGGCTGAGCAGCCAGTCACGCACCGCGGCGCCGAGCGCTGCTGCGAGGAACGGCAGCGCGATGCGCACCACCGTGGGCACGCTCGCGAACGATGGCGCCAGTACCGCGATCGCCGCCGCGATCGCGAATGCCGCCGCAGCCCAGGCGAGCTGCTCGCCCCGGAAGCGTTCGACGCTCGCACTGGACCCGGCCTGGCGAAGGCGCTTCGCGATGATGTCGTTGCCGCCGAGCCAATCGGCCAGGACGTTGCGCAGCGAGTGCGTCAACGGTGCGACGACGAGCCCGAGCACCGGCGAGGGATCTGCCGACCGGCGTGCGACCATGACTCGCGCCTCGGCCGAGATGTCGGTGAGGAAGGGCGCGACGCGCTCGGCCAGTCGTGGCCGCCCGATGCGCGGCACGGCCGACAGCACGAGCCAGAGCCCGAGCCCGAGCACCACGCCGCACAGCACGCCGAGCGCCGCGACGCCGTTCAGCGGAACCATCGGCGCTCCTCGGGCAGGCGGCCGAGCGCGATCATCGATCGGTAGGCGACGAGGGTGACGGCGAGCCCGATGACGATGAGCGCGGTACCGGCGGGCGAGTCGTACGCGATCATGGTCTCGCGTCGGCTCGCGAGCACGATGAGCAGCAACCACGGCGCAGCCACACCCAGTCGAGCCGCGTTGCGGATCCACGACTGCCGGGCGACGACCTCGGCCCGCAGTGACGCGTCTTCGCGCAGGTACCCGGCGAGGCCTCGGAGCACCGCGGTGACGTCGCTGCCGCCGACCTCGCGCGCCATGCGCAAGGTCTCGAGGATTCGGTCGGAGACGGGATCGGCCAAGTCGGTCTTGAGCCGGTCGAGGCATGCCGAGAAGTTGCCGGTGCGGCGGTAGTCGCGGTCGAACGCGGCGAAGGCGCTTCGCGTCGCCGCAGGCCCGAGTTCGGCGAGCGCACCGACGCTCTCGGGAAGCGACATGCCGGCTCGCACGGAGGCGACGAGATGGTCGACGACGTCGGGCCACACGGCACGGTTCGCCGCCCGACGCCGAGTGGCGCGCGCACGGATGAGGGCAGGGATGAGCGCGAGTCCGAGCCCGGCCGCCACGATCGTGAGGATGGGCACCGCGAAGACCGCCTGCGCGACGGCCGCCGCGACGACGGCCAGTGCGAGCGAGACCGCGACGACGACCGGGATCGGCACGCTGCCGAGACCGGCGAGCGCGAGCTCACCGCGGATGCCGGCGCCGAGGTTCGCCGTCGACCGTGTCTGCTCGCGCGCCGGCCACATGAACGGCGCTGCGACGAGCAGCAGGCCGAGCCCCAACAGGGCTCCGTACACGAGACTCATCGGGCGGCCTCATCGAGCACGATCTCGGGGTCGAAGCCGTGCGCCAGGTACTTCTGGAGTCGCGCGGGCCGGGCACCGGTCGGCACGAGTGCGCCGTCGCGGGTCTCGAAGATCGTGTCGGCATCGACCGATGCGCCGGTGCACCGACCCGACGGCGCCGCGATCTCGGCGACGCGACGCGCCCCCGTGCGATCGATGGTGAGGTGCACGACGAGGTCGATGCAGCTCGCCACGGTCGGAACGACGAACGACGAGTCGATGTTGCGCCCGGCGAGCAGCGGCAGCGTGCAGAGCTTGGTGAGCGCATCTCGCGCCGAGTTCGCGTGGATCGTGCACATACCCGGAAGGCCCGAGTTCAGCGCGATGAGCAGGTCGAGGCTCTCGGCCTCGCGCACCTCGCCGACGATGAGTCGATCGGGGCGCATGCGGAGCGCCTCTTTGATGAGGCGGCGCAGCGTGATCTCTCCCGACCCCTCGAGGTTCGGCTGCCGGCACTGCAGGGCGACGATGTCGCGCACGTCGAGGTCGAGTTCGAAGGTCTCTTCAACCGTCACCACCCGATCTGCGCTGCGGGCGCTCGACATGAGCGCGTTCAGCATCGTGGTCTTGCCGGTGTGCGTCGCACCCGAGACGAGGATGTTCGCACCGGCGAGCACGCTCATGCGCAGGAACTCAGAGGCCGTCGGGGTCAGCGACCCCAGCTCGACGAGCCGGTTGAGCGTGCGGATGCGCTGCTGGAACTTGCGGATGTTGACCGCCCAATGCGCCCGCGCGACATCGGGGATCGCGACGTGCAGCCGCGAGCCGTCGGGCAGCGAGGCGTCGACGAACGGCGACGACAGGTCGACGCGCCGGCCGGAGTGCTGGAGCATGCGCTCGACGAGCTCGCGCACCTCGCGATCCGAGAGCATGACGGTCGTGAGCTCGGAGACACCACCCTTGGCGATGAAGACCCGGGTGGGGCCGTTGATCCAGATCTCCTCGACCTCGGGGTCGTCGAAGAACGGCTGCAGCGGCCCGTACCCGGTGAGCGATGCGACGACATCGCGCGCGGTGCCGTGCTCGTCGCCGAGACCCGCATGCGCACCCGTGAGTGCACGCTCGCTGTAGCGCCGCACTTCTTCGCGCGCATAGCGCGCCGTCACCGCGTCGTTGCCCGCCAGGTCGACGCCGTCGCGGAGGACGCGAGTGCGCACTCGCTCGGCGATGGTGCGCACGGGATCGGACATGCCTCCATCATGCGGTGAAGCGGATGACCCGCCCCGAAGTTATCCACAG
>CAWILI010000024.1:0-53617 GCA_963836825.1 uncultured Actinomycetota bacterium
AAGATACCAAGGCAGCTTCGGCCAAGGATCCAAGAAGCGAACTCTCCATCCCCGAGGGGCAATAGTGAAGCGTCTGATTCTGCTCGCTGATGACAGCCCCACCATCCAGCGCCCGTAAAGCACAAACTTTCCACGACGGGAATTTTGAGGTCGTCGCCGTCAGTAACGGTGATGCGGCGATTCGAAAATTTGAAGAGGTGCGTCCGGAGCTCGTGCTGGCCGACATTTATATGCCAGGGAAGAACGGTTACGAGGTTTGTGCTCTCGTCAAGAAGCATCCGGAACTCGGCGGGACTCCTGTGGTCCTGCTCGCCGGAGCCTTCGACGCGTACGACGAAGAAACGGCGAGCCAGGTCGGAGCAGCAGCACACATCACAAAGCCATTCGAGCCTCATGCCCTGGTCAACCTGGTCGTTTCTCTTCTGCCTAAAGAAGCCCCAAAGCGGGCAGTTGCCGGCGCTGCACAGCCGGTGACCTGAGCCATTCCGCCTCCTGCATCAATGCCGAAGGAAAGCGCGCCCCAGGGCAAGCGCGCCGCCCACGCCAGTCACGCTGGTCGCTCCGCCTGCGAAATCGGCTGGAGCGCCCCGAGATGTCACGAAAGAAAAGGAAACTGGTGATCTCCTCGGTCTTAATGATCTGTTCCAGCCTCCACTCGCGGAGCGTCTTTCCGCGGCCTCCTTAAGCGACGAGGAGATCGAGCGCATTGCCGATCGCGTGATCCAGAAACTTTCCACGCAGATCATCGAGAACATCGCCTGGGACGTCGTTCCCGATATCACCGAGAAGATCGTTCGCGAAGAACTAAGAGAAATGATAAGGTGAGATCTCGAAGAATTACAACCCACAGGAAGTGGAAGGCCGCTGGTATGGCTTGTGGGATCGAAGGGATATTTCCGCGCGGACGCGAAGTCGCGAGCCGGCATTCGTCATCGTCATGCCTCCGCCCAATGTCACCGGTTCGCTGCACATGGGCCACATGCTCAATCACACCGTGCATGACGTCATTGTGCGCCGGAAGCGAATGCGGGCTTCAACACCCTGTGGCTGCCCGGAATGGATCATGCGGGCATCGCCACGCAGAACGTCGTCGAGCGGGAACTGCGCAAAGAGGGCCTGACCCGCCACGACCTCGGCCGCGAAAAATTCGTCGAGCGTGTCTGGGAGTGGAAGGAACAGTACGGCGGAATCATCCTGAAGCAGATTCGCCGCATCGGTTCATCGTGCGACTGGTCCCGCGAGCGATTCACTCTGGATGAGGGCTTGTCTCGTGCTGTTCGCGAGGTGTTTGTCCGGCTTTATGAAGAAGGCCTGATCTATCGTGGCAAGCGGCTGATCAACTGGTGCCCGCGATGCCAGACGGCTTTGTCGGATCTCGAGGTCAAATACGAATCCGCCGATTCGAAGCTGTACTACATCCGATATCCGGTGAAGGAGCAGGACGAGCACAGGCGATTCGTCGAGGTCGCAACAACGCGGCCGGAAACGATGCTTGGCGACACCGCTGTTGCGGTGAATCCGGAGGACAAGCGATACCCAAGTACAAAGGAGAAGTCTGTCGATTCTGCCGCTTGATGGGCAGTGAGATTCCATTCATTCAGGACGACGTTGTCGATCCGAAGTTCGGAACCGGCGTTGTGAAAGTGACGCCCGCGCACGATCCTGCCGACTTCGAAATGGGCCAGCGGCACAATCTGGCGCAGATCAGCGTGATCGGTGAAGACGCGAAGATCACGCCGACGGCGGGCCTATCAGGGACTGGATCGGTTCGAAGCGCGCAAGCGGGTGCTCGAGGACCTGGAAGCTCAGGGATTGCTCGTCGAAGGCGGAGTCGCTGCGCACAACGTCGGGCATTGCCAGCGATGCAGACGGTCGTCGAGCCGCTGCTGTCGACGCAATGGTTCGTCAAGATCAAGCCGCTCGCCGAACCGGCCATCGCTGCCGTGGAGACAGGGCCGCACCGCAGTTCGTTCCGGCGAACTGGGCCAAGACCTATTTCGAGTGGATGTGCAACATCCGCGACTGGTGCATTTCGCGCCAACTCTGGTGGGGACATCGCATTCCGGCGTGGTATTGCGACGACTGCGGCGAGATGATGGTGTCGCGCACGGATACCGAGCGATGCCCGAAGTGCGGTTCAGCCGAGATCCGGCAGGATCAGGATGTGCTCGATACATGGTTCAGTTCCGGCCTGTGGCCGTTTTCAACGCTGGGATGGCCCGATCAGACGGAAGATCTGAAGGCGTTCTACCCGACGTCGCTGCTGGTCACCGGCTACGACATCATCTTCTTCTGGGTCGCGCGCATGATGATGTTCGGCCTGAAGTTCATGGGCGACGTGCCGTTCAAGCGCGGTTTACATCACGGGCATCGTCCGTGACGCCGAACGGCAGAAGATGTCGAAGTCGAAGGGCAACGTGGTCGATCCGCTGGAAATCTGCGACAAGTACGGCACCGATGCCGTGCGATTCGCGCTGCCCGCATGGGCGCGCCCGGAACCGATATCGTCGCTGTCGGACGATCTGCTCGAGAGCGAGCGCGCATTTTGCAACAAAGATCTGGAATGCCGCGCGGTTCATCTTCCGGCACGTCGACGAGACGGAGATCGCCTGCCTTCGTCTGGCGGAACTGAAGACAGTCGGATCTGTCGCTCGTCGATCGCTGGATTCTGTCGCGGCTGTCGCGGGCGGCGCAGGAAGTCAACGGTTCGCTCGAGCAGTACAACCTGCATGAGGCAGCCCGACACTATTTATCAGTTTCTTCTGGCACGAGTTCTGCGACTGGTATCTGGAGATGATCAAGCTGCATCCGGAACGGTCGAAGCCGGTCCTGCTATATGTCTTTGAAGCGCGCTTCGGCTGCTGCATCCGTTCATGCCGTTTATCACGGAAGAGCTGTGGCAGAACATGCCGCACGACGGTGAATCGATCGTGATCTGCGCGAGTATCCGGAGTTCGATCCGGCGATCTGCCGATCCGGAGGCGGAGTCGCAAATGGAGATGATCCAGGAAGTGATCGTCAAGGTTCGCAATATCCGCTCGGAAATGAGCGTAGGCTCGAAGCAGCCCGTTGTTGTGCGTCTGGCAACGGAAGATCACGAAATCGCAAAGCTGCTTTCCGATGCGCGTGAATACATTTTCAGGCTGGCGTCGGTCGTGACTGGAGATCGTCCCGCGACTGGAAGGAGACAAACTGGCCGCTCAGGCTGTGGCTGCGGATGCGCCATCGAAGTTCCCCTGGAGGGATTGATCGATCACCAAATCACCGGTTGCGCCTGAGCGGGAACTCGAGAAAGTTCAGAAGGAGATCGACTCCCTGGATCGGAAGCTTTCCAATGCGAGCTTTGTCGAGCGAGCGCCGAAAGCGTGGTTGAGGAGAACCGCCGTCGGCTTACGGACTATCAGGATCAGGCGGCAAAGCTCAAATCCGCGTTAGAGCGTCTCACATGAAACCTGCGCCGCTGTCCCTGCGCGTCGTTGAAGACGTGTTGCGGGCGGCCGTGCGTGAGGACGTGGGTAGCGGCGACCTGACGACAGCGGCCACGGTTCCCCGGAATCCCGGGCTACAGGCCGCTACACGACAAAGCAACCCCTGTTACCGCCGGATTGTCCGTTGCCGGGCGCCTTCTTGAAATCGTTGACCGAGCCTGCAGTATCGGCAGCTCGTCGAGGACGGGGATTCTGTTACAGAGGGAACAGCCATCGCGGAAGTTCACGGTCGGCATCTTCCATCCTGACTGGCGAGCGTGTGACCTTGAACATGCTGCAGCGCATGTGCGGGATCGCTACGTACACGGCGATATGTCGAGCGTTTAAGGGTACGAAAGCCAAAGTGGCGGACACTCGCAAGACCGTTCCGGGATTGAGACTCCTCGACAAGTACGCCGTTGCATGCGGAGGAGGCTCGAATCACCGAATGGGATTGTTTGACGCCGTCCTGATCAAGAACAACCATCTGGCGTTTCATGACTCCATCGCCGAGGCCATTCGAGTCGCCCGCCGGCACGCCGGTCCGGATATGCGGATCGAAGTGGAAGTGCCCGGCCTGGAGCGCGTTGAAGAAGCGATTGGTGCTGGTGCTGACGTGATCCTTCTGGATAACTTCACCGTCGATCAGACGCGGGATGCGGTCCGTAATTGCGCCGGGCGGGTCCCACTTGAATCGTCGGGTGGTATTACGCTCGAGAACATACGGGAATACGCCGAGGCCGGAGTCGACATCATTTCAGTGGGTGCTTTAACGCATTCTCCTCCCGCTGCGGACATCCACATGCAGCTTCTTCCCCAGTAGAGGAACAGCGCTCCCATGGAACGCAAGCTCGACGAACTCCTCTTCGCGCTCATGCAGAACATGACGATCGCCGTTTCAGGCGAAAAGCTTGCCCGTGACTTGGTGTTTCCCATTCGACGCTCGTTCGGTGGATCGACAAGCTTCGCGCCGCGAAGGTTGAAATTCGCGGTGAACTGTTCACGGGATACCGTCTCACCCGTGTCCCGGACGTCTTACTGCCACAATTGCTCCGTCCGCGGCTTCGCACCGGCCGCCTGGGCAGGAGTCTCTATCACTTCTACTCCGTCGACTCGACCAACGCGTTCGCTTCACGGCTGCTCACGCATGGTCGGAGGGTTCCGGAGGCACCTTGATTCTTGCCGAGACTCAGACCGCCGGCCGCGGCCGCATGGGCCGACGTGGCATTCGGAGCCCGAGAGCGGCCTGTATTTTTCCATTGTCCTCCGGCCACGGTTTCCCCGAGCCTCGCTCCACTCTTTACGCTGGCCGCGCTGTAGCGCTACACAATGCGGTCGAGCGGAACACCCGGCTGGACGTCGACATCAAATGGCCCAATGATCTCCTGGTGGGACGGAAGAAAGTGGCCGGCATTCTCGCCGAAATCCAGGCGGAAGTGGACAGGGTTCATACCCTCGCCATCGGCGTCGGTCTGAACGTCAACCATAAAGCCTGCCCGATGATCTCGCAGATCGGGCGACATCGCTGCGCCTGGCTTCCGGACGATCCCACTCGAGGATCGAAATTCTTCTCGAGTTCCTGGAACAGTTTGAGGCGCTCTCGATCGCTTTCAGTCGGGGCCCCGAAACATCGTTCCGAGTGGACTCGCATTCCAGCTTTGCCGTCGGCGCAAAGTTAAGATCACTGACGGATTGCGGACGCTGAAGGCATCACCCGCGGTCTCAATCCGTTCGGCGCGCTGCGGGTGGAAACCGGGTCTGGTCGAACGAAGGTCTATAGCGGTGAAGTCGTGGATTGGGAAAAGCTCGGACCCATTTTGCGGGCGCGGCAAAGGGAAGCTATAAGGCGACCTACAGCTTCGGCTGGCCTGGTCTCGGTAAGTATAATTGCTCCATCAATCATGGCGCGCATCAAGACTTTTTATGACGAGCTTGGGGTAGAGCGACGCCACGTCTCCCAGATCAAGCACGCGTTCAAGGAAGTCGCCAAAATCTACCATCCGGACAAGAACCCGCCTGAAAAGCAGGCCTGGGCTCATGAACAGATGAGCCGCTTCAACTTCATTTTCGAAACCTGACGAACCCGCAGACACGCAAGGAATACGACGAGCTCGTCAAGAAGTACGAAAACGCCGTGGAACCGCCTCGTCGTCGTCCTCGGGAACAGAAGCGATCGAACGGGAGTATGCCCGGTTTCTGTCGAGATCATCAATCTAGGCGGGAAGTACTCCAATTGCCGGATCAGGATGGTGATTGGCGCGTCTGTCGGCAGCGTGGCGGCCATGCTGCATCTGCTGGCGACTTTCACCGCCATCTTGGATCCCTATCCGATAGTCTTCGCCTTTACCTATTTTTTCACTTATCGGCGGTGTCATGACGGTCATCGGCATTTCCGACTACTTCGGCCGCAGTCAATACCACCGCCGGATTCATGAACTCGAAGAGCGCCGCGCCTTCCTCCGCCAGCGCATGTACGAAGCCTACGCCGGTTGACAGGGGTGGTCAGCATCCGGAGCAGTTTCCAGAAGGGCCGAGCCATGAATGGCGCCACCGATTCCTTTTGGGACTGCGGGAGACGTACATCCTTTCATTGGTGTCGCGATTGCGTTAAAGCAGCGCGGACACCGGGTCACCGTCTTTACAGATAGCTCATTCGAAGAGATCGTATGCAAGAACGGGCTTGAGTTTGAATGCCTCGCAGACCGTCAGGAATACGCGGACCTTCTTCAACATCCGGATTTGTGGCATCCAACGCGATCCTATCCTCTGATTTTCAAGAACCTTGTCGCACCGAAGATCAAGCCTGTCTATGACTTCATCGATCCAAGGCACACGGCAGGACAAACCGTGGTCGTGGCAGCGAATCTCGCGCTTGGAGCTCGCGTGGCTTGTGACAAACTCGATATACCTCTGGTATCGATGTATGTCTCGCCGATGTGTTTTCGTAGCTACCAGCATCCACCATCGCTTCCCGGACTGGACCTTGTTCCCTGGGAGGCCACGGGGGTGGGTGAGCACGCTCTTCGCGATCGCGGATTGGCGAGTGGATCGGATGCTGGGCTCCATCCCTCAATAGTCTTTGTAGCCAACTTGGTCTGCCGCGCGTTAAGAAGGTCATGAACTGGTGGCATTCTCGCCAGTTGATCATTGGACTTTTTCCAGAGTGGTTTGCTCCTCCAGAACCCGAATGGCCTCGCCAAACACGATTGGTTGGGTTTCCACTTTTTGACACAGCCGGACAGAGTGACCTTCCGGACGATCTGGAGGTGTTTCTCCAGTCGGGCCCGCCCCCGGTTGTCTTCATGCCGAGTTCTTTTATGGCTCAAGGCGCAGTCTTTCTCAGGGAGTCCGTGGAGGCCTGCGCGCGGCTTCAATGCAGAGGAATACTGTTGACTCAGTTCCCTGAACAACTGCCCTCTCACCTGCCGGACAATGTTCGAATTTTTCTGGTTTATCCCGTTGAGTGCGTTGTTACCTCGCAGCGCCGCAATCGTGCATCAGGCAGGAATCGGCACGATCGCATTAGCGCTTGCCGCGGGTATTCCTCAACTCGCAGTGCCCACAGCGATGGACCAGCACGTGAACGCTGAGCGTCTTCAGAAACTTGGCGCTGGTCTCGTGTTGAACACACAAAGGTATCGAGGCGACCGGCTTGCCGCCGAGATTTCAGACTTATTGTGACAAAACGATTCGGCATCCTGTCAACGTATCGCACGACAGTTTGTTCATGCCCGCCCAACCTGAGCCGCCTGCGGCCTGATTGAAGACATAATTTAGAAAGACGTGGCGTATGCCGTGGTCAGGGTTGCACAAATTGCCGGTCCGGTCGGCGACGGCCCGCCGCTGATCATGTACCCGGCGCGCGGCCAGGGCGCGCTCTGGGAGGCCGAGCAGGTCGCCAACCCGGCGGCGCTCGCCGCGATCCTCGGCGAGACGCGGGCGAGCCTGCTCTCCGCGCTCGGCGACCCGGCGTCATCGACCGAGCTCGGGGTGCGGTTCGGTGTGACGGCGTCGGCCGTGAACCAGCACCTGCGGGTGCTGCGCGACGCCGGACTGCTCGGTCTCGACGCGCTACGGACACAGCGTGCTCTACCTGCGCAGCGAGCTCGGAGCGCGCTGCTCGAGGCGCGCGCCGGCTGACGCGACCGCTGACGCCTACTCCGGATCGGGCGCGACCCGCAGCACGACCTTGCCGCGCACATGGCCGGCCTCGAGCAGGCGGTGCGCCTCGGCGCCCTGCTCGAGCGGCAGCTCGCGTTCGACGTGCACGCGCACGCGCACCGTCGTCGATGAGGCGGCTGATCACCGCGAGCGTGCGCGCGTCGGGCACGACCGAGTAGCCGGTGGCACGGATGCCCCGTGCCTCGGCCTCGGCCGGCCATGGTCGGCCATGAGCGGTCGGGACGTTGACGATCAGGCCGCCCGGGCGCAGCACGTCGAGCGAGCGGGTGCCGGTGTCGTCGTGCACGTTGCCGATGAGGTCGATGACCACGTCCTGGTCGCCCGCGACCTCCTCGAACCGCTCAGCTCGTGTAGTCGATGACCCGGTGCGGCGCCGAGCTCGCGCAGGAACCCGGCGTTGCGGGGTGACCCGGTCGCCGTAACGGTTGCGCCGAAGTACGCGGCGAGCTGCACCGCGAAGTGGCCCACGCCGCCCGCGCCCGCGTGCACCAGCACGCGCTGCCCGTCGTGCACGCGCGCCGTGTCGACGACCGCGCCCCACGCGGTGAGCGCGGCGACGCGGCACCGCCGCTGCCTGCACGAAGTCGAGCGAAGTCGGCATGGGGGCGACGCTGAGCGAGGTCGCTGCGACCAGCTCGGCGTAGCTGCCGCTGCTGCGTGGCACCTTCGCCATGCCGTAGACGCGGTCGCCGGGCTGCAGCGGATGTGCGGCGTACGACGTGGCCTCGATGACGCCGGCGAAGTCGAACCCGAGCACTGCCGGGAACCGCAGCTCGCCGAGACGCCACGCCCGGCGCGGGTCTTCATATCGATCGGGTTCACGCCGGCGGCGACCACCCGCACGAGCACCTCGTCGATCACACGCCGCGCCGCGGGCACCTCGGCCATGTGCAGCTCGTCGGCGTCGCCCGTGCGGTCGATCACCAGTGCACGCATCGTGTCGGTCATTTCTGCGGTGCTCCCGATTCGTCACGTGGCGTGCGCGTGTCGCGACATCCGCCTGCCCTCCATTCTCACGCACCGCTAGGCTGCAGGCAGCGTCGCCGAGCGGCGATCGGGAGGGGTGGAATCGTGCGTCTACTGTTCGGAATCCTGCGGTTGCTCGCGGCACCTCGCGATCATCGTCGCGATCGTCGGCCAGTTCGCGAACAGCCTCTCGATGGTGCCCGACCCGGCCGCGTTCATCGTGAACTTCTTCAGCTTCTTCACGATCCTGTCGAACGCGATCGCGGCGATCGTGCTGCTCATCGGCGCGTGGTTCTGCCTGCGCACGCGAGCGACCCCTGCTGGTTCAACTTCGCACGCGCTGCGATCGTGACCTACATGACCACGACGCTTGTGGTCTACAACCTGCTGCTGCGCGACATCTCGCTCGATCAGGCGACCACCGTGCCGTGGTCGAACGAGATCCTGCACGTGTGGGCGCCGCTGTACCTGTTGCTGGACTGGGTGTTCGCCCCGGGTCGCCGGTCGCGTGCCGTGGAGTCGGTTCTGGTTGATCGCGGCATTCCCGATCGGGTGGGTGATCTACACGATGATCCGCGGCGTGGTCGTGGGCTGGTACCCGTATCCGTTCCTCGACCCCTCGATCGCACCCGGGCTCGGCTACCGCGGCGTGGCCGTGTACGTCATCGCGATCGCCGCGTTCATCCTGCTCGTCGGGTCGGCGATCGTCGGCATCAGCCAGTTGCGTTGGCCGTATCGCGCCGGTGGCGGGCGAGTCGCCGCCGGCATCGAGCACGAGGAGCGCGTCATCGCCTGAGTCGCGGGCGTCTTCATCGTAGACTGCAGCGCAACCCGGCTCGGCGCGTCACGGCGACCTCACGAGGGAGCGGAATGCAGATCAACATCTACAAGATGTACCGCAACGTCACGACCTCGCTGTGGCTCATCCCCGTGCTGTGCGTCATGGTCGGGATCGTCATTTCCTTCACGACGATCGCGATCGACCGGGCAGGCGACTACAAGGTGGTGCCGCCGAACCTCGTCGGAGGCCCCGAGGCGGCACTGGAGATCCTCACCACGGTCGCCACCTCGATGGTCAACCTCACCGTCCTCGTGCTGACGATCGTCCTCGTCGTGGTGCAACTGGCGGCGGGCCAGTTCTCCCCGCGCATCGTGCAGCCGCTGCTGCGTGACCGTCCGAGCCAGTTCGCCATCGGCCTGTTCGTCGCGACCTTTGTACACACGCTCCTCACGATCCGTGAGGTCGAGGTCGGTGACCCCGGTGAGCCGGGCCAGGTGCCGGGCGTCGCGATCGTCACGACATTCGTGCTCTCGTTGGTCAGCATCGCTGTGCTCGTGGTGTACATCCATCACATCGGCCAAGCGCTCCGCGTGTCGGCTCTCGTCGAGATTGCGGGCGACAACACCCGCAAGCTCGTCAACAAGGCCTATCCCGACGAGAACCGGTGCCTGACATCGCCGACCCGAGCATCGTGACGGCCGAGCAGTCGGGTGTCGTCACGCAGATCGGGCACGAGCGGCTCGTCAAGGCCGCACGGCGGGCCGACTGCACCCTGGTGCTCGTGCCCGCCCTCGGGGAGTTCGTCCCGGCCGGCGGCAGGTTGTTCCGAATCGAGGGTGACCCCGAGCGTCTCAACCGCAAGGAGGTGCACGCGGGCATCATCCTCCGCCTCGAGCGAACGCTGGAACAGGACGTAGCCTATGGCATTCGGCTGCTCGTCGACATGGCCGACCGGGCCCTTGCCGACGCGCCATGGCAGGACCCGACGACGGCCGTCCAGGCCATCGACCGGTTGCACGACTGCCTGCGGGAGCTCGTCCGGCGGAAGTTCCCCGACGGCCGCCACTACGACGAGGACGGCAAGCTGCGCCTGATCGAGCAGGTGATGACGTGGGACGACTACGTGCGCTTGGCGTTCACCGAGATACGGCTCGCCGGGGCGGCTCACCGCAGGTGGCCCGTCGCATCCACTCCGCGCTGGACGATCTGCTCACCGTTGCCGCCGAGGATCGGCGCCCGGTCCTGGAGCTCCAACGCGACCTCCTCCTCGCTGCGGTGGAGCGCCGGTATGCGGACGACAATGACATCGAGCTGGCCTCCGGCAGCGATAGCAGCGGGATCGGCCCGTCAGGCCGTGAGCCGGCCGAGCGGTAATCGTCATCCCGCTCGTCGTCGTGCTCAGATCTGGCGCGCGCGATGCAGCCAGCGCGCCACCAGCTGGCCGACCATCATGTTCTGGTGCGCCTGGCCCTCGTCGCGCGCCGACACCATGCCGAGCGGTGCGCCGAGGGCGCCCGCCCAGCGCTCGGCGGTCGCGACCGGATGCACCGGATCGCGCGGCGCGCCGACCACGAGCGAGCGGATGCCCCGTGCCTCGAGCCCCGCGAGCTCGTCGTCGTCGTGGAACGCGCGGTTGCGGGGGATCTCGACCAGCCGCATGGCACGTCGCGCGGCGTCGGGCGCCGTGAACTGGCTGAGCAGGCCCTTGGCGCCGGCCGGGGATTCGGACGCGACCCGCTGGTAGACCGACCGCTCGCGGAACTCCTCGGCGCCGGCCGGGCCGGCATCGATGAGGAGTTGCCCGATCACGGGGAAGGGCCGCAGGTTGTCGGGCAGCGACCGGTCGTCGAACGACGGACGGATGAACACCGCCCGCTCGATCGGCAGCAGGTCATCGAGGATCAGCCGCAGCGCGATCGCGGAACCCATCGAGATGCCGATGACGGTCAGCGGGTTCGACGCGTCGAGCGCCTCGCCCGTGGCATCCCGCACCTGATCGTGAACGGTGGCCGCGACCTCGGCGGCCAAGCGGTCGATCTCGAAGTCGGCCGGGGTGCCGACCTCGAGGAATCCGCCGTGGGCGCGCACATCGGGCGCGATGATGAGCTCGTCGTCGCCGCACGAGGCGCGCACCGGGGAACTGAGCAGGTCGATCGGCTGTCGGCGGTCGGCACCGAGACCGTGCAGCAGCAGCGTCGTCACGCGAGCGCACCCGGGCGATAGACCGCGCGCGGGTCTTCGACGGGGGCCGTCGGACGGATTGCGAGGAGCAACTCGTCGGCGAGGCCCACGAGGATCGCGATCTGGTCGTCGTCACGGTCGACCCAGCGGCACCGGGGTTCGTCGGCCACCGGCACGAAGTCGTCGTGCTGCTCCCAGACGACGAGCGTGCGCTCGGCGCCGAGCACGTACTGCTGCCACCACACCTGTCGCAGGTAGCCGCGCGGGATGCCTCGCCACGGCTTCGACGTGGTCTTGATCTCGCACAACTCGAGGGCGCCGTTCGGCGCGACCCGCAGGCCATCGGGCGTCGCGAGGTGGCGTCGCTCGAACTCGGCATGGAAGAGCAGCGACGACGCGTCGATGCCGTGCGTGCGGTGCGCCCACTCGGCGATGACGGGCTCGCGCGCCCGCCCGTGATCGGTGAACCGGCTGCCGCCGAAACTCGTGCGGGTGCCGTGGAGCTTCTCGTATGCCGCGGTGCGCACCGACTCGCGGGTGGCGAGCTTCGCGGCATCGGTCGCGGTGACGCCACGCGACCGTGCTCGCAGCCACGCGACCCGGTCGCCCGAGTCGGCGACGACCCGGGTCTCATGGGGGAGCCTCGGCCGCGGCTCGGGCGGAGCTGCCGACCATGCGCCCTCGAGGTCGAAGAGGGCGAACGGGGTATCGGGCACGGCATCGAGCGTACTCGTCGCCGCGGTCATCGGGCGGGGATCGTGCACAGGGTGTCGCGCACCGGATCGGGCTTCCCGCCCGGCCCGAGATGCCGCACGTGGCCCGTTCGGGCCATTCGAGCGTGGCCCGAACGCGCGATGCCGTGCGGAGCGCTGCGGAGTGGAATCGATGGCATCACCAGGCAGGTCATCGCACCCGAGGAGTCGAAATGTCCACCACCGTCGCATCCACCCAGCCGGTCACCGACCCGGCAGCAGCCGAGCGCATCGCGCGCGCGTCGATCGCCTTCGGCCGCAAGCGCGGCTACTACCGCCTGCTGTTCGAAGCGGGCCCGGTCGACGCCGAGACCTTCGCCGGGCTCGCCGGCGTGAGCGAGCTCCGCGCGCGCTCCTGGCTCGAGGAGCAGGTCGCCGCGGGCGTGCTGCGGGTCGTCGCGTCGCCCGACGGCGACCACGAGGAGCTGCTGCTGCCCGGCGAGTACGTGCCGATCCTGCTCGTCGACCACGGCGAGCCCGAGCTCGAGGGCGCCCGCGCGCTGCTCGCCGAGCATCGCGACGAGGTGCCGCCGGTGCTCGCCGCGCAGATAGCACCGTGTAGTCAGGCACCCCCCGCGTTCCTAGACTTGGGGCGTGCAGCCCGAGGATCAGGTCATCCGCTACGCGGAGCACGACGGCGCCTCGATCGCGTGGTCGGCAATCGGGCAGGGGCCACCGCTCGTCATCGGCGGCTGGTGGTCGAGCCATCTCGACCTCGACTGGCGCAGCCCGAAGTTCCGCCGGTTCGTGGGGGCACTGGCCGAGTACCGCACCGTCATCCGCTACGACCGCCCCGGCGCCGGGGTCTCCGATCGCGGCGTGATGCCCGCGCGCACGCTCGACGAGGAGCTCGCGACGCTCGAGGCCCTCGTCGACGAAGCCGCGCCCGGCACGATCTCGCTGTTCGGCGCCTCGTCGGGCGGCGGGGTCGCCTCGCTGTACGCGGCCCGGCACCCCGAGCGCGTCGAACGACTCGTGCTCTACGGCGCGTACGCACGCGGTGTCGACCTCGCCCCGCCGGCGGCTCGCGAGACCATGCTCGGCATCGTCGAACAGCACTGGGGGCTCGGCTCCCGGGTGCTCGCCGACCTGTTCCTGCCCGACGCGACCGCCGACGAGCGTGCCGAGTTCGCGGAGTTCCAGCGGCGCTCAGCCTCGCGCGAGGTCGCGCTCGCGTCGTTGCGCGCGGTGTACGACTTCGATTCCACGGGTCACCTCGGCGACGTGCTCGCTCCCACGCTCGTGCTGCACCGGCGCGACGACCGTGCGATCCCGTTCGCCCTCGGCAAGGAGCTCGCGGGCCGCATACGCAACGCCCGCTTCGTCGCGCTCGAGGGCGACGACCACTTCCCGTGGCGGGGCGATGCCGATGCGGTCGTGCGCGAGGCACTCGTGTTCCTCGGCGCCCCCATCGAGCGCACGTCGACATCCGCCGCGTCGCGCGCGGCCGGCACCCCGGGCACGTCCGGTGCCGCGGTGCGCCTCACCGATCGCGAGCGCGAGGTGCTGCGCCTCGTCGCGCGCGGCGAGACCGACGCCGAGATCGCCGCGCACCTCGTGCTCTCGACGCACACCGTGCACCGCCACATCGCGAACATCCGCACGAAGCTCGGCGTTCCCTCGCGCACCGCCGCGGCCGCCTGGGCGCTGCGCAACGAGCTCATCTAGCGGCTGCGCGAGCGCGCACGAGACGGCGGCGAACGGATGTCCCGTGCTGGCCGGTTCCGGCCACGCCAGGTTGGCCGGATCCGGGGATTCGCCCGCGGCGCCATCGGCGTTGACTACCGATCGTGCCGCGCATCCGCCGGCTGGAACACAATGCAAGGAACCACGATGTCCGAGACCCTGACCACCACGACCACCGACGTCGTCGCATCCGCAGAGGAGCAGGCGGCCGAACAGGTCGGCGCGCTCGCCCAGCAGATCGTCGGCATGCTCGGCTCGGCCACCGAGCTGCTCACGATCGAGCTCGGCCGCCGCTTCGGCCTCTACCGCGCGCTGCACGAGGCCGGCCCGATGACCGCGCACCGCGTTCGCCGACGCCACGCGCGTCGCGCCGCGCTACGCCCGCGAGTGGCTCGAACAGCAGGCGGCCGCCGGCTACCTCGCGGTCGTCGAGCCCGGAGTGTTCGGGCATGAGCGCCGCTTCGTGCTGCCCGACCTGCACGCCCCAGTGCTCGTCGACGAGACCCACCCCGCGCATGTCGCGCCAGCGGCGAGCCTGTTCGCCGGCGTCGCCCTCGCGTTCCCCGAGCTCGTCGCCGACTTTCGCCGGGGCCGCGGCGTCGCGTTCGACGAGTACGGCGCCGAACTGCGCGGCGGGACTCGGCTCGCTGAACCGCCCGGGCTTCACCCACGAGATGCGCGGCTGGGTCGACGCGCTGCCCGACCGGGCAGCCGCCCTCGACGCCGGCGGTGCCGTGCTCGATGCCGGCTGCGGCGTCGGCTGGTCGACGATCGCGCTCGCGAACGCGTTCCCGAACGCACGCATCGTCGGGCTCGACCTCGACGAGGCGTCGATCATCGAGGCGCGTCGCAACGCCCTCGACGCAGGGGTCGCCGACCGCATCTCGTTCGTGCACGGCAACGCCGGCGACGCGACGACCGTACGCGCTGCGGCCGCGGTCGCGAGCACCGGGATCGCGGAGACGACGGGCGAGCACCGACGTCGAGGCATCCGGATTCGATCTCGTCACCGTCTTCGAGGCGCTGCACGACATGGGCCGACCGGTCGACGCGCTCGCCGGGTTCCGGGCGCTGCTGCGCACGGGCGGCGCGCTGCTCGTCGCCGACGAGCGCGTGGCCGACGCGTTCCACGCCGGCGCCGAGCCGGTCGAGCGCATGCTCTACGCGATGAGCGTGCTGCACTGCCTGCCGGCGACGACCGCCGAGTCGGGCACGGTCGCCAACGGCACGGTGCTGCGCGCGCCGACGCTGCGGCGCTGGGCCGCCGAGGCCGGCTTCGGCCGCGTCGACGTGCTCGACATCGAGAACCCGTTCTGGCGCTTCTACCGCATCGGGTGAGACGCCCGGGCGCACGAGCACAGCGGCGGATGCCGCGGCCGAAGAACCCTTCGCCGCGGCATCCGCCGCTTCGTGTCTCGTGGTGCGAACCGTCGTTGGCAAGCCGCCGTCAGCGCTCGGTGACGGTGCCGTTCTTGATGTGCAGCCGGCGCTCGGCCCGGCGGGCGATCGCCGAGTCGTGCGTCACGACGATCAGCGTGAGGCCGCGGTCGCGCCAGAGCCCCTCGAGCAGGTCCATGATCTCGTCGCGCGTCTCCTCGTCGAGGTTGCCCGTGGGTTCGTCGGCGAGCAGCACGTCGGGCTCCTTGACCAGCGCGCGTGCGATGGCGACGCGCTGCTGCTGGCCGCCCGAGAGCTCGCCGGGCACGTGCCCGGCGCGATCGGCGAGCCCGACCGACTCGAGCGCGGCGAGTGCCCGCCGCCGACGTTCGTCGCCCGGCACGCCGAGCGGTTCGAGCGCGGTCTCGACGTTCTCCTGCGCGCTGAGGGTCGGGATGAGGTTGAAGCCCTGGAACACGAACCCGATCTCCTTCGCGCGGATGCCCGCCAGCCGGCCGTCGGGCAGGTGCGAGAGCTCGGCGTCGCCGAGGGCGACGCGCCCCGACGTCGGCCGGTCGAGCGCGCCCAGCATCTGCAGCAGCGTCGACTTGCCGCCGCCGGTCGGCCCCTGGATCGCGACCAGCTGGCCCGCGCCGATCGTGAGGCTCACGTCCTTCAGCGCCGTGATGGTGCGCTGCGACTGCACGTAGGTCTTCGACACGTGTTCGAGCGTGTACATGGGTGTTCCCTTCGATGAAGCAGTGGCGGATGTCCCGGGCCCGGCGACCTCGATCGCGGCGCTCATGCGTTGCTCCGCAGGGCTTCGGCCGGGCGCAGGCGGGCGGCACGCCAGCCGCCGAAGGCGCCGGCGATGAGGCCGCCGAGCACGGCGAGCCCGATGGCGATCGCGATGACGCCGAGCGTGACGGGGGCGTTCAGCACGACCTCGGCCGAGCCCGCAGCCGAGGCGGCCGGGCCGGCGAAGCCGCCGCCGGGGCCGGCCTGCATCGCCACCTGGCCCGCCGCCGGGTCCGCCCGCGACGAGGTCGGCGCCCGAGGCGCCGCCGATGGTCGGCGCGATGAGGTTGACGACCCAGATGCCCACGAGCCCGAGCACGAGGCCCGCCGCGCCGCCGATGAGGCCCTGCACGAGCGACTCGCCCGACACCTGCCCGACGATGCGGCGGTTCGACCAGCCGATCGCCTTGAGGGTGCCGAACTCGCGGGTGCGTCGGGTGACGCCCTGGATCGTCAGCAGGATCGCGATGAGGAACGCGGCGACGAGCACCGCGAGCGACACCCACAGCCCGAGGTTCGAGATGAGGCTCGACGCGCTCGCGAGCGAGCCCGAGACCGAGGCGGCGAGGTCTGCCTGCGTCGACACGGTCGCGTCGGGCAGCGCCTCCTCGATGTCGGCCTGCAGCGCGTCGATGCGGTCGGCCGAGGTGGCCTGCACCGAGATGGAGCTGATCATGCCCTCCTCGCCCGAGATCGACTGGGCGAGGTCGAGCGGGATGTACACGTTCGCGGCGGTCTCGGTGTCGGCCGAGGTCGAGGTCACGATGCCGACGACCTCGAACTCGGTGCCGCCGACGTCGATCGTGTCGCCGACCGCGAGCTCGGCGCTCGTCGCGTAGGTCGCGTCGAGCACGGCGACGGCGTCGCCGGTGTCGGATGCCTCGAGCCCGCGTCCCTCGTCGAGCGCCACGGCCGAGAGGGGGCCGACGGCGTCGGCCGCGGGGTCGAGCCCGAGCACGGTGAAGCTGTCGACGTCGAAGGCGCTGCCGCCCGCGCCGTCGAACCCGCCCGCCGGGGGAGCGGCGGGCTGTTCGCCCTCGGCGGTGCCGCGCTGTCGGAGCCCTGCCGGAACTCGGGCAGCTCGCCGTTGAAGGTCGTGTTGGTGAGCGAGAGCGTCGCGGCCGCGGCGGCGACGTCGTCGAGGGCTTCGACGGTCGCGAGCGCCCCGGCGTCGAAGGTGGTGGACCCGAAGCCCGCCATCAGCCGGGACTGGCTGATCTCGGTGGTTCCGTCGGCGGTGGTCCCGTCGCCGGAATCGAACTCGAAGCGCGGACCGCCCTCGCCCTCCTCGGGCGGGGTGGGTTCCTGTGCGACGGTGAGGTCGGTGCCGACGCCGTAGACGGACTCGAGCACGTCGGCCTGCGCATCGCGCACGCCCGTCGAGACGGCATTGACGATCATCACGAGCGCGATCGCCAGCGCCATGCCGATCGCGATGATCGCGGTCTGCCTGCGGCGCCCGGCGAGCTCGCGCCGGAGGTAGGTGAAGAACATGGGCATCCTCGTGGTCGGTGGAAGACGTCCCGAACCGGAACGTCGATCGCGACGCTATTGACCGGGTCTGTGGCCGCTCGATGCCCGAGCTACGGATTCGCTATGCCATCGAGCGACGGTGGTGCGAAGCATCCGTTCATCGAACCCATAGCAAGCGCATAGGTCGACGCGGATACTGGGAACATGAGCACGTCGCCTGCCTCCACGCCCCACCGCGCCCCCGCCATCGCGAAGGGCGACGGCTCGATGGTGCGCGTGCTCGTGGTCGACGACGAGCACTCGCTCACCGAGCTGCTGAAGATGGCCCTGCGCTACGAGGGCTGGGACGTGCGCACGGCCGCCGACGGCTTCAGCGCCGTGAAGGTCGCGCGCGAGTTCCGGCCCGACGCGATCGTGCTCGACATCATGCTCCCCGACATCGACGGACTCGAGGTGCTGCAGCGCGTGCGCGCCGACGGCACCGAGACGCCCGTGCTCTTCCTCACCGCGAAGGACTCCCTCGACGACCGCATCGCCGGGCTCACCGCGGGCGGCGACGACTACGTCACCAAGCCGTTCAGCCTCGAAGAGGTCGTGGCGCGCCTGCGCGGGCTCATCCGCCGGTCGACGCTGACCCTCGCCCAGGCGAAGGACCCGGTGCTCACCGTCGGCGACCTCACGCTCGACGAGGACTCCTACGAGGTCGCCCGCGCCGGCACGCCCGATCGAGCTCACCGCGACCGAGTTCGAGCTGCTGCGCTTCCTCATGCGCAACCCGCGCCGCGTGCTGTCGAAGGCGCAGATCCTCGACCGCGTGTGGTCGTACGACTTCGGCGGCAAGGAGTCGGTGGTCGAGCTCTACATCTCGTACCTGCGCAAGAAGGTCGACGCCGGCCGCGAGCCGATGATCCACACCGTGCGCGGTGCGGGCTACATGCTGAAGGCCGTCGGATGACCCACCCCGGCGAGCCCGGATACGCCTCGGCGTCGCGAAAGGCGCACACGGCGTCGGTCGCCGAGGTCGCCGGCGACGACACGGCCGACGGCCTCGACGCCCTCGAGCCGATGGGGCTGGACGCCGTCTACGCCACCGATGATCGACGAGCGTGACGCGACGCGATGCCCCGTCGCGCCGTCGCCCGTGGACCCTGCGGCGTCGGCTTCTCGTCATCGTCGCGGCGCTGCTCGTGGCCGTGAGCGCCGTCATCGGCGTCGCGACCGTGCTCGTGTTCCATACCTCGTCGGTCGAGCGGCTCGACACGAGCCTGCGCGCGACGGCGTCGCGCGCGACCGAGGCGGCCCCTCCGGGCTTCCCCACCGATCCGCGGGCGAGCGTCGTCGAGTTCCTGCAGGTGCCGGGCCAGCCGGTCGGCACGCTCGGCGTGATCGTCGCGGGCGAGTCCGTCGGCGGTGCGTACATCTCCGAGAGCGGCGACCTGCTCCAGCCCGACGCGACGGCGATGGAGGCGCTCACGCAAGGTGCCGGCCGACGGCGAGCCGCACACGGTCTCGGCCGGATCGCTCGGCGACTATCGCGCGCTCGCCGTGGAGACGCAGCCCGCAGGTGCGCAGCGTGCTGGCACTGCCCCTCGCCGACGTCGATGCCCAGACGCTGCAGCTCGCCTGGACCGTCGCGATCGTGGCGGCGGCCGGGCTCGCGCTCGCGCTCATCGTCGGCTGGCTCGTGGTCGGCCGCGCGCTCGCTCCGCTCGCCCGCGTGACGGCGACGGCGCAGGCCGTCTCCGAGCTTCCGCTCGACCGGGGCGACGTCGACCTCACCGAGCGGGTGGCCGAGGCCGATGGCGTGACCGAGGTCGGCCGGCTCGGCGCCGCGTTCAACCGCATGCTCGGGCACGTGGCATCCGCGCTCTCGGCTCGCGAGCAGAGTGAGCAGAAGGTGCGCCGCTTCGTCGCCGACGCCATCGCACGAACTGCGCACCCCGCTCGCGTCGATCCGCGGCTACGCCGAGCTCACGCGAATGCACGGCGGCGAGCTGCCGCCCGACGTGATGCACGCGATCGGCCGCATCGAGTCGGAGTCGGTGCGCATGACCGAGCTCGTCGAGGACCTGCTGCTCCTCGCCCGCCTCGACGAGGGCCGCGAACTCGCCGCCCAGCCCGTCGACCTCGGCCGGGTGCTCGTGGAGGCCGTCGGCGATGCGCAGGCGGCCGGGCCGGGCCATGACTGGGAGGTGCGCCTGCCCGATGGTGCGACCGTCGTCACGGGCGACGAGCCGAGGCTTCGCCAGGTCGTCACGAACCTGCTCGCGAACGCCCGGGTGCACACGCCCGACGGCACGAGCGTGGTCGCCGCCCTCGAACGCAAGGACGACGAGCTCGTGCTCTCGGTCACCGACGACGGCCCGGGCATCCCCGAGGAGCAGGTGGGGTCGCTCTTCGAGCGGTTCGCACGCGGCGACTCATCTCGCTCGCGTCTGGCGGGCAGCACGGGACTCGGGCTCGCGATCGTCAAGGGCGTGGTCGAGGCGCACCACGGCTCGGTCGAGGTTTCGAGTCAGCCGGGCTCGACGGTCTTCACCGTCGAACTGCCGGTCTCGAAGCCGTCGGACGAGGAGCGAGTGCACTGAACCCATCCCGCGTGTCGAGACCCGCACCGCTGGTCGAGTAGCGAGCGCAGCGAGCGTATCGAGACCCGTGGCCTGATTCGAGCGAGCGCTCAGAGCAGGCGGCCGAGCAGCTTCGCGAACAGTGCGATCTCGCTCGGCTCCCACTCGTGCAGGCGCTCGCGCATCGCGGAACGGTTCTCGGCCTTCACCTTGCCGACCTTCTCGATCGCGAGGGGCGTGGCGGCGATCACTCGCGAGCGGGCGTCGTGCTCGTCGACCCGGGACTCGGTGAGCCCGAGCTCCTCGAGCTGGCGCAACTGACGGCTGAGCAGGCTCTTGTCGATCAGGAGCTCTTCGGCGAGGGAGCCCGCGTGCGCGGGACCCCTCGTCACGAGCGTTGCGATGACCTTGTAGCCGGTGGGCTGCAGGTCGGGATGCACCCGGGCGGCAGCGAGCCGCCACTGCGTGCGAGCACGATTGAAGAGTCGGCCGAACTCGTCTTCGACGGCCGCGATCGACGCCTCGAGGTCGGGTTCGGTGGTCACAGGCGACATCTTATGCTCGCCCCTTGCTGCGCGGGGCCGCGGCATCGACCACGGCGACCGATGCGGTGACCGGCACGCCGACCGAAGCCTCGGACACTTCGAGCAGCTCTTCGCCGACCTGCTCGAGTTCGGCTTCGAGCGAGCGGTCGGACGAGTCGCCCGACGCCTCGCTCCTTGGCGCGCTGCACGGCGGTGAGGGTGCCGAGCTGCACGTTGGGCAGGAAGATCACGGCGATGAGCGTGATCACGGTGAGCGGCACCGCCGCGAGGAACACGCTGCCCACACCGAGCCCGTAGGCCGACTCGACGATGACGCGCAGGTAGTCGGGCAGCTCGGCGATGTGCGGGATGCTGCCGCCCCCGAGGGTCTGCGCCGCCACGGCCTGCTGCTCGGGCTCGAGGCCCGAGATGCCGCTCTTGATGTGGTCGGCGACGACCGTGCCGAGGATCGAGCCCATGACCGCGACGCCGGCGGTGCCGCCGAGGCTGCGGAAGAACGTGACCGCGCTCGTGGCGACGCCCAGGTTCTTCACCTCGGTGGTGTTCTGCACGACGAGCACGAGGTTCTGCATGACCATGCCGATGCCGGAGCCGAGCACGAACATCGAGATGCCGACGTAGGTGAAGTCGGTGTCGTACTCGAGCCGGCTGAGCAGCACCGTTCCGACGACGGCGAGCGCGGCGCCGGTGATGACGAACGCCTTCCACTTGCCCCGGCGCGAGATGAGCGCGCCCACGACGGTCGACGAGATGAGCACGCCGGCCATCATCGGGATGGTGAGCAGGCCCGACTCGGTGGGCGTCGCGCCCCGGGCGAGCTGCATGTACTGGCTGAGGAACACCGCGGTGCCGAACATGGCCACGCCGACGCTGAGGCTCGCGACGACCGAGAGCGTGAACGTGCGGTTCTTGAAGAGCCCGAGGGGGATGAGCGGCTCTTTCGAGCGCAGCTCGACGACCACGGCGATGCGCGAGCAGCGCCACGGCCCCGCCGACCATGAGCCAGGACTGCATCGAGTTCCACTCGAACTGGCTGCCGCCGAGCGACACCCAGATGAGCAGCAGCGAGACGCCGCCCGAGATGAGGATGATGCCGAGGTAGTCGATCGACACCTTCTTCTTGGGGTGCTTCGGCAGGTGCAGGGTTCGCTGCAGCAGCACGAGCGCGACGATGGCGATGGGCAGGCCGACGAAGAAGTTCCAGCGCCACCCGAGCGTGTCGGTGATGACGCCGCCGAGCAGCGGGCCGCCGATCGTGGCGATGGCCATGACCGCGCCGAACAGGCCCGCGTAGCGGCCGCGCTCACGCGGGCTGAGGATGTCGGCCATGACGATCTGGCTGAGCGCGGCGAGCCCGCCCGCGCCGAGGCCCTGGAACACGCGCATGGTGATGAGCATCGCCGGGTCTTGCGCGAAGCCCGCGATCGCCGACGACGCGACGAAGATGACGAGGGCGAGCTGCAGCAGCAGCTTTCGGTCGAAGAGGTCGGCGAGCTTGCCCCAGATCGGGGTCGACACGGTGGTCGCGAGCAGGGTGGCCGTGACGACCCAGGTGAACGCGCTCTGGTCGCCGTCGAGGTCGGCGATGATCAGCGGCAGCGAGGTGCCGACGACCGTGGACGCGAGCATCGACACGAACATGCCGAGCAGGAGGCCCGAGAGGGCGGCGAGCACCTGGCGGTGCGTCATGCCTCCCTCGGTGAGTGCATCGGCGGCGGGCGCCGAAGAAGTACGTGACATGCGGTGAGGACTCCAGAAAGTAGTTGACTTCGATCAACTCTAATGATTTAGATGATTGATGTCAACTATTGCTGTCAGTCAACTATCTGATCTGCCCCCGCCACGGCGTGAGCCGCGGCCACCACCCCGGGACGTTGCGCCGATAGTCGAGGTACTGCTCGCCGTAGGTGCGGGTGAGGGTCGGCTCCTCGTAGCCCTTCACGAACGCGACGACCGCGGCGAGGGCGATCCCGGCGTAGAGCACGAGCCACCAGCTGCCGAACAGCAGCGCCTGGCCGAGGATGATCGCGAGCACCGCGAGGTACATCGGATTGCGCACGAAGCGGTAGACCCCCGTCACGACGAGCGTCTCGGTCGGGGCGACCGGGGCGGGCGTTCCGCGGTGCAGGGCGAACAGCGCGAAGGCGTGCAGGAGGAAGGCCACGCCGACGGCGATCACGATCCAGGCGATCGGCACGACGACCCAGGCCGCATCGCCCCAGTCGTACCACCGCCAGCCGGTGATGAGCCAGGGGATGAGGCCCGCGACGATGCCGGGCGCGAGGAAGAGGAAGACGATCGTCCCGATCCACGCGCGTGCAGGCGAGGCTGCCTGGGCCATGCGCGTCAGGCTAGCTCTCTTCCTCGACCGCGCGAGGATCCCGCTGATGGATCGGCCCACCGTGCAGGAGTTCAACACCCGGCCCGGCAAGCAAGCTATGCCAGCCGAGCGGCGGCGGTGAGCACCCGCGGGTCGGGGAAGTCCTCGCAGTACTGATACGAGAAACCGAGCCTGATCACCCCGTTCTGCCCGACGATGAACTCCGCCGAGGCCCGCCACGGGTCGTCGACCATCGGCCGACCCTCCGCACGTCGAGCGTCGAGCAAGCTCTGCCCGAGCACGCGCGAGTGCGCGAGGTACTCGACCGGCGCATCGAACAGCAGTTGCTCGGGCTGCCAATGGCCGACGCCGTACGCCCGATAGACATCGGCGGTGGGATCGACGAGCAGCGGCACCGCGATGCCGTGTTCGTGGGCGTAGGCCGCGGCTCGCGCGGGCTCACCCTGCCCAACGATGACCACCGATAGCCCTGCCGCACGGTACATCGTCGAGTTCCGTCGTGAGTCGGCGGGCGCGCTCCATCCCGCACCTGCATCCGAAGTGGCGCCAGAAGATCACGAGCGCGGGGCCGGCGGCCCAACTCTCCGAGAGATGCCGAAGGGCACCGGTCGCGTCGGCGAGCTCGGCGTCGGGGGCCGTGTCGCCTCGCCCGAGTACTCGGCTCTGCGGCTCGGTCGGGCCGGCGTCGAACGCTGACAGCCAACACTCCTCGGCGCGACGAACGAGATCATCGGTGGATGTCATCCGGATCCTCCCGGCGAATCGTGTTGCGCCACACGCTACCCCTGCTCGACGCGCGAATGGGCCCCCGCCAGCCCACCAGCATCCCGGACCCGTCGCACTCTCCGGAAAAGGGTCCAGTGAGGGATCGAACCTGAGACGATGAACTCATGCCTCGCTCAACCGTGCACACCCCGTTGGCTCCCGCTGCGATCGGCCCGTACTCCCAAGCCGCCACCGGAGACGGGGCACTGTTCCTCTCCGGGCAGAGCCGTTCCCGGCTCGCACGACCGTCGCGGTCGCTGGCCTTCCGCTCGATGCTCGGGTCGAAATCGAGTGCGTAGCTTCAGTGCCGAGGTAGTCAACCGCACAGCCGAGCGAGCGGCAGGCTCAGTGCGCCCCATCGACCGCCATATCCCAAGATCGGAACGATAAACATGCAGAAGACCTCACTCATCGCCCTCGCGCGGCACGAGCTGGGCCAGGCGCGAGAAGCCTCGAGCGGCAGGAGCGCGAAGACCGTCTTCGGCGGCCATGAGCACCAACTTCGGCAAACGGTGATGGCACTCCGTGCCGGCGAGAGCATGACCGAACACGAGAATCCCGGAGAGGCAACACTGCAGGTACTTGACGGCCGCGTCCTCCTCAAGTCCGGAGATGTGTCCTGGAACGGATCGCCCGGAGACCTGATGACCATCCCAGACGGACGGCACTCGCTCGACGCCATCGAAGACTCGGTCATACTCCTCACCGTGGTCAAGAAGCGCTGACGCACCGGGTCCTCAGCGTGGCGCTACATCACCGCGGTCGCCTCGATCTCGACGAGTGCGTCGGGGCGGCCGAGTGCGGCCACGAACAGCACCGTGATGGCGGTCGGATGCTGCCCCCAGACCCGCATCGACGCGGCGAAGCCCTCGTCGACCGACTGCCCGGCGGCGACGTAGACGGCCATGCGCACGACGTTCGACTGGTCGGCGCCGACCTCGGCGAGCACGGCCATCACGTTGCGGAGCGCCTGCTCGGTCTGCGGGCCGAGCCCGCCGCCGACGATCTCGCCCGCGGCATCGGTGCCGTTCTGGCCGCCCACGTGCACGGTGCGGTGTTCACCGCTCACGAGCACGCCCTGGCTGAAGGCCGGATTCGTGAAGAGCGACTCTGGGTTCAGATGTGTGATCTCCATGTCGCGAGTCTGCTCCCGGCCGCCGACACTCGCCACGCCCCGACGGCAGACGCGAGCCGACGCGCGATTTTGCCGAGCCCGGGACATCCGCTACTCTTGACGGAGCCGAAGACCGCTGGTTGTCGCGCGCCTTGCAAGAGGAGCCGACCGAAGTCTTGCGAAAGCAAGGGCCCGCGCAGGTGTGACGAAGACTTCCGAGCAATCGGGCCGAGCTCCGCGCAACTGCGCCGGAGCTTTTTTCTTTCTCCAATTTCTTCCAGCGCTCCCAGGCCGTGCACCGCTTCCGCGATGCACGTTGAAGACACAAGGAGTGGCCATGGCGAACAAGGAAGCCTCGGTTGCCGAACTCACGAACCTGTTCGAGAGCTCGACCGCCGTTCTGCTGACCGAATACCGCGGCCTCACTGTTGCCCAGCTCAAGACGCTGCGCAAGTCCATCAGTGAGGACGCGAGCTACGCCGTGGTGAAGAACACGCTGACCAAGATCGCGGCCAACAACGCCGGCATCTCGGCCTTCGACGACGACCTCAAGGGTCCGTCGGCGATCGCCTTCGTGCACGGTGACCCGGTGGCCGTCGCCAAGGAACTGCGCGACTTCGCCAAGGCGAACCCTCTCCTCGTGGTCAAGGGCGGCTATTTCGATGGCAAGCCCCTGACCGCAGCAGAGGTAGGCAAGCTCGCCGACCTCGAGTCCCGCGAAGTGCTGCTGGCGAAGCTCGCCGGTGCCTTCAAGGCCTCGCTGTTCGGAGCCGCATATCTGTTCAACGCACCGCTGTCGAAGGCCGTTCGCACGGTCGACGCGCTGCGTGAGAAGCAGGAGTCCGCTGCGTAGGCGCGAGCCTCTCAAGCGGTGAGTAACCAAAGAATCTAAGGAGAAAAATCATGGCGAAGCTGTCCACTGAAGAGCTGCTCGAGCAGTTCAAGGGCCTGACCCTCATCGAGCTCTCGGAGTTCGTCAAGGCGTTCGAGGAGACCTTCGAGGTCACCGCGGCCGCCCCGGTCGCCGTTGCCGGCCCCGCTGCCGCTGGCGGCGGCGCTGCTGCTGAAGAGGTCGAGGAGAAGGATTCCTTCGACGTCGTCCTCGAGGCTGCCGGCGAGAAGAAGATCCAGGTCATCAAGGTCGTCCGCGAGCTCACCTCGCTCGGCCTCGGCGAGGCCAAGGCCGTCGTCGACGGTGCTCCCAAGGCCGTGCTCGAGGGCGCGAACAAGGAGACCGCCGAGAAGGCGAAGGCTGCCCTCGAAGAGGCAGGCGCAACCGTCACCCTCAAGTAATTGCGAGCGCTCGCGAGAGCGCGCAGCTTGAGGTGACCTGCGTCACCTGAATACACGGATGCCCCGTGGCCGATCATCGGCCACGGGGCATCCGTCGTTCTCGTGCTCAGTCGTGCTCGCTCCGCAGGAGGAGCGCGGCGAGTCCGGCATAGGTGTTCGGACCGGGGACGCCGTCGACCGGCCCCGTGTACCCGCCTCGCTGCGCGATGCGCTGCAGACGCTTTCCAGGTGTTCGGTCCGGCGACGCCGTCGATGGGGCCCGTGTACCCGGCGCCGGTGAGCACGGTCTGAACGCCCTTCCAGGAGTTCGGCCCGAGGACGCCGTCGTAGCGGCCGAAGTAGCCGCCGATGCGAGCGAGTACCTGGAGCGCAGTGTACATAGCCGGTCCGGGCACGCCGTCGACGGGACCGGCGTAACCGAAGCCCGCGAGCACCTTCTGGACGCCCTTCCACGATGCGGTTCCCATGACGCCGTCATTGGGACCCGTGTATCCGCCCTTGGCGGCGAGCCGCTGAAGGGCATCCCACGTGGCCGGGCCCGGATCGCCGTCGAGGTGTCCGGCGTAGCCGTAGCCCTTGCCGGTCTGCTGGAGGCCCTTCCAGGTGTTCGGCCCTGGGACGCCGTCGTTCGGACCGGCGTAGCCGCCGGCCCGTGCGAGCCGCTGGAGGGTGATGCCATCGGTGGTCATGATGTGCTCCTTCGTCAGTTGCGGTAGGTGTACTGATTCGGGTGAGACCAGAATGGCGCGGCGGGTAGCGCGCTGTCGAGGATTACTTCCGCAGAACGCGGATGCCCCGTGGCCGATGCGGCCACGGGGCATCCGTCGTTCTCGGCCGCGTGAGCGGCGCGCTACCGATCGAACCGCGCGCCCTCGGGGACGGGCGGCAGCAGGAAGAAGACGAGCAGGATGATCCAGCCGACGAACGGGATCAGTCCGATGAACCACCACCCGCCCGACCGGTTGGTGTCGTGCAGTCGCCGCCACGCGAGGGCGAGCCACGGGATGAACGTCGCGAGGCCCCAGATGTAATACGGGATCATGATGGCGCTGAAGACCGGCGTGGGGACGCCGTTCTCGTTGGTCATCATGGGATTGCCCACGGTGTAGGCCAATCCCCAGAGCAGGCCGCTGATGATGACGCTGGCCAGGTACCACCACCAGAACTCGCTGCGGCTCGCGCGCCCGTGGAAGACCGCGTACTTCTTGAAGAATCGGGCGAAGGCCTGCCCGAAGCTCGCTCCGCGAAGCGGAGCGTCGAGCGGCACCTGGCCGCTGCTGGGGGTCACGTCGGTCACGGGGAACTCCTCGTCTCAGGTGAATTCGCGCCCAGGCGTGGCTCGCTGAGCTCAGGGCCATGATCGCGCGCGCGGCGGCGAGGCGCGTGCGCCGCCCGCGATGCGCCGCGCCGCTCGCGGACGTCGACGCCGGAGTGCAGCCGCCTGGTCGGAGCCTCAGCGCGGCGCGGTCGTCGTGCTCGACCGCACGACCAGACGAGTCGGCAGCGGCGCGCCCGAGTCGGGCAGCGGGTCGGCCAGGTCTTCGCCCAGCAGGTGCAGCACGACGTCGACGGCGAGGCGCCCCTGCTCGCCGGGGAACTGCTCGATCGTCGTGAGCCCGAACATCTCGGCGTACTCGTGTCCGTCGACGCCGATGACCGACAGGTCGCCCGGCACCGAGAGGCCGAGCCGCTCGGCCGCCCGAATCGCGCCGAAGGCCATCTCGTCGGTGGACGCGAACACGGCCGACGGCCGCCGACCGGGATGCCCGAGCAATTGCAGGGCGCCCGTGTACCCGCCGGGCATGCTCGTCTCGGCTTCGACGATGTGCGCGTCGGCGTCTGAGGCGAGCCCCGCGGCCGCCATCGCCTCGAGGAACCCCTCGCGGCGGCATCCGTGCACGCTCTCGGGGTTCGTCGACGCGCCCTCGCCGGCGAGATGCGCGATGCGGGTGTGGCCGAGGTGCAGCAGGTGCTCGGTCGCGAGGGCGCCGGCCGCACGATCGTCGATCGACAGGCGCGCACCGCCGGCCCCGCTTCCGCCGAGGCTCACGAGCGGCTTCTCGCGCCGGTCGAGTGCGGCCGTCTCGCGCTCGGTGAGGTCGACGCCGACCGCGATCACCGCGTCGACGCGCTTGCGGGCGAGGAAGAAGTCGAAGACGCGGTCGCGGTCCTGCCCGACCGACCCGACGTTGTAGAGCGTCAGGTCGTAGCCGGCCGCGAGCAGTGCGCGCTCGATGCCCTCGAGCACCTCGCCGAAGAACCAGCGGTTGACGAACGGGATCACGACGCCGACGTTCATGGTGCGCCCGGTGACGAGGCTCGCGGCGGCGGGGGAGGCGATGTAGCCGATCTCGGCGGCCGCGACCTCGACCCGGTGCCGGGTCGACTCGGCGACGTGCCCTCGACCCGAGAGCGCGCGTGACGCCGTGGCCTTCGAGACCCCGGCCAGCCGTGCCACGTCGCCGATCGCGGCCATCAGCAAACCCCCTCCATCGGGCAGTCCCGGTGCTGAGCATAGTGGCTGAGGCCGCCGCCATGGAACCGATTCCAGAATGCGATTCGGATGCCCCTCGCCGGGCATCCGTCGTCGTGGGAGCGCTCTCCGCCCGGAGTTGAGGCATCCGCCCATGGTGCCCGATTCGTGACCTGCGTTCCCTTGTGGTCGCCCGTGCACCTGTCCTACCGTGGAGGCTGGAACCGGTTCCCGGCTTTCCCTCTGCACCACAACTGCACCACACTCGATGAGGAGATGGACATGAGACTCAGACGGCATCGCCGTTGGATGGCCCCGGTGGCGGTGGCCGCAGCGGTCGGATTCGCACTCACCGGCTGTACCGGCGACATCGCCAACGAAGACGCGGCCGACACCGATTGCGCCGACTACGAGGAGTACGGCACGTTCGACGGCGCCGAGGTCACGGTCGCCGGCACGATCCTCGACCTCGAGGCCGATCGGCTGAGCGAGTCCTGGGCCGACTTCGAGACCTGCACCGGCATCTCGGTCGACTACCAGGGCTCGAGCGAGTTCGAGGCCCAGATCGCGGTGCTCGCCGAGGGCGGCAACGCCCCCGACGTCGGCATCGTCCCGCAGCCGGGTCTGCTGAACCGGCTCGCCGACGGCGGGTGGCTCATTCCCGCCTCTCAGCCGGTCGTCGACAACATCGACGAGTGGTGGGACCCGATCTGGAAGGAGTACGCCACCGTCGACGGCGAGGTGTACGCCGCTCCGCTCATGGCCAGCATCAAGGGCTACGTCTGGTACTCGCCGGCCGAGTTCGAGGAGAACGGCTACGAGATCCCGGCGACGCTCGACGAGCTCACCGAACTCTCCGAGCAGATCGCGGCCGACAGCGGACGCCAGCCGTGGTGCGTCGGTCTCGAGTCGGGTGACGCCACCGGATGGCCCGGCACCGACTGGGTCGAGGACTACGTGCTGCGCCTGCACGGCCCCGAGGTCTACGACCAGTGGGTCACGCACGGCATCCCGTTCAACGACCCGCAGGTCGCCGAGGCATTCGACGCGGTCGGCGCAGTACCTGAAGAGCGACGAGATGGTCAACGGCGGCATCGGCGACGTGTCGACGCAGGTCACCGAGGCCTTCCAGACCGGCTGGACTGCCGATCCTCGACGGCGAGTGCTCGCTGCACCACCAGGCCTCGTTCTACGAGACCTTCTGGAACCCCGAGGGCGGCGACGCCAACACGGTCGCCTCCGACGGCACGGTCTTCGCGTTCCTGCTCCCGCCCGAAGAGGCCGGCGGCGGTCTGCAGGTCACCGGCGGCGGCGAGTTCCCGGTCGCGTTCCGCGACGCCGAAGAGGTCGAGGCGTTCCGCGCACTACCTCTCGAGCGATCTCTGGGCGAACAACCGGGTCAGCCTCGGCGGCGTCATCAGCGCGAACAAGGGGCTCGACCCCGAGGTCGCGTCGAGTGAGCTGCTCGTGCAGTCGATCGAGATCCTGCAGAATCCCGAGACGACCTTCCGGTTCGACGGGTCCGACCTGATGCCCGGTGCCGTCGGCGCCGACTCCTTCTGGAAGGGCATCGTGGCCTGGGTCGGCGGTGAAGACACCGCTCAGGTGCTCGACACCATCGAAGCCAGCTGGCCGGCGAGTTAGTAGCGCACATCACGCCGCACGCGGCATGATCGAGGGGCGGGGTTTCACGACCCCGCCCCTCGTCACCCAGTTCCACGACGACTGCGTTCAATGAAGAACCTTGGGAGGCACGATGACCACGCCCGATCTCCTCGGCAAGATCCTGCAGGTGGTGATGGGCCTCGTCGTGTTGGCCGCGGTCGTCGGCCTGCTCATCTTCTTCATCGACAAGGCGCCCAAGAAGGGCCGCGACTACTGGCAGCTCGCGCTGTTCCTGCTCCCGGCGATGCTCTTCGTCGCGATCGGCCTGGTCTATCCCGCCATCCGCACGAGCTTCCTCGCGTTCCAGAACAACGCCGGCGAGTGGAGCCTCGACAACTTCGTCTGGATGTTCACCCAGCCCGCCGCCATCCGCACGCTCATCAACACGGTCCTCTGGGTGGCGCTCGCCCCGATCATCTCGACGGTGATCGGCCTGGCGTACGCGGTGTTCATCGACAAGTCGCGCGGTGAGAAGTACTACAAGGTGATCCTGTTCATGCCGATCGCCATCTCGTTCGTCGGGGCGGGCGTCATCTGGGGCTTCGTCTACGACTACAACGGCGTCGGCGATCAGATCGGCCTGCTGAACGCGATCGTGGTCGCATTCGGCGGCGAACCGGTGCAATGGTTGCAGACCGACCCGATCAACACCATCCTGCTGATCGTCATCATGATCTGGATCCAGACCGGATTCGCGATGGTGCTGCTCAGCGCCGCCATCAAGGGCGTCCCCACCGAGCAGATCGAGGCGGCCGAACTCGACGGCACGAACGCCTGGCAACGGTTCATGAACGTGACCGTGCCGGGCATCCGAGGCTCACTCGTGGTGGTGTTCACGACCATCTCGATCGCCACGCTGAAGGTCTTCGACATCGTCCGAACGATGACGGCGGGCAACTTCAACACCAGCGTGGTCGCCAACGAGATGTACACCCAGGCCTTCCGCGCGAGCGAGATCGGGCGGGGGTCGGCCCTCGCGCTCATCCTGTTCGTGTTCGTGCTCCCGATCATCATCTACAACGTCAATGTGCTTCGCAAGCAGAGGGAGATCCGATGAGCAGCGTCGCCCCCGCCGACCTCCCGATCGGCAAGGAACTCGCCGATGGCGAGGCCGCCGAGCTCGCCGAGACCGAGCCCGGCACCAAGGCCGCGCGCGTCAAGAAGCGCCTCACCTCGCGCACCGCGACGATCGCGTCGCTCGTCATCGCCGTGGTCTGGACGATCCCGACGTTCGGCCTGCTGGTCTCGTCGTTCCGCCCCGCCGAGCTCATCCGCACCACGGGCTGGTGGACGATCTTCCAGAACCCCGGCTTCACGCTCGAGAACTACGCCACCGTGCTCTTCTCGACGTCGTCGTCATCACCGCAGCTCGGCTCCTACATCGTGAACTCGATCGCGATCACCCTGCTCGGCACGCTGATCACGTTGGTCTTCGCGGCGATGGCGGCCTACGCGTTCGCGTGGATCAGGTTCAAGTGGGTGAACTGGCTGTTCATCTTCGTGTTCGCGCTGCAGATCATCCCCCTGCAGATGTCGCTCGTGCCCCTGCTGCAGATCTTCTCGACCTGGCTGCGGCCGATGCAGGCATGGCTGCACGACATCGTGCCGATCATTCCCGAGCAGAACTACCTTCCGCTCTGGCTCGCACACGCGATGTTCGGCCTGCCGCTCGCGATCTTCCTGCTGCACAACTTCATCTCCGATATCCCCGCCGACGTCATCGAAGCGGCGAAGGTCGACGGTGCGACGCACGGGCAGATCTTCTTCCGCATCGTGCTGCCGCTCGCGACCCCCGCGCTCGCGTCGTTCGCGATCTTCCAGTTCATCTGGGTCTGGAACGATCTGCTCGTCGCGCTCATCTTCTCGGGAGGCACGCAAGACGTCGCTCCGATCACCCAGCGATTGGCGGAGCTGGTCGGCACGAGAGGCCAGGACTGGCAGTTGCTGACGGCCGCGGCGTTCGTCTCGATCGTCATCCCGCTGATCGTGTTCTTCAGCCTGCAGAGATACTTCGTGCGCGGACTGCTGGCGGGCGCCACGAAGGGCTAGCGTCAGCGCACCCGAACGGGCAGGGGGAACGGATGCCGCGAGTGAGGGCTCGTGGCATCCGCCATGCAACCCATGGCGCTGTGCGACGTGACGCGGTAGAACGGGATGCATGGCGGCCTCGCCACTGGTACTCGGCCCGATGCTGCGGTTCGTCGACGAGACATCCGCCAGCATCTGGGTCGAGACGCGAGCCGATTGCCGCGTGACCGTCAACGCCGACGGGCGGTCATGGCACGCCCGCACGCTTCGCCGTGCACGGTCACCACTACGCACTCGTCGAGGTCGACGGCCTCGAGCCGGGCGCGGCGCGACCCTACGACGTGCAGATCGACGGCCGGCGCGTCTGGCCCGAGGCGGATTCCGAATACCCGCCGCCGGTGATCGAGACACGCACGCCCGGGCGCCCGGTGCGGATCGCCTTCGGGTCGTGCCGCACCAGCGTCTCCCATGACCGGCACGGGAATCGCCGGCACGGCGTCGACTCGCTGCGCGCGTTCGCCCTCGCCGTCGCCGAAGGCCGGGCCGACCGTCCCGACCTGCTCCTCTTCCTCGGCGACCAGGTGTACGCGGACTCGACCTCGAAGGAGATGCAGGACTTCATCCGCAGCCGGCGCGACATCCACGAGGAGCCGGGGAAGGAGCTCAAGGACTACGAGGAGTACGGGCATCTCTACGAGCTCGCGTGGTCGGACCGAGCGAATCGCTGGCTCCTGTCGACGCTTCCGAGCGCCATGATCTTCGACGACCACGACATCCGCGACGACTGGAACGCCTCGCTCGACTGGAAGCGGAAGATGGAGGCCACCTCGTGGTGGCACGGGCGCATCGTCGCCGGCCTGGCGTCGTACTGGGTGTACCAGCACCTCGGCAACCTGTCGCCCCGAGCACGAGCAGACGACGAGGTGTGGCGCCGCATCATCGGCCACGACGAGACCGCCGAGCTCGACCTCACCGACGTGCTCGACGAGTTCGCCGCGCGATGCGACGCGGAGCCCGACGGCTACGGCTGGAGCTACTGCCGGGACTTCGACGACGTGCGGCTGATCGTCGTCGACTCGCGTGTGGCGAGGGACCTGACCCCGTCGGCTCGCGGGCTGCTCGATGCCCAGGAGCTCGAATGGCTCGACGAGCGCATGCGCGGTGGATTCCGGCACCTCCTCGTGGCAAGCTCGCTGCCGTTCCTCCTGCCGCTGGGCCTGCACCACGTCGAGGCCTGGGACGAGGCCGTCGCCCAGGGGGCGTGGGGCCGACCCGCCGCATGGATCGGAGAACGGTTGCGACAGGCGGTCGACCTCGAGCACTGGGCTGCATTCCAGAACAGCTTCCAGGCCGTGGCCGGGATCGCGACGGAGGTGGCCGACGGTGAGCGCGGCTCAGCGCCGCAGACCGTGACGTTCCTCTCGGGTGACGTGCACTACTCGTTCCTGGCCGAGGTGGAGCGCGAGACGGGGGGACGCATCCTGCAGGCGGTCTGCTCGCCGGTGCGCAATCCGCTGCCGAGGCTGCTGCGCTGGTTCGCCGTCGTCATGTCGTACGGCGTGGCGACCCCGATCGGCGCGGCAGCAGCCCGCTCGGTGAAGGTGCCCGATCCGCCGTTCCGTTGGCACACGGTGAAGGGGCCCTGGTTCGACAACAACCTGGCACTGCTCCGCGACGGTCCCGACGCGTTGACGATCACGTGGCACACCGGCGTGGTCGTCGACGGCGACGAGGCGCACCCTCGACTCGAGGACGTGGCATCCGTCACCGTGCCGGCGAGGCGTGAAGCCGCGCTGGTGTCGCGGAACAGGTCGTCGCCCCGGCGTCGCGACAGATGAGGGCGGCGGGCGTCCCTGAGGAAGCCCGGACCCCGGAATCACGCGCTCAGCGAACGTCGCCCCAGCGACGGCGCGGGCGTCGTCGCGCCGACCTCGACCGGCGCGAGGCCATCACGCGCTGAGCGAACGCCCGCGGCAGCGCCCTCGGGGCGGGAGGCGGCGCTCGGGCGCGACGTAGGGTGAATCCATGAGCATGCACGGGGGCGCGCCAGGCGGGCAGACGGGCCGATACGGCAAGGGGCGCACCCGCATCGCGTCGGCCGACGAGGCGGCGCAGCGCGCCGAGAACGCCGAGGCGCCGAAGATCCCGAACCTGCTGGGGCGCATCGCCGAGCTGTTCACGGCGCACAAGGTCGCGCTCATCACCACGGTCGTGCTCGTGCTCATCGGCGCGGCGCTCAGCGTGATCCCGCCGCTGCTCACCCAGCGGGCGTTCGACGACGGGCTCTTCCCGGTCGATGCGAGCGGCGCGACATCCGGCCCGAACATCCCGGTGCTGACGACGCTCGTGCTCGCGATGATCGCCGTGTTCATCGTGTCGGCGCTGCTCGGCGTGTGGCAGACGTGGCTCACGGCGAACATCGGCAACAAGGTCATGGGCACGCTGCGCGTGCGGCTCTTCACGCACCTGCAGGCCATGGAGCTCAGCTTCTTCACCCGCACGAAGACCGGCGTCATCCAGTCGCGGCTGCAGAACGACGTCGGCGGCGTCGCCAGCGTGCTCACGAACACCGTGTCGAGCGTGCTCGGCAACACCGTGACGGTGATCTCGGCGTTCATCGCGATGCTCATCCTCAACTGGCAGCTCACGATCATCGCGGTCGTGCTGATGCCGATCATGGTCATCGCCCAGCGGCGCGTGGGGCAGGTGCGCGCGCGCATCGCGGGCAAGACCCAGGAGTCGCTGTCCGAGATGACGGCGATCACGCAGGAGACGCTGAGCGTGTCGGGCATCCTGCTGTCGAAGAGCTTCACCCGGCAGCGCAGCGAGATCGATCGCTACGCCGACGAGAACCAGAACCAGATCCGCCTGCAGGTGAGCCAGCAGATGACCGGCCAGTGGTTCTTCGCGATGGTGAACATCTTCATGTCGTCGATCCCGGCGATCGTCTACCTCGTGTCGGGCTGGCTCATCACCGGGGGAACGGCCGATGTCACGGCCGGCACGATCGTCGCGTTCACCACCGTGCAGGCGCGGCTGCTGTTCCCGCTCATGGGGCTCATGCGGGTGGCGCTCGACCTGCAGACCTCGAGCGCCCTGTTCGCGCGCATCTTCGAGTACCTCGACCTGAAGCCCGCGATATCGGATGCCCCGGGCGCGCGCTCGGTGCCCACCGACGGCACGCTCGGGCGGGTGGAGTTCGATCGGGTGTCGTTCCGGTACCCCGACGCCGACGGCGAATCGCGTCCGACGCTCGACGACGTGAGCTTCACGATCGAGCCCGGGCAGTTCGCGGCGTTCGTGGGCCCGAGCGGGGCCGGCAAGACCACGGTGTCGTACCTCGTGCCGCGGCTCTACGAGGCGTCATCGGGTGCGGTGCGCTTCGCCGGCACCGACGTGCGCGAGCTCAGCCAGGAGTCGCTCATGTCGCACATCGGCATCGTGAGCCAAGAGACCTACCTCTTCCACGCGACGATCGCCGAGAACCTGCGTTACGCGCGGCCCGATGCGACCGACGCCGAGCTCGAGGCGGCGGCGCGGGCGGCGAACATCCACGAGACGATCGCCTCGTTCCCCGAGGGGTACGCCACGGTCGTCGGCGAGCGCGGGTACCGGCTCTCGGGCGGCGAGAAGCAGCGCATCGCGATCGCGCGGGTGCTGCTGAAAGATCCGGCGGTGCTCGTGCTCGACGAGGCGACGAGCGCGCTCGACACGATCTCCGAGCGGGTCGTGCAAGAGGCGCTCGACGACGCCGCGCGCGGGCGCACGACGATCGCGATCGCGCACCGGCTCTCGACCGTGGTCGCGGCCGACGTCATCTTCGTCATCGTCGCCGGCCGCGTCGTCGAGCAGGGCACGCACGCCGAGCTGGTCGGGGTCGACGGGGTGTACGCCTCGCTCTACCGCCAGCAGGAGCAGCGCCCGGTGCTCGAGCCAGCCTCGACGCTGCACTCGACCCGCTCGGCGCCGCGCTCGGCGAGCATGTCGTTCATGAGGTCGATCTCGGCCTGCTGGCTGGCGACGATCGAGGTCGAGAGGTCGACGACCACGTCGTTGGTGGAGCGCTCGAGCGCGGCATCGGCCATCTCGACCGCGCCCTTGTGGTGCGCGATCATCAGCTCGAGGAACATCACCTCGGCGGCCCGGCCCTCGAGGCCCTCGAGCTCGTGCGATCTGCTCGGGTGTCGCGAGCCCGGGCATCGGTTCGCCCGGCACGTGCGTCGCGTGCGAGTCGTCGTGCGGCGTGCGTGGCATGCCCGGCGCCGGGTTCTGCGGGGCGGGTCATCCAGGTCATCGACGGCTCGGAGCCCGCCTGCGAGAGATCCCACTCGGCGAGCCATCCGTACATCTGACCGGCCTGCTGCGCCTGCGTCGTCGCGATGTCGTAGCCGAGCAGTCGCACGTCGGGGTCGTCGGTGAGGTCGCGGATGATCATCGCGAGCTCGACGCCCTGCTGGTGGTGCACCTGCATGTCGCGCGCGAATCCGGCCTCGGCGCTCGTGTCGGTCGGGGTGGGCTCGGCGAGGGTCGACAGGCGGCCGATCGAGAACGCCGCGACCGCGACGAGCACGATGGCCACGGCCGCCGCGACGACGAGCGCGATGCGGGCGCCGCGGCTCATGCGGTGGTGCTCGTGCTCGTCGTCGTGTGCTCGTCGTTCGCCGCGGAAGCGTCGCGCGCGGCGCCCTCGGGATCGTGCTCGTGCCCGTCGGTCACGAGACCTTGCCGGGCGCGTCGATCGCGCCCGTGCAGAGCGCGCCGGGCTCGGGCACGTTCTGGCTCTGCCAGTACTCCTCGAGGAACTCGGGGATGCGCGGGTCGTCGGCGTCTTCGACCTGCAGCTGGGTGTTCCAGCCGCTCAGCACGATCGGCGAGGGCAGGTCGTCGAACGGCGAGAGCACGATGTAGGTCGAGGGCAGCTGCGACTTCAGGGTCTCGAGGTCGGCGTCGCTGAGGCTCGGGTCGTAGGTGACCCAGATCGCGCCGTGCTCGAGCGAGTGCACCGCGTTCTCGTTGGGCACCGGCTGGTCGTAGACGCCGCAGTTGAGCCAGGCGGGGTTGTGCTCGCCACCGGCGGGCGGGGTCTGCGGGTAGTCGACGACGCCCTCGACGTGGTTCGACGTGTTCTCGAACGTCTCGACGCCCTCGACCGTGGCGCCCTCGCCGCCCGCGGAGTACTTGGCCGCCTGCGGCGTGAGCACGATCGAGGTGATCAGCAGGCCCGACGACGACGACTGCAGCGATCGAGCCGCCCCAGATCGCGATGAGGCGGTTGCGTCGCGACTTCGCCTCGCGGAGGCGGAACTCCTCGAGCTTGCGCTGGCGCTCGGCGGCGCGCTGCTCTTTGACGGTCGGCTTCTTCGCCTTGGTGGGGGGTACGGGCGGGGTCGCGCTCACGCGTGGGCCTCTTTCGGTGGACGGGATCGATCGAACGACGTCTTCGTTCAATACGAACGTATGCAGCTGGGAGAACGCTCAGTCGCGTCTCCGCATTCCGCTCCTACGATTCTGCGGCACGCCCGCGGTTGTCGGTACCCTCGACGGGAATCGGGTGCCCGTAACAGCCCCGCAACGCGATGCGCGTACGGGCTAGGCTGGGCTGCGTGAACTCCTCGCTGCTGTGTTGTCGTCGCTGAGACAGGCGACCCCCTCTTCAGCGTCGCGCACCGCCTTCGGCGCAGCAGACGCACTGACACAAGGAATGAACACGGCATGAAGTACGCAGAGAACATCGTCGATCTCGTCGGCAACACCCCGCTCGTCAAGCTGAACGGGTGACCGAGGGCGTGACGGATGCCACGGTGCTGGTGAAGCTCGAATACCTGAACCCGGGCGGCTCATCGAAAGACCGCATCGCCGGCCGCATCATCGACGCCGCCGAGCGCGACGGGCTGCTGAAGCCGGGCGGCACGATCGTCGAGCCGACCTCGGGCAACACGGGCGTGGGGCTCGCCCTCGTCGCGCAGCAGCGCGGCTACCGGTGCATCTTCGTGTGCCCCGACAAGGTCGGCGAAGACAAGCGCAACGTGCTCACCGCCTATGGCGCCGAGGTCGTCGTGACGCCGACCGCGGTCGCACCCGACAGCCCCGAGTCGTACTACGGCGTCTCCGACCGGCTCGCCCGCGAGATTCCCGGCGCGTTCAAGCCGAACCAGTACGAGAACCCCAACGGCCCGCGTTCGCACTACGAGACCACCGGTCCCGAGATCTGGCGCGACACCGAGGGCAAGGTCACGCACTTCGTGGCGGGCGTCGGCACGGGCGGCACGATCACGGGCACCGGCCGCTACCTGCGCGAGGTCTCGGGCGACACCGTGCGCATCATCGGCGCCGACCCCGAGGGCTCGGTCTACTCCGGCGGCACCGGCCGCCCCTACTTCGTCGAGGGCGTCGGCGAGGACTTCTGGCCGGGCGCCTACGACCCGAAGGTGCCGCACGAGATCATCGAGGTCTCCGATGCCGAGTCGTTCGCGATGACGCGGCGGCTCGCCCGCGAAGAGGGCATCCTCGTCGGCGGGTCGAGCGGCATGGCCGTCGTGGCCGCACTCAAGGCCGCGGCATCCGCCGGCCCCGACGACGTCTTCGTCGTGCTGCTGCCCGACGGCGGCCGCGGCTACCTGGGCAAGATCTTCAACGACAAGTGGATGCGCGCCTACGGTTTCGGCAACGCGCCCGCCGGGCACACGATCGCCGACATCCTCGCGGCCAAGGCCGACCGCACCGAGTCGCTCGTCTTCGTGCACCCGAACGACACCGTGCGCGAGGCGATCGACCGCATGACCGAGACGGGCGTCTCGCAGCTGCTCGTGCTCTCGGCCGAGCCGCCCGTCGTGCTCGGCGAGGTCGTCGGCGCGCTGCACGAGGCGCAGCTGCTCGACCTGGTGTTCTCGGGGCAGGCCAAGCTCACCGACGAGGTCGCGAGCGTGGTCGGCGAATCGCTGCCGCTCATCGGGGTCACCGAGCCCGTGGCATCCGCTCGCACGGCGTTCGCCGACGCGCCCGCGATGCTCGTCACCGACGGCGGCAAGGCGCTCGGCGTCATCACCCGCACCGACCTGCTCACGTACCTGTCGGCCTGACGCGCCCGCGCGGACCCGACGACCTGACGTCCAGACAGACCCGACGCACCAGACAGAAGAGAACGCCACCATGAACAGCGACGCACGATTCGACACCCGCGCGATCCACGCCGGGCAGCAGTTCGACCCCACGACCGGCGCGGTGATCCCGCCGATCTACGCGACCTCGACCTACGTGCAGGACGGCATCGGCGGGCCTGCGCGGCGGGTACGAGTACTCGCGCGGGGGCAACCCCACCCGCACCGCGCTCGAGACGCAGCTCGCGGCCCTCGAGGGCGGCGCCGACCGCGCTCTCGTTCGCGTCGGGCCTCGCGGCCGAAGACGCCCTGCTGCGCAGCGTGCTGGTGCCCGGCGACCACGTCGTCATCGGCAACGACGTCTACGGCGGCACGCACCGGCTCATCCGCCGCATCTTCGGCGACTGGGGCGTGCGGCACACGACCGTCGACACGAGCGACCTCGACGCGGTGCGCGCGGCGATCGAGCTCGGCACCACCAAGGTGCTGTGGGTCGAGACCCCGTCGAACCCGCTCATGAAGATCAGCGACATCGCCGCGCTCGCCGAGCTCGGCAGCGAGGCCGGGGCGCTCGTCGTCGTCGACAACACGTTCGCCTCGCCCGCCCTGCAGCAGCCCCTCGAGCTCGGCGCCGACGTCATCGTGCACTCGACGACGAAGTACCTCGGCGGGCACTCCGACGTCATCGGCGGCGCGCTCGTGTTCGGTGCCGGCGACGAGCGCGCCGAGGTCGCCGAGAAGGTGACGTTCACGCAGTTCGCGGCGGGCGCGGTCTCGGGTCCGTTCGACGCGTTCCTCACGTCGCGCGGCATCAAGACGCTCGGCATCCGCATGCAGCGACACAGCCAGAACGCCCTCGCGATCGCCCGGCGCCTCGAGGAGCACGACGGCATCGAGCGCGTCTACTACCCGGGGCTCGAGTCGCACCCCGGCCACGAGCTCGCGGGCCGGCAGATGTCGGGCTTCGGCGGAATGCTCTCGATCGCGCTCACGGGCGGGGCCGCGGCGGCGCGCCGGTTCGCGGAGTCGACCGAGCTGTTCCAGCTCGCCGAGTCGCTCGGCGGGGTCGAGTCGCTCGTGAACTACCCCTCCGAGATGACCCACGCGTCGGTGAAGGGCACCGAGGCCGAGGTGCCCGAGTCGATCGTGCGCCTCTCGGTCGGCATCGAAGACGTCGACGACCTGCTGGCCGACATCGACCAGACGCTCGAGCGCCTGTAGGGGCATCCGCTCGAAACTGGCAGGATCTTGATGAGCAGTGTCGCTCCTGCCAACGGTGCATGACGGTCGGATGCCGCAGAATGGGCGGGTGACTTCGACCAAGCCCATCTACCTCCGCCGCGACAGCCGAGGTCGCGGCGACGACCGCCGACGGCGTGCACCGCGGCACGCTCGGGCTCGGGCAGGGAACGGCGCTCTACATCGCGAGCGTGCTCGGCACCGGCATCCTCGTGCTCCCGGGGCTCGCGGCTGCGGCCGCCGGCCCGGCGTCGATCCTCGCGGTGGCCGCGGTGCTCGTGCTCTCGATCCCGCTCGCGGGCACGTTCGCGGCGCTCGCCTCGCGGTATCCCGACGCGGGCGGCGTGGCGAGCTACGTGCGCCGCGCGCTCGGCGGCACAGCCGCGCGCATGGCCGGCTACTGGTTCTACTTCGGGGTGTGCGTCGGCGCGCCCGTGCTGGCCGTGCTCGGCGGCGAGTACGTCGTCGCCGTGCTCGGCGTCGACCGCGCGGCGGTTCCCATCATCGGCTTCGCGGTGTTCGTGCCGCCGTTCATCGCCAACTGGTTCGGCGTGCGCGTCGCCGGGTGGGTGCAGTTCGTGCTCACCGGGCTGCTGATCACGGTGGTCGTCACCGTGGTCGCGGTGACGTTCCCGGCGGTCGACGCATCGAACTTCGAGCCGTTCCTGCCGAACGGCTGGGGCGGCGTCGGGGTCGCGATCAGCCTGTTCGTCTGGGCGTTCGCCGGCTGGGAGGTCGGCACCCACATCGCGGGCGAGTTCCGCAACCCGCGGCGCACGATCCCGCTCGCGACGGCGATCGCCGTCGTGGTCGTCGGCGCCGGCTACCTGGCGCTGCAGTTCGTCACCGTCGCGGTGCTCGGCGACCGCGCGGGCGAGGGCCAGGTGCCGCTGCTCGACCTCGTCGAGACCACCGCGCCCGGAGTCGGTGCCGGTGTTCGTCGCGATCATCGCCGCCATCGTCACGCTCGGCGTGATGAACGCCTACCTGCCCGCGTTCGGCAAGCTCGGCGCCGCGCTCGGGCGCGACGGCGACCTGCCCCGGTTCTTCGCCAAGGGCGCCGCCGACGGTGAGGTGCCGCGCCGCGCGCTCGCGCTCACCGGCGTGCTCGTGGTCGTCTACTTCGGGCTCATGCTGCTGAACGACCTCGACCTCACGGGGTTCATCCTCATCCACACGAGCAACATGGTCGCCATCTACGCGGTCGGCATGCTCGCCGCAACGCTGCTGCTGCGCCGCTGGAGCTTCGGCTGGTGGCTCGCCGTCGTCGCCACGGTGCTCACCGCCGGCCTGCTGGTGCTCGCGTGGGCGAACCTCATCGTTCCGCTCGTGCTCGCCGCTGCCGCCGTCGCGGTCACGGTGGTGCGCCGCATCCGTGCCAGACGAACCGCAGGAGCTCCCGAGTGACCGAATACCGCGCCCACTTCGACGCCGAGATCGAGTTCGTGAACGGCGGCGACCTGCACGCCCGCGGGTTCCGCCTCGACCTGCCCTCGCCCGACCTGACCGAGGCCGAGATCGGCGAGCTGCTCGTGCGCCACCTCGGGCTCGCCCTCGTCGGCAGCGTGACGCTCACGAACCTCGCACGTCGTCGAAGAGGCCCACCGCGGGTCGCGCGGCGTCGACGTGACGGGCGTGCCCGACGCCGCGGCATCCGCTCGCTCGAACCGGCGGGGTGCGCTCGTCGACCTCAGCCACGAGATCGGCGCGGGGCTCGTGACCTACCCGGGCATCCCCGCGCCGACGATCACGCCGCACCTCACCCGCGAGGCGTCGCGCGAGCACTACGCGCCGGGCACCGAGTTCGAGATCGACCTCATCACCATGGCGGGCAACACGGGCACCTACCTCGACAGCCCGTTCCACCGCTACGCCGATGGCGGCGACCTTGCGAGCCTGCCGCTCGAGACGCTCGTCGACGTGCCCGCCGAGGTGTTCCGATTGACGGATGCCGCGGGGCGCGGCATCCCCGCCGAGGTGTTCTTCGACCGCGACCTGGCAGGCACCGCCGTGCTGCTGCACACCGGGTGGAGCCGGCACTTCGGGCGACCCGAATACGCGCAGGGCTCGCCGTTCCTCACCGAGGCCGGGGCGCAGCATCTCGCCGACACAGGCGTCGCGATCGTCGGCATCGACTCGCTCAACATCGACGACACCGAGTCGGGCGGCACGCGGCCGGCGCACTCGATCCTGCTCGCCGCGGGCATTCACGTCGTCGAGCACCTCGACCGCGCTCGACCGGGTTCCCGTGCGCGGCGCGCGGTTCACCGCGGTGCCGCCGCGCGTCGCCGGGTTCGGCACGTTCCCCGTGCGCGCGTTCGCGCGGCTGCCCGAGGCTAGGCCCGACGCGCACCCGTCGCCGACGCCGCGGGCCCCCGATCGACGAGGATCGGAGGCCCGGAGTCGTGTGGACTCGGTCAGCGCGAGGTGTAGCCCGCGTCGGCGTGGATCGTGGTGCCGGTGACGTACGATGACGCGTCGGACGCCAGCCACAGGCTCGCCTGGGCGATCTCGTCGGCCGAGCCGAACCGGTTGAGCAGGCTGAGCTGAGGCGCGTACTCGTCGGGGTTGATGCCCATCTCCTCGAGCGCACCGCGCAGCATCGGGCGTGTCGATCGCGCCGGGCGCGACCGAGTTGACGCGGATGTTCTCGGCGCCGTTCTCGAGCGCCGCGGCCTTCGTGAGCCCGACGACGCCGTGCTTCGCGGCGATGTAGGCGGGGTTGCCCGGCTGCGGGCGGAAGCCGCTCACCGACGAGATGTTGATGAGCGAGCCGCCGCCGCCCTGGGCGCGCAGCTGCTGGATCTCGTACTTGAGGCTGAGCGCGACGCCCTTGAGGTCGACCGACATGATGCGGTCCCAGTACTGCTCGTCGAACTCGTGGATGGGTGCCTGGTCGGGCGTGAGCGCGGCGTTGTTCACGGCGACGTCGAGGCGGCCGTACTTCTCGACCGCGGCGGCGACCATGGCCTTGACCTGCTCGCCCTTCGAGATGTCGACCTTGACGAACGCGGCTTCGCCGCCGTTGGCGACGATGTCGTCGACGACCGACTGGCCCTTCTCCTCGTTGAAGTCGGCGACGACGACCTTCGCGCCGGCCTGGGCGAAGAGGCGGGCCGTGGCCTCGCCCATGCCCTGCGCGGCGCCGGTGACGATGGCGACCTTGTCCTGGAGAACGGGGAATGTCATGACGTGTTCCTTTCATCTGCGGGGCGAACTCGAACCCGAGTGGCCCCACTAGGTCCAACGTCCATTTGGCAACCGTATTCCATGCATACGAATATTTCATGACAGGGCGTGAGCGCCACCCCGTGAGCGGCGCGGCGCAGTGGCATCCGTCGCTCTCGTACGTGAGGATGGACAGATGACCACTCCCGCCTATGCGCTTCGTGACGGCAACTCGATTCCGGCGATCGGGCTCGGCACGTACGGGCTCGACGACCAGGCGGGCATCGACGCGATCACGACGGCGATCGCCGACGGGTATCGGCTCATCGACACCGCCTACAACTACGGCAACGAAGAGGCGGTCGGCGAGGCGATCCGGCGCACCGACGTCGACCGCAGCGACCTGCGTCATCACCACGAAGCTGCCCGGCCGGCACCACGGTTTCGACGAGACCCTCGCGAGCTTCGAGCAGTCGCGCAAGAAGCTCGACCTCGACTGGGTCGACCTCTACCTCATCCACTGGCCGCTGCCGCGTGTCGACAAGTACGTCGACAGCTGGCGCGCGATGATCTCGCTGCGCGAGAAGGGCCTCGTGCGCTCGATCGGGGTGTCGAACTTCACCGCCGACATGCTCACGCGGCTCGTCGACGAGACGAGCGTGGTGCCCGTGGTGAACCAGGTCGAGCTGCATCCGTACTTCCCGCAGGCGGAACTGCGGGCGTTCCACGACGAGCACGACATCCGCACCGAGAGCTGGAGCCCGCTGGCCAAGCGCAGCGACCTGCTGCAGGAGCCCGTGATCGTCGAGCTCGCCGCCGCCCACGGCGTCACGCCGGCGCAGCTGGTGCTGCGCTGGCACGTCGAGCTCGGTGCCGTGCCGATTCCGAAGTCGTCCGATGCCGCGCGCCGGCGCGCGAACCTCGACGTGTTCGGCTTCGCGCTGACGCGCGAAGAGGTCGACGCGATCTCCGCGCTGTCGCGCGGACGCCTGTGGGGCGGCGACCCCGACACGCACGAGGAGTTCTGAGGCACCCCGAGTTGCCCATGCACACGCGTGACGTCGTAGGGTCGATCGGGTGACCGAGCCGACCGCCGAGACGCCTGCGAACCAGACCGCAGCCGACGAGCTCGTCGCGGCGCGGCCGGGTGCGCCCGTCACGCCGCCGCACGCGAAGGGCGTGCTCTCGCTGCCCTACCGATGGCTGTCGATCGGCATGTTCTCGATGATCTTCCTCGCCGCCTTCGAGGCGATGGCGGTGACCACGATCATGCCGCTCGTCGCCGACGACCTCGACGGCGAGGCGCTCTTCGCGCTCGCGTTCGCCGTGCCGCTCGCCGCGGGCATCATCGGCATGGTCATCGCCGGCAACTGGACCGACCGGGCGGGCCCCCTGCCCTCGCTCATCACCTCGGCGGTGCTGTTCGTCGTCGGGCTCGTCATCGCGGGCACCGCGACCGACATGGTCGTGTTCATCGTCGGCCGCTTCGTGCACGGGCTCTCGGGTGCGGCCGTCATCGTGCCGCTCTACGTCATCGTCGCTCGGGTCTATCCCGAGCAGTTGCGCGCCCGCGTGTTCGCGGGATTCGCCGCGGCGTGGGTCATCCCGTCGATCATCGGGCCCGCGCTCGCCGGCGTCGTCGCCGAGGCGTTCAGCTGGCACTGGGTGTTCCTCGGCGTCATCGGGCTGCTCGTGCCCGCGGCCGGCATGATGCTGCCGCCCATCCTGCGGGTGCGCGACCAGGTGCAGGGCGACGCGTCGGTGCAGTGGAGCCTCGGACGGGTCGGCTGGTCGGTGCTCACGGCAGCCGCGGCCCTGACGCTGTCGCTGTCGAAGGAGTTCGCCGACCCGTGGCGGTGGATCATCGCCGTCGTGTCGATCGCGCTCGTCGTCGTGGCGGTGCGCCCGCTCATGCCGGCGGGAACCCTGCGCGCCGCGCGCGGCCTGCCGGCGACGGTGCTGCTGCGGCTCATCGTCGCAGGCGCGTTCTTCGGCAGCGAGATCTACCTGCCGTACCTGTTCATCGAGCGCTACGAGTTCTCGCCGAGTCTCGCGGGCGCGGTGCTCACCGGCGCGGGGGTCTCGTGGGCGGTCGCGTCGTGGCTGCAGGGGCGGCTCGGCGACCGGGTCTCGAACACGCAGGCGGTGCAGATCGGCGCGGGGCTGCTGGCCGTCGCCCTCGCTGGTGGTGCTCGCCGTCGCGGCCTTCACGCTCAGCCCGATCATCGCGTTCGTCGCGTGGACGCTCGCGGGCGCCGCGATGGGATTCATGTACCCGCGATTCTCGGTGGCGGTGCTGAAGCTCTCTGCGGTGTCGGCGCAGGGGTTCAACAGCGCCGCCCTCTCGATCGGCGAATCGCTCGGCGCGGCGGTCGCGCTCGCGGTCACGGCGCTCGTGTCGAGTGCGATCGCCGGCGGCGCGTTCACGGCCGACTTCGCGGTGACCTTCGTCATCGCGCTCGTCGCGGTGGTGCTCGCGCCGCGCGTGCGGCCGCGTGCCGGGGCATCCGTCTCGGTCTGAATTCCCCGCACCGCACCGCTGAGTGCGCTTCGGACTAGTGATCCGGATGTGCCGGGGGTTGGGGCGGTGCCGGTCGCGGTGCAGTGTCGCTGCGCCCGAGCAGGAACTCGAGCATCGGCACCGCGTCGGCCTCGAGCACCGGGCCGCGCCCGAAGTCCCAGTCGGCGTCGCGGGCGCGCAGGGTGTGCCCGCCGATGACCGCGCGAATCGGCGTCGGCGCCTTCGCGGCAAGGTAGAGGGCGACCGCGCCGCTCGTGCGCGGGGCGAGCATCGGCGTCGCGTCGATCTCGCGCGCGAGGGTCAGGTAGGCGGCCACGGCGCGTGAGAGCACTCGCACCGGCACGGCACGGCTGTTGCGAGCCAGGACCGCGGCGGCGCGCAGCCGATCGGCGGGGCTCGGGGCCGGCCCACCGGTGGCGCCATCGGGCTCTGGCCCGGCGACCGAATCGGTCGTCGATCTCGGGCACCGAGTCGGCCTCGGGGTCGGCGAACATCAGCCGCCGCGAGCTCGCGGCGCGGAGGAAGTCGGTCGCGAGCCACTCGCGCGTCGTCTCGCCGACCTCGGCAGCGTCGAGCTGGGTCGCCGCGACGTCGATGACCTCGGCGACGGCGTCACGCCAGTCGCCGGTGACGTCGGACTCGTCGCGCCTGGGACGCCAGCTGAGGGGAAGGTCGTGCAGGAAGTCGGCCATCGGGGCCTTTCGAGGTCGCCGCCGTGGCACCGGAGGTGGTGCGATGGCAGCACGATACCGCGCCGGGTCGCGACGCCGGGGCATCCGCAGCCGATTTGCCTCGATGTGACGGTCACATGTGTGACAGTCACATTCCGCCGCGGTCGCGTGCATAATGGATTCGCCGGCGTGTGACCGTGAACATGCCGAGAGCGTAATCGAGGGCGAGTGTCCGAGCAGCAGGCGCAGCGGGTTCGCGCACCGAGCATCCGCGATGTCGCACGCCTCGCGGGCGTCTCGCACCAGACCGTGTCGCGCGTGCTCAACAATCATCCGAGCATCCGCCCGGAGACCAAGCAGCGCGTGCTCGACGTGATGGCCGACCTGCAGTACAAGCCCAACCGGGCTGCGCGCGCGCTGGTGACCAGTCGGTCGCGCACCATCGGCATCCTGTCGGCGTCGAGCACGCAGTACGGCCCGGCGTCGAGCATCGCGGCGATCGAGGCCGCCGCCCGCGCGTCGGGCTACTGGGTCAGCACCGCCAACATCGAGTCGTCCGATGCGGCATCGATCGCCGACGGACTCGCCCATCTCGCGGCGCAGGGCATCGAGGGGCTCGTCGTGATCGCGCCGCAGGCGCGAGTGTTCGACACGCTCGCGAGACTCTCGATCGACGTGCCGTACGTGACGTTGCAGTCGACCGACCAGGAGACCGTGCGCACGCTCTCGGTCGACCAGATCGCGGGCGCGCGCATGGCGACGCGGCACCTCATCGAGCTCGGGCACCGCGGGATCTACCACCTCGCGGGTCCGCAGGACTGGATCGAGGCCGAGGCGAGGATGCGCGGGTTCCTCGACGAGATGAGCGCGCAGGACGTGCCGACGACCGCGCCGATCCTCGGTGACTGGACCGCGCAGTTCGGCTACTACGCGGGCCGCGAGCTGCTCACGGTCCGCGACTTCACGGCGATCTTCGCATCGAACGACCAGATGGCGCTCGGGCTGATGCACGCGGTGCGCGACGCCGGCCTCGAGATCCCGCGCGACGTGTCGATCGTGGGCTTCGACGACATCCCCGAGGCGGCGCACTTCTGGCCGCCCCTCACGACCGTGCGACAGGACTTCGCCGAGCTGGGTCGGCGATGCGTCGCCCTGCTCCTCGGCGACATCGACCCGGGCGCGCCCGAGCAGCCGGCAACGATCGTGCCCGAGCTGATCGTGCGCGGATCGACCGGGCGAGCGTCGTTCTGATCACCAGCTGCCGACGCCTGCGCCGGTCACCTGGCAGGGGTCGAACCCCCGTGTTCACCGGCGTGACATCGCGCCGTTACCGTTCCGTGACCTTCGCGGGTTGACAGCGGGCGGCGTCATCGGGCTAACATGATGCTCGCCATGTGAACGGTCACATTGAGACCCGGATCATGGAGCGACATCCCCTCGACGAAGGAGTCCCGACGTGCCGACCACCCCTGCACCGTTGCCGCACGATCACCTGTGCGCCGGTCGAGCAGCGGGCCTGACCGCCGCTGGGACCGTCGCATGAGCAGCTTCGGACCGCAGATCGAGGTCGCCATCGCGAGGGTACGTGCCGAGGTGGCGCGGCTGCACGCCGAGCTGACGCGTTATGGCCTGGTCGTCTGGACCGGCGGGAATGTGTCGGGGCGCGTGCCGGGTGCGGACCTGTTCGTGATCAAGCCCTCGGGTGTCTCGTATGACGAACTCGCGCCCGAGAACATGATCCTGTGCGACCTCGACGGCAACGTCGTCGACGGCACCCCGGGCGCTGAGCGCAGCCCCTCGTCCGACACGGCGGCGCACGCCTACGTGTACCGGAACATGCCCGAGGTCGGTGGCGTGGTGCACACGCACTCGACATACGCGACGGCCTGGGCGGCGCGCGGAGAAGAGATCCCCTGCGTGATCACGGCGATGGCCGACGAGTTCGGCGGGCCGATCCCCGTGGGACCGTTCGCGATCATCGGCGACGACTCGATCGGGCGCGGCATCGTCGAGACCCTCGCGGGCCACCGGTCCCGTGCGGTGCTGATGCAGAACCACGGCCCGTTCACCATCGGCGCGTCGGCGAAAGACGCCGTGAAGGCGGCCGTGATGGTCGAGGACGTGGCCCGCACCGTGCATCTGGCACGCGAGGCCGGACCGCTGATCCCGCTGCCGCAACAGGCCATCGACTCCCTCTACGACCGGTACCAGAACGTATACGGACAGGCCACCGACGCCCGCCGCATGACGACGAGTTCCACATGAGACTTGCGATTCCCATCTCCGGATGGCGCGAGGGGAGGCGGTTGGCATGGACGCAACCGACTCCGACTGTCACCAAGACAACGACGTCCAACTGATTGACACAGTGAAAGGAAACACCGTGAAGAACACGAAGAAGGTGCTTCTCGCGACGCTCGCGGCCGGTTCGATGCTCGCGCTCGCCGCGTGCTCGGGTGGCGCTGGTAGCGGTAGCGAAGGCGACGCGGCTGCTGCGGGCGGCCTCATCGGCGTCGCGATGCCCACCAAGAGCTCGGAGCGCTGGATCCAGGACGGCGACTCCGTCAAGGAGCAGCTCGAGGATCAGGGCTTCACCGTCGACCTGCAGTACGCAGAGGACGACATCCCCACCCAGGTCTCGCAGATCGAGAACATGATCACGAAGGGCGCCGAAGCGCTCATCATCGCCTCGATCGACGGCACGACGCTGTCGCAGGTGCTCCAGGACGCCGCTGACGCGGACATCCCGGTCATCGCCTACGACCGCCTCATCCGCGACTCGGAGAACGTCGACTACTACGCCTCGTTCGACAACTACATCGTCGGCGTGCAGCAGGCGACCTCGCTGCTGAACGGCCTCGGCCTGACCGACCTCGAGGGCGAGCCCGCCGCGGACGCCCCCGCCGGTCCGTTCAACATCGAGCTGTTCGCCGGTTCGCCCGACGACAACAACGCCACGTTCTTCTGGAACGGCGCGATCGACACGCTCCAGCCGCTCATCGATGACGGCACGCTCGTGGTGAAGTCGGGTCAGACCGACTTCGAGCAGGCCGCCACCCTTCGCTGGGACGGCGAGGTCGCGCAGGAGCGCATGGAGAACATCCTGACCTCGACCTACTCCGACGGCTCCACGGTCAACGCCGTCCTGTCGCCCTACGACGGCCTGTCGCGCGGCATCATCTCGGCGCTCACCGACGCGGGATACTCCGTGGGCGAGGGCTGGCCGATCATCTCCGGCCAGGACGCGGAGATCGACTCGGTCAAGGCCATCAACTCGGGCGAGCAGTACGCGACCATCTTCAAGGACACGCGTGAGCTCGCGACGGTCGCCGTCGACATGGCCTCGGCCATCCTGAACGGCGAGGAGCCCGAGGTGAACAACACCGAGGACTACGACAACGGCGTGAAGGTCGTGCCGTCGTACCTCCTCGAGTCGGCCATCGTCGTCAAGGACAACATCACCGAGCTCCTCGTCGACAGCGGCTACTGGACCGAAGAGGAAATCAACGGCTAGTCGGATGATTCCGTCGGTCGAGTAGCGGCGGAGCCGCGTATCGAGACCATCGGGGCGTACGCTCTCGATCAGGTCTCGATGCGCGGGCTTCGCTCGCTACTCGACCGGCGGTCCCGGCAACGAAGCAGGAGCAAGGATGACCACCCACATTCTCGAGATGCGCGGCATCACGAAGACGTTCCCCGGCGTGAAGGCGCTCTCCAACGTCACCCTGTCGGTCGAGCGAGGCCAGGTGCACGCCATCTGCGGCGAGAACGGCGCCGGCAAGTCGACCCTCATGAAGGTGCTCTCGGGCGTCTACCCGCACGGCACCTACGACGGCGACATCGTCTTCGAGAACGAGACGGTGGAGTTCAAGGACCTCACCGACAGCGAGGCCAAGGGCATCGTCATCATCCACCAGGAACTGGCGCTCAGCCCGTACCTGTCGATCGCCGAGAACATCTTCCTCAACAACGAGCTGAAGGGCCGCGGCGGCCTCATCGACTGGAACAGGACGAACTTCGAGGCGTCGAAGCTCCTCGCCCGGGTCGGCCTCCGCGAGAACCCCACGACGAAGATCATGGACATCGGCGTCGGCAAGCAGCAGCTCGTCGAGATCGCGAAGGCGCTCTCGAAGGAGGTCAAGCTGCTCATCCTCGACGAGCCCACCGCCGCGCTCAACGACGACGACTCCGACCACCTGCTCGACCTGATCCTGCACCTGAAGGGGCAGGGCATCACGTCGATCATCATCAGCCACAAGCTGAACGAGATCAAGAAGGTCGCCGACTCCGTCACGGTCATCCGCGACGGCAAGACGATCGAGACGATCGCGAAGCAGGATGTCACGGAAGACCGCATCATCAAGGACATGGTCGGCCGCGACCTCGAGCACCGCTACCCCGACCACACGCCGAACATCGGCGACGAGCTGCTTCCGCGTCGAGGACTGGACGGCGCACCACCCGCAGGACACGTCGCGGGTCATGGTCGACAACGTGAACCTCCACGTGCGGGCGGGAGAGATCGTCGGCATCGCGGGCCTCATGGGCGCTGGGCGCACCGAGTTCGCGATGAGCCTCTTCGGTCAGAGCTACGGGTCGAAGATCACCGGCAAGGTGTTCCTCCGCGGCAAGGAGATCAAGACCCGCACCGTCGCCGAGGCGATCGATCACGGCATCGCCTACGCCACCGAGGATCGCAAGACCTACGGCCTGAACCTCATCGAGGACATCAAGCGCAACATCTCGATGGCGTCGCTGAAGAAGCTCGAGAAGTACGGCCTCGTACACGACAACGAGGAATACGCGGTCGCGAACGAGTACCGCAAGTCGATGAACATCAAGGCGCCGAGCGTGCTCGTGAAGACCGGCAAGCTCTCGGGCGGCAACCAGCAGAAGGTCGTGCTGTCGAAGTGGATCTACTCCGATCCCGAGGTGCTGATCCTCGACGAGCCGACGCGCGGCATCGACGTCGGCGCGAAGTACGAGATCTACACGATCATCAACCGCCTGGCCGCTGCCGGGAAGGGCATCATCGTGATCTCGTCGGAGCTGCCCGAGCTCCTCGGCATCTGCGATCGCGTGTACGCGCTGTCGGAGGGTCGCATCACGGGTGAGCTCCCCGTCGAAGAGGCCACTCCCGAGGCGATGCTCAAGCTCATGACCATGGAAAAGCCCCGCTAGCCGGCGCTGGCGGATACCCCAGGAGACACCATGTCGAATCCGAACCCCACAACCTCCGAGGAAACCAAACTCGGCGGCGGCAACGTCAACCCGGTCGAGAACAAGTTCACCGACCGGCTGAGCCACATGCTCGCCGACCTCGGCAAGAACGGCATCTTCATCGCGCTCATCGCGGTGGTCGTGCTGTTCTCGATCCTCACCGACGGCATCCTGCTGCGCCCGCAGAACATCTCGAACCTGGTCGTGCAGAACGGGTACATCCTCGTGCTCGCGATCGGCATGGTGATGGTCATCATCGCCGGCCACATCGACCTGTCGGTCGGATCGGTCGCGGCCTTCGTCGGCGCCTGCTCGGGTGTGTTCGCCGTGCAATGGGGCCTGCCATGGTGGCTTTCGGTCATCCTCTCGCTCGGCATCGGCGCGCTCGTCGGCGTCTGGCAGGGATTCTGGATCGCCTTCGTCGGCATCCCGGCCTTCATCGTGACCCTGGCGGGCATGCTCATCTTCCGAGGGCTCGCCCTGGTCGTGCTCGGCAACGCGAACATCGGCTCGTTCCCGGCCGAGTACCGCGCGCTCGGCAACGGCTTCGTCACCGACGTGTTCGGCGAGTTCGAGATCGATCCGCTCACGCTCGGCGTCGGCGCACTCGCGATCATCGCCATCATCGTGCAGCAGGTGCGCACGCGCCGCGGTCGCCAGAAGTACGGCCAGGACGTCGAGCCCGTGGCGTGGTTCATCACGAAGCTCGTGCTCGTCTCGGCGGCGATCGGCTTCTTCGCCTACTCGCTCGCGTCGTACAAGGGCATCCCGGTCACGCTGATCCTCCTCGCGGTGCTCGTGCTGGTGTACGGCATCGTGATGAACCGCACCGTCTTCGGCCGCCACATCTACGCGATCGGCGGCAACCGCCACGCGGCCGAGCTGTCGGGCATCAAGACGCGCCGAGTCGACTTCTGGCTGTTCGTGAACATGGGCACCCTCGCGGCCCTCGCCGGACTCATCTTCACTGCGCGACTGAACCTCGCGGGGCCGAAGGCCGGTGACGGCTTCGAGCTCGAGGCGATCTCGGCGGCGTTCATCGGCGGCGCGGCCGTGCAGGGCGGCGTCGGCACGATCGGCGGCGCCATCATCGGTGGCCTCATCATCGGCGTGCTCAACAACGGCATGTCGATCCTGGGCATCGGCATCGAGTGGCAGCAGGTCGTGAAGGGCCTCGTGCTGCTGCTCGCGGTCGCGTTCGACGTGTACAACCGGCGTCGCTCCGGCAGCTAGCAGGATGACGTGAC
>CAWILI010000025.1:0-23239 GCA_963836825.1 uncultured Actinomycetota bacterium
CCGTGCTCGCGCCGTTGAGCGAGGGGCAGCGCACTCGCCTCGTCGACGCGATGGGCACGGTGATGCGGCTCCTCGAGGCGGGACTCGTGCAGGTCGAGCCGGCGGATGCCGCGTCCGACGACGCCCGCCGGTGCCTCGCCGCGTACTACACCGAGCTCGCGCGCCGGTTTCCGCAGGGCTTCGACCCGGGCCGCAGCCTGCATCCCGACACGCAGGAGTTCGCCGAGCCGACGGGGCTCTTCGTGCTCGCGCGCCTGCACGGCCGCGCGATCGGGTGCGGCGCGGTGCTGTTCCACGACGGCGCACCCGCGTACATCAAGCGCATGTGGGTCGACGACGCCGTTCGCGGCATGGGCGTGGGGCGGCGCATCCTCGCCGCGCTCGAGCAGGCCGCACGCGACCACGGCGCGGCATCGGTCACCCTCGAGACGAACGCGAGCCTGACCGAGGCGATCGCGATGTACCGCGCGTCGGGCTACGTCGAGGTCGACGCCTTCAACGACGAGTTCTACGCCGACCACTGGTTCGAGAAGCCGCTCACGCCTCGCTGACGCCGACCCCGACCTGCGCAGCCGCGCGCCGCGCGATCCACCACGTGCCGAGCCCCGACGCGAGGAAGATCACCGCGAGCATCGCCCAGCCGGCGAAGCCGTGCGCGATGGCGGTCGCGTTCACGACGAGCGGCGCCGCGAGCGCGCCGACCGAGTACCCCATCGAGAACACGCCCTGGTAGGCGCCGGCCCGCAGGGGATCGGCGAGCTCGAAGCTGAGCCCCCAGCCGCCCGCCTGCGAGAGCACCTCGGCGAACGCGTGCGCGAGCGCCGCGATCACGAGCACGGCGATCGCGAACCCGACGGGCAGCCCGGCCGAGGCCGCGTACACGAGGCACGCGCCCGCCATGAGCCACGCGCTGATCGCCGACACCCGCGCCGCGACGCGGAAGTCGTGCGTGCCCTTCGACAGCGGCACCTGGAAGATGACGACGATGACCGTGTTCAGGATGAGCAGCAGCGCGACGAGCACCTCGGGCGCCTCGGTCTCGTGCGCGATCCACAGCGGCACGCCGAGCTCGGCGACCCCGAACTGCATGCCGAACACCGCGCTGAGGGCCGTGAACACGAGGTAGCGCGGGTCGCGCCAGGGTGAGCGACGCGCCCATTCGCGACGCGACGCGGCGGCCGCGTCGGCCGTGGCACTGGCGTCGACCGATCCGGTCGCGGTGGTCACGGCGGCCACCGCGGGGCGCGGCGGCGCGTCGACCCGGGACGGCAGCTTCACGAGCTGGAACAGCCCGAGCAGGTAGAGCACGCCCGCACCGACGATGAGCGCGCGGTACGCCTCGGCGGTGCCGAGCGCGAGCGCGAGGGCGCCGAGCCCCGACCCCGCCGCGATCGCGATGTTCGTCACGGCGCGCAGCACGGCGCGGGCGTGCACGCGACCCTCGCCCTCGAACGCCCGCGCGATGATCGCCGACCGCGTCGAGTTCGCGCCCTGTTCGAACGCCCCGCAGACCACGGCGATGACGAGTGCCGTGACGAAGTCCCCGGCGAACACGTAGGTGATCAGGGCGACACCCTCGATCGCGGTGAGCCAGATCAGCATCCGCCGTGCGCTGAACCGGTCGGCGAGCCATCCGCCCGCCAGCGACGCGACGATGCCCGCTGCACTCGCCGCCGCGAGCACGATGGCCACCTCGTACGGGGCGAGGCCCACGATGAACGTGAAGTACAGCACGGTCACCGTGATGAAGATCCCGCGCCCGACGCGCGAGATGAGGGTCGCGCTCACGAGGATGCGCAGCACCGGATCGGAGACGGATGCCGCGAGCCGGGCGAACAGCCCCGGTCGCGGCTGCTCGGGGACGTCGATCGAGCCGGTGTCGGACTCGGGTGTGGAGGTAGGGCTCACGATTCAGTTCTGGCAGAGACATCCGCTCGACGAAATTGATGTAGCGTTTCGCTTCATGTTGCGATACGTGCTGAACGAATCGGATGTCGCGACCGTGCGCTTCGGCATCTCGCCGCTGTGCGAGCTGGGGCTCTCGCTGCGTGCCATCCGCGACCCGTCGCGATTCCCGTTGCAGCTGCCGTGGCTGCGGCGCACCGAGGCGGCGCGCGCCGACCTCGATCTCGATGCGCTCGTTCGCGCTCATCGACGATCGGCTGTGGACCCCCGACTTCCTGAACCCCCGGCCGGCCTCGCCCCTCACCCGCCTCGACGACGAGTTCGCCGTGCTCTCGGCGATCCCCGCCGACGAGTTCGTGCGCGACCTCGTGGCGGTGCACGGCCACGTGCCCGAGGTGTTCGCCGGGTCGCCGAGGGTCGCCGTGCGGCGCATCGTGCGGGCGCTGCGCGAGCTCTGGGACGGCGACGTTCGAGCCGTACTGGCCGCGCATGCGCGCGGTGCTCGAGGCCGACGTCGTCTACCGCGGACGGCAGATCGCCCAGGGCGGGCTGTCGGTCATGCTGAACGGCATCTCGTCGACCGTGAGCTATGGCGACGGCGTCGTGTCGGTGCGGCTGAAGGATCCGAACGATCGCCTGCAGCGCATCGACGGCAACGGCCTCACGCTCGTGCCGACGATGTTCACCCGTCGCGGATCGGCGCCGGTCGGCGACGGCCCGCCGCTCATCATGTACCCGGCGCGCGGGCAGGGCGCGCTCTGGGAGGCCGAGCAGGTCGCCAACCCGGCGGCGCTGGCCGCGATCCTGGGCGAGACGCGGGCGAGCCTGCTCTCCGCCCTCGGCGACCCGGCGTCATCGACCGAGCTCGGCGTGCGGTTCGGTGTGACGGCGTCGGCGGTGAACCAGCACCTGCGGGTGCTGCGCGACGCCGGCCTGCTCGTCTCGACGCGCTACGGGCACAGCGTGCTCTACCTGCGCAGCGAGCTCGGCAGCGCGCTGCTCGAGGCGCGGGCCGGCTGACTCGGCGTGCCGCCTACTCGGGATCGGGTGCGACGCGCAGCACGACCTTGCCGCGCACGTGGCCGGCCTCGAGCAGGCGGTGCGCCTCGGCGCCCTGCTCGAGCGGCAGCTCGCGTTCGACGTGCACGCGCACCGCGCCGTCGTCGATGAGGCGGCCGATCACCGCGAGCGAGCGCGCGTCGGGCACGACCGAGTACCCGGTGGCACGGATGCCCCGTGCCTCGGCCTCGGCCTGCATGGTCGGCCATGACGCGGTGGGGATGTTGACGATCAGGCCGCCCCGGCGCAGCACGTCGAGCGAGCGGGTGCCGGTGTCGTCGTGCACGTTGCCGATGAGGTCGATGACCACGTCCTGCTCACCCGCGACCTCCTCGAAGCGTTCGCTCGTGTAGTCGATGACCCGGTCGGCGCCGAGCTCACGCAGGAAGTCGGCGTTGCGGGGTGATCCCGTCGCCGTCACGGTCGCGCCGAAGTACGCGGCGAGCTGCACCGCGAAGTGGCCCACGCCACCGGCGCCCGCGTGGATCAGCACGCGCTGCCCGTCGTGCACGCGCGCCGTGTCGACCACGGCGCCCCAGGCGGTGAGGGCGGCGAGCGGCACGGCCGCGGCCTGCACGAAGTCGAGCGAGGTCGGCATGGGGGCGACGCTGAGCGAGGTCGCCGCGACCAGCTCGGCGTAGCTGCCGCCGCCGCGCGGCACCTTGGCCATGCCGTAGACGCGGTCGCCCGGCTGCATCGGGTGTGCGGCGTGCGAGGTCGCCTCGATGACGCCGGCGAAGTCGAACCCGAGCACGGCCGGGAAGCTGAGTGCGCGCCGAGACGCCGCGCCCGGCGCGGGTCTTCATGTCGATCGGGTTCACGCCGGCGGCGACCACCCGCACGAGCACCTCGTCGATCACGCGCCGCGCCGCGGGGACCTCGGCCAGGTGCAGTTCGTCGGCATCGCCCGTGCGGTCGATCACCAGTGCGCGCATCGTGTCAGTCATCTCTGCAGTGCTCTCCGATTCGTCACGTGGCGGGCGCGTGTCGCGACATCCGCGCTGCCCTCCATTCTCATGCACCACTAGGCTGCACTCAGCGTCGCCGAGCGGGGCGAGCGAGAGGGGCGGAATCGTGCGTCGACTGTTCGGAGTCCTGCGGTTGCTCGCGGCGGCCGCGATCATCATCGCGATCGTCGGCCAGTTCGCGAACAGCCTCTCGATGGTGCCCGACCCGGCCCTGTTCATCGTGAACTTCTTCAGCTTCTTCACGATCCTGTCGAACGCGCTCGCGGCGATCACGCTGCTCATCGGCGCGTGGTTCAGCCTGCGCGGCGCGGCCGAGCCCGACTGGTACACGTTCGTGCGGGCCGCGATCGTGACGTACATGACGACGACGCTCGTCGTCTACAACCTGCTGCTGCGCGACATCTCGCTCGACCAGGCGACGACCGTTCCGTGGTCGAACGAGATCCTGCACGTGTGGGCGCCGCTGTACCTGCTGCTCGACTGGATCTTCGCGCCCGGTCGCGGCCGCGTGCCGTGGAGCCGGTTCTGGTGGATCGCGGCGTTCCCGATCGCCTGGGTCGTCTACACGATGATCCGCGGCGCGGTCGTCGGCTGGTATCCGTACCCGTTCCTCGACCCGGCGATCGAGCCCGGCGTCGGTCTCGACGGGGGTGGCCGTCTACGTGATCGCGATCGCCGCGTTCATCCTGCTCATCGGTTCGGGCATCGTCGGCCTCAGCCAGGTGCGTTGGCCGTATCGCGCCGCCGACGGGCGAGTCATCGCCGGCATCGAGCACGACGAGCGGGTCACCGCCTGAGTCGCGGGCGTCTCATCGCTAGACTGCTGCGCAGCGCGGCTCGGCGCGTCACGGCGACCTCACGAGGGAGCGGCATGCAGATCAACATCTACAAGATGCTTCGCAACGTCGCGACCTCGCTGTGGCTCATCCCCGTGCTGTGCGTGATGGTCGGCATCGTCATCTCCTTCTCGACGATCGCGATCGACCGGGCGGGCGACTACCAGGTGGTGCCCCCGAACCTCGTCGGCGGCCCCGAGGCCGCACTCGAGATCCTCACGACGGTCGCCACCTCGATGGTCAACCTCACCGTCCTGGTGCTGACGATCGTCCTCGTCGTGGTGCAACTGGCGGCGGGCCAGTTCTCCCCGCGCATCGTGCAGCCTCTGCTGCGTGACCGTCCGAGCCAGTTCGCCATCGGCCTCTTCGTCGCAACCTTCGTGCACACCCTCCTCACCATCCGTGAGGTCGAGCTCGGTGGACCCCGGAGAGCCGGGCCAAGTGCCGGGCGTCGCGATCATCACGACGTTCGTACTTTCGTTGGTCAGCATCGCCGTGCTCGTGGTCTACATCCACCACATCGGCCAGGCGCTCCGCGTGTCGGCTCTTGTCGAGATCGCGGGCGACAACACTCGCAAGCTCGTCAACAAGGCGTATCCCGACGAGGAGCCGGTGCCCGATATCGCCGACCCGAGCGTAGTGACGGCCGAGCAGTCGGGTGTCGTAACGCAGATCGCTCACGAGCGGCTCGTCAAGGCCGCACGGCGGGCCGACTGCACCCTGGTGCTCGTGCCCGTCCTCGGGGAGTTCGTCCCGGCCGGCGGCAGGTTGTTCCGCATCGAGGGTGACCCCGGGCGTCTCAACCGCAAGGAGGTGCACGCGGGCATCATCCTCCGCCTCGAGCGCACACTCGAACAGGATGTCGCGTATGGCATTCGGCTCCTCGTCGACATGGCCGACCGGGCCCTCGCCGATGCGCCATGGCAGGATCCGACGACGGCCGTCCAGGCCATCGACCGGTTGCACGACTGCCTGCGCGAGCTCGTGCGGCGGAAGTTCCCAGACGGCCGACACTACGACGAGGACGGCGAACTGCGCCTGATCGAGCAGGTGATGACGTGGGACGACTACGTTCGCCTGGCGTTCACCGAGATCCGGCTCGCCGGCGCCGGCTCACCGCAGGTGGCCCGTCGCATCCACTCCGCGCTGGACGATCTGCTCACCGTTGCCCCCGAGGATCGGCGCCCGGTCCTGGAGCTCCAACGCGACCTCCTCCTCGCTGCAGTTGAGCGCCGCTATGCGGACGACAATGACATCGAGCTGGCCTCCGGCAGCGACAGCAGCGGGATCGGCCCGTCAGGTCGTGAACCGGCCGAGCAGTAATCGATCCCGCTCGTCGCCGCGCTCAGGTCTGGCGGGCGTGATGCAGCCAGCGCGCCACCAGCTGGCCGACCATCATGTTCTGGTGCGCCTGGCCCTCGTCGCGCGGCGACACCATGCCGAGCGGCGCGCCGAGGGCGCCCGCCCAGCGCTCGGCGATCGCGACCGGATGCACCGGATCGCGCGGCGCGCCGACCACGAGCGAGCGGATGCCCCGTGCCTCGAGCCGCGCGAGCTCGTCGTCGTCGTGGAACGCGCGGTTGCGGGGGATCTCGACCAGCCGCATGGCACGTCGCGCGGCGTCGGGCGCCGTGAACTGGCTGAGCAGGCCCTTGGCACCGGCCGGGGATTCGGACGCGACCCGCTGGTAGACCGACCGCTCGCGGAACTCCTCGGCGCCGGCCGGGCCGGCATCGATGAGGAGTTGCCCGATCACGGGGAAGGGCCGCAGGTTGTCGGGCAGCGACCGGTCGTCGAACGACGGACGGATGAACACCGCCCGCTCGATCGGCAGCAGGTCGTCGAGGATCAGCCGCAGCGCGATCGCGGAACCCATCGAGATGCCGATGACGGTCAGCGGGTTCGACGCGTCGAGCGCCTCGCCCGTGGCATCCCGCACCTGATCGTGAACGGTGGCCGCGAGCTCGGCGGCCAAGCGGTCGATCTCGAAGTCGGCCGGGGTGCCGACCTCGAGGAATCCGCCGTGGGCGCGCACGTCGGGCGCGATGATGAGCTCGTCGTCGCCGCACGAGGCGCGCACCGGGGAACTGAGCAGGTCGATCGGCTGTCGGCGGTCGGCACCGAGACCGTGCAGCAGCAGCGTCGTCACGCGAGCGCACCCGGGCGATAGACCGCGCGCGGGTCTTCGACGGGGGCGGTCGGACGGATTGCGAGGAGCAACTCGTCGGCGAGGCCCACGAGGATCGCGATCTGGTCGTCGTCACGGTCGACCCAGCGGCACCGGGGTTCGTCGGCCACCGGCACGAAGTCGTCGTGCTGCTCCCAGACGACGAGCGTGCGCTCGGCGCCGAGCACGTACTGCTGCCACCAGACCTGTCGCAGGTAGCCGCGCGGGATGCCTCGCCACGGCTTCGACGTGGTCTTGATCTCGCACAACTCGAGCGCGCCGTTCGGCGCGACCCGCAGGCCATCGGGCGTGGCGAGGTGGCGTCGCTCGAACTCGGCATGGAAGAGCAGCGACGACGCGTCGATGCCGTGCGTGCGGTGCGCCCACTCGGCGATGACGGGCTCGCGCGCCCGGCCGTGATCGGTGAACCGGCTGCCGCCGAAACTCGTGCGGCTGCCGTGGAGCTTCTCGTATGCCGCGGTGCGCACCGACTCGCGGGTGGCGAGCTTCGCGGCATCGGTCGCGGTGACGCCACGCGACCGTGCCCGCAGCCACGCGACCCGGTCGCCGGAGTCGGCGACGACCCGGGTCTCATGGGGGAGCCTCGGCCGCGGCTCGGGCGGAGCTGCCGACCATGCGCCCTCGAGGTCGAAGAGGGCGAACGGGGTATCGGGCACGGCATCGAGCGTACTCGTCGCCGCGGTCATCGGGCGGGGATCGTGCACAGGGTGTCGCGCAGCGGATCGGGCTTCCCGCCCGGCTCGAGATGCCGCACGTGGCCCGTTCGGGCCATTCGAGCGTGGCCCGAACGCGCGATGCCCTGCGCAGCGCTGCGGAGTGGAATCGATGGCATCACCAGCAGCAGGTCATCGCACCCGAGGAGTCGAAATGTCCACCACCGTCGCATCCACCCAGCCGATCACCGACCCGGCCGCAGCCGAGCGCATCGCGCGCGCGTCGATCGCCTTCGGCCGCAAGCGCGGCTACTACCGCCTGCTGTTCGAAGCGGGCCCGGTCGACGCCGAGACCTTCGCCGGGCTCGCCGGCGTGAGCGAGCGTCGCGCGCGCTCCTGGCTCGACGAGCAGGTCGCCGCGGGCGTGCTGCGGGTCGTCGCGTCGCCCGACGGCGACCACGAGGAGCTGCTGCTGCCCGGCGAGTACGTGCCGATCCTGCTCGGCGACCACGGCGAGCCCGAGCTCGAGGGCGCCCGCGCGCTGCTCGCCGAGCATCGCGACGAGGTGCCGCCGGTGCTCGCCTGCACGGTAGTCAGGCACCCCACGCGTTCCTAGACTTGGGGCGTGCAGCCCGAGGACCAGGTCATCCGCTATGCGGAGCACGACGGCGCCTCGATCGCGTGGTCGGCAATCGGGCAGGGGCCGCCGCTCGTCATCGGCGGCTGGTGGTCGAGCCATCTCGACCTCGACTGGCGCAGCCCGAAGTTCCGCCGGTTCGTGGCGGCACTGGCCGAGTACCGCACCGTCATCCGCTACGACCGTCCCGGCGCCGGGGTCTCCGATCGCGGCGCGATGCCCGCGCGCACGCTCGACGAGGAGCTCGCGACGCTCGAGGCCCTCGTCGACGAGGCCGCGCCCGGCACGATCTCGCTGTTCGGCGCCTCGTCGGGCGGCGGAGTCGCCTCGCTGTACGCGGCCCGGCACCCCGAGCGCGTCGAACGACTCGTGCTCTACGGCGCGTACGCACGCGGTGTCGACCTCGCCCCGCCGGCGGCTCGCGAGACCATGCTCGGCATCGTCGAACAGCACTGGGGGCTCGGCTCCCGGGTGCTCGCCGATCTGTTCCTGCCCGACGCGACCGCCGACGAGCGTGCCGAGTTCGCCGAGTTCCAGCGGCGCTCAGCCTCGCGCGAGGTCGCGCTCGCATCGTTGCGCGCGGTGTACGACTTCGATGCCACCGGTCACCTCGGCGACGTGCTCGCTCCCACGCTCGTGCTGCACCGGCGCGACGACCGTGCGATCCCGTTCGCCCTCGGCAAGGAGCTCGCCGGCCGCATCCGCAACGCCCGCTTCGTCGCGCTCGAGGGCGACGACCACTTCCCGTGGCGGGGCGATGCCGATGCGGTCGTGCGCGAGACACTCGTGTTCCTCGGCGCCCCCATCGAGCGCACGTCGACATCCGCCGCGTCGCGCGCGGCCGGCACCCCGGGCGCGTCCGGTGCCGCGGTGCGCCTCACCGATCGCGAGCGCGAGGTGCTGCGCCTCGTCGCGCGCGGCGAGACCGACACCGAGATCGCCGCGCACCTCGTGCTCTCGACGCACACCGTGCACCGCCACATCGCGAACATCCGCACGAAGCTCGGCGTTCCCTCGCGCACCGCCGCGGCCGCCTGGGCACTGCGCAACGAGCTCATCTAGCGGCTGCGCGAGCGCCACGAGACGGCGGCGATCGGATGTCCCGTGCTGGCCGGTTCCGGCCACGCCGGGTTGGCCGGATCCGGGGATTCGCCCGCGGCGCGCATCGGCGTTGACTACCGATCGTGCCGCGCATCCGCCGGCTGGAACACAATGCAAGGAACCACGATGTCCGAGACCCTGACCACCACGACCACCGACGTCGTCGCATCAGCAGAGGAGCAGGCGGCCGAACAGGTCGGCGCGCTCGCCCAGCAGATCGTCGGCATGCTCGGCTCGGCCACCGAGCTGCTCACGATCGAGCTCGGCCGCCGCTTCGGCCTCTACCGCGCGCTGCACGAGGCCGGCCCGATGACCGCCACCGCGTTCGCCGACGCCACGCGAGTCGCGCCGCGCTACGCCCGTGAGTGGCTCGAACAGCAGGCTGCCGCCGGCTACCTCGCGGTCGTCGAGCCCGGAGTGTTCGGGCACGAGCGCCGCTTCGTGCTGCCCGAGCTGCACGCCCCGGTGTTCATCGACGAGACCCACCCGGCGCATGTCGCGCCCGCGGCGAGCCTGTTCGCCGGCGTCGCCCTCGCGTTCCCCGAGCTCGTCGCCGACTACCGCCAGGGCCGCGGCGTCGCGTTCGACGAGTACGGCCCCGAACTGCGCGGCGGACTCGGCTCGCTGAACCGCCCGGGCTTCACCCACGAGCTGCGCGGCTGGGTCGACACGCTGCCCGACCGGGCCGCCGCGCTCGACGCCGGAGGCGCCGTGCTCGATGCCGGCTGCGGTGTCGGCTGGTCGACCATCGCGCTCGCGAACGCGTTCCCGAACGCCCGCATCGTCGGGCTCGACCTCGACGAGGCGTCGATCATCGAGGCGCGCCGCAACGCCCGCGAGGCAGGGGTCGCCGACCGCATCTCGTTCGTGCACGGCAACGCCGGCGACAAGGCGACGATCCGCGCCGCGGCCGCGGTCGCGAGCACCGGGATCGCGGAGGCGACGGGCGGCATCGGCGTCGAGGCATCCGGATTCGATCTCGTCACGGTGTTCGAGGCGCTGCACGACATGGGTCGACCGGTCGACGCGCTCGCCTGGTGCCGGGCGCTGCTGCGCACCGGCGGTGCGCTGCTCGTCGCCGACGAGCGCGTCGCCGACGCCTTCCACGCCGGTGCCGAGCCGGTCGAGCGCATGCTCTATGCGATGAGCGTGCTGCACTGCCTGCCTGCGACGACCGCCGAGTCGGGCGACCGTCGCCAACGGCACGGTGCTGCGCGCACCGACGCTGCGGCGCTGGGCCGCCGAGGCCGGCTTCGGCCGCGTCGACGTGCTCGACATCGAGAACCCGTTCTGGCGCTTCTACCGCATCGGGTGAACGCCCGGGCGCACCAGCACAGCGGCGGATGCCGCGGCCGAAGAACCCTTCGCCGCGGCATCCGCCGTTTCGTGTCTCGTCGCGCGAACCCTTCGTTCGCAACCCGCCGTCAGCGCTCGGTGACCTTGCCGTTCTTCAGGTGCAGGCGACGCTCGGCGCGGCGGGCGATCGCCGAGTCGTGGGTCACGATGATCACGGTGAGGCCGCGGTCGCGCCAGAGTCCCTCGAGCAGGTCCATGATCTCGTCGCGCGTGTCCTCGTCGAGGTTGCCCGTGGGTTCGTCGGCGAGCAGCACGTCGGGCTCCTTGACCAGTGCGCGCGCGATGGCGACGCGCTGCTGCTGACCGCCCGACAGCTCGCCGGGCACGTGCCCGGCGCGATCGCCGAGACCGACCGACTCGAGCGCGGCGAGCGCCCGCCGCCGACGTTCGTCGCCCGGCACGCCGAGCGGTTCGAGCGCGGTCTCGACGTTCTCCTGCGCGCTGAGCGTCGGGATGAGGTTGAACCCCTGGAAGACGAACCCGATCTCCTTCGCGCGGATGCCCGCCAGCCGGCCGTCGGGCAGGTGCGAGAGCTCGGCCTCGCCGAGGACGACGCGCCCCGACGTCGGCCGGTCGAGCGCACCCAGCATCTGCAGCAGCGTCGACTTGCCGCCGCCCGTCGGACCCTGGATCGCGACCAGCTGGCCGGCGCCGATCGTGAGGCTCACGTCCTTCAGCGCGGTGATCCTGCGGGTCGACCGGGTGTAGGTCTTCGACACGTTCTCGAGCGTGTACATGGGGGTTCCCTTCGATGGAGCAGTGGCGGATGTCTCGGGCCCGGCGACCTCGATCGCGGCGCTCATGCGTTGCTCCGCAGGGCCTCGGCCGGGCGCAGCCGGGCGGCACGCCACCCGCCGAAGGCGCCGGCGATGAGGCCGCCGAGCACGGCGAGCCCGATGGCGATCGCGATGACGCCGAGCGTGATGGGCGCGTTCAACACGACCTCGGCCGATCCCGCGGCCGACGCGGCCGGGCCGGCGAAGCCGCCGCCGGGGCCGGCCTGCATGGCCACCTGGCCACCGCCGGGCCCGTCCGCGACGAGGTCGGCACCCGAGGCGCCGCCGATGGTCGGCGCGATCAGGTTGACGACCCAGATGCCGACGAGCCCGAGCACGAGGCCCGCCGCGCCGCCGATGAGGCCCTGCACGAGCGACTCGCCCGAGACCTGCCCGACGATGCGGCGGTTCGACCAGCCGATCGCCTTGAGGGTGCCGAACTCGCGGGTGCGCCGGGTGACGCCCTGGATCGTCAGCAGGATCGCGATGAGGAACGCGGCGACGAGCACCGCGAGCGACACCCACAGCCCGAGGTTCGAGATCAGGCTCGACGCGCTCGCGAGCGAGCCCGAGACCGAGGCGGCGAGGTCGGCCTGCGTCGACACGGTCGCGTCGGGCAGTGCCTCCTCGAGGTCGGCCTGCAGCGCGTCGATGCGGTCGGCCGAGGTGGCCTGCACCGAGATCGAGCTGATCATGCCGTCTTCACCCGAGATCGACTGGGCGAGGTCGAGCGGGATGTACACGTTCGCTGCGGTCTCGGTGTCGGCCGAGGTCGAGGTCACGGTGCCGACGACCTCGAACTCGGTGCCGCCGACGTCGATCGTGTCGCCGACCGCGAGCTCGGCGGTCGTCGCGTAGCTCGCATCGACCACGGCGACGGTGTCGCCGGTGTCGGATGCCTCGAGCCCGCGTCCCTCGTCGAGCGCCACCGCCGAGAGGGGGCCGACGGCGTCGGCCGCGGGGTCGAGTCCGAGCACGGTGAAGCTGTCGACGTCGAACGCGCTGCCGCCCGCGCCGTCGAAGCCGCCCGCCGGGGGCGCGGCGGGAGCGCGCCCTCGGCCGGTGCCGCGCCGTCGGAGCCCTGGCGGAACTCGGGCAGCTCGCCGTTGAAGGTCGTGTTGGTCGAGCGAGAGGGTCGCGGCCGCGGCGGCGACGTCATCGAGGGCCTCGACGGTCGCGAGCGCGCCGTCGTCGAACGTCGTCGACCCGAAGCCCGCCATCAGTCGCGACTGGCTGATCTCGGTCGAGCCGTCGGCGGTGGTTCCCGGCGTCGGCATCGAACTCGAATCGCGGACCGCCCTCGCCCTCCTCGGGCGGCGTCGGTTCCTGTGCGATGGTGAGGTCGGTGCCGACGCCGTACACGGACTCGAGCACCGACGCCTGGGCGTCGCGCACGCCCGTCGACACGGCGTTCACGATCATGACGAGCGCGATCGCGAGCGCCATGCCGACCGCGATGATCGCGGTCTGCCTGCGTCGCCCGGCGAGCTCGCGCCGGAGGTAGGTGAAGAACATGGGCATCCTCGTGGTCGGTGGACGGCGCCCCGGTCGGGAACGCCGATCGCGACGCTATTGACCGGGTCTGTGGCCGCTCGATGCCCGACCTACGGATTCGCTATGCGACTGAGCGACGGCGGCACGGGGCATCCGCTCATGGAACGCATAGCAAGCGCATAGGTCGACGCGGATACTGGAGACATGAGCACGTCGCCTGCCTCCATGCCCCACCGCGCCCCCGCCATCGCGAAGGGCGACGGCTCGATGGTGCGCGTGCTCGTCGTCGACGACGAGCACTCGCTCACCGAGCTGCTGAAGATGGCCCTCAAGTACGAGGGCTGGGACGTGCGCACGGCCGCCGACGGCTTCAGCGCCGTCAAGGTCGCCCGCGAGTTCCGGCCCGACGCGATCGTGCTCGACATCATGCTCCCCGACATCGACGGGCTCGAGGTGCTGCAGCGCGTGCGCGCCGAGGGCACCGAGACCCCCGTGCTCTTCCTCACCGCGAAGGACTCCCTCGACGACCGCATCGCCGGGCTCACCGCGGGCGGCGACGACTACGTCACCAAGCCGTTCAGCCTCGAGGAGGTCGTGGCGCGCCTGCGCGGGCTCATCCGCCGGTCGACGCTGACGCTCGCCCAGGCGAAGGATCCGGTGCTCACGGTCGGCGACCTCACGCTCGACGAGGACTCCTACGAGGTCGCCCGCGCCGGCACGCCCGATCGAGCTGACCGCGACCGAGTTCGAGCTGCTGCGCTTCCTCATGCGCAATCCGCGCCGCGTGCTGTCGAAGGCGCAGATCCTCGACCGCGTGTGGTCGTACGACTTCGGCGGCAAGGAGTCGGTCGTCGAGCTCTACATCTCGTACCTGCGCAAGAAGATCGACGCCGGCCGCGAGCCGATGATCCACACGGTGCGCGGTGCGGGCTACATGCTGAAGGCCGTCGGATGACCCACCCCGGCGATCCCGGATACGCCTCGGCCGCGCGCGCGACGGCGACCGGAGCCGCATCCGTCGGGCGCCCGTCGAACGGCGCCGCCCGCAGTGGACCCTCGAGCGGCGCCTGCTCGTGGTGCTCGCCGGCCTCGTGGCCGCCGTGAGCCTCGTCGTCGGCATCGTGAGCGTCACGGTGTTCCACACGTCATCGGTCGCGTCGGTCGACGCCGAACTGCGGTCGGCGATGACCCGCGCCGAGCTGAACATCCGCGGGCCGATTCCCCTTCCGGGCGGCGCAGCCGGCCCGAACGTGCTGCTCGACGTCGCCGGCCAGTCCGCCGGCACCCTCGCTGCGGTCGTGCCCGACGAGGGCCCGGCGAGTGCGGCCTACATCTCGGAGGACGCCGAGGGCATCGTCGACCTCGGCCCGCTGCCGACGCAGCGCGCTCGCCGCGGTGCCCGCCGATGGCGAGGTGCACACGATCGACGCCGGCCGCGAGTTCGGCTCCTTCCGGGCGCTCGCCGAGCGCAAGGAGCTCGCGCCCGACACGCGCGTCGTGCTCGCCCTGCCGCTCGCCGATGTCGAACGCTCGACCACCGAACTCGCCGTGACGATCGCCGTCGTCGCCCTCGCCGGGCTCATCCTCGCGATCGGCTTCGGCTCGCTCATCGTGCGCCGGGCACTGTCGCCGCTCTCGCGCATGACCTCGACTGCGCTCGAGGTGTCGGAGCTGCCGCTCGACCGCGGCGACGTCGCGCTCACCGAGCGGGTCGTGGTCGATGACGAGCGCACCGAGGTCGGCCGGCTCGGCACTGCGTTCAACCGCATGCTCGGGCACGTGGCATCCGCGCTCTCGGCTCGCGAGCAGAGTGAGCAGAAGGTGCGCCGCTTCGTCGCAGACGCCTCGCACGAACTCCGCACCCCGCTCGCCTCGATCCGCGGCTACGCCGAGCTCACGCGCATGCACGGCGGCGAACTGCCGCCCGACGTGATGCACGCGATCGGCCGCATCGAGTCGGAGTCGGTGCGCATGACCGAGCTCGTCGAGGACCTGCTGCTCCTCGCCCGCCTCGACGAGGGCCGCGAGCTCGCCGCCGCAGCCCGTCGACCTGGGCCGGGTGCTCGTGGAGGCCGTCGGCGACGCGCAGGCGGCCGGGCCGGGCCATGACTGGGAGGTGCGCCTGCCCGATGGTGCGACCGTCGTCACGGGCGACGAGCCGAGGCTTCGCCAGGTCGTCACGAACCTGCTGGCGAACGCCCGCGTGCACACGCCCGACGGCACGAGCGTGGTCGCCGCGCTCGAACGCGAGCGACGACCGAGCTCGTGCTCACGGTCGCCGACGACGGCCCGGGCATCCCCGAGGAGCAGTGGGGTCGCTCTTCGAGCGGTTCGCGCGAGGCGACTCCTCGCGCTCGCGCCTGGCGGGCAGCACGGGACTCGGGCTCGCGATCGTCAAGGGCGTGGTCGAGGCGCACCACGGCTCGGTCGAGGTCTCGAGCGAGCCGGGCTCGACGGTCTTCACCGTGGAACTGCCGGTGTCGAAGACGCCGGTCGAGCAGCCGGTCGAGTAGCGAGCGCACTGAGCGCATCCCGCGTGTCGAGACCCACTACCGCTGGTCGAGTAGCGAGCGCAGCGAGCGTATCGAGACCCCCGGCCTGATCTCGAGCGGAGCGCTCAGAGCAGGCGGCCGAGCAGCTTCGCGAACAGAGCGATCTCGCTCGGGTCCCACTCGCGCAGGCGCTCGCGCATCGCCGAGTGGTTCTCCGCCTTCACCTCGCCGACCCGCTCGATCGCGAGGGGAGTGGCGGCGATCACCCGCGAACGGGCGTCGTGCTCGTCGACGCGGGACTCGGTGAGCCCGAGCTCTTCGAGCTGGCGCAACTGACGGCTCAGCAGGCTCTTGTCGATCTGCAGCTCTTCGGCGAGGGAGCCGGCGTTGGCGGGCCCCCTCGTCACGAGCGTCGCGACGACCTTGTAGCCGGTGGGCTGCAGGTCGGGGTGCACCCGGGCGGCAGCGAGCCGCCACTGCGTGCGAGCACGGTGGAAGAGCCGGCCGAACTCGTCTTCGACGGCGGCGATCGACGCATCGAGGTCGGGTTCGGTGGTCACAGGCGACATCTTATGCTCGCCCGCTGCGGCGCGGGCGCCGCGTCATCGATCACGGCGGCCGATGCGGTGACGGGCACGCCCACCGAGGCCTCCGACACCTCGAGCAGCTCTTCGCCGACCTGCTCGAGTTCGGCTTCGAGCGAGCCGTCGGACGAGTCGCCCGACGTCTCCTCCTTGGCGCGCTGCACGGCGGTGAGGGTGCCGAGCTGCACGTTGGGCAGGAAGATCACGGCGATGAGCGTGATCACGGTGAGCGGCACCGCCGCGAGGAACACGCTGCCCACACCGAGCCCGTAGGCCGACTCGACGACGACGCGCAGGGAGTCGGGAAGCTCCGCGATGTGCGGGATGCTGCCGCCCCCGAGGGTCTGCGCCGCCACGGCCTGCTGCTCGGGCTCGAGGCCCGAGATGCCGCTCGTGATGTGGTCGGCGACGACCGTGCCGAGGATCGAGCCCATGACCGCGACGCCGGCGGTGCCGCCGAGGCTGCGGAAGAACGTGACCGCGCTCGTGGCGACGCCCAGGTTCTTCACCTCGGTGGTGTTCTGCACGACGAGCACGAGGTTCTGCATGACCATGCCGATGCCGGCGCCGAGCACGAACATCGAGATGCCGACGTAGGTGAAGTCGGTGTCGTACTCGAGCCGGCTGAGCAGCACCGTTCCGACGACGGCGAGCGCGGCGCCGGTGATGACGAACGCCTTCCACTTGCCCCGGCGCGAGATGAGCGCACCCACGACGGTCGACGAGATGAGCACGCCGGCCATCATCGGGATGGTGAGCAGGCCCGACTCGGTGGGCGTCGCGCCGCGGGCGAGCTGCATGTACTGGCTGAGGAACACCGCGGTGCCGAACATGGCCACGCCGACGCTGAGGCTCGCGACGACCGAGAGCGTGAACGTGCGGTTCTTGAAGAGCCCGAGCGGGATGAGCGGCTCTTTCGAGCGCAGCTCGACGACCACGGCGATCGCGAGCAGCGCCACGGCCCCGCCGACCATGAGCCAGGACTCCATCGAGTTCCACTCGAACTGGCTGCCGCCGAGCGACACCCAGATGAGCAGCAGCGAGACGCCGCCCGAGATGAGGATGATGCCGAGGTAGTCGATCGACACCTTCTTCTTGGGGTGCTTCGGCAGGTGCAGCGTGCGCTGCAGCAGCACGAGCGCGACGATCGCGATGGGCAGGCCGACGAAGAAGTTCCAGCGCCACCCGAGCGTGTCGGTGATGACGCCGCCGAGCAGCGGGCCGCCGATCGTGGCGACGGCCATGACCGCGCCGAACAGGCCCGCGTAGCGGCCGCGCTCACGCGGGCTGAGGATGTCGGCCATGACGATCTGGCTGAGGGCGGCGAGCCCGCCCGCGCCGAGGCCCTGGAACACGCGCATGGTGATGAGCATCGCCGGGTCCTGCGCGAAGCCCGCGATCGCCGACGACGCGACGAAGATGACGAGGGCGAGCTGCAGCAGCAGCTTGCGGTCGAAGAGGTCGGCGAGCTTGCCCCAGATCGGGGTCGACACGGTGGTCGCGAGCAGGGTGGCCGTGACGACCCAGGTGAACGCGCTCTGGTCGCCGTCGAGGTCGGCGATGATCAGCGGAAGCGAGGTGCCGACGACCGTGGACGCGAGCATCGACACGAACATGCCGAGCAGGAGGCCCGAGAGGGCGGCGAGCACCTGGCGGTGCGTCATGCCGCCCTCGGTGAGTGCATCGGCGGCGGGCGCCGAGGAAGTACGTGACATGCGGTGAGGACTCCAGAAAGTAGTTGACTTCGATCAACACTAATGATTTAGATGATCGATGTCAACTATTGCTGACGGTCAACTATCCGTCACGAATCCACTTCATCCTTCTGCTCCGCCGACACTGCAGTGGCGGGTGTGATCGAGTCGATTCCTCGGGGCCTCCCGCGGATCAACTGCACAGCCATCCAGACGCAGGGCACGAGCATGGCCACGTAGGAAATCGAATTGGAGACGTCGGAGTACGGCAGGAAAGCGATCACCAGAGGCAGCCCGAACAGCAGCGGAACAATCATCGGCACCATCCTGCTGCGCCAGAGGGCGAGGGCGAGGATCGGCAGCGTCAGTATCAAGCCGAACAGGGCGCCCCACAGAAGAGATGACGAACGGTGGCCAGTTGACCCATGCCAAAGCCTGTGCGACCGCGGCGTCCGCATCTGTCGCCGTCGTCAGGAAGAAGAACATTCCCAACTCGATCCCCAAGCACACGAGAGCCGAAATGGCACTGAGCATCCCGACGATCAGGCCGATGACGCCAAGAGTGCGACCGCGACCTCGGGCAATCGTGAAACCGCCGATCCCGATCGCTGCCAGCATCAGGAAGACCGGGGCCGCAGAGTTGCACCAGTTGTGCGACGAATCCCCTGCTTCCCAAACCCGTGCTTTCGTCGACGAGTGCTCTGAACTGCTCCTCGGCAGTGTCGTAGCCTACCGTCAGCAAGCTCGGAAGCACGAAGAAGAAGAGCGGTGTGAGCGTGATCCCGACCGCTCCCATCCAGCGCAGCAGCAATTCGAAACGTTGCATGATTACCCCCGGACGAAGGACCAGCTCCCTATCTCGGAGCGTAGAACGGGCCGCTCGGGGTCGCCATGAGTAGTTCTACGCACTCCGGCAGCACGCGAGCGGTCGGGGCGCGTGGTGCTCAAGCGGAACGGACGTCGAGCGGGCGACGACGCAACAACCCCGGCCAGGGTCGCGAGGCGAACCGCGGACACGCGATCCGAAACACCGAGCCGGGCATAGATGTTCTGCAGATGGCGCTCGACCGTTCGCGGCGAGATGTGCAGGCGAAAGCCGATGGCCCGCGAGGTCAGGCCCTGCGCGACCAGACTCAGAACGACGACCTGGCGTGAGGTGAGACGCGCTTCATCGGCCACCGTGTAGGCACCCGTCGCGAGCGGGTGCCCCGCGACCCAGTCGTCGAGCACCTGCCAGTGACGGTGCAGCGCCACGATGACTCCCTGCGCGAGCGTCGCGAGCGCCAGTGACGTCTCGTCGAACGGCTCGGCGGGACGGCACACCCCGACCACCAAGACCGCCGGAGGCGCCTCGCTCGATCGGGATCCACACGTGGTGCTCGATCTGGCAGGCGCGCAGCTCTGCTTCATAGGCTCGAACGTCGTCGCCGCCGGCGAAGGGCACCTGCGTCGTGCTCAGGGGCGCCGCTGTGGCGTGCGTCGAGTAGTAGCGTGCCAGCGGATGCACGGGCGGTGCGCGTCCGGCGACGTCGCGAAGGTCGAACCAGTCGGGAAACGGGTACGCCATCACCGTTCCGCGGCCGTGCGCGTCCCAGTGGAACTTTCCGGTGACCGGCGCGTCGAGCTGTCGGCCGAGCTGCCGGCACACCGGATCCCACGGAAATGACCTGCCGAACCCGCCGAGCGCATCGGTGATCACGTCGAGCCATTGGCTGCGAGCGAACTGCATTGACTGCGCCATCGATCTGTCCCCCCGAACGCGTCGATGGGTCCAGAATGGCAGGCCTCGGTGGAACGGCGCTACATCACTGCGGTCGCCTCGATCTCGACGAGCGCATCGGGACGCCCGAGTGCGGCCACGAACAGCACCGTGATGGCGGTCGGATGCTGCCCCCAGACCCGCATCGACGCGGCGAAGCCCTCGTCGACCGACTGCCCGGCGGCCACGTACACAGCCATGCGCACGACGTTCGACTGGTCGGCACCGACCTCGGCGAGCACGGCCATCACGTTGCGGAGCGCCTGCTCGGTCTGCGGGCCGAGCCCGCCGGAAACGATCTCGCCCGCGGCATCGGTGCCGTTCTGGCCGCCCACGTGCACCGTGCGATGTTCACCGCTCACGAGCACGCCCTGGCTGAAGGCCGGATTCGTGAAGAGCGACTCTGGATTCAGATGTGTGATCTCCATGTCGTGAGTCTGCTCCCGACTGCCGACACCCGCCACGCCCGGCGCGCGCGCGGCGCGATTTTGCCGAGCCCGGGACATCCGCTACTCTTGACGGAGCCGAAGACCGCTGGTTGTCGCGCGCCCCTCGAAAGGTGCCGACCGAAGTCTTGCGAAAGCAAGGGCCCGCGCAGGTGTGACGAAGACTTCCGAGCAATCGGGCCGAGCTCCGCGCAACTGCGCCGGAGCTTTTTTCTTTCTCCAATTTCTTCCAGCGCTCCCAGGCCGTGCACCGCTTCCGCGATGCACGTTGAAGACACAAGGAGTGGCCATGGCGAACAAGGAAGCCTCGGTTGCCGAACTCACGAACCTGTTCGAGAGCTCGACCGCCGTTCTGCTGACCGAATACCGCGGCCTCACTGTTGCCCAGCTCAAGACGCTGCGCAAGTCCATCAGTGAGGACGCGAGCTACGCCGTGGTGAAGAACACGCTGACCAAGATCGCGGCCAACAACGCCGGCATCTCGGCCTTCGACGACGACCTCAAGGGTCCGTCGGCGATCGCCTTCGTGCACGGTGACCCGGTGGCCGTCGCCAAGGAACTGCGCGACTTCGCCAAGGCGAACCCTCTCCTCGTGGTCAAGGGCGGCTATTTCGATGGCAAGCCCCTGACCGCAGCAGAGGTAGGCAAGCTCGCCGACCTCGAGTCCCGCGAAGTGCTGCTGGCGAAGCTCGCCGGTGCCTTCAAGGCCTCGCTGTTCGGAGCCGCATATCTGTTCAACGCACCGCTGTCGAAGGCCGTTCGCACGGTCGACGCGCTGCGTGAGAAGCAGGAGTCCGCTGCGTAGGCGCGAGCCTCTCAAGCGGTGAGTAACCAAAGAATCTAAGGAGAAAAATCATGGCGAAGCTGTCCACTGAAGAGCTGCTCGAGCAGTTCAAGGGCCTGACCCTCATCGAGCTCTCGGAGTTCGTCAAGGCGTTCGAGGAGACCTTCGAGGTCACCGCGGCCGCTCCGGTCGCCGTTGCCGGCCCCGCTGCCGCTGGCGGCGGCGCTGCTGCTGAAGAGGTCGAGGAGAAGGACTCCTTCGACGTCGTCCTCGAGGCTGCCGGCGAGAAGAAGATCCAGGTCATCAAGGTCGTCCGCGAGCTCACCTCGCTCGGCCTCGGCGAGGCCAAGGCCGTCGTCGACGGTGCTCCCAAGGCCGTGCTCGAGGGCGCGAACAAGGAGACCGCCGACAAGGCGAAGGCCGCTCTCGAAGAGGCCGGCGCAACCGTCACCCTCAAGTAGTCGCCGCGCGCTCAGTCGAGCGCTCGCAGCTTGAGGTGACCTGCGTCACCTGAACACACGGATGCCCCGTGGCCGACCGGCCACGGGGCATCCGTCGTTCTCGCCCGCGTCAGCGATGTGCTACCGATCGAAGCGGGTGCCTGCCGGGTTGGGAGGCTGCACGAAGAAGACGAGCAGGATGATCCAGCCGACGATCGGGATCCAGCCGATGAACCACCACCCGCCCGACCGGTTCGTGTCGTGCAGGCGGCGCCACGAGAGCGCGAGCCAGGGGATGAACGTCGCGAGACCCCAGAGGTAGTACGGGATCAGGATGGCGCTGAAGACCGGCGTCGGGACCCCGTTCTCGTTGACCATCATGGGATTGCCCACGGTGAAGGCCAGTCCGTAGAGCACGCCGCTGATGAGCCAGTTGGCCAGGAACCACCACCAGAACTCGCTGCGGCTCGCCCGCCCATGGAAGATCGCGTACTTCTTGAAGAATCGGGCGAAGGCCTGCCCGAAGCTCGCTCCACGAAGCGGAGCGTCGAGCGGTACCTGGCCGCTGTTGGCGGTGACGTCGGTCACGGGGAACTCCTCGTCTCAAGGCGGATGCACGCCCAGGCGTGGCTCGCTGAGCTCAGGGCCATGATGGCGCGGGTGCTCGGCGGGGTGCGTGCGCCGCGCCGCAGCGGGGCGTGAAGCGCGCCGGCGGCTCAGCGCGGTGCGGCCGTGGTGCTCGACCGCACCACCAGGCGGGTGGGCAGCGGCGCACCCGAGTCGGGCAGCGGGTCGGCCAGGTCTTCACCCAACAGGTGCAGCACGACGTCGACGGCGAGGCGACCCTGTTCGCCGGGTTGCTGCTCGATCGTCGTGAGTCCGAACATCTCGGCGTTCTCGTGTCCGTCGACGCCGATGACCGACAGGTCGCCCGGCACCGAGAGTCCCAGCCGCTCGGCCGCCCGGATGGTGCCGAACGCCATCTCGTCGGTTGCGGCGAACACCGCCGACGGTCTCGGGCCCGGGTGGCCCAGCAGCTGCAGCGCGCCGGTGTGCCCGCCCGGCATGCTCATCTCCGATTCGACGATGTGCGCGTCGGCGTCGGAGCCGTGCCCCGCCGCCGACATCGCCTCGAGGAAGCCCTCGAGGCGGCATCCCTGCACGCTCGCGGGGTTCGCCGACGCGCCCACGCCGGCGAGATGCGCGACTCGCGTGTGGCCGAGGTGCAGGAGGTGCTCGGTGGCGAGGGCGCCGGCCGCGCGATCGTCGATCGAGAGGCGAGCGCCTCCTGCGCCGCTGCCGCCGAGGCTCACGAGCGGCTTCTCGCGGCGGTCGAGTGCGGCCGTCTCGCGCTCGGTGAGGTCGACACCCACCGCGATCACCGCGTCGACGCGCTTGCGGGCGAGGAAGAAGTCGAAGACGCGGTCGCGGTCCTGACCGGCCGACCCCACGTTGTAGAGCGTGAGGTCGTAACCTGCCGCGAGCAGCGCGCGTTCGATGCCCTCGAGCACCTCGCCGAAGAACCAGCGATTGACGAACGGGATCACGACGCCGACGTTCATGGTGCGCCCGGTGACGAGGCTCGCTGCGGCAGGGGAGGCGATGTAGCCGATCTCGGCGGCCGCGACCTCGACCCGTCGCCGGGTCGAGTCGGCGACGTGCCCGCGACCCGAGAGCGCGCGCGACGCGGTCGCCTTCGACACCCCGGCCAGACGTGCCACGTCGCCGATCGCGGCCATCGCAAACCCCCTCCATCGGGCAGTTCCGGTGCTGAGCATAGTGGTTGCGGCCGCCGATTTGGAACCGATTCCAGATCGTCGAACGGATGCCCCTCAACGAGCCAACCCAGCCGTGGGAGCGCTCTCCGCCAGCAGTCGAGGCATCCGCTCATGGTGCCCGATTCGTGACCTGACGTTCCCTTGTGGTCGCCCGTGCACCTGTCCTACCGTGGAGGCTGGAACCGGTTCCCGGCATTCCCCGGCACCACAACTGCACCACACTCGATGAGGAGATGACATGAGACTCACACGGCATCGCCGTTGGATGGCCCCCGTGCTGGCGGCCGCC
>CAWILI010000026.1:0-7282 GCA_963836825.1 uncultured Actinomycetota bacterium
CGATGAGCAGGATGAACGAGGCGATCGCGATCACGTAGACGGCCACCCCGTCGAGACCGACGCCGGGCTCGACCGCCGGGTCGAGGAACGGGTACGGATACCAGCCGACGACCGCGCCGCGGATCATCGTGTAGACGACCCAGGCGATCGGGAACGCCGCGATCCACCAGAACCGGCTCCACGGCACGCGGCTGCGGCCCGGCGCGAAGATCCAGTCGAGCAGCAGGTACAGCGGCGCCCACACGTGCAGGATCTCGTTCGACCACGGAACGTGGTCGCCTGGTCGAGCGAGATGTCGCGCAGCAGCAGGTTGTAGACGACGAGCGTCGTCGTCATGTACGTCACGATCGCGGCCCGCACGAACGTGTACCAGTCGGGCTCGGCCGCGCCGCGCAGGCTGAACCACGCGCCGATGAGCAGCGTGATCGCCGCGAGCGCGTTCGACAGGATCGTGAAGAAGCTGAAGAAGTTCACGATGAACAGGGCCGGGTCGGGCACCATCGAGAGGCTGTTCGCGAACTGGCCGACGATCGCGATGATGATCGCGGCCGCCGCGAGCAACCGCAGGACTCCGAACAGTCGACGCACGATTCCGCCCCTCTCGCCCGCCCCGCTCGGCGACGCTGAGTGCAGCCTAGTGGTGCATGAGAATGGAGGGCAGCGCGGATGCCGCGACACGCGCCCGCCACGTGACGAATCGGAGAGCACTGCAGAGATGACTGACACGATGCGCGCACTGGTGATCGACCGCACGGGCGATGCCGACGAACTGCACCTGGCCGAGGTCCCCGCGGCGCGGCGCGTGATCGACGAGGTGCTGGTGCGGGTGGTCGCCGCCGGCGTGAACCCGATCGACATGAAGACCCGCGCCGGGCGCGGCGTCTCGCGCGAGCTCGCGTTCCCGGCCGTGCTCGGGTTCGACTTCGCCGGCGTCATCGAGGCGACCTCGCACGCCGCGCACCCGATGCAGCCGGGCGACCGCGTCTACGGCATGGCCAGGGTGCCGCGCGGCGGCGGCAGCTACGCCGAGCTGGTCGCGGCGACCTCGCTCAGCGTCGCCCCCATGCCGACCTCGCTCGACTTCGTGCAGGCCGCGGCCGTGCCGCTCGCCGCCCTCACCGCCTGGGGCGCCGTGGTCGACACGGCGCGCGTGCACGACGGGCAGCGCGTGCTGATCCACGCGGGCGCCGGTGGCGTGGGCCACTTCGCGGTGCAGCTCGCCGCGTACTTCGGCGCGACCGTGACGGCGACCGGATCACCCCGCAACGCCGACTTCCTGCGTGAGCTCGGCGCCGACCGGGTCATCGACTACACGAGCGAACGCTTCGAGGACGTCGCGGGTGAGCAGGACGTGGTCATCGACCTCATCGGCAACGTGCACGACGACACCGGCACCCGCTCGCTCGACGTGCTGCGCCGGGGCGGCCTGATCGTCAACATCCCCACCGCGTCATGGCCGACCATGGCAGGCCGAGGCCGAGGCACGGGGCATCCGTGCCACCGGGTACTCGGTCGTGCCCGACGCGCGCTCGCTCGCGGTGATCGGCCGCCTCATCGACGACGGCGCGGTGCGCGTGCACGTCGAACGCGAGCTGCCGCTCGAGCAGGGCGCCGAGGCGCACCGCCTGCTCGAGGCCGGCCACGTGCGCGGCAAGGTCGTGCTGCGCGTCGCACCCGATCCCGAGTAGGCGGCACGCCGAGTCAGCCGGCCCGCGCGTCGAGCAGCGCCGTTCCGAGCTCGCTGCGCAGGTAGAGCACGCTGTGCCCGTAGCGCGTCGAGACGAGCAGGCCGGCGTCGCGCAGCACCCGCAGGTGCTGGTTCACCGCCGACGCCGTCACACCGAACCGCACGCCGAGCTCGGTCGATGACGCCGGGTCGCCGAGGGCGGAGAGCAGGCTCGCCCGCGTCTCGCCCAGGATCGCGGCCAGAGCCGCCGGGTTGGCGACCTGCTCGGCCTCCCAGAGCGCGCCCTGCCCGCGCGCCGGGTACATGATGAGCGGCGGGCCGTCGCCGACCGGCGCAGAGCCGCGGCGGGTGAACATCGTCGGCACGAGCGTGAGGCCGTTGCCGTCGATGCGCTGCAGGCGATCGTTCGGATCCTTCAGCCGCACCGACACGACGCCGTCGGCGTAGTCGACGGTCGACGAGATGCCGTTCAGCATGACCGACAGCCCGCCCTGTGCGATCTGCCGTCCGCGGTAGACGACGTCGGCCTCGAGCACTGCGCGCATGCGCGGCCAGTACGGCTCGAACGTCGCCTCCCAGAGCTCGCGCAGCGCCCGCACGATGCGCCGCACCGCGACCCTCGGCGATCCGGCGAAGACCTCGGGCACGTGGCCGTGCACCGCCACGAGGTCGCGCACGAACTCGTCGGCGGGGATCGCCGAGAGCACCGCGAACTCGTCGTCGAGGCGGGTGAGGGGCGAGTCCGGTCGGGGGTTCAGGAAGTCGGGGGTCCACAGCCGATCGTCGATGAGCGCAACGAGCGCATCGAGATCGAGGTCGGCGCGCGCCGCCTCGGTGCGGCGCAGCCACGGCAGCTGCAGCGGGAATCGCGACGGGTCGCGGATGGCACGCAGCGAGAGCCCCAGCTCGCACAGCGGCGAGATGCCGAAACGCACGGTCGCGACATCCGATTCGTTCAGCACGTATCGCAACATGAAGCGAAACGCTACATCAATTTCGTCGAGCGGATGTCTCTGCCAGAACTGAATCGTGAGCCCTACCTCCACACCCGAGTCCGACACCGGCTCGATAGACGTCCCCGAGCGGCCGCGACCGGGGCTGTTCGCCCGGCTCGCGGCATCCGTCTCCGATCCGGTGCTGCGCATCCTCGTGAGCGCGACCCTCATCTCGCGCGTCGGGCGCGGCATCTTCCTCACCGTGACGGTGCTGTACTTCACCTTCATCGTGGGCCTCGCACCGCACGAGGTGGCGATCGTGCTCGCGGCGGCGAGCGGGGCGGGTATCGTCGCGTCGCTGGCGGGCGGATGGCTCGCCGACCGGTTCAGCGCGCGGCGAATGCTGATCTGGTTCACCGCGATCGAGGGTGTCGCCCTGATCACGTACGTGTTCGCCGGGGACTTCGTCACGGCACTCGTCATCGCGGTGATCTGCGGCGCGTTCGAGCAGGGCGCGAACTCGACGCGTTCGGCGATCATCGCGCGCGCGTTCGAGGGCGAGGGCCGAGTGCACGCCCGCGCCGTGCTGCGCGCCGTCACGAACATCGCGATCGCGGCGGGGTCGGGGCTCGGCGCGCTCGCGCTCGCGCTCGGCACCGCCGAGGCGTACCGCGCGCTCATCGTCGGCGCGGGCGTGCTGTACCTGCTCGGGCTGTTCCAGCTCGTGAAGCTGCCGGCCCGGGTCGACGCGCCGCCGCGCCCCGCGGTGGCCGCCGTGACCACCGCGACCGGATCGGTCGATGCCGAGGCCACCGCCGACGCGGCCGCCGCGTCGCGTCGCGAATGGGCGCGCCGCTCACCGTGGCGCGACCCGCGCTACCTCGTGTTCACGGCCCTCAGCGCGGTGTTCGGCATGCAGTTCGGAGTCGCCGAGCTCGGCGTGCCGCTGTGGATCGCGCACGAGACCGCGGCGCCCGAGGTGCTCGTCGCGCTGCTGCTCATCCTGAACACGGTCATCGTCGTCATCTTCCAGGTGCCGCTGTCGAAGGGCACGCACGACTTCCGCGTCGCGGCGCGGGTGTCGGCGATCAGCGCGTGGCTCATGGCGGGCGCGTGCCTCGTGTACGCGGCCTCGGCGGGGCTGCCCGTCGGGTTCGCGATCGCCGTGCTCGTGATCGCGGCGCTCGCGCACGCGTTCGCCGAGGTGCTCTCGCAGGCGGGCGGCTGGGGGCTCAGCTTCGAGCTCGCCGACCCCCTGCGGGCCGGGCGCCTACCAGGGCGTGTTCTCGATGGGGTACTCGGTCGGCGCGCTCGCGGCACCGCTCGTGGTGAACGCGACCGCCATCGCGCACGGCCTCGCCGGGTGGGCGATGCTCGCGGTGATCTTCCTCGGGTCGGGGCTCGGCACGTGGTGGATCGCGCGCCGCGCGGCTGCGCAGGTCGAGGTCGGCGTCAGCGAGGCGTGAGCGGCTTCTCGAACCAGTGGTCGGCGTAGAACTCGTCGTTGAAGGCGTCGACCTCGACGTAGCCCGACGCGCGGTACATGGCGATCGCCTCGGTCAGGCTCGCGTTCGTCTCGAGCGTGACCGATGCCGCGCCGTGGTCGCGTGCGGCCTGCTCGAGCGCGGCGAGGATGCGCCGCCCCACGCCCATGCCGCGCACGGCGTCGTCGACCCACATGCGCTTGATGTACGCGGGTGCGTCATCGTGGAACAGCACCGCACCGCACCCGATCGCGCGGCCGTGCAGGCGCGCGAGCACGAAGAGCCCCGTCGGCTCGGCGAATTCGTGCGTGTCGGGATGCAGGCTGCGGCCCGGATCGAAGCCGTGCGGAAACCGGCGCGCGAGCTCGGCGTAGTACGCGGCGAGGCACCGGCGGGCGTCGTCGGATGCGGCATCCGCCGGCTCGACCTGCACGAGGCCCGCCTCGAGGAGCCGGGTCACCGTGCCCATCGCGTCGACGAGACGGCTGCGCTGCCCGTCGCTCAACGGCGCGAGCACGGATGCCGCGAGCTCGTCGCTTCGGCGGCCGAGTTCGGCACGCTCGGCCCGGCCGACCGCCGTGGGCAGCACGGTGCGCACCCGCGAGTCGCCGGCCGAGCCGACGACGGTCACGAGCCCCTCGCGTTCGAGCGAGCGCAGGAGCCGGCTGAGGTAGCCCGAGTCGAGCTCGAGCCGCTCGCGGATCGCCCGCACGTCGACCCCGTCGTCGGGCACCTCCCACAGCACGCGCGAACTGCCGAGCGAGCGGTCGCTGCCGAGGTAGTGGTCTTGCAGCGCGCCGATGCGACTCGTCACCGTGCGATTGAAGGCGCGCACGGTGTCGATCGCGTCGCGGTCGGGTTCGTCTCGCCATATCTCTGACCTTAGTCAGAGGTAAGAGCTCGAGCAATGGCACAGTCCCGATTCTTCCAGAGCTTCGCCGCCCGGGATGGGATGATCGGCGCATGCATGCAGCGACGCCTCCCCTCGCCCGCTCCGACGACGGCCGGTCATTCGTCGTCGCCGACGCCTCGGGATCGAGCCTCATCGCCGGATCGCTCGTCATCGTCTCGGGCGGCGGTGAACGGCAGCTCGCGCTCGTCGAGGAGCGCTCGGAATCGCAGCCCGCGCGGCTCCGCGGGCGGCTCATCGGCGTGCTCGCCGACGGCGGGCTCGACACCGCTCGCAGCCACCCGTTCGACGAGGGCACGGTCGAGGAGGTCGATGCCGCGACCATCGAGGTGCTGCACACGACCACCGGCGCGCTGCTCGAGGTCGGCACGAACCTGACCGACCCGGGCGGCGCGGCGAAACTGCTCCCCCACCGGTTCAACCGGCACACGTTCTGGTGCGGGCAGAGCGGGTCGGGCAAGACCTACGCGCTCGGCGTCGTGCTCGAGCAGCTCATCGCGCACACCGCACTGCCGGTGGTGATCTTCGACCCGAACTCCGACTTCGTGCGGCTCGGCGAGCTCAACCCCGGCGCGAGCGGGCCCACGGTCGAGGCGCTCGCGCAACGCGACATCCGCGTGCTCCGCCCTCGCGGCGAGGGCGACGCCGGCCTGAAGGCGCGATTCCTCGACATGAACCTGCCGTCGAAGGCGGCGGTGCTGCGACTCGACCCCATCGCCGATCGCGACGAGTACAACACGCTGATCCACCTGCAGGAGATCGTGCGCATCGGCGACATCGATGAGCTGCTGCCGAGGATCCAGGCGGCGCAGGGCGGCGGCGACTCGCATCCGCTCGCCGACCGCATCGAGAACCTCGGCGTGCTCGACTGGGAGGTCTGGGCCGGCGACCAGCCGGCCGTCACCGACGTCGTCGCCCAGCGGCCCGATGCCACGGTGCTCGATCTCGGCGGCTTCTCGACACCCGAGCAGCAGCTCGTCGTCGCGCTCTCGCTGCTCGACGACCTGTGGGAACGCCGCGAGGAGCGCCGCCCCGTGCTGCTCGTGATCGACGAGGCGCACAACCTCTGCTCGCCCCGTCTCGACTCGCCGCTCGCCGTCGCCGTGCGCGAGCGCATCGTGCAGATCGCGGCCGAGGGTCGCAAGTTCGGGCTGTGGCTGCTGCTGTCGACCCAGCGCCCCTCGAAGGTGCATCCCGGAATCCTGTCGCAGTGCGACAACCTCGCCCTCATGAAGATGACCTCGCCGGTCGACCTCGCCGAGCTCGGCACGTACTTCGGCTACGCGCCCGCATCGCTGCTCGCCCGGTCGCCGTGGTTCCGCCAGGGCGAGGCGCTGTTCGCCGGCGGGTTCGTGCCGACGCCGTCGCTCGTGAAGATGAGCTCGCGGCTCACGCCCGAGGGCGGCACCGACGTGCGGGTGCCGCTGCGGTGAGCTGGCGCCGCCGGCGATGCGAGGGCGGCCGTTCCCGACCACCGGAGAATGGGCGCCATCGCCCGCTCGCGGGGGGGATGGCGCCCATCTCGTGGCTGCGTCACAGGTGACGTGCGTACGCCCCCACGGTGAGGAAGGTCGGGAACTCGGGCTCGAGCGCCACGGTGCGGAACACCGAGATCGCGTCGTCGAAGCGGTCGCCCTCGAAGCGGGGCAGCTCGGCGACGGCGGCCGCCATGATGCGCACGATCGACGTCTGGTCGATGCGCGTGCCCTCGGCGGTGACCGTGTCTCGTTGAGCCACTGCCAGACCTGCGAGCGCGAGATCTCGGCGGTCGCGGCATCCTCCATGAGGTTGTCGATCGCCGCCGCGCCCGTGCCGCGCAGCCACGACTCGATGTAGCGGATCGCGATCGAGATGTTGTCGTGCACGCCCGCCTCGGTGACCTCCCCGCCGACCGACGGGATGTCGAGCAGCTGCGCCGCCGTCACCTCGACGTCGTCGCGCAGGCGGTCGACCTGGTTCGGCCGGTCGCCGAGCACCGCGTCGAACTCGGCGCGTGCGGTCGGGATGAGGTCGGGGTGCGCCACCCACGTGCCGTCGAAGCCGTCGCCGGCCTCGCGACGCTTGTCGGCGGCGACCGCCTCGAGCGCCCGCTCGGTGACCTCGGCGTCACGACGGTTCGGGATGAACGCGCTCATGCCGCCGATGGCATGTGCTCCCCGCTTGTGGCAGGTCTGCACGAGCAGCTCGGTGTATGCGCGCATGAACGGCACGGTCATGGTGATCGAATTCCGGTCGGGCGGCACCAGCGGCGACCCCGCGAACGGAA
>CAWILI010000027.1:0-29013 GCA_963836825.1 uncultured Actinomycetota bacterium
CATGCTCGAACTCTAGTGCTCAAGCGCCCGTCTCCTGATACGCGCTTTCCACAGTGACGACAGCGCGGCCCCTCAGCCCTCACGTCACCCGAACTGGGGGCTCGAACTCCGGGACAGCACCGAGACACGATTGGCTTCGCAGGGGCACGGTGAAGTTGGTGCGCCAAAAGGGCCGCGCCATTCGAATCAAAACGAAGGGACATCATGCTCTCCAGAATGCTGACCAACGTGGGCGCCGGAGTCGCGCTCGCCGCGGCGCTGGCGCTCGGCACAGGGGCCGCCGCGTACGCGCACGAGTGTTACAACGCGAGCCGGTCCGAGAAGGGCAATACGCAAGCTGGTTCCAAATCCCAGGCGTGGTTCACGCTGGTCGTCGCCGACGCGATCCAGGGCGACGCAGACAACGAGGTCATCACGCAGGAGGAGGCGGACTGCGTCAAGGCCGCGTACGCGGCGAGCGGCGCTCCCGACTCGTTCACGATCATGGTGAAGGGCGCAGTCGGCCAGGGCGGCACGATCGGGCTGCACAACCCGAACGGCTCCCATGCGATCGACGGCAAGGGCATCGACCACGCATTCGCCGCCTACGGTGCGGAGATCGGCGGGAGTTACGAAATCTGCGGCATCTCCTTCTAGGTCGCCCGGGCTTCTCTCGGCCATCGAAGGGCGCCCCCACGCGATGACGCGTGGGGCGTTTTTCGCGCTGTCGAGCCATCGGCGCGACGGTCGCTCGATTGGCATGATCGAAGTCGGTACGTTAGAGTTACGTGGTTGCCTGATCGCGAACGAAGCGCGGGCGACATGCCATGCGCCCGTAGCTCAACGGATAGAGCATCTGACTACGGATCAGAAGGTTGGGGGTTCGAATCCCTCCGGGCGCACACTGGTTGAGACAGTATGAAGGCGGCCCGCGAAAGCGGGCCGCTTTCGTCGTTTCGAACGGGTGAATCGTCGGGCGCGACAACCCGCGCAGGCGTGCTTCGTGTCTCCACTCGGCGGTGGTGCCGCCATCGCGGCCAGCTCTCCGGCCGCTGGGAATCGACTGAACATTCCTCGAACTCCGTCGACCCATCCATGTCACAATGAAGAAGCGCCGGTTAGGCTCGGTTTCAATCCGAGTTCCCACGATCGAGACATCGGATGTGAGGGGTGCGCGCCGTGGCGATCTCGGCTACGCAGCACCGGGGGCAACTGCTGCAGCGCACGACCGTTCCCGGTATCGCCGGCCGTGGAGAGCACGTTCGGCTCAGAGTCGTGCCCGCGGTCGCACGTCGGGTGCCGCGAGCCGGCGTGGTTGAGATAGCGCGGACGAACGCAGACGGAGCCAGTGACCCGCGACTCGATCGCCTCGGCTCGCTCGTGCGCCGCACGTACGCGCTGCTCATCGCGGGCGCCGTGTCGGTCGTGCTCTACCGCGCCCTCGCCCCGCAGTTCGCGAACTCGGGTGCTGCCCAGGGCATCGACTTCCTGTGGGTCGCGCCTGCCCTCGCGGGCGGGGCCGCCGTCGGAGCAGCCCTCCTGGTCGCATCGGCATCGCGGACCGGGCTGTCGACGCTCGAGCGACTGGGCCTTCCCTCGCCGGGGACGATGAGCCGTTCGGTCGCCAACGGCCTCACATGGGCCGCGCTCGCGGTGCTCGCGGTGCACTTCACCGCCGACGCGTTCGAACCCGTCCCCGGCGGTCATTTCTCGGTCGGTCTCGCACTGGCGCTCGCGATCGGCCTGAGCACTTGGCGGCTGCACAGCCAGGCCATCGAGCACGAGGCGTACCGCACGTTCAACCTCGTGGCGATGCTGCTCGCCGCCGGCAGTCTCGCGAGCATGAGCATCACCCCGACCGGCGAGTGGTGGGTGCACAACTTCAGCACTCTGGGCACGTCGGGCGACTTCGCCGCGATGTGCTTCAACGTGGCGGTCGCGACCTCGGGCGGTGGCATCGCCGGCCTGTCGGCGATGCTCACCAGGGGCATCGCGTTCGGCGGATTCGGCATCAGGCGCGGCGCACGCGCGGTCATCCGATCGCTCATCGGACTCGTCGGGTTCGGCCTCATGGGGGTCGGCTGGGTGCCGATCTCGCATTCGCCCGACCTGCACAACGCGTTCGCGCTCGGCGCGGCCGCAGGGTTCGCGCTGCTCTGCGTCGGCGCCCCGTGGTACGCCGTGCGCATGCCGCGCGCCTTCGTGTGGTTCTCGACGATCGCGCTGCTCCTCGAGGTGGGTGCGATGGTCGCCTACGACGCGCTGCACGTGTTCAACCTCACCGTCTTCGAGATCATCGCGTTCACGCTCGTCTTCGCCTGGCTGATCGTCTTCGTCGCCGTCACCTCGTCGCATCGGCACGAGCATGGCGAGACGGATGCCGCAGCTCGGTGCCGGGGCATCCGTCTCGCCCGATCGCATCGTTCGCGGTCGGCGTACGCCGATGCGGAATCTTCTGCGACGCACACCGTTGTGCTTTCACGAGGGTCGAGTTGCACGGGCTCTCGCTCACCGACCAGGAGGAACGATGGCGAACGACTTCGACCCGCAGGCCCGCCGACGACACCGCGGCACCCGAGCGCGCTGCCGGCGATGCGGTCGTGATCGAACGGCACGACGAGCGACTGCGCTACGACATGACCGTCGAGGGGCAGCGCGCCGCTGTGTCGCAGTTCCGCCTCGAGCCGGGCGCGATCGTGTTCACGCACACGATCGTGCGCCCCGAGTTCGAAGGCAAGGGGCTCGGTAGTCGCCTCGCGAAGTTCGTGCTCGACGACGCGGTCGCCCGCGGTGAGCGCATCGTGCCCGAATGCCCGTTCATCGCCGCGTACCTGCGCCGGCACCCCGGGTATGAGGCATCCATCGACTGGCCGGCCGCCTGACGGCCTTCAGGCCACGCCGGGCCTTGCGCCCAGCCCAGCCGCGGCCGCGGATCGAGCGAGCATTCCTCGATTTTGACCCCTGATCGGGGCGGTGCGCTCAGGTACGAGTGGGGATACGCTTCCACCAAACCCGAGTCGTACCCGACCCGACCGACCTATCCTGCCTTGCTTGGTCGCGCGATCGGCAGTCCTGCCGGCCGCTCGGGTTGTGCTTGCCGAGCTCAGTTCGGGTCGCTCGGTGAGATGAGGCCTCCTTGCGAGGCCGCGGTGGGGTGGGAGGTAGGGTTCCCACTCCACCGTCATGCCCGCTTCGTGGCGCACGTGTGTCCCGCGAGAGCCTTGGGTCGGCAGGTGCGGGATCTCAGCTGAACAACCTGCGCGCCGTCGTCGCGGTCAGCGACGCCACGGTGGCCGCCATCAGCAGCCCGGCGATCGCGTAGACGACGATCAGTACGGTGAACGACGTCGACTCGTCGACGATCGGCGACGGTGCGAACGTCCAGAGCACGCCGAGCGCCCACGCGCCCATGTTCACGGGAATCCACCTGGCCGCGTGTGCACGGCTGCGAATCACCAGCCATTGCGCCACGGGGATGCTGGCCAGCAGCGTGACGGCCCCGACGACGAGCATGACGATGCCGAGCGGGGACGTGAGCGGCAATGTCAGCGTGCTGGGAAGCAAGCCGATCGACCACGCGATCGCCGCCCCGAACGCTGTTGCTCCGATCCAAGCCGGAGCGTGCGGGCGATGGGCCCCCATGCCGACGAGCTGTGCCGCACCGAGTGTCGCTCCCTCGACGGCACCTGCGAAGACCAGGACGAGATACCGCCACGGGTCAGGCAGTGCGAGGGTGGCGGTGGTGACGGCGGCGGCCGCGGCGACCGCGAACCCGAGCGCTTCGCCGACCGTGACCGCGATGATCCATCGGGCGAGGGCGGGGCGACTCGTCCCCGATGCCGGCGGGGACACGTTCGGAAGCACGCTGATGGAGTGCTTGTCGCGTGGCGTCCTCACTTCGGGTCGTCTTCGCTCAGTGCCGGGGGCCTTCAGTCGCTGCTGCCCGGGGTGATCTCGACCTTGCGGGGAGACGGAAGTTCCTTGAACGGCACGGTGATGCGCAGCACGCCGTGGTCGAACGTGGCCTTCGCTGCACCCTCATCGGCCTGTTCCGGCAGGATGATGCGGCGATAGTAGCTGGAGCTGCTCTCGCGCACGACGTACTTCTTCTTCGTGTCCTCGTCCGTCTCGCGTTCCTGGCGCTGGGCACGGATGACGAGCGCGCCGCCATCGATATCGATGTCGACGTCCTCCTCGGTGAAGCCGGGGAGGTGGGCTTCCACCGTGAGACTCGAGTCGTCCTCGGTGTAGATGTCAGTGGTCGGTGCGGCGTGACGGCCGGTTCCCGGGGACATCTCGGCGAACAGCCGGTCTCGCAACGCGGCGAGGTCGCTGAACGGATCGAACCGTGCGAGTGACGTGGCCATGATGGTCTCCTTCCAGTTCCATCTCCACGATAGGAACCGCGATTCCTCGGAGCCGGGTCGAAGGTCCCGCACCTTCACGACCCAGACGCGCGGCGGGCTTCGGGTGCGGACCGCTCAGCGGGCCGATGACTCAGGGGGAACCACGACGGTCGCGCAGCGCGCGTTGGTGACCAGGGCGTGGCTGACCGATCCGAGGAACATCCGCCGAACCGCCCCCAGCCGGCGAGAGCCCACGAACACCGTCGCATGCTCCCGCGACCGTTTCAGCAGCGCCCGAGCGGTCGGGCCGGAGTCGACGTGCGTCACCACGACGAGGTCGGGGTGCTCGGCGAGCGCCGGCGCGAGTACCTTGTCGAGGATCTCGGCGTCCTCAGCGACATCGTGCAGCCTCGAGCCCACATGCACCGCGTGCAGCGTCTCCCCGCGCTCGGCGGCGTAATCCGCCGCCAGTCGGCAGAGTCGCTCGGCAGGGGCGGTGTGGTCGACCGCGACCATCACGCCGGACCTCGCGAGGGAATCGCCGATCGGAACGACGGCGACGGGCCCGTCGGCCGCACCCGCCAGTCGCGGGCCCAAGCGCGAGCTGTGCGAGTACTCCTCAGTGTGGGCGTTCTCGGCTCCGACGACGACGAGGACGTCGTCGCCCGATCGGTCGGCGAGGACGTCGCCGGGTTCGCCGCGTGCGGCGAACGTTTCGACATCGAGCGACGGATGCTCCGCCCGCACTCGTTCTGCGCGTTCGGCGACCTCGGCTTCGGCGGTGGCGATGAGTTCACTCGTCTCTTCGTCGCTCCCCGCGAGGGACGTGTCATCCACCGCGTGAATGATGCTGAGCCTCCGCATCCCTTCGGGCTGCGTCTCGGCTCGTGCGATCGCCCACTCGAGTGCCGTCTCCGCGGTGCTGCTGCCGTCCCAACCCACCGCTGTGGTCTCGTGCATCTCATCCTCCAGGTCCCCGGTCTCTCCAGACTCGCGCCTCCGGCTGCCGGTGGTGAGGCAGAAGGTCCCGTGGATCGAGTCTCAAGGCGGCGCGTCGCCATCATCGACCAAGAGCACGAGAGACCCGCGCGCCCTCCCGTGCCGGATGTCGTCGATCGCCGAGTCCAGTGCTGCGAATGGCACCGTCGTCACCGTCGGGCGCAACCCGAGGTTCTCGGCGACGTCGAGCAGCCGGCGGCCGTCGTCCCGGGTGTTCGCCGTCACCGTGCGCAGGTCGCGCTCCCGGAAGAGGGACGCGTCGTACGACATCGACGGGATGTCCGACATCTCGATTCCGGCCAGCACCACCGTGCCACCGCTGCGGGTCGCCGCGAGCGCGACCGGAACAAGGCCTCCGGCCGGGGCGAAGACGATGGCGGAGTCGAGCGGCTCGGGCGGCGGGGTGGCCTCCTCGCCCACGAATCCCGCACCGAGTTCGCGGGCGAGTGAGCGGTTCTGTTCGCCGCGGGTCATCACCGAGACGCGGGCGCCGGAGGCGATCGCGATCTGCGCGACGAGGTGGGCGCTGGAGCCGAACCCGTAGATGCCGAGTCGGCCGCCCGGTGGGAGGTTCGCGCGGCTGAGGGCTCGGAATCCGATGATGCCCGCGCACAGCAATGGCGCGGTCGTGACCGGATCCGCGCCGGTGGCGAGTCGGTAGACGTACGCGGCTGGTGCAGTGAGCATGTCGGCGAATCCGCCGTCGGCGTCCCAGCCGGTGTACTCCGAGTGCGGGCACAGGTTCTCGGAGCCCGATCGGCACCATTCGCACGCGCCGCACGTGCGGCGCAACCAAGCCACGCCGGCGAGATCGCCGATCTCGAGGTCGTCGACCCCGGGCCCGAGCCGAACGACCCGCCCGACCGCCTGATGGCCGGGTATCACGCTCGGCCGATGCACCGGGATCTCCTGGTCGATCACGTGCAGGTCCGTGCGACAGATTCCACACGCGATGATTCGGATGACCACTTCGCCTGGGCCGGGCACCGGCACCGGAGCCTCGACCAGTCGCAGTTCTCCCGCGGAGGTTCCCGTCCGCCACGCGCGCATCGTCTCCACGCCGCTCACTCCTGCCGTCCGTTCCAGCCTCGGGCGAACACCGATGAGACGATGGGGCGAAGGTCCCCTCAGCGCAATCGGCGACGCCTGGCCGTCCAGGTCAGGTACGCCCCGAGCGCCCCGATCGCTCCGAGCCCGGCTCCGACCATCGTGCCCTCCCATGAGCGCCATCGCCGCTCGGAGGCCACGAGTCCGCCGATGCCGCTGATCAGGGCGGCGCCGACCATACCGGCGACGAGTCGATTCCCGATGCGCTCCGCTCGCCCGACCAGCGGCTCGAGCTCGGCGGCTCGAAGGTGCACCTGGATGCCGGTCGTGTCGGCGGCGTCGACGAGCCGACGGACGATGCCCGGGAGCTCGAGCGCGAGCTCGCCGACGTCCATCGAGGATCTCGCGAGGCGCTTCGCGATGACCGAGACCCGGAGCCGCTCCCAGGCGAGGCGTTCCGCATACGGTTCGAGCGCTTCCCCGAGGCGGAAATCGGGATCGAGCCGCGTGGCGAGCGACTCGATGAGCAGGAGCGCCTTGAACAGCAGGATCATCTCGCGCGGCAGTCGAACCCGGTTGCTGCGCAGGATCGCGAACAGCTCCGCCATCATCCGGGCGAAGGGAGTCTGGCGGACCGACTTCAGGCGGTAGCGCGTCACGAAGGGCCGGAGGTCATCGCGCAGGGTCAATCGATCGACCGACGCGCCCGTGACCGACACCTCGATCAGGGCTGACGTGAGCAGCTCCGCATCGCCGCGGACCATCGCGATGAAGAGGCGACTCAGGTGTCCGCGCAACTGCTCGCCGATCACGCCGACCATCCCGAAGTCGATGAGCGCGATCGTGCCGTCACCGCTGGATGAAGAGGTTCCCCGGGTGCAGGTCGGCGTGGAAGAAGCGATCCTCGAAGATCATCTTCAGCACGATGTCCGCGCCCCGCCGGGCGACGAGGTCGCGGTCCACTCCGGCTTCGTCGAGGGCTGCGGCATCGCCGACGTTCATCCCGCCCATCCGCTCGAGGGTGAGGACACGAGACGTGGTGTGCTCCCAGTAGACGCGAGGGATGACGACACTCGCGTCGTCCTCGAAGTCCCGAGCGAACCGCTCGGCGTTCCGGCCTTCCTCGAGGTAGTCGAGCTCTGCGCGGATGGTTTCGGCGAACTCGTCGACGAGGCCGACGGCGTCGAAGTCGCGGGCGAACTCCCACGCCCGAGCCGCTCGGGTCGCGAGGTTCTGCAGGATCTCCAGGTCGGCCTGCACCTGTGCGACCGCACCGGGCCTGCGGACCTTCACCACCACCGGCGTCCCGTCGGTCAGGGTCGCCGTGTGCGCCTGGCCGATCGACGCCGACGCCAGCGGCCGATCCTCGAACGAGGCGAAGACCTCCTCGGGCTCGGCACCGAGCTCGCTGCGAATCACGTCGCGGATCAGGTCGACCGGCACGGGCGGTGCGGCATCCTGCAGCTTCGCGAGTTCGGCGACGAAGGCGGGCGGAAGCAGGTCGGACCTCGTTGACAGCAGTTGCCCGAGCTTGATGAAGGTCGGACCGAGCTCCTCGAGCGCGGTGCGGAGGTGTTCGGGCGAGGCCGCGGAAGCCCTCCTCGCCGCGTCGGTGGCCGCACCCCGCCCGCGCGGGACCATTCGATCGACTCCGAGCAGACCCACCAGAAAACCGAGTCCATGGCGACGCAAGGCCGAACCGATCTCGAGGTAACGACCGGCGTGCGACGGCCCGGGCCGGTCGTGCTCGTCCCCGTTCATGGATCCGCCCCACCCGAGGTCAAGCCGTCCGAGCCGCGTGTCGTGTCGACAACGCGCTGACGAAGCGGATGAAGACTGCGATCCAGCCGAAGATCGTCGAGAAGGCGACGAGCTCGAAGGCGGTGAGGTTCCAGTACCCGATCGGTTCGAACAGGAGCGCGCCGCCGAGGAGCACCACGATCGCACCGGTGCAGAAGACGAAGAATCGCTTCGGCATGCCACGAAGCACCCACGGGGCGCTGAAGAGCAGCGTGAGGAACGTCAGCGACATGCCGATCGCGGACGTGTTGTGCATGAACATGTTGACGTCGAGGGGGAACACCCCGACGCAGGCGAGGAGTACGCCCATCACCACGAAGACGACCGACACGACTCGTGGAGCCCAGGCGTGCGCGAGCACTCCCTGGCGCACGAGGGTGCCGAGGTCGCGGAAGACGTACATCGCGAACGTGATCACGAACGTGCCGGCCACGACGAGTGCGATGTTGAACATCGCGCTCGAGAAGTCGTTCGACGTGCCGAGTTCGCTGAAGTGGATCTCCCACCACTGCGGGTTCTGCGACGTCGCCATGCTCGTGAGGACGGTGATCGACATGAATACCACGAGCAGCGAAGCGAGTTTCGGCGTCGTGATCGACGAGACCGAGAGGTAGATCCAGTAGGCCGCGAGCCCGGATGCCACTGCCGAAGTAGCCGCGCCGACCCACGGGTCGACGACGAGGCCCTCGAAGCTGCGTTGCAGCGACACGAAGACCATCACGGTGATGAGGCCGCGCGATGACGGCGTGCACCGCCGAGACGGTCGCGACATCGAGCGAGAACTTCCACCGACCGAGCTCGTGTCGCCACTGCTGACCAGGTAGGTCCCGCGCGCGCCAGTACCCTGTCGCGGCGACTGCGACACCCGAGAAGATCACCGCGATCGCTGCGAGGGTGCCCACCGACCAGCCGCCCCACAGCGGCCATTCGGAGCCGAAGAAGGACAGCATGGCGACGATCGCCGTCGATCCGCCTGCGACGACTGCGCCGACAAGGACTCGGTCTCGACGGCCAGTCGCCGTCGAGGGGCTGCGACCTCCGCGATGGGGGAGATCGGCTTGTCACCCGCGGGGCGTGCCGACATGGCTGGTGTGCTCATGGCCGCATCATATGTTCGGGGCCGGTCACGAGGTGGACACCCGACTTCGCGCCGAGCGCGCTTCGGCGGGCTCGTGATCGGCAGGAGGCCGAGGAGCAGCAACACCAGGCCGAGTTCGACGGCCCCGGCCATGAAGTAGACGGCCTGCAGGAAGCTGAAGGGGATGACCATCATCTGCACGAAGATCCAGATGAGCGCGGCGTACCCGGCGGTTGCAGCAGCGAACAACGCTGAGGGCCGCCGCTGCAGGAGCAGGACGAAGGCGATCGCGTTGAGCGCCGCCGAGGACCAGGGCGAGCACGAGCCCGGGCACGAGGTACGACGAGAACGGAGAGCCCTCGAGGTACTCCGCGGGCGGTGTGATGACCATCGAGAGGTCGGGGAACAACGCGCCGAGCATGAGCGCGAGACCCCCGGCGAACGCCGTCACCGCGACGAACGCCTCGACGACGAGGAGCGTGATGCGGGTTGCCTGTTGCGGGTTCATGCCGCCAGTGTGCTCGTCACCACGCAGCGCCCGGGGACGAAGGTCCCCCGATCCTCGTCGCGTGGACGCTCGCGCGGGAGCCGCCGCGGTCGCCCTCAGACGGCGGTCGCGTGCGGCACGATGATCACCGGGCCGCCGGCGTTCATGAGCAGGTCGTTGTTGGTGCGGCCGAGGGGACGGTAGCCGCGAGCGCCCGGTTCGGTCGGCCGGCCGCTCACGGTCAGCACCGCGCGTCGCGAGGCGCTCGCGAGCGCCTCGCCTGCCGGCGTCGTGGTGCGGCGGAGTTCGATGTCCACGGATGCCTCGTCGGCATCGGTGGTGTCGAGGAGCGATCGCAGTGCGCGGTCGTCGAACGGCGTGTCCCGGTCGGAGCGGAGCACCATGACGGGCTCCTCCCAGTCGGGCCGCCTCGCGCATGGCGAATCGCACGGCCTCGATCCAGCCCGGGGCGTTGCCGGCGCCGACGATCACGCCGCGCCGTCCGTTCGCCGAAGATGACGGGACGATCGCGACGGGCACCGGAGCGGTGGCGGCGAGTTGCAGTCCGCGTGCGCCCAGTGCGTGATCCGTGGAAGGTTCCGGACTTGTGCGAGCCGATGGCGACCGACTCGTACGCCGATGCAGAACTCGCCAGCTCGAGCATCGGGGCTCCGACGTCCACGGCGGCGGACACCGGCACGCGACCGGCGATCTGGCGGGCGAACGCCAATTCATCTGCGGCCAGCCGCTCTGCGTCGGTTCGCAGCTCCCTCAGGTCGCGGTCGCTGATCGTCCCCCACTCGTCGTCGACGACGGTGAGCAGCATCACGCCGGCATCGAGGGCGTCGGCTCGAGCGATCGCCCAGGCGATCGCTGAGCGGCTCGCCACCGAGCCGTCGATGCCGACGAGGATCGTCGCTGTTCATCCCGGCCGCCCTTCAGAACTCAGCCGCCCTCGGTCGACGTGGGAGGTTCGGCATGGGATCATGCTCGCCGGAACCGGTCCGGGGGAGCGGGCCATTGGTCCCACGGACCCCGCTGTCCGCGGATAATGCCCGGTGGTAGCCTGCGGGCAAGACGTTCCGGAGGTGCTGTGCCCGGTCAGCCGACATCAGGATCCGTCCCCGGTACGCCCGGGCCCGAACTCGACCGTGCGCTTCACGAGCTGATGGATCGCGCCGGCGAGGTGATGCAGGCGCAGAACCGGCTCAGGGCGCTGCTGCGCGCCACGCAGGCCGTCGTGCAGCCTCTCGACCTTCCGATGGTGCTGAAGGGAATCGTGCAGGCCGCCGTCGAACTCGTCGACGCCCGGTACGGTGCGCTCGGGGTCGTCGCCGAGCAGGGTGGTCTCGAGGCGTTCATCCACGTCGGGATGCCGCCCGAGCAGGTCTCGGCCATCGGCCACCTGCCCGAGGGCCGTGGCGTGCTCGGTGCGCTGATCGACGATCCCCGTCCGATCCGGCTTCGGCACATCGGCGATGATCCCCGCTCGGTCGGCTTCCCCGCGGGGCATCCGCCGATGGACGGGTTCCTCGGGGTGCCGGTGCGCGTCCGCGACGAGGTGTACGGCAATCTCTACCTGACGGAACCGCGGGCGGGCGAGTTCACCCCGGCCGACGAGGAGCTCGTCTCGGCGCTCGCCGCGACCGCGGGGTTCGCGATCGCGAACGCCCGCCTGTATGACGAAACGCTGCTGCGCCAGCAGTGGACGGCGTCGTCGGCGCAGATCGCGTCGGCGCTGCTCGACTCTGCAAGCTCGGCGGCGATCCCGCTGCTCGCCGATGAGCTTGCCGCGAGGTCGACGGGCGACCGGATCTGCATCCTCGTCCCCGGCACCGAACCGCTCACCTTGCGCGTCGACCAAGCTCGGGGCGTCGCCGCCGACCAGGTTTCCGGCACACTCGTCTCCGCCATGGACACCGCGGCGGCGCTGACACTCGAGACAGGCGAGTCGCGGGCGGTACCCGGCGTTCGTGATTCCGACTCGGCCGACGCCCTGGCCATCGTGATCGGGCGCGACGCGGGCCCCGTGATGTTCGTGCCGGTGAAGCACGCGAACACCGTCTGGGCGGTGATCGTCGTCGCACGTGAGCCCGGCCGGCCGCCGTTCGGCCCTGCCGAGCTCGACATCGCCGACGACCTGGCCGGTCGGGTCGGCCTCGCAATCGAACTCACCGAAGCGAGGGAACAGCGCCAGCGCGCCGAGCTCAGCGAAGACCGAGCCCGCATCGCACGCGACCTGCACGACCACGTGATCCAGCAGCTCTTCGGCGTGGGGCTCCAACTCCAAACGCTCGCGGGCGAGTCCCCGACCGATGCCGCCGCGCGCCTGCAGGGCGCGATCTCGACGATCGACGACGCCATCGCACAGATTCGCACCATCATCTTCGCCATGCGACCGCGCGGGCGGGAGGGCTCACTCCGGCACCGCATCCTCGACCTGGTCGCCGCCGGCTCTTCCAGCCTCGCCCATCCGGTTCCCGTGAGCTTCGCCGGACCCGTCGACCTGGTGCTCGGCGGGCCCATCGGCAACGACATCACGGCCGTGGTCCAGGAGCTGCTGTCGAACGCCGTTCGGCATTCGGGTGCGGATCACATCCGCGTTTCCGTCGGCGTCGACGCGGCGTCGGTGCTCGTCGTCGTCGAAGACGACGGCATCGGCATCCCCGAGCACGCCAGCCGCAGCGGGCTCGACAACCTGCGGGCGCGCGCCGAACGCCGCGGCGGCAGCCTGCGCATCGACTCCGCACCGGGCACCACCACGATCGAGTGGAGGGTGCCCGCGCCGGGCGCTCACTCGGTGGCCGATGTCGACGCGATCGGAGGACCCCTGTGACGCGCGTCTTCCTCGTGGACGATCACGAGATCGTCCGGCGCGGTATCGCGGAACTGCTCGGTCGTGAAGCCGACCTCGAGGTCGTGGGCGAGGCCGGGGATGTGACGCACGCCCTCGCCCGCATCGCCGCGACGCTGCCCGATGTCGCCGTGCTCGACGTGCGGCTGCCCGATGGCGATGGCATCGAGCTCTGCCGGGAGGTGCGGTCCCGGCATCCCGAAGTGCGCTGTCTCATGCTCACCGCGTATGACGACGACGAGGCGACCATGTCCGCCGTGCTCGCCGGCGCATCGGGGTACGTGCTGAAGAACGTGTCGGGCACGCGACTCGTCGAGGACATCCGCGCCGTGGCGACCGGGCGATCCCTGCTCCACCCGGCAGCAACCCGTCAGGTCGCCGAGCGGGCCGCGGCCGGCGACCGTGATGATCCGAGATTCGGTTCACTGCAGCTGCGCGAGCGCCAGGTGCTGGCGCTCATCGCCGAGGGGCTCACCAACCGGCAGATCGGCGAGCGACTCGGGCTCGCCGAGAAGACCGTGAAGAACTACGTCTCGGGGCTGCTTCGCAAGCTGGGCCTCGAGCGTCGCACGCAAGCAGCGGTCTACGAACTCGAGCGGCGCGAGCCACCGACCTGACCGGTGCGGCACGCGGGCGGACCCCGCCACGCACTCGCAGCTCTGCCACGAGATCCATGTGACTTTGGACCCATGCCGAGCGGTGGGCCCGACGGAATCCTGATGGCATGTTCACCAGGGTCATCGCAGGTTGGGATGGAACGCCGGAATCACAGGCGGCAGTGGAATGGGCCGCCGAACACTGCGGTGCGTCCCCGCTGACACTCGTTCACGCCATCGGCGGCAAGGCGACCGGGAGCGAGTACCTGCAGGCGACCGGTGAGCGTTCAGCCGAGCGGACGAGGTTGATGGACGTCGCGGAGCGCCTTCGCACGATGCATCCGGACCTCCACGTGGAGACGGAGACCGTGCACGGCTCGGCGATCGACGCGCTCGGGGAACGACTCGCCCCCGACACGCTCGTCGTCGTCGGCGGCCCGGACCATCGCAGGACGACCAGGTGGACCATCGGATCCCGCCTGGCCGGCCGCCTCGGAGGGGGACCCGTGGCGGTCATCCCGGAGACCCCGGCGGCCCAAGGGCGAGAGGGCCGTCGTCGTCGGGGTCGACGGCTCGCAGGCGTCGTTGGCCGCTCTCGAGGTCGCTGCAGCAGAGGCGAACCGCCTCGGGGCGCCACTGGAGATCGTGCATGCGTGGCAGGTGCCCGCCGAATGGAGCACCGCGCTGGGCGAGTACGAGTCCGACGTGGACATCCTCGAGGAGATACACCGTGACCTGCTCGATGAGGCAGTCGAATTCGCACGTGGGCTCGGAGCGAAGCCGACGGGCCACCTGGAGATCGGTGCCGCGGCCACGGTGCTCCGTAGGATCGGTGCGTCATCGCTGTTGCTCGTCGTGGCGAGCCACGGGTCGAGGGGCTTCACCCGGTTCCTCCTCGGATCGGTCAGCCACGACCTCCTCGTCGAGCCGCCCGCGCCCGTACTGATCATCGCCCCTCCGGCCTGAGCCGACACGGGACCTTCGACCCCTCGGAGCCCGGCGCTCGATCGCAAGGTGGAGAGGTCGAGGGAGGCTGACATGTCCACGTATCCACCCGCTGCATCCAGTGCCGGGGCCCCGGTGCCCGCGCAGCCGAACGCATCGTCCGACCGATCGTTCATCGCGACTTGGATGTTCGCGTGGCTGCTGGGCTTTCTCGGGGTCGACCGTTTCTATCTGGGCAAGGTCGGCACCGGCGTCGTGAAGCTCCTCACGCTCGGGGGCCTTGGGATCTGGTGGCTCATCGACCTGATCCTGACGCTCGCCGGCGTGCAGCGCGATAAGGAGGGGCGCCTGCTCCCCGACTTCGAGCAGCACAAGATGATCGCGTGGATCATCACGGCGGCCGGGTTCGGACTCTGGCTGCTCACCAGCGCGATCTCGCGGGTCTTCGTGTTCATTCCGGAGCAGTTCGGGCCCATGATGCCGTGGTGGCAAGGGCAGTGATCGACGGACCGAGGTGCGTCTTCCTCGATGGTGCGTCCGGACGCCGATGACGCGGCGACTGCCACTGCGTGAAGTGGCGCGGGGCGGCGGGTGGGTCCGCCGCCGCCCCGCGCCGGCCGCGCAGAACGGCGCGGCCGGGTCGTGCGCGTCGGGTGCGCTGCACGACCGCGGGGGGTGGGACCCGACGTTGGGGGCGCGACGCCGGACCCCACCCGGTCAACGTCGCATCGGGAACCTCCCCACGCCGGGGAACGCCGGTCTCGCGGTGGCTCGCGGTGACGCGGTGACGAATCGCGTCCACATTGCCGATCGCGGCATGGTCCGGTCCTCCTGACTGGATCTGGGGTCGCTCCCGGGCAGGGAGCGATGACCGTTTCCGCCTGCCACGGGGCAGGCGGAGCGGACCCCGATCAGTCAGGGGTGGTGTCGGTGCCGAACACCGGCGACGACGGAAGCTCGTCGTCGGTCGAGTTCAACACCAGCGCGGCGAGCGCGCCGAGTTCCTGCGCAGCGAACGTCGCGTCGGAGGTTCCGGATGCCCCTGCAGCCACTGGATCCGGCACCGCCGGAGCCTGCTCCACCGGAGCCGGCTCCGCCCGACGCCGCTCCTCCGCCTGAGCCCGGCGCGGCAGGGCCGCTGCCGCCGAGCGGCGCGCCGCCGAGCGTCGTGCCGCCTGCGGGCGTGATCGAGCCGGCGGCGTAGCCCGGAGTGTCGCCTGGTCGAACCCGTTCGAATGCGATGGCCCACGCGTCGCCGTCAGCGAAGACGTTCATGCCGCTGGGCGGTCGGCTCGCACCCCGGCCGAGCGACGCCCCGTCGGTCACGGGGCTCGGGACGACCGGTGGGCCGAAAGCCTGGGCCGGGTCGGGCGGCACGGTGTCGCGGGGCTCGTTCTCGAGTACGGCGTCGGCCGGGTTGTCGTCTCAGGCTGCCCGGTGGGGTGATCGATGGCGGGCTGCGCGGTGGCGGGCTGCGGGGTGGCGGGCTGTGCGATGGCGTGGTCTGGCGGGTCGCGCGGGTGCCGGGTCGCGGGCTGCGCGTGGCGGGCTGCGCGATGGCGGGGCTGCGCGGGTGCCGCTGCTGCTCGCGGGTGCCGCTGCGCTTGCGGGTGCCGCTGCGCTTGCGGGTGCCGGTGCCGGGTCTTGGACCGCATCGGCGGGGTTGCCCGCCCGGGATGCTCGATGGTCGCCGGTGGGGCGGGATGGTCTGGCTCGTCGGCGGGGTGCCGGCCTCGGGATGCTCGATGGCGGGCTGCGCGGTGGGGCGGTCTGGCCAGTCGGCGGGGCCGGGCGGCGGGATCGTTCCTGGGCGCGGGCGGGCACGGGCGCTGGAACGGATACGGGCACGGGCGGGATCGCGGTGCCGGGTTCTGGCGCCGCGTCGGTCGGGCGGGCGCGCGTCGGGCGGGCTCGACGCTCGCCGGGTGCTCAGTGGCCGGCGCTGCGGGGGCGGTCGGCGCGTCGGCGGGGCGGGTGGGGCGTCGACTCGGGCGCGGCGGCGGTGCGGGGTGGGGTGCGGGGTCGGCCGGGTGGGGCGTCGACCTCGGGCGCGGCGGCTTGGGGCGGGGTGGTGGGTGCAACGGAGTCGACGCCGAGTGCGGGCGCCACGGCGGGTGCGGCGGGATCGTTCTCTTCGGCGGAGGCGCCCACGCAGCGTTGGACAGGAGGCTGATGCCAGCCAGATCGCTGCGATCACGATGCCGAGCAGGGCGTACCGGAGCCACGGCACACGCCGCGTGGCATCCGCTGACCCCATCGAACTCACCTCCGTGATGTTCGACGGTACTCCGCCGCAGCGACGCGGCTAGCGCTCATTCGGGTGCGAGCGGGGAGGTCGCGAGGAGCTCGCCAGCGACACCGATGTCGCCGCACGCGTTCCTCGATGCTCGCCTACTCGAGGTGCGCGTGATGCCCGGGCGGAACGTCTTCGACGCCGTCGCGCAGGCGGTTGCACAGGTCGATGAGCTGCTCGAGCTCAGTCGGCGTCGAGCGAGTCGCCGAACTGGCGGTTGATGGCGCCCATGTGCTCGATCGCGACTCGGCGGAAGAGGTCGAATCCGGCCTCGGTGATGCCGACGATGGTGCCGCGGCCGTCGTCGGGGTCGGGCAGCTTGACGACCAGCTCGCGCGAGGTGAGGCGGTCGACGAGCCGGCTGACGCTCGGCTGCGTGATGAGCACGTTGCGGTTGAGGTCTTTGAGGCGCAGCCGTCGCCCAGGCGCCCTCGAGATGTTGAACAGCACGTCGTACTCGTTCAGCGAGATCACGTCGCTCGGAAACTCGGCGGCCAGCGCCCGCAGGATCGTCACCTGCGCACGGAAGAGCGACTCCCAAGCGGCGACCGTCTTCGCGGGTTCGGCCATCTCGGCTCCCTTCGGATATGTCAGTTCATCCAACAATAGGGAACCGCAGGAGGAAACGGTTGAGGGCCGGTCGTAGAGGCTGACGACCGGCCCTCTCCCTTGCACCAAGAGTGTCCTGCAATCACATTCCGCACCGACCGCCACAGCAAACAGTCGGTGCACTCACGAATATATAACGGATCGGTAACGAGCGCTAGTTATCGTTCTGTGATTTTTCTGACGTACTGGCTGGTGGAGGGATCGACCGTCACTCGCGGTTGTTCGTCGCCCGGATTCTTACTCAGGCCATCGATGCGGGGCGGTCGTCGGGCGCGTCAGCCAACGCGGTGAGCAGCTCCTGGCGAGCACTCGAATACTGCAACGTGCCGAGGTAGTCGTTGTGCCGTGCGATCTTCCAGAGGTAGGTGAGGGGTGCACGCTCACTCGCGCCACGGTCGATCGGGTTGCCGCTGCGCTTGTAGCTGAAGACGGGGAATCCGAGGTAGTCGGTGCGCCGCCAGAGGCTGCGCCAGCGCGGTCCCTTTTCGGCGGTCGCGCCGAGCGTCTCGGTGAGCGTCCAGGCGTCGCGCTTTGCGGCGGGCATCGTTTCGGTCCAGTCCTCGAGCACCTGCGACCTCCACGGATCGATGCGGAAGAGCGAAGGACCGTGCGTCCCGGAGCGCCCAGCACCGTGGGGCAGAACACCGACGGGAAGAACGGCTGAAGTATGGACGCAGCTGAATGCCGTAGCTCAGCAGCGCGACCAGATCACTCGCGCGGATCGGCCTGCTCTGTGGTTTCGATGCGTCGGCCGGCACGGACTCACCGCGCAACGAAAGGATCGCGGCGGTCGCGATGGTCGCTCCCATCGAATGCACGGCCAGCACCACGAGGCGCGGGGATGAGGAGGGCTCCTTGGTAGTGGTGCTCGGCTTCAGCCAGTCGAGCAGCGGGTCCCGCAACTAGGGGACGCGCGCTCCGCGTAGCACGGCGGCGCGAACGGATGCCCGGCCCGCGGGAAGAAGCACACGACGTCCCAGAACAACGCGATCGGCCGCTAGGTGCTCGACGCAGCGTGGGCCGCGACGGCACCCACGATGATCAGCGCCACGACGACGAGCACCGTGCTCGCCGCGCTCTGGATGCCGACTCGACATCGTAGGGGATGGCGCAGTGAACAAAGTTAAAAAGGGTGGGAGATGAGATAGAGAGCAGAGAGAAAGCTGAGAAGGCGGTGAGATACGAGAACATAGGCTAGCTGAGATGCAGGAGAGATAGAAGATAGGCGCGCGGAGAAGATCTTAAGCTCTCTTCTCTAGAGACTATTAGAGCGATAAGGATAAGGTGGTGGGAGTAGGTTGCTGAGAAGATAGCGAGACGTTGCGGTAGAGTAGCTCTAGCTGATACGCAAGTAGAGAGAAGGGAGGAGGTAGGTAGAGAAACTCAATAGGTTGAACAAGAGTGAGAACGAGATGAAGATCAGAGTAGAGATCACGTCGCTGTCAGGAGCACGAAGAACCACTAGTAGGAGTAGAGTAAGTAGAGATTAAGATAAAAGTGAATAGATGGAAGAAGATAGATGTATTAGATATAAATAGATGAGATGAGAGTGAAAAGATAGTTAGAGAAGATAAGAAAGAGAAGGTTAGATAGGAAAATAGAAGAGAAAAGGGAGAGAAGAAAGGAGATAGTAGGTAAAAAAAAGATATAGGAAAGAAGAGAGTTATATAGATAGATAGAAAAAGGAGAAGAAATAGATGAATAGGAGAAAGAGGGAGAAGAGTGAGAAGAATATTAGATATAAAAGAATTAGAAGAAGAAGATGAAGGTAAATGAGATAGAGGTTGAGAAAAAAGAAATGGAAAGGATATATAAAGAGGGAGATAGAGAAAAAAAGATGAGATGGAGAAAGAGAGAAAGAGAGAGAGAGAGAAGAGAAAGTTAGGTGATGAGATGAGAGAGAGTGAAAGAGTATAAGGATATGAAGGTGGTGGTGATGAGAAAGGGGTGAAAGAAAGAGAGAAATAAAGGAAGTAAGAAGAAAGATATGTTAGATAAGATGATAGAGGTAGAGAATAGATGATGAGAGTGACGCTGCAAGACTTTGTGTGCATGGGCTTTCAGGTAGGTTTGGAAGGAAGAGGTGGTATAGTACTGAGGGGAGAGAGAGGCGGCTTGACAGTAGAAGATGAGAGCATCACGAACACGGCGGTCCACAGCAGCAGCAGTCCGGCGACGATGACTCCGGCGAGCGAGAACCCGTTGCCGCCGATGACCCGACCGAGACAAGTCACGGCGCCCTCCTCGCCCCAGCATGCGTCGTCGCTGCGCGAGGCGCGCGCCAGGCTCTGGTTCAGGGAATCACAGCAGAGCAACAGCAGCACGAGCGCAATCGAGGCCGCGAAGTGCAATGGTTCGGACGTCTGGCCCACGCGGGCGAGCGCCCAGAACCCGCGGGTAGCGAGCAGCGGCGGCTTCGGTGCGGTGACAGCTGCGGCGTCCGGCAGGCTGCCAGTGGTCCGCCCGATCTGGTTGGCGTACTGGCGGATGTTCGCTTCGTACGTCACCCGGCCACGGCGCGCGATGACGTAGATCAACAGCATCGCTGCGATCGGCAGGACCCCGAACAGGGCTGCACGTGCGTCGCGGTCGATGAGGAGCAGGCCGTCAAGCCACGACGGCAGTACCGCGCAGACGCGCTGGCCGTCGCGGAAGCATTGCACCGCCACGAGATCCACCGCCACCGAGGTGAAAGCCGCCACGTACACGAGGGTGAGCACGAGCGCGAAGAGTCGCAGGAGGCTGGCGCCGCGGCTTCCGTTCCACTGCAACGCCGCGGGGCTCGAAGGCGACTCGATACGCCGGGTGCAGTATGCGAGGTTGCAGAGCGCGAACGGCAGCACGAGCAGCCATCCGAGGTGTACGTAGGACGCGACTTGATCGCGGCGATGGCACTCCCGCCGGTACGTACGATCAATCCCCATGAGTATGCCTCCCGGATGATACGGAACCGGCCGATCGCCTCGTCGGCGCCGGTTCGCCGACGCCAGAACGACCCGATCTCATCACCCTCAGCACGGACGACTTCGTCGGGTGGCGCTTCGAGCATCTCGGCCGGGGGCGAATTTGCGATCCCGTGGACACGCAACTCGAGGACATCGATCTGCGACTGGTCCATCGCCACCACCCCCATGGCTGACGGGCCACATGATAGACCCGCCGAGGGATAGTGCGTATCCCGAGTTCGGGGTCGAGCGTCTTCGAAGCCCTCGGACAACGAGTCTTCAAGCGGCCGACTCGTGGATGCGGAATCGGGATCATGACGCATGATGGATTCATCAATCCATCAAATGAACGGATGTCCCGAGCCATGCGATCCGACTCCCAGCGCCCGCTCTACGAGGTCAAGGCCAACCTCTTCAAGGGGCTGGCGCACCCGCTGCGTGTGCGCGTGCTCGAGGTGCTCTCGGCCGCGCCCGAGGCATCCGTCTCGGAACTGCTCGACGCGACCGGTCTCGAGGCGTCGCACCTCTCGCAGCACCTCGCCGTGCTGAAACGGAACCTGCTCGTCGTCGGCGAGCGGCGCGGAAACCAGGTCTACTACCGGCTCGCGTACCCGCAGGTCGCCGACCTGTTGCGGGTTGCGCGGGCGTTGCTCGGCGAGATCCTCGAGACCACCGAGCGTCAGCTCGTCGAACGCGCGGGCCTGCCCGAGATCCCGCCCGCGGCGAGCATGACCGCAACGACCACGACGCCATGAACACCGGGTTCACTCGCGGCATGCGGTCGGCCGCCTCGCTCCTGCCGAGCGCCGCCGACTACCGCGACCTGCGCCGCACCTGGCGCGGCGACCTCCTCGCGGGCATCACGGTCGGCATCGTCGCGCTGCCGCTCGCGCTCGCGTTCGGCGTGTCATCGGGCGCCGGCGCCGAGGCCGGACTCGTCACGGCGATCATCGCCGGGCGTGGTCGCCGCGGTGTTCGGCGGATCGAACGTGCAGGTCTCGGGCCCGACCGGCGCAATGGTCGTCGTGCTCGCGCCGATCGTCGTCGCGCACGGCGCGGCGGTGCTCGCGCTGCTGTGCGTGATGGCGGGCGTGATCGTCGTGATCGCGGGCGTGCTGCGACTCGGCCGCGCGGTGACCTACATCCCGTGGCCGGTCATCGAGGGGTTCACCCTCGGCATCGCGATCATCATCTTCCTGCAGCAGGTGCCCGCGGCGCTCGGCACGCGTGCCCGGCGAGAGCACCAACGCCGCGGTGGCGGCGGCGCAGTCGTTCGCCACGGCGTCGTGGCCGACGGTCGCCTGGTCGCTCGCCATCGTCGCGGTCGTGGCGGCGATCATGCTCGTCGCGCCGCGCATCCATCCGAAGCTCCCGGGGTCGATCATCGCGATCGTGCTCGTGAGCGTCGTCGCCGCGCTCGCGAACCTGCCCGTCGCCGTCATCGGCGAGCTCCCGCCGGGCCTGCCCGCGCCGACGGTGCCTTCAGCCGACTGGGCGACCGTGGTCTCCCTGCTCGGGCCGGCGCTCACCGTCGCCGCCCTCGCCGCGATCGAGTCGCTGCTCTCGGCGCGCGTGGCCGCATCGATGGCCGACACCGGCCCGTACGACGCCGACCGCGAGCTCGTCGGTCAGGGACTCGCCTCGGTGGCGGCCGGGTTCTTCGGGGGCATCCCGGCGACGGGTGCGATCGCCCGCACCGCGGTGAACGTGCGCTCGGGCGGGCGCACTCGCCTGGCGTCGGTGGTGCACGCGCTGCTGCTCCTCGCGATCGTGCTCGTCGGCAGCACGGTGGTCGCCGAGATCCCGCTCGCCGCGCTCGCCGGCGTGCTCATGGTCACGTCGACGCGCATGATCTCGCTCGCAACGGTGCGCACGGTGCTCGGCTCGACCCGATCCGACGCCGTCGTCTTCATCGTCACGGCCATCATCACGGTGAGCTTCGACCTCATCTACGCGGTGCTCATCGGCATCGCGGTCGCCGCGTTCTTCGCGCTGCGGGCGTTGTCCCGCTCGAGCGGCGTGCACCGCGAGGAGCTGCCGGCGCCCGCCGAGGCCGGTGATGAGCGCATCGCCCTGTTCCGACTCGAGGGCGCCCTGTTCTTCGGTGCGGCCGAGCGCATGCTCGAGCGCGTCGGCGACATCCGCGGCGTGCGAGGTCGTGATCATTCGGATGTCGCAACTGCAGCTGCTCGATGCCACCGGCGCACAGGTGATCACCGAGCTCATCCAGGCGCTCGAGCGGCGAGGGGTCACCGTGCTCGTGAAGGGCATCCAGACCCGGCACCTGGGCGTCGCGACCCGCGTCGGCGTCATCGCGTCACTGCGCCACCAGAACCACCTCTTCGATGACCTCGGCGAGGCGGTCGCGCACGCGCGCAGCCACGTCGCGCGTGCCGCAGCCGAACCTCAGTAGAGGTCGGGCGACGGCGTCGAGGCCTGGCGGATCGAGACATCCGCATGCCGGTCGAACCGGTAGCCGACGCCGCGAACGGTGCGCACGATGTCCTGGTAGTGCGCGAGCTTCGAGCGCAGCCGGCGAACGTGCACGTCGATCGTGCGCTCGCTGGGGGCCTCGTCGTCGGCGTCCCACAGGTTCTCGATGAGCTCGTGGCGGTCGATCGTGCGGCCCTCGCGCAGCACCAGGTACTGCAGCAGCTCGAACTCCTTGTAGGTGAGGCCCGCGGCCTCGCCGTCGAGCAGCACGCGCTTGCGCGAGATGTCGATGATGACGCCGTTGGGGTGGCGGTCGGTGTCGTCGCGGGCGCCCTGGTCCTCGCGCTGCTTGGCGAGCGCGGCCGGGTCCTGCAGGGCGAGGCGCACGACGTCGACGTCGCGGCCGCCGGCGCCCTCGGGTGCCAGTGCCACGGCGGCGTAGGTGTCCGACGAGGGGGCGATCTCGGCGGTCAGCGCGCGCAGCGCCTCGACGATGCGGTGCAGCGTGGTGCCGTCGGCCGCGGCCTTGGCCTCGTCGATGCCGACGTAGAGCACGAAGCCGCGAGCCTCGGTGCCCTCGGGCACGGCGCGAACGCGGGGGCTGCAGGTCGGGTCGGCGCGGATGCCGCGGCAGCAGTCGTGGCATCGGTCGAAGACGAGGGTGCGGAGGTGCCGAGCGAGCGGAGCGGCGACGCGACCGGGAGCCGACGGCAGCGACGGAGCGGTGCGGGCCTGCACGGTGCGGACGGGGGCGGTGCGAGCGGGAGCGAATGCGAGAGACATTGACGGAATCCTTGTGCTGAAGGGTGCTGCAAGTCGACCCTCGGAAGCGGGGTCGGGAACGAATGGCCGTTCGGCCGGGCGAACCCCCGAGATGCGGCGGGTTCAGAGGAGTCGGCGCCGATCGGGATGGTGATCGGCTGGGGACTCGGCGGTCGTTTCGCTGTTAGCGGCACATTCGACAACACATGGGTGCACGCGCCGGCATCATCATGCCGGTCGTCCTGGAAGCCTCGGGGGCTGTCAGGGTGCGTGCGGTGTCAGTCATGGGGTGAGTCAAACTCAGAGACCCGCGCATGTCAATTCGTGACGATGAGATGACGGGGTATGACGTCGCAGTGGGTGCGTGCCCGGTTGCGACATCCAAACGAATCACGGATGGCAATCGGTTTCGAGAAAGAATCTACGACAGATCACGAGTTTCAGAAATATTCGTGTTTACGACGATGCGCGCAACGGCGTGTCGAGCTCCGAAGATCCTTCGAGCCGGATGCCGCGACCGCGGCTTATACCGCGTCGAGCCGCATGTTGCGCCGGCACGGCCGGGCTGCCCGGCTCGTGTTACACCGTGCCGTAGAGGCGGTCGCCGGCATCGCCGAGCCCGGGCACGATGAAGCCGTGCTCGTTGAGCCGCTCGTCGACCGCGCCGAGCACGACCGTGACCTCGCGCCCGTGCAGCGCCTTCTCGACAGCTGCAAGGCCCTCGGGCGCGGCGAGGATGCAGATCGCGGTGACATCGGTCGCGCCGCGGTCGAGCAGGAACTCGATCGCCGCGGTCAGCGACCCGCCCGTCGCGAGCATCGGGTCGAGCACGAAGCACTGGCGGTTGCTCAGGTCATCGGGCAGGCGCTCGGCGTACGTCGTCGGCTCGAGGGTGACTTCGTTGCGGGCCATGCCGAGGAAGCCGACCTCGGCGCTCGGCAGCAGCTTGACCATTCCCTCGAGCATGCCGAGGCCCGCTCGCAGGATCGGCACGATGAGCGGCTTCGGGCTCGGCGATGCGCACGCCGGTCGTCGGCGAGACCGGGGTGACGATGTCGACCGGCTCGACGCGCACCCCGCGGGTGCCCTCGTATGCGAGCAGGGTCATGAGCTCTTCGACGAGCGCACGGAAGATCGGCGACGGCGTGTTCACGTCGCGCAGGACCGTCAGCTTGTGGGTGATGAGCGGGTGATCGGCAACGTGGACTCGCATAGGCTCGAGTCTAGTTTGCGGGTGTCTCGCGAAGGGAGCGGCGCGTGGAGCTTGCGATGCACCGTGAGTGGATGCGCCTCGCGCTCGCCGAGGCGGTGCAGGCGCCCGCCACGCGCGACGTGCCGGTCGGCGCGATCGTCGTCGACGGCACGGGCCGAGTCGTCGCCGCGCGACGCAACGAGCGCGAGCTCACGGGCGACCCCACCGCGCACGCCGAGGTGCTCGCGCTGCGCACCGCGGCCGAGGCCACCGGCGACTGGCGACTGACCGATTGCACGCTCGTCGTCACGCTCGAGCCGTGCGTCATGTGCGCGGGCGCGATCCTCTCGGCGCGCATCGCCACCGTCGTGTTCGGCGCGTGGGACGAGAAGGCCGGCGCCGCCGGCTCGCTCTACGACGTGCTGCGCGATCGCCGCCTCAACCACCGCGTCGAGGTCTACGGGGGAGTCGAGGCCGAGGCATCCGCTCGCCTGCTGCTCGACTTCTTCGACGACCCGCTGCGCCGCCCGACGTCGGCAGGGTAGCTACGCGGCCGACTCCGAGCGGCGCGCGAGCCCCTCGAGGTACTCGCCGAGCAGGCGAGCGGATGCCGCTTGCATCTGCGGCCCGTACTCGGCGCGCTGCGCGCGCAGCTGCTCGGCCGTGAGCCCGTACTCGGGCAGCTCGTCGCCCCAGGCGTCGAGCCAGTCCTCGTGGATGGCGTCGTCGACCTCGGGATGGAACTGCACCGCGAGCAGCCAGTCGCCCCGGGCGAAGGCCTGGTTCTCGTACTGCGCCGACCCGGCGAGCCGCTCGACGCCCTCGGGCAGGTCGAAGGTGTCGCCGTGCCACTGCACCGCGGGAACGCCGGCGAAGTGCCGCACGGGCGAGTCGATGCCCGCCTCGGTCGGCTCGACCGTGAGCCAGCCCACCTCTTTGCGCTCGCCCTTGTAGGCGCGGGCGCCGAGGGTCTTCGCGAGCAGCTGCGCGCCGAGGCACACGCCGAAGATGGGCGCCTCGGCGTCGATGCGGGTGCGCAGCAGTTCGATCTCGTCGGCGAGGTAGGGGTAGAGGTCGGTCTCGTAGGCGCCCTCTTCGCCGCCGAGCACGACGACCAGGTCGGGTGCGAGGGCGTCGAGCCCCGAGACATCGGTCGACGGCGCGTCGACCGTGACGATCTCGTAGCCGTGCGCCTCGAGCGTGGGGCCGAGGTTGCCGAGTCCGATCGTGGAGTCGTGGCGCAGCACCAGCGCGGTGCGGGGCGCCGTCACTCGAGGCCCTTGATGACGATCGCGTCGGTGGGCGGTGCGGACAGGTTGGGCTCGACGTAGACGTCGGGCTCGATGTAGATGACCCGTGCCGACGGCACGGCCTCTCGGATGCGCTGCTCGATGACGTTCGTCGCGGCGGCGATCTCGAGGATCTTCTGGTCGGCCGTGAAGCCGAGCTTCGCGGCGACGAGCAGCTCGTCGGGGCCGAGGTAGAGGGTCTTCATGTGGATGATGCGCTCGGCCTCGGGGCCGGCGATGATCGCCTGCTCGATCTTCTCGATGTCGTCGTCGTTGGCGCCCTCGCCGACGAGCAGCGACTTGGTCTCGATGCCGAGCACGATGGCGACGACGATGAGCAGGGTGCCGATCATGAGCGTGCCGATGGCGTCGAACAGCGGGTTGCCGGTGATCACGGTGAGGCCGACGGCGATGAACGCGAACACGAGGCCGATGAGGGCCGCGATGTCTTCGAGCAGCACGACGGGCAGCTCGGGCGCCTTCGCGCGGCGCACGAACTGCACCCAGCTCTGCGGCCGCGCACGTGGTTCGACTCCTTGACCGCGGTGCGCAGCGAGAACGACTCGAGCACGATCGCGATCGAGAGCACGAGCAGCGGCAGCCACGCGTTCTCGAGCTCGTGCGGGTGCGTGAGCTTGTCGACGCCCTCGTAGATCGAGAAGATGCCGCCGACCGAGAACAGGATGATCGAGACGACGAACGCGTACACGTACCGCTCGCGGCCGTAGCCGAACGGATGCTCCTTGTCGGCCTTCTTCTTCGCCTGGCGCCCGCCGAGGATGAGGAGCAGCTGGTTGCCCGCGTCGGCGACCGAGTGCACGCCCTCGGCGAGCATCGACGCCGACCCCGAGAAGAACCACGCGATGAACTTCGTCAGGGCGATGCCCGTGTTGGCGAGGAATGCCGCGATGATTGCCCTGGTGCCGCCGGATGCGCTCATGACAGCAATCCTAGGATGGTCGCATGACTGCCGCAGACCCCGTGAGACTGCCCGCGATCGCGTTCCTCGGCGCCGGTTCGATGGCCCGCGCGATCATCGCCGGGCTGCTGCAGCCGGGCGTCGTCGTCGACGGCGGCATCCGCACCACGAACCGCACCGCCGAGAAGGCCGCCGAGCTGGCGGGGCTCGAGGGCGTCACCGCGTATGCGACCGAGACGGATGTCGCGGCCAACCATGCGGCCGTCGCCGGCGCTTCGCTCGTGGTGGTGGCCGTGAAGCCCGCGATGGTGCCCGACCTGCTCCGCGAGATCGCCGATTCGCTCGAACCGGGCACGGTCGTCGTGTCGGTCGCGGCGGGCGTGACCGTCGCGACGTTCGAGTCGCTGCTGCCCGAGTCGGTCGCGGTGATCCGCTCGATGCCGAACACCCCCGCCGTCGTCGGCCGCGCCGTCACCGGGCGTCTCGGCCGGCACCCGCTCGAGCGACGCCGACCTCGCGCTCGCCGTGTCGCTCTTCGAGACCGTCGGCGAGGTGCTCGTCGTGCCCGAGTCGCAGATCGACGCGCTCTCGACGATCTCGGGCTCGGGGCCCGCCTACGTGTTCTACCTCATCGAGCAGCTCACGGCCGCGGCGGTCGACAAGGGCTTCACGCCCGAGCAGGCCGCGGTCATGGTGCAGGGCACGTTCCGCGGCGCGAGCGAGCTGCTCGCCTCGAGCGGCGAAGACCCCGCCGAGCTGCGCCGTCGGGTCACGAGCCCCAAGGGCACGACCGAACGGGCGATCGCCGTGCTCGAGGCATCCGATCTCAAGCGGGTGTTCGACCGCGCCACCGACGCCGCGCTCGCCCGCGCCCGCGAACTCGCCGCCGGCGCCTGAGGTCACCGCGCGGCATTCAGGTCAGCGGATTCGCGGCCTCGCGCATGCCGAGTGGAATTTCCTGTTCAGATTGCATTTTCTCGCCGAACGCGGGTTCGCTCCGAGCGGACATGACTTCCCCGCGGGGTGGGCTATGGTCTTCGGAAGCCCGCCAGCTGAAGAAGGGAAGCGAGCTCACATGTCAGGCAAGTCCCCCCGAGGAAACGACTCGAAGAAGCAACCGCAGCTCTCGCTGAAAGAGAAGCGAGCGCAGAAGCGCGAGAAGTCCGAAGACGGTCTGATCAAGACCCGCAAGCGCTGACTCGGCCGGGTTCGCTGAGCCCGGCGACCTGCCGGCTCAGCGAACCCGCTCGAGCAGCACCATCACCTCGAAGTGGGTGGTCTGCGGGAACATGTCGAAGACGCGCGCCCGCACCGGCCGCAGCGACGGCATCGCCGCGAGATCCTTCGCGAGCGACGCGACGTTGCAGCTCGAATAGAGCACGTGCGACGCATCGGATGCCTCGAGCCACGCACTGAGCTCACCGCCGATGCCGCGCCGGGGCGGGTTCACGATCACGAGATCGGGGGCCGCGTCGGCACCGATGGCGAAGGCCGTGGCGTCGCCGGCCGCGAAGCGCAGACGCGAGAGCGCGGCATCCGATCGACTGAGCTCGGCGCTCGCGACCGCCTCGACGCTCGTCTCGATGCCGGTGACGTCGGGGCCGCCGCCGTCGGCGGTGGCGAGGTGCAGCGCGAAGCCGCCGACGCCCGAGTACAGGTCCCAGGCGGAATCGGGGGCGAGCTCGCGGATCCAGTCGCGCGCCTCGGCGTAGAGCGCCGCGGCGATCTCGGTGTTCGTCTGGAAGAAGCTCTGCGGGCGCAGGTGCATCGTGACGTCGTTGAGGCGCATCGGCAGGGTGTCGACGTCGGTGAGCACGATCTCGTGCTCGCCCTCGAGCACCGCCTTGTGCTCGGGCAGCACGTTGGCGGTGACGACCCGGGCCTGCGGCAACTCGGCGAGCAGTGTCGGCAGGTGCTTGCGGATGCGCCCGACCGGCTCGGTCGAGCGCAGCACGAAGCGCACCATGAGCTCGCCGTCGGGCGACTCGGTGACGATGAGGTGCTTGAGCTCGCCGGTGCGGCGCGACACGTCGTAGGGCGTGATCTGCGCGAGCGTGATGAACCGGGCGAGCACCGGGAACGCGGCGCGATGGCCGGGGGAGCAGATGCCGCACGCCTGCAGGTCGATGCCGTGGCCGTCGGCGTCGAGGATGCCGATCGTCGGAGCATCGACGGTGCCGCCGACGACCATCTTCGCCTTGTTGCGGTAGCTCGACTCGGGGCTCGCGACCGGCGGCAGCCACGCCGGCACATCGAACGGGGCGAGCAGGTCTTCGGCGTGCCGCTGCTTGTCGGCGACCTGGCGCGCGTACGGCTGCCCCATGAGCGAGCACGACATGCAGCGCCCGGCGTCGAAGTACGCGCAGTCCACCCGTCAAGGCTAGTGCGGCCCGGCTCCCCACCCGCCTCCGCCTCGCCTCAGCCAAGGTGGGGGCTCGCC
>CAWILI010000028.1:0-142477 GCA_963836825.1 uncultured Actinomycetota bacterium
CGTGACGGCGACCGGATCACCCCGCAACGCCGACTTCCTGCGTGGGCTCGGCGCCGACCGGGTCATCGACTACACGAGCGAACGCTTCGAGGATGTGGCGGGCGAGCAGGACGTGGTCATCGACCTCATCGGCAACGTGCACGACGACACCGGCACCCGCTCGCTCGACGTGCTGCGCCGGGGCGGCCTGATCGTCAACATCCCCACCGCGTCATGGCCGACCATGCAGGCCGAGGCCGAGGCACGGGGCATCCGTGCCACCGGGTACTCGGTCGTGCCCGACGCGCGGTCGCTCGCGGTGATCGGCCGCCTCATCGACGACGGCGCGGTGCGCGTGCACGTCGAACGCGAGCTGCCGCTCGAGCAGGGCGCCGAGGCGCACCGCCTGCTCGAGGCCGGCCACCTGCGCGGCAAGGTCGTGCTGCGCGTCGCACCCGATCCCGAGTAGGCGGCACGCCGAGTCAGCCGGCCCGCGCCTCGAGCAGCGCCGCTCCCAGCTCGCTGCGCAGGTAGAGCACGCTGTGCCCGTAGCGCGTCGAGACGAGCAGGCCGGCGTCGCGCAGCACCCGCAGGTGCTGGTTCACCGCCGACGCCGTCACCCCGAAGCGCACGCCGAGCTCGGTCGATGACGCCGGGTCGCCGAGGGCCGAGAGCAGGCTCGCCCGCGTCTCGCCCAGGATCGCGGCCAGCGCCGCCGGGTTGGCGACCTGCTCGGCCTCCCAGAGCGCGCCCTGTCCGCGCGCCGGGTACATGATGAGCGGCGGTCCGTCGCCGACCGGCGCAGACCCGCGACGGGTGAACATCGTCGGCACGAGCGTGAGGCCGTTGCCGTCGATGCGCTGCAGGCGATCGTTCGGATCCTTCAGCCGCACCGACACGACGCCGTCGCCATAGCTCACGGTCGACGAGATGTCGTTCAGCATGACCGACAGTCCGCCCTGTGCGATCTGCCGCCCGCGGTAGACGACGTCGGCCTCGAGCACCGCCCGCATGCGCGGCCAGTACGGCTCGAACGTCGCCGTCCAGAGCTCGCGCAGCGCCCGCACGATACGCCGCACCGCGACCCTCGGCGACCCGGCGAACACCTCGGGCACGTGGCCGTGCACCGCCACGAGGTCGCGCACGAACTCGTCGGCGGGGATCGCCGCGAGCACGGCGAACTCGTCGTCGAGGCGGGTGAGGGGCGAGGCCGGCCGGGGGTTCAGGAAGTCGGGGGTCCACAGCCGATCGTCGATGAGCGCAACGAGCGCATCGAGATCGAGGTCGGCGCGCGCCGCCTCGGTGCGCCGCAGCCACGGCAGCTGCAACGGGAATCGCGACGGGTCGCGGATGGCACGCAGCGAGAGCCCCAGCTCGCACAGCGGCGAGATGCCGAAGCGCACGGTCGCGACATCCGATTCGTTCAGCACGTATCGCAACATGAAGCGAAACGCTACATCAATTTCGTCGAGCGGATGTCTCTGCCAGAACTGAATCGTGAGCCCTACCTCCACTCCCGAGTCCGACACCGGCTCGATCGACGTCCCCGAGCAGCCGCGACCAGGCCTGTTCGCCCGGCTCGCGGCATCCGTCTCGGATCCGGTGCTGCGCATCCTCGTGAGCGCGACCCTCATCTCGCGCGTCGGGCGCGGGATCTTCATCACGGTGACCGTGCTGTACTTCACGTTCATCGTGGGCCTCGCCCCGTACGAGGTGGCCATCGTGCTCGCGGCGGCGAGTGCAGCGGGCATCGTCGCGTCGCTGGCGGGCGGATGGCTCGCCGACCGGTTCAGCGCCCGGCGGATGCTGATCTGGCTCACCGCGATCGAGGGTGTCGCCCTGATCACCTACGTCTTCGCCGGGGACTTCGTCACGGCGCTCGTCATCGCCATGGTCTGCGGGGCGTTCGAACAGGGCGCGAACTCGACGCGGTCGGCGATCATCGCGCGGGCGTTCGAGGGCGAGGGACGCGTGCACGCCCGCGCCGTGCTGCGCGCCGTGACGAACATCGCGATCGCGGCGGGGTCGGGGCTCGGGGCGCTCGCACTCGCCCTCGGCACCGCCGAGGCGTACCGGGCGCTCATCGTCGGTGCGGGAGTGCTCTACCTGCTCGGCCTGTTCCAGCTCGTGAAGCTGCCGTCCCGGGTCGACGCGCCGCCGCGCCCCGCGGTCGTCGCCGTGACCACCGCGACCGGATCGGTCGACGCCAGTGCCACGGCAGACGCGGCCGCCGCGTCGCGTCGCGATTGGGCGCGACGCTCGCCGTGGCGCGACCCGCGCTACCTCGTGTTCACGGCCCTCAGTGCGGTGTTCGGCATGCAGTTCGGGGTCGCCGAGCTCGGCGTGCCGCTCTGGATCGCGCACGAGACCGAGGCGCCCGAGGTGCTCGTCGCGCTGCTGCTCATCCTGAACACGGTCATCGTCGTCATCTTCCAGGTGCCGCTGTCGAAGGGCACGCACGACCTCCGCGTCGCGGCGCGGGTGTCGGCGATCAGCGCGTGGCTCATGGCGGGCGCGTGCCTCGTGTACGCGGCCTCGGCGGGGCTGCCCGTCGGGTTCGCGATCGCCGTGCTCGTGATCGCGGCGCTCGCGCACGCCTTCGCCGAGGTGCTCTCGCAGGCGGGCGGCTGGGGGCTCAGCTTCGAGCTCGCCGATCCCCTGCGGGCGGGCGCCTACCAGGGCGTGTTCTCGATGGGGTACTCGGTCGGTGCGCTCGCGGCACCGCTCGTGGTGAACGCGACCGCCATCGCGCACGGCTTCGCCGGCTGGGCGGTGCTCGCGGTGATCTTCCTCGGCTCGGGCCTCGGCACGTGGTGGATCGCGCGCCGCGCAGCTGCGCAGGTCGAGGTCGGCGTCAGCGAGGCGTGAGCGGCTTCTCGAACCAGTGGTCGGCGTAGAACTCGTCGTTGAAGGCGTCGACCTCGACGTAGCCCGACGCGCGGTACATGGCGATCGCCTCGGTCAGGCTCGCGTTCGTCTCGAGCGTGACCGATGCCGCACCGTGGTCGCGCGCGGCCTGCTCGAGCGCGGCGAGGATGCGCCGCCCCACGCCCATGCCGCGCACGGCGTCGTCGACCCACATGCGTTTGATGTACGCGGGTGCGTCGTCGTGGAACAGCACCGCACCGCACCCGATCGCGCGGCCGTGCAGGCGCGCGAGCACGAAGAGCCCGGTGGGCTCGGCGTATTCGTGCGTGTCGGGATGCAGGCTGCGGCCCGGATCGAAGCCGTGCGGAAATCGGCGCGCGAGCTCGGCGTAGTACGCGGCGAGGCACCGGCGGGCGTCGTCGGATGCGGCATCCGCCGGCTCGACCTGCACGAGACCCGCCTCGAGGAGCCGGGTCACCGTGCCCATCGCGTCGACGAGACGGGTGCGCTGCCCGTCGCTCAACGGCGCGAGCACGGATGCCGCGAGCTCGTCGCTTCGGCGGCCGAGTTCGGCACGCTCGGCGCGGCCGACCGCCGTGGGCAGCACGGTGCGCACCCGCGAGTCGCCGGCCGAGCCGACGACGGTCACGAGTCCCTCGCGTTCGAGCGAGCGCAGGAGCCTGCTGAGGTAGCCCGAGTCGAGCTCGAGCCGCTCGCGGATCGCCCGCACGTCGACCCCGTCGTCGGGCACCTCCCACAGCACGCGCGAACTGCCGAGCGAGCGGTCGCTGCCGAGGTAGTGGTCTTGCAGCGCGCCGATGCGACTCGTCACCGTGCGGTTGAAGGCGCGCACGGTGTCGATCGCGTCGCGGTCGGGTTCGTCCGCCATATCTCTGACCTTAGTCAGAGGTATGAACTCGAGCAATGGCACAGTCCCGATTCTTCCGGAGCTTCGCCGCCCCGGGATGGGATGATCGGCGCATGCATGCAGCGACGCCTCCCCTCGCCCGCTCCGACGACGGCCGCTCATTCGTCGTCGGCGACGCCTCGGGATCGAGCCTCATCGCCGGATCGCTCGTCATCGTCTCGGGCGGCGGTGAGCGGCAGCTCGCGCTCGTCGAGGAGCGCTCGGAATCGCAGCCCGCGCGGCTCCGCGGGCGGCTCATCGGCGTGCTCGCCGACGGCGGGCTCGACACCGCTCGCAGCCACCCGTTCGACGAGGGCACGGTCGAGGAGGTCGATGCCGCGACCATCGAGGTGCTGCACACGACCACCGGCGCACTGCTCGAGGTCGGCACGAACCTGACCGACCCGGGCGGCGCGGCGAAGCTGCTCCCCCACCGGTTCAACCGCCACACGTTCTGGTGCGGGCAGAGCGGCTCGGGCAAGACCTACGCGCTCGGCGTCGTGCTCGAGCAGCTCATCGCGCACACCGCGCTGCCGGTGGTGATCTTCGACCCGAACTCCGACTTCGTGCGGCTCGGCGAGCTCAACCCCGGCGCGAGCGGGCCGACCGCCGAGGCGCTCGCGCAACGCGACATCCGCGTGCTCCGCCCCCGCGGCGAGGGCGACGCCGGCCTGCGCGCCCGATTCCTCGACATGAACCTGCCGTCGAAGGCGGCGGTGCTGCGACTCGACCCCGTCGCCGATCGCGACGAGTACAACACGCTCATCCACCTGCAGGACGATCGTGCGCATCGGCGACATCGATCAGTTGCTGCCGAAGATCCAGGCGGCGCAGGGCGCCGGCGACTCGCATCCGCTCGCCGACCGCATCGAGAACCTCGGCGTGCTCGACTGGGAGGTCTGGGCCGGCGACCAGCCGGCCGTCACCGACGTGGTGGCCCAGCGGCCCGATGCCACGGTGCTCGACCTCGGCGGCTTCTCGACACCCGAGCAGCAGCTCGTCGTCGCGCTCTCGCTGCTCGACGACCTGTGGGAGCGCCGCGAGGAGCGCCGCCCCGTGCTGCTCGTGATCGACGAGGCGCACAACCTCTGCTCGCCCCGGCTCGACTCGCCGCTCGCCGTCGCCGTGCGCGAGCGCATCGTGCAGATCGCGGCCGAGGGTCGCAAGTTCGGGCTGTGGCTGCTGCTGTCGACCCAGCGCCCCTCGAAGGTGCATCCCGGAATCCTGTCGCAGTGCGACAACCTCGCCCTCATGAAGATGACCTCGCCGGTCGACCTCGCCGAGCTCGGCACGTACTTCGGCTACGCGCCCGCATCGCTGCTCGCCCGGTCGCCGTGGTTCCGCCAGGGCGAGGCGCTGTTCGCCGGCGGGTTCGTGCCCACGCCGTCGCTCGTGAAGATGAGCTCGCGGCTCACGCCCGAGGGCGGCACCGACGTGCGGGTGCCGCTGCGCTGAGCCGGCGACCCCGGCGCATGACGAAGGGGCCTTCCCGACCACTCGCACCACCGGGATCGCCGGATGCGGTCGGGAAGGCCCCTCCGGGCTCTCACAGGTGCCGGGCGTACGCCCCCACCGTCAGGAACGTCGGGAACTCGGGCTCGAGCGCCACGGTGCGGAACACCGAGATCGCGTCGTCGAACCGGTCGCCCTCGAAGCGCGGCAGCTCGGCGACGGCGGCCGCCATGATGCGCACGATCGACGTCTGGTCGATGCGCGTGCCCTCGGCGGTGACCGTGTTCTCGTTGCAGCCACTGCCAGACCTGCGAGCGCGAGATCTCGGCGGTCGCGGCATCCTCCATGAGGTTGTCGATCGCCGCCGCGCCCGTGCCGCGCAGCCACGACTCGATGTAGCGGATCGCGATCGAGATGTTGTCGTGCACGCCGGCCTCGGTGACCTCGCCGCCGACCGACGGGATGTCGAGCAGCTGCGCCGCCGTCACCTCGACGTCGTCGCGCAGGCGGTCGACCTGGTTCGGCCGGTCGCCGAGCACCGCGTCGAACTCGGCGCGTGCCGTCGGGATGAGGTCGGGGTGCGCCACCCACGTGCCGTCGAAGCCGTCGCCGGCCTCACGGCGCTTGTCGGCGGCGACCGCCTCGAGCGCCCGCTCGGTGACCTCGGCGTCGCGACGGTTCGGGATGAACGCGCTCATGCCGCCGATGGCATGTGCTCCCCGCTTGTGGCAGGTCTGCACGAGCAGCTCGGTGTACGCCCGCATGAACGGCACGGTCATGGTGATCGACTTGCGGTCGGGCAGCACCCAGCGGCGCCCACGCGAACGGAACGTCTTCACGATCGAGAAGATGTAGTCCCAGCGGCCGGCGTTGAGCCCCGCGCAGTGGTCGCGCAGCTCGTAGAGGATCTCGTCCATCTGGAACGCGGCCTGGATCGTCTCGATGAGCACCGTCGCGCGCACGGTGCCCTGCGGGATGCCGAGCGCGTTCTGCGCGTAGACGAAGATGTCGTTCCACAGCTTCGCCTCGCGGTGGCTCTCGAGCTTCGGCAGGTAGAAGTACGGGCCGCGCCCGGCCGCGATGAGCGCCTTGCGCGTTGTGGAAGAAGTACAGCCCGAAGTCGACGAGCGACCCCGACGCGTGCATCGCACGCCCGGCGCGGTCGTGGAACTTCAGGTGCTTCTCGACGAGGTGCCAGCCGCGCGGCCGCATCACGATCGTCGGCGTCTCGGCCGCGGTGACGCGGTACTCCTTGCCCTCGGGGCTCGTGTACTCGAGGTCGCCGCGCAGGAAGTCGCGCAGCGTCAGCTGCCCCTCGATGACGTTCGCCCAGGTGGGGCTCGTGGCGTCCTCCTGGTCGGCGAGCCACACCTTCGCGCCCGAGTTCAGCGCGTTGATCGCCATCTTGCGGTCGGTCGGACCGGTGATCTCGACGCGGCGGTCCTCGAGGCCCGGCCCCGGGCCGGCGACGCGCCACGACGTGTCGTTGCGGATCCACTCGGTCTCGGGCAGGAACTTCGGGTCGCGGCCGTTCGCCGCGTCGACCCGCGACTGCAGGCGCACCGCGAGCAGTTCGTGCCGGGTGTGCGCGAAGCGGTCGTGCAGCTCGGCGAGGAACGCGAGCGCCTCGGGCGTCAGGATCTCGTCGTAGCGCTCGCCGAGCGGTGCGGTGATCTCGATGCGCGGGTCGACGGTCGGGAAGCTGCCGGTGGTCGGCTGCGGTTCGATGCGGCGAGCGGATGTCGCGGCATCCGTTCGCTCTCGCTCGAGCGTCATGCTGGGTGTGGTGTTCATGGTCGTGTCTCCTCGAGCTCGGTGGTCGAGATCCGGCGCGTCGAACCGCGCGTACTCGAGACCGACGGTCAGTGGTTGAACTGTTCTTCCTCGGTCGATCCGACGAGGGCGAGCGTTGCGCTGTTGGGGTTCAGCGCGGTGGCGATCTGGTCGAAGTAGCCGGTGCCGACCTCGCGCTGGTGACGCGTGGCGGTGTATCCGGATGCCTCCGAGGCGAATTCGGCCTCCTGGAGTTCGACGTATGCGCTCATGTGCCGCTCGCTGTAGTCCTTGGCGAGCGTGAACATGGAGTGGTTGAGGGCGTGGAAGCCCGCGAGGGTGATGAACTGGAACGCGTAGCCCATCGACGCGAGCTCGCGCTGGAACTTCGCGATCTGGTCGTCGTCGAGGTGGCGCTTCCAGTTGAACGACGGCGAGCAGTTGTAGCTCAGGCGCTTGCCCGGGAACTTCGCGTGCACGGCCTCGGCGAAGCGGCGCGCGAGGTCGAGGTCGGGTTCGCCCGACTCGACCCAGAGCAGGTCGGCGTACTCGGCGTAGGCGAGGCCGCGGGCGATGACCGGCTCGATGCCGTTCTGCACGTTGTAGAAGCCCTCGGCGGTGCGCTCGCCGGTGACGAACGGCTTGTCGCGCTCGTCGTGGTCGCTCGTGAGCAGGGTCGCGGCGAGCGCGTCGGTGCGGGCGATGATGATCGACGGCACGCCGGCGACGTCAGCAGCGAGACGAGCCGCGTTGATCGTGCGGATGTGCTGCGACGTCGGGATCAGCACCTTGCCGCCCATGTGGCCGCACTTCTTCTCGCTCGCGAGCTGGTCCTCCCAGTGCACGCCGGCCGCGCCGGCCTCGATCATCTGGTGCATGAGCTCGTAGGCGTTGAGCGGCCCGCCGAAGCCGGCCTCGGCGTCGGCGACGATGGGAGCCATCCAGTCGCGGTCGTCGGTGCCCTGCTCGATCTGGCCGGCACGCAGCAGCGCGTTGTTGATGCGGCGCACGACGGCCGGCACCGAGTTCGCGGGGTAGAGCGACTGGTCGGGGTAGGTCTGGCCGCTGAGGTTCGCGTCGGCCGCGACCTGCCAGCCCGACAGGTAGATGGCCTTGAGGCCCGCGCGCACCTGCTGCACGGCCTGGTTGCCGGTGAGGGCGCCGAGCGCGGCCGACCACTGCGGGTCCTCCTGCGGCGCGAACGCCGTGCCGGTGTTCTTCTGGATGTCGTCCCAGAGCTTCTCGGCGCCGCGCCTGGCGAGCGTGCGCTCCTCGCGGACCGGTCCGCGCAGGGCGACGACGTCTTCGGCGGTGTAGTCGCGACGCACGCCGTCCCAGCGAGGGTTCGCGTCCCACTCGAGCTGCAGCTCGGCTGCGGTCTGGGTCTGGTCGCCGGGGCGGTTGGTGCTCATCGTCGTGCTCCTTCGGTGGTTCGTGCGGTGGCTGTGAACCCACTCTGCGCCCGGCGCAACACCTCGCCCCGAGGATTCGGGGGGTGAACTTTCGCCAGTTCTTCTGCGCGGCGGAAATCCCGTGGTCGACAGGCCGGGGCAGGGTGAGCCCGCGACTTCCCGGACGGTCTGTCCCGGAGAACGCGCCGCCCGATGGCTTTGTCCGGTTCTCCGCGCCGACATGCAGACTCGGCCCATCGTGGGCTTGAATGGCCGAACGCGCGATGGAGCGCGGGCGAACCGGGAGGATGCCAGGAGTGACAGCAGTGACCGAGGCGAGGACCCCCTCTGCAACAGGCGAACCCGAGACGGCGATGGGCTCGGTCGAGCTCGACGGGTTGGTGAAGCGCTACGGCGAGGCCACGGCGGTCGACGACCTCTCGCTCGACGATCGAGCCCGGCGAGTTCATCTCGCTGCTCGGCCCGTCGGGCTGCGGCAAGACGACGACGCTGCGCATGATCGCCGGCTTCGAGCAGCCCGATGCCGGCGACATCCGCATCTCGGGCACGTCGCGTGCTCGGCACGCCGCCGTACCGCCGCGACGTCAACACCGTCTTCCAGGCGTACGCGCTCTTCCCGCACATGTCGGTCGCCGAGAACGTCGCCTACGGGCTGCAGCAGCGCCGCACGCCGAAGGCCGAGATCCGCGAGCGGGTCGCCGAGGCGCTCGAGCTCGTGCAGATGCGCGGCTTCGCCGACCGCAAGCCCACCCAGCTCTCCGGCGGCCAGCAGCAGCGCATCGCGCTCGCGCGCGCCCTCGTCAACCGCCCGTCGGTGCTGCTGCTCGACGAGCCGCTCGGCGCGCTCGACCGGCAGCTGCGCGAAGAGATGCAGCTCGAGCTGAAGCTGCTGCAGTCGCGCCTCGGCATCACCTTCGTCTTCGTCACGCACGACCAGGGCGAGGCGCTGTCGATGAGCGACCGCATCGCGATCATGCGCGACGGCCGCATCGAGCAGCTCGCCGACGCCGACACCGTCTACGCGCGCCCGGCGTCCGCGTACGTCGCGGCGTTCGTCGGCCAGCAGAACTTCTTCCGCGGCCTCGTCGTCGAGCGGCGGCTCGGCAGTCGACTCGCCGCACGTCCTCGTGCGCGGCACGAGCGCCGACCGTCGCCGACGGGCAGCGCGCGGCCAGGCCGCGGTGCGGCCCGAGTTCGTGCGAATCGAGGCGGATGCCGCGGGCGGCGACATCCGCCGCCGTCGAACGCCGCGCGCGGCGAGCTGATCGGCGTCTCGCACCTCGGCGAGACGATGCAGTACCTCGTGCGCCTCGGCGACGACCAGAGCCTGATCGTCGCGCCGCCCCACGCCCGAGGCGCCCGCGCTCGCCGTCGGCGACGCCGTCGTGTGCTCGTGGGCGCGCCGACGGCGTGCTGCTCTTCCCCGCCGACGACGCCGCCAGCGCGGGCGGCTACGTCGCCCCGCCCACCGTCTGCACACCCGCCGCACGCACCGCTGCGCCGCAGCACCGCACCCACCGCACACCCGACCCGAACCAGGAGAACCCGATGACCGAATCCACGCACCCACATCCGCATCCTCGCCACCGCGGATGCCGCGAAGGTCATCGGCCGCGAGCTGTCGCGCCGCCGCTTCCTGAGCTTCGCCGCGGCCGCGAGCGCCACCGGCCTGCTCGCCGCATGCTCGCCGGCCGGCGCCGCGGCGACCGCCCCGCAGGCGACCGGCGGCGCCGCTCGAAGACAGCCTGTCGATCTACACCTGGGGCGACTACGACGCACCCGAGGTGCTCGAGGACTTCACCGCCGACCTCGGCCCGAAGGTCACGCTCGACTCGTTCAGCTCGAACGAGGAGCTCATCTCGAAGCTCGTCGCGGCCAAGGGCACGAGCGGCTACGACATCGTCGTGCCGACCGGCGCGTTCATCCCGCAGATGATCGAGAACGGCCTGCTCACGAAGCTCAACCTCGACCTCATCCCGAACCTCGAGCACATGGACCCGGCGTTCCTCGGCCGGGCGTGGGATCCCGACAACGAGTACTCGATCTGCAAGGCGTGGGGCACGACCGGCTTCGTCTACGACAAGACCGTGATCACCCGCGAGCTGAAGGACTGGAACGACTTCCTCGATGCCGCGCAGAACGAGGCCAGCGGCAAGACCTCGGTGCTCGACGACCCGGCCGAGCTCACGGGCATCTACTTCTGGGCGAACGGCATCGACTGGAACACGACCGACCCCGCCGACCTCGACGCGGCCGAGGACTACCTCGTGAACACGCTCGCCCCGCACGTCTCGGCGTTCGACTCGTACCCGGGCGGCGCGGCGATCCCGCAGGCGACGCACGCGCTCATGCAGGCGTGGAACGGCGACGCGCGCATCGGCATGCATCGAGAGCGGCGAGCCCGACCGCTGGCAGTGGGTGCTCGGCGGGCCCGCACACCGAGATCTGGATGGACAACTGGGCGATCGCCGTCGGTGCACCGAACCCCGAGGCGGCGCACGCGTTCATCGACTACGTGCTCGCCCCCGAGAACTCGCTCGCCGAGCTCGACTACATCGGCTACCACACGGGCGCGCACGGACATCGAGCAGGCGGCGGACGACGCCGGGCTCGAGATGCTCGACCTCGTGTTCTTCACGCCCGAGCAGATCGCGACGATGCACGAGGGCGAGGTCACCGAGGCGCAGGAGCGCATCGTCGAGATCTGGAACGCGATGAAGGCCGCGGCCGGTGCGTAGGACCCCCGGGTTCGCCCTCGCGATCCCGGCGTGGGCGTGGCTCGTCATCTTCTTCGTCGTGCCGGTCGCGATGGTGGTGTGGTTCAGCTTCGGCTACAAGCCGGGCATCTTCGGCACCCACGCCAACGACGTGCTCTCGTTCGACCGCTACGTCGAGGCGATGTCGCCCGACGTTCTTCGCGACCTTCCAGAACACGCTCTGGATCGGCATCGCCGGCACGGTGCTCTGCCTCGTGATCGGCGCTGCCGGTGGCGTACTGGATGGCGGTGAAGGCGCCGCCGTCGCGCCGCGGCCTGCTGCTCGCGCTCGTCATGGTGCCGTTCTGGACGAACTTCCTCGTGCGCACGATCGGCTGGCAGGTGATCCTCGCGCCCGAGGGCTGGCTCTCGACGCTGCTGCAGGATGTCGGGCTCATCGACGGCCCGCTCGACATCCTGTACACGCGCACCGCGGTGCTCATCGGCGTGGTCTACAACTACCTGCCGCTCATGATCCTGCCGCTGTTCGTGGCGTTCGACCGGGTCGGACGGGCCGCTGCGCGAGGCGTCGAAGGACCTCGGTGCGGGCCGCTGGACGACGTTCTTCCGGGTCACGCTGCCGCTCGCCGGCCCGGGCATCATCGCGGGCGTGCTGCTGGTGTTCATCCCGCTCATGGGCGACTACATCACCGCGACCGTGCTCGGCGGCGCGAAGGGCAACATGGTCGGCCAGCTCGTCGCGAGCCAGTTCCAGACCGCGCAGAACTGGGCGCTCGGCTCGGCGATGGCGGTGCTGCTCATCCTCGTGATCATGGCGACGGTGGGCGTGGGCGCGGTGATCGCTGTGGCTCGTCTCGCTGCCGTTCCGCGCCCGCAACCGACTCGTGCTGGGCGATCCGCCCACTCCGACGTCGCCCCCGGAACCGGTGACGCGCGGCACGACTGAGCCGCGCGCGAACGCAGGAGGTGCCCGCATGAAGACGATCTCCTGGTCGGACGTCTCGTTGACGGTGTGGAGCATCGCTGGTCTTCGCGTTCCTCTTCGCGCCGATCATCGTGATCATCGTCTCCTCGTTCAACGTCGGTCGCCTGCTGGTCTCGTGGGATCGCTTCGGCTTCGACGTCGTTCCTCGCGATCGTCGAGAAGCCCGCGATCCGCGACGCGGTGTGGGTCTCGATCCAGACCGGCGCGATCGCGGCCGTCGTCGCGACCGCGCTCGGCACGCTCGCCGGCATCGCGATGGCCCGCCGCCCGGGCAAGTGGGTCGTCTGGTTCATCGGCCTGCTGCTGCTCGTGTCGGTGACCCCCGAGATCGTCGACGCGGTGGCGCTGCTGCCGTGGCTCGTGTTCCTCGGACAGGACCTCGGATTGGCGATCTTCAACGACGGCATCGTGCGCCTCGTGGTCGGCCACTCGCTGTTCGCCGTCGCCGTGGTCGCGTACATCGTGCGCGCGCGGCTCGTCGGCCTCGACGCGCAACTCGAAGAGGCATCCGCCGATCTCTACGCGAAGCCGTTCACGACGTTCCGTCGCGTGACCCTGCCGCTGGCCATGCCGGCGGTGCTCGCCGGGTTCCTGCTGTCGTTCACGCTGAGCCTCGACAACACCGTCATCGCGGCGTTCGTGCAGGTGTCGGGCACGACGCCGTGGCCCGTCTACGTGCTGAGCGCGCTGCGCATCGGGGCTGCGGCCCGAGATCGCCGCCGTGTCGACGATCATGCTCGCGCTCACGCTCGTCGCGCTCGCGCTGGTCGCGTTGGTGCTCAGGCGTGCCGGCGATTCGGCGACGCAGATCGCCCGCACGATGACCGGCAACTGACCCACCCGTCGTCGCCCGCGCCATCACCCGCCTACCCGAAGGACTGTCACGCCATGCCCCACGCCGATCTCGTCTTCACCGGCGGCCCCGTCTTCACCGCGAACACCGTGCGCTCGCGCGCGAGCGCGGTCGCCGTGCGCGACGGCCGCATCGTCGCCGTCGGCGCCGACGACGACGTGCGCGAGCTCATCGGCTCGTCGACCGAGGTCGTCGACCTGCGCCGGTCGGATGCTCCTGCCCGGCTTCCAGGACGCGCACGTGCATCCCGTCTGGGGCGGCCTCGACCTGCTGCGCTGCGACCTGGCGCCGTTCGGCACCGAGCGCGAGTACCTCGAGCGCATCGGCGAGTACGCGCGCGCAGCATCGCCGACGACGAGTGGGTGCTCGGCGGCGGCTGGCAGATGTCGGCGTTCCCGGGCGGCACGCCGACGGCGGCGGCGCTCGACCGCGTCGTGCCCGATCGGCCGGCGTTCCTGCCGAACCGCGACGGGCACGGCGCGTGGGTCAACTCCGCGGCGCTGCGCCTCGCGGGCATCGACCGCAACACCCCCGACCCCGCCGACGGGCGCATCGAGCGCGACGCCGACGGCAACCCGACCGGCACGCTGCACGAGGGCGCGATGTCGCTCGTGAACCGGCACCTTCCCGAGACGAGCCTCGAGACGCTCACCGAGGCGCTGCTGCTCGGCCAGCAGTACCTGCACTCCTACGGGGTGACCGCCTGGCAGGACGCGATCGTCGGCAGCTACGGCGACGCGGGCGATCCGGGCCCGGCCTACCTCGCCGCCGCGGCATCCGGCAAGCTCACCGCCCGCGTGGTCGGCGCGCTCTGGTGGGACCGCACCGCCGGGCTCGAGCAGATCGACTCGCTCGTCGAGCGGCGCGAGCGCTACCGCGGCGGCCGCTTCGCCGCCACGAGCATCAAGGTCATGCAGGACGGCGTGGCCGAGAACTTCACGGCGGCGATGCTCGAGCCGTACCGCGACGGGCACGGGCACCCCACCGACAACTCGGGCATCTCGTTCGTGCCGCCCGAGCTCCTGAACGAGGCCGCGCCGCTGCTCGACGCCGCTCGGCTTCCAGCTGCACTTCCACGCGATCGGCGACCGCGCAGTGCGCGAGTGCCTCGACGCGGTCGCAGCATGCGATCGCGCGCGAACGGGCGCAACGACCGCCGCCACCACATCGCGCACATCCAGGTCGTGCATCCCGACGACATCGCACGCTTCCGCGAGCTCGGCGTCGTGGCGAACATGCAGTCGCTGTGGGCGGCGCTCGAACCGCAGATGGTCGAGCTGACCCTGCCGTTCCTCGGCTCGCCGCGCGACGCGTGGCAGTACCCGTTCGGCGACCTGCTGCGCTCGGGCGCCGTGCTCGCGGCCGGCAGCGACTGGTCGGTGTCGACTCCCGACCCGCTCGCCGCGATCCACGTGGCCGTGAACCGCACGGCGGCGCCCGGGCACGAGGAGGGCGAGTACGAGGCGTTCCTGCCCGAGCAGGCGATCGACCTCGCCACGTCGCTCACGGCCTACACGGCGGGCTCGGCGTTCGTGAACCACCTCGACGACACCGGCACGATCGCGGCCGGCAAGCTCGCCGACCTCGTCGTGCTCGATCGCGACCCGTTCGCGGCGCCCGCCGATCCGAGATCGGCGCGACCCGGGTGCTGCAGACCTTCGTCGAGGGCGAGCGGGTCTACGCCTCACGCGACGCGTAGGTCTCCGCTAGCACGTTCGGGCCGTGGTGTGCAATGCCCCGGCGTCGGCTTCGGACATCGCGGGCCCGGTCGTACTGTGGAAGGGCCCCACCCACTCGGGTGCCGGCGGAAGGGCGCATCGGTGACCGAGACGACGGAGAGACCCGGGCGGCTGCGGCGCTTCCACGAGAAGTTCCTCGTCGAGGAGCGCGTCGTCCCGGCATCCGCCAAGCGCAACCTCTACATCGTCGCGATCCTGCTCATCGTGGCAGGCCTCACGGCGTTCCTCTTCATCTTCGACTCGGTGCTCGAGGCCGACGACATCTCCGCCGTCGACGCGCCCGTCGAACACTGGCTCGAGACCGGCCAGTCCGACTGGCTGACCACCGTCATGACCGTCATCGCGTTCGTGTTCGGTCCGATCGTGATGCCGATCATCATCCTCGTCACCATCGTGACCTGGAGCCTCGTCGCGAAGCACGCGTGGCGCCCCCTGCTCCTCGCGGGCGGCATGCTCCTCGGCCTGGTCATCGTGCAGGTGCTCGCGCCGGTGATCGCCCGCGAGCGCCCGCCGATCGGCGACATGATGCTGGAGATCGACCACACCTCGTCGTTCCCCTCGGGACACGTGATGGGCGTGGCCGACTTCCTCTTCATCACGACGTACCTCGTGTTCTCGCGGCATCGCAGGCCCGTGATCATGGTGCTGGCGTTCGTCGCGGCATCCGGCATCGTGCTGCTGACCGCGGCCTGCCGCATCTACCTCGGCTACCACTGGGCGACCGATGCGCTCGCCTCGATCGCCCTCTCGCTCGTCGTGCTCGGCCTCGTGATCGCCGTCGACACGTGGCGCACGGTGCGGGTCGGCACGCCCTCCGAGGTCGACGCCTCGGAGGCGACCCGGGAGGAGGACGGGAGTGTCGGGTAGCGAAGACGAGCAGCCTGCTCCGGCGGCCGCAGCGGGCGAGAGCCCGAACTCGGCGCCTGCGCCGGTGGGCGTCGCACGGTTCTGGCCGGTCGTCTCGGGCGCCGCCGCGCTCGCACTGGTCGTCATGCTCGCGCTCGTGATCTTCTACCGCGAGAGCGACAAGCCGTTCGGGTTCGAGGTCGAGTTCATGGCCGGCCTGGTGGCAAGCCGCGCCGACTGGCTCACCGTGCCCGCACTCGTGTTCAACGCCGTCGGCGGAGGCATCCTGTCGAACCTGGTCGTGCCGGCGGTCATCATCGGCGCCCTGCTGCTCTTCCGCCGGCCGTGGGGCGCCCTCTACTACGTGATCGCGGCGATCGCGAGCGCGGCGGTCACGCGGCTCATCAAGGTGCTCGTCGGCCGTGAGCGGCCCGAGGACATCCTCGTGAATCCCGATTTCGGCTCGTTCCCGTCGGGGCACAGCTCCAATGCCGCGCTCGTCGCGACCGCACTCGGCATCATCTTCATGCGCACCTGGGTCTGGGTCGCCGGCGCCGTCTACACGGTGCTCATGATGCTCAGCCGCACGTACCTCGGCGCGCACTGGATCTCCGACACCATCGGCGGCATGCTCGTGGGCGCCGGCGTCGCGGTGATCGTCTGGGCGCCCTTCGCGGAGAAGCTGTACCGAGAACATCGGATGCCGCACCCGCCGATCTGGGTCGACGTTTCCGACGAGACACGCAACGCGCGGTGAGGACGACGACGATCCGAGTCAGGTCTACGAGCGCCCGCCGCGCTCCGGGTCGGCGACGCCGTAGCGCGCCGTGAGCGCGGCCCCGTGCTCCGCGAGCAGCCGACGCACTGCCGGAGGCTCGACGACCTCGGCTTCGCCGCCCCATGCCGCGAGGCGTCGGGCGAGCACCGCGTCGGTCTGGCCGGCGACGCGCACGATCGTGCGCCCGTCGTCGGCCGCCCCCAGCACCTCGGTCTGGCCGACCCAGCCACGGAACTCGTCTTCGACCGCCGGGTCGACGAGTACGGTCGCCGTGGTGCGTGCCCGGGTCTGCTGGATCTCGGTTGCGAGTCGCGCCCATGCCGCGTCGAGGTCGAAGTCGGGTGGCGGGTCGAACCGATCGTCGCGCGGTTCGACGTCGGACATGCGATCGACGCGGTAGCTGCGAAGCCCGCGATCGGTGTCGGCGACGAGGTACCAGCGGCCGGCCTTGTCGACGAGGCCGAGGGGTCGCACGATGCGATCGGCGGGCTCCCGACCCCACGCGGCGTAGGTGAACCCGACGATGCGACGCTCGACGACCGCGTGCTGCAGGACGTGCACCTCGGCGGGCGTCGACGCGGGCGCTCCCCAGCCTCCGGCCTCGACGACGACCGCGTCGGCCGCGGCCTCGGCATCGGCGCGGAAGGTCGGCGGCAGCGCCCTCATCACCTTTCGCAGTGCCGAGGCCGCCGCGGCGGACTCGCCCGCGCGGGGACCGAGGAGCAGGAACAGCGCCCTCGCCTCGGAGGCGGTGAAACCGCTCAGGTCGGTTCGCCCCTCACCGAGGAGCTGCCACCCGCCTCCGCGCCCCGGCTGCGGGTACACCGGCACCCCCGCGGCCGAGAGCGCCTCGAGGTCACGGCGGGCCGTCGCGACCGAGATCTCGAGCTCATCGGCGAGCTGGCGCGCAGTGACCCGACCCCGGGCCTGCATCAGCAGCAGGGTGGCCACGAGACGATCTGCGCGCATGTTCCCATTCTCCGCGAAAAAGTAGTCAGAAGGTGAGCACTTCTGTGCGGCATCCTGATTTCAGAGGCGACATCGGGTCGCCGAACGAACGGAAGAAGAGATCATGCTCCGAGGCATCGCCACCGTGAACTGCTACGTCGACGACCCGGCCGCGGCCGCCGCCTGGTACTCGCAGGTGCTCGGCATCGAGCCGTACTTCAACCGTCCCGGCCCCGACGGACGCGCCGCCTACGTCGAGTTCCGCATCGGCGACCACCAGCAGGAGCTCGGCTTCATCGACCGTCGCTTCGCCCCGAGCGGGCTGGCAGGGTCGGGCACGCCTGCGGGAGCGATCGTGCACTGGCATGTCGACGACCTCGAGGCGACCGTCGCACGGCTGATCGAGCTGGGCGCGACGCCGTTCATGCCCATCACCGAGCACGGCCCGGGCTTCGTCACCGCGTCGGTGATCGACCCGTTCGGCAACGTGCTCGGGGTCATGACGAACGTGCACTACCTCGACATGCTCGGCGAGGAGCGCGCCGCGATCGGGTGACCGTCGCGCGGCCACCCCGGGGCTCACGTGCTCAGGTCAGCCGCTTCGTGAGGAACTCGACGACCTTCTCTCGCCGCTCATAGGCCTCGTTCGGCGGGTTCTCCCGCAGTTCGGTGGTGAGCACCGAGTGTGCCACCGCCTGACGCCGGGTTCGCGACCGCGACCTGAATCGATCGGGAATGCCTTGAAGGCGCTGCCCAGTCGCTTCTCGAGGGTCTTGAAGCGACCTTCGGCGAGATCGGGTCGTCTGCTGAATCGCAGGCCGAGCACGCAGGGCCCGTCTTCGCACGTGCGGCGTGCGAGCCTGTCGAGTTCCGCCTTGGAGATTCCCGGGTTGCATCCGCCCGGCGAACGATCGGCACCGGGATCGACGGCTGGCTCACGACCGTTGCTCGCACTCGGTCGCTCGCACGGTCGCCGCGAGCGCGAATCCTCCCGTGAAGCACATGCCGATGACGCCGACCCCTCGCCCCGTGTTGCGGGCGGCGAGGTCGTCGGCGAGTGCGTGCAGAAACGTGGTGACCGGCCGCTGCTTGTTGAAGGCGAACGCGTGGAACTCGGAGCTCACGCAGAGCGAGACCCCGATCGCGAACGGTCTCGCCGACGCGTCGGGCGCGTCGCCCGGCGTGCCGAAGAACGACGGCATCACGACAGTGAAGCCGTTCTCGACGAGGTGGTTCGAGAACGCGAGCACTTCGGGCGTGATGCCGGGAAACTCGTGCAGCACGATCACGCCCGGCCCGTCGCCGCGCTCGAGGCACGGGTGTCGCAGCCGGTCGAGAGCGATGGGGGCGGTAGTCCTTCCAGCCCGTGAGATCGCCGTCGGTGCGCCCTCGGCCATGGCTCCGCCCTTCGCTGGGGTCGTCTCGTGGGCCAGCATATGGCGCACGCTCGGCCCTTCGGAAGGTCAGCGGTCGACCCGCTCGCCATCGCGCAGCAGCGCGACGCCGAAGAACACCCACGCCACCATCCACGTGGCGAGCGCGAGGCGACCGCCCACGAATCCGAGCATGAGCCCCGGCGTGACGACGACGAACACCATGGCGCCGAGCACGAGCACGACCCATCGCGCCCAGCCGGTCCAGAGCCTGGTGCGTGCCACGCCGATGCCGGCGAGCACGAGGCCGATGCCGAGCCCGATCGAGGCGATGCCGTACGCTGCGTCGATGGGTGCCGTCTCGGGCGACGGGTAGGTCGCTTCGGCGAGGGCGATCGCCCAGAGCTCGCAGACCGAGAGCAGGGTCATCGCCCCGAGCGCGATCAGGCGCCGAGTCGACCGGGTAGGGCGCGGGACGCCGGTGAGAGCGCGAGGGCGATGAGGCCGAGCGCGAGCAGGACGTGGTTGAGGAAGAACGACAGTTGGGCGATGGCGCGGCCGGGTGCATCGAGGGGGTAGCTGAACACGTCGGTGGCGACGACCGGTGGCGCGAGCACCAGCAAGAGCGCGCCGATGATGCCGGTAGCGGCTCCGATGATGGTCGCGACGCCGGCGACGCGCGTGAGCGAGGCGGTGGTGCGGGGAACGGCGATTTCAGTCATGACCGCACGATACGAACGAGCACGGATGTCGCGACATCCGTGCCAGTACGCACAGCGCACCACGTATCGTGCGTACGCTCAGTGCACCTGCCGACCGCGCGTCGTGTACCACAGCGCGACTTCGACCCGCGATGCGCACTCCAGCTTGGCGAAGACGTGGCGCACGTGCGTTTCGACGGTGCGCTCCGAGAGGAACAGCTCGGTCGCGATCTGCCGGTTGCTCCGTCCGGCCGCGACGAGGCCCGCGATCTCGAACTCGCGACTCGACAGTCCGCCGTGGTCTTCGACGCCGACGACGGCGTCGATCATCGGCAGGAACATCTGCCAGCCGAGCCGCTCGGCGATCGCGCGCGCCCTCGCCGCGTACTCGCGCGCCTCGACGCTCGGGGCATCGCGCTGCGAGCGGCGCCGAGCGAGTCGCGCGAGTCGCAGCAGGGCGTGCGCCTCGAACGGCGGAGACGCCATCGAGATCGCGGATGCCAGCGCCTCGCGCGCATGATCCTCGGCCGACTCGGCGTCACCGAGGAGCTCCGCGAGATCACTGAGGTAGAGCGCCGCCGGCCCCATGGATGGCGTTTGGGCGAGACCGGTCACCTGCATGTCGGCGAATGGCAGGAGCTCGGTGTACAGGTACCGCGCGGACTCGAGGTCGCCCACGCGTACGCAGATCGCCACGCATCCGGCGAGGTTGATGATGAACTCGGGAGCGAACTCGGGCACCTCGTCGAGGTGGCCGCGCACGAGGCGCCACTCGCGCTCGGCCTCGTCGTCGCGACCGCGTTGGGTGAGGAACGCCACGCGCCAGAAACGTACGAGGAAGAAGCCCGACGAGATCACCTCGTCGATGAAGCGCTCGCTTCGCGCGTCGACCGACGCGTCGGGACCCGCCCACACCGTGAGGTGCGTGCGGAACACCACGTCGAAGAACTCGGCGTCGCCGAGGCCGACCGCGCGGGCGTGTGCGATCGCACGGTCGGCGAATCGCCGGGCACGCTCGAACTCGCCGTCGTGCAGGGCGAGGCACGCGCGCAGAAGGGTGAGCCGCCACACGCTCGTGGGGTCGTGTTCGGGCCGCAACTCCGCGCCGAGCGCACGCATCTCGTTCTCGAGGCCGACGCGATCGCCGAGGATCCAGTAGGCGTCGGCGCGACAGAATCGGCCCCAGGCGATCTCGTCGAGTTCGCCGATCGTGAGGCCGAGTTCGATGACCTGCCGCCGATGTCGATCCACGCCCGCGCGTTCGCCGGGTCTCCGATCGCCGCTCGCTGGGCATGCAACGCGAGCAGCACGGCCTCAGGGTCGCCGCTCGCCTCGGCGCGAGCGAGCGCAGCACTCGCCGGATGGCCGTCGGGCAGCGCTCCCCAGAGATCGGTCGTCGCCGCGAGCTGCGCGTTGACCCGCGCCCGCAGCACCGAGTCGTCGTCATCGCCGAGACGCGGCGAGCGCCTCGCGGCAGAGCGAGTTCACTCGTGCCACCACCGGCCCGATCGCGAGCCCTCGCACGACGAGCGCGGCTCGCGCGATGACCGTCGCGTCACCGCGTTCCCGCCCGATCTCGGCGGCGCGCTCGCAGAGCGACCATAGCGCCGAGTGCGTCGCCGGTACGGAAGGCCCGCTGCGCGCGCTCGAGCAGGTCGTCGGGATCCTCGGTGGTCTGCGACAGGGTCGCCATGAGTCAATGGATGACACGACCACGCGGCGCTGTCAACCACGGGACCGAGCTCGGCTGGTCGAGTCGCGTGCTCCGCCGCGATCTCACTGCACTGAGCTCACGCGGTGACGAGCCGCGCCGGCGGTTCCCACTCCCCGACGGCCGCCGCGGTCCGAGCGAGAACCGAGGCAGGAGTCATCCGGATCGCCGCGTCCCGCAGCGCCGCCGCCGGCCGCCAGCCGACGTGGGCCATGCGGCCCATCGATCGGGCGCGGCGCGCGATCGACTGCGTGCGAGGCCGCCGCAGCCGGTCGTAGGCATCCAGCGCCGCATCGAGGTCTGCACCGTCGGCGACGAGATTGCCGAGCGTCGCCGCGTCTTCGAGCGCCTGGCCGCCACCCTGCCCGAGGTCGGGCGTCATCGCGTGCGCGGCGTCGCCGACGAGCACGCATCGGCCCCGCGTGAAGGTGCGCAGGGGTCGGGCGAGGTCGTGGATGTCGTGTCGCAGCACCGACGCCGGGTCGGTCGCGTCGAGCAGCGCGGGGATCGGGGCGTGCCACGCCTCGAACCGGCGCCGCACCTCGGCGAACTCGTCGTCGAACCGCGTGCCCTCGGGCAGGCTCGCGACGCCGAACCAGTAGACGCGACCGTCGGGCAGCGGGGCGAAGCCGAAGCGTTCGCGGAACCCCCAGGTCTCGCCCGCGGCATCCGACAGGTCGACCGGATGCCGCGTCACGGCCCGCCACGCCGAGTAGCCCGAGTAGCGCGCGCCCGGGCTCGGTGGTGACCGCCGCGCGGTTGCGGCTGCGGATGCCGTCGGCGATGACGACCAGGTCGCCCGAGAGCAGCTCGTCGGCGGCACTCGGGTCGGCAGCCGGCTGAGCGGCCACCGCTCCCGAGGCGCCCTGCACGCGCGCGCCGACGCCGAGGAGCAGCCGGGCCCCCGACGCTCGCTCGAGCAGGGCCCGCTGCAGGTCGGCGCGGTGCATCACCCCGAACTCGTGCGACGGGTCGCGCGGCAGCTCGGCGAGCACGCCGCCGCCGGGTGTGCGTTGCAGCGTGCGCAGCGAGGGATCGACCGGATGCCGGAGGGAGTCAGCCGCCCCGAGCTCGTCGAGCGCGCGGAAGCCGTTGGCGAAGATCGAGATGCCCGCCCCGATCGGCTCGATGGTCGCGGAGCGCTCGATCACCGTGACCTCGTGGCCGTGGCTTCGGAGTGCGCCGGCGGTGGCGAGTCCGCCGATTCCGGCGCCGATCACGATCGCGTGCATGGATTCCCTCACTTCGTCGCTTAGATACGGTACCGTATCTTATGGTCAAGATACGCCCCTCCATGAACGCTTCGCAACCCTCTGCGAGAATCTCCCGATGAACCGCCACGAGCCCACGACCGCACGCCCGACCCGGCGCTCCGGCGCCCAGGTCGAAGCGGCGGCCCACGCGGCCGCGCTCGAGCTCCTCATCGAGGGCGGGCCGGCGGCCGTCACGATGGAGGCCGTCGCCGAACGCATCGGAACGTCGAAGCCGGTGCTGTACCGGCGCTGGCCCGACAGTGCCGCACTCGTGCGGTCGGCGCTGCTCACCAGCGCCCAGTCGCTCATCGCCGCGCCCGACACGGGAACGCTGCGTGGCGACATCCGGGCGGTGCTCACGCAGTGGGCGGCATCGTTCGACACGCCGGCCGCGCGGCTTTACCCCGTGCTCATCGGCGTGATGGCGCACGACGCGGAGTTCGCCCGCGACTTCCGCGGCGGGGTCATCGCGTGGCGACGTGACGCGATGCGCGAGATCTACCGGCGCGCCGCCGCCCGAGGCGAGGTCGACCCCGAGTCTGGAGGTCGACATCGTGAGCGAACTCGGTCAGGCCGTGCTCTGGCACCGGCTGCTGATCACGGGCGACCCCGTCGACGAGGCGTTCATCGACCGCGTGCTCGACGAGGTCGTCATGCCGCTCTCGACCCGCTGAACGCGAAGCCGCCGCGACCGCGATCGGGCATTGCAGCCCGCGGCAGGCGCAACCGCCTTCCGCGGTCGACGGTGCCCGCGTAACGTCGTGACGTCGAAGGGGATCACATGCGGTACGGCTACAAGCTGTGGTCCGAGGGCTTCGGCCCGAAGGAACTGGTGCGCCAGGCGGTGCTCGCCGAGGCATCCGGATTCGATTTCGTGGAGATCAGCGACCATTACCACCCGTGGCTCGACTCGCAGGGCCACTCGCCCTTCGCGTGGACGGTGCTCGGGGCGATCGCGGCGAGCGACCGACTCGGTCGGCCTCGCCACCGGCGTGACCTGCCCGACGGTGCGGTACCACGCGGCGATCGTCGCGCAAGCCGCCGCGACCTCGCGATCGTCTGCGACGGGCGGTTCACGCTCGGCGTCGGCTCGGGCGAGCGGCTCAACGAGCACGTCGTCGGCCGCGGCTTCCCGGCGGTGGCTGAGCGCCAGGGCATGCTGAGCGAGGCGCTCGAGATCATCCGCCTGCTGTGGCAGGGCGGGTATCGGTCGTATCGCGGCGAGTACCTCGACCTCGAGGACGCGCGCGTCTTCGACCTGCCCGACGAGCTGCCCGTCATCGCGGTGGCGGCGGCGGTCCGGATGCCGCGAAGCTGGCCGCGAGCTCGGCGACGGCATGTTCGGCACCGAGCGAAGGCCGAGCTGTTCGAGGCGTATCGCGGCGCCGGCGGGACGGACCGACCTACGGTGAGGTCGGTCTGGCGTGGGCGCGAGACCGAGGAAGCCGCGGTGCAAGCCGCGTTCGAGTCGAGCCGCTGGTCGCTGACCGGTTGGAAGGTCATGAGCGAGCTGCCGAACCCGGCCAACTTCGAGGCCGCCTCGAGCGGTGGTGCGGCCGGAGGATGTCGCGCAGCGATGCCGTGCGGGCCCGGAGCCGCAAGCACCTCGAGGCGATCCGCGAGTACGAACGCGTCGGCTACGACCACGTCGTGCTCACGAACAGCGGACCGGACCCCGACGGCTCATGGATCTTCGCGCGAGAGTTGAAGCCGGCGCTGACCGCGTGAGGCTCGCGGTGCGGCGAACTGCCGGCTACGCGGACGCGAACAGAGCCGGATTCTTCCGCGCAACGCTGCGCTCGAAAGCCGCATCTCACGCAACGGATGACGCACAGCGCGGAATTCTCGTGATTGTTCCGTTTGCGGCATCCGCTCGCTCGTGTGACCATCAAGAGATGATCACCGCGGATCGAAGCGCCCAGCCCACCCCGATCGCACCGGCAGAACCGGTCGACGGGGTCGACGCGCTCACGCTCGGCCGGCGCATCCGCGAGCGTCGCACCGCCCGCGGCATGACCCTCGGCGAGCTCGCCGCGGCGATCGACCGGGCGCCGTCGCAGGTGAGCGCGATCGAGAACGGCAAGCGCGAGCCGCGCCTCTCGATGCTGCGCACGATCGCGCTGGCGCTCGGCACCACCGTCGACGAGCTGCTTCGGCCCGACGCCCCGTCCGAACGCGCGGCACTCGAGATCGCCGTCGAGCGCGCGCAACGCGGGCCGGTGTTCCAGGCACTCGGGCTCGAGCCGTTCCGCGTCGCGAAGACCATGAGCGACCAGACCCTCGAGACGATCCTCGCCCTGCACCACGAGATCGACCGCCTGCACCGCGAACGCGCGGCGACGCCCGAGGAGGCGCGGCGGGCGAACGCCGAGCTGCGCGCCGAGATGCGCGCCCGCGACAACTTCTACCCCGAGCTCGAGGCGAAGGCGGCCGAGCTGCTCGAGGCCGTCGGACACACGGGCGGCCCGGTGTCGCACCAGCTCGTCGCCGACATGGCGAGCCACCTCGGCTACTCGCTGCACTACGTCGGCGACCTGCCGCACTCGACGCGCTCGGTGACCGACAAGCGCAACGGCCGCATCTACCTGCCCACGCAGCAGTCGCCGTCGCGCGACTCGCGCTCCCCCATCCTGCAGGCGCTCTCGAGCCACCTGCTCGACCACGACGAGCCGCGCAACTACGCCGACTTCCTGCGCCAGCGCATCGAGACCAACTACCTCACCGCCGCGATCCTGCTGCCCGAGCAGGCCGCGGTGCGGTTCCTCAGCGAGGCCAAGAACCTGCGGCGCATCTCGATGGAGGAGCTGCGCGACGCGTTCGCCGTGTCGTACGAGACCGCCGCGCACCGGTTCACGAACCTCGCGACCGCGCGCCTCGACATCCCCGTGCACTTCACCAAGGTGCACGAGTCGGGCACGATCATCAAGGCGTACGAGAACGACCGCGTGCGGTTCCCGTCCGACGCGCTCGGTGCGGTCGAGGGCACGACGATGTGCCGCAACTGGACGGCCCGCACCGTGTTCGACGTCGAAGACCGGTTCAGCCCCTGGTACCAGTACACCGACACCCCCTCGGGCACGTTCTGGTGCACGTCGCGCATCGAGAAGGCCAAAGAGGGCGAGTACTCGGTGTCGGTGGGCGTGCCGTTCGAGCACGTGAAGTGGTTCCGCGGGCGCGAGACACCGCATCGTGCGGTGTCACGCTGCCCCGACGAGTCGTGCTGCCGGCAGGCGCCGGGTGCGCTTGCCGAGAAGTGGGCGGATGCCTCGTGGCCGGCCGCTCGCACGCCCACGAGCCTGCTCGCGGCCCTGCCGACGGGCACGTTCCCGGGCGTCGACCAGACCGAGGTGTACCAGTTCCTCGAGGCGCACGCGCCGCGCTGAGTCCCGTGCCGAACGCGGGTGGCGCGAACTGCGCCGCAGTGATACCTTGCAGATCTACGTACCTTGTTGTTCTAGGTATCCAGCGACGCGAGAGATATCCGCGACGGCACGATCGGAGGTCGCATGCGCATCGGCAAGGACCTGGTGGCCGCGGCGGCCACCCCGGTGGTCCTCGGCATCCTCGCCGAGGGCGAGTCGTACGGCTACGCGATCCTGCAGCGGGTCGCCGAGCTCTCGGGCGGTGAGCTCGAGTGGAGCGACGGCATGCTCTACCCCCTGCTGCACCGGCTCGAGCGACTCGGCCACGTCGACTCCGAATGGCGGCAGTCGCCCGGCGGCCGGCCGCGCAAGCACTATCGCCTGAGCGAGCAGGGCGCGTCGACGCTCGCCGACCATCGCCGGCAGTGGTCGATCGTCGGCGGGGTGCTCGACCAGGTCTGGCCCGGCGGCCCCGACCACCGGCAGCCGCGGCTGGCACTCGGACTGGGCTGAGCGATGACGACTGAGAAGGCCCCCGCCCTCGACGAGCTCATCGCCTCGTGGCGCGACTGGATGGAGCGCCGCGACGCCCTGAGCATTCGCGACGTCGACGAACTCGAATCGCATCTCCGCGATCGTGTCGACGCCCTCGTGGCCGCAGGGCTCACCGACGACGAGGCGTTCCTCATCGCGGTCAAGCGCCTCGGCAGCATGGACGAGCTCTCGCGCGAGTACGCCGCCGAGCACTCGGGCCGGCTCTGGAAGCAGCTCGTGCTCCACGACTCGTCCGACGCCGAGGGCGCGGATGCCGCGAACGGCACGGTCCCGTTCGCGCGCCGCGCCAACGGGCTCGCGGTCGCCCTCCTGCTCGGCGTCGGCGCCGGCATCGCCGTGAAGGCGACCGAGCTCCTCACCGGCGAGCCCGAACTCGTCTTCCGGAACATCGCCGTCCTGGTGCTGCCGTTCCTGGCCGCGTGGTTCGCCTGGCGGCGGCGGCCGCCTGCCGGCACGCTCCTCGGCGTCGCCGCGGCGTTCGCCGCCGTGGCACTCGCCCTGAACCTCTACCCGTTCGACGGAGGGTCCTCGAGCGTCGAGGTCGCGATGGAGAACTCCGCGACCGCCGTGCTCGCGACCCTCGGCTCGATCGTCGCACTCTGGCTCGTCACGGGCATCGTCGACGCCGGCGGCGTCTGGCGGAGCGACCGCACCCGGATGGACTTCCTGCGCTTCAGCGGCGAGTGGCTCGTCTACTACGTGCTCATCGCGATCGTGGGCGGCGCCCTGAGCGGGCTCACCGTCGCCGTGTTCGCGTCGATCCAGGTCGACATCATGCCGTTCATCGGCGAGTGGGTGCTGCCGTGCGGGGCGGCGGGCGCCGTGCTGGTCTCGGCCTGGCTGGTGGGCGCGAAGCAGCGCGTCATCGAGAACATCGCCCCGGTGCTCACGAAGGTGTTCACCCCGCTCTTCACGCTCATGATGCTCGCGCTCATCGTGGCGTCCGTCATGCAATGGAACCTCGTCGACGGCAGCCGCGAACTGCTCATCGCCTTCGACCTCGTGCTCGTCGTGGTCGTCGCGCTCCTCGTGTACGCGATCTCGGCGCGCGACCCCGCGCTTCCCCCGGCTGGTTCGATCGCCTGCAGGTGCTCATGCTCGCGGCCGCGCTCGTCGTCGACGTCATCGTGCTCGTCGCGATGATCGCCCGCACCGGCGAGTTCGGGTTCAGCGCGAACAAGACGGCCTCGCTCCTGCTGAACGTCATCCTCCTCGCGAACCTCGCATGGGCGACGTGGCTGCAGGTGGGCTTCGTGCGCCGGCGCGTGCCATTCGACGGCATCGAGCGCTGGCAGACCGGTTACCTGCCGGTGTACCTCGGCTGGGCGGCGATCCTCGTGTTCGCCTTCCCCCGGTGTTCGGCTTCGTGTGATCGGCCACGACCGACGCTGAGCGGGTTTCGGCATCCGTTCGCACGCGACATCCGTGCGCTCTGTATGACGGCGAGCGGATGTCGGGACACGGCGCGCTGGCGCCGGGCACGCGCCGCGCGGGAGGATGGGAGCACCGAACGCATCGGAGTGATCTCGTGGCAACCACCGTCTTCGAACGACGCCGGCCGCCGGCATCCGTCGTGCAGCACGCCCTCGCCGACACCCGCCAATCGGTGTTCTGGCTCGACGACCTCGCCGCGCACGGCGGCCGAGCGTCGCGGCGCGTGCTCACCCACAACCACGTCGCCGATCTCGCCATCGTCGGCGGCGGCTACACCGGCCTGTGGACCGCGGTGCTCGCGAAGCGGCGCAACCCCGATGCGCGCGTCATCCTGCGTCGAGGCGAAGTCGATCGGGTGGGCGGCGTCGGGGCGAAACGGCGGGTTCTGCGAGGCGAGCCTCACCCACGGGCGCGAGAACGGCCTCGCCCGCTGGCCCGACGAGCTCGACACGCTCGACCGTCTCGGGCTCGAGAACCTCGACGCCATCGAGGCTGCCGGGGCCGAGCTGGGCATGTCGTTCGAGTTCGAGCGCAACGGCGCCCTCGACGTCGCGGTCGAGCCGCACCAGCTCGAGTGGCTCGAGGAGTCGCTGGCCGACGCGGCCGCGCGCGGCGACGACTCGCTGCGGTGGCTCGACGAAGCGGCGGTGCAGGCCGAGGTCGCCTCGCCCACCTACCTCGGTGCGGTGTGGAACACGCGCACGAGCGCGCTCCTGCACCCGGCGAAGCTCGCGTCCGAGCTCGCGCGGGTCGCCGAAGAGCTCGGGGTCGAGATCTTCGAGCGCTCGCCGGTGCGACGCCTCGAGACACCCGGATCGACGGGCGCGGCGAGCCTCGTCACCGACGTCGGTCGCATCGACGCCGCGCGCGTCGTGCTCGCGACGAACGTGTTCCCCTCACTGCTCAAGCGCAACCGGCTCATGACGGTGCCGGTCTACGACTACGCGCTCATGACCGAACCCCTCACGGCAGAGCAGCTCGCCTCGATCGGCTGGTCGCGCCGACAGGGCATCGGCGACATGGCGAACCAGTTCCACTACTACCGCATGACGCTCGACAACCGCATCCTCTTCGGCGGCTACGACGCGGTGTACCACTACGGTCGGCGCGTGCGCGATCGGTACGAGCAGCGGCCCGCGGCGTTCGAGCGGCTCGCGAGCCACTTCTTCACGACGTTCCCGCAGCTCGCGGGGCTGCGCTTCTCGCACCAGTGGGCCGGCGCCATCGACACGCGCACGCAGTTCACGGCATTCTTCGGAACTGCGCGCGACGACCGTGTCGCGTACGCGGCGGGCTTCACCGGCCTCGGTGTGGCGTCGACGCGATTCGCCGCCGAGGTCATGCTCGACCTGCTCGAGCAGCGCGACAACGAGCGCACCTCGCTCGAGATGGTGCGCAAGCGCCCGCTGCCGTTCCCGCCCGAGCCGGTCGCGGCGATCGGCATCAACGCGACGCGGTGGTCGCTCGACCGGGCCGACCACAACCAGGGCAGGCGCAACCTGCTCTTGAAGACGCTCGATGCGCTCGGATTGGGGTTCGACTCATGAGTGACACCGGGCTCGATCGGTCAGGCGACGCCGTGCGCCTCATCGCCGGTGCGGTGACGGATGCCGCGGGGCTGGTGCTCGAGCACGAGCCGGTGCCGGCCGACCAGGTGGTCGACGGCTCGCCCGCCACGGGCTACGTCGCCCTCGACGCATCCGACGCGGGCGAGATCGGGGTATGGGAGATGACGCCGGGCGCGATGCGCGACGTCGAGGTCGACGAGGTGTTCGTCGTGCTCTCAGGCGCGGCGACCGTCGAGTTCGAGCATCCTCACGCCTCGCCGATCGTGCTCGCGCCCGGCTCGGTCGTGCGTCTCGAGGCCGGCATGAAGACCATCTGGACCGTGCGCGAGACGCTGCGCAAGGTGTTCATCGCGCGGTGAGGCGGGTCAGCTGCACCATTCCTTCGGGGTCATCGAGCCATCCGACGCGCCGATCGACACGACCACGTCTTCTTCGACGACGAAGTCGATCATGCCATCGGTATCGGGCTGGATCGAGTAGACCCACGTGTCGGCACCACGCTGCACGACGGTCGACAGGTCGGGATATGCCGCCGCCAGTTCGTCCATCGAGGAGCCGAGGCTGATCCCCGCCTCAGTCGTGCGGCGAGGAGGAACCGTCGTTTCCCCATGCGGTGACCCAGACCTTGCTGATGTGCCCGTCATCGGCGAGGCTAATCACGATCTCCGCACTGGCGGCGCGCTGGAGCCCCACGATTCCCGGACACATCTCGTTCGCTTCGAAGGCCGCCAGGGCATCGAGGATCTGCGCGGAGTCGGCGCCGCGCTCCACCGGGCCGATTCCAGCGGCGGTGATCGTCCACGTCGACATGTCTGCGGGATCGACTGCGGGGGCTCGAGGCGGTGGGTGTCGCTGTCGGTGACGGAGGGGATGTCGGCGACGGCGCAACGGTGCTGTCGGTTTCGGCCGCTCCCGGAGACGCGCACGCGGCGAGCGCCAAGGTCACGACGACTGCGAACATCACCGGCGCTGTACGGAACCGCATTACGGAGTCTCCTTCGATTGGGGAGCTTCGGCGGCGCCGACTTCCGTCAAACGTATCGATCACGCCGACGAACGAGGGGGCGGTCGTCGTATCGTTCGGATAACACCGGGCGACGTGAGCGAGACCCATCCCGCGACTCGTCCTCAACAGGGCCGTATTTCGGGCCGTTCTCCACAGGTTTTTGTTCGTTGATCGGTGATTTCATCGCCGAATCCGATGTCGGTGGGTCGTGGTCGAATGGGGTCATGACGGGATTGGCGGACGACGCGGAACGTGCCGAAGGTGCGACGGGCGCCGAGGGCTCCGAGGGCGCCACGGGTGCCACGGGTGCTCGATTGTGGCGATCAGCCGACCCGGTGGTAGCCGCTGAGACGGCGCTCGACGCCGAACTCGAGGCGATCGTGGCGCTCGAGGGCTCGATCCGCGCGGCGCAGGCCGAACTAGCTCCGGCGCGTCCAGCGAGCACATGGACATGCACATGCGGTCGAACGGGTGCATGAGGGCAGCAGTTCGATCCGATCGCGAGCTGGCGACGCGCGCGTTCGTCGCCGAGCTCGCGACTGCTCTGGGTGCGCATGAGCGACAGGCGGGAGCGATGGTCGCCGACGCCGAGCGACTTCGGTCGCTGCCTGCCACGCTCGACGCGCTCGAGAGCGGTGCGATCGGCCTCGCCCACACGCGCACGATCATCGATGCGGCGCAGGGCATGCCGCAGCGGCTCGTCGGCGAATTCGAGGCCACGGCACTCGATCGCGCAGCACGCATGACGAATGCCTCGCTGCGGCGCAGCCTGCGCGGTCTGCGCGAGCGCCTGCTGCACGAGCCTCTCGAACATCGTCAGGCGCGCAATGCGCTCGACCGGCGGGTGTGCCTCGAGTCCGAGCCCGACGGCATGGCCTGGCTCAGCCTCTACCTCGAGGGTGAGCGTGCCACGGCCATCCAGGTCGCGGCTCGATGCCCTCGCCGCAGCATCCGTCGACGAGCGAACGACGGCGCAACGGGCGCTCGACATCGCGGCTGACCTGCTTGCTCGGCAACCCGGTCGGGCAGCAGGTCGAGCGCCGACGCTGGTGCCGCATCCGGCGGTGCCGATCCATCGCCGCGCGGCGCCATCCGCTCGGCGGGGTGATTCCGCGGGTCTACGTCACCGTGCCAGTGATGACGTTGCTCGGTCACTCCGACGAACCCGCCGAGCTCGACGGCTACGGCCCGATCGATGCCGAGACCGCTCGCGAACTCGCGGCGCACGCGCCGTCGTTCCAGCGCATCCTCACCCATCCCGAGACCGGTGCATACCTCTCTACGGCCGCACCACCTATCGGGTGCCGGCCGATCTCGCCGGCTATCTCAGGGTGCGCGACGGCGGGTGCCGTTTTCCGGGATGCGGTCGCCGCGCGGTGGCGAGCGACATCGATCACACCGTCGACTGGGCGCGCGACGGTGCACACCGGCCACGACAATCTCGCGCACCTGTGCCGCAAGCATCATCGGCTCAAGCATCGAACCGGGTGGCGAATGACGCAGGAGCCCGGCGGCGTCATTCGTTGGGACTCCCCCGCCGGTCGCGTCTACCGAAGTCAGCCCGAGCATCCGTTCGCAGCTCGACCGCGAGGCGCCGGTGCGCACCAGGGCACGAGCGCATCCTCGCGCGGTGATCCCCCGGCCGAGGATCCTCGATGACGCCGATATCGCGCCATGGGCCGCCGGCTTCTGAGCGGGAGAGTCGCGCGAGCGTGAGTCGCCCAGCGGCGTGCGCGGCCTGGCGTCAGGCGCAACGCGGGCACGCGTGAGCGGTGCGCGGCGGCGTGTTCCTCGCCCGGGCGTCAGGCGACGGACGCCCGCGCCGCATTCGACCCGACCGGTCGTCTGGCGCCGGACCGACCGGGGCGATGTGGAACGTGCGCGCGAACCGCACGACCGCCTCCTGCTCGCCGGCGAGCAATTGCACCGCGGCCGGTTCGAGTGCGCCCGAGATGAGGTCGCGGAACTCCGCCGCGCTGAGCACCATCTCGGCGCTCGCCTCGAAGGCGACCTCGGCCGCGTCACCGCGGCGGGGCTGCGGCAGCGCACCCGGCCCGATGGGAGTCACCTCGAGGGTCGCGTTCGCGACGACGGCGACCACCGAGACCGCGCCGTCGACGCGTCGCCTATTGACGCGTCGTAGAACGTAGGGCTGATCAGCCGCACCATTCCTTCGGGGTCATCGATGAGTCCGATGCGCCGATCAACGCGACGACCTCATCTCGACGACGAAGTCGATCATCCCCTCGGGTGGGCTGCACGAGTAGACCGACGTGTCGGCACCACGCTGCACGACGGTCGACAGGTCGGGATATGCCGCCCCAGTTCGTCCATCGACGAGCCGAGGCTGATGCCCGCCTCGGTCATCGGTGAGGCGGAACCGTCGTTGCCCCATGCGGTGACCAGACTTTGCTGATCTGCCGTCGTCGGCGAGGCTCATCACGATCTCCGCGCTGGCGTCGCGCTGGAGTCCACGATTCCGGGCACATCTCGTTCGCTTCGAAGGCGCTGAGGGCGTCGACGATCTGGGCGGAGTCGGCTCCGCGCTCGACCGGGCCGATGCGTCGGCGGTGATCGTCCACGTCGACATGTCTGCAGGATCGACTGCGGGGGCCGAGGCGGTCGGTGTCGGTGTCGGTGTCGGAGCGAGGATGTCGGCGACGGCGGAACGTACTGCTGGTCTCGGCCGCTCCGGGGGAAGCACACGCGGCCAGTGCCAGGGTTGCGACAAGTGCGAACATCACAGGCGCTGTACGGAACCGCATCGGCGGAGTCTCCTTCGATCGGAAAGCTTCGGCGACGCGCCGACTTGCCTCAAACGTATCGATCGCGCCGAGGAACGAGGGGGCGGCGGTCGTAACGGTCGGATAACTCCCCGGCCGGCGGGCGTCAGGCGACCGATGCCTGCGCCACGCTCGACCCTGCCGCGGCGTCGGGTGCGGGGCCGACCGGATCGATGTGGAACATGCGCGCGAATCGCTCGACCGCCTCCTGCTCGCCGGCGAGCAATCGCACAGCGGCCGGGCTCGAGTGCGCCCGAGATGAGGTCGCGGAACTCCGCCGCGCTGAGCACGAACTCGGCGCTCGCCTCGAACGCGACCTCGGCCGCGTCACCGCGGCGGGGCTGCGGCAGCGCGCCGGGCCCGATGGGGGTGACCTCGAGCGTCGCGTTCGCGACGACCGCCGCCACCGAGACCTCGCCTGCACGATGCGACGGGTCGCCTGGACGCTCGCCTGCCGAGCCCGCCCCGATCGATGCATCGCCCGACGCGACGCCGGCACCGACCGAGGCAACACCCACGTGCAGCACGTACTCGGTCGGCGGCGCCCCGGCTGCGACATCCGGCCGGAACGCCGCACGCAACGCGACGGCGAGCGCATCGGCCGTGACGATCTCGCCCTCGGCCGGCTCGCCGAGCGCCGACCATCCCCAGCGTTCGAGCGCGACGACGACGGGTTCGAGCGCCCGACCGAACGTCGTGAGCTCGTACCCGCCGCGCACGGTCGGCACGCGCCTGATGACCCCCGACTCCTGCAGCTCCTTGAGCCGGTCGCTCAAGATGTTGGTCGGGATGCGCGGAAGCCCCGCCTTCAGGTCGCCGTACCGGCGCGCGCCGACGAGCAGGTCGCGGACGATGAGCAGCGCCCACCTGTCCCCGACCCGCTCGAGAGCCCGAGCTGCGCCGCTGTACTGGCCGAAGCCGCGAGCGGCGCGTGTGGCCATGTGCCCTGCCCGGTCAGGCCGAAGCCGAAGGCGCCGAGGCTCCCTGCTCGGCCATGTAGGCCTCGGGGCCCATCTCGGCGGCCGCGGGCTCCATGAAGAGGAAGCGAGGATGTTGCCGTCGGGGTCTTCGAGGTCGCGCGAGTACATGAAGCCGAGGTCCTGCGCCTCGCGCGGCTCGGTGCCGCCGGCGGCGAGTCCCTTGGCGAGCACCGCGTCGACCTCTCGCGCGAGTCGCGGGTGAGCGCGATGCTCGTCTGCGCCTGGGTCTTCGGGTCGATGATCTGCTTGTCGGTGAAGGTGCTGAGGTACTCGCGGGTGAGCACCATGAAGTAGATGTTGTCGTCGAGCACGACGCAGGCGGCGTTCTCGTCGGTGAACATCGGGTTGATGGTGAAGCCGAGGGCCGAGTAGAAGTCCTTCGAGCTTCTCGAGGTCGGTCGATGGAAGGTTCACGAAGATGCTGGTGGTCATCATTGCTCCAAGGTTGAGTCGTTCGTCTTGCTCTGTCGTCGACTAGCTTGCTCTTTGCAAGTGCACTTGTCAATAGCAAGTAACAGAAGATTCGCCGACGACTCCGCCTATCGCCCCGCGCTGCGCCGCACGAGCAGCGCGAGATGCAATGCGGTGAGCGTCTCGCCGTCGTCGAGGTCGACCCCGAGCAGGTCGCCGATGAGGCCGAGCCGCTGGTAGAACACCGACCGCGACAGGTGCGAAGCGGATGCCGCAGCCGTGCGATTCGCGGGATGCGCGAGCATCGCCCCCAGCACGTCGAGCAGGTCGCCGCCACGGGCGAGGTCGTACTCGATGAGCGGCGCGAGCATCCGCTCGCTGTGCCGCAGCAGCCGATGGTCGTCGCGCAGCGACGTGACCAACCGCATGAGCGGCCGATCCTCACCACGTCGCAACGTCGGCCCGTGGGCGCCACGCCCTCCGGGCGCCCGCGCGAGGTCGAGCGCCTCCTGCACCGATCCGAGCAGCCCGTCGAGATCGGCGGCGGCCGCACCGATCGAGAGCACGAGCCGGCTGCGGATGCCGCATCACCGGCGATCTCGCGAGCGAACGACCCGCGCAGCGCGAATCACCGAACGACGCTGCCCGCCGGCAGCGACAGCAGCACCACCATGGCGCCGCCCGACGACCTGAACCCGCGGGCGTCGCCGGCGATCGCCCGCCCGCCGAGGGTTCGCGCCGCGACATCCGCCGCCCTGCCGGTGACCGGCGCACCCGTGACGACGAGCCCGTGCAACACCGCACCGTCGACCGGCAACCCGGCCGCAACGAGGCGGGCGGATGCCGCGGCGAGACCCGCGAACCGGCCGGCCAGCAGCCCGTCGATGAGTCGTTGCCGGCCCGCCCGCACCCACTCGTCGGCGTCGGCATCGCCCTCGGCGAGGCGACCCAGCGCGAGCGCGATGGCGCCCTGCTCGAGCACCGCCGTACGACCGGCCGGATGCGCCGGGCCGGCCAGCGCGATGAGATAGCCCCAACGAGTGCCCCGCGCCTCGACGGGCACGATGAGCCAGTCGTCGGGTCTCGGCGCGGCGGTGCGCCCGGGTGATTCCGCCGCGAGCCGGTGCGCACGACGCGATCGCGCCTCCCAGTCGGCGAGCGCCTCGCCATCGGCACTGAACGCAGCCCTCGGCGACGACGACCTCATGCGCGAGGTTCTCGAGCACGACGGCAGCGCCGAGCGTGTCGGCCAGCTGGCGCACGACGTAGTCGGCGGGCGCCCCGCGCAGGCTCAGCGCGGTGAACCGCTCGCGCACTTCGTCGCGGGCCCGCAGCGCCGCGGTCTGCTCGCTGATGATGCGGCTGTGCACCGCCTCGGTGAGGGTGACGAACTTGACCTCGTGGTGCAGGGCGACCAGTGCGAGCCCGTGCTCGCGGGCAGCCGACTCGACGATCGCCGGCACGTAGCGGTAGTGCACGCCGAGCTCGAGCACGAGACCCGAGAGCCCCGCCTCGACGAGTCCCGCGATGAAGTCGGCGACCTCGGCGGGGTCGGTCGGCCAGCCCGAACCGGTCGAGAGCAGCAGCTCGCCGCCGTTCAGCAGGCGGGCGACACCGGCACTGTCGGAGACGTGCACCCACCGCACTCGGGCGTCGAGCGCGGCGTCATGCGACAACACCTCGGGCACGCCCGCAGCGACCGGCGGGAGCGTCAGGATCTCGCGGACGGTGGGCAGCCCACCGTCGGCCGACGGCGGATTCGGCGGGGTCGGACGATCCGTCCGGCTCGCGACATCTTCGCGACGATCTGGCATCTGGTTCGGCTCACATCCTCTGTCATGCTGGGGAACATCAGCTTAGACGGCCTCGGTCATTCCGTCCGAATCCGTGACACAGAACGACAAGGAGTCCGCCGATATGGCCCTCATCCAGCACTTCATCGCAGGCCGCGACGTCGCCGACGCCGAGCGCACCGGCCCGGTGTTCAACCCCGCGACGGGCGAGCGACAGCACGACGTCGCCTTCGCGTCGGTCGCCGAGGTCGAGCAGGCCATCGCCGCCGCCGCCGCCGCACTGCCGGGCTGGCGCTCGACGGGCCTCATCAGGCGCGCCGACGTGTTCTTCCGCCTCCGCCAGCTGCTGAAGGAACGCACCCCCGAGCTCGCCGCGGTGCTCACGAGCGAGCACGGAAAGGTCCTGTCCGACGCCGCCGGCGAGATCTCGCGCGGCATCGAGAACGTCGAGTTCGCGGCCGGCCTCGTCAACCTGCTGAAGGGCGAGCACTCCGAGCAGGTCGCCCGCGGTGTCGACGTGCACTCCACGAAGCAGCCGGTCGGCGTGGTCGGCTGCATCACCCCGTTCAACTTCCCGGTCATGGTGCCGCTGTGGATGGTCGCCTCGGCGATCGCGTGCGGCAACACCGTGGTGCTGAAGCCCTCCGAGAAGGACCCGAGCGCGTCGATCTTCCTCGCGAAGCTCTTCCAGGAGGCGGGGCTGCCCGACGGCGTGCTCAACGTCGTGCACGGTGACAAGGTCGCCGTCGACACCATCCTCGACGCCCCCGAGGTACGCGCGATCTCGTTCGTCGGCTCGACGCCGATCGCGAAGTCGATCTACGAGCGCGCCGCAGTGAACGGCAAGCGCGTGCAGGCGCTCGGCGGGGCGAAGAACCACATGGTCGTCATGCCCGACGCCGACCTCGAGGGCGCGGCCGACGCCGCGGTCTCGGCGGCCTACGGCTCGGCCGGCGAGCGGTGCATGGCCGTCTCGGTGCTCGTCGCCGTCGGCGACGTGGCCGACGACCTCGTCGAGGCGGTGCGCAGCCGCATGGGCGCCCTCGTCATCGGCGACGGCACCGATGCCGCGAGCGAGATGGGTCCGCTCATCACGCGCGAGCACCGCGACAAGGTCGCCTCGTACGTCGCCGGCGCCGCCGCCGAGGGCGCGACCGTCGTCGTCGACGGCACGCAGCAGCAGTTCGACGGCGACGGGTTCTTCGTGGGCGTCAGCCTCGTCGACCACGTGAAGCCCGGCATGAAGGTGTACGACGACGAGATCTTCGGCCCCGTGCTCTCGGTCGTTCGCGTCGAGTCCTACGACGAGGCGGTGGCGCTCATCAACGCCAACCGCTTCGCGAACGGCACCGCGATCTTCACCCGCGACGGCGGCACCGCCCGCCAGTTCGAGTTCGACATCGAGGTGGGCATGGTCGGCATCAACGTGCCGATCCCCGTGCCGATCGGCGCCTACTCGTTCGGCGGCTGGAAGAGCTCGCTCTTCGGCGACTCGCACATCTACGGCCCCGAGTCGGTGCACTTCTACACCCGCTCGAAGGTCGTCACCACCCGCTGGCCCGAGCCGAGCGAATCCCAGGTCAACCTCGGCTTCCCGAGCAACCACTGACCCCTCCCCGCCCCCTCCCCCCTCCCCTCCTCCCCCTCCCCCTCGCCCCGTGATGTCGCGCAAATCGCGCCCATCGGCCGGGATGCGAGCGATTCGCGCGACATCGCGCGAAGAAGGACCTCGACATGACCGACACGATCTTCACTGACGGATGCCGCAGCCGCATCGGATGCCGCAACGCGACTTCGCCGACCGGCACGGCACGCGGCATCCGCTGCCCGACACCGCCGCCGACGCACAGGTGCGCGCCGACGACCGCTCCCACGTGTTCCACTCGTGGAGCGCGCAGGCCCTGATCGACCCGCTGCCCATCGCGGCAGGCGAGGGCTCGACGTTCTGGGACTACGCGGGCAACGCGTACCTCGACTTCTCGAGCCAGCTCGTGAACCTCAACCTGGGCCACCAGCACCCCGACCTCGTCGCGGCGATCCAGCAGCAGGCGGGTCGCCTCGCCACGATCCAGCCGTCGATGGCGAACGACGTGCGCGGCGAGCTCGCCCGCCGCATCGCCGAGGTCGCGCCGGGCGACCTCGACAAGGTGTTCTTCACCAACGGCGGCGCCGACGCCAACGAGTACGCGGTGCGCATGGCGCGCACGGTGACCGGCCGGCGCAAGGTGCTGTCGATGTACCGCAGCTACCACGGCGGAACCGCCACGGCGATCTCGCTCACGGGCGACCCGCGCCGCTGGGCGAACGAGCCGTCCGACGGCTCGGTCGCGCACTTCCTCGGTCCGTACCCGTACCGCTCGTCGTTCCACGCGGACTCGCCCGAGCAGGAGGCCGAGCGCGCGCTCGCCCACCTCGAGCAGGTCATCACGCTCGAGGGCGCCGGCACGATCGCGGCGATCATCCTCGAGACGGTCGTCGGCACCAACGGCGTGCTCGTGCCGCCGCCCGGGCTACCTGCAGGGCGTGCGCGAGCTCTGCGACCGGTACGGCATCGTCTACATCGCCGACGAGGTCATGGTGGGCTTCGGCCGCATCGGCGAGTGGTTCGCGGTGAACCACTTCGGCGTCGTGCCCGACCTCATCACCTTCGCCAAGGGCGTGAACTCGGGCTACGTGCCGCTCGGCGGCGTCGTGATCTCGCAGCGGATCGCGTCGCACTTCGACACCGTCGCCTTCCAGGGCGGCCTCACCTATTCGGGACATCCGCTCGCCTGCGCCGCCGGCGTCGCGACGTTCGAGGTCTTCGAGCGCGAGGGCATCCTCGAGCGGGTGCGCGACCTCGGCTCGCGCGTCGTCGAGCCCCGGCTGCGGGCGATGGCCGCCGCGCACCCGAGCGTCGGCGAGGTGCGCGGGCTCGGCCTGTTCTGGGCGATCGAGCTGGTGAAGAATGCCACGACCCGCGAGCCGCTGGTTCCGTTCAATGCGAGCGGTGCGGATGCCGCTCCCATGGCCGCGGTGGCAGCGGCCTGCAAGCAGGCCGGGCTGTGGCCGTTCATCCACTTCAACCGCATGCACGTCGCGCCGCCGCTCGTGATCACCGAGGACGAGCTCGTGCGCGGCCTCGACATCATCGATGAGGCGCTCACCGTGGCCGACGGGTACGTCACCGCGTAGCGCGCGCGTTCGAACGCACGAGGCCCGGGCATCGGGGAACGCCCCGATGCCCGGGCTCTCGTCGCGGAGTACCATGGGCGGAATCCGCGGGACCTCCGTGTCCGGAGGCTCCCAGATCCCCTGGGGAGGGCTCATGGACGACCGCCTCACCTCCGATCGGGTCGCGCGCGTCGCCGCCGCGACACCGTTCCAACTGCTCTACGAATTCTACCGGCTCTCCGGCTACGAGCAGCGACGGCATGAGCCGGGCGTGCTCGACTTCACGTTCGGCGATCCGCACGACCCGCCCTCGGAGGCGTACGTCGAGATCCTGCGCGAGGCGCTGATCCCGCAGCACGAGCTGTGGTTCGCCTACAACTTCGGCGACGCGAAGGCGATCGAGGCCGCCACCGAATCGCTGCGCCGCCACGTCGACCTTCCGTTCGAACCCGACGACGTGCACCTCACGACCGGCGGGTTCGCCGCGATCTCGATCGCGCTCAAGATCGTCGGCGACGTGGGCGACGAGGTGGTCTACAGCCTGCCGCCGTGGTTCCTCTACGAGCCGCTCGTGCTCGAGGCCGGACTCGTGCCCGTGAAGGTGTCGATCGACCGGGAGACGCTCGACCTCGACCTCGACGCCATCGCGGCCGCGATCACGCCGCGCACGCGCATCGTGATCGTGAACAGCCCCAACAACCCCACCGGTCGCATCTATCCCCCGGCGACGCTCGAGCGTCTGGCGACGCTCCTCGACGAGGCATCCGAGCGCAACGGGCGCCGCATCTTCCTCATCTCCGACGAGCCCTACAACCGCATCGTCTACGACGGCGCCCGCTTCCGCAGCCCGCTCGAGTTCTACCCGTGGAGCTTCCTCGCGTACAGCTACGGCAAGACGCTGCTGTCGCCGGGCGAGCGCATCGGGTACCTCGCGGTGGCGCCGACCATGCCCGGCCGCGAGCAGTTCCGCGACGCGATCGAGGCCATGCAGATCAGCGGCGGCTGGCTCTTCCCCAACGCCTCGATGCAGTACGCCCTGCCCCGCCTCGAGCAGCTCGCGTTCGACATCGAGCTGTTCCAGCGCAAGCGCGACACCATGGTCGCGGCGCTGCGCGAGATCGGCTACCGCCTCGCGGTGCCCGAGGGCACGTTCTACCTGTTCCCCGAGTCGCCGCTCGCCGACGACGTCGCCTTCACGCAGGCGCTCGATCGCGAGGGCGTGCTCGTGCTGCCCGGCCGCATGTTCGAGACGCCCGGGTTCTTCCGCATCTCGCTGACCGCGACCATGGAGACCATCGAGGCCGGCATCCCGCGGTTCGCGGCGGCGTTCCGGGCGGTCGAGGCCGGGGACGACCGAGGCCGTGCAGGCCGGCTGACGGCGCCGGGCGCTAGCCTGAAACACATGGACTCACGGGCGGCGCCCGGCGGCATGGCCCGGCGAACCTTCCTCGCCGCCTCGCTGTCGGGCATCGCGGGCGTCGTGCTCGCGAGCTGCACCGGCCCGCAGCCGACCCCGACCCCACCGCCGACCGACACGACGCACCCCGACACCGACGTCCCACCCCGACCCCGCCGGTCGACGGCGTGCCCGCAGCCCACCGCGATGAGCCGCTCACGCTGGGGCGCCGACCCGTTCGCGCGCGGCTCGTTCAGCTTCGACGCCGCGGGCGCCGCGCCCGAGCTGCGCGAGGCGCTCGCCGAACCCGTCGCCGATCGCGTGTTCTTCGCGGGCGAGGCGATGCGACCTCGATGGCTCCGGGCACGCTCCAGGGCGCGCGCGACTCGGGGCTGCGCGCCGCGGCGAGCGTCGCCGGCATCGCCGAGCCGGGTGAACGCGTCGCCGTGATCGGCGCGGGCCTCGCCGGACTCACCGCGGCGCGCGAGCTCGTCGACGCGGGCTTCGAGGTCGTCGTGCTCGAGGCACGCGACCGCATCGGCGGCCGCATCGACACCGTCGACGCCGGGCGGCTTCGACGCAGCCGATCGAGCTCGGTGCCATGTTCGTGCGCGACGCCGCGCTGCACGGCGCAGTTCGCCGAGGCATCCGTCGACACTGCGACCGGTCGCGCCGCCGACGCGAGGCGCGCACGCCCGACGGGCTCGCCGTCCCGATCCCGTCGACCGGGCCCGACGCGATCGCCGCCGCGCAGGCCTGGGCGGCCACCCAGCCCGAAGCCGCACCGCGACCTCTCGCTCGCGACCGCGATCGTCGAGTCGGGCACGGCCGCGTCGATGTCGAGGACTCCCGACGCCGCGGGGATCTCCGCCCGCCGACTGGCTCGCGCACACGCATCGCGAGCGGCGTCGCGACGGTGACCGGCGCGACCGCGAACCGGGTCTCGGCGCTCGCCGCGCTCCCGGCCGCGGTCCCGCACCGACGAGCCGGCCGTGCCTCGTCGACCGGCCGGCATCGCCGCGGCACTCGAACCCTACGCCGCCGAACTCGACATCGCCGTGATGAGCGTCGTCACCCGCATCGCGTACGACGATCGCCGGGTGAGCCTGCGCCTCGACTCGGGCGAGTCGCTCAACGTCGACCGAGTGGTCGTGACCGTGCCGCTCGGCGTGCTCAAGACCGACACGCTGCGCTTCGACCCAGCCCTGCCGTTGCTGCACCAGCGGGCGATCGCCGCGGCTCGGCATCGGCGTCGTCGACACCGTCTGGCTGCGATTCGATTCGGCGTTCTGGCGAGCGGATGACGCGGGCGCCGGGACATCCGCCGAGGTGCTGACCGTGGTCGGCGAGACGCCGACGGTCGCGGCGTGGGTCGATGTCGGCGGCCCCGACGACGAACCCGTGCTCGTCGGGCTCATCGCCGCGACGCAGGCTGAGCGGCTCGAGGCGCTCGACGATCCTGAGTTCGAGGCGGCGGTGCTGGCCGATCTCGCGCCCTTCGCGCCCGGCGCCACAGCCACCGGTTGAGCGCGACGAGCCCCGCGGTCAGGGTCACGAAGATCACGAGCACGAGCGCGCAGTAGAGCGCGACGCCGAGGGCACCGCCGACCTGCGCCTCGTCGAGGAAGAAGTACGGGTACCAGCCCACGTCGGCGCCGCGCGCGAGCGTGTAGGCGAGCCAGATCGTCGGATACACGAGCACCCAGCCGACCGTCGACCACGGCACCCTCGGGTTGACGGCGATGATGCTGTCGGTGGTCCACGCGACGACGGCGAGCGCGGGCACGACGAAGTGCAGCAGCGTGTCCGACCACGGCACGTCGACGCGGTAGTCGCGCGTCGACGCCTGCGCCACGATGAGCCCGAACACGATGCCCGAGACCAGCAGGTACACCGTCACCATCGTGCGCACGATGCCGAGCCATGCCGGGTCGCGCGGGGTCGCGAGCGCGAAGATCCCCGCGACGGCCAGCGTGATGACGGCCAGGAAGGCCGACTGCACCGTGAAGTAGCTGAAGAAGTTCGTGGTCGCGAAGAAGCGGAACCCGAGCACGTACTCGAAGTTGCCGATGAGCGCGATGACCTCGAGGGCGGCGACCAGCAGCCGGAAGACGCCGAGCACGCGCCGTGCACGCACCTCACCCGGGGCGCTGCGGGGACGCGGGCCGGGCATGGGCTCCACGCTACCCGCGCCGCTCGCGCCGCGCAGCGACCGACGGTCAGTCGAGCGGCCGCAGGATGCGGTCGAGGAACCGCCGGGTGCGCTCCTCGGTCGGCTTCGTGAAGATCTGCGCGGGCGCACCGCGCTCGACGACCACGCCGCCGTCCATGAACAGCACCTCGTCGGCCGCCTGCCGCGCGAAGCTCAGCTCGTGGGTGACGACGACCATGGTCCATCCCTCGTCGGCGAGCTCCTTGATGACCTGCAGCACCTCGCCCACGAGCTCGGGGTCGAGCGCGCTCGTCGGCTCGTCGAAGAGCAGCAGCTGCGGCTTCAGCGCGAGCGCGCGCACGATGCCGACGCGCTGCTGCTGCCCGCCCGACAGCTCGAACGGGTAGGCGTCGCGTTTCTCGGCGAGGCCCACGCGATCGAGCAGGGCGGATGCCTCGGCGATCGCCTGCTTCTTCGGCACGCGCTGCACCCGCACCGGGCCCTCGATGACGTTCTCGATGACGGTCATGTGCGGGAACAGGTTGTGCTGCTGGAACACCATGGCCGACCGGTCGCGCAGCGCGAAGCGCGTGGCCTTCGGAACGGGCGCCGCGAAGTCGAGCGACGGGCCCGCCGGCGAACTCGATCGTGCCGGCGTCGGGGGTCTCGAGGCCGTTCAGCGAGCGCAGCACCGTCGTCTTGCCCGAGCCGCTCGGCCCGATGAGCACGACGACCTCGCCGCGACGCACCTCGAGATCGATCGAGCGCAGCACCTCGTTGTCGCCGAACGACTTGCGGATGCCCCGTGCCGTGAGCAGCACCGAATCGTCGGGCGTCTCGACCGGGGCGAGCGGGTCGACGCGCGGGCATCCGGCGCCGCTCGCGGGCGGGTTCGCGGTCACTGGGCGACATAGCGGTCCAATCGCTTCTCGAGCGGCTCTGCCCGGCCGAGAGCACGAGGCAGAACAGCCAGTAGATCAGCGCGGCCTCGAGGTAGATCAGCATGAACTCGCCGCTGAACGCGGCGATCTCCTGCGGCGACGCGGAACAGCTCGGTGACGAGGATGAGCGACGCGAGCGACGTGTCCTTCACGAGCGAGATGAACGTGTTCGACAGCGGCGGCACCGAGACGCGCGCCGCCTGCGGCAGGATGATGCGCCGCAGCGTCGTGCCGTTCGACATGCCGATCGTGTAGCCGGCCTCCCACTGGCCCTTCGGCACCGAGAGGATCGCGGCACGGATGACCTCGGCCCCGTACCCGCCGACGTTGAGCGAGAACGCGATGATCGCGCTCGGCCACGGGTCGAGCACGATCCCGATCGACGGCATTCCGTAGAAGATCACGAACAGCTGCACGAGCAGCGGCGTGCCGCGGATCACCGAGACGTAGAACCGGGCGATGCCCGACACCACGCGATTCTTCGAGAGCCGCATGAGCGCGACGCCGAGCGCGATGCACGAGGCCGATCGCGAACGAGGCGAGCGCGAGCGGGATCGTGCCCGGTCAGCCCGCCCAGCACGATCGGCCAGAACGAATCGAGGAACAGCTGCCAGCCTTCGGCCACGACGGACCGCCCTTCACGTCAGGAAACACCGTCGGCCCCGCACGTGGCGAGGCCGACGGTCACGCAACCAGAGACTACTCGGAGACGTCGGCGCCGAAGTACTTCTCGCCGAGCTCGGCGAGCACGCCCTCGGCGCGCAGCTCCTCGAGCGCGGCGTCGATCGCGGCGACGAGGTCGGCCTTGTCCTTCGTGAACGCGAGCGCGCTCAGCGACGAGTCGTCGGTGGTCGCGGCGACCTCGATGCCCGACTGGCCGTTGGTGTTCACGAAGTCGAGGTAGGTGAGCTCGTCGTTGATGGTCGCGTCGACGCGGCCCTGCTGCAGCAGTGCGACGGCCTGCGCCCAGCCCTCGACGGCCTCGACGTTCGCGCCCGACTCGCTGGCGAGCTCGTACCAGTTGCTCGTGAGCGACTGCGCGGTGGTCTTGCCGGCGAGGTCGTCGAAGCTCGAGATCGAGTCATCGCCCTCGTTGACGACGATGACGCCCGACGAGACGGTGTAGGGCGCGCTGAACAGGTACTGCTCCTCGCGCTCGGGGTTGATCGACACCTGGTTCGCGATCACGTCGAACCGGCCCGCGTCGAGGCCCGCGAAGATCGCGTCCCACTGGGTCTCCTGGAACTCGATCTCGAGGCCGAGCTTGTCGGCGACCGCCTCGGCCACCTCGACGTCGTAGCCGACGAGGTCGCCCGAGCCGTCCTCGTGGAAGCTGAACGGGCGGTACGTGCCCTCGGTCGCGACGGTGAGCGTGCCGGCCTTCACGAGTCCGTACTCGTCACCCGCGGCGGATGCCCCGCCGGAAGCCTCGGGCGCACCGCTCGAGCAGGCGGCGAGGGCGAGGACGGCGGCGGATGCGGCGGCGAGGCCGAGCAGGGTGCGGGCGCGTGACATGCGGGTGGTGCTCCGTTCGTGACGTTCGTGACGTGGGCGTGATGCGGGTGCTTCGTTCGGCGCCCCGACCAGACGAGTCCAGCACGCGGGCGGCCCCCGGGTGAAACCATGTGACTCCGCGTTGCATTCCGCACCGGCCGGATTCGGGACGGATGTCCCGGTCGGACGACATGCGTCGCGCGGAATACATGCTCGGCGCGCATCGTGCGCAACCCCTCCCGCCGGCCCTGCGACGTCGATAGGGTTGCCGCGTCGCGGGAGTCCCCTCCCGCGTCGCGGTGTCTCCCCCAACCCACCCGAAGGGACCCAAATGGTCACGTTCAATCTGCTCGTCCTCATCGGCGTCATCGGCGGCGTGCTCGCGCTCGTCGACGGCATCTGGCGCCTCCGCGCACGCGGCGGCAACACGATCGTCGGCGTCATCGAGATCATCGTCGCCGCGCTGTTCATCCTGTCGTTCTTCGTCCCCGTCCCCTGGGGCTCGGTCGTGCTCGGTGTGGCGACGCTCATCGTGCTCGTCGTGGCGCTGTTCCTCGGCGGACGCACGGGGCGCGGCGTGACGATCGCCGGACTCGTGGTCGTCGCCGTGTGGATCGTGCTCGTGAACAACTGGCTCGTCATCCCCGGCATCAACTGACCGTCGAGTTCGCGAGCGAGGCGGCCGTCCGGAGGGCGGCCGCCTCGCCCGTCGATGGCATCGGCGTACCGCGCGCATCACTGCTACGCTCATCTGTCGAGGAAGCCTCATCTACTCGGCGTGGTAGCCCACCGCTGTCCGGAGGTTCCCCGTGTTCGAACTGACCTGGCTCCTCGTCATCGGGATCGTCGGCGGCGCGGTCGCGCTCATCGACGGCATCATGCGCATGCGCGCCCGAGGCGGCTCGACGATCGTCGGCATCATCGAGATCGTCGTCGCCGCGCTGTTCCTGCTGACCCTCTTCGTGCCGGCGATCCCGTGGAGCTGGCTCGTTCTCGGGATCGCGCTGCTGGTGGTGCTGATCGTCGCGATCGTGACTCGCGGAGGCACCGGAGTCACCCTCCCGATCATCGGCATCGTGCTGGTCGCGCTGTTCCTGGTGCTGATGAACCGCTGGCTCGTCATCCCCGGCATCAACTGATCCTGCGAGGTCGTTCGAGGTGCTTCGAGGTCCTGCCGCTCCAGAGTCCCTGCACCATCCCGCCGCCCGGCCGCGCCAATTCATCCTATCTTGAATGATTTCTGCGCGCGCCGCCATTCGGCGGCCGCCTGCTCGACTAGCCTGAACGCATGGAGTCGAGGGTGGGACCGGGCGCACGCGAGGCCGTGTTCGCCCAGCTCGCCGATACGGGCCGCGCCGAGCAGGTCGCCCAGCGCCTCACCGACGGCATCGTGCTCGGCGTGCTCGGCCCGGGCGAACGCCTGCCGAGCGAGCCCGAGCTCGCCCGCAGGTTCGGCGTCGCGCTCATCACGGTGCGCGAGGGACTCGGCATCCTGCGCGAGACCGGGCTGGTCGAGACCCGCCGCGGCCGCGACGGCGGCAGCTTCATCGTCGAGAGCGACGCCGACCACCGCTCGCTCATCACGACGCGCCTGCGCGGCCTCGCGCAGGTCGAGCTGAGCGACATGGCGGTGTACTTCGGCGCGATCCTCGCCGGCACAGCCGAGCGAGCCGCCGAACGCGCCTCCGCCGGCGATGCCGAACGGCTCACGACATGGCTCCTGAGCGCCGACTTCACGACCGCGGCGGCCGCCCGCACGAACCAGGGCGGGTTCTTCCTCGAGGTCGCGGTGCTCAGCCAGTCCGCCCGGCTCGTTCGCGAGCAGATCCGCCTGCAGGCCGAGTTCGGTCCGCTCCTGCTGCTCGGCCTCGACGACGAATCGCAGCGAGCGGATGTCGCGGCCCACGATCGCCGCATCGTCAGGGCCATCGCCCAGCATCGCACCGCGAAGGCGCGCGAAGCGGTCGGCGATCTCGTGCGCGGCCTGTCGGAGCACCTGCTCGCCACCAAGGCCCGCATCGAACGGGGAGGTTCGCTCGATGAGCCGATCACCGCGTGACGCGCAGGCGGCACCCGAGGTGCGCGCCGTGGCCGACGCGGTCGCGGCCGTGTTCGCCGGCGCCTTCGACCAGCTGGCCGACTGGCGATCGCCCATCGAGCAGACGCTCGACACGACGGCCGACATGCGGCCGGCCGCCCTCGACGGCGTCGTCGCCGACCTCGTGCTGCCGCGCCTCACCGAACCCGATCCGCTGTTCGTCGGCGCCGGGGTCATCGCCGACGGAGAGATCGTGCGCGGGCGCGACGTGCACTTCGCCTGGTGGCTCGGCCCGCTCGATGCGAATCCCGTACTCGGCTCGACCACCGAGCCGACCCGCCTCGACCTGTCGACGCGCGGCTACACCGAGTACCTGCGCGACTTCCGCGCGCTCGAGTGGTACCGCATCCCCGCGACCACGCGCGACGCGCACGTCACCGGACCCTACGTCGACCACCTCTGCACGTGCGACTACATCCTCACCCTGACGATGCCGGTGCACGCGGCGATCGACGGCCACGAGGCCGGCCCGCGCATGGTCGGCGTCCTCGGGGCCGACATCGCCGTGCGTCGCCTCGAGCACGAACTGCTCGCCGCATTCCTCGACGTACCCGGGCCGCTCGCGCTCGTCAACGCCGAGGGTCGCGTCCTGCTCTCGACGGAACCGACGCTGCAGGTCGGGCAGTTGGCTGCGACAGGCACGCCTGCGGCCGACTGCAGCGGAACGCCGTTCCGGGTGCTCGTCGAGCCTGCGGCATCCGTGTCGAAATAAATCATCCGCTGCTATATCTTTGAACAACGAGCGTATGCACCGCGGCAGACGAAGCTCTGGCGCGTGCACCCGAGAAGGAGAATCCCCATGAGCAACTATGCCGTGATCAATCCTGCGACCGGCGAGACGGTCAAGACCTTTCCGACGATCACCGACGCCGAGCTCGACGCCGCGATCGCGTCGGCCGACGAGGCGCACCGCACCTGGTCGAAGTCGTCGAGCGTCGAAGAGCGCGCCGCGCTCATCCGCCGCGTCAGCGAGCTGCACACCGAGCGCCGCCAGGAGCTCGCCGAGATCATCGTGCGCGAGATGGGCAAGCCCATCGAGCAGGCGCTCGGCGAGGTCGACTTCGCCGCCGACATCTACGGCTACTACGCCGACCACTCGGCCGACTTCCTGAAGGACGAGCCCATCACGCTGCTCGCCGGCGAGGGCACGGCGGTCGTGCGCCGCTCGTCGCTCGGCGTGCTGCTCGGCGTCATGCCGTGGAACTTCCCGTACTACCAGGTCGCCCGGTTCGCCGGACCGAACCTCATCATCGGCAACACCATCGTGCTGAAGCACGCCGAGCAGTGCCCCGAGTCGGCTGCGGCCATCGAGCGCATCTTCCTCGACGCGGGCTTCCCGCAGGGCGCCTACGTGAACGTCTACGCCTCGCACGACCAGATCGCGACCATCATCGCCGACCCGCGCGTGCAGGGCATCTCGCTCACCGGCTCCGAGCGCGCCGGCGCCGCCGTCGCCGAGGTCGCCGGACGCCACCTGAAGAAGGTCGTGCTCGAGCTCGGCGGCTCCGACCCCTTCATCCTGCTCTCGACGAACGACCTCGACGGCACCGTGCAGGCCGCCGTCGACGCACGCCTCGACAACAACGGCCAGTCGTGCAACGCGGCCAAGCGATTCATCGTGGCCGACGAGCTCTACGAGTCGTTCCTCGAGAAGTTCACGGCGAAGCTCGCCGAGATCGAGACCGGCGACCCGACGTCGGCCGACACCACGCTCGGCCCGCTCTCGTCGCTGAAGGCGGCCGAGGGACTCGACGAGCAGGTCAAGCGTGCCGTCGAGCACGGCGCCACGCTCGTGCACGGCGGCGCGCGTGAGGGCGCGTTCTTCCCGACGACGGTGCTCACCGACGTCACGCCCGAGAACCCCGCCTCGAAAGAGGAGTTCTTCGGACCGGTCGCGCAGGTCTACCGCGCTGCCGATGAGGCCGAGGCGCTGCGCATCGCCAACGACATCCCGTTCGGCCTCGGCTCGTACGTCTTCACGACCGATGAAGCGCAGGCGCAGCGCATGGCCGACGGCATCGAGGCCGGCATGGTGTTCGTGAACCTCGTGCTCGCCGACGGCGCCGAGCTGCCGTTCGGCGGCGTCAAGCGCTCGGGCACCGGCCGCGAGATGGGTCGCCTGGGTGCCGACGAGTTCGTGAACAAGAAGCTCATCCGCGTCGGCTGAGCGCTCGGATGCCGCGACAGGGCCCGCGGGAATGACCGCGCTCCCCTGGTACGACGCGCAGCGGATGTTCGCTGCCGTCGACTTCGGCACGCGCGGTCGATGCGCTGCAGGCGGCGCTCGCCGACGGTCTCGACCCCGCCGCCGATCCCGCGCGCGCGTCGGTGCCGCTCGAGCGCGGCGAGTTCCTGCTCATGCCGTCGCAGGGCACGGGGTTCGCGGGCGTGAAGGTGTTGACCGTCGCGCCCGCGAACCCCGACCGCGGCCTGCCGCGCATCCAGGGCGTCTACCTGCTGTGCGACGCCGAGACGCTCACGCCGCGCGCCCTGCTCGACGGCACCGCGCTCACCACGCTGCGCACGCCCGCGCTCTCGGCGTTGGCTGCGCGCTTCCTCGCGCCGGCCGAACCCGCCCGCGTCGTGGTCGTGGGCTCGGGGCCGCAGGCGTGGGGGCACGTGCACGCGCTCGCCGCCGTGCGCGACCTCGTCGACGTGGTCATCACCGGTCGGTCGGCACCACGTGCCGAGCGACTCGCCGATCGGCTCAGCGCCGAGGGCTTCCCTGCTCGGGCCGGTGACGCGAGCGCGGTGGCCGACGCCACGATCGTCGTCTGCGCGACGACGGCCGCGGTGCCGGTCATCGACGGCAGCAGCGTCGCCGACGACGCGCTCGTGATCGCCGTGGGCTCGCACGAGCCCGACCGGCGCGAGCTCGACGGCGCGCTCGCTCGGTCGCTCCCAGGTCGTCGTCGAAGACCGCGCGACGGCGCTCCGCGAGGCGGGCGATGTGATCATCGCGATCGACGGAGGGGCACACCGATGCCGCGAGCCTCACCCCGCTCGCGCAGATCGTGCGCGGCGAGGCATCGGTCGACCGCACCCGTCCGCGCGTCTTCAAGAGCGTCGGCATGGGCTGGCAGGACCTCGTGGTGGCCGCCGCCTGCGTGACCGCGCTCGCCGGCGGCGCCGGCGCTCACTGACGCGAGTGGCGCCGCGTGCAGGAAGAACTCACGGAAACGCCGCCACCCTGCACGGGGTGACGGCGTTTCGCGCGATTCTTCCTGCGTTCGCGCGAGCGGACTACTCGGTGACGGCCGGGACCTCGGCGCCGGCGGCGTCATCGGCGGCGACGCCCTCGAAGCGCGTGCCGTCGCCGAGTCCGACGATCTCGGCGCTGACGGGCTCGCCGGCGTTGCGCGCGATCGCCGAGCCGGCGGCTGCGCCCGCGGCGGTGCCTCCGACGAGCGACCCGATGAGCTCGCGGATGCCGACGCCCATCGTCGAGCTCAGCATCGCGTCGACCTCGGTGATGCCCGAGACGGCGTTCTTCGCGAGCTGCGACGCCCCGTCGGTCGACACCACGGTGAGCTGGTCGATGTTCGACATCGGCGCGGCGAGCTCGCGCGCGATGAGCGGCAGCGCGTCGATGAGGCGCATCTGCAGCAGCGCCTCGGACTGCTGGGCGACGGCCTCGGCGGCGGCCTTCGTGGCGGATGCCTCGGCCGCGCCTCGTGCCTGGATCGCGTCGGCCTCGGCGAGACCCTCGGCCTTCAGCGCCTCGGCCGAGGCGGTGCGGGCGATGCGGTCGGCCTCGGCGGCGATGCGCACGGCCCCGGCTGCGGCCTCGGCCTCGACCTTGACCTTGTAGGCCTGCGCGTCGGCGACGGCCTTGACCTCGGAGTCGAGCTCGGCCGCACGCAGCGCGGCCTTCTTCTGCGCGGTGATCTCCTGCTGGGCGACGACCTCCTGCTGCGAGAGCGCCTCGGCGAGCGGGCGGGCGGCCGCAGCCTCGGCGGTGGCCTTGTCGGTCTCGCGCTGCAGGGCGGCCTTGCGCTGGGCGAGTCCGGCCTCGCGCTCGGCGACGGTCTGCTCGGCCGCGATCACGGCCTCGCGCGCCTCGCGCTGGGCCTCGGCCTCGGCGATCTCGGCCTGCTTGCGCACCTTCGCCTGCTCGGCGCGACCGAGGTCGTCGATGTAGCCGTTGGTGTCGGAGATGCCCTTGATCTCGAACGAGTCGACGTCGAGGCCCTGGTTGACGAGCGACTCGCGGGCGACGCCGAGCACCGCGGCAGAGAGCTCGTCGCGGCGGTTGATGATCGTGAGCACGTCGGTCGCACCGATCGAGGCGCGCAGCGATCCCGAGAGCACTTCCTGGGCGAACATGTCGATGTTCTTGTCTTGGCCGAGGAAGCGCTGGGCGGCCGCGCGGATCGAGGCGGCGCTGTCGCCGACCTTCACGATCGCGACGGCGTCGACGTGCACGGTGATGCCGTTGTTGGTCTGCGCCTCGGCGCGGATCTCGATGGCACGCGAGCGCAGCGAGATCTTGTGCGCCTTCTGGAAGAACGGCATGATCCACACGCCCTGGCCGTGCACGACGCGCTGGCCCGACTCCTCGGTGTCGACACCGTCGACGACCCGGCGGCGCGAGCGCTTGCCGGTGACGACGATCGCCTCGTCGGGCGACACGTTGCGGTAGAGCACCTTCGCCCAGATCCACAGGATGATGGCGGCGACGATGATGAGGGCGATGACGCCGGTGAACGGGGTGAACAGCAGTTCCACGGGTTTCCTTTGCTGGGGTGAGTAGGGCTCCGTCAAGAATGGATGTCCCGCGCTCCGCGCGCAATGGATACCTCTCCGAGCGCGACGGCTCAATTTCGGATCTTGACCGGGCGGTCAATCAGTTCTACCGTTGAATCGACCCCCGAACGGGGGCGCTCCCGACTCGGAGGAGGTTGTTTCGATGAAGAAATGGACACGCTGGGAGGACTGGGTGGCGATCGCCGTCGGCGTCGTCGTGGCAGTGTCCGCGATGCTGATGCCCTCAGTCGGGTCATCCGTCGCGCTCATGATCACGCTCGGCGTGCTGCTGGTGATCTCGGGTGTCGTGAATCTCGCGATGCCGGGCATGGTCGCCATGGAGTACGTGCAGGGTGCCCTCGGCCTGCTGCTGATCGTCTCGCCATGGATCGGCGGTTACGCAGACCCGATGACGTTCGGTCCCGCCTGGATGTCGTGGATCGGCGGAGCAGTCGTCGTCATCGTCGCAGCCCTCGCCATCCGCCCGAGCATGCGGGCGCACAACGACGCCATCACGCACTGAGCACTCTGCTCTCCACCGGGGACGGCGCGCACGCGTCCGTCCCCCTTACCGTTCGGGAAAGCAGGCCATGACCGAGCCGCCCGGTACCCGCGAGCGCATTCTCGACGCCGCAGAACGCCTCTTCGCCGAGCACGGCTTCGACGCCACGCCGACCTCGAGCATCGCCGCGTCGGCCGGAGTGCCGAAGGGGCTGCTGTTCTACTACTTCCCGACGAAGTCCGACCTGCTGCGGGCGCTCGTGTCCGAGCGACTCGACCTCGGGCCCATCGACGCGAGCGCACTGGTCGAACCCGGCGACCCGGTGGGCGCCCTGCTCAACGTGTCGCAGGCCCTGTCCGACATCCAGGCCGAGTCGGCGGTGCTCGGCGTCATCGTCTGGCGTGAGCAGCGCACGCACCCCGACGTGCGGGCGAAGCTGCACGAGTATCGACAGCAGGTGCAGGGCATCGTCGAGCGCGTGCTGCGCGGCAGCGTGCTCGCGCCCATCACCGCGCGCGCGCTTGCGCGCCGCGGCTGCTGCGTGGGTGGCGATCCTGTCGATCCGCCCGCACGCCGGCCACGGCGAGTCAGGCGACGACGCTCGGCCCCGACCTTCGGGCGCTCGCCGAGCTGATCTGCGCCGGGCTCGGCGCCTCGGCCGCTCCGGCGTGACCGCGCGTCACGGGCGGTCGAGGTTCGACGCGCCCGCACGCACAGCACGAGCATGATGCCGCACGACACGAGGTAGAACGTGTGCAGCGCCCAGATCGGGCCGAGCGGCAGGCTGAACACGTACAGCGAGTACGCGACGTTGGCCGCGTTGATCATCAACATGCTCGACAGGCTGTACGACGAGACATCCCGCGTGCGCAGCGCCTTGCGCAGCATCGGCAGATTGCTGACCGCGAAGACCACGGTCGAGATCGTGCCGGCGAGGAGCGGGATGTCCATGCCCAGAACGCTAGGCGCGACATCCGCTCGCCCGCGTCGACCGAACCACGCATCTTCGGCCGGCGGCGCGTATGGGTAGAACTGCAGTCGGTAGGTCAGCGCCGCTTCGTGTCGAGCTGGGCGTCGATCTGCGACTTCCGCACGGTGAGGATGCGACGCAGCAGGTCGTCGGGAACCGGATGCTCGGCGGTGAACTGCAGCGCGCCGGGCGACCAGCTCGAAGTCGCCGAGCTCGTCGGCGAGACTCGGGAGGACGCTCCCGCTGAACGGGTAGAGCCCGAGGTGCTGCTTCGCCTCCATCGCGGCGACGAAGCCCTTGCCGCGGTAGAGCAGGGCGGGCATGCCGTAGCTCTCGCCCTCGGTGACGTCGGGCGCGACCTCGCGGGCCACGGCGATGACGTGCTCGAGTGCCTTCTGGTTCTCACCCTCGCGCGCGGCGAGGTAATCGGTGACGGTCCCCATGCGGGCATCCTTGCCACGGCACGCGGACGGCGTCACCCGGCACTGTCGCCGAATTAATCATCTGGAGCTATAGCTTTACACCCGGATGATTCACTATGCTGACGCTCACCGTGCGCTCGGAGGGGCGGGCGCGAGATCAACGACGATCGAAAGGGCACCATGCCAGCAACACCTGCCAAGCCGAGCGAACTCGGCGACGGCGAACACCTGAACGTCCTCGGCTACGAGGACTCGTTCAACCGCTCGATGAGCCTGTGGGCGAACTTCGCCCTCGGCTTCACCTATCTCTCACCCCTCGTGGGCGTCTACTCGCTGTTCGCGCTGGCGCTGACGGTCGGCGGGCCGCCCTCGATCTGGTGGATCGTCATCGTCGGCGCCGGACAGCTGCTCGTCTCGCTCGTCTTCGGCGAGGTCGTGTCGCAGTACCCGATCCACGGCGGCATCTACCCCTGGGCGCGCCGCCTCTGGGGCCGCCGCTACGCGTGGATGGCGGCATGGGTCTACATCTGGGCGATGATCGTCACGATCACCGCCGTCGCCGAGTACGGTTCGGGCTTCGCCGCCAGCCTCTTCGGCGTCGAGCACACGGCCGACACGACCCTGTGGATCACGCTCGGTCTGCTGCTGATCGCCCTCGGCATCAACCTGACGGGCACGAAGTGGCTCGCCCGCGTCGCGCGCATCGGCCTCGCCGCCGAACTCATCGGCGTGATCGGCCTGGGCCTCTACCTGCTGATCTTCCAGCGCAAGCAGGACTTCGGCATCTTCTTCGACACCATGGGCGTCGAGGGCGACGGCAGCTACCTCACCGCGTTCATGGGTGCGGCGCTGGCCGGGCTCTTCCTGTTCTACGGCTTCGAGGCCTGCGGCGACGTCGCCGAAGAGGTCGAGAATCCCGCTCGGCGCATCCCGAAGGCCATGATCCTCACGATCCTCGTCGGCGGCGTCTCCGCGCTGTTCTCGTTCGGCGGCTACGTGCTCGCGGCCCCCGACCTCCAGGCGATCGTCTCCGGCGAGGACGCCGACCCGATCCCGGCGATCCTCGAGTCGACGCTCGGGCCGGTCGGCGCCAAGCTGTTCCTCGTCATCGCGATCACCGCGTTCCTCTCGTGCGTGCTCAGCCTGCAGGCCGCCGCGAGCCGCCTGCTGTTCTCCTTCGCCCGCGACGGCATGCTCCCCGGCCACCGCTGGCTCGCGAAGGTCTCCACGACGAGCAAGGTGCCCACCAACGCACTCATCGTCGCCTGCACGGTGCCGGCCCTCATCGCCGTGCTCGTCTGGCTGAACGCCGACCTGCTGTACCCGGTCACGGCGTTCGCGGTGACCGGCATCTACCTCGCCTTCCAGATGGTGGTGCTCGCGTCGCTGCGCCAGCGCCTCCGCGGCTGGAAGCCGGCCGGACCGTTCACGCTCGGACGCTGGGGGCTCGTCGTGAACATCGTGGCCCTCGCCTACGGCGTGTTCGCGATGGTCCTCCTCGCCACCCCCGGCGCCTCAGGCGACTTCGTCACCGACTGGATCGTGCTCATCGGCCTCGGCGTCGTGCTCGTGACCGGACTCGCGTACCTGCTGCTCGCGCGACCCGACCGCAAGTCCGACGCACCCGAGGGCGACGCCATCGAGGTGGCGAACGAGATCCGCCTGCGCACGGGCGCCGTGCCCGCGGTGGGCAGCACGGACGACGCGACGAGCGTCGTCCAGTAGCTGCCGAGATCGGATGCGGGCCGCGCGGAACACCACCGCGCGGCCCGCATCTCGTTCGCGGTGCTCGCGCAGGAGGCCCGCGCGGGAATATCGTTGCCGCATGGACGTGATTCGCCGGCACGTCGTCGTGCACGGCCAGGTGCAGGGCATCGGGTTCCGGTTCAGCGCCCGCGTCGAGGCGCAGCGGCTCGGCGTGTCCGGCTGGGTCCGCAATCGCTCCGACGGCGCGGTCGAGGCCGAGATCGAGGGCGAGCCGTCGGCGATCGACGCCATGCTGGGCTGGTTCGACGAGGGACCGCCCGGGGCGAGCGTCAGCACGATGTCGACGAGCGATCTCGCGCCCACCGGCGAGCACGGCTTCAGGGTCACCTACTGAGCGCGACGACCCCTCAGACCAGCCCGTTCTCGTAGGCGTACGCCGTCGCGGCGGCCCGTGTCGAGAGCCCGAGCTTGCCGAAGATGTTGCTGATGTGCCGGGCCACCGTCTTCTCACTGAGTGACAGCCGCACGCCGATCGCGCGATTGGTGAGCCCCGTCGACACCAGCCGCAGCACCTCGAGCTCGCGCGGCGTGAGCGCCGCCGGCGCGACGATCGCCCATGAGGCCCTCGAGTTCGGTGAGCGCGGGTTCGGCGCCCAGCGCCGCGAAGACGTCGCGTGCCCTCGTGAACTCGATGAGCGCGGCGTCGCGGTCGCCGAGTTCGAGCAGCGCACGCCCAGCGGTCACCCTGCTCCGCGCGCCTTCGTAGGGGGCGCCGAGGGCCTGCCACGCGTCGACCGCCCCGCGCGCGGCGCCGAGCGCGGCCGATGCGTCGCCGGCGGCGAGCAGCACCCGCGCCTCGGCCGCGGTGATGGTCGCTGCGAGCATCGGGGTGGGCGTCGGGCTGGCTCGCCTCGCGGAGCTCGTCGACGGCACGGCGCGCCGCCTCGACATCACCCGCGGCGATCTCGATCTCGACGACCGCGGGCAGCAGGTACCGGCGGGTGAACGGGTCGGAGCCCGCGACGCTGCGCCGGATCTCGTCCTGTGCGGCCTGCACCCTCCCGACGGCGAGGTGCAGCAGCGCGAGTCCGGGCTGCGGCTCCCATCCCGACTCGCCCGCCCGTCGGTAGGACTCCTCGGCGGAGTGGAATGCGCCGCGCAGCCGCGCGAGCTCGGCGAGCTGGTAGGGCGCACCGAAGACGGCGCGATAGTCGCCCGCGCGGAAGCGCGACAGTGCGAGCTCCGCCGCCGTCGACGCCTCGGCCCACGCGCCGCGCAGCAACAGCAGACCGGCCTGGAGCGCATGCCGCTGCCCGCTGAACGTGATGAGCTCGGGCTGCTCGCGGCACCATCGATCGAGCACGCGCGTCCATTCGGTGGCGCGTTCCAGGTCGAACGCCATGATCGCGTCGGAGATCACGGCGCACGCGATCGACGCCCGTCGGCACCGGTGCGACCTCCCCGGCCGCGACCGCGTTCATGCGCGCGGTCGAAGCACGCGAACCCCTCCGCGATGGCGCCGACCTCGATCAGCGACTTGCCGAGGCCGAGGCACGTGACGACGGCGAGTTCGCGGTCGCCGTGGCGCTCGGCGATCGCGAGCACGTCCTCGAACTCCCGCCTCGCCTCGACCGGATTCCCGCTGCCGAGCTGCGCGACGGCCGGTGCCAGCCGCACGAACCCGGCCAGCGCGCCCGGCTCGGCCATCGCGTCACGAGCCGCATCGCGCGCGCCGCCCAGCGCGACGCTGCGGGTGAAGTCGCCGAGCTCGATCAGGTTGAGGGCGAGCCAACTCGCCGAGCGCGCGGCGCCCGCGAGTGTCGTCGCCCGCGAGGTGCGCCTCGTACGCCCGGGTCAGCACGTCGACCGAGGCCTGCGGCTCACCCCTGAGCAGCGCGACCGTCGCGAGCAGATCGAGATCGGATGCCCCGAGCCCGCCGGTCGCGTCGACACCGGCCAGGCGCTCGTATGCGTCGGCCCAGCGCCGATCGGCCGCGGCCGCGCGGGCCGTGTCGAGTGCACTGGACGCGGTCATGTGGCTCCCCCGCCGGTGGCGACCCACTCGGGAGTCGACGCCGGCGCCCGTCGGTCGTGCGGGAAACGTACCGCCGAACCGACGGGCTCCGCAAGAGCGGAGCCACCGCGCGCCCGCGGCGCGCCCGCGCAACGTCCGCACGAACGACGAAGGGCCCGCCGGCGAACCGGCGAGCCCTTCGTGCAGTCTGCGTCGAGACTAGATGGCGTTGACGTCCAGCGGGATGCCGGGGCCGAACGTGGTCGACACGGAGCCCTTCTGGATGTAACGGCCCTTCGAGCTCGCCGGCTTGAGACGCAGCACCTCTTCGAGTGCGGCCTTGGCGTTCTCCTCGAGCTGCTCGTTCGTGAACGAGGCCTTGCCGACGACGAAGTGCACGTTGGCGTGCTTGTCGACGCGGAACTCGATCTTGCCGCCCTTGATGTCGGAGACGGCCTGGCCGACGTTCGGGGTCACGGTGCCGGTCTTCGGGTTGGGCATGAGGCCGCGGGGGCCGAGCACCTTGCCGAGACGGCCGACCTGGCCCATGAGCTCGGGGGTCGAGACCGCCGAGTCGAACGAGGTGTAGCCGCCGGCGACCTTCTCGATGAGCTCGGCGCCGCCGACCTCGTCGGCGCCCGCCGCGATCGCAGCCTCGGCTGCGGCGCCGGTCGCGAACACGATGACGCGGGCGGTCTTGCCGGTGCCGTGCGGGAGGATGACGGTGCCGCGCACCATCTGGTCGGCCTTGCGGGGGTCGACGCCGAGCTTCAGCGCGACCTCGACGGTCGAGTCGAACTTCGCCGAGCCGGTCTCCTTGGCGAGCACGACGGCCTCGCTCGGGGTGTAGTACTTGCCGTCTTCGATCTTCTCGGCCGCGGCGCGGTAGGCCTTGGACTTCTGTGCCATGTTGGTTCTCCTTGAGAGAGTGTGGTCATCTGCGCCTGGCGGGCGCTGCCACGAGTGTGAGTTCTGGTGAGCGGATGTCCCGTGCGAGGCATCCGCCGATCTCGGGTCTCGATGCGCGCATCGCGCGACTCGACCGACGAGAGGGAGGCCTATTCGACCGTGATGCCCATCGAGCGGGCGGTGCCCGCGATGATCTTCGACGCGGCGTCGAGGTCGTTCGCGTTGAGGTCGACCATCTTCGCCTCGGCGATCTCGCGCACCTGCGCCTGGGTCAGCTTGCCGACCTTGGTGGTGTGCGGGACGCCCGAGCCCTTGGCGACGCCGGCGGCCTTCTTGATGAGCTCGGCGGCGGGCGGGGTCTTCAGGATGAAGGTGAACGAACGGTCTTCGTAGACCGTGATCTCGACGGGGATGACGTTGCCGCGCTGGGCCTCGGTCGCCGCGTTGTAGGCCTTGCAGAACTCCATGATGTTCACGCCGTGCTGACCCAGGGCCGGGCCGATGGGCGGGGCCGGGTTGGCGGCGCCGGCCTTGATCTGAAGCTTGATCAGACCAGTGACCTTCTTCTTCGGTGCCATGATTTCTCTCTTTCTGTTCGAACGCCCCGATCGGGGCACTCTCCCGCAGGCCCGGCGGATCCGGGTTGCGGTGGATTTGTGGTTGCACTGCTGACACAGCACAACCCTCCGATGATACCGGAGGGCGGCTGTGCGCTGTCTGGATGGTTCTAGAGCTTGGTGACCTGGTCGAAGCTGAGCTCGACCGGAGTCTCGCGCTCGAACAGCGAGACGAGCACGGTGAGCTTGCCGCTCTCGGGCTTGATCTCGCTGATCGTGCCGGGAAGGCCCGCGAACGAGCCGTCTTTGATGGTGATCGTCTCGCCGACCTCGAAGTCGACCTCGGCGGGAAGCTGGCGGGCGGCACCGGCTGCCGGCGCCGGCCTTCGCACCCTTGACGGGCGCGACCTCTTTGATCTCGACGAGGCTCTTCAGCATGCCGAAGGCCTCTTCGAAGCGCAGCGGCGTCGGGTTGTGCGCGTTGCCCACGAAGCCCGTGACGCCGGGAGTGTGGCGGATGACCGACCAGCTCTCTTCGTTGAGCTCCATGCGCACGAGCACGTAGCCGGGGATGCGCACGCGGGTGACCATCTTGCGCTGGCCGTTCTTGATCTCGACGACGTCTTCCATGGGCACTTCGACCTGGAAGATGTGGTCGGCCATGGCCATCGACTCACGACGCTGCTCGATGTTCGCCTTCACGCGGCGCTCGAAGCCGGCGTAGGAGTGGATGACGTACCACTTGCCCGGGAGGAAGCGCAGCTCGGAGCGGAACTCGGCGTAGGGGTCGGCGGTCTCTTCTTCTTCTTCGGTGACGGCTTCGAAGGCGGCCTCGGCCTCTTCGGGCGAGTCGATCTCGAGGGCGTCGTCGATGACGGCGTCGGCCTCGGGGTCGCTCGACTCGGCCATGGCGTCGAGCACGGCATCGAGGTCGACCTCGTTGCCCTCGTCGTCGACGAGGTGCACCGCACGCTGCTCGGCGGGCTCGACTGAGCTCTCGTCGTGCTCGAGCGAGTTGCCCGTCTGGGCCTCGTCGTCTTCGGCCGACTGCTCGGCGGCAGTGGCCCAGTCGACGTCGTCGCGCTCAATCTTTGACACTTGTCTCAATCCTTCTCTCGCGTGCGCCTACGGCGAACCGGATACTTCGAGCCGAAGGCCCGATCAGGCCCCGCCCGTTCCGAAGACATACAGCACCAGCCACCCGAACACCTGGTCCATGGCCCACACGAGCGTCATCATGATGATGACGAACACGAGCACCACGACGGTGAAGCTGAAGAGTTCTCTGCGGGTCGGGGTGACGACCTTCTTCAGTTCAGCGATGACCTGCCGGATGAACAGTGCGATGCGCGAAAAGGGGTTCCGACGCGCTGCGCGATCGCGCTTCGCGTTGGCGACGACGTCTTCACTCGGCTCGTCGATTACTTTTCGTGCCACTTCGTACACCTTTCGTGGGCCGGCATTCATTGCCGGCTCGCAGGGCGGACAGGACTCGAACCTGCAACCTGCGGTTTTGGAGACCGCTGCTCTACCAATTGAGCCACCGCCCTATGGATGCCCGGGACACGCCCGGGCCTTCCACGGGTTGAGATTTCGACGACCTGCACCTCGCCGAACCCGTGAAAACGGGCGCAGTGAAGCTTGGCCGACTCAACAACCTCACCAAGTGTATGCGACCCGGTTGGCAGAGTAAAACCGAGGCGGAACCCCGCGGATGTCGCGGCTCGGGCAGCGGCATCCGCCCGCCAATCACGCGAACTGCGTGATGACGGTCGTCGGCCGCGTGCATAGCGTCACGATCAGCACCACCCGTGCGCGGCCGAACCGAGCCCTGCACATCGACAATTGCAAGGGAGTTGTTCCACATGAGTAACACCCAGGTGACCGGTTGGGTCGGATGGGGCTGGTTCGCCGCCATCATCCTGCTGATGGCCGGTGTCTTCGATGCGGTCCGTGGGTTCATCGCCCTGTTGAAGCCCGACAGCGTCTACTTCGTCGTCGACGGCGAACTGTTCCTCTTCGACGTGCAGGGCTGGGGGTGGTGGAACCTGATCATCGGCGCCGTGCTGATCCTCGTGGCCATCGCCCTGTTCACGGGCGCGACGTGGGCGCGCGTGGTCGCGATCATCGTCGCGATCCTCAGCGCGATCGGGCAGTTGTTCCTCATCCCGGCGCAGCCGTGGTGGTCGCTCATCGTGATCACCCTCGACGTCCTCGTGATCTTCGCGCTGACCGTGCACGGCAAAGAGCTGAAGGCGGCGCACGACGGCGTCTAGCCGTCGCGCCGCCTCCACGGCAGGGTGAGAGCGGTGCCCGCGATCGCGAGCACCGCTCCCGCCGCTGCGGCGTACCAGGCGGTGTCGGCCGGCACGTCGAGGTAGACCGTGATGCCGAGGATGCGCGAGAGCCCCCACGGCAGCAGCGCCATCTGGTCGTTCCAGGCGGTGAGCGCCGCTTCGAGGCCGATCGCGCCGATGAGGGCGCCGAAGACGGCGAGCACCATGCCGACGCCGGCGATCACGACACCCGTGGCGCGGCGGCCGCCGATCTGCGTCGCGAGCGCCCAGGCCGCGGCGACGATGACCCAGCCGAACGCCGCGAACGCCACGGTGACGTAGAGCGACCGCGCGAGCGGGTCGGTCCAGAAGCCGAACCAGTAGCCGCCCGGCCCGGTGGGCACGAGCACGGCGAGCAGCAGGCCGACGCGCAGCGACGCGGCGCCGCCGATGGCGGCGAGCACCGGCCACGCCGATCGCCGCCCGAGCAGGCGAGCCGCGAGCAGCACGACGAGCACGAAGACGAGCCACGAACCCAGCGTCACGAGCAGGTGCGCCGGGGCGAGGAACCAGGTCTGGATGCCGCGGCTCGCGACCAGCAGCAGCGCGGGCACCGCGACGATGAGCACCCGGTCGAGGCGCCCGAGCCGCTCGGTGACCTCGGCTGCGCGCCACGGCCTCGTGCCGGCCACCCAGAGCGCACGGGCGGCGCCGGCGCCCCGGCGGCGGGAGCCGCTGCGCCCGGAGATGATGCCGTACACCAACCACGCCGTGAGCAGTGCGATCCCGACGCGCGCGGCCCACGCCATCGGCAGGTCGCGCTCGGCCCGCTCGACGCCGAGCTCGGCGGCCGTCAGGTTGTAGGCCGGGTAGTACGCGTCGCCGGCGTAGGCGGCCTCATGAGCGGCGGCGGATGCCTCGAACGCGCGCCGCGCGGCGTCCCACCGGTCGTGCGCGGCGGGGTCGCCGGTGTCGTGCCACTGCGCCTGCCGCAGGAACATCTCGCGGTAGTCGCCGAGCATGTCGTAGGTGCTCGCCTGGTAGTCGAGGGTGTCGAGGAACACCGTGCGCAGCTCGGGATCACGCCAGGTCGCGGCATCCGTCGCCTCGATCGACGCGCGCATGCGGTCGACCGCGGCGAGCGCGCGGTCGCCGCCCGCGATCGCCTCGTCGAGGTCGTCGCGGCTGATCTCGTAGATGACGTCGAGCACGGCGCTGTCGCCGGTGAGGATGTCCCACTCGAAGATCCACATCATGGGCGGCGGTTCGAGGCCGATCGCGAAGACCCGCCGGTCGGCGAACGGGCCGATGTACAGGCCGTCGGTGATCGCCTCGCGCGACTGCGCCATCGCCTCGCCGATCGCCTGCACCGTGGCCGGGTCATCCGAGAACCAGCGACGGGCCCAGTCGGCCGTGATCGCCGCGGGGTCGGCGTCGGGGTCGCGCGCGAGGCGCACCGCGAGCTCGGTGTTGAGCTCGTAGAGCTGCCAGAAGCCGGCCTTCAGCTCGAGCGACAGCGGGCCGGCACGCCAGGGGCCGCCGTCCTGGGTCCACGTCCAGATGCCCTCGACGTTCGGGTTCGCGGCGATGAATCGCTGCCAGCGCCTCCTGGTAGAGCACGCCGAGGTCGTTCGGGAAGGCGCCGAAGTTCTCGAACTCGCGCCGGCTCTGGAACTCGACGATGCGGCGCTGGTCGCCGACCTCGAGGGTGTGGTTGAACGGGAGGTGGCTGTAGAAGTCGCCGAGCGTGTACTTCGTCGACACGATGAGCCGGTCGGAGTCGATGCCGTCGAGCACCGCGCGATACGAGTCGGCGTTGGTGTGCATGTCGCCGACCGCGCCGACGCCCACGCTCCAGCTGCGGAAGATCACCTCGCGGTCGGCGCGCTCGGCCTGCTCGGTGAACGCGGTGAGCATGGCGCGCACCGCGTCGACGCTCGTGACCGCGAGCGACGAGTAGTAGTCCCAGTCGGGCAGGTCGTAGACCCGGCCCGCCTCGCCGATGCGGATGAGCACGCCGTCGAGGTAGGGCATCGCCTCGTAGAGCTCGTCGAGGCCGGCGGCGTAGACGTCCCAGAACTCGGGGTTCTCGGTGTCGAGGCTGCCGAAGCGCTCTTCGAGGTACTGCTCGAGCGGCGTCGTGAGCGCGAGCATGTCGGTGCGGAAGTAGACCTTCAGCCCGAGGTCGTGCGCGTACTCCCACATCGGCCCGAACGCCTCGCGCATCGCCTCGGCCCGCGCGACGTGGGTGTCGTCGGCCGCGTAGACGTCGTCGCCGTCGCCGACGCCCTCGAAGGTGAGGTACTCGATGAAGCCGGGGATCGCGATCGCGGTGTAGCCCTCGGCGAGCACGTGCTGCACGTAGGTCTCGAACTCGGCGCGGGCGACCTCGAGCGCCGCCTCGTCGATGTACGGCGCATCGGGCAGGATGACGTCGGCGAACGCCTTCGAGTTGTGCGAGTAGTCGTCGCCCGCGGCCCATTCGGCCTCGTCGACGGTGACGCCGACCGCGCCGAGGTCGACCATGCGGAACCCCAGTCGCGACTCGACCGTCTCGCCGAGCTGCTCGGTGACCGACCGGCGATCGCGCACCGCGGCGGCCAGGTCGTAGACGCCGCGCACGGCGCCCGTCTCGCCCGCGGCGACGATCCGCAGCGCGCTCGCGTCGCCCTCGAGCCGGTACGTCTCGTCATCGGCGGGGCCGTCGCCGACCACGACGTCGAGCGTGGCCGTGCCGTCGGTGGCCTCCGCCTCGGCGACCGCGGCCTGCAGCTCGCCGACCGCGAGATCGAGGCGGGCGGTCGTGGGCGCCGCGATGTCGGTGAACTCCGGCGGGGCCACGGCCGGGGTCGCGGGCAGGGCGGTGAGCGACTCGGCGGGGATGTCGGCCGGTTCGCTGCGGATGCCGAGCTCATCGCCGATGACGTACGCGACCCCGAACCCGAGGGCGAGGAGTACTGCGAGCGCGATCCCGACGAGCACCGGTCGTCGGGGGTGCGTCTTCACGCCGAGCAGCGTAACAAGAGTGGGTCAGATGTCCCAGTTAATCCGCCACCCCCAAAGCGAGGGCGGCCCGCGACGGACGACCCGCGGCATAGATTGGGCGTATGTCCATCGAGCGTGCGTCACGCCGAGTGCCCGAGCCGCGCAGCAGCGCCGAGGTCACCGGCGAGCACTCGCAGTTCCGGCTCGACCTCGAGCGCATCAGGTTCTCGCCGTACTTCTCGCGGCTGTCGGCCGTCACGCAGGTGATCGCGCAGCCCGGCGCGGGCCCCCTGATCCACAACCGGCTCACGCACTCGATCAAGGTGACCGCGGTCTCACGCGCGATCGCCGTGAAACTGACGGATGCCGCAGTCACCGACCCGCGCGTTCGCGCTCGCGCACGGCTGCGACGCCGTCGTGGTGCAGGCCGCGGCGAGCGCCCACGACCTCGGGCACCCGCCGTTCGGGCACCTCGGCGAGCGCGTGCTCGACCGCCTCGCCCGCCAGACGCTCGGGCTCGTCGACGGGTTCGAGGGCAACGCGCAGAGCTACCGCATCCTCACCGCGCTCGACGTCAGCGAGGCGGCGCCGCGGGGCCTCAACCTCACGGCGGCCGTGCGCACGGCGGTCGCGAAGTACCCGTGGACGCGGTACCTCGACGGCGCCGCCCTCGGCGACGGGCCGGTGCCGCGCGGCATGCGCCGCACGGCCGAGGGCGTCGAGGCGCTCAAGTACTCGGCGTACGGCATCGACGCCCACGATCTCGAGCAGGCCCGGTCGGGACATCCGCCGCTGCAGCAGTCGCTCGAGTGCTCGATCATGGACATCGCCGACGACATCGCGTACTCGATCCACGACGTCGACGACTTCTACCGCGCCGGGGTGCTCAGCCAGGGCGCGGTCGCGCGCGAGTTCCGCGGGTGGATGGAGGACAGCGCGTCGCTGCGCGCGATCGACGACGAGGCGCTCGCGGCGCGCACCGCACCGCCCGGGAGCGCGCTCGAGGGCCTGCGCCGCAAGCTGTTCCGCAGCGACCCGTGGATCGCCGACGACGACGCGTTCGCCGACGCCGTGCACGGGGTCGCCGACGACCTCGTCGACGGCCTGCTCGCGAGCTCGTTCGACGGCTCGATCGCGTCGGAGCGGGCGCTCTCGTCGTTCACGAACCGGTGGATCAGCCACCTGCAGGCCTCGGTCGTGCCGGCGCCGCCCGACGTCGTTCGCTCGGGCCTCGTGACCCTCGACCGGCGCGCCTGGCACGAGGTCGAGACCCTGAAGTTCGTGCACCGGCACTTCATCCTCGACCGGGCCGACATCGTCATGTACCAGCGCGGCCTCAGCCGCGTGCTCGCCCGCGCCGTCAAGGGGCTCAGCGCCTGGGCGACCGACGACGACGACCGCGGCCGGGTGCCGCAGCGCCTCAAGGAGCTCGTCGAGATCGCGACCGACGGCTACGCGCAGCTTCGCGAGACGCGACCCGAGGGCGTGCCCGTCCCCGACGCGGCCGACGTGCGCCGGTTCGGCCTCGGCCGCGGGGTCATCGACTACGTCGCATCACTGTCGGACGACCAGGCGCTCGCGGTGTCGGAGGCGCTCGACGGGCGACCCGACCGGTTGTGGGACATCGGCCGCAACCTCTGAGCCGAGCGCGGCATCGGCCGCGGCAGCCACCCGTCCCTCGTGCCCGATCGGCGCCCGACCCGGATGGACCGGATACCCCACGCGGCATCCCGCTCGTTCTAGGCTGTGAGGGTGACCGAGCACCCGCGCCTCTCCGCCCGAATCGCCGCCATCGCCGAGTCCGCGACCCTCAAGGTCGACGCGAAGGCGAAGGCCCTGCAGGCCGAGGGGCGGCCCGTCATCTCCTACGCGGCGGGCGAGCCCGACTTCGCGACGCCCGAGTACATCGTCGAGGCGGCGCTCGCGGCGACGCACGACCCCAAGAACTACCGCTACACGCCCGCGGCCGGCCTGCCCGACCTGCGCGAGGCGGTCGCCGCGAAGACGCTGCGCGACTCGGGCCTCGAGGTCTCGCCCGGCCAGGTCGTCGTGACCAACGGCGGCAAGCAGGCGGTGTACCAGGCGTTCCAGGTGCTGCTCGACGACGGCGACGAGGTGCTCGTGCCGACGCCGTACTGGACGACCTACCCCGAGGTCATCAAGCTCGCCGGCGGCGTGCAGGTCGACGTGTTCGCGGGCGCCGACCAGGGCTACCTCGTCACGGTCGAGCAGCTCGAGGCCGCGCGCACCGAGCGCACCAAGGTGCTGCTGTTCGTGTCGCCGTCGAACCCGACCGGCGCGGTGTACTCGGCCGAGCAGACCCGGGCCATCGGCGAGTGGGCGCTCGAGCACGGCATCTGGGTCGTCAGCGACGAGATCTACCAGAACCTCACGTACTCCGACGAGGTCGGCGGCCCGGCCCCGCGCGCGGTCTCGATCGTCGAGGCGGTGCCCGGGCTGGCGAACCAGACGATCCTCGTCAACGGCGTCGCCAAGACCTACGCCATGACCGGCTGGCGCCTCGGCTGGATGGTCGGCCCCGCCGATGTCATCAAGGGCGCCGCGAACCTGCAGTCGCACCTCTCGTCGAACGTGTCGAACATCTCGCAGCGTGCCGCGATCGCGGCACTGAACGGCCCGCAGGACGCGGTCGAGGAGATGCGGCAGGCGTTCGACCGGCGCCGGCGCACGATCGTCGCCGAGCTCTCGAAGATCGACGGCGTCACCGTGCCGGTGCCGCAGGGCGCGTTCTACGTGTACCCCGACGTGTCCGGGCTGCTCGGCCGCGAGTGGGGCGGCGTCACGCCGACCACGTCGCTCGAGCTCGCCGACCTCATGCTCGAGCAGGCCGACGTCGCGGCGGTGCCCGGCGAGGCGTTCGGCCCCAGCGGGTACCTGCGGTTCAGCTACGCGCTCGGCGACGCGCCGCTGCTCGAGGGCGTGCAGCGCCTGCAGCGCCTCTTCGGCTGACGGCGAAACGCCAGGCGGCGGGCCGGGCGCTGTCCACGCGACGCGCCCGACCCGCCCGTCTCCTGCTCGGGCCTCACTCCTCAGCTGACCCGAGCGGCCAGGCGCGACGCAGCTCGATGCGCCCGAACCGCGCCATCGGATGCTTCGACGCGACCTCGATCGCCTCGTCCCAGTCGGCGCACTCGATGACGTCGAAGCCGGCGATCCACTCCTTCGACTCGGTGAACGGGCCGTCGGTGATCAGTGCCTCGCCGCCGCGCACCCGCACGGTCGTCGCGTCCTCGGGCGGGCGCAGGCGGTTGCCCGAGATCCATATGCCGCGGCGGGTCATCTCGTCGACCCACTCCCCGATGTTGTCGCCGTCGGGGTCGTAGGGCTCGGCGCCGGGATCGGTCGCGACGAACATCATGAACTCCATGTCACACCTCCGGCTCGAACGGCCACACGGGTCGCAGTTCGTAGGCGCCGAAGCGGGCGAGCTGGCCGGCCTTGGCGATGTCGATGGCCTCGTCGAGGTGCTCGACCTCGAGCAGGTCGTAGCCGGCGATCCACTCCTTCGACTCGGTGAACGGGCCGTCGGTGACGAGCACCTCACCCCCGCGCACCCGCACCGTCTTCGCCTCGTCGGCGGGTCGCAGGCGCATGGCCCGCTTCAGCAGGCCTCGCTCGGCCATCTCTCGATCCCACCGGGCCACCTCGGCCTGGTCGACCTCGCCCGCCTCGACGTCGGGGTCGGCGACCACGAACATCATGATCTCCATCGCACGCTCCTCTCGCGTTCACGTTATGACCATGCGACGAACGACGACTGCCGAATCGACAGCCGAGCAGAGAATTTCTCCGATCGGATGTCGCGACCGCGGAGTAACGTCGGCATCGGCGGGTACAACGGCGTCCCCCCGCCAGAGGAGCGCACGATGACCAACCACACCTACCGCGTCACCGAGATCGTCGGCACGTCACCCGACGGCATCGACGCGGCGATCACGAACGGCATCGCCCGCGCATCAGCGACGATCCGCAACATGGACTGGTTCGAGGTGGTCTCGGTGCGCGGCGAGATCGAAGACGGCGCCGTCGCCCACTTCCAGGTCACGATCAAGGTCGGATTCAAGATCGAAGATCCCACGTAGCACCGAAGGTCACCTGCTCAGCTCATGCCGCGCCTCGGCGATCACCGCCTCGGCGATGGCGTCGAGCAACGGCGAGCGCAGGTTCCACTGCTGCCAGAAGAGCGGGACGTCGACGGGTGACCCGCCGAGTCGAACGAGGTCGCCGCGCTCGAGTTCGACCTTCGACTGGAACGCCGGCAGCAGGCCCCAGCCGAGGCCGAGCTTGATCGCCGTGGCGAAGTCGTTCGATGCCGGCACGTAGTGCCGCGGCGGAACGTGCGGGTCGACGCCGCGGCCGGTGAGGTACTCGTGCTGCAGGTCGTCGCGGCGGTCGAAGTCGACGACGGGTGCGGCCGCGAGGGCGGCCATGACCTCGGCGGGGTCGTCAGGTGCGCTGTGCGGGCTCGGCGCGAGTCGCCATCGCTCGGCGAACCCGGGCGTCGCCACGGCCTCGTACCGCATCACGCCGAGCGGGCGCACGAGGCACCCGGCCACGGGCGTCGCCTGCGACGTGACCGCGCCCATGACGGTTCCCGATTCGAGCAGGCCGGCGGTGAAGTCCTGGTCGTCGCGGTGCAGGTCGAAGACCACCGGATGCCGCGCCGCGACCCGCGCGAGCGCCGGCAGGAACCACGTCGCGAGCGAGTCGGCGTTCACCGCCAGCGGCACCGACACGGGCCGCACGGCGCCGTCGTCGTCGGCAGCGCCCAGCCCGAAGTCAGCGAGCGCGTCGTGCTCGAGCAGGGCCAACTGGCGGGCGAGCCGCATGATCGCGGCGCCCGCATCGGTGGGCCGTGCCGGCTTCGATCGCACCACGAGCACCCGCCCGAGCTGCTGCTCGAGCGACTTCACCCGCTGCGAGACCGCCGAGGGGGTGATGTGCAGGCGCCGCGCCGCCGCGTCGAAGGTGCCCTCGTCGATGACGGCGGCGAGGGTGCGGGCGAGGTCGAGTGGAATCTCCATCTGAAGCCATGCTAATGCTCGTGAAGAATCTCAAGCTGGATTGATGAGACGCTCCGCCGTAACGTCGAAGCCATGATGTTCTCCTCGGCGCTCGCGGGTCTCGGCCTCGGCCTCTCGCTCATCATCGCCATCGGCGCGCAGAACGTGTTCGTGCTGCGGCAGGGCATCCGCCGCGAACACGTGTTCGCCGTCGCCGCGATCTGCGCGCTCAGCGACCTCACGCTCATCGTCGTCGGGGTCTCGGGCATCGGCGCGGTGCTGGAGGCGGTGCCGTGGCTCGTCGATGTGATCCGTTGGGCCGGCGCCGCGTTCCTCGTCGGGTACGGAGTGCTCGCGGCGCGACGGGCGTTGAAGCCCGGCGGCGAGGCGCTCGTCGCGAGCCGAGGCCGAAGTCTCGATACGGCCGGGGGGGCCTCCTCGATCGACGGGGCATTCGCCGGGCCCGGGACATCCGACACCGTGATCGCACCGGTGCGCACGCGACCGGTGCGCTCGACGCTCGCCGCCGCGGTGCTCACGTGCCTCGCGCTCACCTGGCTGAACCCGCACGTCTACCTCGACACGGTGTTCCTGCTCGGGTCGGTCGCCAACACGCACGGCGACGGCCGCTGGGCGTTCGCCGCGGGCGCCGGCATCGCGAGCATCGTCTGGTTCTTCACCCTCGCCTACGGCGCTCGGCTGCTCGGCGGCGTGCTCGCGAGCACCCGCGCGTGGCGCATCCTCGACGCGATCATCGCCGTCGTCATGGTCGACGCTCGGCGTCATGCTCGTGCTCCCGCACTGACCCGAACCCGTCGAGTGGGCGATCTTGGCGGCGTGCGAAACGATCACGCCGCCAAGATCGCCCACTCGGCAAGGGTGGAAGGTGTCGAAATGGGCTTCCCTCGTTCGTCGTACCTGCATAGCGTGTCAACGAGGAGGACCCCATCGAGCAGGCGGCGAACGGATGACGCGGCGAGACGATTCCCGCGAGGTGATCGCCCGCGCCTACCGCGACGAGTGGGGGCGGGTCACCGCGACGCTCATCAGGCACACCGGCGACTGGAGCCTCGCCGAGGAGTGCGCCGCAGAAGCCTTCACGCGAGCGATCGAACGGTGGGCCGATGAGGGCATACCGCGCAACCCGGGCGCGTGGCTCACGACCGTCGCGAAACGACTCGCCATCGACCGGCTTCGGCGACAGGCGGTCGAGTCGCACAAGGTGCGGGAGGCAGCGACGATGACCGAGGTCGAAGGCGGGCGCAGCGTCGGTCGGCGCGCAGGCGTCCCGCTGCCTGCGTCGGCGCCCGATCCGAGCGACGACGACGCCCACGAGGACGAGGACGAGGCGGTCTGGTGGGATGCCGCCGACGACGACGTCGACGACCGGTTGCGGCTCGTCTTCACGTGCTGCCATCCGGCGCTCGCCCTCGAGGCGCGGGTCGCCCTCACGCTGCGCACCCTCGGCGGCCTCGAGACGGGCGAGATAGCTCGGGCGTTCCTCATCGACGAGCGGGCGATGGCGCAGCGCATCGTTCGGGCCAAGGCGCGCATCCGCTCGGCGGGGATCCCCTACCGGGTGCCCCCGCCCGCCGCCCTGCCCGAGCGGCTCGGAGGCGTGCTCGCAGTGCTCTACCTCATCTTCAACGCGGGCTACTCCGCCTCGGGCGGCGACGCCGCACGCCGTGGCGCGCTCGCAGATGAGGCGATCCGCCTCGCCCGCTTGCTCGTGCGGCTCATGCCCGACGAGCCCGAAGCCCGGGCGCTGCTGGCGCTCATGCTGCTGCAGGACTCGCGGCGCCTCGCGCGGCTCGACGCCGAGGGCGAAGTCGTGACGCTCGACCGCCAGGACCGCACCCGTTGGGACCGAGCGCAGATCGCGATGGGCATCGACCTGCTGGGCGGCGCCGACGGCACGCACGACCCCGAAGGGATCCGCGGCATCGACCCCGCCCGCTCGGCGCGCGGGCGATATCGCATCCAAGCAGAGATCGCAGCGCTGCACGCGACCGCGCCGACGCCCGACGCGACCGACTTCGCGCGCATCACCGAACGATACGACGAGCTCGCCGCGATCGACCCCTCCCCCGTCATCGCGCTCAACCACGCGCTCGCACTCGGGTTCGCGGGCCACGTGCAGGCCGGGCTCGACGAGCTCGCCCGGCTCGAGGCATCCGGCGCCCTCGATCGCTACCACCTGCTGCCCGCAGCCCAAGCCGAACTGCTCGCGCGATCGGGGCGCACCGATGACGCGACCGCGCGGCTGCGCGACGCCCTCGCGCTCGCGCCGAGCGAGGCGGAGCGACGGTCGCTGAAGCGGCGGCTCGACGAGCTCGCCGCGTCGTGATGGTGACGCTCCGAGTCATGCTCGTGCTGCCGCACTGACTCGGGTTACGGGCCCGGCGCCCATCCGTGCTAGCGTTTCGGCATCGTGAGCACCAACACCTGTCGCTGCTGTCGCCGCTAGGCGGTCGTCTCCCCGACGACCCCAGGGCGCGATCTCCTCCGCGCCGCCGACCGCAGCTCCGTGGCTCACGCCGCATCCGACGCGTCCGCGTCAGCTCCGCGACATCCGCTCGAGGCACTCGTCTCGAATCGGATGCCACGCAGCCGACGTCGAAGGATGCCGGGGCCGCCTGGTCGTCGTCGCACCATCCGGCACCTCGAAAGGACCACCACATGTCCGGCATCCCCGTCCTCGACCTCTCGCTCCTGAATGGAACTCCCGAGCAGCAGGCGCGCTTCCGCGACGACCTGCGGCGCGCGACCCACGAGGTCGGCTTCTTCTCGCTCGTCGGCCACGGCGTTCCCGCCGAGCTCATCGAGCGCGCGTACGCCACGGCGCGCGCCTTCTTCGCCCTGCCCGAGTCGCACAAGCTCGCGATCGAGAACGTGAAGAGCCCGCACTTCCGCGGCTACACGCGCATGGGCGGCGAGCGCACGCTCGGCCGCGTCGACATCCGCGAGCAGATCGACATCGGCGCCGAGCGCCCCGCCGTGCCGATCTCGGTCGACACCCCCGACTACTGGCTGCTGCAGGGCCCGAACCTGTGGCCCGAGGCGCTGCCCGACGCTGCGCGAGGTCGCCGAGGAGTGGATCGCGCGGCTCGACGAGGTCGCCACGCGCCTGCTGCGTGCCTGGGCGGAGGCGCTCGGCGCGCCATCCGATACCTTCGACGACGCCTTCGCGCAGCCGTCGCCGTACATGAAGATCGCCCGCTATCCCGGCGTCGAGGCCGAGCGGCCCGCGCAGGGCGTCGGCGCGCACAAGGACCTGGGCGTGCTCACGCTGCTCTCGGTCGAGGACGGCAAGGCGGGACTGCAGGTCGAGAAGGACGGCGAGTGGATCGACGTCACCCCGCCGTCGGGCGCGTTCGTCGTCAACATCGGCGAGCTGCTCGAGATCGCCACGGGCGGCTACCTCAAGGCGACCCTGCATCGCGTGGTCTCGCCCGCACCGGGCGTCGAGCGCATCTCGATCCCCTACTTCCACGGTCCCGCGCTCGACGCGACCATCCCCACGATCGACCTGCCGCCGGCGCTCGCCGCCGACGCCCGTGGCGTGACGCAGGACCCGGCGAACCCGCTGCACGCGGTCTTCGGCGAGAACTGGCTGAAGAGCCGGCTGCGCGCCCACCCGAACGTGGTCGAGGCGCAGCACCCGGGGCTGCTCGTCGGCGCCTGAGCGAACGGATCGCACGACCGGTGGTCGGATCCCGGCATCCACCGATCGGTGGATGCCGGAATCCGACGATCCACCGCTGCCGCAACGACGCCTGCGCTGCCACGCTGGAGCCATGACAACGAACGACGCGGCCGTGCAGGTGCGCGAGCTTCGCAAGCAGTACGGCCAGAAGACCGCGGTCGACGGGGTGAGCTTCGACATCCGGCCCGGCGAGACCTTCGCCCTGCTCGGGCCGAACGGTGCCGGCAAGTCGACGACGATCGAGATCCTCGAGGGCTACCGCAGCCGCACCGGCGGCGAGGTGAGCGTGCTCGGCACCGACCCCGCGAAGGGCGGCCTCGACTGGAAGGCGCGCCTCGGCATCGTGCTGCAGTCGACCGGCGAGACCGGCCTCGTCACCGTGGCCGAGCAGCTGAAGCACTTCGCGGGGTTCTACCCGAACCCGCGCGACGTCGACGAGGTGATCGCCGCCGTCGGGCTCGAGCCGCAGGCCAAGACCCGCATCGCCAAGCTCTCGGGCGGGCAGCAGCGCCGCGTCGACGTGGCGCTCGGCATCATCGGCCGGCCCGAGCTGCTGTTCCTCGACGAGCCCACGACGGGCTTCGACCCCGAGGCGCGGCGCCACTTCTGGCAGGTCATCCGCGGGCTCAAGGCCGAGGGCACGACGATCCTGCTCACGACCCACTACCTCGACGAGGCCGCCCAGCTCGCCGACCGCGCCGGGGTGATCGCCGGCGGCGACTCGTCGACATCGGCGGCATCGACGAGATCGGCGGTGCCGAGGCGCGCGTGCCGCTCGTGCGCTGGCGCGACCGCGACGGCGCGCTCCACGAGGAGCGCACCGACGAACCGGGCCGGGTCGTGGCATCCGTCGTCGCCGCGTTCGGCGGCGAACCCGACGACCTCGAGGTGATCCGTCCGAGCCTCGAGGACATCTACCTGCAACTCGTGCGCAGCGTCGACGACGCTGCCCAACCCGAGGAGGTGCTCGCATGAGCATGGTCACGCTCGGTGCCTCGCGCATCGGCTACGAGACGAAGACGTACTTCCGCTCGCCCGACACGCTGTTCTTCACGTTCTTCTTCCCGTTCGTGATGCTCGCGATCTTCACGGCCGCGTTCAGCGCGCAGGGCGAGGTCGGCCCTCCCGGGTCGCAGGTCTCGGTCGGCGCCCTCTACCTGCCGGGCATGATCGCCGCCGGCATCCTGCTGTCGGGCGTGCAGAACCTCGCGGTCGACATCGCGATGGAGAAGAGCAACGGCACGCTCAAGCGGCTCGGCGGCACGCCGCTGTCGCCGATCAGCTACTTCCTCGGCAAGATCGGCCAGGTGTTCGTCACCGGCACGCTGCAGGCGGCGCTGCTGATCCTGGCCGGATGGCTCGTGCTCGGCATCGAGCTGCCCACCGAGCCCGAGAAGTGGTTCACGTTCGCCTGGGTGTTCGTGCTCGGTCTCGTGACGTGCGCGCTCGTGGGCATCGCCCTGTCGGCGCTGCCGCGCAGCGGCAAGAGCGCGACCGCCGTCGTCATCCCGATCGTGCTGCTGCTGCAGTTCATCTCGGGCGTCTACCTGCAGTGGAACATGCTGCCGACGTGGCTGCAGGACATCGCGAGCCTCTTCCCGCTCAAGTGGATCGCGCAGGGCATGCGCTACGTGTTCCTGCCCGAGGGCTGGGAGGCGCTCGAGCAGAACGGGTCGTGGAACCTGCCCGGTGTCGCGATCGCGCTCGGCATCTGGCTCGTCGTCGGGCTCGTGCTGAGCCGCGTGACGTTCCGCTGGATCCGGCGCGACGCGTGAGCGCGCGACGACGACGGCGCGCGGTCGCATCCGGTGCGAGAGTAGGGCCATGCAGAACATGCGATGGTGGGACGCCGCCGTGATCGGGATCGCCCTGATCACCGGCGGCATTCTCGCCGTCGACCCGCCGTACGGGCCCGACGAGTACGGCGCCTGGGCGGCGATCGGCGCCTTCGTCGCGCTGTACTTCGCCTACGCCCGGCGAGCACTGCACCGGCCGAGAGCCCCGCACGACCTGATCGTCGCAGCGCTGCTCGCCGTCGTGCTCGGCTTCGGCATCTCGTTCGAGCCGTTCCTCTCGTTCCTGCAGGCCCTCGCCTATCCGATGGTCTGGGTCGCCGCCACGAGCATGCGCCGGGCGATCATCGGCAACGTCGTCGTGGCGGCGGGAGTCTCCGTCGGGTATTTCGCCTGGTCGGGCTTCGAGAACGTGCTGCTGGCCTCGGCGTCGCGACGCTCTCGGTCGCCTTCAGCCTGTCGCTCGGCCTCTGGATCACCCGCATCGAGCAGGCCGGCGAGGAACGCGGCCGCCTGCTCGCCGAGCTCGAGTCGGTGCAGGACGAACTCGCGGCGATGCACCGCGACGCCGGCGTCACGAGCGAGCGCGAACGCCTCGCCCGCGAGATCCACGACACGCTCGCGCAGAGCCTCACCGGCCTGGTACTGCTCGCACAGCGTGCGTCGCGAGAGATCGAACCGACGGATGCCGCGACCGAGACGATCGCGCTCATCGAGCAGACCGCGCGCGAGGCGCTCGGCGAGGCGCGGGCGCTCGTCGCCGCGAACGCGGCGGTGCCCGTCGGAGTCGGGCCTCGCCGATGCGCTCGTGCGGCTCGGCGAGCGCTTCGCCCGCGAGACCGGCGTGCGCGTCGAGACCCAGCGTCGACCCGTTCACGCTCGACCGCGACCTCGAGGTCGTGCTGCTGCGGTGCACGCAGGAGGCCCTCGCGAACGTGCGCAAGCACGCGCACGCGACATCCGCCCGGGTCGACGTGGTCGCGCGCGACGACGAGGTGGAGCTGACCGTGGAGGACGACGGCGTCGGCCCGGCCGGCGCCGACGAGGACTCGGGCTTCGGCGTCAGCGGCATGCGCGAGCGCCTCGCGCTCGTCGGCGGCCGGCTGAGCCTCGAACCCGGGGCGACGACGGGCACCGTGCTGCGCGCGACCGTGCCCGCACGAGAACGGAAGGTGGACGCATGATCCGCGTGCTGGTGGCCGACGACCACCCCATCGTGCGGGCCGGCATCGTCGGACTGCTGTCGGCGGCCGCCGACATCGACGTGGTCGGCGAGGCGGTCGACGGCCTCGACGCCGTGCGGCTCGCCGCCGAACTCGAGCCCGACCTCGTGCTCATGGACCTGCGCATGCCCGCGCTCGACGGCGCCGAGGCCACCGCGCAGGATCATCGACGCACGCCCGACCGCGAAGGTGCTCGTGCTCACCACCTACGAGACCGACGAGCACATCCTCGGCGCGATCGAGGCCGGGGCCTCGGGCTACCTGCTGAAGGCCGCGCCCGAGGCCGAGATCCTCGCCGGCGTGCGCTCGGTCGTCGCGGGCGAGACGGTGCTCGCCCCCTCGATCGCCGCGAAGCTCGTGTCACGGGTGCGGCAGGATGCGACATCCGCCGCCCCCTCGCTCTCGCCCCGCGAGCTCGAGGTGCTGCGGCTCGTGGCCGACGGCCGCTCGAATCCCGAGATCGCGCGCACCCTGTTCATCGGGGAGGCGACCGTGAAGACGCACCTGCTGCACGTGTTCGAGAAGCTCGAGGTGAACGACCGCACCCGCGCGGTCACCCGCGCGATGGAGCTCGGGCTGCTCTGAGGCACGCGACGGCGGCCCGACGCGGCGCGCGGCGCGGCGCTACGCTCCCAGCATGCGACGCATTCCGGCCGCCGGCGCGGTCATCACGGATGCCGCGGGCCGGGTGCTGCTCGTCCTGCGCGGCCACGAGCCGCAGTCCGGCCGATGGTCGATCCCGGGCGGCCACGTCGAGCCGGGCGAGACGCCCGCCGAGGCGGCCGCACGCGAGGCGCTCGAGGAGACGGGTCTCACCGTCCGCATCCTGCGCGAGCTCGGCGTCGTCGAGCTGCCGTGGGGCGAGGGCGTCGTGTTCGAGGCCCACGACTTCCTCGCAGAGGTCGTGTCGGGTGAGCTGCGCGCGGCCGACGACGCCGCGGATGCCGCGTGGTTCACGCCCGGCGAGCTCGCGACCCTGTCGCTGACCGACGACCTGCTCGACTGGTTGCGCAGGTTCGGCGTCATCGCAACCCCCTGACAGCGTGCGCCGCCGCGTCTACGCTGGCGGCGTGGCTTCCACGAATCTCGCGCGTCCACGAATCTCCGCGTGCCGTGCAGCGCACGAGAATCCTTCCGAAGTGGGTGCGGCGAGCGGATGCCGCGACCACGCGATTCGTGAACCGGCGGCACACCCATCCGAACGTCGACCGGTTCTGGTCGCAGCTCACGAGCTTCGCCGACCGCGGCGTGCTGTGGTGGACGCTGGCCGGAGCGCTCATCGTGACGCGCCGCCGTCGCGCCGGCGTGCGCGGACTCGCGTCGCTCCTCGTCGCGAGCGCGCTCACGAACCTCATCGCGAAGCAGGTGTTCGGCGGCGACCGCCCGCTGCTCGCGGACGTGCCGATCGGGCGGCGGCTGCCGAAGCCGCCGATCACGCCGTCGTTCCCCTCGGGTCACTCGGCGAGCGCGGCGGCCTTCGCCGCGGGCGTGGCGCTCGAACGCCCGAGCGATCGGGGCGGCGATCGCGCCGGTCGCACTCGGTGTCGGGTACTCGCGCCTGCACGTCGGCGCGCACTGGCTGTCCGACGTGGTCGGCGGGCTCACGCTCGGCGCGGGCGTGGCGGGCATCGGGGCGCTCGCTGGTGCCGCCGCATCCCGGCGAGCCCGAGCTTCCGCCACCGACGGGCGATGACGTCGCGCTGCCGGCGTCGGCCGACGGCGAGGGCGTGTTCATCGTGGCGAACCGCGCTTCGGGCACGAGCGTCGTGCGCGCCGATCCGCTGCGCGTCATCGCCGATCGCCTGCCGCTCGCCGACGTGCACGTGCTCGACGAGGGCGAGGATCCGCGCGACGTCGTGCGCGCGGCGCTCGCCCGCCCCGATCCGCCGCGCGTGATCGGCGTGTGCGGCGGCGACGGCTCGGTCGCGGCGGTCGCGCACGTGGCACGACAGGCCGGGCTGCCGCTGCTCGTCGTGCCGGGCGGCACGTTCAACCACTTCGCGCGAACCGCGGGTGCGGCATCCGTCGACCTCGCGATCGACGCGCTCCAGCGCGGCGAGGGCGTGCGAGCGGATGTCGCGGAGCTGGCGTTCGGCGACGATGATGCCGATCACCGTGCTCAACGCCGCGTCGGTCGGCGTGTACCCCGACTTCGTCGCGATGCGCGAGCAGCTCGAGGACCGATGGGGCAAGTGGATCGCCGCCATCATCTCGGCGACTCGGGTGCTGCGCCGGGCCGAGCCCGTCACCGTGGTGGTCGACGGTCGTCGCGCCCGCGTGTGGAGCCTCTTCGTCGGCGTCGGAGCGAACGATCCGGGCACCGCGGCGCCGCTCCAGCGACGGCGTCTCGACGGCGGTGTGCTCGACGTGCGGGTGCTGCACGCCGACACGCGCGTGCGCGCTGCGGCGTCACTCGCGTTCGGGCGTCGCACGAGTGCGGTGCTCCGCTGGCTGCGGCTGCTCCCCCGCCGTTCCGAGGCCTTCACGGCCCGTGCACTCGACGTCGTCGTGCGCCCGCGCCGGGAGCAGCCGCCGGGCTTCGCCCACGACGGCGAGGTGGCGCTCGAAGCGCCGGCCGCGGCATCCACCGCCTCTGCCGCGCCGGGTTACCGCACGGCGATCCGCGTCGTGCCCGCGGCGCTCGACGTGTACCGGCCGGCGAGCGACGCCCGCAGCCTGAGTAGCCGAACAACCGATCGATCACGGGGCGCCGAGGCCCGCATCCCTCGCCTGGGCCACCGCCTCGGCCCGGTCGGCGACCTGCAGCTTCGTGAAGACGTTGCTCACGTGGTTGCGCACGGTCTTGCCCGAGAGCACCAGCCGCTGCGCGATCGCGGTGTTCGTGAGGCCGCGCGCCACGAGGTCGAGGATCTCGCGCTCCCGCTCGGTCAGGGTCGGGAACGGCCGCATCGGCGACGCCTCGGAGCCCGGCCGCGAAGTACGCGAGCACGCGCGACGCGATGCCGGCGCTGAAGACCACCTCGCCACTCGCCACCGCCTCGATCGAGCGGCTGATCTCGGCGCGGTCGGCACCCTTCAGCAGGTAGCCGCGCGCGCCCGCGCGCATCGCCGCGAACACCGAGTCGTCGCCGTCGAGCATCGTGAGCACGAGCACCGCGGTCTCGGGCCGCTCGGCGACGATGCGGCGGGTGGCGTCGATGCCGTTCAGTCCGGGCATGTGCAGGTCCATGACGATCACGTCGGGGGTGAGCGCCCGCGCCGCGGTGACGGCCGCCTCGCCGTCGGCGGCATCACCGACGACGTCGACGTCGGGCATCGCGGCGATGGCGGTGACCAGGCCGTCGCGATAGAGCGGATGGTCGTCGACGACCAGCACGCGAATACTCATGCGACCTCCTCCAGGGTCAACGGCAGCCGGGCGGCGACCACCACACCGGAACCATCGGCCGCCGGCCCGATCGTGCAGTGCCCGTTGACCTCTTCGGCCCGCGCCCGCATCGAGGCGAGGCCGACGCCGGCAGGGGCATCCGCATCGATGCCCGTGCCGTCGTCGGCGACCTCGAGACGCAGCCACCGGCCGTCTCGTCGCACGGCGACCCGGATGGTGCGCGCGTCGGAGTGCCGCGCCGTGTTGGCCAGTGCCTCCGAGATGATCCAGTACGCGGCGAGGTCGACGGCCGCCGGCAGTTCGCCGAGCTCCGACACGTCGGCGTCGACTCGGCGACCGCGCACGGCGAACCGGGTGGCCAGCTCTCGCACGGCCCCGGCGAGCCCGAGTTCGTCGAGCGTCGGCGGTCGCAGTTCGTGCACGATCGCGCGCACATCGGCGACCGCGCCGTTGAGCCGCGGAACCAGCCGATCGAGGATCGCGGTCGCGGCGACCGGATCGTCGGCGACGAGATCGCGGGCGGTCTCGGCCTGCAGCGCGAGCCCGGCGATGGCCGGGCCCACGCCGTCGTGCAGGTCCCAGCGAAGCCGCCGGCGCTCCTCTTCGCGGGCCGCCACGACGAGCTGCCGCGAGCGTCGCGCCTCGCGGGTGAGCAGCACGGAGTGCACGGCGACGGCGGCCTGCCGGGCGAGCTGGTCGAGCCTGCGGGCCTCGGCGCGCGACCGGGCGCGCGGCGTCAGCTCGAGCGCGCCCACCTCGGCGCCGCCGTAGCGCAGCGGGACCCGGTCGACGTCGTCGGGCCGGTCGCCGTGCTCGACGATGACGCCGTCGGCCGAGCGGATCGCCGCGTACGGCGACTGCAGCAGCGACGACACGCGCGCCGCCACCTCGGGCAGCAGGCGATCGGCGACGTCGGCGGGGTCGGATGTCGCTTCGAGGCGCTCGCCGAGCCGCGCGAGCGCGGTGACCGGATCGTCGGGCTCGCCGAACACCAGCCGGTTGGTCCACCGTTGGAGGAGGGAGTGCAGCGGCAACAGCACGACGGCGACGACGATGGTCGCGACGACGGGCGCCCCGGTCGACGCGCCCAGCAGCGCGACGACGGCCGCGTACACCGCGATGATCACCGCCGAGAGCATCGTGTAGCGCAGTCCGACCGAGACGACGAGATCCACATCCCACAGTCGGTGCCGCAGGGCGGCGATGCCGCATGCCAGCGGGATGGGGAGCGCCCCGAGCGCCGCGACGTACTCGCCGACGGGCTGCGGAATGAGGAACCCGAGGGCGAAGACGACGACGGTCGCCGCGCCGCCGACGAGCAACCACTTGAGCTGCTGCCGTCGGTCGCCGCTCGACGCTCGCCAGCGCACCGCGACGGAGGCGAGCGCGAGGGCGACCGCGGCGACGGTCAGCAGCGTGATCGTGCCGAGCACCGCCGGCGACGCCGCGACCGCGAGTCCCACCGGGTTCGTGAGGTCGCGCACGACGAGCGGCACGTCCTGGAGGTCGTAGGGCAGCAGCGCCCAGTTCACGGCCTGCGCCGCGAGCGCCACGATCGAGAGCGCGAAGGCGGGCCGCCATCGGCGCGACGGCAGGAAGCCATCGGGAAGCAGCAGCGGAAGCAGCGCCGCCGAGGCGATGTACGAGGGCGCCCACAGCCAGGACCCGAGCCAGAGCGCGAGCTGGTCGAGCGGCACCGCACCGAGCAGTGCATACTCCCGGCACACGAGCGCCAGCGCCTGCCCGAGCCCGATCGCCCCGAGCACGAGGGGGATCCGCGGAACCCGCGAACGTCGCGCGAGCACCGCCCCGACCCCGCCGTACGCGAGCGCCCCGAGCGCCGAGAGCAGCCAGAACGACGGCTCGACGCCGCGGCCCGCGGTGATGTTCACCACGTGCAGCACGGCGCCGATCACGCCGGCACCGACCGCCAGCACGCCCACCAGGAAGCTCACGCCGCCCATCCTCCTCCAGCGAGCGTCCCGGTGTCACGGGACAGGATGTCCCGACTCAGGTCGGGACTCGGGGCCCATGTGCAGGGGACTCGTCCGCGGCCACAGTGATCGACATGACAACGACACCTTCCACCACCGTTCCCACCCGCCCGGCTCACGTACCTTCGACCGACGCTTCGCGCCGCACTCGATGAGCGACGGATGCTGCTCTGCGGCGTCATCGTCGGCATCCTCACCCTGATCGGACTCGCGGTCACCGTCGTGTTCTTCGCCACGAGTCATCCGGCGATCGACGCCACGCCCGTCGAGGCGGCGACCGGGTTCCGCGACGCCGCCGGCATGGTCGCCCTCGCGACGTTCCTCATGGTGCTGCCGTTCCCGTTCGCGCTGCTCTTCCTCGGTGCGCTCGATGCCGTGCTCCACCGTGCCGCCGGCGGTGCGCTCGTTCGCGCGACGATCTCGGCCGGGGTCGCCGGTTTCCTGATCCCCGTGATCGGCTCGCTCGTCTCGTCGATCGCACCGGCCATCGGCGCCGCCGACACGAGCGTCGCCGCGGGTGCGGTGGTCAAGGCGATCGACGGCGTGATGCCGCTCTCGGTCGCGCTCGCCGGCTTCCCGCGGGCGGTGTTCCTCATCGGCGTCGTCGTGATCCTGGCTCGGGCCGGGCTCGCCGGCCGTGCGCTCACGGTCACCGGCTACGCCATCGCCGGCCTGGGACTCGTCGGCACCGCGACCTTCTTCGTGCAGGCGCTCTTCCCGCTCGCGAGCCTCTCGGCCCTGCTGTTCGTCGTGTGGATCTCGGTGCTGTCGGTGACGCTGCGCCGGCGGAGCGCCGCGAACCGCTGACCGCCGACCGCATACGCTGGATGTGGCATCCGCACCCGCCGCGGCGCCGACGAGCGACGTTCGTCGGCGACGCGGGCGGGTGATGACCACGAGAGGGACGCATGAACCCGTACGAAGGCCGGCCGTGGCTCGCGCACTACGCCGAGGGGGTGCCGCCCACGATCGACGAGCCGACCCAGACGCTCGTCGACATGATCGACGACGCGGTGAGCCGGTTCCGACGACGCACGGCCCTCGAGTTCTTCGGCGCCGAGACGAGCTACCGCGAGCTCGGCGAGCAGATCGCCGCCGCGGCCGAGGGGCTGCGGCGGCTCGGCGTCAGCGCCGGCGACCGGGTCGCACTCGTGCTGCCGAACTGCCCGCAGCACGTCGTCGCCTTCTACGCCGTGCTGCGGCTCGGCGCCATCGTCGTCGAGCACAACCCGCTCTACACGCCCCCCGAGCTGCGGCACCAGTTCGAAGACCACGGCGCCCGCGTCGCGATCGTCTGGAACAGCGTCGCCGACACGGTCGCCGAGTTCCCGAGCGACATCCGGCCGGCGCACATCGTCGCCGTCGACCTGACGAAGGCGCTGCCGTTCGGCAAGCGGATGGCCCTGCGCCTGCCGATCCCGAAGGCCAGGCGCTCCCGCGCCGCACTCACGACGACCCCTCGGGCCCGCGGGCTCGTGCGAGTGGGAGCGCCTCACCTCGCGGCGGGCGCTCGCCACGCGGCATCCGCGCCCGTCGCTCGACGACACGGCCGTGCTGCAGTACACGAGCGGCACCACCGGCACGCCGAAGGGCGCCGTGCTCAGCCACCGCAACCTGCGTGCCAACGCGATGCAGGGCCGCGCCTGGGTGCCGGGCCTCGCCGAGGGCGAGGAGGTCTTCTACGGGGTGCTGCCGCTCTTCCACGCCTACGGCATGACGCTCTGCCTGACCTTCGCGATGAGCATCGGCGCCCGCCTCGTGCTCTTCCCGAAGTTCGACTCGAAGCTCGTGCTCGATGCGGCGCGCCACTCGCCGCCGACGTTCCTGCCCGCCGTGCCGCCGATCTACGACCAGCTCGTGCGCGCCGCCGAGGGCGCGCACTCGCGCTGCTCGCGAGCATCCGCTTCGCCATCTCGGGCGCGATGAGCCTGCCGATCGCGACCGTCGATCGCTGGGAGAGCGCGACCGGCGGGCTGCTCGTCGAGGGCTACGGCATGACCGAGTCGTCGCCGATCTCCGCTCGGCAACCCGATGGGCCCGACCCGGCGCCCGGCACCGTCGGGGTGCCGTTCCCGAGCACCGAGATCCGCGTCGTCGACCCCGACGACCCCGACACCGACCGGCCGGCCGGCGAGGCCGGCGAGCTGCTCGTGCGCGGGCCGCAGGTGTTCCAGGGCTACTGGCGCCGCCCGGCCGAGACCGCCGAGACGCTGCTGCCCGGCGGCTGGCTGCGCACCGGCGACATCGTGCACGTCTCCGACGACGGGTTCGTCACGATCGTCGACCGGGTGAAGGAGCTCATCATCACGGGCGGCTTCAACGTCTCGCCGTCCGAGGTCGAGGCGGCCCTGCTCGCGCACCCGGACGTGCGCGGCGCCGCGGTCGTGGGGTTGCCGCGCGCCTCGGGCGGCGAGGACGTCGCCGCGGGGGTCGAGCTTCGCGAGGGCGCCGTCTTCGACGAGTCGGCCCTGCGCGACTTCTGCCGCACGAGCCTCACGCCCTACAAGGTGCCGCGCCGCATCGAGCCGTTCGACGAGCTGCCGCGCTCGCTCATCGGCAAGGTGCTGCGCCGGCAGGTGCGCGACGAGCTGCTCGAACGCGGCTGACACGACGAAGCTCCCCTCCGCCTGGTCGGAAGACCGGCGGAGGGGAGCTCGCCCGAGGCTCGCTCAGGCGACCTTGCGGCGGTAGATCGCGATCGCCCAGGCATAGGCGCCCACGAGGATGCCGACGGTCCAGGCGAGGGCGATCCAGATGTCGGCGCCGACGGGCTGCCCGGCGAACAGCGCCCGGATCGTGTCGACGATCGAGGTCACGGGCTGGTTCTCGGCGAACCACGCGACCGGCGCCGGCATCGAGTCGGTGGGCACGAACGCCGAGCTGATGAAGGGCAGGAAGATCAGCGGGTAGCTGAACGCGCTCGCACCGTCGACGGTCTTCGCCGAGAGCCCGGCGACCACGGCGAGCCAGGTCAGCGCGAGGGTGAACAGCACCAGGATGCCGGCCACCGCGAGCCAGACGCCCACGGACGCCCCGGTGCGGAACCCCATGATCAGTGCGACCCCGATGACGATCGCGATCGACACCAGGTTCGCGACCACCGAGGTGAGCACGTGCGCCCAGAGCACGCTCGACCTCGCGATCGGCATGGACTGGAAGCGTTCGAAGATGCCGCCCTGCATGTCGAGGAACAGCCGGTACGCGGTGTACGCGATGCCCGACGCGATCGTGATGAGCAGGATTCCGGGGAGCATGTAGTCGATGTACGACTCGTCGGATCCGGTGTTGATCGCGCCGCCCAGCACGTAGGTGAACAGCAGCATCAGCGCGATCGGGGTGACCGCCGTGGTGATGATCGTGTCGGGGCTGCGCAGGATGTGGGTCAGCGATCGGCCGGTGAGGACACCGGTGTCGCCGAGGACGTGGGTGGTCATCGGGATTCCTTTCGTGCTGGGACCGCACCGTCGGTGGGGTCTGACTCGGTGGTTTCGGTCTCGCCGGTGTCGCCGACGAGTGCGAGGAAGACGTCCTCGAGGGAGGGCTGCTTCTCGACGTACTCGACCGTGGCGGCCGGGAGGAGCTGCTTCAGCTCGGCGAGGGTGCCGTTCTGGATGATCGTGCCCTGGTGCAGGATCGCGATCCGGTCGGCGAGCTGCTCGGCCTCGTCGAGGGTCTGCGTCGTGAGCAGCACGGTCGTGCCGCTCTCGGCGAGCCGCTTCACGGTCTGCCACACCTCGATGCGGGCCTGCGGGTCGAGTCCGGTCGTCGGCTCGTCGAGGAAGATGATCGGCGGGTTGCCGATCAGGCTCATCGCGATGTCGAGCCGACGGCGCATGCCGCCCGAGTAGGTCGCCGCCTTGCGGCCCCCTGCCTCGGTGAGCGAGAAGCGAGCGAGCAGGTCGTCCGCGATCGCGCCTGGATTCTTCAGGTGACGGAGCTTCGCGATCAGCACGAGGTTCTCACGGCCGGTGAGCACCTCGTCGACGGCGGCGAACTGGCCGGTCAGGCTGATCGACTCGCGCACGTCGCCCGAGTTCGCGGCGACGTCGAGGCCGTTGACCGTCGCGGAGCCCGCGTCGGCCTTCAGCAGCGTCGACAGGATGCGGACCAGTGTGGTCTTGCCCGCCCCGTTCGAGCCGAGCAGCGCGAAGATGCTGCCCCGGGCCACCTCGAAGTCGACGCCCCGCAGCACGTGCAGGTCCTTGAACGACTTCTCGATGCCTTGCACCCGGATGGCGGGTTCGGATGCACTGATGGTGGCGGCGGTGCTCATCGTTCGTCCTTTCGTTCGAGGTTCTCGATGGTTTCGGTGAGGCGCTTGCGCTCCTTGTCGATCCAGCGCTTGCCGGCGTACGCCGCAGCGAAGGCCTCGGCGAACTCGACCGGGTCGTCGCCGACGATGTCCTCGACCGGCGTCCGATCGACGGCGGCGCGCTCCCACAGATCGGCGAAGTCGTTCAGCATCGTGATCATCACGGCGGAGTCGCCGTCGGTGATGCCGCCGTTGTACATGAAGTAGCGTTCGAAGGCCTTCGCCGCCGTTCCGTATGGCTCGGGCAGCGCCGCGATGCGGGCCTTGTACTGCCGGTACGCCTTTTTGTCGTCGAGCGATCCGGTGATCAGCTCGTACCACTTCGCAGACATGACTACTCTCCTTCTACGTTCGTTCGTTCGATTCGGTGGTGCAGCTGTTCGATCCGCTCTGCAAGGAAGCTCCACGTCTTCCAGAACTCCTCGAGGTACTCGCCGCCCTGCGCGTTCAGCGTGTAGACCTTGCGCGGCGGCCCCTTCTCTGACGGAACCTTCTCGACGTCGACGAGGCCGCGCTGTTCGATCCTGACCAACAGGGCGTACACGGTGCCCTCGGCGATGTCGGAGAAGCCCTCATCGCGGAGTCGAGCCGTGATCTCGTACCCGTACGCCGGTCGCACAGCCAGGATCGCGAGGACGATGCCTTCGAGCGTGCCCTTCAGCATCTCGGTCGTCTGCTTGCCCATGGAACCCTCCCTTCACAACTACTCCGTGTTGATGAGTACTAGTACTCGGTGATATTGACTACCGGTACATAGTAAGCACAAGTACCAGTAGATAGCAACACTGAATAGTGGATGGAACACGCCGGGTTCCCAAACGGTTGCGCCGCTACCCGACCGGCGACTGCGCCACTGATGCCAAATCAGCATCAGTGACGCAGTCAGAGCAGGCGGCGCGCGCTCGCCCAGGCGGTGAGCTCGTGGCGGCTCGACAGCTGCAGCTTGCGCAGCACCGCCGACACGTGCGTCTCGACCGTCTTGGTGGAGATGAAGAGCTCGGCCGCCACCTCCTTGTAGGCGTAGCCGCGCGCGATGAGGCGCATGACCTCCTGCTCGCGCGCCGAGAGCCGGTCGAGTTCGTCGCTCGCGGCCGCGGTCTCGCCGACCGCGGCGCCGAACGCGTCGAGCACGAACCCCGCGAGCTTCGGCGAGAACACCGCGTCTCCGCCGGCGACCGCGTGCACCGCGCGGCTCACGTCGGCCCCCGACGAGCCCTTCGTGATGTACCCGCGCGCACCCGCACGGATGACGCCGACGACATCCTCGGCCTTGTCCGACACGCTCAGTGCGAGGAAGCGGGTGCCCGGCACGCTCGGCGCGGCCCGGCGGATCACCTCGGCCCCGCCGCTCGTGCCGGCAGGCACGTCGACCCCCGGCAGGTGCACGTCGAGCAGCACGACGTCGGGCGCGGCATCCGTCACCACCCGCACCGCAGACTCGACGTCGTGCGCCTCGCCGACCACCTCGATCGAATCGGCGAGGTCGGCCTTCAGGCCCGACCGGAAGATCGAGTGGTCGTCGACCACGACGACCCGCACGATCGCGGCGCCCTGAGCTTGTCGATCGGATGCCTCAGCCACGGCCGTTCTCCGATCCGGCGCGCTCGACGGGGTAGCGCAGCCGCACCTCGGTGCCGACGCCGCCCGCGCCGGGCCGAACCTCGCCCGACCCGCCGGCACGGCGCATGCGGCCGATGATCGACTGGCGCACGCCGAGCCGGTCGCCCGGCACGTCGGCGAGCGCGAACCCCGGCCCGCGGTCGCGCACGAACACCTCGACCGCTGCGGGGCTCGACTCGACGTACACCGACACCTCTCCCCCGGCGTGCCTCGCCGCGTTCAGCATGGCCTCGCGGGCCGCCGCCGCGAGCTCGCCGCTCGCCCGCTCGCGCGACTCCCCGACCGCGACCACGTCGAACGTGACCGGGTAGTCGATCTCGAGCGCTGCGCCGTAGTCGCGCAGGTCGGTGGCGAGGTCGCTGTCGGGGGGCGCGTCGCCGGCGAAGAGCCAGTCGCGCAGCTCGCGCTCCTGCGCCCGGGCGATGCGGCCGACCTCGCTCGTGGCGCCCGCACGGTTCTGGATGAGCGCGAGGGTCTGCAGCACCGAGTCGTGCAGGTGCGCGGCGATCTCGCTGCGCTCCTCTTCGCGGATGCGCCGGGTGCGCTCGGCCGTGAGGTCGCGCCACTGCGCGATGAGCGTCGGCGCGAAGACGAGGGCGATGCCCACCAGGGCGGCGAAGCGCCGTGAACGCGGCGCCGAACGTCGTCGATCTGGTCGCGGACTGGCCGAGCACCACCACGAAGACGAGCACGGTGACGGCGAGCAGCACCGTCGCGGCGATGCGGATCGTCAGCTCATGGCGCGGCCCCCGGATCGACTCGGTCCGGTCGATGAACGTCGCCCACGCACCGGCCGCGACGGCCGCGGCGATGCCGACCATCGTCGCGCCGAACAGCGTGCCGACCGGATCGTCGGTGACGCGGAGCGCACCCTGCGCCACCCAGACGGGAACCAGGCAGAACACCGACGCGCCGACCAGGATCCACGCGACCGGTGCGCTGCGGCTCGGCCGCTCGTCGCCCGGCGACCACGGCGTCAGCGCCCACAGCCAGAGGTAGAGCAGCAGCCCCGCGCCGGCGGCGAGGCTCGCGACGATGAACGCGGCCCGCACGATCCACACCGGCCAGCCGAGGTGCTCGGCGAGGCCCGCCGAGACGCCCGTGGCGACGCAGGCGCGGGGTCGGGTCATCCGTCGTTCGGTCGGATCGGTCGGTGCGGCGGGCATCGCGCGGCGCGTCGGCGCCGGGCATCGCGGAAGCCGCGGACACGCCGGGCCCCGGGGCATCCGCCGCCCGCGCCGAACCGCTCGTCTCCATGCCTGCAATCCAAGCAGACCCGCCCCCGCGCGCAGCCGGTCCGAGCGCCGACTCAGGGTCGAATCAGGGATTCACCCCATGGCGGGCGCCTCGCCGCCGCTGCCAGCATCGAGGCATGGAGACGAACCAGACCGCCCCCGGGGCAGGCCCAGTGCCGGAAGATGCGCAGGGGGACTCCGCGTCCGCCGGCCCGCAGGCCGAGGGGGCGGTCGGTTCGGCTTCTGCAGCCGATGCCTCGGGCCCCGGGTTCTACGCCTGGCTGCGCCGCCTCGGGGTGCCGCGCCGGGCCGGCTGGCTCGGCGGCGTGTGCGCCGGCGTCGGCGCCCGTCTCGGCATCGACCCGATCATCGTGCGCGGCATCGTCGTCGTGGTCGCGGTGCTCGGCGCGCCGTTCGTGCTGCTCTACGCGATCGCGTGGCTGCTGCTGCCCGACACCGACGGCCAGATCCAGCTCGAGCGCCTCACCCGCGGCATCGTCGACCCGGCGATCGTGGGCATCGCGGTGATGGGCGTGATCGGCCTCATCCCGCTCGTGCAGGGCGGATGGCTCGGCTGGCGCTGGTGGCCCGACATGACGATCAGCCGATCCGATCTTCGGCTTCAACCTCACCTGGCCGCTGCGCGTGCTGTGGACGCTCATCGTCGTCGGCGCGATCATCGCGCTCATCGTCTGGCTGGCGCGCCGCTCCGCCGCCGGCCCGCAGGCCGCCGCCGGGCAGGCGGGTTCGACTCCCCCTGCCTACGGCACGACGGATGCCCCGACCTCGGCGACGGCCGCGACCCTCGCCTTCACCGCGGGGGCGGCGAGCACTGCCGCGGCGCCGGCCGCGACATCCGCTGCGGCCGTACCCGACCACCGAACCGCCGGTGCCCGCCGTCGGGGCCGATGCCGACGCCATCGCCGAATGGCGCGCCCAGCACGAGGCGTGGCGCCTCTCGCACGCCGAGTGGAAGTCCGGCCAGGCCGAGGCCGACCGGGCCGCCCGCGCTCGCGCCGCCGCCGAGAACAAGGCGAGGGCGCAGGAGCTCACGGCGCAGGCCGAGGCCGCGCGCGCCGTGCGGCGGGCGAGCCGTCCGCGCACGAGCGCCGCCTACGTCGTCACCGTGCTCGGCGTCGCGCTCATCGGCGGGGCGATCGCCGCGCTGCGCGCACTCAGCGTGCCCGACACCGCGGACTTCGCGATCCCGATCGCGTTCGCCGTCGCGACGCTCGCCATCGCGGCTCGGCATGCTGATCGCGGCGCTGCGCCGTCGCCGCGCGGGGTTCCTCGCGTTCACCGCGATCGTCGTCCACGGTCGCGATGCTCACCGCCACCGCGGGGGCGTCGATCATGCCGCAGGGCGCGCTCGTGCCGCCCGGCTACGGCATCTCGCTCGACCACTCGCAACGGCTCGTGCAGCCGTTCGGCGACGCCTACATGTTCGCCTTCCCGACCGGCGCTGACGACACCCCGGTCGTCGAGCTGACGCAGGGCACCGGCGACACCTGGCTCACGATCGACGAGAACGCCCGCGTCGCACTCGACGCCACCGATGCCGGCACGGTGAACGTCGTCTCGGTCGACGCCGACGGCACGATGACCCAGGTCGAGGTCGATGCCGACCGGCCGATGCTGCTCGGCGGCGACCAGGTCGTCGCCTACACCGGCAGCAACGCGGCGGATGTGCGGCTCGAGCTGCACCAGAACGCCGGGTCCGTGCACATCGAGATCCACGAGGGAGAATGACCGTGACCGACACCACGAACCCGGGCGACGCGAGCTCGCGCGACACGAGCGCCCGACACGAGCACTCACGACACGACGCCGATCGATTCGACCGTCGGCGACGCCGACCGCACCACGGTCGTGCTGCCCGACTGGGTCACCGCAGGGCAGACGCCGCCGGGTGACGCCCCGGCGACCCGCCCAGACCCGGCCGACAGCGGTCGAACGCCCGACGATCCGCTGGGGCGCCCTCGTCTGGAGCCTGCTGTTCGGCGCCACCGCCGGGTTCACCCTGTGGGTGCTCGTCGACCCGGCCCGCCGACTCGCCGTCGGCGACTGGCTCACGACGCTGAACCCGCTCGCGGCCGCGCTCTACGGTCTCGTCGGCCTCGGCGTGGTCCTGGCCCTGTTCGGCATCGTCGGGCTCATCCGCCGCGGCGAGCGCGCCCGCCGCGCCTGAGCGGCGCGACGCCTGACGACCCCGCACGGCGGGCGACGCTAGAGCTCGACGCCCACCAGCACGGGCTCGGGCCGCAGCACGATGCCGAACTCGGCCTGCACCCGCTGCTGCACGAAGCGCGCGAGCTGCACGACCTCATCGGCGCCGGCGTCGCCCCGGTTGGTGAGCGCGAGGGTGTGCTTCGACGAGATCGCGGCCCGCGATCCGGGCAGCGCGAACCCGCGACGGATGCCCGACTGCTCGATGAGCCACGCGGCCGACAGCTTCACGAGCGGCTCGGTCTCTGCGACATCCGATTCGATGACGGATGTCTCGAGCGACGCCTGGTGCTCGAGGAACGCGTCGAGCGGGGTGGCCGAGGCGAGCGTCGCGAGCGGCGTGACCTCGTCGGGCGCCTCGGGTTCGACGTACCAGCGCGGAGCCGCCGCCGGCAGCGTGCGTGCGACGTGCTCGCCGACGATCGGGTTCGTGAAGAACGATCCGGCACTGACCGAGTCGGGGTCGGCGGGGTCGAGCACCATGCCCTTCGAGGTGCGCAGCGCCAGCACGCTCTCGCGCACGCGCGCGATCGGCACCCGGTCGCCCTGCTGCACGTGCAGCGCGTCGGCGAGCTGTCCGTAGGCGATCGGCCGGCCGAGCGCCTCGCCGAGCACGGCGCGTTCGGGGGCGGTGTCGTGCAGGTCGAGCTCGACCGAGACGACGATGCCGCGCATTCCCTGCTTCAGCACCGAGGTGCGGTAGCCGAGCTCGAGCTCGTCGGCGCTCATGCGGCGCGGGGTGTCGGCGCCCTCGTCGAGGAACTCGATCGCCACGAGCGTGGTCTCGAGCTCTTGGCCGTAGGCGCCGATGTTCTGCACGGGTGCGGCCCCGACCGAGCCGGGAATGCCCGAGAGCGCCTCGATGCCCGAGTAGCCGTGCTCGACGGTCCACGCCACGAGGTCGTCCCACGTCTCGCCGGCCTGCACGCGCAGGCGAACGGTGCCGTCGGCGCTGCTCGGCAGCACCTCGATGCCCTTCGTGGCGATGCGGATGACGGTGCCGTCGAAGCCCTCGTCGCCCACGAGCAGGTTGGAGCCGCCGCCGAGGGCGAGCCACGGGACATCCGTCGACCAGGCCTCGCGCGCGAGGTCGACGAGGTCGCGCTGCGTCGTCGCCGTGACGAGCCGCCCGATCGGGCCGCCGACGCGCAGCGTCGTGAGGTCGGCGAAACGGATGTCGCTGCCCATGTCAGCCCAGCGCGACGCGCACTTGCGCCTTGCCGAGCACGGTGTCGTCGCCGAGCTTCACGGTGAGGTCGATGCGCGCGACCGTCGCGGACTCGTCGAGCTGGCCGACCTTGGCGACGACCGTGACGAGTGCACCCTGCTCGGGGTCGACGACGACCGGACGGGTGAACCGCACCTGGTAGTCGGCGACGCGGCCGGGGTCGCCCGCCCAGTCGACGACCGGCTGCACGGCGAACCCCATGGTGAGCATGCCGTGCGCGAGCACGCCGGGCAGCCCGACCGATGCGGCGACGTCGTCGCGGTAGTGGATGGGGTTGAAGTCGCCCGAGGCGCCGGCGTAGCGCACGAGCGAGTCGCGGGTGAGGGGGAACTCGCGCTCGGCGACGACGTCGCCCACGGCGAGCGCGGCGAAGTCGGGGGCGGCGGTTGCGGCGGCCATCAGTCTTCTCCTCGGATCACGAGCGTCGAGATCGCGGTGACGACGTGCGCGCCGGACTCGTCGGTGATCGACGACTCGGCCGTGACCATCGAGTGCGCGACCGAGGCTCTTCACGCTCGACACGGTGAGTGTCGCGGTGAGCAGGTCGCCCGCGACGATCGGCCGCGTCGAGGTGAAGCGCTGGTCGCCGTGCACGACGCGCGAGAAGTCGATGCCGGCATCGGGGTCGGCGAGCAGCTGCGCGAGCGCGTGCTCCTGCACGACGACCGCGAAGGTCGGCGGCGCGACGACATCGTCGTAGCCCGCGGCACGCGCGGCCTCGGGGTCGAGGTTGATCGGGTTCGTCGCGAACACGGCGCGCGCGAACTCGCGCACCTTCTCACGACCGACGAGGTACGGCTCGGTGGGCGGGAAGACCCGCCCCTGCAGCTCGGGGTTCAGTGGCACCCCGACAGTCTAAGCGGGGGTCGCATGCCGTCGCGTCGAGTGGCGAGCGACGAAGGAGCACGCGAATCGAGACCCGTCGCGAGGTCTCGATACGCTCGCTTCGCTCGCACTCGACCGACGAGTCAGCGCTTGCCGCCGCCGAGGAGCCCGCCGAGGATGTCGCCGAGGCCGCCGCCGAGCCGAGCCGCCCGACGCCGCCGCCGCCACCGCCGAGGAGCCCGCCGAGCAGGTCGCCGAGGCCGCCGCCGCCGCCCGACGCGCCGCCACCACCGCCACCGCCGCCGAGCAGCCCGCCGAGGATGTCGCCGATGCCTCCGCCGCCGCCGTCGCCGCTCGCGTCGGCCTGGGCCTCGGGCGCCTGCTGCTTCTTCTGGAACTGCGCCGCGAGGAAGCTCAGCACGATCGGCGCGAGGATCGGCAGCAGCTTGACGACCACTCCGCCGATGCCGCCGCCCGACTTCGTGTCGAGGGCGTTGACGACCTGGTCGGTGTTGCCGCCGAACACGTTCTTCACGATCTTCTCGCCGTCGGCCTCGTCGACGTCGCCGAGGTTCACGCCGCCCTGCACGAGCTGCGGGTCGTGCTGCGCGACGGCGCTGCTCGAGCGAGGCAGCACCCGCCGGGTCGGTGGCGTTCGCGCCCATGCCGGCGAGCAGCGCCGGCAGCGCCTCGTTCACCGCGCTCGTCGCGGTCGCCTCGTCGACGCCGAGCTTCGCGGCGATGTCGGCCATCGGCAGGTCGGCGATGATGTCATCGATTGCAGCCATTGCGAGTTCCCCAATCTTCACGCCCCGCCGTCGCGGCGCCCCGGGATCACCGTATCCCCGCGGGCATGCCGGGCGGAAGGGACACGGACGCGCCCGCGACGCACGGATGCCCCGGCCGAGCCAGTGGCTCGGGCCGGGGCATCCGTGGGCGGATCCGCGCAACTCAGACCGCGTCGAGCGCGGGCACCCGGTCGACGACCACGTCGCCGTCCACGACCGTGAGCAACACGGGCGACGTCGCGAAGACATCGGGATCCGACGTCAGCGGGTTGTGCGCGAACGCCGTGAGGTCGGCGCGCATGCCCGGCGCGATCATGCCGCCGACCTCGCCGACGGATCGCCAGTACTCGCTCGTGTAGCCCTCGACGGCGGCGGCGGCGGAGATCGCCTGGCCCGGGTCTGACCGGCTCGACCTCGGGACGCCCGGCCGGGCGCCGGAGCATCGCCGAGGCGAACGATTCCCGCGGGTCGTAGGGCGCGATGGGCCAGTCCGAGCCCAACGTCACGATGACTCCACGCCGGCGCAGGTCGCCGATGCGCCACGCCCGGTCGGCCCGCTCGTCGCCGAGCCGCGTCGACCAGTTGTCGGTGTGATCGGCGCGGGTGTAGTGCGTGCAGTGCGTGGGCTGCATGCTGGCGGCCACGCCGGCCGACGCGATCGTCTCGAGCACTTCGTCGGGCAGCGTCTCGATGTGCTCGATGCGATGCTGCGTGCCGTTGGGCTCCTGTGCGGCGAGCGATCTCGGCGACGAACGCGATGCCTCGGTCGCCGATCGCGTGGGTCGTCGTCGGAATGCCGCGGTCATGGAAGAACGCCACCGCCCGGCGGTACTCGGTCTCGTCGAGCCAGAGCGATTCCGTCGACTCGCCGCGGGCGTCGGGCTCGAAGAGCCAGGCGGTGCCGTTGTCGACGGTGCCGTCGATCATGAGCTTGACGCCCCGGACGTGCCAGCGTCGACCGGCACGTTCCTGCAGCGCGACCACGTCTGTCGAGGTCCTCATCGGTGAAGCCGGGCATGACGAACGGTGAGATACGCAGCCGGATGGCGGCCTCCCCGCGGCGTTCGAGCTCCTCCAGGAGTTCGAGGGAATCCACCGCGGTCAGATCGAGCATCTGGCCGGCGACCAGGCCGGACTCGGCCATGCCGCGGAACAGCGCTTCCAGCGCCCGAACCCGCTCGTCGAATGTCTGAACGGGGAGGTGCTTCCAGATCGAGCGACTGCGCGCTCATCTCGAGCAGGAGACCGGTGGGCTCCCCGTTCGCGTCCGACGCGACGCTCGAGGCATCCGAGAACGTCTCCTGACCGGTGATGCCGGCGATGCGCAGCGCTTCCCGCGAGGCGAGCGCGGAGTGGCCGTCGAACATCGTCAGGTAGATCGGCCGGCCGTCCTCGATGCCGTCGAAGAGGGCCATGGAAGCCTCACCCGACACCGAACGCGTTGGGGTCGAGGCCCCAGCCGAACACCCACGCATCGTCGGTGTCACGCGATGTGCGCTGCGAGCGCCGCCGCGCACCGTCGACCCACTGACTGCAGCCCCGACAGATCGACGCCGCGCGTCAACTGCAGGCCCATGATCGGGTGGATGTGCGCATCGACGAACCCGGGGGCGAGGGTGGCGTCGCCGAGGTCGACGACGCGCTCCGCCTCCCACTCCGCGCCGTCACCGGAGCCGACACCGACGATGACGCCGTCACGGATCGCGACGAAGCCGTCGGCGGCGGTCGACTCTCCGCGGATCACCTCTGGGGTGAGCACGGCGCCCGACCGGATGAGCAGCGTCGCTCGTGCTCATCGGTCGACCTCGGAGAACTCGCTCGCACCGCCGATCTTGGCGTAGACCTCCGGACGGGTGCGCTTCCAGACCTTGGCGAGCACGACGCCGACGATGAAGGTCACCGGGATGGAGGCGATCACGATCGCATTGACGACGGGCCCTCCGGCGGTGAGCGTTTCAAGGCTGGCGTACAGCACCCAGAGCACGCCGGTCATCGCGAGGCCCGCGACGACCGCGGCGGGGATGACGAACCAGCGGCGCGGGACGTCGCGGTTGCGCACGAAGAAGACCACGACGGCGAGGCAGGTGAGCACCTGGAGAACGAGGATGCCGAGCACGCCGGGGCTGTTGACCCAGAGGAGCAGCTGCATGTAGGGGTCGAGTCCGGCGATCGCGAAGAAGGCGACCACGATGACGGCGAGCACGGTCTGCAGCAGTGCCCGAGACGTACGGCGAACCGGTCTTGGGGTGCGTGCGGCTGAGCGAGACCGGGAGCACGCCGTCGCGCGCCATCGAGAACGTGTAGCGGTTGATGGCGTTGTGGAAGGCGAGCTGCGACGCGTAGACGCTGGTGAGGATCAGCAGGTACATCGTGAGCTCGGCCCAGGCGCCGAGGTAGTGGCCTGCCTGGGCGAAGAACGAGCTCGGCGGGGTTCTCGGCGGCCAGCTGCGACGGCGTTGGTCTCACCGAGCGAGATGATGACGGCCCAGATGATGAAGCCGTAGAAGATGGCCATGAAGGCGACGGAGATGTACGTGGCGCGCGGGATGGTGCGCTCGGGGTTGCGCGCCTCCTCGCCGGTAGAGGGCCGTCGATTCGAAGCCCATGAACGCGGCGAAGCCAGCGCCGAGGATCGCCAGCAGGCCGGGATTGAGCATGGCGCTCGGGCGGTGAAGCTGCCGAAGCGCTCGATGCCCTCCGCGCCGCCCTGCGCGAGCACGACGACCGCGAAGATCACGAGGATGAGCGCCTCGGCGCCCAGCAGGACGCCGAGCACCTTGGCTCCGACGTCGACGCCGCGGTACGCCGACGAAGAAGACGGCGAAGATACCGACGCAGCGCGATCGCCCACCAGGGCGATGTCGATGCCGAACTGGGTGAGAGAACATCTCGTGCCCCTGCGCACCGAGCAGGCCGTAGAGGCCGATCTGCAGCGCGTTGTACGAGACCAGGCGACGAACGACGAGCCGAGCCGCGCGGCCTTGCCGAGCGACTGCGTGATGTAGGTGTAGAAGCCGCCGAGCGCCGACGTAGCGGGTCATGGCCATGAACGCGATCGCGAAGATGCCGAGCACGATGCCGGCGATCGATGTAGACGATCGGGCGCGGCGACGCCGCCGATGAGGATCGCGATCGGAGCGACGCCGGCCACGATCGTGAGAGGCGCGGCCGCCGAGATGACCATGCAGACGATGCCGCCGGTTCCGAGGGCATTCGTGCGCAGGGAATGGGACCGCTCCTCAATCACTGGAGGGTCCACCGGGGAGAGTCGATGAGGTCCAAACCAAGCTCCTTTGCTTGAGTCGTGGACTCGCGAGAGGGAAGGATCTCGAGAGATGAATCGATTATGCACGACGATTTCCCATTTGCATAATCGATTTACCTCGCGGATCTCGCGGCGCTCTCAGCCGGATGCATCGACGGCGCATGGTGGAGGCGCGCGGAACGAGCGTCACCGGCATCTCGACTGTCGCCACCGGCCTCGATCGAGCCGTCGAGTGCGCCAGCGAGCAGCTCCATGCACCGGCGACCGAACTCACGCGGAGCCACATCGAGGGCGGTGATCGATGGCTCCGTCACGGCGAGGGCGTCTCCGTCGACATAGCTGGCCAGCATCATGCGCGGGCCGACCTCCATCCCCTCCTCACGGAGCGCATCGAGCCCATGAGGGCGATGCCGTCTGCACCGCCGACGATCGCGTCGACGCCCACGAGGTCGGCGACGAACGCCTCGACGAGTTCGCGGTTCTCCTGCGGCGTCGTGCGGAGCGTTCCGACCGCCAGGCGCGGCTCGACGCCCCGCTCGGCGCACCAGTCCGCGTAGCCGTCGTGCATCTGGCGTCCCCAGGCGATGGAGCGGTCGGGCAGGATGCAGGCCGGCCGCCGGCTCCCCTGCTCCCAGAGATGGTCGAGGAGCACGCGCATGCCCGCCGGTGGTCGGAGTGCACAGCTCGAAGGCGCGGCATGCCCGCCGGCGATTCCTCGCCGCTCACGACGGGCGCCCGTCCGTGCAGCAGACGCTCGACGATCGGTCCCCGTTCATCGGGTCGATCATGATGAAGCCGTCGAGATGCTCCGTGATGCCCGAGCGAGGAGTGAACGCTGTCGGCATCAGCGTGACGAGCAGTCGGACGATTGGGCCTGCTCGACCGCACCGAAGGCGACATCCATGTAGTACCGAGAGCTCAGCGTGTGGTCGGGGATGTAGATGCCCACTGCTCCGGAACGCGCAGTGCGGAGATTGCGCGCCGAGACGTTGACCACGTAATTCAGCTCGTCGGCTGCCGCGCGCACGCGCTGTCGCGTGGCCTCCGCCATCCGCCCCTTGCCGTTGAGTGCCAGCGACGCGGTCGCCCGCGCGACGCCGGCCCGATCGGCGACGTCTGCAGGGTCGGGACGTCCGGGCGGCTCTTCACCACGTCAGTCTAGGGATCCGGCTCTCAGTCCTCGGCGGACGCCCGCGAGAGCGTCTCGCCGCGGAAGAACGCCGGGCGCTTGCACCGCCTGCCACGATCATGATCACGACGCCCGCGAGCAGCACGACCATGCCGAGCACGAACACGAGGCCGACGCCGAAGATGTTCGAGCCGCTGCCGTAGTCGGGGTCCATGCTGTCGATGAGCGTCGTGAAGAACAGCACGCCGAGGATGACGCCGCCGACGAGCGGGAAGAGCAGCGTGAAGAAGAAGTTGCGCACCGAGCGCGAACCACAGCTTGCGGAAGAACCAGACGCACGCGAACGCGGTGATGCCGTAGTAGAAGCAGATCATCATGCCGAGCGCCGTGATCGTGTCCCAGAGCACGTTTTCGCTGATGAACCGCATGACGGCGTAGAACACGGATGCCACGACGGCCGAGACGATCGTCGCGTACCCGGGCGTGAAGAACCGCGGGCTGACCCTCGCGAACTTCTCGGGCAGCGCGCCGTAGTGGCCCATCGCGAGCAGCGTGCGCGCGGGCGACACGAACGTCGACTGCAGGCTCGACGCCGAGCTCGAGAGCACGGCGAGCGAGACGAGGACCGCGAGCGGGCCGAGGATCGGGCCGGCGAGGTGGAAGAACACGTTGTCCTGGATGTCGGGGTTGCCGAGCCCGAACTCGCCGGTGCCGACGCCGGCGAAGGCGATGAGCGCGATCGCGATGAGCAGGTAGAGCACGACGATCATGACGACGGTGATGGTCGCGGCGCGGCCGGGCGTCTTCTCGGAGCCCTTCGTCTCCTCGTTCATCGTGAGCGTGACATCCCAGCCCCAGAAGATGAAGATCGAGAGCGAGAGACCCGCGGCGAACGCGGAGAACGACTCGACCGCGAACGGGTTGAACCACGCCAGCTCGATCGGCGTCGCGTCGAAGGCGTTGCCGTTGGCGACGTGGACGAGCGCGGCGACCGCGAAGAGCACGAGCACGAGCACCTGGAAGCCGACGAGCCAGTACTGCAGCTTCTGCGTGGTCTGCATGTCGCGGTACGAGATCCACGTCGCGCCGAGCATGAACAGCAGGCAGATGACGACGTTGATGAACGGGTTCGCCGCGAGGTCGGCGATCTCGGGGTTGCCCGTGATCTGCGAGATCAGCAGGAAGAGGAAGTCGACCGCGATGCCCGCGAGGTTCGAGAGCACGAGGATCGTCGCCGCGATGAGGCCCCAGCCGGCCATCCAGCCGACCCACGGGCCGAACGCGCGCGTCGCCCAGGTGAACGAGGTGCCGGAGTCGGGCATGCGCCGGTTGAGCTCGCGGTAGCCGAAGGCGACGAGCAGCATCGGGATGAACCCGACGAGGATGATGGCCGGCACCTGCACGCCGACCTCGGAGACGGTCGGGCCGAGCGCCGCCGTCAGCGTGTACGCGGGGGCGATGCACGAGATGCCGATGACGATCGGCGCCGATGAGGCCGACCGACTCCGGCGCTCAGGCCCTTCTTCGAGATGCCGTGCTCGGCGCCGTCGACGGCGGCGTCGCCTCGGTCAGCGGGCTGGTGGTCGGGTGTTGCTCATTGCGGTCTCTTCGGTGCGTCGTCGCGTGTCCGTGCGGTCGTGGTGCGCGGCACCACGATCATCGGGACCGGCAGCTCGCGCAGCATCTTCGCCGCGGTCGAGCCGAGGAACAGGCGGCGCGGGTGCGCGAGGCGGCTCGAGCCGACGAGCACGAGCTCGCCCGGCGTCCCAGTCGAGGTGCGCGCACGGCCTCCTCGATGCGTCGTCGCCGGACGCCGTCGACCGACGGTCGCGTCGATGCCCGTCGGCAGCGCGCGCTGCGCCTAGGCGAGCACCTCTTCGGCGTGCGCGGCGCTCGGCAAGGTCGGCGAGCTCCTCGTCCATGCCCGACGGCAGGTCGATCGGGCACGAGCGAGACGAGGCGCAGCGGCGCGTGCGCCGACGCGCGCGAAGCGCAACGGATGCCTCGAGCACGGCACTCGGCCCGGCGCGCGTGCCGATCGCCGCGGTGATGCGGCTGACGCCCTGCGACGGTGCGACCTCGCGCGAGCCCGCGGGCGCGAGCGCGACGGGCACGTCCGAGGAGTGCAGCAGCGCGCTCGCGACCGAGCCGACGCGTGATGCGGCCGAGCAGCCCGCCGCGGGCGGCCCCGACGATGATGAACGACGCGCCGAACTCGTGCGCCGGCGTCGAGGAGCCCCTCGGCGAAGGACTCGGCGTAGAGGATGTGCAGCGTACTGCGGCGACGTCCGTCGGCGAGCGTGGCGCGAGGCCTCGGCGAGCCAGCCTGCGCGAGCGCTCGTGGAGGAAACGCTCGTAGCCGGCGTCGGCCGGCACGACGCGCGCCGCGCGCCTCGCTCGCGCAGCACGATGCACGATGTCGAGCAGGCGCCTCGGTCGCCGCGGCGAGCCGCACGCCGAGGGCGAGCGCGTCGGCGCCCGCCTCGGTCGGCCGTGTAGCCGACGACGATGCGTCGGGCTCGGACATCATGCGCGCCCTCGAGGATCGCGTCGGCGACGAGCCGGCCCATGCGGATGGCGCCGTCGACGTGCTGGTAGCCCTTGCCCGCCATGTCGCTGCACGCGAAGTGGATCGGCCCGACGGGGGTGCGCAGGTCGGCGCCGTAGCGCGCGAGGCCGCCCATGTCGAAGCTCGCGGCGTAGGCGCCGCGGGTCCACTCCTCGCTGCCCCAGTCGCTCTCGTAGTACACGACGGGGTCGAGCGCCTGCTCGCCGTAGTAGTGCGAGATCGACTCGAGGATGCGCGCCTTGCGCTCCTCGGCGCTCAGCGAGAACACGCCGTCGGCCTCTTCGTCGGAGACGAAGCCGACGAGCGTGCCGCGCGGGTCGTCGTGGTTCGTGTTGTCGTAGGCCTCGTGGCAGAGCTCGTAGGGGCTGAACGCCGTGCCGCTCAGGCCCGCGTCGCGCCAGAACGGCGTCTCGTAGACGGCGTGCACCTTGATGACGAAGCCCATCGACAGGTGCTGGTGCAGCTGGTGCTGGCGGCGCGGCAGCGGCGGCTCGTACGAGATGCGGCTGATGAGGATCGGCGGGACGGCGAGGATGACCCGGCCCGCGTGCACCTCGAGCGAGTCGGTCACGGCGACGACACCGTGGCCCGGGGCATCCGCCCGCCCCTCGGAGAGGCCGGCCCAGCGGATCGTGCGCACCGCCTGGCCGAGGCGGACCCGGTCGCCGAGACGCTCGGCGAGGCCGAGCGGCACCTGCTGCAGGCCGCCGATCGACGCGCTTGTCGAGGATGAAGTCGGCGTCGACGAGGTTCGAGAACGAGCCGGCCGAGGCGGCCATGAGCAGTGCCTGCAGCGCCGAGAACGCGTGGTCGGGCTTGGTGAGCATCGCCCCGGCGATGAACATGCCGATGTTCAGCGCGCGCCTCTTCGTCGTCGGTCTGCGTCTCGAGCCAGTGCGCGAACGAGATCTCGTCGAGCTCCTTGGCCCTCGGGTGCGCCCACGGCTCGTCGGGGTCGATCTGCGCGACGAGCTCGTCGAGCTTCTCGATGAGGCCGACGATCTCGCCCTCGGTCTTCGCCGGGACCGGGAAGATCTCGCCCTCGAAGAGCCGGCGCACGCCGCCCTTGTCGATGTAGACGTTCTCGCCCTCGCGGTAGCGCGAGTAGGTCTCGAGGCCGAGGTCGTCGAGCGTCTCGATGAGGGCGTCCTGGTCGGGCGAGACCCACTGGCCGCCGATCTCGAGCATGGCGCCCTCGATCGTGTCGGTCCAGAGGCGGCCGCCGACGCGGTCGCGGGCCTCGAGCACGACGACCGAGCGGCCCGCGTCGACGAGCTTGGTGGCGGCGGTGAGCCCGGCGGCGCCGGCCCCGACGATGACGACATCCGTGTCGATGCGTTCCATGATTCCTGTCTCTTCGGTCTTCATCCGTGGCCGGGTACACGACGAGCGGATGCCGCGACGCGAGGTCGCGGCATCCGCTCGCGCGATCTCAGCTCACCGGGATGAGCGTGTACTTGGTGTCGAGGTACTCGTGGATGCCCTCGGACCCGCCCTCACGGCCGATGCCCGACTGCTTGATGCCGCCGAACGGTGCGGCGGCGTTCGACACGAGGCCGGTGTTCAGGCCCATCATGCCGGTGGCGAGGCGGTCGATCATGCGGTGGCCGCGCGCCAGGTCCTGCGTGAACACGTACGAGACGAGCCCGTACTCGGTGTTGTTCGCGAGGCGCACCGCCTCGTCTTCGTCGGCGAAGGTCGAGATGCCGAGCACCGGGCCGAAGATCTCTTCGCGCAGCAGGCGCGCGTCGGCCGGCACCGAGCCGAGCACGGTGGGCGAGTAGAACGAGCCCGCGCCCGAGATCACGGCGCCGCCGGTGAGCAGCTTCGCGCCCTTGTCGACGGCGTCCTTCACGAGCTCGTCGGTCGTGGCGACCGCCTTGTCGTCGATCAGCGGGCCGATGGCGATGCCGTCTTCGGTGCCGCGACCGACGCGCATCGCCGAGACGCGCTCGGTGACGCGGCGGGCGAACTCGGCGGCGACGTCTTCGTGCACGATGAAGCGGTTCGCCGCGGTGCAGGCCTGGCCGATGTTGCGGAACTTCGCGAGCATCGCCCCGTCGACCGCCTTGTCGAGGTCGGCGTCGTCGAACACGACGAACGGCGCGTTGCCGCCGAGCTCCATGCTCGTGCGCAGGATGCCCTGCGCCGACTGCTCCATGAGCGCACGGCCGACCTCGGTCGAACCGGTGAAGCTCAGCTTGCGCAGCCGCGGGTCGGCGATGATCGGGGCCGAGACCTTCGACGAGGTCGAGGTGGCGATGACGTTGACGACACCGGCGGGCAGGCCGACCTCTTCGAGCAGCTGCACGAAGGCGATGGTCGTCAGCGGCGTGAGTGCCGGGGGCTTGATCACCACGGTGCATCCGGCAGCCAGCGCGGGCGCGATCTTGCGCGTCGCCATCGCGAGCGGGAAGTTCCACGGGGTGATGAAGAACGACGGGCCGACCGGGCGCTGCGACACGACCATGTGGCCGGTGCCCTCGGGGTTCAGGCCGTAGCGGCCCGAGATGCGCACGGCCTCTTCGCTGAACCAGCGCAGGAACTCGCCGCCGTAGGCGACCTCGCCGCGCGCCTCGGCGAGCGGCTTGCCCATCTCGAGCGTCATGAGCAGCGCGAACTCCTCTTTGCGCTCCTGCAGCAGGTCGAACGCGCGACGCAGCAGCTCACCGCGCTGGCGCGGCGCGGTCGCGGCCCACGCGTCCTGCGCGGCCACGGCCGCGTCGAGCGCACGGATGCCGTCTGCCGGTGAGGCATCCGCGATCTCCTTGATCGTCTCGCCGGTCGACGGGTCGCTGACGGCGAGGGTCTTGCCGCCCTCGGCGTCGACCCATTCGCCGCCGATGAAGAGGCCGCCGTTGACCTTGTCGAGCACGGTCGCTTCGAGTGTTGCGTTCGTCATGCGTGTCGTTCCTTCTCGTGATTCTCGGTGGCGGGTGGCGATTCGCGGGTGCCGATCGGCGGATGTCCCGGTCGGGGGTCTTCGCTCAGGGTCTTCGCTCAGGGGTAGAGGCCGCGGAGCTTGTGCGCTTCGGCGACGCGTTCGACCGCCAGCGCGGTCGCCGCCGTGCGGAGTGACAGTCCCCGCGCTTCGGCGTAGCCGAGCACGCACTGCCAGGCGCTCAGCATCCGCTCTTCCAGTCTGGACTCCACTTCATCGGCGCGCCACCAGTAGGCCTGGTTCGCCTGCACCCATTCGAAGTACGAGACGATCACGCCGCCGGCGTTCGCGAGGATGTCGGGCACCACGAGGATGCCGCGCTCGCGCATGATGCGGTCGGCAGCGGGCGTCGTCGGGCCGTTCGCGCCCTCGACGACGACCTTCGCGCCGACGTCGGCGGCGTTGCCGTCGTGCAGCACGCCCTCGACGGCGGCCGGCACGAGCAGGTCGACGTCGAGCGTGAGCAGGTCGGCGCCGTCGATGGGCTCGGCACCCGCGAAGCCGACGACCGAGCCGGTGGCCCGCACGTGGTCGTTGAGCATGTCGATGTCGAGGCCGGTCGCGTTGAACACGGCGCCGTACTGGTCGCTCACGCCCGTGACGGTGACGCCCGCCTCGTCGAGGAAGCGCGCCGCGTCGGCGCCGACCTTGCCGAAGCCCTGCACGGCGGCGGTCGAGCGTGCCGGGTCGAGGCCCACGTGCCGCAGCGCGGCGAGCGCGATGTGCGTGACGCCGCGGCTGGTCGCGCTCGCCCGGCCCTGCGAGCCGCCGAGCGAGATCGGCTTGCCCGTGACGATGCCGGGCACCGTGTACCCGCTGTTGACGGAATAGGTGTCCATGATCCACGCCATGGTCTGCTCGTCGGTGCCGATGTCGGGCGCGGGGATGTCGCGCTCGGGCCCGATGATCGGCAGGATCTCGCTCGTGTAGCGCCGGGTGACGCGCTCGAGCTCGGCCATGGAGTGCTCGCGCGGGTCGATCGCGACGCCGCCCTTGGCGCCGCCGTAGGGCACGTCGAGCAGGGCGCACTTCCAGGTCATCCACATCGCGAGCGCCCGCACCTCGTCGAGGTTCACGTTCGGCGCGTAGCGCAGGCCGCCCTTGGCGGGGCCGCGCGAGAAGTTGTGCTGCACGCGGTGGCCGATGTAGAGCCGGCTCTCACCCGAGTCGAGGCGCAGCGGCACGGCCACGGTGAGCTCGCGGCGCGGGGTCGCGAGCATCTGGTGCAGGCCGTCGGCCAGGCCGAGCAGGCCCGACCGCCTCGGCGAGCTGCGACCGCGCGTCGCTCAGCGGGGTCGCGATGTGTTCAGCGGATGTCGCGACCGCGGCAGCGGCATGCGTTGTTGCGGTCGACATCGTCGTCGCCGCGAGCAGGTCGGTCATGCGTTCTTGAGTCCTTCTGCGATGACGCCGAGGCCCTCGATGAGGAGCTCGTCGCTGATGGTGAGCGGGGGGAGGAATCGGATCACGTTGCCGTAGGTGCCGCAGGTGAGCAGCGACGACGCCGTTCGCGTGGGCGTACTTCGCCACGGCGTTGGTGAGGGCCGCGTCGGGGGCGCCGGTCTCGGGGTCGACGAGTTCGATCGCGACCATCGCGCCGCGGCCGCGCACGTCGCCGATGCGGGCGTCGGCGGTGCGCAGCGCGTTGAGGCGGCCGATGAGCACGGCGCCGATCTCCTGGCGCGCTCGATGAGGCCGTCCTGCTCGTAGGTCTCGATCGTGGCGAGCGCCGCGGCGCACGCGATCGGGCTGCCGGCGTAGGTGCCGCCGAGGCCGCCGGCCATGGCGGAGTCCATGATCTCGGCGCGGCCGGTGACCGCCGACAGCGGCAGGCCGCCGGCGATGCCCTTGGCGGCGACGACCAGGTCGGGCACGATGCCCTCGTGCTCGCTCGCGAACCAGGCGCCCGTGCGGGCGAACCCGGTCTGCACCTCGTCGGCGATGAACACCACGTCGTTCGCGCGTGCCCACTCGACGAGTGCGGGCAGGAAGCCCGGCGCGGGAACGATGAAGCCGCCCTCGCCCTGGATGGGCTCGATGATGATCGCGGCGAGGTTCTCGGCGCCGACCTGCTTCTCGATCACCGAGATCGCGCGGGCCGCGGCCTCGGCGCCCGACAGCCCGCCGTCGCGGAACGGGTAGCTGAGCGGCGCGCGGTACACCTCGGACGCGAACGGGCCGAAGCCGCTCTTGTAGGGGATGTTCTTCGCGGTGAGGCCCATCGTGAGGTTCGTGCGGCCGTGGTAGGCGTGGTCGAACGCGACGACGGCCTGCTTCTTCGTGTAGTGGCGGGCGATCTTCACGGCGTTCTCGACGGCTTCGGCGCCCGAGTTGAACAGCGCCGAGCGCTTGACGTGGTCGCCGGGGGTGAGCTCGTTGAGCTTCTCGGCGACGGCGACGTAGCCCTCGTACGGCGAGACGGTGAAGCACGTGTGCGTGAACGCGTTGAGCTGCGCGGTGACGGCCTCGACGACGCGGGGGTTCGAGTTGCCGACGCCGGTGACGGCGATGCCCGAGCCGAGGTCGATGAGCGAGTTGCCGTCGGCGTCGACGAGCACCCCGCCGCCGGCGGCGACGACCGAGATGGGCAGCGTGTGCCCGACGCCCGCCGCGACGGCCTCGGCCTTGCGCGCCATGAGCTCCTGCGAGCGCGGGCCCGGAATGGCGGTGACGAGGCGGCGCTCCTGCGCGAGCGTCGGTCCGCCCGTGGCGGTGGTCGGCGTGGCCGGGGTGTCGACGAGGGTCATGGCTGCTCCGATGCAAGGTGGCGGCGGTGGCTGATGGGTCGATGCTAGGTCGAGACGATCGGATGCCCCGGCGCCGGTGTGTACACTCGGGTAGTGGTTGTTGGACGCCGCGTACAACGTGATCGCGTGGCCCGCGGGCGTATCGAGATCCGTCCAAGTCTCGATACTCGCCACCGACGGCAGGAGGCGCAATGAAGCCCACCGTGCAGACCCTGCTCGACCGCGCCGACCTCGCGCTCGGGCTGCTCACCCCCGCCGACGCGCTCGCGCCGGGCGCGCTCGAGACCCCGGTCGTGTGGGCGCACACCTCCGACCTGCCCGACCCCACGCCGTTCCTCGACGCCGGCCACGTGCTGCTCACGACCGGCACCCAGTTCGGCGACGCGTCGGGCGGTGCCGACGCCCCCGCGGCGACATCCGACGACGACGCCTTCGCCGACGCCTACGTACGCCGCCTGCGCGAGGCGGGCGTCGCGGCGCTCGGCTTCGGCACCGAGGTCATCCGCGCGGGCACGCCCGATGCGCTCGTGGCGGCGTGCACCGCGCAGGGGCTTCCGCTGTTCGAGGTGCCCTACCGGGTGCCGTTCATCGCGATCGCCCGGCTCGTCGCCGACCTGCTCGCCGAAGACGCCTACGCCCGCCAGGCCTGGGCGCTCGCCGCGCAGCGCGCGATCTCGCTCGCCGCCCTGCGCCCCGACGGACTCTCGGCGACCCTCACCGAGCTCTCGCATCGACTCGGCACCTGGGTCGGCCTCATCGACGCGACCGGGTCGCTCGACCGCGAGGCGCCCCTCGGCGGCCTCGGCCAGCCCGCGCTCGGCGAGGTCGTCGGCGAGGCGCGGTCGATGCTGCGGCGCGGCCAGCGCGCGAGCCGCACCCTGCTCGCCGCCGAGTCCACCGGAACCCCGCAGCACCTCACCCTGCAGACCCTCGGCGGGGGCGGCGGCGCTGCGCGGCGTGCTCGCGATCGGCGACTCCCCCGAGCTCGACCAGGCCGGGCCGCGAGGTCGTCACCTCGGTCATCGCGCTCGCGGGGCTCGCGCTCGAGCAGAACCGCGACCTCGACCGGGCGCGCGGGCACCTGCGCTCGGGCCTGCTGCGCAGCATCCTCGCCGGCGACACCGCACTCGCCGAGCGGGTGGCCGCCGAGATGTGGGGCGAGTTGCCGCATGCGCCGGTGCGCGTGATGGTGACGGATGCCCCGTTGGCCCACGTCGACCGTCTCACCGAGTTGCTCGAGCTTCGCGTCGAGGAACGCAACGGGCGCCTCTTCTTCGGGCGCGACGACGAGCAGTTCGTGCTCGTCGTCGAGCAGCACGATGCGGGGCTCGCCGACGAGCTCGCGAGCGAGTTCGAGCTGCCGGTGGGAGTGTCCGATCCCGTCGGCTCCGCCGGTGCGGGCGCGGCCGGGCCGGTGCGGCGCGGTCGGCCTCGGGCGGTGACGTCGCGCTCGCGCACGAGCAGGCGATGCGCGCGCTCGAGCGGGCCCGCGAGACCGGGGCCGGCGTCTCGTACTTCGAGGAGATCAGCCGCCAGGGCGTGCTCGCCTTCCTCGCCCGCACCGACGCCCGCGCGGTCGCGCTCGCGACCCTCGCCCCCCTGACCGAGCACGATGCCGCCAACGGCACGACACTCGTCACGACCACCCGCACGTGGCTCGAGCACGGCGGCCAGTTCGACGCCACGGCGCAGGCCCTCGGCGTGCACCGGCACACCGTGCGAAGCCGCATCGCCCTGGCCGAACGGCTGCTCGGCCGCGACCTCTCGGGCTTCCACGCCCGCGCCGATCTCTGGGCCGCGCTCCTCGCGGTCGGCTGACGCGCGGCGAACTGCGTGAGCGGCGGGCCGCAGTTGCCCTCCGATCCCGTCTGGCGGGGGCGGCGACCCGGGGCGTACGCTGGAAACCGTCGAAGGGGGTTGCTATGCAAGCGAGCGTCGGCGAACGCCTCGTCATCCACGGCAAGCAGGTAGGCCAGCCCGACCGGCGCGGCGAGATCCTCGAGGTGCGCGGCGACAACGGCGGGCCGCCATTCCTCGTGAAGTTCGACGACGGCCACGAGACCCTGCTCTACCCCGGGGCCGACTGCGAACTCGATCGCCAGCACCAGGCCGGCTGACGCTCGCGCGCGGTGCGTTCAGGCGACGGATGCTCCGCCGTCGGGCCGCGCTAGCGTGGAGGGCATGTTCCACTCCTATGCGGCGATCGGCGACAGCTTCACCGAGGGCGTCGGCGACGAGTTGCCCGACGGCAGCGTGCGCGGCTGGGCCGACTTCGTCGCGCTCGGACTCGCGCAGGCCGCGCATGAGCCGATCGGCTACGCCAACCTCGCGATCCGCGGCCGCAAGCTCGGCCCGATCATCGACGAGCAGCTCGACGCGGCGATCGCGCTCGAGCCCGAACTGCTGAGCTTCAACGGCGGCGGCAACGACATGCTGCGCCCCCGCATGGACGAGCAGGCCACGGCCGCGAGGTTCCGCGGCGCGATCGAGCGCATCCGCGCGGCGGGCATCCACGTGCTCATGCTCAGCGGCGCGAACCCCACCGAGCACATCCCCATGGGCGGCGTGTTCGACGCGCGCGGTGCGCGGCTCACCGCCGCCCTCGTCGACCTGGCCGAGGTTCCGGGAGTGACCTTCGTCGACAACTTCAACGACCGCGGGCTCCGGGACATCCGCTACTGGTCGGCCGACAAGCTGCACCTGAACTCGCTCGGGCATGCTCGGGTGGCGAGCAACGTGCTCACCGCGCTCGACGTGCCCGTGCCAGACGAGTGGGGCGTCGCCGAGGTCGCGGCCGCTCCGCCGGGGCCGCGCAGCCGCAACACGGCCGCGTACTATCGCGAGTTCGTGCTGCCGTGGATCGGGCGCCGGCTCACCGGCCGGTCGTCTGGCGACGGCCGCACGGCGAAGCGCCCGACACTCGAGCCGACACCCGCCGAGTGACGCGCGGGGCGCCGCGACGTCTGCGCGTCAGGCAGCTGCCGTTGAGCACCTCGGCGACGAACGCCCGGGTGCGGCGAGCCAGCCCCTCGATGCGCTCGAGCTCGTGCGTGCTCGGCTGCACCTCGGACGGCGCAGGAGGCCGCCCCAGCCGCACCGTCTCTTGACACGCGAGGTCGCTGCAGATGTAGGTGCCGACGCTGTCGCCCCGCTGCGCCCGCGGTTCCGCCGCGCCGCGCCGAGAACAGCACGACCTGGTCGCCGGGCTGCTGCGTGTGGCAGAGATTGCAGATCGCCGCCCGATGGTGCGAGCCGGTGCGCTCGGCCGCGCGCAGCACGACGCCCGCGGCCGACCCGTCGAGCTCGGTGATCAGGTAGCCACGCTGCGGGATGCGCGGATCGCGCCACGCGAACGCGTCGAGGTGCGCCCACTCGGTGACGAAGAATCGCACGGGCAGCGCCAGCTGTGCGAGCTCGGCGTCATTCGCATTGCCCAGTGCCGAGCGGATGTCGCTTTCGACCAGCGCCTGCATGCATCCCCTCCCGTGCGACTCCCCCAGTCTACGAACCGCGTGGTCGCTCGGCGATGCGCGATGACGACCACTCCCCGTAGGTCGTCGGCGAGTCGTCGAGGCGCGAACTGCCGCTCGCGGTCGCGATCACGGTCGCCCGGGTGCCCGGAGCCTCCGGCGCTCACGATCGACCACTCGATATCCAGCGAATCGGCACCCCAGCGCACGACGACGACCTCGTCCGGCGAGATGTCGGCCGACGATCGGGCTCGATCCGAGAGGTCGTCGGCGGGGATGGCACGGGTGAGCCCCGACGACGAGAACGTGTCGAGACCGACGCACTCGTCGACCCACTCGAACCAGAAGTCGCGCCGCGAGAGCAGGCACACGCGCGTCGCCGTCCCGGTGCACCCAGAACTCGTAGCCGAATACCCGGCCGAGCGATCGCATGCCCGATGGTGACGACGGCTCGCAGCTGCGCCGACTCCACGACCTTCGTCGCGAGCCCGCGCTGGTAGGCCGGCGGCAGATGGTCGAAGATCTCGAGGCCGCGCGGCGGCGACATCGCGATCCTGACGGGATCGAGCACGACGGCCGCGGCCATCAGCGCGACCGCCGCCGCGCCCACGAGCGCCCACCGCGGGAGCGGGCCGCCGCTTCCCGAGTGGCCGAAACGCGCCACCGCGATCGGTGCGGGTTCCGGGCTTCGGATCGTGCCCTCGTGAGGCATCGCTCGACGCCGGCGCCCGGCGATCGCCGCGGACGACGGCGTCGCGCGCGGCGAGCTCGGCCTCGACCTCGACCAGTTCGGCGATCACCGCCGCCGACGGATCGGGAGTTCCGTAGACGATGCGTCGCAGCGCGTCGCGACGCAGTGTCAGCGGGTCTTCGGCGTCGGTGCGCATCTCCTCACCGCGCTGCGTGCGGCTCCCATGCGCCCAGTGTCGCGCACCTTGCGCGCGAGCGGAACGGAACCGTGCCAGGCGTTCAGGCGAGGGCGTGGCGGCGGCGCACCTCAGGGAGTCGCGGCCTCGCGGCGCGCCGTCGACGTCGGCGTCGCCGCTCGTCGTGGCCGCACCGCCGCGCCCGCGGATCAGGAATCCGAACGCGAGCGCGACGAAGAACATCAGCACGCCGTAGACCGCGGCGGGCAGGCTCATCTCGATGCTGCCGATCACGGTCTGGGCGATGACGATGGCGAGGGTCGCGTTGTGGATGCCGATCTCGAACGAGCTCGCGATCGACTGGCGGCGTTCGACCCTGAGCAGCCGCGGCACGAGGTAGCCGACGCTGAGCGAGATCACGCAGAACAGCACGGTGATGCCGGCGAGGCGCCCGGCGTTCTCGATGAGCAGGTCGAGGTTCGCGACGATCGCGCCGGCGATGACGACCACGAGGATGACGACCGACGCGATGCGCACGGGCTTGTCCATGCGGTCGGCGAACGCCGACCTCCACCAGCGCACGAGCATGCCGAGCACGACCGGCAGCAGCACGATCGCGAACACCTCGACGACCTTGGCGAGCTGCAGGCCGAGCTCGTCGCCCTCGGGCAGGAAGTACAGGATCGCGAGGTTGGTGATGAGCGGCAGCGTGACGACCGCGAGCACCGAGTTGATCGCGGTGAGCGAGATGTTGAGCGCGACGTCGCCGCGGAAGAGGTGGCTGTAGAGGTTCGCCGTCGTGCCGCCCGGCGAGGCCGCGAGCAGCATCATGCCGACCGCGAGCACCGGCGGCAGCCGGAAGAGCAGCACGAGGCCGAAGCAGATCGCGGGCAGCAGCACGAGCTGGCAGACGAGGGCGACGATCACCGCCTTGGGATGCTTCGCCACGCGCGCGAAGTCGCGCGGCGTGAGGCTGAGGCCGAGCCCGAACATGATGATGCCGAGGGCGACGGGCAATCCGATGGTGGTCAACGCTGATCCCATCCGCTCAGTGTGGCGGATCAGCAGCATCAGGGAAGCGGAGTCTCGGATTCCGCTCGCCGGCTCAGGCGCGGAAGCCGGCCGCCTCGAACTCCCCGCGCGCGACGTGCACGTTGTCGGGCCGCTCGAGCCCGAGCGAGTCGCGCAGGGTCTCGCCCTCGTACTCGGTCGGGAACACGCCGCGCCGCTGCAGCTCGGGCACGACGCCGAGCGCGAACGCGTCGAACTGCGCGGGCTGGATGGCCGAGAGCACGTTGAATCCGTCGACCGCCCCGGCGTCGCCCCACGCCTCGAACTCGGTGGCGATGTCCTGCGCCGTGCCCACGATGACCGAGGCCGCCACGGATGCCGCGACCACGAGATGGCGCAGGGTCGGCGGCCGCTCGCCGTTCGGGCTGCGGCCGGTGCGCTCGGCGACGATCTCGACGAGCTCCTGCCCGACCGCGCTGAACTCGGCGAGCAGCGCCGGCGTGACGGCGCGGTCGGGCGAGAGCCCCGACAGGTCGATGCCGACGAGGGTCGAGAGTTGCGCGAGCGAGCGGTTCGCGGGGAACGCCTGGGGCGGGCCGTCGGGCCAGTCCTCGGCGATCTGCACGAGCTCCGACAGCTCGTCGGCGATCGACTGGGCGTGCTCGCGGGTCTCGCCGATGATCGGCAGCACCGGCGCGATGACCTTGAGGGTGCGGTCGTCGCGGCCCGACTCGAACGCGAGCGCGCGCAGCTCCTCGCGGATCGCGACGGCGTGCTCGAGGTCGCTCACCGCGACGAGGGCGAGGTCGGCGTGCCGGGCGGCGAAGAGCCGCGACTGCGGCGAGGTGCCCGCGTGCACGATCGGCAGGTGTCCCTGCACGGGACGCGCCACGTTCAGCGGACCGTCGACACTGAGGAACTGGCCGCGGAAGTCGGTGGGGTGCAGCTTCGACGGATCGAGGAACACGCCGGATGCGACATCCGCCACGATCGCGTCGTCTTCGAACGAGTCCCACAGGCGCCGCAGCACCTCGTCGAACTCGGCCGCGCGCTCGTAGCGCGAGGCGTTGACGACGTGGAAGTCCTGCCCGTGGTTGCCGGCGGCGCGGGGCTCGGAGCCGGTCGCGAGGTTGAGGCCGGCGCGCCCGCCCGAGAGCAGGTCGATCGACGCGGTCGCGCGGGCGAGCGCGTAGGGATCGGCGTAACCGGTGTTGGCGGTGGCGATGAGCCCGATGTGCTCGGTGACCCCCGCGAGGTAGGTGATCGCCGACAGCGGGTCGATGCGTGCGACGAGGTACGGGTCGCGGAACTCGAGGTCGTGGCCGGTCGCGAGCCAGTCGCCGAAGAAGAGGTAGTCGAGCCGCGCCGCCTCGGCGACCTGCGCCGCGTGCCGCAGCACGGCCGCGTCGCCGCGCGGGTCGCGGTGCGCGCCCGGGTACCGCCACCCCGAGGGGTACGCGCCGATGGCCCGGACCATCGCGCCGATGATGAGTCGCGTCATGTGTCGACCTCCCGACACCGACGCTACGGAGCGGGAGCCGAATGCGCGCGGGCGACCGTCACACGCGTCAACCGGGCGTCACAGACCGTCATCGGCCCCAGCCGCTCGGCGGGTCAGATGCTGGCGCGCTCCACGACGAGCGGACACTCGAACGGGTCGCGCTCGCCGAGCCCCACGCGGTTGATGTACCGGTAGACGATCGCGTACGAGTGCCAGAACGTCGTCTGCGTGTACGGCACGTCGTGTTCGCGCAGGTAGTCCGCGATGAGCGGGGCCGCCCGGCGCAGGTGAGGCCGGGGCATCGACGGGAAGAGGTGGTGCTCGATCTGGTAGTTCAGACCGCCCATGACGAAGTCGAGCAGCCGATTGCCGCGGATGTTCCGGCTCATCATCACCTGACGGCGCAGGAAGTCGAGCTTCATGTCCTTCGGCACCAACGGCATGCCCTTGTGGTTCGGCGCGAACGACATGCCCATGTAGAAGCCGAACACGCCGAGCTGGATGGCGAGGAACACGGCGGCCTTGTCGGGCGAGAGCACGAGGAAGACGAGTGCGAGGTAGCCGATGATGCGCACGGCGAGGAAGGTGATCTCGACGGGCCGGCGGGCGATGGGCTCGCGAGCGAGCACCCGGTGCACGCTCGATGCGTGCAGCGAGAGCCCCTCGAGCAGCAGGATCGGGAAGAAGAACGCGCCCTGGTGGGCGATCACCCAACGGAAGAAGGCGGCACGCTCACGCTCGGCCTGTTCCGGGCGTGAAGGCCACGACGGGCAGGTCGATGTCGGGGTCGACGCCGATCTTGTTGGGGTTCGCGTGATGCCGGGTGTGCTTGTGCTGCCACCACCCGTAGCTCATGCCGACGAATCCGCCGAGGATGAGGCTGACCCAGTCGTTCCACTTGCCCGACCGGAAGATCTGGCGATGGGCGGCGTCGTGGCCGAGGAACGCCGTCTGGGTGAACAGGAACGCGAACACGACCGCCGTGAACATCTGCCACCAGCTGTCGCCGATCCAGATGAAGAGCACGATCGCCGCGGCGAAGGCGACGGGCACGGCGATGAGCTTCGTCCAGTAGTAGCCGTAGCGCCGGCGCATCAGGCCGGAGTCCTTGATCTGGCGGGCCAGCTCGGTGAACTCGCCGGCGGGCGGCGCGGCGCCGTCGGCCGATCGGGCGTGTGTGCGGATGACGCGCGTGATTTCGGCGGTCATGACGACCTACTCTCGAGGTCGCCGCACGCGGGGTCTGGGCACGCGGTCTCTGGCGATGCTTGTGGTTCCACGCTACGCCGACCTCTCGGTCGAAGTCGAGTGATCCTCACCAGATTCCCAGTGATACCCGGCGAGGAATCCTCGCGCGAGACCCGCTACCACGCGATGGAGAGCGCCGACTGGGGCTCGGGCTCGGGCAGCGTCGCCCGCACGACCGGCAGGCCGCGGCTCACCGCCTGCGCGATGCGCTCGCGCAGCGGGTCGGACGAGATGCGGTAGTCGCTGAAGTCGGCGTCGCTCGCGTACACGCCGATCGGCAGGGTCAGTGCCTGGAAGAACGAGAACAGCGGGCGGAACTGGTGCTCGATGATGAGCGCGTGCCGATCGCTGCCGCCCGTGGCGGCCAGCAGCACCGGCTTGTCGATGAGCGAGTACTGCCCGACGAAGTCGAACACGTGCTTGAACAGCCCGGTGAACGACGCCCGGTACACGGGGCTCGCGACGATGAGCAGCGTCGCCGACTCGATGCGGCGGATCGCATCGGCGGCGAGCGGCTTCAGCTCGTCGCGGGTGAGCGCGCCCGAGAACTCGCGCCCGACGTCGCTGAGCTCGATGAGGTGGGTCTCGACCTCGACTGCGCCCGACGAGCCGAGTGAATCGGCGAACGCGGCAAGCAGCTCGGCGGCGAGCACGGTGGTCTTGGACGGGGAGTGCAGGCTTCCCGAGACGGCGACGATTGAGACGACAGGCGACATGTGCTCACGTTAGGCACGCGGCTCCCGGCACCGCACCGGGCTGCGTCGCAATCGGTCACGGCGTGACACATTTCGTCGTCGGGTGACTTCGGGCGCGCTGCGGTCCCCGCATCTGACGCCGCATGCCCGCGCTCGCCGTCGCATCGGTCCGCGCACTCGGTTCGCAGGCGGCCTCCGTACAATGTGAGGATCCCTGCCCTGCACCACCACACCGATGCCCCCTGGAGGCCACCACTCCGTGACGAGCCGCGACCGCGATCGAGCCCCTGACCTGCACCCGAATGGGCACGCGTTCGCGAGGGCGGAGCCCTTGCCCGCCCCGCCGATGCGGCTCGGTCAGGCTCCCGAACTCGTGCTCGTGGCATCCGCGAATCGTCCGGCCCGATTCGATCGCGACGACCTGGTGATGCGCAAGGGGCAGTACGCGTTGCGCAACGGGCACATGACCCCGCAGGCGTCGATGGTCGAAGACCTGCTCGCCGTCGGCGACGCACTCGACGACGCCGGCATCCCGTTCCTCCTCGTGCGCGGCAACGATGAGCGCCCGCTCATCGCCGTCGACCGCACCGAGCGCAAGCGCGTTGCACGCGCCTTCGGCGACGCATTCGCGAACGAGCCGTTCTACGCCACGACCCTGGCCCCCGAGCGCGCCGCCGACGCCGACGCCGTCCTCCTCGCCGACGGGCGGCTCTCGGCGCGCCGCAAGCCCACCGTCCTGCGCATCTACCGGCCGCGCATCGAACCCATCGGCCGCCTGCGCTACGGAAGCGCGACCGCCGTGCAGCTCGAGTTCTGGCGGTTCGGCGACGACGTGATCGAGGCTCCGATCGAGAACGCGCTGATGCGGCGCACGCTGCCGCGATCCGAGGCGATCGATGATGTCGTGCACCTGCACGGACGCGACTGGCCGACGCTCGAGCACATGTTCGCGCCGCTCGCGACCGACGTCGACTTCGAGGTCGACATGGTGTTCTCATGGGTCGACGGTTCGAGCGACGAGTTCGTGCGCGAGCGTGCGAAGCGCATGCAGAGCTACGTCGTCGGCGAGGGCGACGACTCCGAAGCCCGCTTCCGCCAGATCGACGAGCTCAAGTACGCGCTGCGCTCGGTGCACCTGTTCGCCCCATGGGTGCGGCGCATCTTCATCGCGACCGACTCACCGGCGCCGAGCTGGCTCAAGAGGCATCCCAAGGTCACGATCGTGCGGAGCGAAGAGATGTTCGCCGACCCGTCGGTACTGCCGACGCACAACTCGCACGCCGTCGAGAGCCAGTTGCACAACATCGAGGGCCTCGCCGAGCACTTCCTGTACTCGAACGACGACATGTTCTTCGGGCGTCCGATCTCGCCCGACCTGTTCTTCTCCCCCGGCGGCATCACGAAGTTCGTCGAGGCGTCGACGCGCATCGGCCTCGGCGGCTCGCACCCCGATCGCAGCGGATTCGAGAACGCCGCACGCGTCAACCGGGCGCTCCTGCGCGATCGCTTCGGCAAGGTCACCACCCGTCACCTCGAGCACTGCGCGGCGCCGCTGCGCAAGAGCGTCCTGGCCGAGCTCGAGGCATCGTTCCCCGAGGAGTTCGCCCGCACCGCGGCGAGCCGGTTCCGTTCGGCGACCGACGTCTCGGTGACGAATTCGCTGTACCACTACTACGCCCTGCTCACCGGGCACGCGGTCGTGCAGACCGATGCCCGCGTCAAGTACGTCGAGACCACGCTGAAGCGCGCGCTGCCCGCGATGCGGCGCCTGCTGAAGCGCCGCGACCAGGACATGTTCTGCCTGAACGACGGCAGCTTCCCCGAGATCTCGGTCGAGGAGCGCACCGCGGCCGTCATCGACTTCCTCGAGCGGTACTTCCCGTTCCCCGCACCGTGGGAGAAGACGACGGATGCCGCGACGCGCGTCGCCCCTGCGACGGGCGACCAGAGCGACCGTACCGCCTGAGCCCCGGCCGACCTGACGGCGGCACTCAGCCGGCGATCACCGGGATCGGCATGGTGAGCGGCGGCTCCTGCGGGACCGCAGGCGTCGTGGCGTCCGCGATGGCGACGCCGGCTGCCGCGAGCCGCCGGGCGCTCTCGTCGGCGTCGATGAAGTCGAGCGCCGGGAACGAACCGAGCGGCACGACCGAGTGCAGCACCGTCGTGGGGTACACGTGCACGAGGTTGAAGGCGCGCGCGCCGTCGCGGCCGCGCGTGCCGCCGACGGGCACGTTGAGGTCCTGCGTGTAGCACGACGCCGAGGCGACTGACACGGGGACGCCGGCGAACGTCGCGGTCGACGAGTAGTGCAGGTGGCCGGCGATGATCGAGCGGATGTCGCTGCCCTCGACGATCTCGGCGAGGCCCGACTGGTCGCGCAGTTCGACCGACACCGCGAGATCGAGCACGCTCGGCACGGGCGGGTGGTGCATCGCGAGGATCGTGCCGTGCGGCGCCGCGATCGAGAGCTCCTCGGCGAGCCAGTCGAGCTGCTCGGGCGCGACCTCGCCGTGGTGGTGCCCGGGCACGCTGGTGTCGAGGGTGATGACGCGCAGCCCGTTGACGTCGTCGACCCGATCGACGGATCGGTACCCGCCGACGCCGTCGTCGAGCAGGCCTCGCCGGAAGGCCGCGCGATCGTCGTGGTTGCCCATGACCCAGATGACCTGCGCGCCGAGGCGTTCGGCCACGGGGTCGACGATGCGGCGAATGCGGTCGTACGCCTCGGGTTCGCCCCGGTCGGCGAGGTCGCCGGTGAAGACGATCGCCTCGGGCCTGCCGCCGGACGCCTCGAACTCGTCGAAGAGCTGCCGCAGGTGCCCGTCACTCGCGACCCGGTCGTACAGCATGCCTCCGCCCGCGAGGACGTGCGTGTCGCTGACATGGAGGATGAAGTGGTCCGGCCGGGGATACTCGGCCGTACGGCTGCTCACGGGACGTCCCCTCGCTCGTCGGCGACGCACGGCGGTGGGCGTCAGGATCACGCTATCCGACCACGTCGCCCTGAACGGGGTATGAACTCGGGGTGTGACGCAGCCGAACCCCGCACGCCGCCGCGCGCGAGGGTCAGTCGCGCTCGGCAGACGTCTTGTGGCGCGGCTTGCGGGCGGGGCGATCGTCGCCGCCGTCGCGCGCCGGCCGAGCGCCGCTCCGGTGGTCACGATCGCCTCGCGCCGCTGCGCCGCGGCGCACCGCGGTCGAGGCGCAGTTCGATGAGCCTGCCCGAGATGCGGGTGTTCTCGAGCCGCGCGAGGGTGTCGCCCGGCAGGTCGGCCGGCAGTTCGACGAGCGAGAAGTCGGGCCGGATCTGGATCACGCCGAAGTCGTCGCGGCTGAGCCCGCCCTCATTCGCGAGGGCGCCGACGATCTGGCGCGGTTCGACCTTGTGGCGCCGGCCGACGGCGATGCGATAGGTCGCGAGGTCGCCACTCGAGCGACGGCGCCGCTCGGGACGGTCGCCCCGGTCGCCCGGTCGTCACGGCCGGGCCGGTCGCCGCGTGCGCCGCGCCCGCGGTCGTCGCGATCGTCGCGATCGCGTCGGTCGCGCTCGAAGCGAGCCGACCGCTCGGGCTCGGGTTGGAGCAGCAGCGGCGTCTCGCCCTGCGCGACCACGGCGAGCGCGGCGGCGACGTCGACCTCGGGCACATCGTGGTTGCGCACGTAGTGGGCGACGATGTCGCGGAACCCCTCGATGCGCTCGTCCGCCGAGAGCGCCTCGGTGATGCGGTCGTCGAACCGGGCGAGCCGGGTGACGTTGACCTCGTCGACGCTCGGCAGCTGCATCTGCGTCATCGGCTGCTTCGTGGCCTTCTCGATGCGGGCGAGCAGCCCGCGCTCGCGCGGGGTCACGAAGCTGATCGCGTCGCCCGTGCGGCCGGCGCGCCCGGTGCGCCCGATGCGGTGCACGTAGGGCTCGCTGTCGGTGGGGATGTCGAAGTTCACCACGTGGCTGATGCGCTCGACGTCGAGGCCGCGGGCCGCGACATCCGTTGCCACCAGGATGTCGAGCTTGCCCGACTTCAACTGGTTGACGGTGCGCTCGCGCTGGACCTGCGCGATGTCGCCGTTGATCGCGGCGGCCGAGTATCCGCGGGCGCGCAGCTTCTCGGCGAGCTCTTCGGTGACGTTCTTGGTGCGGACGAAGACGATCATGCCCTCGAAGTTCTCGACCTCGAGGATGCGGGTGAGGGCGTCGACCTTCTGCTGGAACGACACCACCAGGTAGCGCTGCGTGATGTTCGCCGACGTCTGCGTCTTGGTCTTGACGGTGATCTCTTCGGGGTCGTTCAGGTACTGCTTCGAGATGCGGCGGATCGCGGCCGGCATCGTCGCCGAGAACAGGGCGACCTGCTTGTCGTCGGGCGTGTCGGCGAGGATCGTCTCGACGTCTTCGGCGAAGCCCATCTTGAGCATCTCGTCGGCCTCGTCGAGCACGAGGTACTTGAGCTCGCTGAGGTCGAGCGTGCCCTTGTCGAGGTGGTCCATGATGCGACCGGGCGTGCCGACGACGATGTGCACGCCGCGACGCAGCGCCGACAGCTGCACCCCGTAGCCCTGCCCGCCGTAGACCGGCAGGATGTGCACGCCGCGCAGGTGCGCCGCGTACCGCTCGAACGCCTCGCAGACCTGCAGGGCGAGCTCGCGGGTGGGGGCGAGCACGAGCGCCTGCGGGGTCTTCTGCGACACGTCGAGGCGCGCGAGGATGGGCACCGCGAACGCCGCCGTCTTGCCCGTTCCGGTCTGCGCGAGGCCCACGACATCGCGTCCGGCGAGCAGCGTCGGGATCGTCGCAGCCTGGATCGCCGATGGGGATCTCGTACCCCACGTCGTTCAGCGCCTTGAGCACCGGGCCGTCGAGTCCGAGGTCGGAGAACGTCGTGGCGGGCTGCTCGGCAGCCGCTGCCTCGACGGATGCGTCTTCAGTAGTCACGCTTCAGGGTAGACCGCGCAGGCTGTGAGCGGGGCGGATGTCGCGTGCATCGCGTTCGCCGATAGCCCGTGCACCGTTCGGGCGCAACCGCCTGTCGGGCTCGCCGACGGCGATCGATACGCTCGTTCGATGGATGGGATCCGGATGCCGCAGGGCCGCCACTTCGCGGTGACCTGGTCGATCCCCGATGACTACGGCGGCATGACCGCCGCCATGCTGCAGCGGTCGTCGGCGTTCAGCCGGCTCGGCGGCACCCCGGTCGACGTGCTCACCTTCGACGCCCGGCCCGACACCGCCGATCTCGAGGTGCGGCTGCGCGAGCGCGGCGTGGTCGACCATGGGGTTCGCCTGGTGAACCTGTACGACTGGTTACGGGGACATCCGCTGCCCGGAGGGTCGTTGCGACCGGAACGCGACGTCTTCACGCCGCTCGGCGACGCCGACGCCGACGGTCGCCCGCCGGCGCGGCGACACCGTGATGAGCCGCACCCGCAGCGACGAGCAGGGCCGCACCCTGCAGGTCGACCACTACCGCGACGACGGCACGCTCGTGCTCAGCGACCGGCGCGACACGCGCCGCCGCGGCGTGGTCGGCGGCCGATCGGTCGTGCTCTGCGACGACGACGGCCGCCCGGTGCGATCGTGGGCGCGCATCTGGCCGCTCTACACGGCCTGGCTCGACGCGCTGACCGGCGGCATGCCGAGCTTCATGATCGTCGACAGCAAGACGATCGCACCGTTCATGGTCGAGTACCGGCGGCGGCACGTGATCACGGCGCACGTGGTGCACGCCTCGCATCGGTCGGGCGCCGGCGAAGACCACCCCATCCGCGAGTCCCGGCGAGCCGTGTTCGAGCAGCTCGACGGGTTCGACCTCGTCGCCGTGCTCACCCGCAGGCAGGCCGCCGACATCGTGCACGACGTCGGGCCCGCGCCGAACCTCGTGACGATCCCGAACTCGCGGCCCGGGCCACGCCTCGCCGAACCAGACGAGCGCGCCGCTCGTGCGTCGCGCGATCCCGACCGCGGGCTGGTGCTCGCGGCGCTGACGCCGCGCAAGCGCGTCTCGCACGCGATCGACGCGATGCAGCGCGCGCGCACGAGCGCCGCCGCGCGCCGGCGTCTCCGCGGCCCTTCGGCTCGACGTCTACGGCGACGGCGAGAGCCGCGCCGCACTCGAACGACGCATCGGCGACGACCCGGCCGTGCGGTTGCACGGATTCGATCCCGACGCGCGGCGCGAACTGGCGACCGCGTCGTTCCTGCTGCTGACGTCGCGATCCGAGGGTTCGCCGCTCGTGCTCGTCGAGGCGATGGCCGCCGGATGCCTCCCCATCGCGTACGACGTCAGGTACGGGCCATCCGACCTCATCAGGAACGGTCGCAACGGCTACCTCGTGCCGTCCGGCGACGTCGACGCGCTCGCCGCGGCGATCGTGCGCCTGCGGCAGATGCCGACCCGTCAGCGTCGAGGCGAAGCGTCGCGCGGCGATGCGCGCGGCGCACGCCTTCGACGAGGAGCGCGTCACGCGGCTCTGGGCGCGCGAACTTCGCCGGGCAGCGGTGCGCCGGCGAATGCGGCGTTCGCCGAGGTTTCGTCGGATGCGCGAGTTCGCGGCACGATCGCGGGTCGCCGCGCCCGCTCGCGCAGTGGTGGTGAACCTCATGGCGGCGTTCGATGCGGGCCGCTGGTTCGCGCGGGGGGCCGAAGCCTCGCGCGGGCGGCTGATCGCTAGTCGGGCTTGTTGGGCCCGCCCGGCGTGCCCTTGCCCTTTCCGTTGCCGTTGCCCGGGTGGTCGGTGGTGGGCTCGGGCGTGTCACTCGGCTCGGGCTCGGCGGTGGGCTCGGGATCCGGCACGCGTCGGTGCCGGCGCATCGGACGGGGCCGTCGGTCGGCTCGGGGATGCGGAACGGCGGTGCCGGGGTCGAGGTCGGCAGGATCGGGCCCAGCGGGCCGCTGCCCTCGGCATCGGTCGATTCGGGAGTCGGTCGGTTCTCGCGGGTCGACGTCTCGGCGTCGCTCGCTGAACGCCGTCTCGCTGACGGTGCGCATGAGTGCGGCGCCACTGCCGATCGCGGTGACCGCCACGACGACGGCGACGGTCAGCAGTGCGCCGAGTCGATGGGCCGACACCCACGCGGCGATCCGCGCGACCAGCGGCGCGATCGGGTCGAGCAGGGCCGCCGAGACCGTGGCGAACCGCGATTTCGGCGCCGCGCGGCGGCCACGGGTCGGCAAGGTGTCCTCGTCGATCTCGCTGTCGTCGATCTTGGGCATGCTCACCTCGCTTCGCTGTCTCGCGCGAGACCCCGCGCATGGGGGTCATCGGGCACCGATATCGAGGATACGTCAGACGAGGAAAATCGGGCTGAACCCCGTTACCGGCCGACCTTGCCGAACAGTCCCGCGATCGGTGCGAGCACCATCGGTCGCGCGGCGATCCACGCCGCCGCGATCACGATGAGCGAGGCCACGAAGATCCAGAAGCCCAGCCAGCTCTCGACATCCTGCGCCGCGTACATGTGGTTGAGGTTGCGCAGCGCCCCGGTCAGGAACACGAGCGCGACGTGCACCACGATGAACGCGACGAAGTACAGCATCACCGGGAAGTGCACGGCACGCGCCCACTCCACCGGGTAGATGCGGTTCAGGGTCTTCGCGTTCTTCGGCCAGAGACCCGACATGCGCACGCCGGTGATCGCCGCGAGCGGCGCCGCGATGAAGATCGTCACGAAGTAGGCGAGCACCTGCAGGCTGTTGTAGTTGACCCACCCGTTCTCGAGCGGCCAGTCGAGCGACACGTACTGCAGGGCCGCCGACACCGCGTTCGGGATGTACTCCCAACTCGTCGGCACGACCCGCATCCACTGCCCGGTCGCGAACAGCAGCACGACGAAGATGACGCCGTTCACGAGCCACAGGATGTCGAGCGACTGGTGGAACCACAGGTTCAGGCTGATCTTGCCCCGCCCGTTCTTCGCCCACTTCGGCGTCCAGAAGGCCGAAGGTCGCTTCTCGGTGCGCACCTGCAGCCCCGACCGGATGATGAGCACGATCAGGAACACGTTGAAGAAGTGCTGCCAGCCGAGCCACGCCGGCAGCCCGACGGGCGCGCCTTCGGGCAGCTCGGTCTCACCCGGGTAGGTCGCGAGGAAGTCCTGCATGAAGTCGAGCGTCAGGAACCAGTTCACTGCGACCACCGCGAAGGTGGCCGCGAGCAGCAGCCCGAACCCGCCGATCACCGCGGAACCGATCAGCTGCCCGGGGGTGTAGGCGCCGAATCGCCCGGGTTTCGGCGCTTGCGCGGGTGCGGGTCGGCGCTGTGCCGGCGGCGCCGGTCGGGTCGGCGCGGGGGCGAGCGCGGTGCGCTGGGGTCGCGCCGCAGGGGCGGTGGCAACGGATGCCGCGACCACGGGTTGCTCGACGACCACGGGCGTCGACGGCGGCGGCTTCGGCGGCCGGCGCCATCTGTGCGGCCGGCGCAGCTTCGGCGGCCGGCGCCGCTTCGGCGACCGACGCCGCTTCGGCGACCGACGTCGCTTTACGGCTGCCGGCGCAGCCGCCGGTACGGCAGCCGCGAGCGCCGGGGCGAACCCGGCCGGCGGCCACGGCTCGGCGCCCTTCACCCGTGGCAGGCCGCGACGGAGCGGACGATCGGAGGTCGCGGCCGGCAGCGTCGAAGCGGCCGTGGCCGCCGCCGTCGGTGTCGCCGCTGCCGGAGCCGCGGCAGCTGCCGCAGCAGCGGCAGTGGCAGTGGCGGCAGCTGTCGCCGCGGCCGGGCCGCCGCGGCTGCAGTCGCGGCCGGCGCGGCCGGCTGCGTGGCGGGCGCGGCACCGGCAGGCGGCCACGGGTCTCCCCCGGCGACGCGCGGGAGCCCGCGCCGGAGCACCCGGTCGGATACCGCCGCCGGAGCTGCGACGCTGGCGGCGGCGGCGCTGGCGGCGGCCTCAGTGACCGTGGCCGCGCCGGCCGAGCTCGCGGGCGCGGCGCCGGTCGCGGCATCCGTCATTTCGACGCTCGGCGACACCACGGGCGCCGCAGTCTCGGCGAGCGGCTCAACCGGGGCGGCGACGACGACCGGCGCGGCGCCCTGCGGCGGCCAGGCGTCGCCTCCGGGCTCGCGAGGCAGTCCCCTGCGCAGTGTCGGCGGGTAGGTGGCCACCGGTCAGCGCTTCCGTTCGGCGAGCGCGCTGATCAGCTGGGGAACGACGGTGAAGACGTCGCCCACGACGCCGAAGTCGGCGACCTCGAAGATCGGCGCGTCGGGGTCCTTGTTCACGGCGACGATGTTCTTGGCCGTCTGCATGCCGGCGCGGTGCTGGATCGCCCCCGAGATGCCGAGGGCGATGTACAGCTGCGGCGACACCGAGACGCCGGTCTGGCCGACCTGGTGGTTCGCCGGGATGTAGCCGGCGTCGACCGCGGCCCGCGATGCGCCGATGGCTGCGCCGAGCGCGTCGGCCAGCTCTTCGACGAGCACGAACTTCTCGGCCGAACCGAGGCCGCGGCCGCCCGACACGACCCGCGTCGCGCCCCGCAGCTCGGGCCGGCTCGAGGCCGCCTCGACGGCCTCGACCGATTCGATGGTCGCCGACGCCGCACCCGAGGGCGGCACGTCGAGCGTCTCGAGGGCGACGGGCCGGGCCTCGGCGCGTGCTTCGATCGCGCCCTGGCGAACGGTGACGACCAACGGGCCGAACGTCGCCGCCGACTCGACGTTGTAGGCGCCGCCGTAGACCGAGTGGCGGGCGACGACGCCCTCGGCGTCACGCGAGACGCCGATCGCGTCGACGGCGATCGGGGCGCCCGTGCGTGCGGCGAAGCGACCCGCGATGTCGCGTCCCTCGATCGAGTTCGAGATGAGCACGGCGTCGGGCGAGACGGCCCCGGCGGCCGCGGCGAGCGCGTCGACCTGCGGCACGGTGAGCTGGGTCTGCGCGGCGTCGGTCTCGACGACGAGCACGCGCTCGGCACCGGCAGCGGCGGCCTGCTCGGCGAGCGCCTGCGCCTGGCCGGGTGCGGTGACGGCGAGCGCCACCGGGGTTCCGATGAGCGCGGCGGCGCCGAGCAGGCCCGCCGCACTCTTCGCGAGCTCACCGGTCGGCGACGTCTCGAGCAGGACGAGGATCGAGTCTGCGGGGTAGTCGGTCATGATCGTCCTCTCAGGCCAGCCGGTTCTCGATGAGGAACTCGGCGATCTTCGTGCCGCCGTCGCCCTCATCGGTGATCTTCACGCCCGCGGCGCGCGGGGGCTTCTCGGCGATCGCGGTCATGATCGACGCCGGCACCGAGAGGTCGTGCGGCTCGATGCCGAGGTCGGCCGCGGTCAGCGTCTCGAACGGCTTCTTCTTCGCCGCCATGATGCCCTTGAAGTTGGGGAGCCGGGCGTCGGGAAGCGCCTCGGTGATCGAGATCACGGCCGGCAGCGGAGCGCTCACGCGCATGGCGCTGTCGTCGGTGCTGCGCGTGCCCGAGACCGAATCGGCGGTGATCTCGACCGACGACAGCGCGGTCGCGTTCGGCACCTCGAGCAGTTCGGCGAGCATGGCGGCGAGGACGCCGCCGCTGCCGTCGGTCGAGAGGTTGCCGGCGATGACGAGGTCGAACCCGGTGCGACGGATCGCGGCGGCGAGCGTGCGCGCGGTCAGCCCGAGGTCGGCACCGGCGAGTGCGGGGTCGGCCACGTGAACAGCGGATGCCGCTCCCATCGCCAGCCCCTTGCGAATGGTGGCCGCGGCGCTCTCGGGTGCCATCGCGAGGACGACGACCTCGACGTCGGCGGCCGAGCCGGCGTGCGCGAGCGCCACCTCGAGGGCGCGCTCGCTGATCTCGTCGAGCACGGTCTCGCTCGCGGCGCGGTCGGCGAGGCCCGTCTCGAGGTCGAGCTTGCGCTCGCCGTACGTGTCGGGGACCTCTTTCACGAGGACGATGATCTTCATCGGGGCCCGGGTCCTTTCTCATCGGCGAGCAGCAGTGCACGCCCGAACCAGTTAATCATGCCTAACTCAGTCTCGGGGCGGGACTTGTGCCGACCCTACAACCGGTTCACGAGATTCCGGCCGACGATCAGCCGCATGATCTCGTTGGTTCCCTCGAGGATCTGGTGCACCCGCAGGTCGCGAACGACGCGCTCGATGCCGTACTCGTGCAGGTAGCCGTAGCCGCCATGGAGTTGCAGCGCCGAGTTCGCGACGTCGAATGCGGCATCGGTCGCGAATCGCTTCGCCATGGCGCAGGCGATCACCATGTCGGGCGCGCCCTCGTCGAGCTTCGCGGCGGCGCGCTGCAGCAGCGCCCGAGCGGCCTGCAGTTCGGTCTCCATGTCGGCCAGGGTGAACACGATCGACTGGTTGGCGGCGAGCGGGGCGCCGAAGGACTCACGCTCGTGCACGTAGCGCAGCGCCCGTTCGAGCGCCCACTGGGCACCGCCGATCGAGCACGCCGCGATGTTCACGCGGCCGCCGTTGAGCCCGCTCATGGCGATGCCGAACCCCGCGCCCTCGAGTCCCAGTCGGTTCGCGATCGGTACGCGCACGTCTTCGAAGATGACCTGTCGGGTCGGCTGGGCGTTCCAGCCCATCTTCTGCTCGTTGCGTCCGAAGCTCAGGCCGGGGGTGCCGTCGGGGACGACGATCGCGCTGATGCCCTTCGCGCCCGGCTCGCCCGTGCGCGCCATGACGACGTAGACCGCCGACGACCCGGCCCCCGACACGAACTGCTTGACGCCGTTGATGACGTACTCGTCGCCGACGCGGCGGGCCGAGGTGGTGATCGCCGTGGCATCCGACCCCGCGCCGGGCTCGGTGAGGCAGTAGCTGCCGAGGTCGGTCATCGCGGCGAGGCCGGGAATCCAGCGCTCGCGCTGGGCGTCGTCGCCGTAGGTGTCGATCATCCACGCGACCATGTTGTGGATCGAGATGTACGCGGCGATCGCCGTGTCGCCCTTGGCGAGCTCCTCGAACATCGCGACCGCGTCGAGCCTCGTCAGGCCCGAACCGCCGAAGTCCTCGCGCACGTACACGCCGCCGAGGCCCAGGCTGCCGGCGCGCTCCAGCGTGTCGATCGGGAAGTGCTTCTCGGCATCCCAGCGCGACGCATTCGGCGCGAGCTCGGCTTCGGCGAACTCGCGCACCGCTGCGATGAGGGCATCGTGCTCTTCGGTCATGATCCCGCGCAGTTGCGTGGCTCGCCGAGATGACGGAGCTTCATCCTCTCTTCATACCGGATGCCGCGACGCGGCGATACCACGACGGCGAAGTTCCACCGCCCGGGCGGCGTACGTGCATCAGCCGAACGTGAAGCAGTACACCTCCACCCCCGCCTCGAGGAACTCGATCTCGAACCGGCGGCCGGCGATCGGTCCGGGCTGACGGATGAGCTGGGAGGTGTTCTGATCGCGAACGACGCCCCGGCCGTCAGGTTCCACGTCGGTCCCGTGGGCGTCACCGACGGCTCGGCCGTCGAGCGTGACCCGGAATGGGATCGACGCACCCGCGGCCCGCGGGCCCATGACGAGGTTGACGTCGCGCGCCTGGAACTGGAAGGCGACCCGTGCGCCCGGCGCGTTCGAGATGGCGGCATGGCGAGCGACCGTCCAGTTCCCCGTCAGATCCCAGGAGTTGAGGGGCAGTCGGCTCGCCGCGCTGTACTCGTGCGGGAGGTCGAGCGGGGCGATGCCCTCCGACGCGAAACCGCTGCTCTGGACCTGCCCCAGGTAGGTCTCGGGCGATCGTAGCGACTTCCAGTCGGCGGCGACCTCGAGCCCGCGGGGCTCGACCGCGACGAGGTCCTGATCGAGCTCGCCGGCCCCAGCGTCGAGCAGCAGCCTCTGGATCACCATCTCCGTCTGCGGGTACTCGCCCTCACCGAAGTGGTGGTGCCGGATCCGCCCTTCAGCGTCGGCGATGTAGATCGCGGGCCAGAAGCGGTTCGCGAACGCGCCCCAGACCCGATACTCACTGTCGACCGCGACGGGGTACTCGACGCCCAGATTGCGCGTCTGGGCGACGACGTTGTCGATGTCGCTCTCGAAACCGAACTCGGGCGTGTGCACGCCCACGACGGTCAGGCCCGCCTCCTTGTACTTCGAAGCCCATGCCCGCACGTACGGGAGGGTCCGGATCCAGTTGACGCAGGTGTAGGTCCAGAAGTCGACGAGCACGACACGGCCGCGAAGTCCCTGGGGCGTCAGGGGCTCGGAGTTGAGCCACGCCGTCGCACCGTCGAACGGGGCAAGGCGGCCTTCGTCGGGGAGCGCACCGCCGTCACTCGCCAGCCAGTGGGCGATGGATCGGACGAGACCGGTGCGCGAGCGAGCCTCCGGGTCGGACACGGCACCTGCGTCATCGATCGGCTTCTGCTCATCGACCATGGGACACCTCCAGGATCGTCTTCCCGTGCACTCGTTGACCGGGCGCGAACGCCGCCGCGGCCTCGGCGAGGGGACGCACGGCGCCGACGATCGGCGCGAGGCGGCCAGCCTGCACACGGCGTGCCAGATCGGCAAGGCCGGCGCGGTCGGGCTCGACGACGAAGAAGACGGCTTGTCCGTCTTCCGGTTGTCGCGGGGCCGGCGCCGGCGATCGTGACGATCCTGCCCCCGGGGCGGAGCACGCCGAGCGAGCGCTCGAACACGTCCCCGCCGATCACATCGAATACGAGATCGACCGGGCCGGCCTGCTCGAGCTGGTCCGACTGCAGGTCCACGAATTCGTCGGCTCCGAGCTCGATGACCGCGTCACGGTCCTTCGCCCTTCCGGTTCCGATGACCCGAGCACCCAGCTCATGAGCGAGTTGGACGGCGATGGAGCCGACGCCGCCGCCCGCTCCGTGGATCAGCACGCTCTGCCCGGTCTCGAGGTGTCCGTGCTGGAAGAGCGCCTGCAAGGATGTGAGGCCCGATATCGGCAATGCCGCGGCCGTGACGAAATCCACACTCGCCGGCAGCGGCGCGAGGTTGCGGGCCTCGACGGCCGCGAACTCGGCAAGCGAGCCGTTGCGCGTCCAATCGGTCAGGCCGAACACGCGTTGCCCCACCGAGAGCCCGGTCGTTCCGTAGCCGAGCTCGATGACGACACCGGCGAGCTCATGACCCGGCACGCTCGGAGTGCGGTCGCGACCGGCGCGATCGATCCAGGTGCCGGGCCAGGTCAGTTCGCCGGGGGTGAACCCGGCGGCATGAACCCGCACGATGACGTCGTTCTCCGCGGCATGCGGGTACTCGATCTCGGTCAGCGTCATCCCGTCGACGCCGAGATCGGGGTCGGTCACCGTGATGGCCTTCATGGCGCTCGTCATACCGTGCCGAGGAAATCGGCCAACAACTCGAGCATCTGCTCGGGAGCCTGCTCGGCGACCCAGTGGCCCGTGTCGGGGATGACCGCGGTCTGCACGTCGATCGCGGCAGGCTTGATCCCATCCGCGGCGGCGGGACCCCAGCTGTTCGCGCCGCCGATCCCGAGGACCGGGATGGTCAGCTTCGGTTCCTGCCGCTCGACGTTCTGCGCGAGCGTTGCATCCCAGGCCCGGTAGAGCCCGAAGCTGGCGCGCAGCGCATCCCTGTTGCGGGTGTAGAGGTCGACGTAGTACTTGATGGCGGGTTCGGCAGCGTCTCCCCGCCGCCCTGGATCGCGAACTCGTAGCGGTAGAAGTCGTCGGCGTTCGTGCTGGACCATGTTGATGATCAGCTCGTCGTTCGACCCGGTTGAACGGGATGTGCCAGAGCCGGTTGTTCAGGAACTCGGGGAGGAACAGCGGCGGCGGTCGTGCTCGGGGTCGACCAGGCCGGGAGGGCCGGGGATCTCTGCGACGACCAGCCGCTCGACACGGTCGCGGTGGTCGGCGGCCAGCGCGTACGCGATGATGTAGCCGGTGTCGTGTCCGACCAGGGCGAACCGGTCGTGGCCGAGCTCGTCCATCAGTGCGGCGAGGTCGTTCGCGAGGGTGGCCGAGTCGTAGCCGTCTGCTGGCGTCTCGGTCAGCCCGATGCCGCGTTGGTCGACGGCGATGACGGTGAAGTCCTGCGCGAGCGTCGGCATCAGGAAGCGCCACGCGTACCAGCTCTCGGGCCAGCCGTGCACGAGCAGGAGCGGCGGCCCGTCACCGCCGATGACCGCGTGCTGGCGGATTCCGTTGGCCTGGACGAACCGGTCCTCGAAGGTATCGGTGAATCCGGCAGGGAGGTTCGGAGCGTCGGCGACCGAGCCGCCCGGCCCGCCGTTCGCGGCAGAGGCGGCGGATGCCGCACCCGCAAGCAACGACGCGCCCGTCGCAGCGGCGACTCCGGCGATCAATCCGCGTCTCGAAAGCCCCGGTTCGGTGCCGTCTGTGGATGTCCCGTCGTCGCGCGAATGGGCCGACTCGGTGGGTTGGGTGGACATGCGTGTTCCTTTCGTGACTCGGATCGGCAATGATCGGGGATCGATCCCCCAGGAGCCCGGAGCCCTTCATGTGGACGTTTTCCGGCGTAACTCCGGCGGGAACCGGCTTTCGCGCGCCTCAGCGCAGTGACCTGAACGCGGCGCGCAGTTCGGCGGTGAAGAGCTCCGGTTCCTCCCAGGCGGCGAAGTGGCCGCCCCGGTCGGCCGCGTTGAAGTAGGCGAGTCCGGGATAGACCGCTTCGACCCAGCTGCGGGGCGAAGCCCAGATCTCGCCGGGGAACGTCGTGAAGCCGACCGGGACCGAGACCGGTGGCGGCGCCTGGCCGCTCGCGAGCGCCGCGGCCAGTGCCCGCGCGTCCTCCCAGTACGACCGGGCGGCCGATGCTGCGGTGCCGGTGAGCCAGTACAGGGTGATGTTGTCGAGGATGCTGTCCCGGGTCAGCCCACCGACGGGCTCGCCGTCGACGAAGGCGCGCGAGATCTTGTAGTAGCTGTCCGTGTCGTGGTCGAGCATCCACGCCGCCAGCCCGACGGGTGAATCCAGCAGCGAGTAGCTGATCGTCTGCGGCCGCGTCGCCATCTCGAGGAAGTAGCCGAAGCCGTCCTGCTTGAATGTCGCGACCGCGCTGTGCGCGGTGCGTTCCTGTTCGGATTCGTTGGGCAGGTGATCGCCGATCGCGAGTACCGCGGTGAGCAGGCTCAGGTGGTATCCGGCCAGCCCCTCGACCGACTGGCGGCCCATCAGGTCGGTGACGAGGGCACCCACGTCGCCGCCTTGGCCGACATAGCGGTCGTAGCCGAGGCGGCGCATCAGCTCTGCCCATGCTCGCGCGGTCCGGGCGGCGTCCCAGCCGAGCTCGGTCGGCTCCGCCGAGAAACCGTAGCCCGGCAACGACGGCAACACCAGGTGGAATGCATCGTCGGCGGTGCCGCCGTGGGCGGTCGGGTCGGTGAGCGGGCCGACCGTCTCAAGCAGTTCGACCACCGAGCCGGGCCAGCCATGCGTCATGATCAGCGGCAACGCGTTCTCGTGCTGCGACCTGACGTGGATGAAGTGGATCTCGACCCCGTCGATCTCCGTGGTGAACTGGGGCAGCGCGTTCAGTCGCTCCTCGCACCTGCGCCAGTCGTACTCGTTCGTCCAGTACTCGGCGAGCGCGCTCATCGTCGCCGACTGCACGCCCTGCGAACGGTCGGTGACGAGCTCTTGAGTTGGCCAGCGCGTCGCCGCTACTCGCCGCCGCAGATCGTCGATCGCCGCCTGCGGGACATCGACGTTGAATGGGCGGATGGCGGCGGTGTCGCCGCTCTTCTCGGCGTGCGACGGGGGCTCGGTGATGGTCATGACGTGCTCCTTCGGAGGTCGGGCGACGGATGCCGCGACTCGACTCTCGCGTGCGACGCGCCCTGCGGCGTCCGTAGGATTCCGCAATCGGAGGAGGACAGCCGGTTGATATGAGGGGAACCCCTCATGTCCCCTCATACCTGCGCCGCGTCGACGAACTCGTCAGGCGAAGCCGTGGCGGAGCGCGTATGCGGTCGCCTCGCTGCGCCGGGCCACCCCGATCTTTCGATAGAGGCTGGTGATATGACGCTCGACGGTGCGGTCGCTCAGCCACATGAGGCCGGCGATCTCCTTGTTGCTGAGCCCCTGGGCGAGCAGCCCGAGCGTCTCGATCTCGCGGCGGGTCAGGTGCAGGAGCGGTGCATGCGACTTCAGCGGCATCCGCTCGTGCGGATGGACGCAATCGGAATGGTGCGCTCGACCCGTGGTCGAACCGATTCATACGACGTCTCCACGTCGGCGATGAGGCCGGCCGCATCTCGGACGCGGCGAGAGATCGACTCGAAGGACGCTCCGATGTCGTCGACGAGGGAGCGAAGGAGCTCGCTGTGCTCGCGCAATGCGGCCTCGGCGGCGACCGTGCCGCGTGCTCGTCCGCGAGGCGACGCGCGGTGTGGATTGCGATGACCGCCTGGCTGACGGCGACCCGCAGCAGGTGCGTCTCCATCGCCGTCGGGAAGTCGCTGCGGGCGGACGACACGAGCACCAGTCCGGTCTCCCACGGCAATGCGAGCGGGAGGCAGGTGACCCGGAATGCACCGAGGCTCTGCACGTCGATCTCGGTGGTCGTCATGCCCGGCGCCCGGGTCTCGTCCCCATCGAGCGCGAGCCCGAGCTCGACGGGCAGGCGTGGCCCTGACGGCCTCCACGAGACCAGCGCATGGCCGCCTTCCTGCGGCGCGTCGAAGCGTGCGTACGCCCCGTCGAGTCGAAGGATGCTGAAGAGCACGCTCAGCAGGCCCGTGGCGATCTCGATCGGCTCGTGGTCGACCCACATCGCCGGCAGCGCGAGAAGGGCCCCCATGTCGCGCAGCCATCGACGGGAATCCGCGACCGCAGTGTCGCCCGGCTCCGGCATCATGGAACCGCCGGTCGACACTGCATCCACGTGGCTCTCGATTCGCTTCAGCGATCCGCTTGCAGGCCGCGTTCCTGCAGGAATTCCGACGGAGGAACGAAGAAGGGGTTCTCCTGCAGCAACCCCGAGATCAAGACCATCGGATGCGTGCGGAGGATGTCGATGATGAATGAACCGTCGAACTTCGTGGCGTCGTACGAGCAGATCACCACGTGGTCATGATGCGCATGGATGAAGTTCGCTCGCGCCTCGAACTCGATGAGGTGATCGGAGGCATCAGGACGGCCGGCTGCCCAGCCCATCTCGCACCACATACGGATGCGAGGCAGATCATGGCCGACCAGCAGATCATCGAGGAGCGCCAGCATCGCGGCCTGGTCGAAATGGCCGCCTCGGAGGTACGTCTCCGTCCACGTGCGCACCTCGGCCTGATGATGCTCGAGGAGCGCACCCGCGTCGTACCCAAGGTGGCGAAGCCGGTTCACCGGAGCTGCTGACGCGGACGGATCGACCAAGTACAGCAGCCGGTCGCCGCCGTCGATGCCCTGTCTGATGAATGGATCGAGTACCGCGTCCACTTCGCGCGGCCCGTTCACGAACGCGCACACGTGGCGATATCGGTCGAGCACCCCGCCCGCGAACGTGACGGGTTCTGCCGCGCGGCGTTCGTCAGCTGCCATTCGATCTCCCTCCACCTGATCGGGTGGCCCGGAGGGTCGCGACGCGAGCGACCGCTGGGTGGTTCACGGTGCTGTGGGTGCTGCTGCTCGTGAGGAAATCTCACGCACGGGTGAGGTCACCACGATATCAGGACTCGAGCGCTCGGACGAAGATCCATGGTCGTCTGTGCCTGCGCTTCTTCCGCCGCGACGCCCGGAGATTCGGCAGAACTCAGGCCGCGGCATCCCACCGCTGAACCGCCGGTGCCGATGTCTGCAGCAATCGACGCGTCCTGCCCTGCGGCAGAATCGATATCGACGCGGCACACATCGCCGCACGGCCGGAAGGGCACACATGACGCGCGACCGGTCGAGCCTGACGCCCGGGCTGCTCGCGGCGCTCGGCTTCGTCTCGGCCGTCGGACCGTTCGCGACGGACATGTACCTCGCCTCGTTCACGGACATCGCGCAGGACCTCGGGACCGTCGCCTCGTCGGTGCAGCTCACGCTCACGGCATTCCTCATCGGCATCGGCACCGGTCAGCTCGTGCTCGGCCCGCTCTCCGATCGCTGGGGTCGGCGGCCGGTCCTGCTCTCGGCACTCGCGGTGTTCGCACTCTCGGGCGCTGCGACGGTGTTCTCCCCCACGATCGGCGTCTTCGTCGCGCTGCGGTTCGTCCAGGGCTTCTCGGGGGCTGCGGGCGTCGTCGTGGCGCGCGCCATCGCCGCCGACCTCAGCCGCGGTGCCGACACCGTCCGCGCGCTGAGCCTGATCGCGACCGTCGTCGGCCTCGGGCCGCTGCTGGCGCCGCCGATCGGCGGACTCGTCAGCCACCGTCTGGGGTTGGCGCGGCGTGCTCGCGGTACTCGCAGTGGTGTCGGTCGCAATGCTGCTGGTCGCCGCGCTGGTGATCCCCGAGTCGCTTCCGCGCTCCCAGCGCCATGCCGGCGGCATGGGATCGACCTTCCGCACGCTCGGCGGGCTCCTGCGCGACGGGGGCTGACCGCCTACGTGCTCGCCTTCGCGCTGGCCTTCGCGACCATGATGTCCTACATCGCGGCGTCGCCGTTCGTCGGCCAGTCCGTGCTGGGCATGTCCCCGCTCGTGTACTCGCTGGGCTTCGCCGCGGGTGCCGCCGCCCTGTTGCTGGCGAACCTGGCCAACGCCCGGCTGGCCCCGCGCTTCGGCGCGAGGCGCATGCTGTTCGTCGGAACGACGCTGCTCGTGGCGGCGAGCGCGGCGCTGACGGCGCTGGTCGTCTTCGACCTGCTCGCGCCGTGGAGTTTCATCGCATGCGCGTTCGCGGTCACGGCCGGCACCGGGTTCACGATGTCCAACGCGAGCGCGCTCGCGCTCGCCCGCTCAGGCCACGCACGCGGGTCGGGATCCGCGCTGCTCGGGGCATCCCAGTTCCTGCTCGGCGGACTCGTCTCGCCGTTGGTCGGCCTCTGGGGCGAGCACACCGCCCTGCCGATGGCCATCACGATGACCGTCGCGGCGGGCGGCGCGTGGACGCTGGCCAGGGTGGCGGGGGCCGCCGGGCCGCCGCTGCCACGCGCGACGGGGACGTGAGCCGAGGAATGACGGCCGCGCGTCGGTTGATGGGTCAACCGTTGAACGCAGTCCTCGCGTCTGTACGGGCTCGCCGATTTCGCCTGGTCGGTGAGCGATCAGAACGAGCAACGACGTGAACTTCTTGTAGCGAGGGAGGGATTTGAACTCGCGACACCACGATTATCAGCAGTGGGCTCACACCAGACGCTGAAACAAGGTCGATCGCGACCGAGACAGGATCTTGCCCGGTGGCCACCCGTTCGGCCAATCGCGTCGACGTCGTACCAGCGCAGCGGGCGGCCGGCTCGTCGAGAGACGAGCTGCGGCCGCCCGCTGGGCTGTCCGTGCTCAGATGTTGCCCGACATCCGACCCACGTGCGTGTAGATCCCCGCGCCGATCATGCCGCCGTCGACGACGAGATCGGCGCCGGTGATGAACGTCGAGTGCGGCCCGAGGAGGAACAGGGCGGCGTCGGCGAGCTCTTCAGGTGCGGCACCCCTGCCGAGCGGCGTCATGTCGACGTTGCCCTGGTACCAGCCCCGGATCTGCTCCGCATCGTTCCCCGGCTTCACGGTGAGCGCCATCGGTATGTCGACGAGGCCAGGACAGATGGTGTTCACCCGGATGCCGCGGGGCGCGAGCTCGATCGTTCAAGCTGCCCGTCCACACATCGTGCCGATCGAAACAACCGGAGGGTCGAGTCCCCGCCGATGGGTCCCGTGATGCCACCGCGGGCGACATGGATTGAAAGTCGCTAGCTTGGCTAGCGAATTTCGCGACCCTGCTTCCGTTTGAGATCGCTAGCTTGGCTAGCGAATTCGATGTCTCCCGCCTACCATGTCCGTAGACACCGCGGTGTCGCCCGGCGGACTGGGGGTTCGTGCTGGACGCGTCGACATCTCGCATGCCCGGATCGCGCAGGCTGGCGCCATCGACTGGCGAGCCGATGAGGAGGACAGCTTGGGAGTCCAGACCGCACTCGATGCTGTGAGTAGCGCCTCTGCGATCGTCGATGCGATGCGGCTCGCCGACGACCTCGCCTTCGAAGCGGGGCGCGACCCGGGCGTCCGCACGATCCGGGTCCTCGCGCAGGCCGTGCGAGGCGACGACGAGCTCGCCGCCATCGCCGCGACGCACGCGCTTGCGGAGGTGTTCGACGGCGAGGCCAGCCGAATGCTGGTCGGCCAGCTCACCGACGACCGTCCCTTCCTGCGAGAGCACGCGGCGTGGGCCCTCGGTTCAGGCCTTCCTCGGGCGGACGCCATGGGTCCGCTGCTCGGTATGGTCGTCGCCGGGGGTTTCGCGGGAATGCTGGCGCAGCGGACGCTCGAGAAGTGGTCGTCCGCGACGGCCGAGCAGCTCGTGGTCGGAGCCGAGGGCGCCCTGCTCGGCATCGTCGAGCCAGAAGCCCGCGCCCGCGTGGTCGAAACACTCGGCCTCGTGCGGAACCCCATCGCGACGGCGCCGCTCTTGCGTCTCGCGTCGGATGCCGTGGAGTCCAAGGTCGTGCGCATCGCGGCCGTGTCCGCGATCGGCCAGCGTGCCACGGATCCCCGGCTCGCCGAGTTCCTCAGACACCTCGCTGCGCACGATGGGCTCCTCGGGGACGTCGCCGGGCTGGCCCTCATCGACCTGGGGGCTCTAGCGGCGCCGCCTGCGGATCGTCGCGATGGCCTCACCGTTGCCCAGCTCTTCCTGCACGCCGACATCGATCCGCAGCTGAGCTCGGCCGGGTCCGGCGACAACGGCGGCATCGCCACGCTCCTCGTGCGGTTGGGCGACGCACTCGTCCGCGACGGCGACACCGGGGTGGGACGAGTCTTCACCTTGTCCCGTGGCTCCGTGCGCGAGGCCACCGCGGACCTTCTCGCGATCCAGGACGGCAGGACCGGGCACGTCTACGGGCGCATACCGCTCCTCCGCGACGCCATGCCATCGGCGGCGGCGTGGCCGCTCCGGGTTGTGACCCGCCGCGGCATCCGGCGGATTCTGCGTGCCGCCGGCCGCATCGACCTGCTACACCTGCGGATGGCCGACGTGGGCAGCCTGGCCGCTGCCGACGTCGCACGGGAGCTGGGCATCCCGGTGGTCTTCACCGTGGCTCCCGACCCCCACGCGGTGATCGAGTCGCTCGACATGTCTGGCGCGATGGGTCGACACGACTTCGGCCGAGTGGATGTCGCGGAGCACTTCTGGTTCCGGACCCGCTTGGTGCAGCGCCTCGCAGCCAATGCCGCTCACACCGTGCTGTTCCCGCGACCGCACCTGCGGGAGGACATGCGCCGACTCGTGGGCATCGATCTCAGGGCACGTGCCGAACGCCACACGATCGTTCCTGAGGGGGTGGATCTCGCGACGATCGACCAGGCGGTCGCCGACGCATCCGCGCATGCACGGGGCGGTGCGCCGGTGCCGGCGCTGGCCGAGCTTCGTGCGCTCGTCGAGCAGCTCGCGCCCGAACGCCGCGGGCTGCCGCTCATCGTGAGTCTCGGGCGGCTCCACCGTGTCAAAGGGATGGCGACGCTCGTGGAGGCTTGGGCCCGCCACCCTCTGCAGCGACGTGCGAACCTTCTCCTCATCGGCGGGGACCTCGACCGTCCATCACTTGACGAACGGCAGCAGCTCGACGTCATCGAGCGGATCGTGCCGGCGTCCGAGCGAGCCGAGGCGGGGTTGCTGCTGCCCGGCCATCGCGCGAACGATGTCGCCGCCCGATGGCTCGCCGCAGCCCGGCTGGGGATGCCGGGTCTCGTGGCTCCGCGGCGGGGTCTACGCCTGTGCGAGCCTCAAGGAGGAGTTCGGGATCGCGCTGCTCGAGGCCATGGCGACCGGCCTGTTCGTCGTCGCCCCCGACGGAGGTGGTCCGGCCACCTACATCGAGAGCGGCGTGACCGGGATCCTCACGGCGACGTGGGACGTCGAGCGCCTTCGCTCGGCGCTCGATCAGGCACTGACCGCGGCCGGTTCGGAGGACCACGCTGGGCACGCCGAAGTGTCTCGCGCGATGGTGCGCGATCACTTCACGATCCAGCGCATGTCGCATCGCGCTCGCAGAGGTCTACCAGGGCGTCGCGCACGACGAAGCGGCCCTGCTCGAGCAGATGGATGCGGCGCGATGACCCTCCTTGTCATCAGCCCCGACTACGCGTCGCACCTGTTGCCCCTCGCCACGCTTGGCACCGCGTGGCGAGAACGCGGCGAGCGCGTGGTGATCGCGAGCGGGCCCGCCACGGCAGGCCTCGTGGCGGGATTCGGCTTCGAGCGTTCGGATCTCCGTCTCGGCCGGGGCTCGAATCCAGGGGTGATCGCGGCGGAGGACCAACCTCATGACGAGGGCGACTCGCTGCGTGGATTCTTCGAGGCGACCCGCCGCGGCGCCGTGCCGACACTGCAGTACCAGGCAACCGAGCGGCTGGTGGACCTCATGTGGGAGCCGGCGGCATGCGCCCGGGCGACCCTGCGGATCGTCGAGCACGTCTCCCCTGACCGGATCCTCGTCGACCACCTCGCGTTCAGCGCTCGCCTTGGGCTCGACGCCGGTGGGATCCCCTACGGCGACGTCGTGCTCGGACATCCGACGGCATTGCCGGTCGGCGAGGAGGTCTACGGGTCACCACCCATGTGGCCGTCCGTATTCCGTCCCGAACCCGACGAACTCGACGAGCTGCGTCGGCTCTGCGTGCGGGTCGCGACAGGCTTCACCACCGAGTGGAATCGCGTGGGCCGCGAACTCCACGCCGGGTTCCCGACCACGCGAGATGCGTTCGCGGATCACGGTCGGCTGGTGCTCTACAACTATCCCGACGAGCTGGTCGACGACGAGCGACGACCTCTCCTGCCGCCGCATCGCTTCCTGGGCTCGACGCTGCGGGCTGAGCCGGTCGATCCCGAGGTCGAAGCGTGGATCCGCGAAGCGGGGCGGTTCGTCTATGTCAGCTTCGGCAGCTTCCTCTCGGTACGCGGTGACGTGCTGGGCCGAGTCGTCGACGCCGCCAGGTCTCTCGGCGTGCGCCTGGCGATCGCGAGCGGATCGACCGACGCCAGCCAGCTGAGTGACCTGCCCGCCGGACTGGCTCGTCCGCCGCTACCTGCCGCAGGTCCACCTCCTCGGCGCGGCCACCGCGGCGGTCACGCACGGCGGCAACAACTCCGTCACCGAGGCGATCGGATCGGGAGTACCGCTCCTCGTGCTGCCGTTCTCGACCGACCAGTTCGCGGGGCCGCCGCCGTGGAGCGAAGCGGGTTCGGCGTCGCCCTCGACCCCAACACCGCGTCGGTGGAGGAGCTCGCGGTCGGTCTCACCGCCGCCATGGCGCTGAACAACGAGGCCCGGACGCGCCTGGACGCGATCGCGGCCCGTCAGGCGGCGGAGCCGGGGCCGGAGCGCGCGTTCGAAGCCCTGAGCGCCTGACTCGGACGCTGCGAGACGCTCGCGATCGTCGGCACGGCTCTACCTCACGCGGAGATGTCCAGGGCCGCCATGGGGAGCTCTGGCCGCCTGGCCCTCGGCCACGAGCCGCGTCATCGCCTCCCGATCACCGGCGGCGATCAGGTAGCGTTCCATGAGCTTCGCGTTGCGGTCGTAGTCCAGGCCTGTCCGCGCCTCGACAGCGTGATGCAGCGCGTACACGCGGCCCTCATGGCGCTGCGGCGGGGCGCCGATCAGTGTCTCATGGGCCGCATACCATGCGGTGTCTTCGAAGCCCCATCCTCGAAAGCGTTCGTCCTGGCCGCCGTGAGATTCCCAACTGCGTCGGGTCGTGACGTACACGCCGGAGCATGCGTTGTGCACCAACTCGTAGTCGCAGTCGGCTGGCGCGACGCCCTCGGCGAACTGTGCCGAACCTTGCGGACCGAGCCACCTGTAGGCCGTATAGGGCAATTGCACTCGACCGCTCTGCGCGGCTGCGGCGACCGCGGCGCGCAACGGGCCTGGTTCGGGGAACGTATCCGCGTCACTGATCACGACCACGTCATCGGCATCCACACTCGCCACCGCGAGGTTGCGGGTGCGGGCCAGCGCGAACAGCTCGTCGTCGGTGTCGTGCGTGACGATGCGGAACTCCGGCAGCATCCGCCGATACCAGTCGACCACCCGCGTGAACGCATCCAGCCGCGAGGGCGCCGGTCGCCAAGGAATGACAATGAGGTTGCTCACGTCGATAGGGTAGGCGCGTTCCCGCAACGGTCGCCCACAGCGTCATCATGCCGTGCGTAGTTCGCCGCGCACGATGGAGTCGCCGGAATGGGCCGGATCACCGTCCACGGGCTCCGCGGACACGTCGACGAGCGTGTGCTCGTCGATATCGATGCCGGCGGGCACGACGAAGCGGCCGGTCGAGTCATCGAGGAGTCCGAGGCTGACGAGGCCCGATGCATCCGAGCGGATGAGCCAGACCTCGCGGACCGCGTTCGATGGGACCTGGTCACACCGTTGTCCGACTCTGCTCGGACCGGGAAGCCAACTCGGTACTCTTCTTAGACCGGTTCGGGCGTCATCTCACGACCCCGACCGTCCGAGCGAACTCGTGGTTCGACAAGGCGCTGGATACCGTTGGCCTCGATCGGATGACAATCCACGACCTGCGACACACGGCAGCCAGCTTGGCTGTGTCAGCGGGCGCAAACGTCAAGGCGGTTCAGCGAATGCTCGGTCACGCGTCCGCGGCGATGACCCTAGACACGTACTCGGATTTGTTCGACGACGACCTCGACATCGTCGCCGTTCGACTCGACGAGGCGGCGGTGCGCGCTGGCGTTAGTGTTCTGAACTGACACCCATTGGGGGCTCGCGTACGCCCTCGTCGATCACGTTCGCGTCGCCGAACTCAGGCCGAACTTGTTCCAGATGTGGTCAAAAAAGTGGTCACGCGAATCGACCGTTGCGGACCGCTGTTGGCCTGAACGGCCAGAGATCCCCGAGATTCTGCTGTTGTAGCGAGGGCGGGACTCGAACCCGCGACATGGGGAGGCGAGCCAACGTGTGCGCCCTGACTTTGATTTGCACAAGGTCGTTCGGCAATTGCGGAGTCGCGAACTCGAGCCGGTGGACCCGAGACTCGAATCGTAATCATCAAGCCTCTTCATCAATTCTGGCAGGAGGGCTGATGACACCATCGGCTGTCAACGCCGGTCGTGCGACTCGAATCGATTAGCGCACTTGAGCCGCCGCTTTAGACAGGCCAGCCCCGTCTTGCCACACCGATATCCGCAGAAATCCGGGGCCCTGCGAGCCGGGCATTCGAATGCGCGCATCGCCGAGGCGCCAGATGAAAGCGATCAGACGACAGCCCGAGAACGCCCCCGGACTCAAGCCAGTTTCATGTCGGGCATCTGACCACCCCTAATAAGTGGTGAGTAAACGTTGAATCAGCCCCGGATCATCAAGTCTCGAGGGTTTCAGAGTCAGAAGAACTCCTGAATCATCAGGGGTTTTCCAGTAGCGAGGGCGGGACTCGAACCCGCGACACCACGATTATGAGCCGTGTGCTCGTATATCCGCGGCGCGGCACCATGCCGATTGCATCCAGGAACAGCGAGAATTCGGCCCTCTAGCCTCACACTGACCTCGGCTAGCTCACGGCCCGAGTGGCTCAGGTGTGGTCAATATGTGGTCAGGTGGACGACTTCCCGACACCTGGACCTTGTGCAACTGACGGAGTCCTATGACAGCGGGTCGCGTACTTTCTGTCTGAGGCGGTCGGCGACGAGGTTTGCGTCGTCGATGACTTCGCCTTCGAGGAGCCGGTAGAACTCTTCCGAGTCGATCTGGTGCGAGCGCTCCACCTTGCCATTCAGCCGAGGTGTCCGAGCGCTGCGACGCTGGCGAGCGGCTGAGGCCGAGCTTGTTCAGGATGCGCCAGATCCCCGACGGGCTGACGGTGACGTCGTGATAACGGGCCAGATACATCGAGATCTTGCGCGGGCCGAAGGGATACTGCTGGCGGATCGGTCGCGGTGGGCTGGTGGTGCGGATGCTCGAGCGGTCTTTCAACCCCTCGTAGCCCTCTTCCTCGTATCGCCTGGCGAGGAGCATGCGAGCGAGGCGCACTCGAAGGGCACACGGGAGCTTCTTCACGTGCACACCGGCACGCTCGTCGTGACGGCAGCAGGTGAATCCTTCACCCTCGCACCCAGCGATGCTCGACCTTCCCGGGTGACGTGGCTCACTCCTACGCCAACCCCGGTGAGACAACCACAAACTTCTCGCTGACCGTGTACGAACCGGGCGTCGGATCCGGGCGACCAGTGG
>CAWILI010000029.1:0-74548 GCA_963836825.1 uncultured Actinomycetota bacterium
GATGATGATCGAGTAGGCGCTCGCGAGGCCGTAGTCACGCGACTGCCCGGTGAAGGCCACCTTGTAGACCATGGTGATGAGCAGGTCGGTGAACCCGACCGGGATCGGCGCATTCGAATCTCGCGGGCCGCCGTCGGTCAACATGTAGATCACGTTGAAGTTGTTGAAGTTGAACGCGAACGACGCGATCAGCAACGGCGCGACGGTCACGAGGAGCAGCGGCAGCTTGATCAGCCGGAACACCGCCCAGGGTTTCGCGCCGTCGACGGTCGCCGCCTCTTGGATGTCGTCGGGGATCGACTGCAGCGCACCCATGCACACGAGGAACATGTACGGGAACCCGAGCCAGAGGTTCACGAGCAGCACCGAGACCTTCGCCATCCATGGATCGGTCAGCCATGGGATGGATGCTCCGCCGAAGATCACCTGGTTGATGAATCCGAAGCTCTCGTTCATCATGCCCGCCCAGATCAGGGCCGACAGGAACGACGGAATCGCGTACGGCAGGATCATCAGGACCCGGTAGTACTTGCGCCCGCGCATGCGCATGTCGTTGAACACGATCGCGAGGAACAGGCCGAGGAAGAACGTCGACGCGACCGAGATGAACGCGAACGCGAAGGTCCAGAGCGTCACGTACACGAGCGGCTGCGCCAGGCGCGGGTCGGTGACCGCGCGCACGAAGTTGTCGAATCCGACCGTGATCTGCCAGCCGGGCAGCAGTTCCTCGCCGTCGGGCGACGTGAAGGCGCCCGTGCCGATGTCGGAGTAGACGGTGCCCGTCGTGAGGTCGGTCATCGTGCCTGCCGCCTCGTCGTACTCGAGGGTCGACGTGTACACGTACGCGGACGAACCGTCGGGCGTGCGCACGGCACCGTCGTTCGGGTCGTCGGAGAAGGGCACGGCGAGCTCGGTGATCTCGTCGGTGCGGGCGATCACGTCGGCGAACTGCAGGGTCGTCCAGCCGTCGACCGCGACGGCCTTGCCGCCGTCGAACTCGGCGTCGACCTCGGTGAGCGGGGATTCGTTCGTGCCGATGAGGGCGTCGCCGTCGGGGTCGGTGACCAGGAGCCCGAGCGTGCCCAACTGGTCGACGACGGTCACCGGGTAGGTCGGTGAGTCCTCGACGCGCTGCAGGGACGACGCCATCAACGACGACACCGCCTGCTCCTGCGAGCCGTTGTGGCCGGTGCCGTAGTTCGTGAACGCGATGTAGCCGGTGTAGACGAGCACGAACACCTGGAACAGCACGAGGAAGATGACGCCGGGCGTGAGGTATTTCGCGGGCAGCTTGCGCCGCGAGAAGTAGATCCAGTTCACCGCGATCGTGACGACCGCGACGATCGCCGCGATCAGCCACTGGTCTGCGGTCACCAGGACGAAGAGCGCGTAGAGGGCGACGGCGTCGACGATGCCGAGTGCGAGCAGCTTGACGAGAAGCATCTTCATGCTTCCGGATGCCGCGTCGGCGATGCCTGCGGCCTGACGCTGCCGCTTCGTGGGCTTGGGTGCCGGGGCCGACGTGTCGGGTACGACTTCGTCGTCGATCTTGGTGCTCATCTGTCCGCTCTTCTCGCGCCATCGCCGTCGGTCGAGGAGCGCCGCGTAACGTGCGACGCGTATCGAGACCGGTTCAGGTCTCGATACGCGTCCGCCCGCGGCGGTCGCTCCTCGACCGGCGTAGGGGTACTACTGGATCGCTGCGCTCACGTCGGCGGTCAGCTTCTGCCAGGTGGCGACGGGGTCGGCGCCGTTGATGACGTCGGCCTCTGCGATGCCCCAGTACTGCCACACCGAACCCATGGCCGGGATGGCCGGCATCGGCACGGCCTCGGCACCGACGGCGGCGAAGCCCTCGATGATCGGGTCGCTCGACGCGGTCTCGGCGGCGGCCGAAAGGGCCGGGAGGATGTTGCCGGCCTCGAAGAGCTCGAGCTGCACGTCCTCGGTGCCGATGTAGTTGACGAGGAAGTCGTTCGCGGCGACCTTGTTCTCCGACTCGGACGAGACGAAGAAGCCCTTCACGCCGGCGAACGGCTGGGCGGCCTCAGCCGTCGGGCTGGGCACGGTGTCGATCGCGACGTTGATGCCGCCGTCGATCGCGGCGCCGACGTTCCACGGGCCGGTCAGCCAGAAGGCGGCGGTGCCGTCGAGGAAGGCCTGCTTGGCGATGTCACCGTCGATGTCGGTGTTGAAGTTGCCCGTGCCGTTCTTGCCCTGCGCGCCGAGCCAGGTGGCGAACTCCTCGCCGCCCGCGTTGCCGAGCTGCAGGTCGGTGGGGTCGTAGCCCTCGTCGTTCGTGCCGAAGACGGGCGCACCGAACGCGGTCTGGAACGGGTAGAGGTGGTAGGGGTTGCCCTCGGCGCCCTGCTCGACCACGAACGGGTGCGCGAGGCCGGCGGCCTGGCCCTTGGCGATCATGTCGTCGAAGCTCGTGGCGGCCTCGGGGACGAGGTCGGCGTTGCGCAGCACGGCGATGTTCTCGACCGCGTAGGGAAGCATGTAGGTGGTGCCCTCGTAGGTCGACGCGTCGATCGCGACGGGCAGGTAGTCAGCAGCGGAGTCACCGAGCTCGATCGGCGCGACGACACCGTTCGTCGAGAGTTCGCCGAGCCAGTCGTGCGCACCCATCGTGATGTCGGGGCCCTTGCCGGTCGGGACCTGCTGGATGAAGTCGTCCTTGATGTCGGCGTTGTCCTTGCCGACGAGCTCGACCTCGACGCCCTTCTCTTCGGAGTACGCGTCGGCAGCGGCCTGCAGCGCGTCGACGCGCTCGGCGTCGACCCAGACCGTGAGCGTGCCGCCGGCGGCCTCGGCCGGGTCGTTCTCGCCGGAGCCCGTGGAGCAGCCCGCGAGGCCGAGCGTTGCGACGATCGCCGCTGCGCCGACCGCGAGCAGGCTCTTCTTGTTCACCCTCATTGGTGTGTGCCCTTCGTTGCGTGAGTCCGGCACCTTCGCCTGGTGGAGGAGCTGTCATCCCCGTTCCGCCGGGCGGAACCACTGCACCGTGACCGAAAGGCCGCTCTTTCGTGTGGAGTGCTCGCGATATGCAAGCGATTACAGGTATACCTTGGTGACGCCGCATTACCAAACCGGGATGTCCCGATCGATACCGGTTCGTGACCATCAGTTCTTGCGCGCGACGTGCAAGCGTTTCCATCAACTGTTCAGATGCCGTACAGTTTCCGCATGACTTCCGAATGGTGGCGCACCGCCGCGATCTACCAGATCTACCCCCGGTCGTTCGCCGACGCGAACGGCGACGGCATGGGCGACCTCGCCGGCATCACGTCGCACATCGGCGACCTGCAGGAGCTCGGCATCGACGCCATCTGGCTCTCGCCGTTCTACACGTCGCCCCAGCGCGACGCCGGCTACGACGTCGCCGACTACTGCGACGTCGACCCGCTCTTCGGCACCCTGGCCGACTTCGACGCCATGGTCGCCGAAGCCCACGCACGCGACATCCGCGTCATCGTCGACCTCGTGCCCAACCACTCGAGCGACCAGCACGTCTGGTTCCAGGCAGCCCTCGCCGCCGCGCCGGGCAGCGCCGAGCGCGCGCGCTACCTGTTCCGCGACGGCCGCGGCACCGCCGGCGAGCTGCCCCCCAACAACTGGGAGTCGGTCTTCGGCGGCCCCGCATGGACGCGCGTCACCGAGGCCGACGGCACGCCCGGCCAGTGGTACCTGCACCTCTTCGACAGCTCGCAGCCCGACTTCGACTGGACCAACGACGAGGTGCGCGAGGAGTTCCGCCGCATCCTTCGCTTCTGGCTCGACCGCGGTGTCGACGGGTTCCGGGTCGACGTCGCGCACGGCATGATCAAGGCCGACGGCCTGCCCGACTACACGCCGCCCGCCGAAGGCGGCAGCATGGGCGGGGCCGGCGGCGTCGGCGGTGACCGCCGACGCGCCGCACGACACCGTGGGCGCCGACGCGACGGGCGTCGCCCTCGAGCCCCAGATCAGCGACGAGAACGGCGACAGCGCGCCCTACTGGGCCCAAGACGGCGTGCACGAGATCTACCGCGACTGGCGCGCGCTGCTCGACGAGTACCCGGGCGAGCGCATCCTCGCGGCCGAGGCGTGGGTCGACCCGCTGCCCCGCGTCGCGAAGTGGGTGCGCCCCGACGAGATGCACCAGGCGTTCAACTTCGCCTACCTCGAGACGCCGTGGCAGGCCGACGCCCTGCGCACCGTCATCGACGCCTCGCTCGAGGCGTTCAGCGCGGTCGGCGCACCGTCGACGTGGGTGCTCTCGAACCACGACGTCGTGCGCCACGCCACGCGGCTCTCGGTCACCGAGCCGAACCCCCAGGGTCACGGACTCGGCGCCCGCTCGAAGGGGCTGCCCGAGTACGCACCCGGCCTGCGCCGCGCCCGCGCCGCGACCGCGCTCATGCTCGCGCTGCCCGGCTCGGCCTACCTCTACCAGGGCGAAGAGCTCGGCCTGCCCGAGGTCATCGACCTCCCCGACGACGCCCGTCAAGACCCGACCTGGTTCCGCACCGACCACGAACGCTACGGCCGAGACGGATGTCGCGTGCCGCTGCCCTGGGTCGCCGCGGCGCCGTCGTACGGGTTCGGGCCATCGGATGCCTCGTGGTTGCCGCAGCCCGCACAGTGGGCCGAGCTCGCGCGCGATCAGCAGCGCGGCGTCGCCGGCTCGACGCTCTCGCTGTACCGCGACGCCCTCGCACTGCGGCGCGAGCAGGGTCTCGCCTCGGGCTCGCTCGAGTGGATTCCCGGGTTCCCGGCCGAGGTCGTGGCGTTCCGCAACGGCGACGTCGTCGTGGTGGCGAACACGGGCGACTCGGCAGTCGAGTTGCCCGCGGGCGACGTGCTGCTCGCGAGCGAGCCGCTCGCCGACCGCACCCTCGCGCCCGACACGACTGCCTGGCTCCGCGCGTAGCTCGCTGCCGCTCGCAGCCGCCGGCTCACCCCGGCGCGCACGGCTCACCCGGCGCGCTGGCGCGAGGCCGCGGCATCCGCTGCCCTTCGCAACTCAGGAGAATGGGCGCCATCCCCGCTTCACACGGCGGATCGCGCCCATTCTCCTGAGTTGAGCACGCCGAACTCGGGCAGCTCGCGGGCGACTCGCCCCCACCGGTGCAGTCCGCGGGCAACGACCTCGAGCACCGCTCGGTGCGTGGCATCCCAATCGTGCACGACCATGCGGTACGACAGGCGGATGACGAGGTAGCCCCGCAGTGCCAGCTCGAGGTCTTGTCGGCGATCGCGCTCGAAGTCCTCACCCGAGTGGAACGCCCGCCCGTCGAGTTCGATCACGAGCCGATCTCCGACCAGAAGGTCGACGTGACGCACGCCCGCGCACCAGCACCTGGGTTCGCACGCGAACACGCAACCGGTGGAACAGCAGTCGCGCGATCGTCTCGAGCCCTGAGTCGCTGTCGGGCGTCGCGAGGTCGAGCGGCCGATGCGCCCACGACGGCACGAGCCTGCGCACCGACTCGATCGCCTGCATCGGCAACTCCCGCCGGTTCAGCGCCGACTCGAGCGCGATCATGGCGGGAACCGTGCCCGCGCAGCGGAACATCTCGGCGAGGCTTCTCGCGAGGCCGTCGCTCGCAGGGCGATCGCCGGGAGCGGCTGCCGATCGCTGCCGTGCGGTAGTGCACGCAGACGCCGTGCGCTGAGCGGTCGAGCGCGACGGTCGCGTCGTCGGGCGACCGAAGCCCTGAGGCGCTGCTCGGCACCCGAACATGCAGCAGCGGGTCATCGAGCAGCCACAGGTTGCGAAGGCGCGCGGCCGATGCCGCCGTGAGGGCGCCGCCGACGCGCACCGCGCGAGTCACGTCGGCCGGGGCATCCGGAATCGCGTACCAACCTCGCCGCACCGAAATGAGCCGCCCGGCCCGCAGACCGGCGCGAATCGGTGCGCCGTCGAAGCCCGCACGCCGAAGCGCAGCCAGTGGCAGGGCGCCACCGCTGCGGCGGATGAATTCGTCGGGCGGGATCAGCGGTTCGAGGCTCATCTGCCGAGCGTCGCCGGTCGCCGAGCCGGCTCGGGCTGCGCGCCACCGACTGTGGGGAGCCGGGCTTGCCGCCGCCCTGTTGAGGAGGAGTGCGATGCCGCAACTCAGGAGAATGGGATGCATCCCCGCCCCCGAGCGCGCTTCAGTGCAATTCTCCTGACCTGCGCACCGCACCTGGGCTACCGTGATGGCATGCGTCGCATCCACGCATCCGCAGTGCTCGCACCGATGCTTGTGCTCGCCCTGAGCGGATGCGTCGCACCCAGCTGCGACGCGCCTGTCGACGCGTGTCGATCCCGGTGCACGCGGTCAAGCCGGGGATCGCCTCGGTGCAGTGCTGGTCGGGTTGCGCGCCCGACTCACGAACGCTCGAGTCGGTTGCCGACGGCGAATGGATGGCCCAGCTCGACGAGTCGCATCCGGCCTCGGTCACCCTCGCCGCGCGCGACGAGTCGGGCGAACTGCGGTTCGCCCAGCGCTTCAACCTCGAGTGGGAGGAGTGCTCGGCGACGCCCCGCCCTGCCTCGCTCGAACTCCTCGCGCCCGAGGGCGGCACGGGCGGCTGAGGCGGAGCGGGGAGACGGGCGGCTGAGTGGGCTGAGGTGGCGTGCGCGTGGGCGCCGAGATGGCACTGGCATGCAGACGACTGGCCGAGTCGCGCTGACACGGGTCAAGTGCCCAACTCAGGAGATTGGGACCCATCCCACCGCCACAGGCCGCTTGAGCGCAATTCTCCTCAGTTGCGACGAGGAGGAGGATGCGGAGCAGGCGGAGGCGCGAGGAGCAGCGGAGTTGAGGCGGCTGAGCAGGCTCAGTTCGTGTTGGCGTACAGCCACTCGAGCGGGTCGACCTTGGTGCCGTCGACGCCGCCGATGCGGATCTCGAAGTGCAGGTGCGGCCCGGTCGACATGCCGGTCGATCCGGTGGTGCCGAGCACGTCGGCGACCTCGACGGTGTCGCCGACCTCGAAGCGGCGCGAGCCGTACTCCATGTGCGCGTAGACGCTCGTGATGAGCTCGCCGTCGATGATGTGGTCGATCATGACGACGACGCCGAGCGATCCGCCCTCATCGGTCGACGTCGACGACGGTGCCGTCGGCGATCGCCTGGATCTCGGCGCCCAGACCGGGGTTGAAGTCCTGGCCACCGTGGTCGCTCGAACATCCGTAGCAGTCGCGGTAGCCGAACCGGTCGCCCACGTGCACGCCGACGGCGAAGGGCCACTGGATGGTTCCGGCGGGGTTGTTGATGAAGTCGCTGTCGGCGCGGATGCCCGCCGCCTCGGCGTACTCCTGCACGGTCTGCGACTCGTAGCCCTCGGACTGCACGCTCTGCGCGAGCACGCCGCCCGAGATCACGACGTGCTGCCCGTCTTCGCCGTACACGTTCGCCTGCTCGAGCGCCATGGCCTGCACGTCGGCAGGGGTCAGCAGCGAGAGCGAGGGCACGGATGTCGCGACCGCGAGCAGCGCCGCGAAGCTCATCGCGATCACGCTCGCGAGGGCACGGGATCCGCGGGGTCGCCGCGCCGTCGGGCGGGTCGGCGAGGGACGCATCGATGACGGCCGGGTCGACACTGCGCGCGCAATCGAGGGGCGAGCGGATGTCGCACCGCGGCCCGCGGGCAGCGGACTCGGCCGCTCGGCGAGCAGAGCCCGACGTCGAGCGGCGCGAGGTCGCTGCGGGTGCGGCCTGCTGGCGACGGGAGGAACGGCTCGACTCAGCCGGGGCCGGCCGCGATTCCGGTGCCGCGGAGCCGCTCGAGAACGACGAGGCGAACAGGTCGAGGTCGTCGACGATCTCGGTGTGGCTCGACGGGGTCGACTCCATGGCGGCTGCGGCGATCGCCGCGGCGAAGTCGGCGGAGGCGGCCGAAGCCGGGGCGCTGGGCACGGCCGGGCGTCAGGCTCGGCGGCAGCGGCGGCCGGCGTCACGCTCGCGGCAACGGCGGCCGGGGTCACGCTTGCGGCAGCGACGGCCGGTGTCGCGCTGGCGGCAGCGACGGCCGCGGTCGCGGTCGCCGAATGCGGTGGTCGTGGCAGCCGCGGCCGTCGAGTTCGCCGCGACGGCCACGGCCTGCGCAGACTGCGGCCAGCGACGTTGCGGACGACTTGGACGACTTCGCCTTGGCCGGCCTTCGCGCGCCTTGGCGGAGACCTTCTTCGGCTTCTTCGGCGCCCGCTCAGCGCGTGCCGAACGGCCTGCGCGACCGCGACCGGCCTCGGGCTCGTCGTCGTCGACGGTGAGGTCGGCGAACAGCGCGTCGAACCCGCCCTTCGCCATCTCGGGAGCCGCTTCATCGGCACGTGACACGGGGAAGGCCGAGTCGCGGTCACGCCGGGTGGCGGTCGACTCGGCCCTGGGAGGAGCGGTAGGCGTTGCGGGAAGTGCGGTGGATGTCGCGGGGAGAGCCGTGGGTGTCGCGGGTAGCTGCGGAGTGAGCCGGACGCTGCTGCGGGTGAAGCCGGTGTCGCGGGTAGCTGCGGGGTGAAGACGGGTGGCGCCGGTGTGGGCCTGACTGCCTGAGGCGGTTCGGCGGGCTGCCACTGGGGCTGCCGCACTCCGGCCGGCCGCATGGCTGCGGGCTGAATGCCGGCGGGCTGCACGTCTGCCGCCGGCTCGGCCGCGCGCCGTGAGCGTCGACGCTCGGTCTCGGGCCAGGGTGACACCGGCGTGATGTCGAAGAGCTCGTCGAAGCTCGGCTGCGAACTGCGCGAGGGCGCGGTGAAGGCGGGAGCAGGGGCATCCGGAATCGCCGCAGCCGCAGGCTCGACCGCAGCGCCGCGTCGCCGGCGGCCGCGAACTCGACCCGAGCCGGCTGCGCCGGAAACTCCACCCGAGCCGGCTGCGCGGCGAGCGCGCCGGGCGTCGCGGACGCGGGCGGCGCGTCGGCGGCCTCACGGGCACGCAGCTCACGACGGGTCAGGGGTCGCTCAGGCCGCAGATCAGCCTGAGTGCCGGGCGTGGAACCGTCGGGCACGAGGGGGGACTCGAGCACGTATTAGGGGCTTTCGGCGTGGGGGACGGATGGGGACTTCGGGAGGTGCTCATCACGGCCTATGCCGAGATAACGGATTGGTAAAGCGTAACCGGTCTCGAACGCGAATGCCACGCGACAACGAGGTTTCCGTCGCGGTTGCCGCGGCTGACCAGCGATTCCGTTCGCGACACGCCGAGCGGCCGGCCGCGCGACCCCCGCGACACGCCGACCCGCGCACACGCCGAACGCCGGCCCCGCCGACCTCGACGGCCGAAACTCACGCCCCGGCCGCCTCCAGCGCTGCCGCGAGCTCCTCGTACAGCCCCGGCGCGGCCGCGATGAACAGCTCGGCGCTCTCGCGCCCGCCGCCGCGCCCGCCGACCTTCGCCCCGGCCTCGCGCGCGATGATGCCGCCGGCCGCGTGGTCCCAGGGATTCAGCCCGCGCTCGTAGAACGCGTCGAGGCGTCCGGCCGCGAGCAGGCCGAGGTCGAGCGCGGCCGAGCCGATGCGGCGGATGTCGCGCACCTGCGGCAGCATCCCGAGCAGCACCTGCGCCTGCTCGCGCCGCACGTCGGACGAGTAGCCGAACCCGGTGCCGACGAGCGCACGCCCGAGCGGCACTCCCGTGTTGACCTGCAGCCGCTGGTCGCCGAGCCACGCCCCGCCGCCGGCGCTCGCGGCGAACACCTCACCCGTCGTCGGATTCACGACCACGCCCGCGAGCCCTCGCCAGCTGCCCGGGTCGGGTTCGCCGGCGACGACGGCGATGCTCACGGTCCACGCGGGAATGCCGTACAGGAAGTTCACGGTGCCGTCGATCGGGTCGACCACCCAGCTCACCCCGCTCGTGCCGGTGCGCGAGTCGTGCTCTTCGCCGAGGATGCCGTCGTCGGGCCGCGCCGCGAGGATGCGCTCGCGGATGAGCGCCTCGGTCTCGCGGTCGGTCGCGGTGACGATGTCGGTGGGCGTCGACTTGGTCGCGGCGACCTCGACGCCGATGCCGCCGGCGCGTCGCGCCGCGAGGGCGAACTCCCCCGCCTCGACGGCGATGCTCCTCGCGAGGTCGAGCAGGGCTGCAGGGTCGACGGATGCCTCGTGCTGGGTCATCCCCTCACGCTACGCCCTGCGCTCGGAACGCACCGGCCAACCCCGGCGAACGCCGCGTGAACACGGCCCCGGAACGCACGAATGCCCCGGCTGACCGGGGCATCTTCGTGTGGCGAGTGAGGGATTCGAACCCCCGAATGCTGAGCAGTCTGATTTACAGTCAGATCCCTTTGGCCGCTTGGGTAACTCGCCGTCGCACCCGACCGAGTTCTGCACACAACCGGGGGCCTGTCAAGAATACCCGCCGGGGGGCGTGTCGAGAAATCGAGGCGGCGAGCGGATGTCGCGGGCCCGTTCACGCCTCGTTCACCGCGCCCGCGCGCCGCTCAGCCGAGGGGCTGGGTGTCGCCGGACTTCGGATCCCAGGCGGGGTTGTCGGCGCTCACGCTCCACGCGGCGGTGTCGATGTGCGAGCTGTCGGCCTGGATCGTCGTGATGGGCGCGGTGTCGCCACCACCGGTGTCGCCACCACTGCCGACCCCGCCGTCACCGCCCGTGTCGACCTTGCCCGAGCCGCCCCGGCCGCCCGGCCCGAGGTGCGCATAGTCGCGCGCGTCGCCGCGCATGCCACCCCGAAGGCCCGACCGCTGGATGACCCGCTGGATCGTGAGGCCGCGCGCGTTGGGGTTGCCGACGAACCGGATCTCGCGCAGGCCCTGGTCTTGCGCCGCCGACTCGAAGATGAAGTGACCGAAGCCGAAGATGCGGCCGACGATCGGGCGCTTCACCGAGATGTCGAGGATTCGCGTGATGGGCATCGTGGCGATGTGCCGCGTGAGGATGCCGTGCACGCGGAACACCCGCATGTTGGTGATGACGAACCGGTCCATCTGCGCCTGCAGGATGCGCCATCCGCCGTTGATCACGAGGAAGAGGGCGCCGGCTATCGGCAGCCAGTAGAGCTGCGACGGCATCAGCCCGACCAGCAGCAGCACCGGCACGGCGGCGATGAGTTCGAGCACGGGCGTGACGATCGCCGCCCAGTGCTTGGCGACCTCGTCGATGACGACCTCGCCCTCGTCGGCGATGAGGTACTGCTCGACGTGCGGGTCGAAGAAGCCGCGACGGGACATGGTGCGAGCCCTGCCCAGCCCGGCTATGTCGCCAGCGAGGTGAAGAACTGGCCGACCGATTGCACGCCGCCCCACACCGCGCCGACGGCGCTCCTGCACGGCATTGGCTGCGTCGTCGGGACGGGTGACCATGTAGAAGAACGCGAACACCACGACGAGCGTGATGACGATGCGCTTGACCCACTTCACGCGTGTAGCTCCCTTCTTATAGCCGCACGCCGGCCAACGCCCCCCGAAAATACAAATCTCGCCATGTCTACCCCACGACAGGGGGCACGGCAACGCGCCACCCCGAAGAGCACCGATTGCGATAGCCCGGCGATCGTCGGTTCAGCCGCGCGAATCGATAGGATGCCCCTGAAGCGGCAGTGCCGGGAATGAGGGGTCATGGCCGGCATCGAAGAGGTGGCGAAGCTCGCGGGAGTGTCGACCGCGACGGTATCGCGCGCGCTCAGCGGGCGCGGCCACGTGTCGCCCGCGTCGAAGGCGAAGGTCGACGAGGCGGCCGCGCGCCTGGGCTACGTGGTGTCGTCGAACGCGTCGAGCCTCGCGTCGGGGCGCACCCGCAACATCGGCGTGGTGATCCCGTTCCTCAACCGCTGGTTCTTCTCGTCGGTGCTCGAGGGCGCGCAGCACGAGCTGCTGCGTCGCGGCTACGACCTCACGCTGTACAACCTGTCGGGCGACGGCGACGAGCGGTCGAGCGTGTTCGAGCACTTCCTGCTGCGCCAGCGCGTCGACGCCGTCATCGCCGTGTCGCTCGAACTCACCGAGCACGAGGTCACCCGGCTGCACGATCTCGGCAAGCCGCTCGTGGGCGTCGGCGGCCCGATCCCCGGCGTGCCCACCCTCACCATCGACGACGCCGCGGTCGCGCGGCTCGCGACCGAGCACCTCATCGGCCTCGGCCACACGCCGCATCGCCCACATCGGCGGCGACCTCGAGTTCGACCTCGACTTCCACCTGCCCACGAACCGCCGCACCGGCTACGAGGGTGCGCTGCGCGACGCGGGCATCGAGGTCGACCCCCGCCTGTTCGCACCCGCCGACTTCACGATCCGGGGCGGGTACAACGCGGCGAAGCAGTTGCTGGGCGCACCTCACGGTCGCCCGACGGCGATCTTCGCGGCATCCGATGAGATGGCCATCGGGTCGATCCTCGCCGCACGCGACCTCGGACTCGTCGTGCCGCGCGACGTCTCGATCGTCGGCATCGACGACCACGACCTCAGCGACTTCTTCGGCCTCACGACCGTGGCGCAGTTTCCGCGGCTGCAGGGCGAGATGGCGGTCGACGTGCTCATGGACCGGCTCGAGCCGAGCACGCCCGACGCGCCCGCGCCCGCCGCGACCCCGCTCCCCTACGAGCTGCGCGTGCGCTCGTCGACCGCGATCCCGCCCGCCTGAGCCCCCGCGCCCGCCTCGCCGCGCGGCCGCCGTCGAGCCGCGCCAACTCAGGAGAATGGGCGCCATCCCGGCCTCACACGAGGATCGCGCCCATTCTCCTGACTTGGGGCGGCGCGAGTCCCTGGGCTGAGACGGGCGGATGTCGCGGGCACGCGTCGCCCGGGACATCCGCTCGCTAAACTGGCGCGCATGGCAGATGCAACGTTCGACATCGTGAGCAAGGTCGACAAGATGGAGGCCGAGAACGCCGTCAACCAGGCGCGCAAAGAGGTCGAGCAGCGCTACGACTTCAAGAACGTCGGCGCCTCGGTCGAGTGGAGCGGCGAGAAGATCCTGCTCAAGGCCCAGACCGAAGAGCGCGTGAAGGCGGTGCTCGAGGTCGTCGAGTCGAAGTTCATCAAGCGCGGCATCACGCTGCGCTCGCTCGACGAGGGCGAGCCGTACGCGTCGGGCAAGGAGTTCCGCCTCGAGATCGCCCTGAAGAACGGCATCGACAGCGACAACGCGAAGAAGATCTCGAAGATCATCCGCGACGAGGCGCCCAAGTCGGTGAAGTCGCAGATCCAGGGCGACGAGCTGCGCGTCTCGTCGAAGAGCCGCGACGACCTGCAGGCGACGATGGCGCTGCTCAAGGGCAAAGACCTCGACGTCGCCCTGCAGTTCGTGAACTTCCGCTGAGCGCGTTGCCGGTCAGCGACGAGAGCGAGCGGATGCCCCAACCGGGCGTCGACGTGCCCGACCGCCGTGGGCGCACCGGCCTCGACCTCGTCGGCCGCGACCTCGACCGCAATCCGCGCGTGCGCGTGCGCGACGTCACCGTGCTCACGTCGAACTGGTACGTGACGCGAGCCACGACGTTCGACTACCAGCACGCCGACGGCTCGTGGACCGTCGAGGAGCGCGAGACCTACGACCGCGGCGACGGCGCGACGATCCTGCTCTACGAGCCCTCGGCCCGCACGGTGCTGCTCACCCGGCAGTTCCGCTTCCCGGTCGTACGTCAACGAGCACCCCGACGGCATGTTCATCGAGACGGCGGCCGGCCTGCTCGACGAGGACGACCCCGAGACCGCCATCCGCCGCGAGGCCGAGGAGGAGACCGGGCACGTCGTCGGCGACGTCGAGCACGTCTTCGACGTGTACATGAGCCCCGGCTCGGTCACCGAGCGCCTGCACTTCTTCGCGGCGCCCTACCGGCGGGGCGACGTGGTCGACGGCTCCCGCGCCGGCCTCGCCGACGAGGGCGAGGACATCGAGGTGCTCGAGCTCGACTTCGACGACGCCCTCGACCGCATCGGCCGCGACATCGTCGATGCGAAGACGATCATGCTGCTGCAGTGGGCGGCGCTGAAGGGGCCGTTCGCGGCGCCCTCACCAGGCGCGTGACGACCTTTCGCCCGTCTACGCACCACGCCCGAGGGTCGTATGCCGTCAAGAGGTCGTCACGCGTCAGAAGAGTTTGAGACGAAGCCCCTTCTGGGGCAGGCCGGCGCGCTGCAGACGCTTGACGAGCACGTCGCGGCCCCACATCTCATTCCAGTTCCAGCGCTCGAATGCTCGCAACAGCGGGCGCAACTCGTCTTCGCGTTCCTTCTCACGCACCACCACTTCGGCGGACGCTTCGACACTCTCGGCCCCGAGGTACTTGCCGCCGCCGTCTGCCTCTGCACCGACCCCGAACTCGGGCCAGCCGAAGTCGAGATGCGCCCACCGATGTGACTCTGGGAGCCAAAGCCGGTACTGCAGTTCGGGTTCGGGAAAGCCGAATTCCTCGATCACCAGCCGGCTACACGTCTCGAGGGGGGTGGCGGCGAGATGGGTCGCCCGTTGCAGTACAGCCTCGGCGCGTCGGCTTCCGGCGTACGGCAGGATCCGCTCGTGCTCTTCACGAAGCCGTTCGATGGTCGTTCTCGGCGCTGTCGACTGCCAGGGCATCGAGCACAGCGCGGCATCGACGGCGACCAGCGCCGCACCCAGTGGTGCGTGACGGCAGAGCTGTATCAACGAATGCTCGATGCTCGTGACGAGGAGTCCGTCAACGAGTTCGGTGGACACTTCGCCGATGCGGGCGACCCGCACCGTCGACTTGCGATGGTTGCCGTGCGAACCAGGCGCGAGCACATATGCCGCGGACGGCCATGCGCCGATGATCGGGAGCCGCTGCAGGGCGATCGCCGAGTATGACGTGAAGATCGGCGCTCGGAGCGTCTCAGCCGCCGCCAGCACTTGCAGACGGTAATCGAGCGCTGCCCGCTTCGACTTCGGGATCTTCGGATCGCTCGGCATGGGCGCCCGGTAGACGCCGCGTCGCACTCGCGTGAGCGTGCCATTCGCAACCGAGGCTTCGAGTGCGGAGGCAAGTCCGGCGGCGCGGACGTCGCGCGCGAGGATGAACCCGCGGTCGTTCGGCATGATGGGTGGCGTCGGCACCCGAGGCCACGCTTCCACGCCTGGCTCACCGCGCCATCCGACAGGTTCCGATTGTGCAGAAGCCGCGGCGCCCGGAGCCTGTGGAGGACGTGCTCGTCGACCCCGGCCCGCACTGGCGTTCTCGGGCGCGGGGCCCCGGCTCAGACGTGACGACCCTTCGCCGGGCCACGTGCGGTGGCGTTCAGGCGTGGACCGGGAAAAGGCCGTCACGCGGTCAGGCGCGGGAGGAGAGGGAGAGGTGTGGATGGGGGTGTCGGGTGACTCTCAGTCGCGCGGGGCGTAGCCGCGCAGCCAGTGCGTCACGGCCGCGTAGGCCGCGGCCCGCACGGGCTCGCGCGACAGGAACACGTCGTGCAGCGCGCCGTCGATGCGCGCCACGGTGACGGTGGGGCCGAGCTTCAGCGCCCGCTGCGCGATCTCGTCGACCACGAGCACGATGTCGCTCGAGAGCATGGCCTCGTCCCATCGGGGTTGCAGGGTCGACCGCGCCGAGAGCAGCGTGAGCACCGGCGCCCCGACGTCGATGCCCGCCGCGACCGTCGCGTGGCCGGCGAGGACGCCCGTGAGCCACGCCGGAAGCACCGCGAACCCCCGGTCGGGCCGCCACTCGTGCGAGTACTCCCACTCGCCGTCGAGCTCGCGTCGAGATCGAGCGCGCGTAGAACCCGAGGTCGACGTTGGGCAGCGGCCCCATCGGGTTGACCTTCGCACCCCAGCTGATCACGGGCGTGAGCGCCTCACGCGCGACGCGACTGCCCTGGAACTCGAGCCACGGGCTGTTCAGCACGAGCCCCGCGGCGCGCCCGTGATTGCGGGCGGCCCACAGGCTGAGCGTCAGCCCTCCCGTGGAGTGCCCGAGCAGGATGAGGGGTCGAGGGCGCTCGGCCGGGACATCCGTCACCGCGTGACCCATGCGCGCGAGCGCCGCCTCGATATCGGCGTCGTAGGTGGCGAGGTCGGTGACGTAGCCGGGAGTCTGCCCGGCGCGCAGGCTGCGGCCGTACTTGCGCAGGTCGAGCGCGAAGAAGCGGGCGCCCGCGTTCGTCCAGAACTCGGCGAGCTGCCGGTTGAAGAAGTAGTCGTTCCATCCGTGCACGTAGAGCACGTCGACATCGGATGCCGCTCCCCGCGCCTCCCAGAACCACCGCCTGCGGCGGGGCGTGTGGCGAACGAGGGTCGCGACGACCTCGCCCTCGTCGTCGGTGCCGAGCGGGAGGGTCAGCTGCTCGAAGCCCTCGCCGAGCACGTCGGGGCGCCACTGCTCGGGTTGCTCGGGCTGATCGGGTTGCTCGAACTCGGCCACGGCACCTCCCCCAGGCTCGTGACGTCAGCCTAGCGAGGCACCCCGCAAACGCGGGCGTTGGAACGACGCGCTGCAGCGCCTAACGTGTGAGGGTGCAGGCGCGATCCGAGGGTGCCGGTGCGGAGTCCGCGCCCGACGTCGAGGGCGCCCGCGGGGCCCGAGTCGAGGGAGCCTGATCGGCACCGTCGCCGTGCTCGTGGTCATCGCCCTGCAGGTCGCGATCCCACTGGTCGCCCTGCTGCAGCCGCCGCCGCAGAAGTTCGGGTTCCAGATGTACTCGGGACTCGGCGGCGTCACCGCGACCGTCATCGACGAGGAGGGACTGAGCAGACGCTCGACCGAGTTCGACCACCTTCGTGGCGAAGATACCGGCCCGACACCGATTGGCTACCCCTGCTGCCGGAAGCGCTCTGTGAGTCCGACGGCCCGACGCGGTCGAGCGTGCGTGTCGAGCAGTCGGACCGGGTTCGGAGCATCGAATGCGACTGACCGAGATCCGCACCGATCCGCGCCCGGTGGCGGTCGCTCGCATCGGCATCGGCATCGCCACGGTCTTCAACGCCGTCGAGGCCTTCGAGATCCTGCAACGGGTGTCGTTCGGCAAGCTCGCTGTGCCGGTGCTCGCCGGCACCCCCGTGCTGTCGATGCCATGGCTCGTCGCGGGTCTGGTACTGGCCGTCGTGGCGGGGATCGCCGTGACGTTCGGCTGGATGACCGCACCGGCGGCCGCCATCTCGGTCGTGCTCAGCGCGACAGTGCTGCTCTGGGACCAGCAGGTGTACAGCAGCCACCGGTGGCTCGCGACCCTGCTCCTCGCCTACCTCGTATTCGCCCAGGCCGGAACAGCGTGGTCGGTGCGACCGAATCCCAGCCGTACGACGGTGATCTGGTGGCCGCAGCTGCTCATGATGAGCCAGCTCTCAGTGCTCTACGTATTCTCGGCGCTGAGCAAGATGAACCTGCACGTTCATCTCGGGTGTGCCGCTCTCGGGCGTGGGTGTGGCTCGAGCTGCCGTGGCAGTTGTTACTTCATCGCCTCGATCATGACCGTGGTGGTCGAACTCGTGATCGGCATCGGCCTCTGGTTCCGCGCGAGCCGCCGAGTCGCCGTCGTCTTCGGGCTTGGCTTGCATCTTTCGATCGTCATCCTCATGAACAACGAGACCCTCGCGCTCATCGCGTTCGCGATCACGTGCGTCTCGCTCTACCCGCTCTTCATCTACCGGCCGGCGTTGCGCGCGCCGCGATCAGCGTCGAAGGCGCACAGCGAGCGATACGGTCGCGAGCTCCTCGACGGGCGACGCGGTCGGATACCGCTCAGCGAGCGAACTGGTCGATGATGCCGATCACCGCGGGCGTCAGGATCACGATGAACATCGCAGGGAGCAGGCAGAAGATGAGCGGGAAGATGATCTTCACCGTCACCTTCTGAGCCTGCCTCCTCGGCGCGCTGACGGCGCTTCAGTGCGCATCTCGCCGGCCTGCACCCGCAGCACCTCGCCGATCGCGACACCGTACGCGTCGGCCTGCACGATCGCGCGAACGAATCGTCGAAGGTCCTCCGAGCTCGTGCGCCGGCCGAGCTCCTCGAAGGACTCCCGCCGGGTGCGCCCGATGCTCATGTCCTGCAGCACGCGAATGAGCTCCTCTGCCAAGGGACCCTCGCCGCCGCGTGCGGCCTTCGCCATCGCCGAGTCGAACCCGAGCCCCGCCTCGACCGCGATGGTCATCTGGTCGAGCGTGTCGGGCAGCGCGTAGAGGATCGCCTGTTGACGATCATGCGCACGGCTGTTGATCATGATGTCGGGCGCGAAGAACAGCAGGATCACCGCGGCGACCGCGAGGACGACCTTGAACGGCTGGGGCCCGCCATTGAACACGAAGAGGAGGCCGAACAGCGCCGCAGCGACGGCGAGCACGACCTTCCACGTCATGATCCGCGTGACCGTCCAGCCCGACGGCCGGCCTGCGTAGACGATCTGCTTCTCGAGCCAGCCGACATATCCCTTGGGCGCCGCCGCGGCCAGGGATTCGCTCAACGACATGCGTTCCTGTGTCGTCCCGCGCACGAGCTGCACGTCGTCATCCGCCGGCGACGGGGCCGCCTTGCGGCTCGGGAAGAGCAGGAAGATGAACAGGCCGAGCGCGGCGGCGGTCACTCCCGCAGCGATGTAGCCGAACAGCGACGATGCTTCCATCTCAGAACTTCACTCTCACCGTGAACGCGATCCAGATCGAGCCCAGAATCAGCAGCAGCGCCGCGACGATCAGCGCGGCGATGCCGATGATGTTGGTGAAGAACACGGCGATGTAGTCGGGCCGAATGAACGCGAAGAAGAGGAACAGCGCGATCGGCAGCACCACGAGGATGATGCCCGAGAGCCGGCCCTCTGCGCTGAGGGAGGCCACCTGGCGCCTGACCTGATTGCGCTCGCGGATGGTCTTGCCGACCTGGTCGAGCACCTCCGCGAGGTTGCCACCCGTCTCGGCGTTGATGCCGATCGCCTGGGCGACCCAGTCGAAGTCCTTGCTCTGCATGCGATCCGCCGTCGTGGCGAGGGCCTCGGGAAGCGGACGACCGAGTCGCGATTCGTTCACCGACGCGAGCGAGCTCCTCGCCCATGGGTGCCTCCGAGTCGCTCGCCACCGCTGCGAGCGATGCGCTGAGCCCGTGCCCGGCGCGCAGGGTTCCGGCCACCAGCTGCACGGTGTCGTCGATCTGGTCGGCGAACTTCGCCCGGCGCCGCGAGGTTCGAACGATCAGCATGACCTTGGCGACCACCGGGGTGAGGATCGCGAAGATGACGCCCCACAGGATCGACGTGCCGTTCGAGAGCCCGAGCACGACGCCGAGCAACGCGAACACACTCGCGAACGAGGCGACGAGCACGACGTACTGCGACGGCGACGACTTCACGCCGGCGAGCTCGAGTTCCTCGGCGCCGAAGAGCCGGCGCGCGGCGCTTCGAGGTCGCCGACTCGATGACGGCGGTGGTCTGCTCGGTCACCCGAGTCAGCAACGAGACGTGCTCTGTGCCGGGCGCGACTCGTCGCTCGCGCGCGACACGGGGCGGCGACGGGGCGACGGTGAAGAACACCAGGACCAGGGCGGCCAGCAGGCAGACCGCCAGGCCGGTGACGAGCACCACGGGATTCATCGGATCTCTCCGAGCATCTCGCGGTAGTCGGGAACTGAACAGCGATGACGGCAGTGCGATGCCGTGGTCGGCGATGCGTTCGGCGAAGCGCGGGCGAACACCAGTCGGCTCGATCCGGCCGAGCAGTCGACCTTCGGCGTCGAAGCCCGCCTTGTGATCGAACGTGAAGGCGTCCTGCAGGGTGACGATGTCGCCCTCCATGCCGTGCACCTCGGTGATGTGGGTGACCCGGCGCACGCCGTCCTTGTGGCGGGAGATCTGCACGATGATGTCGATCGCCGACGCGATCTGCTCGCGGATCGCGCGCAGCGGCAGATCCATCCCCGCCATCAGCACGAGCGTCTCCATGCGGGCGACCGCGTCGCGCGGCGAGTTCGCGTGCAGCGTCGAGATCGACCCCTCGTGGCCGGTGTTCATCGCCTGCAGCATGTCGAGGCTCTCGGCACCGCGGACCTCGCCGACGACGATGCGGTCGGGTCGCATGCGAAGCGAGTTGCGCACGAGGTCGCGGATCGTGATCTCGCCGCGGCCCTCGATGTTCGGCGGGCGCGCCTCGAGGCGCACGACGTGCTGCTGCTGCAGCTGCAGCTCGACCGCGTCCTCGATCGTGATGATGCGCTCGTCGCTCGGAATGAACGCCGACAGCACGTTGAGCAGCGTGGTCTTGCCGGTGCCGGTGCCGCCCGAGACCAGGATGTTCATCTTCGCCCGCACGGCGGCGTCGAGCACCGTCGCCACCTCGCGGCGTCAGCGTGCCGAACCTGATCAGGTCCTCGCTCGTGTACGGGGTGCCCGCGAACTTTCGGATCGTGAGCGACGAGCCGTTGACGGCGAGCGGCGGGATGATCGCGTTGACGCGCGAGCCGTCCTCGAGTCGCGCGTCGACGAGCGGCGACGACTCGTCGATGCGGCGCCCGACGCGTGCGACGATCCGCTCGATCACCCGGCGCAGCTGCGGCTCGCCGGTGAAGCGATGCGGCGTCTCGGTGAGCCGACCGTTGCGCTCGACGTAGAGCTGGTCGAAGCGGTTGACCATGATCTCGCTCACGCTCGGGTCGTCGAGCAGCGGCTCGAGCGGCCCGTAGCCGAGCACGTCGGCGCCGATGTCGTCGATGAGTCGATTGCGCTCGGCGGTCGAGAGCGCGAGTTGCTCGCCCGCGACGATCTCGGCGAGTTCGGCGCGGGCGAGCTGATGCAGCTGGTCCTCGGTGAGCGTCGAGTCGTTGAGTCGAGTGCCGATGCGGGCGAACAGCTCGTCGGCGGCCTTCTCCTTCACCCCGGCCAGCGGATCGACCGTCGGCACAGTCCTCGCCCTCGCGCGCCACCGCGGGCTGGAACAGCGGCTGGTCCGGCCGCCGATGCGGCCGTCGCCGCGACTCGGTGGCCTCGATCAGCCGAGTGACCGGTGGCTCCACCGAGTGGGTGTCGCGAGCCTGCTCGGGACTCCGGACCGAGTTCAGTCGATCATTGAGGTTCATTCGGATCCCCGCTTTCTCTGGATCTTTCGACGCTTGGGGAATGCGTCGGGTGCGATTCGCATGACGACCGACCGGATGGCCTTGGCCGCCGGATCGCGCACATCGTCGTGGATGAGTGGTACGCCGCGGTTGCTCGCCAGCAACACCGCCGATGAACGTGGCACATCCACGTCGATGGGCGCACCGATGATGTGCTCGGCGTCGCGAATGGTGAGCCCGCTGAGGCGGTCGGTCTGGTTGAGCACGACGTGCCGGTTGCCGGGCATCAGGCCGATCCTCGTCAGGAGGTCGAACTCGGTGCGCATGGCTCGCAGGCTCGGCACGCTCATGTTCGTGACGAACACGGCATCGGTCACGTGTTCGAGAACGACGAGCGTGTGCTCGCCGAGGCCTGGCGTCGTGTCGACGATCACGTAGCGGAACGACCCCCGCAGCCGCTCGATCAGCCGACCGAGCGCCTGGGTCGGGATCGAATCGCCGAGTTCGGGCGACGGCGCGCCCGCGACGACGAAGAAGCCGTCGGCGTGGTGCGTGAGCGAGGTCTTCAACACGATCTCGTCGGCGGCCGCATCGGCGACGGCATCGACGATCGTGCGCTCGGGCTCGAGGCCGAGCGCCGTGACGATGTCACCGAACTGCAGGTCGGCGTCGATGAGCACGACCGAGTTCGGCGCGACCTCGGCGAGGCCGGTGGCCAGGTTGATCGCCAGCGTCGTCTTGCCCTGGCCGCCCTTGGGTGCGACCACCGCGATCGCCTCGGTCGGCACGCCCGCGACGAGCGGAGGGAACTCCCAGACCTCGACCGGCGCCGCTTGGGTGAGCGGGTCGAACTCCTCGTCGACGATCGCCGTCTCGTCCGACTCGGCGGGCGGCGCTTCGCCTGCGACCAATGCGGCGAGTGTCGCGTCGGGGACCTCGACCGACGGCGGGGCGTCGAAGTCGTGTGTGCTCGGCCTTGCCGTTCTCGATGAGCCACATCGCGAGGCGTTCGAGCAGTTCGAGGATCGTCTCGTCGGACGCGTTCGGGCTCAGCACGGCGTGCGGCGAGATCTCGTCGACCCACTCCTCGAGATCCGAGCGCTGCTCGCGAACGACGATCAGTCCGACGCCGGGATTCAGCTCCGTCAGCGACTCGACGAGTTCGTGGGTCTCCTCGTAGTTCAGCAGCGGTCCGAGCAGCGCGATGCGCGGCGTCGAGTCGAAGCGCTCGACCACCGTGTCGGCGCCGAACGTGAGGAACTCGCCGGTCACGATGTTCACGCTCGAGTCGAGCAGAGTCCGAAGACGCGCCTCGAACTCGACCGAACGACTGACGAGCAGGTAAGGGGTCACCGCCGCACGTTGCTCTCGTTCGATCATCACCGAGCCCGACGTGTCGGTCGCCTCGTTCTGCAGCGTGACCCAGACGCCATACTGGCGGGTTCTTGTCGACGTGCTCGAGCGCCCACACGAGGCGCTCGACATCATGCGTGCCGAGGGCCACAGTGAACATCAGCATGTTGCCCTGACTGCTGCGTGCTCGTGCTCTCCTCGCTGCTGGCAATCGTCCGATCTCGCACGTTCGTCACCAGGACTCGATCGAATTCGAATCGGGTGTCGAGCCCGCGTCGCGGATCCGGGTTCGGAGCCGTGACGACGATGCCGACCGTGTTGCCCGCCTCGACGAGGCCGCCGACCATGCGCTGCACCGGGCAACGCGAAGCTGACCTGCTGCATGCCTTCGGGCACCGGGACATCGCCGCGTGCGGCGAGTTCGAGCGGGTCGATGAATCGCGCCTCGAGCAACTGCTCGCCGGGAAGCAGGTCGGCGTCGGCGACCAGCCCCGTTAGGTCCTCGAGATCCGTGACCGCGCCTTCGGCGACGTTTCGCTCGGGAACGCTGTCGAGCTTCACGAACTCTGCGACTCCCTCGCCTGCGGTGCCCTCGGGGATCGTCTCCTGGACGATGTAGATCTCGGTGAGCTCGGCCCCTCCGCAGCCCGGGCGTCCGCGCCGCGAACATAGGTGATCAGGGCGAACGCGCCCACGACGGCAAGTACGAGGGCGGCGATAGCGCCGATGATTCGGGTCTTCATGATGTTCCAGTTCGGGTCGTAGGGTGGCGGAAGCGATCAGCCGATGAGGCGAACGATGCTGAGCCCGCCTTCGGGCCCCTCACCGATTTCGAAGTCCTCGCCGAGCTCGACGTACTTCACGAAGTAGCCCTGGATGCCCTTGGAGTTTCCGGGCGGGCCCGGAATCGAGGGCGGCAGCACCGAGCCGCCGCAGAAGTCCGCCCCGCTCGGCGCCGGGCCTGAGGTCTTGAGTCCGGTGAGCTTGAATGCGGCGAACCTCGAGATCGTGAAGGTGGCGTTGGCGCCGCCGCCGGTGTGTCGCCGTGTAGAGCGGGATGAGGAGCGTCTGGCAGAGCTTCGTGCGCAGCACGTTCGCGTCGAACAGCCGTTCTTGTTGATGTTCGGCTGGATGCCCGTTTCTCCTGGCACCGTCGCGTCGATCGAGATGGTCGAGCTGCAGTTCGTGCCGTCGAGCCATCCGAACCCCCCGGGCGCGCCACTCGCGCAAGAGGCGCCCGTCGGCGAAGGCCCGTTGTTGATGAGGAGCCACGTTCGCGTCGGGTTCGTCGCGTCAGCCTCTTGCGGCGGGAGATCGTCGAACTCGCACTCCGCGATAGTGAGCGCGAGTTCGGTCGTACCGCCAATCGGCGTGCCCCACTCGGCGGTGCTCTGCGCCTCGAGCGTCGTCGGGTCGAGGCCGAGCATCGACGCGAGCGGATGCTGCAACGCCGCACCCTCTTCGGTGAGCGTCGACGACCTCACGGTCACCTTGCCGCTCACGGAGTTGACGACGAAAGTGTCGGACGGAATGGCCGCGTTGGCGAGGTCATCGTTCGCGTTGTCGCCCGAGTACCCCACCGCGATGTCGTCGGCATCCGATTCGCACGAGTCCGCGTGAAGGGCGCACTCCTGCGCGACGGCGAGCGCCGCCGAGTCGGCGCCGTTCTGCAGTTCGGCCTTCTCGAAGTAGAGCAGGCCCACATCGACCACGAACGCCAGGACTGGCAAGAAGTGCAGTGAGGCTGAGCGCGACCGTTACCGCGATCGCACCGCGATCGTCGCTCTCGAGTCGTCGCCGCAATCAACCGCCGCATCGCATACTCCCGGTCCCGCTCAGGGTCGCTCCGCCGGAGACCGCGCCCAACCAGCCCGTCAGGTCGGTCGAGCGGCGTGTGCACGACCATGGTCAACTCGTCGTCCTCAACCGTGGGGCTGCACGTCGAGGGGTACGTGAAGGTCACCGTCCCGGTGACGAGAGCCGCGGCGCGCGCTTCAGCCTCGGCCTGCGCGCCGGTCTCGAGTTGTGGATCGCGTAGTAGCGAGCGCCCTCACGAGCCGCTGCGGTCACCGACATCTGCTGGTTGAGCACCCACCCGAAGTCGATGATGGCGAACAGCATGATGAGGAGCAGCGGTAACACGAGCGCGAACTCGACCGCAGCCGCGCCACGATCATCCTTCGAGCCATGTGCTATTCCTCAGCAACCGACGAATCCCGGCCGACATTCGAGATCGGCCGGGACATCGTCATCGGGCAAAACTCAGGTCGGGAATGCCGAGCTTGGGCTCGGGATCACGACCGGTTAACGAAGTCCGATGATCATCGGGGCGAGCAGGAAGAGGGCGCCGACAATCGCGATGGAGGCGACGCCGATGATCAGCGCGTACTCGGTTGCGGTTGCGCCCTCTTCGTCGCGGAGCGAGTTGAGTCGGGCCTGAGCGGCCGTGTATGCCTTGAGCATTTCAGAATCCTTAGGTCTCGTGGTGGTTCCCGTCGACCGGGGGCGGACGACTGATTGACCATAACTGTGCGGTCGCATACATTTACAGGCCCCTTTCGGGGGTGGAAGCACACCCATTTCGGGGGGTGTGAATGGCGGTTTCGAATCGAATACGAGTCGAAGTTGGCGCTCGGGGGAGGAAGCGCATGCAACATGTGATGCTCCGCCCGGCGTCCACTTCCCCGAGCGTCAATCGCGTCGAACCCAAAGGCCGTATCCGCCGAGTCGATCGACTGCTTCCCACTCAGGGTCCCGATCGAGGGATCGCACGAGTGGTTCGGCCGCGTCGAGGGTGAGCAGGATGCAGTCGGCGCGGTCGGGAACCGGCTCGATAGCCGAGTACACAGCGATCGCATCGACAAGATGCTGTCGCCCGTAGAAATCGGCGCGACCATCGATCCATACTTTGACGTCGGGCCTGGTGAGGATCACCGGCCCCGCCGAAGCCGCATCTGAAAAAGCCGGCAGCCCTCGGGAAGGGCTGCGGCGAGGCTGGCTTCGGCTGGCCGTGCTCCATTCAACATCACGAACGCGGCTATTGGCGACAGAACGAGTGTGATTCCGGTCAACACCGTCGCCCAGAATCGCCCGGACGCATACTCGACCAGCTTCGGGCGAGATAGCCAACCGGCCGCTCGCTGTCGTTCATGGATGCTATCGACGAACCCAGTCGATGCAGCAGCGGCTACCGGCAGAATCGCGAGCATACCGATGGCGAGGAATCTGATCGAACCAACCCCAATCAGAGACGCTGGGATCGAGATCATTGCCAGTGGTAGCAGCAGTCTCATCCTCGGGTCGAAATGACCACCGCGACGGTACGCGCGTATTAACCAAATGCCTGATCCGATTGCGACTATCAACGCCACCCCGCATACGAGAATCCAGCGGGCGTCGCCGAGCCCGCGGCCCTCAACACTGACGTCCACTCGATGATGATCCCTTGGCATATCTCGCTGACGGCGCGTGAGCGCTCAAGCGTCATCTCGATGCCATACGGCGAAAACAGGCAGCCAAGCAGCAGGCCGGATGTGCCAGCGACCATCAGCACGATCCGGCGGGCTGGCGTCAACCCGGGCGACAGCCACCACGCGACGGCCCACATTACAGCCAGCGCTGCCGACATAAGGATGAACGACAGATGCACCCAGTTTCCCGCAAAGAGAGATTGCTAGCCCAACAACGGCCACGACTGTCGCAGCTGGGACGAGATGCAACTTGCCAGCCATTCCACCCCACCGCCAAGCGAACAGAGCGGCCAGGAGAATGAGGCTTTGCACGACCACCGTGGCCCTGGCTGACAACGCCGACGCCACGAAGAGAAGCGGCACAAGCGCCAACAGGGTCGGGAGAGCCCGCGCACCAGCGTTTCGTGCGGCGATCACGGTTAATGCAAAGAAGGCCGAGAGCGACAAGAAGGCCACCCAGAAAAAGCCCCAGAAGCCTAGGAGATCCCAGCCGACGCCGAGCACGACATTCCAAGCCGGGGAGTTTGGGTACCACGTTCCGTCGGCTGACCAACTCCACGTGTCGAGCCGAGCCAATGGTTGGCCGCTCAGCGTGTCGAGACCAGCCCTTGCTGACCAATACGGGTCCCGCTCTGAAGGAAATGCCGCCCGAACGGCGGCGAGCATCGCAAGGACAAACCCCACGAGGAGCCAGCGGAATCTCTCGCTCTGGGCCAACTGTCCAAATCGCGCCAGACGCGACGGCCGATTCGCTACCTCGGTCACGATCGTCGGGGTCGTCGACAGACGAAGCGTGCATGACCTGCCCAGAGATCATGACCGCCCAATCGACGGACAACTGTTGGCTCCATGCACTTCATGCGTGGCTCAGAGCAACCGTGAGGGAGAGGGGCATCGAATCAGATAACAGCAGACGCGGGCCAATTCGACAGCCCCCGTTCGGGGCAACGGTTCCGAGGCTGTAGCCACTGATCTTCGAGTAGCGGCGCAACCACGCGGGTTTCGTTATGCCTCAGCCGGCGAGCAGCACCGCGATCAGCGCGCCCGCGAGCATCGACGGCCCGAACGGGATCGACCCGCGCAGCGTCACCCGCCGCAAGCACGAGCGCGACGATCGCGATCACTCCCCCGACGATGAACGCCGCGAGCAGCCCGATGAGCCAGGCGCTGAGCCCGAACCACCCGAGCAGCAGCCCGATCACGAGGGCGAGCTTCACGTCGCCCATGCCCATCGACGACGGCGAGATGAGCGCGAGGATGAAGTAGACCGCGAACATCGCCGCGGCGCCGACGACCGCCCAGACGAGCAGCATCCAGTCGCCGAGCACCCAGGTCGGCGGCACGAGCAGCACGGCGACGGCGGCCAGCGTCGGGAAACACCACCGCGTTCGGCAGGCGCTTCTCGGCGAGGTCGACGACGGTGAGCACGGTCGCGGCGGCGGCGAACACCAGCAGCGCCGGCAGCAGCCACGACAGGCCGAATCGCAGCGTGATCAGCGCCGAAGGTCACCGCCGGTGATCACCGCCGATGAGACGCGAATGGCGCGCTGGGACATCCGATCGTGCTTCATCGAATGTGACGCCCACGCGGCCAGCGGCCACCAGCCGAGGGCGAAGCCGACGATGGCGGCGGATGTCGCGGCGAGCGCGATCGCGAAAGGCATGAGTTGGAGCGTAGCGGCTGGTGCGTCTCGAGACATCGACACGACCGGTCTCGGCTGGCACAGTTGAGGAAGGACGAGGGGGCGCCATGGGCGAAGAAGCGGATCGCACGTACGAGGCCGTGGCGCGTGAGTTGCTGCTGGATGAGGATTACGACGTCGACCAGACGCCCGACGGGCTGCTGGTGAAGGAGCGGCTGTTCGCGTTCCTCGACGGCGACCACCTCGTGGTCGAGCTGCCCGAAGCCCGCGCAGCGGACCTGCGCGAACGCGGCATCGCCGTGCCGTTCCAAGGAGACCACGGCGGGCCGAGCCGCAACTGGGTGCGGGTCAGCGACCGCGAGTTGTGGTCGGAGCTGGCGCGCGAGGCGCACACGTACGTGGGCGAGCCGCCGGTCGGACGCGAGTCGTAGCAGCCTGGCGCGAGTCGTCGCCGGTCAGCGCGAATCGTGAGGGTCTCGATAGCGTCGTCGCTCCGCGACGGCGCTACTCGACCGACCGAGAGCCTACGCCTCGCCGACCGAGATGTCGACCATCTCGTCGCGCGGCACGACCTTCACGCGCACGCGCCCCTCGGCCGAGCCGAGCGCCTGCTCGTGCTCGTCGAGGCGGTGCCAGCCGTCGAGGTCGGTGTAGCGGATGCCGCGCGACTCGAGCATCTCGACCACCGACTCCTCTGACGGCGACTCGGGCCGCCACCAGTTGCCGAGGTCGTTGATGACGTGCTTGATGGTCTCCATCGCGTCGCTCTTGGTGTGGCCGATGAGGCCGACGGGGCCGCGCTTGATCCAGCCGGTCGCGTAGACGCCGTACATCTGGCGCGGCGTCGCCGGTCTCCTTGTCGCGCATCAGCACCTGGCCCTCGTGGTTCGGGATGACCCCGAACTTCTTGTCGAACGGGATGCCCGGCAGCGGCGAACCGAAGTAGCCGACGGCGCGGTACACGGCCTGCACGGGCAGCTCGCGGATCTCGCCGGTGCCGACCACGCCGCCCTCGCCGTCGGGTGCGGTGCGCTCCCAGCGGATGCCGCCGACACGCCCGTTGCCGTCGCTCAGGATCTCGAGCGGCTTCGCGAAGAAGTGCAGGTGCAGGCGACGCGACGCCTGCCCGACCTCGCGCTGGCGCCACTGGTTGAGCACCTTGTCGATGACGAAGACCTGCTTGTTGCCCGAGACGGCCGCGCGGGCCGCGTCGTCGTAGTCGAAGTCCTCGTCGTAGAGGATCATGTCGACGTCGCGCAGCTCGCCGAGCTCGCGCAGCTCGAGCGGGGTGAACTTCACCGACGTGGGGCCGCGGCGGCCGAAGATGTGCACGTCGGTCACGGGCGAGGCTTCGAGGCCGGCCGCGACGTTCGCGGGGATCTCGGTGGGCATGAGGTCTTCGACGTGCTTCGCGAGCATGCGCGACACGTCGAGCGCGACGTTGCCGTTGCCGATCACGGCGATCTCGCGAGCGTCGAGCGGCCAGGTGCGGGGGAAGTCGGGGTGGCCGTCGAACCAGGCGACGAACTCGGCGGCGCCGTACGATCCGTCGAGGTCGTGCCCGGGCACGTTCAGCGACGCGTCGCGCACCGCGCCGGTCGCGAAGATCACGGCGTTGTAGTGCTTCTTCAGGTCGTCGAGGGTGATGTCCTCGCCGTAGCGAACGTTTCCGAAGATACGGATGTCGCCACGGTCGAGCACCTCGCGCAGCGCGTTGATGATGCCCTTGATGCGCGGGTGGTCGGGCGCGACGCCGTAGCGCACGAGGCCGTAGGGCGCCGGCAGGTGGTCGAACAGGTCGATCGACACGTCGAAGTTGCGCTCGGCCTTCAGCAGGATGTCGGCGGCGTAGATGCCGGCCGGGCCGGCTCCGACGATCGCCAGTCGAAGCTTGTTCCTCGTCACGTGGGGTGTCTCCCTATTGGTTGTTCGGCTCTGCGGCCGGTTTCAGCTCTGCCGTGTGTCAGCTCGCTCTGGATCAGCTCTGCCGATCGACGACGGTCTCGGCGAAGCGCGTGAGCGCCTTCTTCACGCCACCCTCGGGCAGCGGCGCGAGTGCCTCGACAGCCTCGCGCGCCCAACGGTGCGCCTCAGCGAGCGTAGCGCGCGTGGCTTCGTGGTCGCGCAGCTCTTCGACGATCGCGTCGACCGTGGCCTTCGACGGCACGATGCGCGACGCCATGGTGTTCGTGTCGAGCGGGTCGCCGAGGTCGGCCGTCACCGCCGTGACGGTGACCACGTCGCGCTCGATGCGACGCAGCAGGTCGGCCGACGAGGCATCGGTCTTCGCCAGCTCGGCCAGCCGCAGCAGCGGCAGCGTGACGACGCCGGCGCGCAGGTCGGTGCCCGGAACCTTGCCGGTCTCTTCGGGCTGCGGCGACAGGTCGATGACGTCGTCGATGAGCTGGAACGCCACGCCCACCTTCTCGCCGAACTCGATGATCGGCTTCTCGAACGCGGGGTCGGCGCCCGAGAACACGACGCCCGACTGCGCGGCGGCCGCGATCAGCGAACCGGTCTTGTCGGCGAGCACCTTGATGTAGTGCGCGATCTTGTCGTCGCCGTCGCTCGGGCCGACGGTCTCGTGCAACTGACCGAGCACGAGCCGCTCGAACGTGTCGGCCTGCATGCGGATGGCCCGCTCGCCGAGCTTCGCCATGAGCTGGCTCGCGCGGGCGAACAGCAGGTCGCCCGTGAGGATCGCGACCGAGTTGCCCCACACGGCATGCGCCGACGGCACGCCGCGACGGCGGTCGGACTCGTCCATGACGTCGTCGTGGTACAGGCTGCCCAGGTGCGTGATCTCGATGGCCTCGGCCGCGGTGATGACGTCGTCGGTGATGCCCGCGCCGAGCTGCGCGGTGAGCAGCGTGAGCATCGGCCGCACGCGCTTGCCGCCGGCCTCGAGCAGGTACCGCGTGGAGACGTCGGCGATGGAGTCGGCGAACCGCACCTCGTCGATCAGGCCGGCCTCGACCCGGTCGATGCCGTCGTCGATCGCCTTCGCCATCGCCTTGTCAGCGGCGGAAGCGAAGACTTTCTCGCTCAGGCCCAGGTTGGCGGCGAGTGCCGAACCGCGACGGGCGACCGGGTGGGTCGGATTCACGGGATAAGCCTACCGGTCGGCGGCTTCGCGTCTGTTGTGAGCGCGGCGCTGCAGGCGAGGCGTATCGAGAGCGGCGTGCGGGGTCTCGATACGGCGCTGGCGCGCCTACTCGACCACCGGAGGGCTTCGTGGCCCGGTGCAGGGCGACGACGCCCATGGTGAGGTTGCGCCACGCCACGTCGACGTACCCGGCACCGCGGATCCACGCCGCGAGCGTGTGCTGGTCGGGCCACGCGTTGATCGACTCGTTGAGGTAGTCGTAGGCCGTGTCGTTCGAGCTCGAGAGCCGCACGAGCGGCGGCATCACGTAGCGCTGGTAGGCGTTGTAGCCGAACCGCACGAACTGCACCGGCGGGGTCGAGAACTCGCAGATCACGAGTCGGCCGCCCGGCTTGGTCACGCGGAAGAACTCGGCGAGCGCCTGCTTCGGCTCGTTCACGTTGCGCAGCCCGAACGAGATCGTCACCGCGTCGAAGCTCGCGTCGTCGAACGGCAGCTTCGTGGCGTCGGCCTCGACGAACACGAGGTTGGGCACGCCCGCCTGCCGCCTGCGGCCGACGTCGATCATGCCCGGCGAGAAGTCGGCGGCGACGACGGATGCCCCGGACCGCGCCAGGCTCGCACTCGACGTGCCCGTGCCGGCCGCGACATCGAGGATGCGCTGCCCCGGCTTCGGGTCGACGGCCTTGGTCGTCGCGACCCGCCACAGCGGGGCGTTGCCCACCGACAGCACGTTGTTGGTTCGGTCGTACTTGGCCGCCACCCGGTCGAACATCGCCGAGACCTCGTGCGGATCTTTACCGAGGTCAGCGCGTGTCATGCGTCGAGTCTACGGCGCGGGACATCCGCTCGTTCTGTGAGGTTTCTTCGCGTTTCTATGCAAAGGAATGCTTTCTCGCGCCGCCGCGTTGCACCGAGCATGAAGGCAATCTGGAACGGAACCGTGATCGCGCAGTCCGACGAGACCGTCGTGGTCGAGGGCAACCACTACTTCCCGCGCGAGTCGATCGACCCGCAGTACTTCGCCTCGAGCGACAACCGCAGCGTGTGCCACTGGAAGGGCACCGCGAACTACTTCCACGTCGAGGTCGACGGCAAGCGCAACCCGAACGCCGCCTGGTACTACGCGACGCCGTCCGAGGCCGCGGCCGAGATCCGCGACCACGTCGCCTTCTGGCACGGGGTCGACGTCGTCGCGGCGTAGCTCGCGCCTGCGCCTGCTCCCGCGGCCTCCGAGTCGTAGGCTGGTGCGGTGAACCAGAAGCTCGTCGTGCGCACCGAGCCGGTCGACGAGCTCGCGCCGCTGATCCCGCGGGCCGACCCGCGACACCCGCTGCTCTGGATGCGGCGCGGTGAGGGCATCGTCGGCCTCGGCGAGATCCTGCGCATCGAGACCAGCGGGCCCACCCGCATCGAAGACGCCGCCGCCGCCTGGCGCTCGCTCGCCGCGATGGCGAGCGTCGACGACCGCGTCGGGCTGCCCGGCACCGGCCTCGTCGCCTTCGGCGCCATCGCGTTCGCCGACGACTCCGCGTCCACGAGCGTTCTGGTCGTGCCGTCGCTCGTGCTCGGGCGGCGCGAGGGGCGCGCGTGGGTGACGCGGATCGCGCTGGCCGACGTCGGATGCGCGCGGGCGACGCGGCGAATCGGATGTCGCGGGCGACGCGTTCCCTCCCCTCGAGATTCCCGAGCCGACGCCGAAGCGGCGCGTTCCGCGCGTGACCTTCGAGCCGGGCGCCGTGCCGCCGACGGCATACGAGTCGAACGTCGCCGAGGCCGTGCGCCGCATCGACGCCGGCGAGCTCGAGAAGGTCGTGCTCGCGCGGCAGCTCGTGGGCGAGCTGCACGAGGAAGACGGGCTGCGCGCGGTCATCAACCGACTCGCCGAGGACTACCCCGACACGTGGGTGTTCGCCGTCGACGGGCTCATCGGCGCGAGCCCCGAGACGCTCGTGCGCGTCGACCACGGCACGGTGTCGGCGCGCGTGCTGGCGGGGACGACGTCACGAGGCGCGGGCGAGGCATCCGATCGCGAGCGCGCCGTCGCGCTGGCGGCCTCGCACAAGGACCTCGCCGAGCACGCGCTCGCCGTCGCGAGCGCCGTGCAGCGACTCGAGCCGCACACCGCGCGGCTCGACACGAGCCCCGAGCCGTTCACGCTGCAGCTGCCGAACCTGTGGCACCTCGCGACCGACCTCAAGGGCACGCTCGGCGACGGGTCGAGCTCGCTCGACCTCGTGAGCGCCGTGCATCCCGACGGCCGCGGTCGCCGGCACGCCGCGGCTCGCCGCGCTTTCGGTGCTCGCCGAGCTCGAGGGCTTCGACCGGGGCCGCTACGCGGGCCCCGTGGGCTGGATCGACGGCGACGGCGACGGCGAGTGGGCGATCGCGCTGCGCTGCGCGCAGGTCGAGCCCGACGGGCGCCGTCGCGGCATATGCCGGTTGCGGCATAGTGCACGACTCGGTGCCCGCGCGACGAGCTCGCCGAGACGCTCATGAAGTTCCGCCCGATCGTCGAGGCCTTCGGCGGGTAGCCGCCCGCCGCCGAGTCGGTCAGCTCGCGATGCGAGCCGCGCCTTCTCGGCCTCCACGTCGTAGTCGGGCTTCGGCCACTCCAGCTGCAGGTCCTGCAGCGCCTCGATGAGCAGGTGCTGCACCGCGAGCCGCGCGTACCACTTGCGGTCGGCCGGCACCACGTACCACGGCGCGATGGGCGTCGAGGTGCGATCGAAGGCGATCTGGTACGCCTCCTGGTACTTGGGGCCCAGCATGCGCTCGTCGACATCGGTCGGGTTGTACTTCCACTGCTTCTCGGGCCGTTCGAGGCGGTCGAGCAGGCGCTTCTTCTGCTCCTCGGGTGAGATGTGCAGCATCACCTTGATGATGTTGGTGCCCTCGCCGACGAGCTCGGCCTCGAACTCGTTGATCGCGGCGTACCGCCGCTCGATCTCCTCGGGCGGCGCGAGCTCACGCACCCGCGCGATGAGCACGTCCTCGTAGTGCGACCGGTCGAAGACGCCGATCTTGCCCTCCTCGGGCACCTCCTTGCGCACGCGCCAGAGGAAGTCGTGCTCGAGTTCCTCATCGGTGGGCTTCTTGAACGCGGCGAGCTGCACGCCCTGCGGGTCCACGGTTCCGATGACGTGCTTCAGGATGCCGCCCTTGCCGGCCGTGTCCATGGCCTGCAGCACGAGCAGGATACGCCGCCCGTCGGCGCCCGCCTGGTGGTGGGCGAACAGCCGCTCCTGCAGGTCGGCCAGCTCGACGGCGCCCTCCTTCAGGGCGGCTCGCCCAGCGGCCTTGTTGCCGTCGAATCCGGGATGCGCGTCGGTCGGCGACCCGACCAGCTTGAACCCGGACTCCACCCGGAGGAGCCCGCTCGGGTCCTCGGTCCAGTACGACTCCTTGCTCATGCCACGCTCCTCATGTGCGACGCCGCGTCGCGTTGGCCTCCATCCTGTCGAGCGAGCGGATGCCTCGGCAAGGCCTCGACGCGGACGCGACTTCCGTGCATAGGCGTCAGCGCGGCAGCGGCACCTCGAGGATCGACGGGCCTTCGACGCGGGTGCCGAGCGCCTCGTCGAGCTCGCCGCGAGTCGTCGCCCGGGCATACGTCCAGCCGTAGGCCGCGGCGAGCGCCGCCAGGTCGACCTGCTGCGGAGTGAACTGCACGCGGTCGAAGGCATCGGCGGGCGCGGAGCCCGCGACCTCGAGCGCGTCGAAGATCGTGCCGCCGCCGTCGTTGCCGACGATGAGCTGCAGGCGCGGACGCGCCTCGCCGGCGCCGATCAGCAGCGAGCCGACATCGTGCAGCAGGGTGAGGTCGCCGATGAGCGCGCGGGTCACTCCCCCGGCGGCGTCGGCTCCGGCCGCGACTGGCTCGCGATCGCGATGCCGAGCGCGGTCGCGACCGTGCCGTCGATGCCCGCGAGACCGCGGTTGGCGTGCACGGTGATGCGCCGCCCGGGCACGGCGCGATCGGCCGACCGGATGAGCCGCGACGCCCCGAACACGAGCCGGTCGTGCGGCCACGTCGCCGCCCACACCGCGTCGACGAGCATGCGCCGGGTGATCGGCGCCCGCACCGCGGCGAGCTGCGCCTTCATGTACTCGCGCTGCGCCGCGAAGTCGGACGACGTGCCCGGTCTCGTCGACGCCGCTGGCGAGCGGCTGCGGCTCGGGGAGCCCCGCCGCGACGAGCGTGCGACTCGCGTGCACCCAGCGGCCCACCCAGGCGCGCTCGTCGGCGGTCTGCGGATGTGCCCGGCACCTGCACCGCCCGCTCGAACCGGCGCACGCGCCGGCCCGGGTTGAACCACTCGATGCCCGACGGCGCCACGGCGATGGTCTCGACGTCGTCGCGCTGCACGAGCGCCGGAACCTCGCGCGACAGCGTCGGATGCCCGAACACCACCGCCCGCTGCACCTGGTCGCCGAAGCCCGGTTCGCGCAGCAGTTCGCGGTAGGCGACGACGAGGTTCGGCCCGAAGTGGGCGCCGCTCGTGACCTCGGCGAAGAGCGGCCACCCGCCGGTGCGGGCGAACTCCTCGGCCTCGGGGCCGGCGCCCGCGCCGGCGATGACGACGGTGCGCGGGCCGGGCTCGATGAGCGCGCCGTGCGCTCCGTCGGTCGAGGGTCGCGCGATCGGTCGGCGGGCGGGTCTCGATACGCGTCCTCCTTCGTCGGGCGCTACTCGACCACCGGAGGCGTTCGGCGGGAGCGAGAACGGCGACGACAGCGGCTCGCGCAGCTGCAGGTTCACGTGCACCGGCCCCGGTCCGGGGTGCGCGACGAACGCGCCCGTGCCGTCGAACCCGAGCGCCGCGGCCACGGCGTCGCGGGCGAGGCGGGCAGCGGCATCCGATTCGCCGGCCGCACCCTCGGGCGCCGCGACGTCGCGTTCGAGCCGCACCGCGCCCGCGAAGATTCCGGGCTGCATGGTCGTCTGGTTCGAGCGGATGCCGCGCAGCTCGGCCGGCCGGTCGGCCGTGAGCACGACGAGCGGCACGCCCGAGTGGTGCGCCTCGAGCACCGCGGGGTGCAGGTTCGCGACGGCGGTGCCCGACGTCGTCACGACGATCGACGGATGCCCCGACTCGACCGCGAGGCCCAGCGCGAGGAATGCCGCACCGCGCTCGTCGATGCGCACGTGCAGGCGCAGGAGTCCGGCGCGTTCGAACTCGGCCGCGGCGAGCGCGAGGGCCTGCGAGCGCGAGCCCGGGGCGACGACGATGTCGCGCACGCCGGCGCGCACGAACTCGTCGAGCAGGGCGACGGCGAACGCGGTCGCGGGGCCGGGAGCCGGGTGGCGCGGGCTGCGCGGTCGAACCGGGCGCGGTCGGAGCCGGGCGCGGTCGAACCGGGCGCGGTCGAACCGGGCGTCGCGGGCGGGCTCGCGGGCACGCCCGGGTCAGGCATTCGGGCGACCGGACGGACCGGCTTCACCCGGCGTCTCAGGGTTCTCGGGGCGCGTCGCGCCGGGCCCGGCGGGGTGCTGGTCGTCGGCGGCGCCCGGGGCTTCGGGCTCGCTGTCGAGCTCGGCGAGCTCCTGCTCGAGCCGGCGGATGCGCTCGTCTTGTTCGGCGTCTTGGCCCAGTCGGCGCAGGAACTCGGTGTCGTCGTCGGGGGCCGTGTACCCGCGCCCGCCCGACACCGTGCGGCTGCGACGACCCCGGCCGATGACGAACCACAGCACCGCACCGATCACGGGCACGAAGATGATCACCACGATCCACCAGCCGCGGCCGATGCCGCGGATGCGCATGCGATCGAAGAACGCGCAATCGGCGACGGCGTAGATCGTGAGGACCACGACCGCTACCACGCCTATGAAGAGCCACCGCACCATCTGCACAGTCTAGGCTCGTCAGCACCCGACTGGCTGGGAGCCTGCGCACAGCGAGCCGCACCTAAGATGTCAAGGTGAAATCCGTGCCCGTCTGGATCTGGTACACCGCGCTGCGCATCCTGCTGTTCGCGGTGCCGCTCGCCGTGCTGCTCGCCTTCGGCGTCAACCCGTGGATCTCGACGCTCGTCGCCGCACTGTTCGGCCTCAGCGCGTCGCTGCTCTTCCTGCGCCGCCCGCGCGAGTCGATGTCGAGCGACCTCTACGCCGCCCGCCACCGCGAGACGCCGGTCGTGCGCGACGACGACGAGGCAGAAGACGCGGCCGTCGACCGCACGTCGAACGAGCGCGGGGCCGAGTAGCGGCATCCGTCGGCGTCTGCCGACCGGTCACAGCGCGAAGGCGAGCCCCAGCCCGACGCCGTAGACGAGCGCGGTGAGGCTCACGAGCTGCAGCGCGATGATGAGCTCGCGCGGGGTCTTCGCGGTGAGCACGATGAGGCACGCCGGCAGCGCCGCCAGCAACGCCAGCAGCACGAGCCACGCCGACGGGTAGAAGAGCGCGAAGAACACGACGATGCCGAACGGCACGAGCGTGAACACCACGAACAGGATGCGTCCGGCGAGCGGGCCGACGAGCACCGCGAGCGTGCGCTTGCCGGCGATCTTGTCTTGCGCGACGTCGCGCAGGTTGTTGGCCATGAGCACCGCGCACGCGAGCAGGCCGGCGCCGACGCCGCCGAGCCACGCCTCGGTGTTCACGGTGAGCGCCTGCACGTACGCCGACCCGGCGGTCGCGACGAGGCCGAAGAAGACGAACACGAACAGCTCGCCGAGGCCGTAATAGCCGTAGGGGTGCTTGCCGCCGGTGTAGAACCAGGCGGCGACGATCGCGACGGCGCCGACGGCGAGCAGCCACCACTGGCCGGTGACGACGACGAGCGCGAGTCCGGCGAGCGCGGCGAGCGCGAAGAAGCTGAGCGCGACGGCGAGCACGTGCCGCGGCTTCGCGACGCCCGAACCGGTGAGGCGCGCGGGGCCGACCCGGTGCTCGTCGGTGCCGCGCACCCCGTCGGAGTAGTCGTTGGCGTAGTTCACGCCGATCTGCAGCGCGAGCGCGACCATGAGCGCGAGCGCTGCGCGGGCCGGATGCCACGGGCCGTCGGCGATGGCCACGATCCCCGCTCCCGTGCCGAGGGCCACCGGGGCGATCGCCAGCGGAAGCGTGCGCAGGCGGGCGCCCGCCACCCAGTCGGCCGCGGTCGCGGGCTTCGCGACCTTCTCGGAGGGCCTGCCCGCGGCAGCCCGCGCGGGGTTGCCCGACCTGCCGTGCGTCGCACGGCTCTTGACGTCGTCGGGATTGATGCGCTGGGGTTTCGGGCGGGCCACGAGACCATCGTAATTCGCCGGTCGGTTCGACGCCGGGCGCCCCGGCTGGGCCGGGCGGGCCGCGCCCGCCGCGCCTGCCGAGCACGGCTCAGCGCACGTCCTTCACCGCGTCGAGGTAGCGGGCGACCACCTCGAGCTCGTCCACGGTGAATCGCTCGTGCACCCGGCGCATGCCCTCGAGGATGCCGGCATACGGATCGCCCTCGCCGCCGCGCCCTGCGTCGGCGAGCGCGGCGCTCACCTGCACCACGACGCGCCGCCGGTCGTTCGGGTCGGCGGACCGCTCGATCAGGCCGTGCTTCTCGAGCCGGTCGAGCACCCGCGTGGTCGTGCTCGTCGGCAGCTCGGTCTGCTGGCTGATCTCGCCGGCCGTCAACGGCGCGCCGGCGCGGGCGATGAACCCGAGCGCCTGGAGGTCGACGACGTTGACCCCCATCGAGCGCGCGATGCGCTCGTTCGACATCACCGACGATGCGATCACGAGCTGCAACAGCTCGACGATGCGCCCGGTCACCTCGGCCTTGGTTGACATCTGCGCTGAGCTCTCTTATTCTCTCCACTATGGGACTTTCCCACTTCGGGACTATCCCGTCTCGGAACGATTCAAGCTTACGAAAGGTCGACGAGGATGACCACCACCCCACGCCGCGGCCTCGCCATCGGCATCCTCCTGTTCGCCTCGTTCATGGACCTGCTCGACGTCACGATCGTGCAGGTGGCGCTGCCGTCGATCGGCGCCGACCTCGGGGCGACCGAGGCGCAGCTCGAATGGATCGTCAGCGGCTACATGCTCGCGTTCGCGGTCGGGCTCATCACGGGCGGCCGGCTCGGCGACCTGTTCGGTCGGCGCCGGGTGTTCCTGATCGGCATCGCCGGCTTCACGCTCTCGTCGGCCGCAGCCGCAGCGGCCTGGTCGGGAGACGTGCTCGTGGCCACCCGCATCGCGCAGGGCCTGTTCGCCGCGCTCATGGTGCCGCAACTGCTCGCCTCGGTGCAGGCCCTCTACACCCCGCGCGAGCGGGCGCCCATGTACGGCCTGATCGGCGGCGTGAGCGGGCTCGCCGCCGTCGCCGGGCCGGTGCTCGGCGGATGGCTCGTCGACGCCGACCTCTGGGGCCTGGGCTGGCGCAGCGTGTTCCTCATCAACATCCCCGTCGGCATCGTCATCTTCGTGCTCGCCGCGCGCTTCGTGCCCGAGACGCGCTCGTCACGACCGATGCGCCTCGACCTCGTCGGCGTCGCGCTGCTCACGGCGGTCATCCTCGCGTTCATGGTGCCGCTCGTCGAGGGTCAGACGCTCGGCTGGCCGGCGTGGCTGTGGATCCCGGTCGCCGTCGGCGCCCTGCTGCTCGCGGTGTTCGTCGCCTACTCGCGCCGGCGCATGCGCCGCGACGGCTCGGCCCTGTTGCCGATGCCGCTCTTCGCCGATCGCGGATTCTCGGCCGGCATCGTGACCCAGGCCACGTTCCAGGGCGCGCTCAACGCGTTCACGCTGCCGTTCATCATCTACCTGCAGATCGGGCTGGGATTCGATGCACTCACCGCGGGCCTGAACCTGCTCGCGTTCAGCCTCGGCGCGATGGTCGGCACGGGAGTGGTGATTCCCCTCGTCGCCCGGCTCGGAAAGGTGCTGGTGACCGCCGGATCGCTGATCATGGCGGGCGGCGTGCTGTGGGTGTTCGCGGTCGTCGCCGAGACCGGGGCCGACTTCACCGGCTGGGCGGCGGTGTGGCCCATGCTGGTGTCGGGCCTCGGACTCGCGCTGCTCATCATCCCGCTCGTCGACGTGGCGCTCGCCACCGTTCCGGTCGCCGACGCGGGTGCGGCATCCGGCGCGTACAGCACGTTCCAGCAGCTGGGCGCGGCAGCCGGCGTCGCGATCTCGACCACGGTGTTCTTCTCGGTGATCGGCGACGACTGGAGCCGCGAGCACGTGCTCACCGCGCTGCAGGCGTCGGTCTGGGTCGCCGTGGCCGGCTTCGGCATCGCCGCGCTCTCGAGCCTGTTCCTGCCCGGTCGGGCGGCGGTGCAGGCGCACCTCGAGCAGGCGCGCCTGCTGGCCGAGGCCGACGCCGAGGCGGAGGCGGAGGCGGACGGTCGGATGGACGCGTGCGACGCGGCGGCCGCTCCCGCCGACGCCCGCACGCCGGCCTGATGCGCTACGGCGCCCGGCCGTCGCCGCGCGCCAGGTCGGCGAGCGCGCGGCGGTCGGGCTTGCCCGATGCGAGCATCGGCAGCCGGTCGACGACCACGAGCCGCACGGGCCGGGCGGCGGGGGCGAGGCCCGCGGCATCCGTCGCCGTTCGCAGCGTCAGCAGACGCGGATGCCTCGTCGCCGGCGTCGCCCGCGACCGCGACCGCTGCGCGCTCGCCCCACTCGGGGTCGGGCACCGCGACGACGACCGCCTCGGCGTAGCCGGCGACCGAACGCACCGCGCGCTCGACCTCGCCGAGCACGACCTTGACCCCGCCCGAGATCATCACGTCGTCGGCGCGGCCGCGCACCCGCAGCCGCCCGTCGGGGGTGAGCTCGCCGAGGTCGCCCGTGACGTACCAGCGGGTGCCGTCGCGGTCGGTGCGGAACGCCGCCGCCGTGCGCTCGGGGTCGCCGAGGTAGCCGTCGGCGAGGCTCGCGGTCGTCAGCTCGATGCGTTGGTCGTCGAAGCGCACGCGCGTGTCGCCGATGGGAGTGCCGTCGTAGACGCATCCGCCCGCCGTCTCGCTCGAGCCGTAGGTGCGCACGACGCGCACGCCGGCGGCGTCGGCGCGGGCGGCGATCGCGGGTGCGAGTGCCTGCCCGCCGACGAGCACGGCGTCGAACGACGTGAGCGCGGCCGCGATGAACGGGTCGCGCTCGGCTGCGTCGAGCAGGCGGGCGAGCTGCGTGGGCACGAGCGAGGTGTAGTGCGGCACGTGCGGCATCAGGTGCGCGGATGTCGCGGCGAACGCCGTCGGATCGAACCGGTCGCCCGGCACCGTGAGCGTCGGGGTGCCCGCGACGAGCCCGCGCACGAGCACCTGGGCGCCCGCGATGTAGTGGCCGGGCAGCGCCAGCACCCACTGTCCGGCGCCGCCGAGTGCGTCGTGGGTCGCGTCGGCGCTCGCGACCAGGGCCTCTGCCGAGAGCGCGACCCGCTTCGGGGCGTCGGTCGAGCCGCTCGTCTCGACCACGAGCGCGATGCGGTCGTCGACCTCGGTCGGTGCCCGCTCGGCCCCGCGCTGCCGCTCGCACCCGCGCGCCCGCGCCGCCCGCACGCTCGCGCGAGTGCTTTCCGTCATCGCAGGCCGAAAGCGGCCCTGATCTGTCGGCGACTGACACTCGGCGCGGACGGTAACAGCTCGCGAAGCAGGCTCACCCGGAGCGGCGGACGGCGCCGGGGATCGGCCAGACGGCCGGGCCGCCCTCGAGCGCGGACTCGAGCGCGCGGGTCAGCGCCGGGACATCCGTCGCGGGGACTCGCAGCAGCGGCTTCATCGCCGGCTCCTGGTACTGGGTCGGATGGGGCCGAGGGGCGCGCGGGCGAACGGTGCCGGAGCGGGCACGGCGGCTAGAAGTGCCACGGGTAGGGGCCCCAGTCGGGGTCGCGCTTCTCGAGGAAGGCGTCGCGGCCCTCGACGGCCTCGTCGGTGCCGTAGGCCAGGCGCGTGGCCTCGCCCGCGAACACCTGCTGCCCGACCATGCCGTCGTCGACCGCGTTGAACGCGAACTTCAGCATGCGGATCGCCGTGGGCGACTTGGTGAGGATCGTGCGGGCCATCGAGATCGCCTCGCGCTCGAGGTCGGCGTGCGCGACCACGCGGTTGACGGCGCCCATCTCGTAGGCGCGCTCGGCCGAGTACTCCTCGGCGAGGAAGAACACCTCGCGGGCGAACTTCTGCCCGATCTGGCGGGCGAAGTAGGCCGACGCCGTAGCCGGCGTCGAACGAGCCGACGTCGGCGTCGGTCTGCTTGAACCGTCCGTGCTCGCGGCTCGCGATCGTGAGGTCGCACACGACGTGCAGCGAGTGCCCGCCGCCCGCCGCCCAGCCCGGCACGACCGCGATGACGACCTTCGGCATGAACCGGATGAGCCGCTGCACCTCGAGGATGTGCAGGCGCCCGACCGCGGCGTGGCCGTGCGGGTCGGCCGTGCCGCCGGCCCCGTCGACGATCGCCGTCTCGGCGTCGGAGTACTTGTAGCCGTCGCGTCCGCGGATGCGCTGGTCGCCGCCCGAGCAGAACGCCCAGCCGCCGTCTTTCGCGCTCGGGCCGTTGCCGGTGAGCAGCACGACGCCGATGCGCGGGTTCGATGCGCGCGTCTTCGAGGGCGCGGTAGAGCTCGTCGACCGTGTGCGGGCGGAACGCGTTGCGCACCTCGGGCCGGTCGAACGCGATGCGCGCGATGCGCCCGTCGAGCGAGTGGTGGTAGGTGATGTCGGTGAAACCACCTGAGCCGGTGACGGCGGGCGCCGCGTCGGCCCACTCGCTCGCATCGAACAGTTCGGACACCTCGGCTGCCATGCCTCAAGCCTATTGCCGGGACATCCGACCGCCCGATCGCGCACCGCTCGCACAGCTCACCCGTCCGATGCGCTCGCCGCTCGCGCAACTGAGGAGAATTGCGCTCGACAGCGCGCCACAGCGCCCATCGCGGCAATTCTCCTGAGTTGCGGCACGCGGCGGGCGTGCCGCGGCGCGCGGGGTGCCACGATGGGGTCATGACCGACGCCAGCGCCGCCGCTCCCCTGCCGTCCCTCGACGAGCTGCTCGGCACCGCCCGGGTGGTCGCGCTGCCGCTCGTCACCCGGTTCCGCGGCATCGACGTGCGCGAGGCGATGCTGCTCGAGGGTCCCGAGGGGTGGACGGAGTTCTCGCCGTTCACGGAGTACCCCGACGACGAGGCATCCGCCTGGCTCGCCGCCGCGATCGATTTCGGCTGGAACGCGACGCCGCCGATCCTGCGCGACCGCATCCCCGTGAACGCGACGATCCCGGCCGTCGATCCCGACAGCGTCGCGGCGGTGCTCGCCCGATTCCCCGGATGCCGTACGGCGAAAGTCAAGGTCGCGGCACCCGACCAGACGATCGCGCAGGATGTCGCGCGCGTGCGCGCCGTGCGCGAGGCGCTCGGCCCCGAGGGCCGCATCCGCGTCGACGCCAACGGCGGCTGGAACGTCGACGAGGCCGAGCACGCCATCCACGCGCTCGCCCCGTTCGACCTCGAATACGTCGAGCAGCCGTGCGCGAGCATCGCCGACCTGCTCGAGATCAGCATCCGCACCAAGTACATGGGCATCCCGATCGCGGCCGACGAGAGCGTCAGGCGAGCGGATGACCCGCTGGCGGTCGCCGAGGCCGACGCCGCCGACATCCTCGTGGTGAAGGCGCAGCCGCTCGGCGGCATCCGCCGGGTGCTCGAATCGATCGAGCGCACGGGCCTGCCGGTCGTCGTGTCGAGCGCTCTCGACACGAGCGTCGGCCTCGCGATGGGCGCGCACCTCGCGGCGTCGGTTCCGTCGCTCGACTTCGATTGCGGGCTCGGCACCGCGTCGTTGCTGGCGGCGGATGTCTCGCACGCGCCGCTCGCTCCCGTCGACGGTGCCGTGGAGGTGCGCCGGGTGCGGCCCGATCCCGAGCTGCTCGACCGCTACGCGGCGACGCCCGAGCGCACCGACTGGTGGCTCGAGCGCCTCGGCCGCGCGTACGCCGTGCTCAGCGCCCCGCCCGTCGCGTAGGGCCGGCGCAGCAGACCCGCCGGTCCGAGCTCAGCGCGGCCACCGGCGCGCACGGCGAGCGCCCGCACGCGCAACTCAGGAGAATTGCGCTCGCAGCGCGTGTGAGCGCACATCGAGGCAATTCTCCTGAGTTGCGGACGGGCTACCCGAGCTGCGACGCTACTGCGGACCGCCTACCAGAGGATGAGCGGCACCGGCATCGAGGCCGAGTCGGCGAACCCGTCGCCGCCGTCGAACGTCGTGCGGATCAGGTGCACGCCGGCCGGCAGCTTCGGCAGCTTGACCTTGAACACGCCCGCCGCGTCGGCGGTGACCTGGGCCGTGGCGAGCACGGTGTCGCCCTCGAGCACGGTGATCGTGCCGACCGGGGCACTGCCGTCGAGCGCCACGACCGAGCCGACGACCTGCACGCCCGAACCCGCCTTGGCGGTGAGCTTGTTCGGCGCGGCCACCGTCAGGGTCGCAACCGCGGGCGGCGGCTGCTCGTCGACCAGCACCGCCACCGAGCGTGCGGGCACGGTGACCGCTCCGGTCGCGGCATCCCACGTCGTCGACTTGACGACCTCGTCGGCGCCGTTCGCCTGCGCGTCGGCCAGCGCGAACTCGCGGCCGGCGAGCCCGTCGACCTGCTCGGTCACCGGCGACGGCGACGCGTTGAACACGACCAGCGCACCCTCGAGCTCGGGGTCGACGTCGTCGCCCACGAGGTCGTCGATGAGCATCGTGATGAGCCCGGGCGTCGCGTCGGCGCCGCTGTTCGGGAACGTCACCTTCTCGTCGATGAGCTCGGCCGAGCCCAGCTGCAGCAGGTCGACCGACGACCGCACGCGCAGCAGGTCGAGCGCGGATGCCTCGGCCGCGGCGATGTCGGCCGCACCCGGCTTGAGCGCGGGGTTCTCGAGCAGCGGGATCATCTCGTCCCAGTGGTCGCCGTTGTCGGCCTTGTTCGGCAGGCCCGACCCGAAGGTCGACTCCTGGCCGGTCCAGTCGATGCGGTTGAACCAGTCGCCCGAGTTGTAGCTGTTGCGGTCGAGCGACTTCGAGCGCAGCAGCTCGGTGCCGGCGTGCCAGAACGAGGGCGACTGCGACAGGGTGACCGTCGCGAGCGACAGCGTGTTCATGCGCACGCGGTCGGCCATCGACGTGTCGGTCGGCAGCTTGAAGACCCCGAGGTCGTAGAGCGTCTCGTTGTCGTGCGCGTCGACGTAGTTGATCACCTCGTCGGGCTGGTCGGCGTAGCCGGCCGGCGAGCCGTTGTAGTCGAACACCTCGCCGCGCTTCACGACGCCGTCGGATCCGGTGAACTCGAAGTCGCGCAGGTTGCCCGCGAGGCCGAGCTTCACGAGGTCGGTCTGCTGCCCGAGCGTGCGGGTGTTCGTCGCGCACCGGGTGCCCGTTCGGGTCGCCGGCGAGGCCGGTGCCGAAGCCCTGGTCGAACTTCGATTGCCGAGTCGACGGGGCTGCCGCCGTGCACGCCGTCACGCAGCCGGTCGTTGAACGCGCCGATGCCGGTGCCGCCGAGCTGGCCCTGCGTGGCCTGCTCGAAGAGGGCGTTGTTCGCGACCTCGCCGAAGTTCCAGCCCTCGCCGTACAGGTAGACGGATGACCCGTCGACGCCGTCGTTCTCGAGCGTGAGCTCGTCGAGCGCGTCACGAACGGCCAGCATGTTCGCCTTCGAGTGGTGGCCCATCAGGTCGAAGCGGAAGCCGTCGACCTTGTACTCCTTCGCCCACAGCACGACCGAGTCGACCATGAGCTTCTCGGCGACCTCGTGCTCGGTGGCGATGTTCTGGCAGCACGTCGAGGTCTCGACGTTGCCCACCGAGTTCAGGCGCTGGTAGTAGCCGGGCACGATCCGGTCGAGCACCGACTTCGCACCCTGACCCGATGCGGCGGTGTGGTTGTACACCTCGTCGAGCACGACCTGCAGGCCCGTCGCGTGCAGCGCCCCGACCATCTCGCGGAACTCGCCCACGCGGGCGGCTCCGTTCGGGTCGACCGCGTACGAGCCCTCGGGCGCCTGGAAGTGGAACGGGTCGTAGCCCCAGTTGAAGCCGTCGAGGTCGCGGATCGGCTCGAGGCAGGCCTGCTGCTCGGGCGAGGCCGGGCCGAACGACGCGAGGTCGCACGCGGGGGTGGCCTGCGCGGCCCGGTTCTCCTCGATCGTGGCGATGTCGAACGTCGGCAGCAGGTGCACCGTGTTGATGCCGGCCTCGGCGAGCTGCTCGAGCTGGGCGGTGCCTGCCGAGTCGCGGGTGAAGGCACGGTAGGTGCCGCGCTCGGCCTCGGGCACGGTCTCGTCGCCGATCGAGAAGTCGCGCACGTGCAGCTCGTAGATGGCCCGGTCGACCGGGCGCTCGACGACGGGCGCGGGCGTCTCGGCCCACTGCTCGGGCGCGATCGCCGGGTCGTCGAGGTCGACGACCACCGAACGCGTCGAGTTCGTCGTGAGCGCGATCGAGTACGGGTCGGTCACCGAGTTCGTCTCGATCGCCCCGGTCGTCGGCGCGTAGACGGCGAGCGACCAGCGGTACTCGTCGCCGGCGGCGAGGCCGTCGACGCTCCACGTGCCGTCGGCGGCGTCGAACGCGGCGTCGATCACCTCGGGATCGCCGGCCGCGCCGGCGCTCCAGCGCTCGAGCGCGACCGACTGCGCGGTCGGCGCCCAGAGCGCGAGGCTCGCGACGTCGCCGTCCCAGGTGACGCCGAGCGGCACGGATGCCACTGCCTCGGCATAGAGGTCGTCGAGCACGCCCGGCACCTGGATTCCGGTGAACGCCGTCAGCGTGTCGCCCGTGCGCTGCGAGACCGCGAGCTGCTCGGTGAGCAGTTGCTGCACCGCCGCGCGATCGACGTCGACGGGGTGCAACGCGATGAAGCCCTCGAGCTGGGGGAACTTCGCGAGCTGCGCATCGCTGAGCCCCGCGGGGTCGTAGGCGAGCTCGACGGCGTCGTCGCCACCGGTCACCGCACCCGTCGCTCACCGCGAGCGACGCGTCGGCCGAGTGCTCGAGCGACCACGAGGCATCGGCCGGCTCGGCGCCGCCGAGCAGCTCGGCCGGCCAGGCCAGCGTGTCTTCACTCACCCAGTGCGCACGCGCCTGGCCCGAGCCGGCGAGCGGCGGGTCGGTGACGATGATCTCGAGCACGTGCGTCGCGAGCGTGTAGCGGAACTCGACGAGCTTGCCGGTGGTCGCGGTGAACGTGTAGTTCGCCCCGCCGGGTGCGCCGCCGACGCCGTAGTTCTCGTCCCACTTGCCGCCGTGCGCGACCTTCACCTCGTAGGAGCCGTCGGGAATGGACGACGTCGACCACGTGTAGACGCCGTCCTTGTCGCCGTCCTGCATGAGCGAGGCGAGGCATTCGGGCTGCCAGTCGCCGGGGCATCCGACCTCGGACTGGAAGCTGCCGGGCAGCGTCACCGTGGGGCCTTCGGCGGTGGACGAGACGACCTTGGTGGTCGGGTTCCAGTAGAACGTGATCGGTCCGCCGGCGTGGGTGTAGGTGATGTTGTCGCCACCGGGCACGCCGTTCGCGCCGTAGTTGACGTCCCAGCTGCCGTTGAGCGCGACCTTGTACTCGTAGTCGCCCGCGGGCACGTCGAAGGTGCCCGCGTAGATGCCGTCGGCGCGCAGCGTGAGCTTCGCGACCTCGCAGCCGGGAGCCCAGTCGCCCGCGCAGCCCATCTCGGAGTTGTGGTTGCCGGGCACCGTCACGAGGTCGATCGGCTGCTCGGGCTCCTCCTCTTCGACGAGGTTCACGGCGTTGCCGACGCGACGCGTAGGTGCTGGCGGCCGAGCGGTTGCCCGCGGCATCCGTCGACACCGCGCGGTACTCGATGAGCGTGCCGTTCGCGAGGCCGGCGGTGTCGTGGAAGACGCGCGGGCTCGTGTCTTCGGCGGTGCCGAGCGCCTGCCATTCGTCGTCGCCGGCGACGCGCCAGGCGAAGCTCGTCTCCTGCCAGGTGGCGTCGTCGACGTCGGCGGCGACGGGCGTCACGCCGGTGACCCCGGCGCCCGCGGCGGGCGTCGCGACCGAGATGGCGGATGCCGCGTCGGGTGCGCTCACCGTGCGGTCGGCCTTCAGCACCACGGTGCCGAGCGCCGGCACGGTGACGGATGCCACGCCGTCGGCGTCGGCCGTCACGCCCGGGCCGTCGGATCCGGCGGAGCGGTAGAGCACGTCGAACACGCCGCCCTTGGTGAGCGTGGACACGTCGACGGTCTTCTCGGCGCTCGAGTTGTTCGCCGCCACGAGGTACTCGACCTGCTCGGCGCGGTCGACGCGCGAGAACGCGTACACGCCGGCGCCGTTGTCGACGTAGCGCTCGATCTGGGCGCCCGTGGCGAGTGCCGGGTGGGCGGCGCGCAGCGCGGCGAGCTCGGAGATGTGCGCGTAGAGCGGGGCGTCGGTGTCGAAGCGGTCGACGCTGCCCGCGGTCTCGCCGGTGACCAGCTGCTGGTTCTGGTAGTCGGCGACCTCGCTCGCGAAGAGCGTCTGGCGAGCGTCCTTGTCGCCGCCCGAGCCGGCGAAGCCCTGCTCGTCGCCGTAGTACACGACGGGCTGGCCGCGCGTGAGGAAGAGCAGCTCGTGCGCGAGCTCATCACGCTGCAGCGGGGCATCCGTCGAATTCAGGAAGTAGCCGACGCGACCCATGTCGTGGTTTCCGAGGAACGTCGGCAGGGCCGTCGCCGACGAGTCGGGCGTCGTGTAGTAGTCGTCGCCCGCGAACAGCGACTGCAGGTTCTTCGCCGAGTTGCCCGCGGCGAAGCTCACGGCCTGCGACTGGAACGTGAAGTCGAGCACCGAGTTCATGTCGGAGTTGCGCACGTAGGGGCTGAGCTTCACCGGGTCGGCGTCGTAGACCTCGCCGAACATGAAGAAGTCGGGCTTCTTCGCGACGTCGTGCGCGTAGTCGAGCACCTGCGGTCGACCACTGCTCCCAGAACTCGAAGTTCACGTGCTTGGCGGTGTCGATGCGGAAGCCGTCGATGCCGAGGTCGATCCACTGCTGGTAGACGTCGACGAAGCCGTCGACGACGGTGGGGTGCTCGGTCATCAGGTCGTCGAGGCCGACGAAGTCGCCGAACGTGACCGACTCGCCCTCCCACGTCGAGTCGCCGCGGTTGTGGTACAGCGTCGGGTCGTTGAGCCAGGCCGGCACCTTGAGGTCGGCGTCTTCGGGCGTCACCGTCGGCGTGTAGGGGAAGCTCGTCGCCGCGTCGAGGGCGGGGAAGGCGGGCGCGTCGGCGCGCGGCGTAGTCGGCCGGGTCGAACGCGGCGCCCGTCGGCGTCGAGGTAGGGGCTCGTCGCCTGGTCGATGTACGAGTACTCGCCCTCCTCGTAGTCGATGACGTCGGCGGTGTGGTTCGTGATGATGTCGAAGTAGACCTTGATGCCCTTGTCGTGCGCCTCGGCGATGAGCGCCTCGAGCTCGGCGTTCGTGCCGAGGTGCGGGTCGATCTGGGTGAAGTCGGTGATCCAGTACCCGTGGTAGCCGGCGCTCACGTTGGCGCCCTCACCCTGCACCGGGCGGTTCTTGAAGCTCGGGGTGAGCCAGATCGCCGTGGTGCCGAGGCCGTCGATGTAGTCGAGCTGGTCGCGCAGGCCCGCGAGGTCGCCGCCGTTGTAGAAGCCCTTGTCGGTCGGGTCGAAGCCCGTCGTGAGGCGGTCTCCGGTGAGGCCGCCCTCGTCGTTGGCGGTGTCGCCGTTGGCGAAGCGGTCGGTCATGACGAAGTAGAACACCTCGTCGCTGCCGGGCTGGCGCACCGGGTCGGCGACGAGCGCGGCATCGGATGCCTCGTCGTAGGCACCCTCGAGACCGGTGGCCTCGAGGCCGACGCGCTTGAGGTTGTCGTCGAACACGACGCGAACCGGGGTGTCGCCCGCGACGGTCAGCGGGATGTTGTCGCCGCCGCCGTTCAGGCCGTACGACTCGTCCCACGTGTCGTTCACGGCGACCTTGTACGCGTAGCTGCCCGAAGGGACGTGAACTCGGCGGCGTAGACGCCCGGCGTGCTCGTGGCGATGAGGTCGGTGGCCGCGCAGGCGGGCTCCCAGTCGCCGCCGTTGCCGCCGCCGAGGTCGGTGCACCCGAGCTCGGACTGCAGCGAGCCCACGAGCGCGAACGTGCGCGGCTCCTCGGCCGCGGCCGCGAGGCCCGGCATCACGATCAGGGCTGACGCGGCGAGCGCCCCCGAGACCACCAGTGCGAACCAACTCCGAGCGCGCGCGCGACCTGTCATCCTTGACTCCCGATTCCCGGCACGACTCCGTGCCACCGACACTGTTGGCGAAGGTAGCAGCGCCGACGCGGTTAATGCAAGCGTTTACAACACTCGACCTCGAGCGGGAAGACGGGATGGCCGGTCACCTGGGAAATCAGGGGTGAGTCGGCGTGGCCACGGTGGAAGCGTTCCCACGCAGCGACCCTCGTTCGCGGGTCAGAGCAGGCGGGCGATGGGCGTGTTGCCGAAGCGCTCGTCACGCAGCCGCTGGGCCTCCAACCGCCGCTCGTGCAGCTCGGCCAGGTGCTCGCGGGTGTACCTCTGCTCGGCGCTGCGGCTCCATGCGACCAGTCGCATGCCGATGCGCTGGGCCAGGCCTGCGAGCCCGTGCGCCGCGTGGGCACCGGTCTCGCGTGCAGTGGCGGTGGTGCTCATGGAGAGTGCGGTGTCCATGATGATCCTTCTTCGGTCCGCGGCCCGCCGTGTGCGAGCCGTGAACCCATTCCAGCTCGAAGCGGCATCCCGGGCATCGGCGGACGCTACCGAGATCTCGGGGTGGCGCTACCGAGATCGGCCCTCGATCACGCCGAGAGCACGCCGAGCTCGCGCGCGGCCCGCACGGCGTCCTGCCGCGACTGCACCCCGAGCTTCGTCAGGACGGCGGCGACATGGCTGTCGACCGTGCGCACCGACACCACGAGGCGCTCGGCGATCTCGGCGTTCGTCAGTCCCTCGGCGAGCAGCCGCAGCACGCCGACCTGGCGGTCGGTCAGGCCCTCGGGATTGCGCCGGGTCAGGTTCGAGGGGCCGCGCGGGATGTTCCGCACCCCGCGATCGCGCAGTTCGGCGCGCACCCGGCGGGCGAGCGGTACCGCGCCGATGCGATCGAGGATCGCGAGCGCCTCGAGCAGGTCGGCCTCGTCGGGGCTCTCGGCGAGCGCCGCGGCCTCGTGGTAGGGACATCCGGCTGCTCGCCAGAGATCGGCGGCGCGCCGCCAGTCGCCGCGCGCCTGGACGGCGAACGGATGCTCGTCGTCGGCCGCGATCTCGACCGTCGTCGCCGGCGCGCACGCAGCAGGTAGGCGAGCTCGGCGCGCAGCGAGCGGGCCACGAGGCGGTCGGCCTCGTCGAACTCCGGACGTGCGATGGCGCGGGCCGCGGCGAGGTCGCCGCGCAGCAGGGCGGCCTCCGCGCGCGCAGCGGCGACCGGTCCGCGCCGCTGCAGTTCGCCGAGCTCGTCGGCGAGGCGACGCGCCTCGTCGAGGTCGTCGTCGGCGCCGTCGTCGCCACGGCGCAACTTCACCGTTCCCGCGACCGTCAGCGCGACGCAGCGGGCGTGCGGGAGCCTCGGGCAGTTCTTCGACCATGGCGAGGGCGTCGTCCCAATGCGCCCGCGCCAGTTCGAGCCGCGCCTGCTCCATCTGCTGGTAGATGGCGAAGCCGATGAACTCCGACCGTTCCGTGAGCTCCATCGCGCGGGCGAGGTGGCCCTCGGCGAGGTCGAGCCGGTACTGGTCGAGCAGGGCCCAGACGAGGTTGACCGACGCGCGCGCGGCATCCTCGATGTCGTCCACGGCGAGCGCGACGTCGGCCGCCTCGACGAGCTCGGCGATGCCGGCATCGTCGGCCCAGAACATGAGCGCGGTGCCGTGGTTGTTCAGGGCGTGCGAGAGCACCCGGTGGTCCCCGGTCTCCCGCGCGATCTCGATCGGCGCGACTGCGACAGCTCGACCGCACGACGGAGTCGTGCGCCAGCAGCGCGAGCTGCGCCTCGTTGCTCAGTGCCATCGCGTACAGGCTCGCGGTCGCCCGCGTCGGCGAGCACCGCGGATGCCTCGCGGGCAGAGATCTCGGCGTCGGCACGACGGCCGCCGAACCACTGGAAGCGCGAGAGCCACCGCAGGCTCGCGCCGAGCCGGAGGGGTTCGTCGAGCTGCCGTCGCAACGCGATGGACTCGGACTGCGCGATCACCGCGTCGCGCGCCGCCCCGACGGTGTACGACTCGATGGCGGATTCCTCGAGCAGATCGGCCAGTTCGGCCGTCTCGAATCGGTCGGCGTGCTCGCGGGCCGCCCAGTAGTGCGCGGCCGCCTGCCGGTGCGCACCCGACGCGGCGGCATCCCGCGCCGCCCGCGGCGCCCACTCGACGACCGCGTCGACGTCACCGGCCGCGAGTGCATGGTGCACCAGCCGCGCCGGGTCGGCGACGCCCGTCGCGAGCAGCTCGGCGAGCACACGGCGTTCGAGTTCGATGCGACGCGACGCGGGCAGCGCGTCGACGATCGCGCGTCGGGTCAGCTCGTGGCGGAACCGCACGCCGTCGGGGCTGACGTCGAGCAGGCCTCCCTCCTCAGCGGGGCGGAGCGCGCCCTCCGACCCGGGCACCAGCCGAGCGAGCAGGTCGCGGTCGACCGCCGAGGGCACGACCGCGAGTTGCTCGACGTGATCCTGCGTCTCGGAGTCGAGGCGGCGGAGGCGCCCGGTCACCGCGTCGACCACGGTCGGCGGCACCCCTGCCTCGTCGGCCGATGCGACGAGTTCGCTGACGAAGTACGGGTTGCCCTCGGTCATCGCGTAGACGCGGTCGGCGTCGAGCCCGCTCTCGGCGGTCAGCGCGCCGACCGCGTCGGCCGAGAGGCGCCGCAGTGCGATGCGTTCGACGCGGTCGCCGTGGCCGAGGTCGCCGAGCAGGCGGCCCAGCGGATGGTCACGGTCGAGCTCGTCGCGGTAGGTGAGCACGAGCACCGCGGGCAGGTCGTCGATGCGGCGGGCGAGGAAGCGAACCACGTCGAGCGTGGCCTCGTCGGCCCAGTGCACGTCCTCGATGACGAGCACGGTGCCCCGCCCGGCGGCGAGCTCGTCACGGAGCGCGTCGAAGACGTCCTCGCGGTCACCCGCGCGCAGGGCTTCGCCCAGCCGCGGTCCGACCGACGGGGCGAGGTCGCGCAGCGGCCCGAGCGTGCGCGGCGTCGACATCGCGTCGCACGACCCGACGAGCACCCGCACGCCGTCGGACGGCTCGGCCCGCAGCGCGCTCACGAGGCTGGTCTTGCCGATGCCCGCCTCGCCGTGGAGCAGCACGACGCGCCCGTGCCCGCCCGTTGCGTCGCGCGTGGCGGCGCGCAGCTCGGCGAGCTCAGGTTCGCGCTCGAGCAGGTCCCTGCTCATAGAGCGAGCATGCCCGTGCGGGGCCGGGGCTGCAAGCGAACACGCTCTGAGGCGGGCCGCGTCTGCCGATACGGTCGCTGCGCGACCTACTCGACCACCGGAGCGGGATCAGAGCCCCGAGTACGCGTGCAGTCCCTTGAAGAACAGGTTGACGACCGTGAAGTTGAACAGCACCGTCGAGAAGCCGATGATCGCGAGCCAGGCCGACCGCGAACCGCGCCAGCCGCGCGTCGCCCGCGCGTGGATGTAGCCGGCGTAGACCACCCAGATGATGAAGGTCCACACCTCTTTCGTGTCCCAGCCCCAGTAGCGGCCCCACGCCTTCTCGGCCCAGATGGCGCCGGCCATGAGCGTGAAGGTCCACATGATGAAGCCGATGATGTTCACGCGGTACGCGAGGTTCTCGAGCGTCGCCGCGCTCGGCAGCGTTGCGAGGAACGTCAGCTTGGCGGCCTTCGCCGACTCGACGAGCGCCTCGCGCCGCGACTGCAGCAGCTGCACCACCGACAGCGCGAAGCCGAGCGCGAAGAAGCCGACCGATGCCGACGCCACGAACACGTGGATCACGAGCCACACCGACTGCAGCGCCGGCGGCAGCGGAATCGGGCTCACGTAGAAGTTGATGGTCGCGACCCCGAGCAGCACGAGCACGAGCCCCGTGACGAACGTGCCGAGGAACCGCAGGTCGTGCTTCGAGACGAGCAGCACCACGAGGAACACCGTCGTGATGATGAGCGTGCCCGTGAGCGCGAACTCGTACATGTTGGCCCACGGCACGCGCCCGGCCGCGAGGCCGCGCAGCACGGTGGCCGTGAGGTGCAGCACCCACGCGAGCACCGTCATCGCGACGCCGACGCGCAGTGCGGGCGAACGCCCGTAGGCGACGGATGCCTCGCCGCCGCCCTTCACCGCAGCGGCACCGCCGCGCCCAGCCGGCGCGCCGACGGCAGCCCCGACCGCGACCTTCGCCTCGGCGCGAGCCGGGGCATCCGCTGCCGCCGTCACGGCAGCCCCGCGCCTCGCGAGGTCGATCGCGAAGGCGATGAAGGCGATCGCGTACACGACCATCGCCGAGTACACGCTGAGGATCGAGATCTCGTCGAGCGTCATCTGCACCGTTCTACCTTACGTCGAAGTGTTCGTGGGGTCGCGCGGCGGATTCGGCCACCGACGGCCGCCGGGCCCCGCGTGCTTGTCGGCGAACGCCGTCACGGCGTCTTCGAGGCCGGGATCCTCGCCGCGGGCGAGTCCGGCGTACTCGAGCACGACGCTGCCGTCGGGGCGCTTGGCGGCCTTCACCCACATGCGCCGGCGCGGCACGAACAGCGACACGAGCAGTCCGCCGAGGATGAGCGCCGCGAACACGAGCACCCAGATCTGCGTCGGGTCGTGGTGGATGTCGAAGCTCGCGAACCGCGGCACGCTCTGCGCGTAGTCGCCCTCGCCGGCGTCGGGGTCGGCGTGCTCGAACGTGACGGTACCGAGCCCGTTCGGCAGCTCGGCGCTCTCGCCGGGCTTCAGCTCGATCGAGTCGACGCCGGTGTCGCCGCCGGTCAGCTGCTGCATGCCCGAGGGGTCGAGGGTGTACACCGAGGTCGGCGTGCCGCCGTCGATGCCGAGGTCGCCCTCGTACACGTTGAGCGTGAGCACCGGCAGGATCAGGTCGGGGTAGCTCGACGTGTAGGCGCCCGAGGTGAGCTGCGTCTGCGTCGGGTAGAAGAAGCCCACCATGCCGAGCTGCTCGGGCATGCCGTCGGGCACCTTGACGACGCCGATCGAGGTGAGGTTCGCGTCCTGCGGCAGGAACGGCACCGAGTCGGTGAACACCACGTCGCCGTCGGCGTTCTCGACCGTGATCGTCGGCGCGTAGCCGTTGCCGAGCAGGTACACGTCGGTGCCGTGCGTGTAGAGCGGCTCGTTGACCTTGACGGTGGCGTCCTGCGCCTCGGCGCCCTGGCCCTCGACGGTGACGTGGGCGGTGAAGTCGATCGGCTGCCCGAGCGCGTCGGCGTTCTGCGTCTCGTAGACCGCGTCGAGGCTCTCGAGCGACAGGCGGTAGGGCTGCAGCGACGTGTCGTTGAAGAAGCGCCCGGGATTGAACGAGTCGAAGGCCGCGAGCGTGTTGACGAACGTCTGGCCCTCGACGATGACGCGCTGGCCCGAGAACCCGAATCCGCCGCCGAAGCCGACGGCCATGAGCACGCCGACGAGCGCCGTGTGGAACACCAGGTTGCCGGTCTCACGCAGGTAGCCGCGTTCGGCCGAGACGGATGCCTCGCCGCGCAGCTCGTAGCGTTCGACCCGGTAGCCCGACTGGCGCAGCTGCACGGCCGCCGCGTCGATGGCCTCTTCCGCGATCGAGTAGCGCCCGACGAAGGAGCGCGCGTATCGAGATCCGCCGGCACGAGCGGCCGCTCGGTGTACCCCGCGAGCCGCGAGAGCCGTGCGGGCGTGCGCGGCGGCCGCGCGCGCAACGCCTCGAGGTGGTGCTTGGTGCGCGGGATGATGCAGCCGATGAGCGAGACGAACAGCAGCAGGTAGACCGCCGAGAACCAGGCCGACGTGTAGACGTCGAACATCTGGAAGCCGTCGAGGATCGGCGCGAGCCGCGGGTTGTCGCTGAAGTACTGGGTGACGCCGTTGGGGTCGCTCGACCGCTGCGGCACGAGCGAGCCCGGCACCGCCGCGATCGCGAGCAGCAACAGCAGCAGCAGCGCGGTGCGCATGCTCGTGAGCTGGCGCCACAGGAAGCGCACCCAGCCGGTGAAGCCGAGCTTGGGCTGGTTGATGCGTCGATGCCTCGTCGGCGGCCGGCTCGGGCGAGTCGATGTGGTCGGAGGGGCGAGAGAGCTCGCCGGGTTCAGATCGCGGGGACAAAACCGGTGATCACCGCCTGCAGTTCGTACATCCAGATGCTCCAGATTCCCGAGACCATGAGCACGCCGATCACGATGAGCAGCGCGCCGCCGGCGATGTTGATCGCGCGGATGTGCCGGCGCATGAACGCGAGCGAGCCGGTGACCCAGCCGAACCCGGCGGCCACGAGCAGGAACGGGATGCCGAGGCCGACGCAGTACAGCAGCCCGAGCACCACGCCGCGGCCGGCCGACGCCGAGTCGGCGCTGAGCGCGAGCACCACGGCGAGGGTCGGGCCGATGCACGGGGTCCAGCCGACGCCGAACACGATGCCGAGCAGGGGTGCGCCCGCGATGCCGGTGGCCGGCCGCCACGTCGGCTTGATCGTGCGCTGCATGAAGCTGAACTGGCCGATGAACACGAGCCCCATGACGATGAGCAGGGCGCCCGCGACCCGCACGATCACGTCGGAGTACTGCAGCAGCCACGCCCCGGCGACGCCCGCGACGAGGTTGAAGGTCACGAACACGAGCGTGAACCCGGCGATGAACAGCAGCACGCCGAGCATCAGGCGGCGGCGGTTGCGTCGCTCTTCGACGGCGTCGGCCGAGGCGTCGGTGAACCCGCCGAGAAAGCCGAGGTACCCGGGCACGAGCGGCAGCACGCACGGCGACAGGAACGACACGAGCCCCGCGGCGAGCGCGATCGGCATCGCCGCGAGCAGTTGCCCGTTCAGCACGATCTCGCCGACGCCCATGTGTTCCGTTCTCGCCCTCGCCCGATTGCCCGCTGCGCGTCGCCCGCGCCGCTACGCCTGCTCGGCGAGCAGGTCGGCGATGATCGAGTCGAGGATCGACGCCTCTTCGAGCTGGCCGAGCACGCGCGCGGCGACCCGGCCCTCCTGATCGAGCACGATCGTGGTCGGCACCGCGGCCGGCGGCACGGGGCCGGCGAAGGCGAGCTGCACCGAACCCTCGTTGACGTCGAGGATCGACGGGTAGGTCACGCCGTAGTCGTCCTCGAACGACGCCGCGGTGCCCGCCTGGTCGCGCACGTTGACGCCGACGAAGCTCACGTCGTCGCCCTGCGTGCCCTCGTAGACCTCTTCGAGGATCGGCGCCTCGACGCGGCACGGCGCGCACCCCGCGTACCAGAAGTTGACGACCTGCACCTGCCCCGCGACATCCGCCGAATCGTAGCTGTCGCCCTCGACGGTCTCGCCCGCGAACTCGATCGGCTCGCCGCGGTCGTCGGCCGCGTAGACCGAGATCGTGCCGTCACCCGCGATGTAGTTCTTGCCGCTGCCCTCGCGGAACTGCTCGGCGAGCGGATCGCTCGCGCACCCGGTGAGCAGCAGCACGGATGCCGCGACCAGGGCCGCCGCCGGCGGTCGACCGACTTCGCCCATCACACCGCTCCCAGATCTGTCGCCTGCGCGGCGAGTCCCGCCGCCGGGATTCGTGTAGCCGACCTCGACGAATCGCCGTCCGGCCGCCGAGCCCGCGGCCGTCTGCAGCGCAAGCGTCGTGATGCTCGACAGTGCGCAGCGCCGGCGGCGCGGGTCGTGCGACAGCGACAGGCCCGCGAGGCGGCGGTGCACCATCCAGATCGGCAACTGGTGGCTGACGATCACGACGTCGCCCTCGTCGACCGACGACCAGGCGTCCTCGATCGCGGCCATCATGCGGTCGGCGATCGACCGGAACGGCTCGCCCCAGCTCGGTTCCCACGGGTTCACGAGCAGACCCCAATTGCGGATGTCGCGAAGCGCGCCACCCGGGCCGCGCATGCGCTTGCCCTCGAAGCGGTTCTCGGGTTCGATCACCCGGTCGTCGAGGGTCGGCTCGAGCCCGAACGCCGCGGCGACCGGCTCGGCCGACTGCTGCGTGCGCTGCAGCGGCGACGAGATCAGCGCGGCGACCGGGCGCTTGCGCGCCACGAGGTCGTCGGCGGCGGCCTTCGCCATCATGCGGCCGAGGTCGCTCAGGCCGTAGCCCGGCAGTCGACCGTAGAGCACGCCCTGGGGGTTGAACACCTCGCCATGGCGCACGAGATGGATCTGCTCGGCCGGCACGGGTTCCAGTCTAGAGAGCCGTTCCCTTTGAATCCGCCGAGATCGGCGCCGGTAACCCCCACGAGTAGGATGGTCGATCGTGAACAACCGCACCCTCGTCAAGAACCTCGCCGCGCTTCCCGACGGCCCCGTCACCGTGTCCGGATGGGTCGAGACCGTGCGCGACCAGAAGAAGGTGCAGTTCGTCATCCTGCGCGACGAGTCGGGTGCCGTGCAGCTCGTGAACCCCGCGACTCGCGAGGTCGACGAGAACGCCGACGCCGAGGCATCCGCTCGCCTGGCGACGACCGAGACGATCTCCGCGCTCTCCCACGGCTCCTTCATCACCGTCACCGGCGACCTCAAGCACGACGAGCGCGTGAAGCTCGGCGGCATCGAGGTGAAGATCGGCTCGCTCGAGGTGGTCGCCGAGGCGAACCCCGAGACCCCGATCGCCGCCGACTCGAGCCTCGACAAGCGCATGGACTGGCGCTTCCTCGACCTGCGCCACCCGAAGCAGAACCTGATCTTCCGCATCCAGACCACGTTCCTGCACGCGCTGCGCACCTACTGGGTCGAGAACGACTTCGTCGAGATCCAGACGCCGAAGCTCATGGCCAGCGCCTCGGAGTCGCGCGCCGAGCTGTTCGAGGTGGGCTACTTCGAGGGCACCGCGTACCTCGCCCAGAGCCCCCAGTTCTTCAAGCAGATGGCGCAGCCCGCCGGCTTCGGCAAGGTGTTCGAGGTCGGGCCCGCGTTCCGCGCCGACCCCTCGTTCACGTCGCGCCACGCCACCGAGTTCACGTCGATCGACGCCGAGATGAGCTGGATCGACTCGCACGAAGACGTCATGAAGATGCACGAAGAGCTGCTCGTCGCCGGGCTCACCGCGGTGAAGGCGAAGCACGGCGCCGAGATCGTCGAGCTGTTCGACATCGAGCTCGAGGTGCCGACGCTGCCGTTCCCGCGCATCCCGCTCGAAGAGGCGAAGCAGATCGTCGCCGACCGCGGCTACGTCATTCCCCGCGACGACGCCGACATCGACCCCGAGGGCGAGCGCCAGATCTCGGCGTACGTGCGCGAGACCTACGGCCACGACTTCGTGTTCCTGACCGACTGGGACATCAGCCTGCGGCCGTTCTACCACATGCGCCACCCCGAGCAGCCGAACCTCACGAACTCGTACGACCTCATCTACAACGGCGTCGAGATCTCCACGGGCGCGCAGCGCGAGCACCGCATCGACGTGCTCGTCGAGCAGGCGCGCGAGAAGGGGCTCGACCCCGAGGAGCTCGAGTTCTACCTCGACTTCTTCCGCTACGGCGTGCCCCCGCACGGCGGATTCGGCATGGGCCTCGCCCGCGTGCATGATGCTCATGCTGAACGAGCACTCGATCCGCGAGACGACCTACCTCTTCCGCGGCCCGACCCGCCTCCTCCCCTAGCCCGGCCCCCGGCCCCGCCGGCCCGCCCGGCCCGCCGGCCCGCGCCCGCCTGCCCCGCCCGCCGCCCCAGCCCCCGGCCCCGGCCCGCCCGGCCCCTCGCTGATGTCGCGCAAATCGCTCGCAACCCCGCAAGATGCCGACGTTTCGTGCGACATCACGGAGTGGTCGGCGACCAGCCACGAGCGATCAGGGCCTGACGCACCCGCTCGAGTTGCAACGTCCGCGCTCGACCGCGGTGACGTTTGGTGAAGCGGATGTTGCGCCATCCGAGCCTCGTCAGGTCATCGAGCCGATCGGCGTCGCGAGCGTACTGACGATCTTCGGTGCGATGGTGCTCGCCGTCGTACTCGGCGAGCACGAGGTATTGGGGATACGCCGTGTCGCCGATCGCGCACAGCCTGCCCGCCTCGTCCATGATCGGCAGGTTGACGACCGGTTCGGGCAGACCGAATTCCACGAGATCGAGCCGCAGCCGCGTCTCCTCCGGCGAATCGGTGCCCGAGCGCACTGCCTCGAGCGCGGTGACCAGCGCGCGGTGCCCACGGCGACCTGCATGGCGTTCCACTGCGGCGCGTAGCCGTTCCGGAGTCGACAGCGGCCCTTGCCTGCGAAGCAGCGAGTCGCCCGCAACGACGAGATCACGGACTGTCGCCGTCGCAGCGAGCTGGCACCAGGCGTCCTCGGGCGAGACGATCGGCAACCCGCGCCAGGTTCCGACCCAGGTGCCTCCTGCGCCGAGACGATGTCCCCGCACTCCCCGGCCCCGGGGAATCGGTCTCGGTGCGAACGCCGCGACATCCACCTCGTCCACCTCACACGCCCGAAGGCACGACGATGCCGAAGAGTCGACACGCGGTGGCGTGGCTGAACACCTGGCCGGGGCGCATGGTGAGCAGCTTGGCTCGGCATCGCGCCTCGAGGCCGTGCGAGGCTGCGGCCGAGCGCACACCGTGGAATGGGCGGCTGAGGTCGCGGCCGCGCAATCGTCCGGGGCCGACGCCCTCGGCCATGGCCTCGGATGTCGTGAACGCCCGGTGCGCGAACTCGTCGGGCAGTGGCAGGTGCGGTCTCATCCGATCAGGATCGATCGCGGGCGGGAGCCCGTCCCTCCCCGTGGCCGACCTGTGGAGACATCCACCCGCTCGCTCCCTGTGGACGAGTCGTGTCGCCGGCCACTCTGATGTCGCGCGAACTGTCGGCATTCCGAAGGATGGCGACGATTCGCGCGACATCACGGTGGGGTGGCCGGGGGCGGCGGGCAGGGCGGGCGGGGCGGGCGCGGGGCGGGCGGCGGCGGCTGCGGCGGGTAGGCTCGGAGGGTGACCGGGACTGGCACGACGACGATGGTGCGCATCGAGGGCGGCACGTTCCGCATGGGCTCCGACGAGTTCTACGCCGACGAGACCCCGGTGCACGAGCGCACCGTCGACGCGTTCGAGATCGACCTGCATCCCGTGACGAACGAGCAGTTCGCCGCGTTCGTCGAGGCCACGGGCTACGTCACCGTCGCCGAGCGCCCGCTCGACCCCGCCGACTTCCCGGGCGCCGATCCGGCCGAGCTCGTGCCCGGGCGGGCTCGTCTTCACGCCGACCCCGGGTCCCGTCGACCTGCGCGACTGGCGCCAGTGGTGGCGGTGGGGCGCGGGCGCGAGCTGGCGGCATCCGTTCGGGGCCGGGTCATCCGTCGACGATCGCCTCACCCACCCGGTCGTGCAGGTCAGCTTCGCGGATGCCTCGGCGTACGCCTCGTGGGCCGGCAAACGGCTGCCCACCGAGGCGGAGTTCGAGTTCGCCGCCCGCGGCGGCCTCGAGGGCGCGCGGTTCGCCTGGGGCGACGACGAGTTCCCCGGCGGCGAGCTCATGGTGAACCGGTGGCAGGGCTCGTTCCCGTACCGCAACACCGGAGCCGCCGGCTGGGTCGGCACGTCGCCGGTGATGACGTTCCCGGCGAACGGCTACGGGCTCTTCGACGTCACCGGCAACGTCTGGGAGTGGACGACCGACTACTACGCCGAGCGCCATGTGCCGCCCGGCTCGGTCGCCGTCGACGCCGAGGCCCGCCCGAACCTGCTCGCCGCCGCATCGGCCGAGCCGGGCTCGCGCATCCCGCGCCGCGTGCTCAAGGGCGGCTCGCACCTCTGCTCGCCCGACTACTGCCTGCGCTACCGGCCGTCGGCGCGCTCGCCCCAGGCCGACGACACCGCGACGACGCACATCGGCTTCCGCTGCGCCCGCGACGCGTAGCGCTACTCGACCCGCCGACGCCGCCGCGAGCGCGGACTTCAGCCGCACCGGGTCGATGCGCCAGTAGTTGTGCACCTCGTCGTCGATGAGCAGCACCGGGATCTCCTCGGCGTAGCGATCGCGCAGCGCCTCGTCGTCGAGGATGTTCAGCTCTTCGAGCAGCATGCGGCGCGAGGCATCCGTCGCTTCGATCTCGGCGATGACGCCCTGCACGACCTCGCGCGCGTCGTCGCAGAGATGGCAGCCGGGCTTGCCGATGAGCGTGAGGCGGATGTCGCGGGCCATGCTTCGATCGTACGTCGCGCCCGCGCGAGCTGCGCGCGAGTGCGCGGCAGCGCGACCCGAGTTCGCGGGCAGCAAAAAGCGCCAGACCCGAGGGCCCGGCGCTCAGCCAGTGGTCGCGGGTGCGACTACTTCTTATTGCGACGCTGGTGGCGCGTCTTGCGAAGCAGCTTGCGGTGCTTCTTCTTCGCCATGCGCTTGCGACGCTTCTTGATGACGGAACCCATCAAAACCTCACAGAAAGATCGAGCCGGCCGCGCGTGCCGCAGCCGAAGACAAGAATGCCTCGGGATAGTCTAGCGGATTCGCGGGCGTGTCCCGTGCGCGGGCTCCGATCCACCCGCGCATGACCCTTCGCGCGATGCGTTACCGTCGAGGAATGCGCCCCCGCGACGTCGTCATCCGCACCACCGAATCCGACGACTGGCAGGCGGTGCGCGCCCTGCGGCTCGAGATGCTGCGCGACTTCCCGCTCGCCTACGCCGAGACGCTCGCGAACGCGCTCGACGTCGAGGAGGCCGGCTGGCGCGCACGCGCCGCACGCGGCACGACGCACGGGCAGACGTCGGTCGTCGCGATCGACGGCGAACGCTGGGTGGGGCACATGGGCGGGTACATTCCGGATGCCGCGACCGGCCCCCTGCTCGTCGGCGTGTACGTCGCACCCGACTACCGCGGCGATGCCGCGGGGGTCTCGCGCCTGCTGCTCGAGGCTGTCGAGGACTGGGCGCGGGAGTTCGGTGACACGCTGCGCCTCGAGGTGCACGAGGACAATCCGCGGGCGATCCGGTTCTACGAGAAGCTGGGCTTCACGCTCACGGGTCGCAGCCGCGAGTACGAACTCGAGCCGGGCGGCCTCGAGCTCGAGATGATCAAGCCGCTGCGCTGAGCCGGTGGTCGAGTAGGCGCGCCGCGCGCACCCGGGCTGGTCGAGTAGCGCGCCAGCGCGAGCCGGTGCCGAGTAGGCGCGCCAGCGCACCCCGGTGGCCGAGTAGCCGCGCCAGCGCACACCGGTGGTCGAGTAGGCGCGCCAGCGCCGTATCGAGACCCCGCGCCGCGACGTCGTACGCCTGCGCCAGACTGGGCGCATGCTCGCACTCATCACCCCGCTGCTCATCCTGGCGATCCTCGGCACCGGCATCATGGCCGGCGTGTTCTACGCGTTCTCGGGCTTCGTGACACAGGGCATCGACCGGCTGCCCGCCGCCGATGCGGCACGTGCCATGCGCGGCATCAACGTCACGGCCGTGCGGGCACCGCTCATGCTCGCACTGTTCGGCACGGGGCTCGTGGCGGTTGCGGTGCTCGGCTTCGCGATCGCGGGTGCGCTCGGGGGTGCGACCTGGTGGGCGGTGGCTGCCGCCGTCGTCTACCTCGTGGGTGCGATCGGCGTGACGGGCGGGGCGAACGTGCCGCGCAACAACCGCCTGGCCGCTGCGCCCGAAGCGCCCGAGGCGCTGGCGTCGGCGTGGAATACGTTCCGCCCGGGATGGCAGGCCTGGAACCACGTGCGCACCATCACGTGTGCGGCGGCGTGCGTGGGGTTCGCGGTCGCGCTCGTCGCCGCCTGAATCGCGGCTGGCGCGGCGCGCCGCCCACCGCCGCCGCCCCGACCGGCTCGCGGCTCGCGCGAGTGCGACCGGCGTCAGCGGCGCTTCTTCGGCGCGACGGCCGCGGTGACCTGGTGCGCCGTCTCGGCGAAGGCCTTGCCGATCGCCGAGGCGAACGCACGCTGGTCTTCGTTGAGCGGAACCTCATCGCTCGCGGCCACGCCCGCGAGCGTCGCGGCATCGGCGGCGGCATCGGATGACGTGAACGGAATGAGCCAGTCTTCGAGCGTTTCGAGCGGCGTTCGGTCGAGCTTGTAATAGCGGTGCTGACCCTCTTCGCGAACGGCGACGAGGCCCGACTCGCGCAGCACCTTGAGGTGCTTCGACACCGTGGGCTGGCTCGCGCCGAGCGCGGTGACGATCTCGGAGACGCTGATCTCGCCACCCGACTGCGGCACCGCGCCCTCGCGTTCGAGGAGCACTGCGAGGATGTCCCGACGAGTCGAGTCCGCAACCACATCGAAGATGTCAGCCATGCCCCAAGGCTAGTCATTCCTCGCGGGGAGTACCATGACTCTCGCGTTGGCTCGTCAGGCAGGGGGCATCGATGCGCGCACAGCAGCTCAGCCGTCTGGGTCGTGTCGACCGACGGTCATGGCTCGGTCGTGCGCGCGATGCGCTCGACGCCCTCGTCAAGAGCTCGCCATCACGCTTCGCGATCCTCATCTTCGCGTCACTCATCGTGCTGTCATCACCGTGCTGTTCTCGCTGCCGATCGCGCGAGCGCCGACCGCCAGGTCACCCCGCTCGCCGACGCCCTGTTCACGGCCGTGTCGGTCGATCTGCGTCACCGGTCTCGACCACCGTCGACATGGCGACCTATTGGTCGCCGTTCGGCAACGCGCTCGATCTTCATCGGCGTGAACATCGGCGGCATCGGCGTGCTGACGCTCGCGTCGATCCTGGGTCTCGTGATCTCGCGTCGGCTCGGACTGCGAGCGAAGCTCATCGCCGCGAGCGACACGAATCCGTCGCGCATCCACGTCGGCCCGGTGGCCGAACGGCAGGCGGTGCGCCTCGGCGAGGTCGGCGGGCTGCTCGCCACGGTCGCGATCAGCGCGCTGGTCATCGAGTCACCGTCGCGGTGAGCACCCTGACGATCGAAGCGGTGATCGCCTGGGGATGGTCCCGAGCATGCTCGTCGCAGGCTACGACCTCGGCACGAGCATCTGGTACTCGGCCTACTACTCGGCGAGGGCCTTCACGAACACCGGATTCAGCCCCCAACGCGGCCGGCCTGGCGCCGTTCGTGGACGACTACTGGTTCCAGTCGCTGATGATGATCGGCGTCTTCCTCGGCAGCGTCGGGTTCCCGGTGATCTTCGCGCTCTCGCAAGCTGTGGCGGACGCCGCGCCGGTGGAGCGTGCACGTGAAGCTCACCCTGGCGACCACGGGCATCCTCTTCGTGCGCGGTGCGCCTCGATTTCCTGCTGCTCGAGTACGACAACCCGAAGACCTACGGCGCAGTTCGGCGTCGGCCACGACCCTCTTCGAGTGGTTCTTCATGTCGATGATGACGCGGTCTGGCGGCTTCTCCACGATCGACATGCCGAGCTCAACGGCTCGAGCCTGCTGGTCTCCGACATGCTCATGTTCATCGGCGGCGGCTCGGCGTCGACCGCGGGCGGCATCAAGGTGACGACCCTCGCGGTGCTCTTCCTCGCGGCGTTCGCCGAGGCGCGGGGCGCGCCCTCGATGGAGGCGTTCGGCCGCCGCATCCCCCGCGACATGCTGCGCCTCGCCGGTGAGCGTCGTGCTGTGGGGCGCGACGATCGTGGCCGTCGCGTCGATCGTCCTGCTGCAGATCACGAAGGCAGCCGCTCGACTTCGTGCTGTTCGACGTGATCTCGGCGATTCGCGACGTGCGGGCTCTCCACCGGGCTCACGGCCGACCTGCCACCGGAGGGCGAGTACGTCATGGCCGCGACGATGTTCATGGGACGCGTCGGCACCGTGACCCTGGCCGCCGCGCTCGCCGCGAGCCAGCGGCGCCAGCTGTTCAAACGACCGGAAGAGAGGCCCATCGTTGGTTGACAAGATCAAACACGACGCACCGGTGCTCGTGATCGGCCTCGGCCGGTTCGGCGCCGCCACCGCCGGACAACTCGATCGGCTCGGCCGCGAGGTGCTCGCGGTCGACGTCGACGAGGCCCTCGTGCAGAAGTGGTCCGAGCGGGTGACCCATGCGGTCGTCGCCGACTCCCGTTCGATCGACGCCCTGCGACAGATCGGAGCGCAGGACTTCTCGATCGCCGTGTGCGCGGTGGGCTCGTCGATCGAGGCATCCGTGCTCATCACGGCGAACCTCGTCGACCTGAAGATCCCGCAGATCTGGGCGAAGGCGATCTCGGCGTCGCACGGCAAGATCCTGCAGCGCATCGGCGCCAACCACGTCATCTACCCCGAGCGTGAGGCGGGCGAGCGCACCGCGCACCTCGTGAGCGGCCGCATGCTCGACTTCATCGAGTTCGACGACGACTTCGCGCTCGTGAAGATGTACCCGCCGAAGCCGATCCGCGGCAAGAACCTCACCGAGTCGGGCGTGCGCTCGAAGCACCGCGTCACCGTCGTCGGCGTGAAGAGCCCCGGCAAGCCGTTCACCTACGCGACCGAGCAGACGGTGGTCTCGAACCACGACCTCATCATCGTCACCGGAACCGAGGGCGACATCGAGAAGTTCGCTGCGCTCGAGTAGCGCGACGAGACCCGCGATCGCAGTCGCGCATCAGAGGTTCGTTCGGCAGTATTCACAAAATTGTGAATCGGGCGTAACATCACGCCCATGAGCACCGTGATCAGCACCCGAGGCCTGCAGAAGCGGTTCGGGCGCACCATCGCCCTCGACGGACTCGACCTCACGGTCGACGCCGGCGAGATCCACGGCTTCCTGGGCCCGAACGGCGCAGGGAAGTCCACGACCATTCGCATCCTGCTCGGTCTCGCACGCGCATCGGGCGGCGAGGCGACCCTCTTCGGCAGCGATCCGTGGACCGACGCCGCCGCGCTGCACCGCCGCATCGGCTACGTGCCCGGCGACGTGAGCCTCTGGCCGAACCTGACGGGCGGCGAGGCGATCGACCTCCTGAGCCGCCTCCGCGGAGGAACGACCGACAAGGCCGCCTACACGGCCGGCAAGCAGCGCCTCATGGAGGTGTTCCAGTTCGACCCCCGCAAGAAGGGCCGCGCCTACTCGAAGGGCAATCGCCAGAAGGTCGCGCTCATCGCCGCGTTCGCGACGCCCGCCGACCTCTACCTGCTCGACGAGCCGACGAGCGGCCTCGACCCGCTCATGGAGCAGGTCTTCAACCGCGAGATCGACCGGGTCGCCGCCGACGGGGCGACCGTGCTGCTGTCGAGCCACATCCTGTCCGAGGTCGAAGAGCTCTGCGACCGCGTGACGATCATCAAGGAGGGCAAGACCGTCGAGAGCGGCACGATGGCCGAGCTGCGGCACCTCACCCGCACCGAGATCGCCTTCTCGGCGGAGCAGCGTGCCGATGCCGTTCGACGGGGTCGAAGGGGCCCACGACCTGCTCATCGATCACGGCCGCGTGAGCTTCACGGTCGACAGCGACCGAGTCGCCGGCGTGCTGCCCGAGCTCGGCGCGCCTCGACGTGCAAGGGACTCACCGTCTCGCCGCCGTCGCTCGAGGAGCTCTTCCTCCGCCACTACGGCGACGAGTTCGCCACGCTCGGACAGGCGCCACGCTCATGACCCGATTCCTCGTGCTGCTCCAGCAACGCTTCCGCCGCGACCGGCTGCAGCTGGCGCTCTGGGTCGTCGGCACGGCCCTGCTCGCCTACGCCGCCGTGAGCGCGGTGTTCGACACGTATCGGCGACGAGAGCGATCGGCGCGAGATCCTCGGCATCGCCATCGCCACGCGAACGATCCTCGTGTTCCGCGGCACGCCGAACGGCATCGACGACGGCGCCTTCGCGTTCTTCCTGCTCTTCGCGTGGCTCGCGCTGATGGGCGGCCTGATGAGCACGTTCCTCGCCGTTCGGCACACCCGCATGGAGGAGGAGCAGGGCCGCGCCGAGTACGTCGCCTCCACCCCGGCGGGCCGGATCTCGCCGACGACCGCGACCGTGGTGCACGGCGTGCTCGCGAACGTCGCGCTCGGCCTGTTCGTGGCACTGGCGTTCATCGGCGCGGGACTCGACGTGAACGGATCGTTCGTCGCGGGCGCCGCCATGACCGCCTCGGGCGTCGCCTTCCTCGCCTTCGGGCTGTTCGCCGCGCAGCTGTTCCGCACCTCGCGCGGCGCGAACAGCATCTCGGTCGCCGTCGTGCTCGCCGCGTACCTGCTCCGCGGCGTCGGCGACGCGGCGGGCACGCCCTCCGACGACCTGCTGCATGTGACCCCGGCGTGGCCCAGCTGGCTGTCGCCCATCGGCTACGGCCAGTTCACCGGGGCGTTCGTCGAGAACGACCTGACTCCCCTGCTCGTTCCGCTCGGCTTCGCAGCCGTGGTGATCGCGTTCGTGTACCTGCTGCAGTCCGTGCGCGACCAGGGTGCGAGCCTGCTGCCCGGCCGTGCCGGCCGCGCCACCGCCGGGCCGGTGCTGTCGAGTTCGTTCGGGCTCGCGTGGCGGCTCAATCTCTCGATCCTGCTGTCGTGGACGGCGGGCGGCATCGCGACGGGCCTGCTCGCCACGTCGCTCTCGTCGGTCGTCGGCGACGTCGCGGGCAGCAACCCGCAGGTGATCGAGATCCTGCGGCGGGCGATCGGCGACGACGCCTCCATCGAGCAGGCGTTCGTGGCCACGTTCTACGGCGTGGTCGGCATCCTCGCCGCCTGCTGCGCCGTGCAGGTCGGCATCCGCGCGCGCCAGGAGGAGGCGCACGGCACCGCCGAGCTCGTGCTCTCGACCCGCGTGCCGCGGGTGCGCTGGCTGCTCGAGTACTGGATCGTCGGCGTGATCGTGATCGTCGTGGTGCTCGCGGCCGCGGGCATCGCCGGCGTGCTCGGAGCCGGGCGGGCCGACGACCCCGAATCACTCATCCCGAACGTGCTCGAGGCGGCCGCGGCACAGCTGCCCGCGTGCCTCGTCTTCCTCGGCGTGACGCTGCTCGTGTTCGCGTTCCTGCCGCGCGCCACCATCCCGCTCGGCTGGACGATCGTCGGGGTCGCGGCGATCCTCGGCACGTTCGGGCCGATCCTGCAGCTGCCCGAATGGCTGAACAACCTGTCGCCGTTCGCGCACTCGCCGGTCCCGTCAGGAGCCGACACCGACTGGTCGGGCGGCCTCTGGATGCTGGCCATCGGCCTCGCCGCCGGTGCGGCGGCCGTGCTCGCGATGCGACGTCGAGAGGTCACGAGCGGCGGATGAGAGGCTGATCGGATGTCGCGCGACGAGCAGTCCCTGAAGGCCACGGTCGAGCAGTCGGCCGCGGTCCTGACCGCCGCCGGGTTCCCGCGGATGCCGGCGCGGGTGCTGATGGCGCTGCTCGTCGCGGAGGCGGGCGGGCTCACGGCGTCGGAGCTCGGCGACCAGCTCGGCGTGAGCGCCGCCGCGATCTCGGGCGCGGTGCGCTACCTCGAGCAGATCGGGATCCTCCATCGCGTGCCGCAGGCCGGCAGCCGCCGCGACCGATGGGAGTTCCTCGACGATGCCTGGTACACGGCGCTCATGTCGAAGAGCCCCGTCTACGGCGTCATCGCCGACCTCGGCGATCGTGCCGCCGACGCGATCGGCGACGAGCAGTCCGCGGGTGCCCTGCGGGCGCGCGAGATGGCACGGTTCTACCGGTTCATCGATGCCCGCATGCCCGATCTCATGCGCGAATGGGAGGAGCTGCGAGAGCGCTGATCGACCCGGTCTACGCCGGGTCGATCACTCGAGGAACATGAGGATGAGCCCGAGGAGACCCGCGAGCGCCGCGATGCCGAGCAGCACGAGCCCGAGGTTGCGGACGACGCGACGGCCCGCCGGCGGTTCGTGCAGCCGCAGCCGGTCGGGGTCGCGCTGCTTGTAGTACGCGGGTTCCTCTTCTGGCCGAGTGACGTGCTCGCGCTCTTCGGAGCCGAGGATGCGCGAGTGGAACGCCCCCTCGGCGAACCAGCGGATGACGCTGTGCTCCTCGTAGTCGACGACCACGGCGTCGGTGCGCACCCAGCGCCCGTCGGCGATGCGGATGAGCAGGGCGAGCAGCAGGCACGCGAGTCCGAACCCGAGGGCGATCCATCCGATCACCTCGGAAACGACCGAGATGATCTCCGCTGCGCCCATGGGGCAACGGTAGCGCGGCGAACGCGCAGGATCGTCGATGGGCGCGGGGCAGCCGAGAACGCCGATGAGCGCCGCATGAGGATCGACGTCGACGCGCGTTAGGGATCCGTGAGGATCGGCGCCACCCCGGCGGCGCGGGTGTTGCATTTCAGGTGCAGCGGAATGCTGTCCGCCCGCCGCGCCCCTGCGGCCCGCGTCATCCCGAATCTGGAGTCTTCGTGCTCGACGTCATCTACATCCTCGGCATCATCGCCGTGTTCGTGGTCGTCGGCCTCATCGCCAGGGGGGTCGAGAAGCTGTGATCTTCTTCGAACTCCTCGCTGCCGCGTTGGGTGTCGCCGCTGTGGTGTACCTGGTGTACGCCCTCGTCAAACCTGAGAGGTTCTGATGGACGTCCTCCTCGGCATACTGCAGGCGGCCACGCTCGTCCTGATCCTCGCGCTCCTGTACCGCCCGCTCGGCGACTACATGGCGCACATCTACACCTCCACGAAGGACTGGCGCGTCGAGCGCGGGCTCTACCGGCTCGTCGGCGTCGACCCCCGCTCCGAGCAGTCGTGGCCCGCCTACCTGCGCGGCGTGCTCGCGTTCTCGGTCGTCGGCGTGTTCTTCGTCTACATCCTCCAGCGAGCGCAGGCGGTGCTGCCGTACTCGCTCGGGTTCCCGGCGGTTCCCGAGGGGCTGTCGTTCAACACGGCGGCCTCCTTCGTGACGAACACGAACTGGCAGTCGTACTCGCCCGACATCACCATGGGCTACACCGTGCAGCTCGCCGGCCTCGCCGTGCAGAACTTCGTGTCGGCCGCGGTCGGCATCGCCGTGGCCGTCGCCCTCGTGCGCGGCTTCGCCCGCCGCAACTCGGGCACGATCGGCAACTTCTGGGTCGACCTGTTCCGCGGGTCGTTCCGGCTGCTGCTCCCGATCGCCATCGTCGGCGCGGTCATCCTGATCGCGGGCGGCGTCGTGCAGAACTTCAACGGCTTCACCGAGATCACGACGCTCGCCGGCAACACGCAGAACCTGCCCGGCGGCCCGGTGGCCTCGCAGGAGGTCATCAAGGAGCTCGGCACGAACGGCGGCGGGTTCTTCAACGCGAACTCCTCGCACCCGTTCGAGAACCCGACGGGCTGGACGAACCTCTTCGAGATCGCGCTCCTGCTCGCCATCCCGTTCTCGCTCCCCCGCACCTTCGGCAAGATGGTCGGCAGCAACAAGCAGGGCTACGCGATCCTCGCGCGTCATGGCGACGCTCGTTCGTCGTCTCGCTCGTCGCGCTCAGCGCGCTCGAGCTGAACGGCGCGGGCACCGCGCCCGAGCTCGCCGGCGGCGCGATGGAGGGCAAGGAGCAGCGCTACGGCATCCTCACCTCGACGCTGTTCGCCGGGTCCACGACGCTCACGTCGACCGGTGCGGTCAACTCGATGCACGACTCGTACACCGCGCTCGGCGGCATGATGCCGATGCTGAACATGATGCTCGGCGAGGTCGCCCCCGGCGGCGTCGGATCCGGCCTCTACGGCATGCTCGTGCTCGCGGTCATCGCGGTGTTCATCGCCGGCCTCCTGGTGGGCCGCACGCCCGAGTACCTCGGCAAGAAGATCGGCCCGCGCGAGATCAAGCTGGCGAGCCTCTACATCCTCGTCACGCCGACGCTCGTGCTCGCCGGTACCGCCCTGAGCTTCGCGATCCCCGGTGTCCGCGAGGACGTCGAGAACGTGTCGATCTGGAACCCCGGCGTCCATGGCATGTCGGAGGTGCTCTACGCCTTCACGAGTGCGTCGAACAACAACGGCTCCGCCTTCGCGGGACTCACGGCGAACACGCCGTGGCTGAACACGGCGCTCGGCGTCGCGATGCTGCTCGGTCGGTTCATCCCGATCGTGCTCGTGCTCGCCCTCGCCGGCTCGCTCGCAGCACAGGACAAGGTCCCGACGACCGCCGGCACCCTCCCCACCTATCGGCCGCAGTTCGTCGGCCTCCTCGTCGGCGTGACGGTCCTCGTCACCGCCCTCACCTATTTCCCCGTTCTCACGCTGGGCCCCCTGGCGGAAGGGCTGAACTGATCCATGTCCACCACCATCTCTGAAATGACCGGCCACACCCCGCGGCCGATGGGCTCGCCCTCGAAACGCCCGGTGGGCGGATTCGGACCGGCGCAGATCGTCGCGGCGCTGCCGGGCGCCCTCCGCAAGCTCGACCCGCGCGAGATGTGGCACAACCCCGTCATGTTCATCGTCGAGATCGGCGCCGTGCTCACCACGGTGGTCGCGATCGCGCAGCCGTTCCTCGGCGGCCCGGAGGTCTCGGGCGGCACCGCGGTGCCCGCCTCGTTCTCGTGGGCGATCGCCGTCTGGCTCTGGCTCACCGTGATCTTCGCGAACCTCGCCGAGTCGGTGGCCGAGGGCCGCGGCAAGGCGCAGGCCGACACCCTGCGGCAGACGCGCACGTCGACGATCGCGCATCTCGTCACGCGGTACGACGAGGTGTCGGATGCCGCAGCCGAGCGCACCCCGATCAGCGACGTCTCGTCGGGCGACCTCCGGCTCGGCGACATCGTCGTCGTGTCGGCGGGCGAGTCGATCCCGGGCGACGGCGACATCATCCAGGGCATCGCCTCGGTCGACGAGTCGGCCATCACCGGCGAGTCGGCCCCGGTCGTGCGCGAGTCCGGCGGCGACCGCTCCGCGGTCACCGGCGGCACGCGGGTGCTCTCCGACCGCATCGTCGTGCGCATCACGTCGAAGCCCGGCGAGACCTTCGTCGACCGCATGATCGCGCTCGTCGAGGGCGCCTCGCGCCAGAAGACGCCGAACGAGATCGCGCTGAACATCCTGCTCGCGAGCCTCTCGATCATCTTCGTGGTGGTCGTGCTCACGCTGAACCCGATCGCGTCCTACGCGGCGGCCCCGGCGAGCATCACGGTGCTCATCGCCCTGCTCGTCTGCCTCATCCCGACGACGATCGGCGCGCTCCTCTCGGCCATCGGCATCGCCGGCATGGACCGCCTCGTGCAGCGCAACGTGCTCGCGATGTCGGGCCGCGCGGTCGAGGCGGCGGGCGACGTCACGACGCTGCTCCTCGACAAGACCGGCACGATCACGCACGGCAACCGCCGCGCGAGCGAGTTCGTGCCGATGCCCGGCGTCGACGTCACCGAGCTCGAGCGGGCCGCAGCGCTCGCCTCGCTCGCCGACCCGACACCCGAGGGCTCGTCGATCGTGACGCTCGCGGCCGATCGCGGCATCCGCTACGAGACGGCGCCGGCCGGCGAGGTCGTCCCGTTCACCGCACAGACCCGGATGTCGGGTCTCGACCTGGCCGACGGGTCGATCGTCCGCAAGGGCGCCGGCTCGGCGGTCATCGCCTGGGTCGAGGAGAGCGGCCGGATCCCGTCGAGCGAGCACGAGGAGCTCGACGAGCGCGTCAACGCGATCTCCGTCAGCGGCGGCACCCCGCTGGTCGTCGCGCGAGAAGTCCGCCGACGGCGCGGCGCGCATCCTCGGCGTCGTCCACCTGAAGGACATCGTCAAGGACGGGCTCGTCGAGCGCTTCGCCGAGCTGCGCCAGATGGGCATCCGCACCGTGATGATCACGGGCGACAACCCGCTCACCGCGAAGGCCATCGCGGCCGAGGCCGGCGTCGACGACTACCTCGCCGAGGCCACGCCCGAGGACAAGATGGCGTTGATCAGGCACGAGCAGGCGGGCGGCAACCTCGTCGCGATGACCGGTGACGGCACGAACGACGCGCCGGCGCTCGCGCAGGCCGACGTCGGCGTGGCGATGAACTCGGGCACGTCGGCCGCGAAGGAGGCCGGCAACATGGTCGACCTCGACTCCGACCCGACGAAGCTCATCGAGATCGTGGCCATCGGCAAGCAGCTGCTCATCACGCGCGGCGCGCTCACGACGTTCTCGATCGCGAACGACGTCGCGAAGTACTTCGCGATCATCCCCGCGATGTTCGCCGGGATCTTCCCGGGGCTCGCGGTGCTGAACATCATGCAGCTCAGCTCGCCCTCCTCGGCGATCCTGTCGGCGATCATCTTCAACGCGATCATCATCGTGATCCTGATCCCGCTGGCACTGCGCGGTGTGAAGTACCGACCGCTCGGGGCATCCGCGGTGCTGAACCGCAACCTGCTCATCTACGGCGTCGGCGGCATCATCGCCCCGTTCATCGGCATCTGGCTGATCGACCTCGTCGTCCGCCTCATCCCCGGGTTCTAGGCCCGGACGCGAAAGGAAACCAAGAGCAATGAGTACGACTCGCACGGCGGTCCGCACCCACTGGGTGGCGATCCGCGCGATGCTGCTCTTCACGCTGGTGCTCGGCGTCGCGTACACGATCGTCGTCACCGGCATCGGGCAGGTCATCCTGCCCGCCCAGGCGAACGGGTCCGTGGTGAAGTCGGGCGACGAGGTCGTGGGCTCCGCGCTCATCGGCCAGTCGTTCAGCGACGCCGACGGCAACCCGCTCCCCGAGTGGTTCCAGCCCCGCCCGTCGGCGGCCGGCGACGGCTACGACGCCGGTGCGTCGAGCGGCAGCAACCTACGGCCCCGAGAACGAGGACCTGATCGCCGCGATCGAGGAGCGCAAGGCGCAGGTCGCCGAGTTCAACGGCGTCTCCGAGGCGGATGTCCCGGCCGACGCGGTGACCGCATCGGGCTCGGGTCTCGACCCGCACATCAGCCCCGAGTACGCGCGGCTGCAGGTCGCCCGTGTCGCCGAGGCCCGCGGCCTGCCCGAATCCGAGGTCGCCGACCTCGTGGAGTCTAGGATTCAGGCACGGGACCTCGGGTACCTGGGCGAGCCGACGGTGAACGTGCTGCAGCTGAACCTCGCCCTCGCAGAGCTGGGCTGAGGAGCGGGCGCATGAGACGGGGGCGGCTTCGGGTTCTCCTCGGCGCCGCTCCCGGCGTCGGCAAGACCTACACGATGCTCGAAGAGGGCAAGCGCCTGGTCGACGAGGGCCATGACGTCGTCGTG